>CAWHLP010000044.1:0-21231 GCA_963830205.1 uncultured Alphaproteobacteria bacterium | reverse complement strand
GCCGCCGGGCGCTGCCGGCCATGCCGGTGGTGAGCACGACGAAGACCGGCGCGAGGCCAACCGGATCGACGGTGACCAGCAGCGTGACCAGGGCATTCAAGAGATAGTCGAACATCGGAACAACTCCCTGGCGCGCATGCTGCCAGTGTGGCGGTCGGAACACCAGCGATCCGCCGCTGCACCGCAAAAATGCCATGCTCGCCGGGGAAAGCTCCCACCGCCGGTCGACGCAGGCGCTGTGATCTTGGACACTTCCCGGCGGGCCGGCGGCGCGGATAAGGACGCTGCCCCATTCCGGAGACCAGCATGCTCGACCGTGCCTACCGCAAGCGCCTTGCCGTCGACCTGCCGAAATGGCGGGACGCCGGCTGGGTGACGCCCGACGGCGCCACCGCGATCCTCGCGCTTCTGCCGACCGGACGGGCGGCCTTCGGGCTCGCCACGGTGGTCGGCATGTTGGGCGGCCTGCTCGTCGGCCTTGGCGTCATCGCCTTCGTCAGCGCCAACTGGCAGGAGATCCCGCGTCTGGGACGGCTCGGCCTGCTGGCCGCGGCCCTGGCGCTGGCCTATGGCGCCGCCGGCATGCTCAACCGGCGCAACCTCCGCGTATTCTCCGAGGTCGCCCTGCTCATCGCCGGCCTTGTCTTCGCCGCGACCATCGCGCTGGTCGGCCAGAGCTATCATCTCAGCGGCGAGTTTGCCGACGCGGTCGTTCTGTGGCTGATCGGCACCTTCGCCGCCGCGGCACTGACCGGTTCACCGACCCTGACCGCGCTTGGCCTCGTTGGCGGCGGCTTGTGGACCTACATCGTCACCGTCGACGTCGGCATCACCGTGCCTCCCCATTGGCTGGGCCTCGTGCCGATCGTGGTCGGCGCCGCCATCGCCACGGTGATCAGTTCCCGCAACGACCGCCTGCTGTCGGTGCTGGCCTTCCTCTACTGGCTGGCCATTGCCATCGCCGCTGCCGGCGACCACTACGACTGGTCATTCGTCGGCGGCATCACGCTGGCCGTCACTGCCGCGCTGCTGTTGTTCGCGCTGGGTGCAGCGCTGGCGAGCCTCGGCAATGAGCGCATTGCCGCGCTCGGCCGCGACATGCTGTGGCCGGCACTGGTCGCCATCCTCATTACGCTCAGCGGGGAGCAGGCCCTTGGCCAGCCCTCGGTCGGAGAAACCACGCTGACCATGCTTTCCATCGTCCTCACCGCGGTTGCGGTTGCCCTGGCGGCCTTGGCGGCGGTGCGCAAGAGCCTCACTGCGCTCGATGCGGGGGCGGTGGCGCTGATCGGCATTGCGGCGATCCTCTATGCCCTCAACGTGCCGAGCGCAGAGCTGTGGGGCCGTGCCGCCGCTGGCGCCTTGGTGATCGTCGCAGCCCTGTGGGTGGTCAATCTCGGTCAGACCGGCCAGGCCGGTCTCGGTGGCGCCACCAAGTCGACCGGCCTCGTCGCGCTGGGCATCGAGGTGGTCTACCTCTACGCCGTCACCTTCGGCTCGCTGATGAACACCGCCGTCGCCTTCCTGCTCGGCGGCATCCTCTTCATCGTGCTCGCCTGGGGCCTCTTTCGCCTCGATCGCCATCTCGCCAAACAAGGCGTGAGCACGCCCGCGCCCGCGCCGGAGGTCGCACCATGAAACGGTGGGTTCCCTATGGCGTGGCGCTCGCCATCGCCTTCCTGCTGCAGGCGGGGCTGGTCGGTTGGCTGATCGCCGACCGCGCGCTGCTGCTCAAGAACGGCCACGAGGTGCGCCTCGCCGTGGTGCCAGTCGACCCACGCGACCTGTTGCGCGGCGACTATATCGTGCTCTCCTACGACATCTCCCGGCTCGACAACGTCCAGCTCGACGGCGACAACGCGTTCGCTGCCGGCGACGCGATCTATGTGACCTTGGCTGAGGTCGACGGGGCCTGGAAGGCGACGGCGATCACCCACGCACCACCGGCGAGCGGCACCTGGATCAGGGGCTCCGTCGAGACCATCCTGAGGGGTGAGGCGAGTTGCGCGGACACCTGCCAGACTTACGTCGTCAATTACAACATCGAGCAGTTCTTCGTGCCCGAGGGCACCGGCCGGGATCTGGAGAAGCTGCGCAATGGCCAGCACCTCGCCGTCGACGTGGCCCTCGGCGCCGATGGCCGCGCCGCGCTCAAGCGGTTGCTGGTCGACGGCGCCCCGCGCTATGAGGAGCCACTTCTCTAGGAGGCCGGTCGCACGGGGGCCGGCGGGAGACACTCCATGCCGGCACCCTGGCGCGGCTACTACATCAATCTCGACACCTCGCCCGAGCGCCGGGCAGCGATCGAAACGACGCTGGCGCGCGCCGAACTGACCGGGCTCTACCAGCGCTTTTGCGCTCGGACCGGGGAGGGGAGGCCGGCCACTTGCCACCTTAATCCGGGCGAATACGGCTGCTTCCGCTCGCATCACGACCTCCTCGCCGGTCTGACTCCGGACGGCAGCTTCGTCCACGTGCTGGAGGACGACGCGATCCTCGCGCAACCGTTCGGTCCGGCCATGCAGTCGGTCATCGCGGGCGGGCTGATGGAGCCGTTCGACATCGTCTTCACGGACATCATGGTGCCGGGCGATCTGGGGCTCATCCGCACGTTGAAAGGGCTCTTCGATCGCAACACCGGACCGGGGCGGCCGCCATCGCTGTCGCTGGTCGACCTTGCGGAGGTCGATTTCGCGGTGATGGCCTCCTACTTCGTCAACCCACGTTCGCTCGGCCGCGTGGTGGAATACCTCGGCCAGGCATTGGCTGCCGGGCCGCCCCGCCCGGTGGATCTGCAACTCCGCGAGGAAGTCCGGGCCGGCCGCCTCAAGGCGGGCGTGCTCTTTCCCTTCCTTTCCAGCGTCGCCATCGACGCGCGCTCGACCATCGCCCGGCAGAGCGCATCGGAGGCGGTGTCGATCCTGCTGCGCAACAGCTTCTTCATCGAGGCGGACATCGCGGCGAGCCGGCGCGCCATGGCCGAGATCATGCGCGGGCTGGGGCCGTGGCCGCCGGACCCGCGCCTCGACCTCATCACCGACATCCTGCGCTTCAACGTCTCCGATCGCTTCCGCCAGTTCTGAGGACCGTTCCCCGGACGCGGTGCAGCGTGAAACGGTGCACCGCAGATCCGGGGCCGCGTGGGTCCCGGTTCAGCACCGCACCACTGACGTGCTGCGGTGCGCCCGGGACACGGCTCAGGACTCGGCCCCGAGCCGCGCGGCCGCCTCGGCGACCAGGCGCGCGCGTTCTGCGAGGCCGGCTGCGGTGCGCTCGCGCACCTTGGCGAGCACGTCCGGCGGTGCCGTGTCGGGCCGGCCCGCATCGAAGGGCGGAGCCGGCGCATATTCGAGGCCGAGCTGGATCGCCTCAGCCACCGCCGGACCGGCAAGCTCAGCCACCAGCGCCAGGGCAAAGTCGATGCCTGCGGTCACGCCGCCGCCGGTCATCAGATTGCCGTCGCGCACGAAGCGCGCCTCGACGGGGATGGCGCCGAAGGCGGCGAGGAAGTGGTGCGAGGCCCAGTAGGTGGTGGCGCGCTTGCCCTTGAGAAGACCGGCGGCACCGAGGACGAGGGCGCCGGTGCACACCGAGGTGACGTAGCGCGCGCCCGCCGCCTGGCGGCGCAGGAAGGCGAGCGTCTCCGCGTCGGAGAGCAGCGGATTGATGCCGTCGCCGCCCGGAACGCAGATGACGTCAAGCTGCGGGCAGGCGGCGAAGGTCACATCCGGCGTGAGCTTCAACCCCGTCGCCGAGGCGACCGGATCGAGACTCTTGGCCACCAGCCGTACCCGCGCCTCGCGCCACGAGGCGAGCACCTCGTAGGGGCCGGTGAGATCGAGTTGCTGGACGCGCGGGAAGACGAGAAAGCCGATGTCCATGGGGCACGCCTCCTGGGAAGAACGCATCATCTCATGAGGTCAGGAGGCGGGGATAAGTATTTTCCAAGGTGTTCGCCGCTCGCCCGGTGAACCTCCTCCTTCCAGATCGTCGGTCAGGTAGCGGTAGAGGTGAAGCACCGCGGCCTGGGCAAGGTAGAGGGCGTAGCCCAGCAGCAGGACGAAGAAGGCCGGGTAGCTCGGAAGCCAGAGCGCGACGACAAGGCCGGGCAGGCCGAAGGCCAGGTTGGCGAAGCCGACCTCGAACTGCCAGTCGGGCCGGTCGGTCTGCCAGCCCATGCGGGCGGCATCGGCGCGATGGAAGACGACGTGGCGAAGGAAGGCGAGCACGCCGACGACCCCGACGCAGGTGCCGGTGACAATTGCCAGTGCGGTGAGAGGAGCGGTCGAAAGGACGTAGAAGCCGATGAATATGCCAACAGCGCCGACGACCATGCCGCCGAGATTGAGAAGCTGTGCCATGCCCGGGAGTCTGTCCCCGAGCGCCTAACGTTCCATTAAGTGGCAGGACTGCGGCCGGCCTTCATGCGCCGGACGGCGCCACAAAAAAGCCCGGCGCGAGGGGCGCCGGGCTCATCAGTCCGTTCGGACTGAATAGACGATCAGGCTTCCTGGAGATTGGCGGCGTTGGTCTTGCCGCGCTCGGTCACCACGTCGTAGCTGAGCTTCTGACCCTCGCGCAGGGTGCTCATGCCGGCACGCTCGACCGCGGAGATGTGGACGAACACGTCCTTGCCGCCGTCGGACGGCTCGATGAAGCCGAAGCCCTTCTGGGTATTGAAGAATTTCACGGTACCAGTAGCCATGTGGCACACTTCCTTGTGTTGAAACGCAATAACGCGTCGATGTGGCAGGCGACCACGCCCACCGTCGTATCCGAGCTTCGCGTTGACCTGAGGAAGCCCCCACCGGGGGTAGCTGCAGCAAGGCAGAGCAAATCTGGAACGCGGTGCATATAGGCGCCGGCGGCCCAAAATGCAATGAGGGAGGTGCACGAACCGGCGGCGGCGCTCAACCTTGCCAACCCCCGGCTCGGGAGAGGCATTCAGGGAGGATGCGGCATCGCCGAATCAAAAGAGCCCGGCGCGTTGGCGCCGGGCTCTTCAGGCTATGCGACCAGAACGCTCGGGTCAGAGGTTCTGCAGGTTGGCGGCGGCGTTCTTGCCGCGCTCGTTGACCACATCGTAGCTGAGCTTCTGGCCTTCGTTGAGCGTGGTCATGCCGGCGCTCTCGACGGCGGAGATATGGACGAACACGTCCTTGGAGCCATCGGTCGGCTCGATGAAGCCGAAGCCCTTCTGGGTATTGAAGAATTTCACGGTACCATTAGCCATTTGGCTTACTTCCTTCTGGTGTAACGCAGCAACGCGTCAGTGCGGCCGGCGATCATTCGCCGGCCGTCGTATCCGAGTTTCGCGTTGACTTGAGGAAGGGCCGATAAAGGCTAGCTGCAGCAAGGCAGAGCAAATCTGGAACCCTCCACACATGGGTGGCGCAAGGACCAAGCGCAATGGGTGATCGCGGGCAGGGGCTTGGGTGTTCCGTTTCGCGGGACGCGGCGCAGCGGCCGCTCCGCGCCGTCGGCGTGCCGCCGTCACGCCCGGGACACAAATCTTCGTTCCCGCGCGCCATCAACACCGGGCCATGAACATTTCTCACTTGCCTGTCGCGCCTTGCGGCGCTCCTCGCCTCTTGTGACGAGGGGGTGGCGGGCGCTCGATGAGTGCCGCGTCGGGTAGTCCAGTGGTGGCGCTCACCGAGCGCCCGCCGCGGGATTTACGCGTTCCGGTCCGTCTGGGCCGGCAGAGGCAGGGCTGGCACGTCGGCCGCCCGAAACCACCGCGGTGCCGGGGCCTCGATTTCCCGGGCCGGTCTCACCGCGGCTGACCTCTGCCCGCCTTTAGCGCTGCACCATTTCAGGGCTTCAGCGCACGGAGGCTTGTGGCCTCCGTCGACGGGGTTCCGAGCTCCGCCCTTCTGTTTGCGAAACATCAGGACGGACACCGCACCCCGCTCCACCGAACGAACGCCTCCGGACGGCGCCCCCTCATTGAGCGAGGATGCGAACCAATATGGGGGCGGTTCGGGAGAGGGGGATAAGTATTTTCCTATCCCCCACCCGGCTCGGCCAATCGGCCTCGCCACCCGAGGGGAGAGCCTGTCCCCGACCCGATCGGGGATCGAAATTCGCGCGCCCTTGCGAGGGCGGCCGCGATTCGGGCGCCATCGGGCCAGAGCAGGTTGCGGCAGACGGGCGGGAAGGCCATTGGGGCGCGTGCGCTTCTACAGGATCGCGGAAGCGGGCATGATGGCGGCTCGCACAAGAAGGAGCATTACGCCATGGCGCGGCATGAATTCGACCCGATCCGTTTCCACAACACCCTCGGCACGGCCGAGCCGGCGCTGACCATCGCCGACGGCGATACGGTGGTCGCGCACACCGTCGATGCGTGGGGAATCGATCGGCACGGCAAGACGGTGGCGTCACGGCCGAACCCGATGACCGGGCCGTTCTTCGTGACCGGGGCGGAGCCCGGCGACACGTTGACGGTCAGTATCGACCGCATGACGATGACCCGCGACACCGGCTGGACGTTCACGCCGGTGGCGCCCAACGTGATCGATCCCGGCGCGGTGGCGGCGATGCCGGAGCGTACACGCCACATCTGGACCATCGACGCCGACGCGGGCGGGCGGGCGCGGCTTGCCGAACCGCCGGAGGCGTTGCGCGAATGGTCGGTGCCGCTCGCGCCCATGATCGGCTGCTTTGGCGTGGCGCCGGCGGGCGGCGAGGCGATCTCGACCGCGACCAGCGGGCCGCATGGCGGCAACATGGACTACCGGCTGTTCGGGCCCGGCACTGTGGTGCACTTTCCGGTGGCGGCGCCGGGCGCGCTGTTCTTCCTCGGCGATTGCCACGCCTGCCAGGGCGACGGCGAGATCGTCGGGACGGGGATCGAGACTTCCTGCGCGGTGGAATTCACCGTGCGGATCGCGAAGGGGCGGACGATCGGCTGGCCGCGCGGCGAGACGGCGGACGCGATCTTCGCGATCGGCAATGCCCGGCCGCTCGACCAGGCGCTGCAACACGCGACGACGGAGATGCTCGCCTGGCTCGCCAGCGACTTCGGTCTCGACGCGGCCGCCGCCAGCCACCTGCTCGGGCAGGTCGTGCGCTACGACATCGCCAACGTCTTCAACCCGGCCTACTCGGTGGCCTGCCGGGTGGAGAAGAAGTGGTTGGGGTGAGGGCAGCTTATCCGGTGGCGGGCTGGCCGCAGGCGTGACGCGCCAGAGCGTTCGAGCGGTCGAAGTCGGCGGAATACGCTTCGCCATTCCGCCGTACGGACTACAGGCTTGTTCAGCCCGCGCGGGGACTTTCATAGGCAGGACGGGGCCCCGCGGTCCTGGAACGCAGATGTTGCTCGACCGATGAATTGTGGTAATTCGTCGCGCAATGCGCGTATTCACAGGAAAAAATTTGCATTCTTTCGTGTCTGGCGAAGGCAATGCGTAGTTCATCTCCCCCGCTCCCGTTACGCTATTGAAGGTCGCTGGCCGCGGCCCGCGAAAAGGGGAAGGAAAACATGCGCATCGCAATCTTTGCGGTCGCGGCGCTGGCTACCAGTGCCGTGTTTGCTCACGAACTCGACCCAACCAAGCTGCCGCTCGGTGACGGCAAGCTCTCGACCAGCCCGAAGGTCGGTTACCTTTGGGCCTGCCATACGAACCCGAACAGCCGCGCCGGTGCGCAGGTCGACGGGCCGTGGATCGACAAGGCCGATGGCACCTACAACCTCACCGCCAAGGCGGTGGTCGATGGCTCGGTCAGTTGGAAGCAGCACAGCTTCAAGATCGCCATCAAGGGCAACCGGCGCATCATCACGTGGGACGACCTGCCCGACTATCCGACCGGCACGTTTCCGATCTCACGCGCGGACGATGCCTACCGCTACGACCACAACCCGAATTCGATCAAGAAGCAGTCCATGCAGATTTCCCTGCCGCTTGAGCCGAAGCTTGCGGCCCAGCCAAGCTGTGTGCCGAACGCGGTCGGCGTGCTGCTCACCGGTGTGGCGCTGTTCGACTCGCTTGACGAGCCCGGCCGCGACGCGGTCGCTCACGAGACCCAGGACGCCTGCCAAGGCCACCCGCAGGCGGGCGGCGTCTACCATAATCACAACGTCAGCAATTGCGCCCTGAAGGAGCTCGATTCGGCCTCCGGCCCGTCGAAGCTCATCGGCTACGCCATCGACGGTTTCGGAATCTACGGGCCGCGCGACGAGAACGGGCACGCGCTTTCCTCGGCGGATCTCGACGCCTGCCACGGGCGCACCAGCGAAGTGGAATGGGACGGGAAGAAGGTGAAGATGTACCACTACGTCGCCACCCTCGATTTTCCCTACAGCATCGGCTGCCTGCGAGGTTCCTGGTCGCAGTCGGCCGTCAGCGTGATCAGCGGACCGCGGCCGAGCGGTGGTGGGAGGCAGGCGAGCGCCCCGCCAAAGCGGCCCGGCAATCCGCCGCCGCGCCGAAACTAGGCTCGGCGCCCTGGCATGAAGCGGGGCCGACCGCCTGCACGCCGCGACGAAGCGGGCGGCCGCGCGTGGCATGCCGGATAGCACCTCAAGGCGTTGGCCAAGAGGGTGATCTCGGGGAGCGGCGGCAAGAGCGATCGTGGGGCGGGTTGGCCGAAGGACTCAACCCGCCGTGGCGTCGGCCCGGTCCGAAGAGTGGCGGAATACGCTGCGTTATTCCGCCCTACGGGCTTCGCTTCATGCGGGGTGCGGGTTGCTATTCCATCCTCGGATCGTTCGTGTTGCCCCCACCCGGCTCGGCCCTTGGCCTCGCCACCCCCCCGATCGGGTCGGGGCAGGCTCTCCCCGCGCTCACGCGGGGGCGGGAGGGGAGTATGCGGCGGGCGCGGCGCGCCTTGACACGACCGACGGCGCGGGCTGACTCGCCGTATGGCCTATGGACGCAAGCGACCGATCAATCTCCGCGCACCCTATCTGAAGCGGGTATGGCTCGACGTGGACAAGGTGCCGGAGGCGAGGCCCTATCCCTTCTCGCTGCCGTTCCTCGGCGAGGATTTCGCGCTCGCCTTCGACCGGTCGATCACGATCATCGTTGGCGAGAACGGCACCGGCAAATCGACGCTGCTGGAAGCGATCGCCGACCTCGCCGGATTCGACCAGGCGGGCGGCGGCAAGGGCTATCGGCCGGTGGATCACGCCAACGCGCTGGAGACGACCGGCGCGTCACTGGGCAAGGCGCTCCGCGCCGCCTGGCTGCCCAAGCTCACCAACGGCTGGTTCTTCCGCGCGGAAAGCTTCTTCTCGGTCGCCCGCTATCTCGACGAGGCGGCGCAGGAGCCCTTCGGCGGACCGCCGCCGGACTTCCTCTCGCATTCGCACGGGGAAGGGTTCCTCCGCTTCTTCGCGGAGCGCTGCCACCGGCAGGGCCTGTTCATCTTTGACGAGCCCGAAGCGGCGCTCTCGCCCTCGCGGCAGGTCGCATTCCTGAAGCTACTGAGACGGATCGAGCAGTCGGGCATCGTCCAGGTCATCATGGCGACGCACGCGCCGATGCTGATGGCCTATCCGCAGGCGCAGCTGCTCCAGCTCACGCGCGGCGGCCTGGCGCCGGTCTCGGTCGAGGACACCGACCACTTCCGCCTCATGCGGGAATTCTGGGCCGACCCGGAGGGGTTCATCGCGGAGCGGCTGGAGGGGGAGTGAGGGACGGCGGGCTTGTCCTGGTGATCCACGCCCTTCCAGCCTCATGCACGGGCAAAGCGGGCGAAGCTCCAAGCGATGGCGATGGCAACGGCTGACCCGACAAGCGTATCGAACAGACGAAACAGCGGCTCGGTCTGGGCGGTCGCCGGTTCCAGTCCGCCGACGACCATGACGACGGCAATGGTGATGCCGGTGGTGACCGCGTCCTCCGGCCGGCCAAGGGCATTGGCGATCAGGTAGCCGGCGCCGATCAGCACGACCATGCCCAGCGGATTGAACGGCAGGAACAGGAAATAGAGGAAGCAGACTGCAACGCTGGAAAGCGTGGCGGCGACGCGGACGAGGCCGGCCTTCAGGCTCTCGGCGTGGGACTCCCTGAGCACGAAGATCGTCGCGATCACTGCCCACATGGAGCCGAGCATCTCGTTGCGGATGTCGATCACGCCGTAGATGACGGAGCTGCTGAGGAACCATGTAATCGCGCAGGCGACGACGAGCTGCAGCGCGAAGAGCCAGTTGCGGCGGGTGAGATGCATACGGCCAGCCCTCTCCATGCAGGCGGTTGTGTTCGCCGGGTGGCCGCGATTCGGGCGCCATCGGGCCAGAGCAGGTTGGGGCAGACAGGGCGGGAAGGCTACTGGGCAGACCCGGAGGGGTTCGTGGCGGAGCGGCTGGAGGGGGAGTAGGGGAGGGCTTGTTGCCCCCACCCGGCTCGGCCTTTGGCCGCGCCTCCCTCCCCGCGCTTCGCGGGGAGGGAGGGGAGCGGGCGGCTGGCACTGCGCCGAACCTTCCCCTTGCGGGAAATCCGATGCCGAGCGGCAAATGCAGGCCTGAACCTCCCCCTTGAGGGGAGGTCGAAGTTCGGCGAATCTTTTCGCCGAACTTCGGGAGGGGGTATGCCGCACCGTTCGGTCCCACCGACGAACAGGCGCTTCGGTAAGGCCATGCGGCAGCGCATGACGGACGCAGAAGCGCGCCTCTGGCTGCGCCTGCGCAAGCCGGGCATCGATGGATTGCGTTTCCGCCGGCAGGCGCCGATTGGCCCTTACATGGTCGACTTCTTCTGTCCGCAGCATCGCCTGATTGTCGAGGTCGATGGGGGACAGCACGGCGATGATGCCGATGCGGCGCGCGATGCCTGGCTTGTGGCGCAGGGCTATCGCGTCATGCGCGTCTGGAACAACGATGTGATGGAGAATCTGGAGGGCGTCTGTGCCGCGATCTCGGCGGCGGCGCATGACGTGGCGCCGCTCACCCCCTCCCGAAATCGCTGACGCGATTTCGACCTCCCCTCAAGGGGGAGGCTCACGTGCCGTGGTGAGCCTCCGTCAGCGCCGGCCATGAACGAGCAGGAAACGTCGTAGCCAGTATGAAGCGTAGGGAAATCCGGGAGCAACCGCCTCACTGCGTCGGCCGTTCGCGGAGCCGCGTGGATGAACGGCTTCAGGCAACCAGGTGATGGAGTTCACCGAGCAGCCAGCTTCGGACCGTTTCACCATAGGGCAAGCCATCAATAGTGCGCCGCAACCGCTCCGGTTCCGGTTTGAAGTAGTCACGCGCAAGACCGCGGCGAGCGGTTTCCTGCATCAGGTGCGACATGCGTTTGCTCAGTTCTACGGTGCCGCTGGCGGGAAATGTCATTGGCGAGCCCTTCACAAAGGCGAGAATGAACAGGATTATCGTGACATCCCAAAACTCTCGCACATTCTCGTCCTTCCAGTTCCGCATATACGGTCGCCGCCGGTATTCGAGCTCCCACAGTTCCTGCCGTCTCATCCGTGATGGTACGTGCTCGACCGCTTGGAAGCTGTCGAATCCCAGCGTCACATCATCTTTGAGCGGGGCGTTGTTCCACCGGCACCAGCGTCGGATAGTGAGATCGAGAACGCCGCGCTTCCACGGCGTGTTGCCGAGATTGCGGCCCTCAATTACCGTGATCGGGAAAGTCACCTGACCGTCGACGTCCGCCGCATGCCGGTGCGACAGGTAAATGATCGCGTCAATCGCGGCGTTGCGAGTTAATCCCTCCTCGTTCAATCGCCACAACTCCCGGCCGGCGACGAAACGCACAACATCCGGCGTATATTCGGCGTGGTCCTCGTTAACGAGGATAGCAAGCCGCACCGCATTTCGTTGGGCTTCGCGCTCGCGGTGGCTTTGCAGCTGGTCATTCGCCTTCTTGACGTGTGTGACGATCGCCCGGCCAAGGCGGTCGCTCAGCCTCCTCTCAACCTTTTCACGGTCAGCGAGATGCTTCAGGACTGACTCGATCGGCCACTTGCCAAAAAATCGTGGCCAGTCCTCGCGTTCGGTTTCTGGCCGGATTGCGTTGTCAAGCCGCTCCTTTGGCGGCCCTTCCAGCGTCTTCACCTCGACCACAAGCAGACCGCGCAGACAGGACCAGTCGGGACGGCGCTCCTTGTCGCCATCCTGATCGAGCGAGATGCCGCCCATTGCTTCTTCCAGAAAGCGGAATACCGGGTCGGTGAGCGTGCCGACCGGGCCGCTCCTCTCGATTCTCATCGCCACATCCAATCGCGCCAGATCGCGGCAGAATCGAGCTTGGCGCGGGAAACGCAAACGGAGGCCCAGGGCCACCAAGATTGACTTCAACTCGCCCGGGGTCTGGATCCTGAGGATAGCATACGAAGCAATTGACGAGCGGTGGATGTTCAGAGGCGAATTCGGCTTCGTAAACGATTGTAAGGTAAGGGAATATCGGCGCGGAAATATGTTCCCACTCCCTTGCCCTTTGCCCCCTGAAACCCTAGATTCTCCCTAGCGTTTCAACCGATTCCCAGGACCGTTTTGGCGAACGAAACTCCGCCCCCCGGATCAGGCGATTCCGGCGAGGGCAAGACCCCCGAATTCGAAGCAATCTCGATCTCCGACGAGATGCGGCGGAGCTATCTCGATTACGCCATGAGCGTGATCGTCAGCCGCGCGCTGCCGGACGTGCGCGACGGCCTCAAGCCCGTGCATCGCCGCATCCTCTATTCGATGCACGAGAACGGGCGCGACTGGAACAAGCCCTATCGCAAGTGCGCCCTCATCGTCGGCGACGTGATGGGCAAGTATCACCCGCACGGCGACCAGTCGATCTACGACGCGCTGGTCAGGATGGCGCAGGAATTCTCCATGCGCGTGCCGCTGATCGACGGGCAGGGGAACTTCGGCTCGGTCGACGGCGATCCGCCGGCGGCGATGCGCTACACCGAGGCGCGGCGCGCCAAGGTGGCGCACTCGATGACCGAGGACATCGACAAGGACACGGTCGATTTCCGCGACAACTATGACGGCTCCGAGCGCGAGCCGGTGGTCCTGCCGGCGCGCTTCCCCAACCTCCTGGTCAATGGCGGCGGCGGCATCGCCGTCGGCATGGCGACCAACATCCCGCCGCACAATCTCGGCGAGGTGATCGACGCCACCATGGCGCTGATCGACGATCCGACGCTGACCATCCCGCAACTGATGGAGTTCATCCCCGGTCCCGACTTCCCCACCGGCGGCATCATCCTCGGCCGTGGCGGCATCCGCTCGGCCTATGAGACCGGGCGCGGCTCGATCGTCATGCGCGGCAAGGTAACCGTGGAGACGGTGCGGCGCGAGCGCGAGGCGCTGGTCGTCCACGAGATCCCGTTCCAGGTCAACAAGGCGACGATGATCGAGAAGATCGCCGAGATGGTGCACGACAAGCGCATCGAAGGCATCGCCGACATCCGCGACGAGAGCGACCGCGACGGCATGCGGGTGGTGATCGAGCTGAAGCGCGACGCCATGGCCGACGTGGTCCTCAACCAGCTGTGGCGCTTCTCGGCGCTGCAGACCTCGTTCGGCGCCAACTTCGTGGCGCTGAACGGCGGCCGCCCGGAGACGATGAACCTCAGGGACATGCTCGTCGCCTTCGTCGCCTTCCGCGAGGAGGTGGTGACCCGGCGCACCAAGTTCCTGCTCACCAAGGCGCGCGACCGCGCCCATGTGCTGGTCGGTCTGGCCATCGCGGTGGCGCATATCGACGAGGTGATCAAGGTCATCCGTCACGCCAAGGACCCGAATTCGGCGCGCGAGGAATTGATGAGCCGGCGCTGGCCGGCCAAGGACGTGGCCTCGCTGATCGCGCTCATTGATGACCCGCGCCACAGATTAGAAAAGGACGGCACCTACATCCTCTCCGACGCGCAGGCGCGCGCCATCCTCGAACTGCGCCTGGCGCGGCTGACCGCGCTCGGCCGCGAGGAGATCGCCGACGAGCTCAACAAGATCGCCGCCGAGATCACCGACTTCCTCGCCATCCTGCGCTCGCGGGCCCGCGTGCGCGGCATCATCAAGGACGAGTTGACGGCGATCCGCGAGGAGTTCGCCACGCCGCGCAAGACCGTCATCGAGGACGGCGGTGCCGACCTCGAGGACGAGGACCTCATCCAGCGCGAGGACATGGTGGTGACCGTCACCCATGCCGGCTGGATCAAGCGCGTGCCGCTCGACAGCTACCGGGCGCAACGGCGCGGCGGCAAGGGCCGCTCCGGCATGGCGACCAAGGAGGAGGATTTCGTCACCCGCCTGTTCGTCGCCAATACCCACACGCCGATCCTGTTCTTCTCCTCGCGCGGCATCGTCTACAAGGAGAAGGTCTGGCGGCTGCCGCTGGCCGCCCCGCAGGCGCGCGGCAAGGCGCTGGTCAACCTGCTGCCGCTCAGCCAGAACGAGCGCATCACCTCGATCCTGCCGCTGCCCGAGAACGAGGAGGCGTGGGGCGAGCTCGACGTGGTCTTCGCTACCAAGGCCGGCACCATCCGCCGCAACAAGCTCTCCGACTTCGTCCAGGTGAACCGCAACGGCAAGATCGCCATGAAGTTCGACAGCGAGGCGGAGGCGATCGTCGGCGTGCAGCCGTGCACCGAGGGCGACGACGTCCTGCTCACCACCGCCGCCGGCCAGTGCATCCGCTTCCCGGCAAGCGACGTGCGCGTCTTCAAGGGGCGCGATTCGACCGGCGTGCGCGGCATTGCGCTGGGCAAGGACGACAGCGTCATCTCCATGGCGATCCTGCGCCATTTCGATGCCATCGCCGACGAGCGCAGCGCCTACCTCAAGATGAGCCGGGCGGTGCGCGGCGAGGGCGAGGCGGAGGCGGTCGAGGCCGACGACGAGGAAGTTGCGGGCAATAGCGGCGAGCTGACCCAGGAGCGCTACGCCGCCATGGGCGCCGCCGAGCAGTTCATCCTGACCGCGTCGGAAAACGGCTACGGCAAGCGCTCGTCGTCCTTCGAGTACCGGGTGACCGGCCGCGGCGGCAAGGGCATCGTCGCCATGGCGGTCAACGAGCGCAACGGGCGGCTGGTCGCCTCCTTCCCGGTCGATGATGCCGACGAGATCATGCTGGTCACCGACGGCGGCCAGGTTATCCGCATGCCTGTCCACGATATTCGCATCATCGGCCGCGGCACCCAGGGCGTCACCCTGTTCGACGTCGGCGAGGGCGAGAAGGTCGTTTCGGTCGAGCGGCTTAGCGAGGCCGAGGCGGAAGACGACGGCGACGGCACGCCGGTGGATAACTGACCGGCGACGGACGATCGCTCAAATTGTAGGGATCGCGGCAAGGTTTTCTTGACCGGAATCGGGGACACCCTCCTGCGTGCGTCGGGGAGGAACCTTGCATGCGTGTAGCCAATGATGCGCCACCGACCGGGTGGCGCCGTTTGCCACCCTCAGAACCGCCCCATTCGGCCCCGAGTTCGGGCTTCCGCTAACCGAAAATTGACGACGGCCCCTAACCGAATGTTCGGTCATTCCAACGTACATCTGTTGCCATGAGAAAAGCGGCGCCGAACTACAGCTTCGCCGTCCAGCATCCCGTCCTGACGACCCTGGTCGTGCTGGTTGTTGTTGCCGCGTTTTCGCTGAGCGTGGTTGTCGAATTGTTCAGGTTCGCCCACATCGCGCTTTTTCCGCTGGCGATCGTCCTGTCCTTGGCACTGCCGGCCGTCGGCGTTCCCGCTGTTGTCTATCCGCTGCTGCACGCCATCCGCCGCCATCGCGAGCTGCATGCCGAGCTCGAGCAGCAGGCGCGCGTCGATGCGCTCACCGGCCTGCCCAACCGGCGCGCCTTCTTCGAGTTCGCCCGCACCATCGTCAAGCGCCAAGGCATCGTCGGCACGCCGCTGGCAGCGCTGATGATCGACGTCGACAAGTTCAAGGGCGTCAACGACAGCTTCGGCCACGACCACGGCGACATGGTGCTGAAGCGCGTCGCCGACACCATCATGACGGAGGCGACATCCGCCGAGGCGCCGCGCTGGATCGTGGCCCGGCTCGGTGGCGAGGAGTTCGTGGTCCTGCTCGACGGACTGGCGCCGGGCGCGATCGCCCGGCTGGCCGAGCGCATCTGCAACCAGGTGCATCGCAGCGTCGGTGCGGGCGAGCGGCTCGATCCGGTGACCGTCTCAATCGGTGTCGCCTTCCGCCAGCCGGCGCAGGGCATCGACAAGCTGCTCAAGGCGGCCGACGACGCCGTCTATGCCGCCAAGCGCGCCGGGCGCGACCGCTGGGTCTTCGCCGGCGACATCGCCGGACCGCAGGCGGCAGAGCCACCGGCTGTCGCGCTGCGAGAGGCTTCCTGACCACACACCCGCCGCACTTGACCGACGGGCACCCGAATGTCTGCGTGGCCGGCAAATGTGCAGCTTGCCGCCGCCCGCGCGCTGCCGCACATTCGACCGGCGCGAAATCCGTTCGCGACGCGGGACATTCATGGATCGCCGACTGACCACCATCCTGGTCGCCGATATCGTCGGGTTCAGCCGCCAGATGGCTGCCGACGAGGAGGGTGTCGTGACGCGGCTGCAGGCGCTGCGCACCGCAGTCATCGATCCGCGGACCGCCGCCGGCGGCGGGCGCTTGATCAAGACCATGGGCGACGGCTTCCTCATCGAGTTTCCCTCCGTGGTGGCGGCCGTCAGAACGGCCATCGCCATCCAGACCGACATGGGTGAGCGCGGCGCCAGCGAACCCGAAGCGCGCCGTCTGCGCCTGCGCATGGGCATCAACGTCGGCGACATCGTCATCGACGGCGATGACATCCTCGGCGACGGCGTCAACATCGCAGCGCGGCTGGAGCCGCTGGCGCCTGCCGGCGGAATCTGCATCTCCCGTGCCGTCTACGAGCAGGTGCGCGGCAAGGTCGATGCCGACCTGATGCCGATGGGCACGCAGCAGCTCAAGAACATCCCCGACCCGGTGGAGGTCTGGCACATCAGGGTCGATGATGCGGCTCCCGCCGCGTCCCAACCGGCGCCGGCGATACCGGAAAAGCCGTCGGTCGCCGTGCTGCCCTTCGACAATATGAGCGCCGATCCCGAGCAGGACTACTTCGCCGACGGCATCGCCGAGGACATCATCACCGAGCTGTCGCGATTGCCGGCGCTTCTCGTCATCGCCCGCAACTCGACCTTCACCTACAAGGGCAAGGCAACCAAGGTCCAGGACGTCTGCCGTGACCTGCGTGTGCGCTACGTTCTGGAAGGCAGCGTGCGCAAGGCTGGGCAGCGGGTTCGGGTGACAGCGCAGCTCATCGACGGTGGTTCGGGCGGGCATGTGTGGGCGGAACGCTACGATCGCGACCTCGCCGATATCTTCGCCGTGCAGGACGACGTCACCGAACAGATCGTGCGCGCCCTCGAGGTGAAGCTCACCGACGCCAAGCCGTTGCGGACGTCGCATGCCGGGCCGGAAAACCCCGAAGCCTATGACTGTGTGCTGCGCGCCCGCGAGCAATATCGGCTGTTCTCGAAGGAGGGCAACGCCATCGCACGCGAACTCTACGAGAAGGCGATCGCGCTCGCCCCCAACTACGCGGAGGCCCATGCCGGCCTCGCCGAGACCCGTGTGCAGGACTGGTTTCTCGGCGATGCGCAGGCGCTGGATAGGGCCTTTGCATCGGCCCAGACAGCCGAGCGTCTCGATCCGTCATTGCCGCTGGTCTACGAGGCCCTGAGTTCGGTCTATCTGTTTCGTCGGCAGCACGACGAAGCGCTGGCGGCCGCCAGGCGATGGCTCGAGGTCGAGCCGGGCGACGCCGAGGCCTACGCCAATCTGGCCGGCAACCTGCATTTTGCCGGCGAGCCCGAGCCGGTGGCGGAGTTGATCGAGACAGCGACGCGGCTCAATCCCCACTATCCCTTCTACTACCCGCTCTATGCCGGTCAGGCGCTTTTCACCATGCGTCGCTTCCAGGAGGCGGCGGGTTTGATCAGGCGGAGCATCGCGCGCAACCCGCTCGCACTGCCGCCCTATTTCTATCTGGTGGCCGCATATGGCCAGCTTGCCGAAGGCGGCCTGGCGCACGACGCCCTGGCCGAGGTCCGCAAGATCAGCCCGGAATTTTCGCTGGCACGGGCTCGCGCTGTCACGCCCTACAGGCGCGAGGAGGACCTCAACCTGCTGCTCGATGGCCTGCGCAAGGCGGGGCTGGAGGACTGAGCGCTGCGCGCCATCGCCTTGGAGCCGGTGAAACCGGCATTGCGGGCCAGCATGCCGCAAGCCCAATGGATTGAGGGTTGATTTCGCCACACTGTCGCGATATCCAGTTATGGACGAAACGGTCCAGAAACACGATGGCACGGCCGAGGGAATTTGACCACGAGCAGGTCCTGGATGGCGCGCTTCAGCTGTTTTGGCGCGGCGGCTATGAGGCAACTTCGCTCGACGGGTTGCTCGACGAAGTGGGTCTCAGCAAGAGTAGCTTCTACGGTGCATTCGGCAGCAAGCACAAAATGCTCCTGGCTTCTCTCGACCGCTACATCGCGACCGTACTGCAGGCTAACATCGACGATTTGCAGCGCGGGCCAGCCCGCGAAGCGATCGTCAGGAGCTTCAAGAAGATCCTCGGGTTCCAGCCCGCTTCCAGAACCTGCTTTCTTCAGGTTTGCGCGATCGAGCTTGGCGGACATGATCAGCGTGTGCGCATGCGCGTCCGGCGTGGGCTGGAGCTGTTGGAAGATGCCTACCGAGACGCAATCGTGCGGGGACAGGAAGCCGGACAATTCGCTGCGGATGCCGATGCGCGCGCGCTGTCCACCTTTCTCGTCGCAAATCTCTATGGGCTGCAGGTTCTCGGCCGCGCCAATATCGCACGGGATGCACGAACGAAGACTCTCGCGACGATAATGAAAACTCTCGCCTGATTTCTTTTCGCCGGATAATGGACGGGTCGGTCCATAACGCAAGGCAGGCACGGTAATCGTTGGCGCCAGAGGAGAAGAAGAATGGTGACTGATCAAAGAGCAGCGGCCGCCGACGCCACGCCGGCGCGGACCACGGGCGATCTCCGCGAGGCCAACAAACGGACCGTCCTGGCATTCTACGAAGCGGTGCTGAACCGGTCGAACATCGATGACGCCGCAGCCTATCTTGGGTCGCATTTCGTCCAGCACAATCCCAGGAGCCCGGATGGGATCGAGGGATTCCGATCCTATTTTCAGGACCTGAAAAGGCTATTCCCCAGCGTACGCAGCGATGTCAAACGCGCCTTCGCCGACGGTGACGTCGTGATACTCCATGCCCACGTCAAGCTTCAGCCTGATGAACTGGGATTGGCAGTCGTCGATATGTTCCGTCTTGAAGGCGGCAAGATCGTCGAACATTGGGATGTACGCCAACCGGTGCCGGAAACCGCCGCCAACACGAACGGGATGTTCTAGCGACTGGGCGTACTCCAGGGGGCTTGGTGCCCCGGAGAACGCCGCCCGGTGTCCGGCGCTACGGCAGCCGCATCGTGTGCGGCGGCTCGAACTCGGCCTTGCTGAAGGCGTTGGGGAAGGTCAGCGCCATCCACTCATAGGGGTAGCCGAGATTGAGCGGCATGGCGTCGGTGAGCTCTCGGCGGCTCTCGGCCGGCAGGTCGAAATCGCCGGCGACGAGGTTCTCGCCGATCTGGTCGACGCTGCGGGCGCCGACGATGGCAGCGGTGACGCGGCGGTCGCCGAGCAGCCAGGAAAGCGCCACCTGGCTCGGCGTCTTGTCGAGCTTGCCGGCGATCTCGACGACGAGATCGACCAGCTTCAGCGCGTCTTCGAACCAGTAGCGCGGCATGGTGATCGATGCCTGGATACCCATGCGCGACTGGGCATCCGGCTGGCTCTGGTTGCGATACTTGCCGGTGAGCATGCCGGCGGCCAAGGGGCTCCAGCAGATCATGCCGAGGCCCTGGTCGTCGCAGGCGGGCAGGATCTCGCGCTCAATGTCGCGGCGCAGCAGGTTGTAGAGGTGCTGGGCGGAGACCAGCGGCGCGTAATCCTTGAGCGCGGCGATGCCGTTCACCTTGGCAACCTGCCAGGCATAGAAGTTGGAGCAGCCGAGGTAGCGGATCTTGCCGGCGCTGATCAGGTCGTCGGCGGCACGCAGGCTCTCCTCGATCGGCGTGTAGGGGTCGGGCCCGTGGAACTGGTAGAGGTCGATGGTGTCGAGGTCCATGTCCCTGAGGCTGGCCTCGCAGGATTCGACGATGTGCTTGCGCGACAGGCCGCGTGCGGTCGCCGCCGGATCGCTGGGGAACCAGCACTTGGTGGCGATCACCAGCGTGTCGCGCTTGTGCTCCTTGAGCGCCCGCCCGAGCATCTTCTCCGACTCGCCGCCGCTATACACGTCGGCGGTGTCGATGAAGTTGCCGCCGCCTTCGACGAAGCGCCGCACGATGGCGCTGGCGGTCTCCTGGTCGCAGCCCCATTCCTTCTGGCCGAAGGTCATGGTGCCGAGGCAGATGCGCGACACCAGCAGGCCGGATCGTCCAAGATAGCGGTATTTCATCAGGTCTCTCCCAGGGCAGGCACGGCGCCGGCGGCCGGCACCGTTGTTGGTTCGACGATGTGATGGAGCGCATCGGCGCCGTGGCCGAGGGCAGGGGATCAATCGCGCAGAGCAGAAGTCTAGCCCGCTTGCGCCGCCGGGCAAACCCGCTTGGCGGCCGGCGATGGCCTCTGCTAACCTTATCGGGGCGACGGAACGGATCGGCGAGGTGTACCGATGACGACCGCGGCCTCCGACATCGTCGAGCTGGAAAGCCGACATTCCTTCGCCGAAACGCTGGCCAGGCTGACCGCTGCCATCGAGGGCGCCGGCTTCACCATCTTCGCCAGGATCGACCACGCGGCCGCCGCAGCCTCGGTCGGGCTCGCCATGCCGCCGACGGTGGTCCTCGTCTACGGCAATGCGCGCGGCGGCACACCGATCATGCAGGCGGCGCCGATCTCCGCGCTCGACCTGCCGCTGCGCGTGCTGTTGCGCGAAGCCGACGGGCGCGTCCTCGTGGCCTATCATCGGGCGGCGTCCATGCTGGCCGGCGCGGGCGTGCCGGCGTCGCTTGCCGGACGGCTGGACGGGGCGCAGCAACTCCTCGCCGACGCGATCGCGGCGCGCTGAGCGAAACGTCACGCCTTGATGAAATCGATGAAGGCCCTGAGCGGTGCCGGCACCAGGCGCCGCCCCGGATAGTAGAGGAAGGGGCCGGGGAAACGCTCCCACCACGGCTCGAGCACAGGCTCCAGCGCGCCGCTGTCGAGATGCGGACGCAGCCAGTCCTCGAAGAGCCCCACGAT
>CAWHLP010000043.1:0-265224 GCA_963830205.1 uncultured Alphaproteobacteria bacterium | reverse complement strand
TCTTCGGCTTCGTTTTCTGTCGTTGCTGTCGATTCCGCTTTCGTTCGTTCGTCGTTGGAGGAGCGCGGACAGGGCACAGGCGGCTCGACGCGACACTTGGCAAGGGCGGCGGCACGTATCCGCCATGACATCACCTGACCGGCTGCCTCGCGGCGGCCGCAAACGGAGTTTTGACCCATGACCTCGCGCTTCCTCCGCAACGCGGTCGTGCTCGGCCTCATCTCGGCGATCGGACCGTTCGCCATCGACATGTACCTGCCGGCGCTGCCGACCATCGCCGGCAACCTCGCATGCCTCGACGGCGGCGACGCAGATGACGCTGATGGCCTTCTTCATCGCCTTCGGCGTCTGCCAGATCGTCTACGGGCCGGTGTCGGACATGGCGGGGCGCAAGGCGCCGCTCTATTTCGGGCTGGTCGTCTACGTGCTCGGCGCCGCCGGCTGCGCGCTGGCGCCGTCGATCGGCTGGCTGATCGCCTTCCGCGCGCTCCAGGGCGTCGGCGCATCGGCGGTGATGGTCATCCCGCGGGCGATCATCCGCGACCTGCACACCGGCGTCGAAGGCGCCCGGCTGATGGCGCTGGTCATGCTGGTGCTCTCGGTGTCGCCGATCCTGGCGCCGGTGACCGGCAGCGCGCTGATCGTGCCCTTCGGCTGGCGGGCGGTGTTCGTCGCGGTGACGGTGGTGGCGGCGATCGCGCTTGGTGCTGCTGGCGACGCTCGCTGCCCGAGACGCTGACACCCGGCGAAGCGCGTGCGCATCGAGCGGGCGAGCCTCGCCGCCGGCTTCGCGACGCTGTTCGCGCGATCCGCGCTTCCTCGGCCTGACCTTCATCGGCGGGCTCGGCATGGCGAGCTTCTTCACGTTCCTGGCGAGCGCCTCGTTCGTCTACATCGACCATTTCGGCCTGGCGCCGACGGCGTTCAGCATCGCCTTCTCGCTGAACGCCATCGGTTTCATCGGCTCCTCGCAGTTCGCCGCCTGGCTCGGCGGGCGCTTCGGCCTCGGCCGGCTGGTGACCGTTTCGGTGGCGGCCTATGCGGCGGTGCTGGCGGTGCTGCTGGCGCTGACGCTCGCCGGCGTCGACAGCCTGCCGGTGCTGATGGCCTTCCTGCTCGTCGGCTTCTCCTTCATGGGCCTGGTCATCCCGACCACCATGGTGATGGCGCTCGACGAACACGGGCCGATCGCCGGCATGGCGGCGGCGCTCGGCGGAACGCTGCAGATGCTGACCGGCGCGGCGATGATCGTCGTCGCCAGCCTGATCTTCAACGGCACGGTGCTGCCCATGATCGCGCTGATGACGGCGTGCGCCTGGGGCGCGCTGGCGCTTGCGGTGCTGACGCTGAGGCGCCGGCCTGAGGCGCGAGGCGCCGGAGGAGGGGCCGTGCCGGTGGTGTCGAGGTGGAAGCGGCGGAATAGGTTGTCGCGGCTGACGTGTGCTCCTGCTTCATTCATCCAGCGACAAGGCGAACACCTTCAAGGATCGTCGCCGTGCGCACCAGGGTGCGCGCGTTGGAGAGTCTGCCGAGCTGATCAGACATCCGCCCCAGTTGCGTCGCTGCCTAACGCGTGGCGTGGTGGGTGGCGGCCAGGCTGGCTGCCTTTTCCGCCATGTCCTCCGCTCCGCGAATGGCCTGCTGAAGAATCGGAGCTGCTTCGGGCAGGTCCTTCACCTCTTCCCAGAGCGTGCCGAGCTTCCGCATCGCCGCGGCCAAATATGGTCACTGACGGCCATGATCGTGATGTCTTCGAACGATCCCACTTTGAATGCCATCGGTCCTCCTACGCATACATGGCAGTCGCCCATAGCAGCGCGTTGACGAAGTCGCGGTCGCCTGATTCCGTCTGAGGGTCGAGATTCGGACAGGGCTGGTAAGATGGCGATGCGGCGGGAGAGCGGGGCTCAGGGCGATCTGGTCGTGACATGGGCCGAGATGCCGCGGTCTCCGGGGCACGCCTTCTACGACAAGCTCCAGAAGTTGCTGATCGAGGCGGGGTTCGACGCCTTCGTCGAGGAGGTTTGCAAGCCGTATTACGCGCCGCGCATGGGCGCGCCGTCGCTTCCGCCGGGCCGCTATTTCCGCATGCACATGGTCGGGTATTTTGAAGGCATCGACAGCGAGCGCGGCATTGTTTGGCGTTGCTCGGATTCCTATTCGCTGCGGGATTTCCTGCGGCTGGCGAACCGGGACAAGGTTCCCGATCACTCGTGGTTGTTCGAAGACGTGCTCGCGCCTTCCGCCTGAGGCGCATGAGAAAGTGTTCGGCTGGCTTTTGAACCTTGTCCCTGAGCGCGGCCTTGTGAAGGGCAGCGGGTCCGCGTCGTCTTCGACACGGAAGCCATGACCGTGTGCGCTCGTGCCGTCGTCGGCAGCGGCGAGACCTATCGCGCGATGCTGACGCCATGGCGCAGGAGAGCGGCGTCGAAACGCCGACGATCGACGGTCTCGCCGGCTCGACCGCAAGCGCAAGGGCAAGAAGCTCTCGAACGAAGAGTGGACGAGCTCGGCCGATCCTGACGCCAGATCGCCAAATGAAGGACGGCTCGAGCACCTGGCTTACAGGCCCGAACACGCCGTCGACCTCGACACCGCGTCATCGTGGCGGCCCGATCGATCCGGCCGACGAGGCGGTACGACGCGCTCGCACGTGGGGCGGCGGCTCGTAATCTCGCCGTTATCGGCCTCGCGCCGACGCCCTCGGCCACCGGCGAGTTGTCGCCGACAAAGCGTATCATTCACGAGAGGGGCTGAAGGACCTCGACGGCGGCGTCTGGAAAACGCGGATCGCCGAGCCGAAACCCTCGAAGGGCTATTTGCGCTGGCGCGGCGATGAAGCGGCGCGCGACGCCGTCTACGCCAATCGCGCGAGGTTGAAATCCGGCGTTGGGCGGGACGCCATGCGCCGACGCGGAGAAATGGTCGAGCGCAGCTTCGCCCATGTGCTCGATCGCGGCGGCATGCGCCGCGCGTGGTTGCGCGGGCGCGAGAACGTCCACAAGCGCTACCTGATCCACGTCGCGGGGTTCAATCTCGGCGTTCTGATGCGCGCGCTGTTCGGGTGCGGGACTCCCAGAGAGGCCGCGAACGCCAAAAACGCGCTTCTGTTCGTCATTCAGACCGATGTCGCGGTCGCAATCATCATCATCGCCGAGATCGACCGCGAGATGGCATTGCTCGCCATCGTCGCCGCCCCAGAGGCAGATTGATCAAACGGCGACTTCGTCACCGCGCTGATAAGCTGGTTAGCAGGCGGCATGGCTCCGTTCAGCACAAATTATGGTTGAATGCTCCTGTTGTGCCTGAACCGGTGCGCGGAGCATTCGTCGTGGAATTTGCGCCCGCTGTCGATTGCGCGCTTGCCGGTTCGTCGTGAGGGTAGAGCGCGGGAAAGGCCCCGCGTTTCAGAGTTGGCAGAGAGAGGAGAACCCCATGCGTTTCATGATGCTGGTCATCCCCAAGGGATACGAGACCGCCGCGCCCGGCACGCTGCCTGATCCGGATGGCATCGCCCGCATGCAGACCTACAACGAGAGCCTGCAAAGGGCCGGCGTGCTGCTGGCGCTCGACGGGCTGCATCCGCCATCGATGGGCGCGCGGGTGACCTATGCCGGCGGCAAGCCGACGGTCACCGACGGGCCCTTCGCCGAGGCCAAGGAAGTTCTCGGCGGCTACTGGATGATCCAGGTGAAGTCGCGCGAAGAGGCGATCGAATGGGCCAAGCGGGCGCCGATGGGCGACAACGAGATCATCGAGATCCGCCAGGTGCAGGAGATCGAAGATTTCGAACCGAGCGAGGCGATCGAGCGCGAAGCGGTGCTGCGCGACGTGCTCAACGCCGACAAGTGACGACGGCAACCGCGAAGGAGACACCATGCTTTCCGACATGAACGCCATGGCGACCATCGCCGTGAGGGACCTCGATGCGGGGCGCGCCTTCTATGGCGGCACGCTGGGGCTCACCCCGGCTGGTGCTGAAAGCAGCGAGGTCGCGCTCTTCAAGAGCGGCAGCGCGACCATCGTGGTCTATCGCTCGGAGCTGGCCGGAACCAACAAGGCAACCGCCGCGACCTGGGGCGTGGGCGACGAACTGGACTCGATCGTCGCGGCGCTCAAGCGCGCCGGCGTCGGCTTCGAGCACTACGACCTGCCCGGGCAGCCGCGGGACGGCGACGTCCACGTCTTCGGCGACTTCCGCGCCGTCTGGTTCAAGGACCCCGACGGCAACATCCTCCACATCAACAACGGCTGAGGCGCGCGCAAAGCGCCGGACGACCAGGACAGACCCATGCAGATCAATCCCTATCTGAATTTCGCCGGCAATTGTGCCGAGGCCTTCGCCTTCTATGCGAAGCTGCTCGGCGGCACGATCGAGATGCAGATGACCCACGGCGCGCTCGCCGATGGCCGACCGGGTGCCGGCCGAGTGGCACCACAAGATCATGCATATCCAGATGAAGACGGCCGACGGCTTCACCTTGATGGGCTCGGACGCGCCGCCGGCCTATTACAACAAGCCGCAGGGCTTCTCCGTATCGCTGCAGATGATGGACCCGGCCGAAGCCGAGCGCATCTATGCGGCGCTGATGCGAGGGGGGCGTGGCGAGCATGGAACTGCAGAAGACCTCCTGGGCGGAGCGCTTCGCCATGCTGACCGACCGCTTCGGCATCCCCTGGATCATCAATTGCACCGTGGCGGACTGACCGCCGCACCCTTTACGCAACCGCCCGCCGGCGATAGAGGCGAGCTTCAGCGCTCTGCCGGCGGGAGGGATCGTCCATGACCTACATGCTGCTGATCGTCGAGGGGCCGGAGGACCGGCGTATCGCCGGGCGCGCGGAGGGCGAGCGGCGCTACGCCCGCATGCTCGAATATGCTCAGGGCCTCAAGGAGCGCGGCCAGTTGATCCGCACCGAATCCCTGCTCGGGCAGGACACGGCGATGCGCGTGAGCAAGCGCAACGGCAATGCGACCTCGGTCGACGGCCCCTTTGCCGAGGCCAAGGAGATGATCGGCGGGTTCTTCCTGCTCTCCGTCGATACGCGCGACGAGGCGGTGGCCATCGCCAATAACTGCCCGGCGGCGGAATGGGCGACCGTCGAGGTGCGCGAGCTCGGCCCCTGCTTCGTCGGCAGCGAATAGATCCTTCGTCGGTCTTGTCGATTTCGCCCAGGCCGGCTCGTCGTCAGGATAAGCGGGCCGATGGCCGGTCCGCCTGAACCCGACGGAAGGAGCGGACCGATGACGACGACACTCACTCTCGCACACGACAACCACACCGACGCGCCGCTGGCGGAACGGCTGACCACACAGGCGCCCAAGGCGCTCGCTGTGCTGCGCATCATGGCGGCGCTGGTCTTCCTGCAGGCCGGCATCCAGATCATCTTCAATTTCCCGGCCTTCACCATGCCGCCGGCGACCCCGCTGATGCACACCCTCGGCGTGGCCGCGGGATGGATGGAGCTGATCGGCGCGCCGCTGGTGCTCATCGGCCTGTTCACCCGGCCGGTGGCCTTCATCCTCTCCGGCCAGATGGCGGTCGGCTACTGGGTCGTTCATGCGCCGATCAGCTTCTTCCCCGGCCTCAACATGGGCGGCGAGGCGATCCTGTTCAGCTTCATCTTCCTCTATCTGGTCTTTGCCGGACCGGGCGCCTTCGCGCTCGACAACCGGCGCGGCTGACCGGCTTCATTCTCAAGGGCAAGGAGACAATCCCATGAAATTCATGACCATCGTGAAGGGACCGGAGCTGACCGCGGCGCCGCCGGCGGCGCTGATCGACGGGATCATGGCGCTCGGCGAAGAGGCGAAAAAGGCCGGCGTCTTCGTCGGTTGGGGCGGGCTGCACCCGACATCGGAAGGCACGCGGGCGCGGATCACCAAGGGCAAGATCACCGTCACCGACGGCCCGTTTACCGAGGCCAAGGAGGTGATCGGCGGCTTCACCACCTATGACGTCGCCTCCAAGGCGGAGGCGCTCGACTGGACGCGCCGCTTCCTGGAGCTACACGTGAAATACTTCCCGGAATGGGAAGGCGAGGTGGAGATCCGCCAGCTCTTCGACGAGCCGTCGGACTAGGAGCGCCGGGCAATGGGCAAGCTGATCATGTGGAATCTGGTCACCCTCGACGGATATTTCGAAGGGCCGGGCCACGACCTCTCCATGCACCAGGACGTCTGGGGCGAGGAGCTGGAGGCGTTCGCGATCGAACAGCTCGAGGGGGCCGGTGCGCTTCTCTTCGGCCGCGTGACCTACGACATGATGGCGGCCTACTGGCCGACGGAGGAGCCCGGTGTGGTCGCCGACGCCATGAACGCTCTGCCGAAGGTGGTCTTCTCGCGTTCGCAGCGCGCGGGCGCGTGGAACAATACGCGCTTTCCGGCGGGCGACGCGGTTGCCGAGGTGAAGAAACTCAAGCGCGAAACGGCCCAGGAAACATCTTCCTCTTCGGCAGTGCCGATCTTGCAGCCAGCCTGATGGCGGCCGGGCTCTTCGACGAGATCCGTCTGTGCGTGACGCCGCGCCTGCTCGGCAGCGGGACGCGGCTCTTCAGGGACACGCCGGAGAAACTGGAGCTCATCGACGCCCGCGCTCTGTCGGTCGGGGGCGTCATCCTGCGCTACCGGCCAGGCGCGTGAGGTGGCGGGGCGGCTATCGATCGCACTTGCATCGGTAAAACGGCGATGCTCTATCGGCGGTCACCATGGCCGCCGACATCCACCGAACCATCGACGCATTGTGGCGCATCGAGTCGCCCCGCCTGATCGCCGGGCTGGCGCGCATGGTGCGCGACGTGGGCCTGGCCGAAGAGCTGGCCCAGGACGCGCTGGTGATCGCGCTGGAGCGCTGGCCGCAGACCGGGGTGCCCGACAATCCCGGCGCGTGGCTGATGGCGACCGCCAAGAACCGCGCCATCGACCGGCTGCGCCGCAAGAAGATGGCCGAGCGCAAGCATGCCGAGATCGGCCGCGAGATGGAGGAGGGGCTGGACCCGACCCCGCATATCGAGGCGGCGCTCGATGACGACATCGGCGACGACATGCTCCGCCTGGTGTTCACCGCCTGCCACCCGGTGCTGACCACCGAGGCGCGGGTGGCGCTGACCCTGCGCCTGCTCGGCGGCCTCACCACCGACGAGATCGCCCGCGCCTTCCTGGTGCCGGAGGCGACCATGGCGCAGCGCATCGTGCGCGCCAAGCGCACGCTCGCCGACGCCGATGTCGGCTTCGAGGTGCCGCGCGGGGCGGAGCTGGCGCCGCGGCTGGCATCGGTGCTGGAAGTCATCTACCTGATCTTCAACGAGGGCTACACGGCAACCGCCGGCGCCCACTGGACGCGGCCGCAGCTGTGCGAGGACGCGCTCAGGCTTGGCCGCATCCTGGCGGGGCTGGCGCCGAACGAGCCGGAGGTGCACGGGCTCGTCGCGCTGATGGAGATCCAGGCATCGCGGCTCGGCGCCCGCCTGACGCCGGAGGGCGAGCCGATCCTGCTCATGGACCAGAACCGCACGCGCTGGGACCATGTCGCCATCCGCCGCGGGCTGGCGGCGCTGGCACGGGCCGAGGCGCTGGGGCCGCCGGGGACCTATACGCTGCAAGCGGCGATCGCCGCCTGCCATGCCCGCGCGGCCACTGCCGCGGACACCGACTGGGCCCGCATCGCCGCGCTCTATGGGGCGCTTGCCGCGATCCAACCCTCGCCGGTGATCGAGCTCAACCGGGCGGTGGCGGTGGGCATGGCGGAGGGGCCCGAGGCGGGGCTCGCCATCCTCGACGCGATCGTCGACGCGCCGGCGATGAAGGCCTATCACCTGCTGCCGGCGGCGCGTGGCGACATGCTGGAGAAGCTCGGCCGCGGGCGGGAAGCGCGTGCCGCCTTCGAGCGCGCCGCGGCGCTGACCCGCAACGAGCGCGAGCGCGCGGTGATGCTGAAGCGGGCGGCGGAGAGCGAGACATGAGCATGGACACTGCGGGCGGGCAGGCGCCGGTGGGCGCACCGTTGGACCAGCGCGAGATCGCCATCCGGCGCATCTTCCGCTGGAGCCTGATCCTCAAGGCGATCGACAGCGCCATCGAGATGGCGGCCGGCGCGGCGCTCTATTTCGTCTCCTATTCGGCCATCGTCGGCTTCGTCCACTGGCTGACGCGCACCGAGCTGACGGAGGACCCGCGCGACTTTCTCGCCAACTGGCTGATGCACTCGGCCGAGGCGTTCTCGGTCTCGCGCAAGGACGCGGCGGCCGTCTATCTGTTCTCGCACGGCGCCATCAAGCTGTTCCTGGTGATCATGGTGCTGCGCGAGAAGGACTGGGCCTATCCGGTGTTCATGGCGGCGCTGGTGCTGCTCATCGCCTATCAGTGCTACCAGATCGCGCTCGTCTTCTCGCTGTGGCTGGCGGTGCTCACCGTCTTCGACGCGGTGGTGCTGGTGCTCACCTGGCACGAATACGGGCTGCACCGGCGGGTGAAGGCGATGGGCCGGGCATGAGCGGGTGACGATGAGCGGGCCGGGCTGGTTCGATACGATCGTGTGGGTGTGGATTGCGCTGGCGATCGTGCTGGTGCCGCCGCAGATCATCGTGACGGCGCCCTATGGACGCCACATCCGGCCCGGCTGGGGCCCGAGCGTGCCGGCGCGCCTTGGCTGGATGGTGATGGAGGGCGTGTCGCCGGTGGTCTTCGGCGCGCTGTTCCTTGTGGGAACGACAGCGAAGACGGCGCCGATGTGGGTGTTCTTCGTCGCCTGGATGGCCCACTACATCAATCGCAGCCTGATCTTCCCGCTGCGCGCCCGCATGAGCGGGAGGCGCATGCCGCTGGCCATCGTCGGCGGCGGCATCCTCTTCAGCATCGTCAACGGCGGCCTCAACGGCGCTTACCTGGGTTTCCTGTCGTCCTATCCCGATAGCTGGCTGACCGACCCGCGCTTTGCCATCGGCATCGCCGTCTTCCTGATCGGCGCCACGATCAACCTTCGCGCCGACGACCGGCTGCTGGCGCTCAGGAGGCCCGGCGGACCCGACTACACGATCCCCCAGGGCGGGCTGTTCCGCTACGTTTCGTGTGCCAACCATCTCGGCGAGATCGTCGAATGGTGCGGCTTCGCGGTGATGTGCTGGAACCTGCCGGCGCTCTCCTTCGCGGTGTGGACGGCGGGCAATCTGATCCCGCGTTCGCTCAGCCACCACCGCTGGTATCGCGAGAGGTTTCGCGACTATCCCAAAGAGCGGCGGGCGGTGATCCCGTTCGTGCTCTAGAATGGCGGCTGGCGGAGCGGAGGCAAGGATGACGGCGGCGGACAGGGTGGCGATGGTGGTGGCCGGCGGCAGCGGCATGGGCGCTGCGGCGGCGCGCCGGCTGGCCAAGGACGGCTTTGCGGTGGCGATCCTCTCCTCGTCGGGCAAGGGCGAGGCGCTGGCCAACGAACTCGGCGGCGTCGGCGTCACCGGCTCCAACCAGTCGGCGGCGGACATCGGCAGGCTGGTCGACGCGGCGATGGCGCGCTGGGGACGCATCGACGTGCTGGTCAACGGCGCCGGGCACGGGCCGCGCGCCGCGATCCTGGAGATCACCGACGAGCAATGGCGCGCCGGGCTCGACACCTATCTGATGAACGTGATCCGCGCGACGCGGCTGGTGGCGCCGATCATGGTCAGGCAGAAGGGCGGCGCGATCATCAACATCTCGACCGCCTGGGTGGTCGAGCCGAGCGCCCAGTTCCCGACCTCCGCCGTCGCCCGCGCCGGGCTTGCCGCCTACACCAAGATCTTCGCCGATACCTACGCGGCCGACAATGTGCGCATGAACAACGTGCTGCCGGGCTGGATCGACAGCCTGCCGGCGACCGAAGAGCGGCGCGAGAGCGTGCCGATGAAGCGCTACGGCACCGCGCGAGGAGATCGCGGCGACCATCGCGTTCCTCGCCTCCGACGGCGCCGGCTATATCACCGGGCAGAACATCCGGGTCGACGGCGGGCTGATGCGCTCGCTGTGAAGGAGGGCAGCCATGAAGACAGCGACCAAGACGGCGCGCGGCGCGGCGGAGGGGCAAGCGTCCGCCTCGGAACTCATCGATGCGCGGATCGCGGCAACTCGGCGACTGGCGCGGCGAAACGCTGGCCCGGCTGCGCGGCCTCATCCGCGAGGCCGACCCGGAGGTGGTCGAGGAGGTGAAATGGCGGAAGCCCTCGAACCCGCTCGGCGTGCCGGTGTGGTCACATGGCGGCATCCTGTGCACCGGCGAGACCTACAAGGACAAGGTCAAGCTGACTTTCGCGCAGGGCGCGGCGCTGGCCGACCCGGCGGGCCTGTTCAACGCCAGCCTCGACGCCGGAACACGCCGGGCCATCGACCTCCACGAGGGCGATGCGATCGACGCCAAGGCGTTCAAGGCGCTTATCCGGGCGGCGGTCAAGGCGAATGGGGGGAAGGGCAGGGCCTGACCGGCGCGGGGCGCGGCAATTTGCCGAACCTGCGCGCCTTATTGCCGCCCAGGTGGGTGGTAGGCTCGCGCCAAATGGTGACGCATGAACAGCAGCCGGCGCGGTCCTTCCGCGTGGTCAGCCAGGACTGGTCAATCCCCAGCACGACTGACGAGTTGATCGTACCGGATATCAGCGATTTCGGACGTGCGGCCTTTATGGCCGCGTGCCTCAGCGGGCCGACATGCCGGGCATGGGTCGAGGATGCGGAGGGCAGGAAGCTCTTCGAGGCCTGGCCCGTCCATCGGAGCGCATGAAGCGCCTTCGGCCGCAGGATCGACAACCGCATTCAGGCGTTGTCGCTCCATTTCGTGTTTAGCAGTTTCACCCAGATGCACAGCGCGTTGCGCACGTCGCCAGCGACGGCGGCCGGCGTTGCGGATCGGCTCTGGTCAATGAATGATATCGTGGCGCTGGTCGAGGCGAGGGCGCCGAAGCCGGGGAAGCGGGGGCCTTACAAGAAGAGCTTGAGCGCCCCGGCGAACAATTGATCCGCTGAGCGCACAAACTCCTTGGTGACCTCATAGACTGGTCCAGCCATAGCGCCGTGATCAAAGGACAGGTCCCAGACCGCGGCGACGAAGACGCCCAAAATGATCCACAAAGCGCGCATAGCCCGCCAAGCGTGCACGCTCTGGTTTTAGAATTGGTAAAAGCTATTTGGGAAATTGAACTGAGCCAGTGCCCCGGCGGTTCACGCGCTGTCGCTCTATTTCGTCTGGTAAAATTTCTGCTGCACGCACAAGGCACACAAGCTGTCCCCGGCAATGGCCGCAGGCGTCACCGATCATCTGTGGTCGATGGATGACATCGTGGCGCTGGTCGAGGCGCGGGCGCCTCAGCCGGGCAAGCGCGGGCCGTACAAGAAGCATATTGCAAAGGATCGTTGAGCCCATGAAGTCAGCAGACCAGCCTGTGATTCGTATTGCGGAACTCGAGATCGATCCGGCCCAGATAGACGCCTACAGGGCCGCGCTCGCCGATGAGATCGAATGCACGTCTCGCCATGAACCCCAAGTGCAAATGCTCTACGCCCTGTCGATCAAGGACAACCCCGCGCAAGTACGGATTGTCGAAGTCTATTCAGATTTGGCCGCATACGAGGCACACATCCGCTCCGCGCACTTCTTGAAGTACAAGGCTGCAACCGAGGGGATCGTCCGTTCGCTCCGGCTCGTTGATGCTGAGATCATCGCGGGCTTCGCCAAAACACGAAATTCAAACTGAGGCACTGCCCGATACAGTGGCCGCTTGACAGGAGAACAAAACAAGAACATACTTCGCTTTCAGATTCAGGTTTGGAGAAACAAATGACTGATTTCATTCGCGATATGGCGGCGCTTCTGGCGATCGGTGCCTTTGTCGGAATGATCGCCCTGTGGTCGGTATCGCTGGCACCCATGGTGTGAGCGGAGGGCCGCCGGGCGGGACCGGGCACTCCCAACTCCCGGTCATCCTCCGGCGAGGCTAGAGCCGAGTACCGGAGGATCGCTCGCCGCGGATACGGAATGGCCGATCGCTGTCGCGGCCGATCCTCCGGTCAAGCCGGAGGATGACGGAAGGGGGCGTGGAGGATAACGGAGGGGGAAGGGCGCCGGGTCGCATCAGTAGTGTGCGTGTTTGGCCGTGGCGCCACCGCATGACAGGGGCCGAGCCGGGCGCGCAGCGGGGATAAGCGGCGCCGTGAGCGCGGGCACTGCATGGACAGGGCGGGGAGCCTCGTGGACACTTGGGTCCCGAGGAGAACCGCATCGTGAGTCGTATCGTCGAGGAGGTGGGCTTCGTCCACCTCCGGGTCCATTCCGCCTATTCGCTCTTGGAAGGCGCGCTGCCGCTGAAGCGGTTGATCGAGCTGGCCAAGGCCGACCGCATGCCGGCGCTCGGTATCGCCGATACCGGCAACCTGTTCGGCGCGCTCGAATTCGCCGAGAAGATGGTCGAGCAGGGCATCCAGCCGATCGTCGGCTGCCAGGTGGCAGTCGATTTCGCCGATGTCGCCGAGGAGAACCGGCCCGGCGGGCCGGGGCGGGGCAAAGTGCTCTCCGACCTGGTGCTGATCGCGGCGACTGAGACCGGCTACTGGAACCTGGTGCGGCTGGTCTCCGATTCCTACACGCAAGGGCAGGCGGACACGCGCGCCCATATCGGCTTCGATGCGCTTGTCCAGCGTGGCGAGGGGCTGATCGTGCTCACCGGCGGCCCCGGCGGCCCGATCAACCGGGCGCTCATCGACGGGCAGACGGCGCTTGCCGGCGACCGGCTCGACCGGCTCGCGGCGGCTTTCGGCGACCGGCTCTACGTGGAGCTGCAGCGCCACGGCACCGCGGCCGAACAGGCGGCCGAGCCGGTGCTGATCGACATGGCCTATGGCCGCCACCTGGCGCTGGTCGCCACCAACGAGGCCTTCTTCCCCAAGCGCGACGACTACGAGGCGCACGACGCGCTGATCGCCATCGCCGAGGGCGCGGTGATCGCCGAAGGCGACCGGCGGCGGCTGACCCCGGAGCACTCTTTCAAGACGCGCGCCGAGATGGTCGCGCTGTTCGAGGACCTGCCCGAGGCGACCGAGAATACGGTCGAGATCGCGCTCCGCTGCTCATGGTGGCCGCGCACGCAGAAGCCCATCCTGCCACGCTTCGCCGGCGCCGGGGCCGACGCGGAGGAGGCCGACCGTGCCGAGGCGCTGGCGCTGCGCGAAGCGGCCGTGGCGGGGCTTGCCAAGCGGCTGGCGGCGCACGGGCTGGCCGAGGGCTTCAGCGCGGAGGACTACGGCAAGCGGCTCGACTACGAGCTCGGCGTCATCGAGAAGATGAAGTACCCGGGCTACTTCATGATCGTCGCCGACTTCATCCAATGGGCGAAGTCGCAAGGGATTCCCGTCGGCCCCGGGCGCGGCTCGGGGGCGGGCTCGGTGGTCGCTTGGTCGCTGACCATCACCGACCTCGACCCGTTGCGCTTCGGCCTCATCTTCGAGCGCTTCCTCAACCCCGACCGCGTGTCGATGCCCGACTTCGACGTCGATTTCTGCCAGAACCGGCGCGACGAGGTCATCCAGTACGTCCAGCACAAATACGGCGCCGACCACGTGGCGCAGATCATCACCTTCGGCACGCTGCAGGCGCGCGCCGTGCTGCGCGATGTCGGCCGCGTGCTGCAGATGCCCTACGGCCAGGTCGACCGGCTGGCAAAGCTGGTGCCGGCCAACCCGGCCAACCCGGTGACGCTCAAGCAGGCGCTGGCGACCGAGCCGCAGCTCCAGGCGGCGCGCGACGGCGACGAGACGGTGGCGCGGCTGCTCGAGATCGCCATGAAGCTCGAGGGGCTCTACCGCCACGCCTCGACCCACGCCGCCGGCATCGTCATCGGCGATCGGCCGCTCTCCGAGCTGGTACCGCTCTACCGCGACCCGCGCTCGGGCATGACGGTCAGCCAGTTCAACATGAAGTGGGTGGAGCAGGCGGGGCTGGTCAAGTTCGACTTCCTCGGCCTGAAGACGCTGACCGTGCTCGACGTGGCGGTGAAGCTCATCCGCCGGCGCGGCGTCGACGTCGACCTGTCGCAGATCCCGCTCGACGATACCGAAACCTTCGAGATGCTGAGAAGCGGCGATACGGTCGGCGTGTTCCAGGTTGAAAGTGCCGGCATGCGGCGGGCGCTGGTCGACATGAAGCCCGACCGCTTCGAGGACATCGTCGCGCTGGTGGCGCTCTACCGGCCGGGGCCGATGGCCAACATCCCGACCTACTGCGCCCGCAAGCTCGGCAAGGAGAAGGTGGAATACCTCCACCCGATCCTCAAGCCGATCCTGGAAGCGACCTACGGCATCATCACCTATCAGGAGCAGGTGCAGCAGATCGCTCGCGACATGGCCGGCTACACGCTGGCCGAGGCTGACCTCCTGCGCCGCGCCATGGGCAAGAAGATCAAGGCGGAGATGGACGCCCAGCGCGGGCGTTTCATGGCGGGCGCGGCGGAGCGCGGCTATGGCAAGGAACTGGCCACCGAGATCTTCGATGCCTGCGCCAAGTTCGCCGAATACGGCTTCAACAAGTCGCACTCGGCGCCCTATGCGCTGATCACCTACCAGACGGCCTATCTCAAGGCGAACTACCCGGCCGAGTTCATGGCCGCGTCGCTGACGCTGGATTCGGGCAACACCGACAAGATCGCCGAGTTCCGGCGCGAGGCGATCCGCCTCGGCGTGCCGGTGGAGGCGCCGGCGGTCAACCGCTCCGGCGTCGCGTTCGACGTCGCCCACGACGGCGCGGGCCAGGGCCGCATCCTCTATTCGCTGGCAGCGCTGAAGGGCGTGGGCGCGGCGGCAGTGGAAAGCCTGGTCGAGGTGCGCGGGGCCGAGCCCTTCCGCGACCTCGCCGATTTCGGCCGGCGCATCAATCCCAAGGTTATCAACAAGCGCGTGCTGGAAAGCCTGATTGCGGCAGGCGCGCTCGACGAACTGGAGGAGGACCGGGCGCGGCTCACCGCCGGCGTCGACCGCATCCTCGGCATGGCGAGCCGCCTGCAGGAGAGCGCCGCGGTCGGCCAGGCCGACATGTTCGGCGCGGCCGAGGAGCGCCAGCCGCTGCTGCTGCCGGTGGTCGAGCCGTGGCTGCCGGCGGAGCGGCTGAAGCGCGAGCACGATGCGGTCGGCTTCTACCTCTCCGCCCATCCGCTCGACGAATATGGCGCGGTGCTCGCCAAGCTCAGGGTGCAGACATGGGCGGAGTTCGTCCAGTCGGTGCACGGCGGGGCGACGGCCGGGCGGCTCGCCGGCACGGTGACCTCGAAGCAGGAGCGGCGCACGCGCACCGGCAACAAGATGGGCGTCGTGCAGCTTTCCGATTCGACCGGCACCTTCGAGATCGTGCTGTTCTCCGAGACGCTGAGCGAATACCGCGAGCTTCTCGAGCCGGGCAATTCGCTCATGGTGCTGGTCAATGCCGAGGAACGGCCGGAGGGGATCAGCCTGCGCATCCAGGACCGCCGGGAGGGCCGGGAGGAAAGGGACCGTCCGCCGATCGAACTGCTCGACCGGGTGGATGCGGGCTTGAAACAGATGCGCGTCTTCGTGCGCGACGCGGCGCCGCTTGCAAGCGTCCAGCGTCAGCTCGGCGCCAAGGGCGAGGGCGAGGCGAGCCTGGTGCTGCTGCTCGACGAGGGCAAGCGCGAGGTGGAGATGCGGCTCCCCGGCCGCTTCGCGGTGACGCCGCAGATCGCCAGCGCATTACGCGCCGTGCGCGGCGTGGTGCAGGTGGAGCTGGTGTAGGGGGCCGCGTCCTTCGAGGCCCGCCTTCGGCAGGCACCTTTGGATGAGGGGCGTCTGTCTCAGGAGGTAGCCGCCGTCGCCGCGCGGGGGCGTTCCTCGCGGGACGTGCCCGGCAGCTTCGCCAGCAGCCGGTGCAGCTTGTCGATGGTGCCGTCGGCGGCAAGCGGCGTGAAGACGACCAGACGGAGCCCGCTGCCGCCATCGACGGCGAGGCTCATGTGCTCGAAGGTCATGCGGCCCATCTCGGGGTGGTCGATGCGCTTGTTGCCGGCCATCGGCGCCAGCACCTCGTGGCGCGGCCACCAGGCGCGGAATTCGGGGCTCTTGTCGGCCAGCGTCGCGATCAGCCGTTCGAGATCGGGGTGGCCGGCGTAGCGGGCGGTGTCGGCGCGGAAGACAGCTAGCGTCACATGCGCCAGCCTCTCCCAGCCAACGAGCAGGGCGCGATGCTCCGCATTGGCGAAGACCAGGTGCATGATATTGCGCTCGTCGCCCTGCAAGCGGCCGTAGTCGCCGAAGACGGCGGCCGACGCCTGGTTCCACGCCATGAGGTCCCAGCGCCACCCGGTCACATAGGCTGGCTGCACCGTCATGCTGGCGAGCATCCGGCGCACGCCCTCGTCGATCACGCCGGCAGGCGGAACGTCCGATTCCGGCGGCGGGCGGTCGCTGAGGACGAAGAGGTGGCGCTTCTCGGACGGATCGAGGCGGAGCGCCCTGGCGACGCCGGCGAGGGCCTCCGCTGACGGCCGCACGTCGCGGCCCTGTTCCAGCCACGTGTACCAGGTGGCGCCGACGCCGGCGAGCAGGGCCACCTCCTCGCGCCGCAGGCCGGGCGTGCGCCGGCGCGTGCCCGGCGGCAGGCCGACGTCAGCCGGCGAGAGGCGCTCGCGCCGCGAGCGCAGGAAGCCGGCGAGCTGCTGCTGGCGGGCCTCGATCCTGTCGTCTGCGATTGTCATGGGGCACATCATAGCAGGATCGATACCAGGATAAACCCGGACCTGAATGGTATCTGCGGAAGGGCCCATGCTCATGTTCCCGACATGAGAAGGAGCTTGAGATGTCATCACAACATGCTGTCATCATTGGCGGATCGTCCGGAATTGGACAGGCGGCGGCGCGCCAGCTGCTAGCCCTGGGACTGCGCGTCACCATCGCCGGCCGGGACAAAGCGAAGCTCGACGCGGCGGCAAAGGCCGCCGACGGCGCAGCCACGATCGTGCTCGACGCGTACCACGGCGAGGCGCTGCGCGCGGCCTTCGCCGGGATGGGTACGGTGGACCACCTGGTCCTGGCGCTCGGGGGCAATCGCGGCATGGGCCCGATCGCTTCGCTGTCGCCGGGCATGCTGCGCGCGCCCTTCGAGGACAAGACGTTCCTGCACATGGCCGCAGTGCAGGCGGCGCTGCCGGTGCTCAGCCGACAGGCGAGCATCACGTTCATTTCGGCCGTCTCGGCACAAGCGGCGATGCCCGGCACCGTGGCGCTTGCGGCGGCGAATGCGGCCATCGAGGCCATGGTCCCGGTGCTGGCGGTGGAACTCAAGCCGATGCGGGTGAACGCCGTCTCGCCGGGCGTCATCGACACGGCCTGGTGGGATTTCCTGCCGGCCGAGCAGAAGGCAGGTGCGTTCGCCGACCTCGCCGGCCGCACGCCGGTCGGCCGCGTTGGAACCGCCGACGATGTCGCCATGGCCATCGCCTTCCTCGTTCGCGACAGCTTCATGACCGGCCACGTGCTGACCTGCGACGGCGGTGCGCGGCTGGGCGCGTAGGCTGCTTCAAACCTTCGTGGGGGAACTGGTCTCGCGCACCGTTTCACCGTTATGGTGGCGGGATGCTGGACGAAGCGACGACGCCACCGCGTGCACCACGCGCTCCCGAATGCCGGGAGCGCGGAGACTGCGTGCCGACACCCCCCTCTAGCTTCGCCGGCGATTTCGCGTCCGCAAAATCGGGCTCCGCTCTCTCCCCCGCAAGGGGGGAGAGGGCCGGCTGGGGTCTGCCACACCGGAAATTCGCGACGCTGCTGAGCGCTGCGCTTGTGCTGACCCTGCTCGGCTGGGCGGGGGCTGCTTCTGCCCAGCCCTACCGGCTGGCACCGTTCAAGGACGACCTGTTCAAGTATCCCGCCATCCTGCAGGTGCAGGACGGCGGCAGCTACGTCATGGTCGACTATTCCAAGCAGCGCGACCTCTATGGCCGCGACACGATCGTGGAGAAGCAGGCGAAGCCCGAATATGTCAGCCTGGTCGGCGCCGCGACCTACGAATTCAAGGGCGCCGGCGACCGCACGATCAAGTACATGGGCACCGGCAAGGTGGACGGCGGCGCCAAGGCGGTCGTCATCTACATCCACGGCATGGGCGGCAGCCGCGTGCAGGGCGTCAATGAGTGGATGTTCGGCGGCAACTTCAACCGCATCATGAACCTGATGAAGCAGAACGACGGCGCCTACCTGTCGCCGGACTTCTCCGATTTCGGGCCGCAGGGCGCCGCCGACATCCGCGACCTGGTCCTCGACCAGGCGGCCAAGTCGCCGAAGGCGGCGATCTTCATCGCCTGCGGTTCGTGGGGCGGGGCGATCTGCTGGCAGCTCGCCGCCGATCCCAAGGCGGTGCCGCACATCGCCGGCCTGCTGCTGCTCGGCTCCAACCACGACGACCGCTTCATCTCTTCGCCCGCCGTGACCGGCAAGGGGCGCAGCTTCCCGGTCTATATCGGCCACGGCACCGCCGACCCGATCTACGGCTGGAAGGACGAGGTGACGTTCTACAACCGCGTGCGCGCGGCCGACCCGAACTATCCGATCAAGTGCGCGATCTTCAACACCGGCGTGCACGGCACGCCGATCCGCATGACCGACTGGCGGCTGATCCTCAACTGGATGCTCGAGGTGGACGGGCGCTGACGGCGCGGCTATGCAGGGGCAGGGGACTGTTCAAGCGCCTTGACCGTGCCGCAAATCGGCAGGCACAATAGCGGTAAGTCGAAAAAAGAAGACATTGGTGCACACGGGTTCGGGGGTGATCGCGTGGCCCGGTGGGCTGGCGATCCGGTTTCGGGAGTTGCGTCATGGGACGTGTTAGGTGGATCGCCGTCGTCGCGGCGTTTGCGGCGGCCCTGGCTGTCGCGCCGGCATCGGCGAAGTCCAATCCCCCGGCGGCGCCCGATATCATCGTCGTTCCGGCCAGTTACCACGCCAAGACGCAGCCGCCGGTGGCGGTGCAGTCCTTCCTGCTGACGCTGATGCAGCAGGGCGGCAACTGGGACGACAAGTACCGTCACGTGGTCAACGTGCTGGCCACCGACAAGCGGCTGATGGGCAACCTCAAGAAGGCGGCGCAGGTCTACGGCGTCGATCCGGTCGACATCGTCGGCGCCATCGTCGGCGAGCACACCTTCAACATGAACGTGTTCGACACCTTGCAGAGCTACTACGTGAAGGCCCTGCAATACATGAACAACAAGACGCTCACCTTCCAGTACAACGGCGAGCTCGCCAGGGACTTCTTCAAGCGCCCGCAATTCGCCACCTGCGAGGCGATGGCGGACAACTTCGACAAGTGGGACTGCCGCGAAACCGTGTGGAACCGCCAGTTCGCCGGCAGGGGCTGGCCCCCGACACGGCTGAACCGCGTGTTCTTCGCGCCGGCCCATGCCGGCCAGACCTTCGGCATCGGCCAGATCGGCCCGGTGGTGGCGCTCAGCGTCACCGACCTCGTCCACGCCAAGAGCGGGCTGCCGCTGCTGTCCATCGACAACGCGCCGCAGGTGTTCTCGCAGATCATGAATCCGGACGACTCGATGTTCTACATCGCGGCCGCGATCCGCCGCTCGATCGACGCCTACAAGCGCGTCGCCGGCTTCGACATCTCGGCCAACGCCGGGGTCGTCGCCACGCTCTACAATCTCGGCGATCCGGTCACCCGCGCCACCGACCTCAAGGCGATCAACGACCAGCGCGCCAAGAAGGGCCAGGCGCCGCAGTGGCCGCAGGAGAACTTCTACGGCTGGTTCATCAACGAGAAGGTCGGCGACCTCAACAAGCTGGTGGCCGGCACGCTCGACACCGCGTCGATGCGCTGAAGTTGCGGGGCGGCCGGACGACGGCGCGTCCGCTTCGACCTTTCGCCACCTTCCTGAAGCGGGCGGGCGCGGCGGCTGGTGAAGCCGGCGAAAGCCTTGCTTTCCGTCAATCATCCCCATATAAGGCGCCCCATCTCACACGCGGGGTTCGGGTCAATCGTCCGTTCCAGGGCGAACGACCCTTCCGGTGTCCTTGATCCCAAGGACTCAGTTCCCGCGGCGGCAGAACCGGTAAAGGAGCAAGGTAGTCATGGCACTGCCCGATTATTCCATGCGTCAGCTGCTCGAGGCTGGCGTTCATTTCGGCCACCAGAAGCATCGCTGGAACCCCAAGATGGCTCAGTACATCTACGGGGTGCGCAACAACATCCACATCATGGACCTCGCCCAGACGGTGCCCATGCTGCACCGGGCGCTGGAGGCGGTGAGCGACGCGGTGGCCGGCGGCGGCCGCGTGCTGTTCGTCGGCACCAAGCGCCAGGCGGCGGAGCCGCTGACGGCGGCGGCCAAGCGCTGCGCCCAGTACTACGTCAATGCCCGCTGGCTCGGCGGCATGCTGACCAACTGGAAGACCATCTCGCGCTCCATCCAGCGCCTGCGCGAACTGGAGACGCTGTTCGCCGGCGAGGGCCAGGGCCTCACCAAGAAAGAGCGCCTGATGCTGACCCGCGAGAAGGACAAGCTGGAGAAGGCGCTCGGCGGCATCAAGGACATGGGCGGCGTGCCCAACCTGTTGTTCGTCATCGATACCAACAAGGAGAAGATCGCCATCGACGAGGCCAACCGCCTCGGCATCCCGGTGGTGGCGATCGTCGATTCCAACTGCGACCCGGACAACATCGCCTATCCGATCCCCGGCAACGATGACGCCGGCCGCGCGATCACGCTCTATTGCGACCTGGTCGCCAGGGCGGCGATCGACGGCATCGGCCGCGCCCAGGGCGACGCCGGCATCGACATCGGTGCCCAGGAGGAGGTGATCGTTGAGCCGGCCGTGCTGGAGCCGGTGGGCGAGGCGGCCGCGGCGGGCGACGTCGACATGACCGCTGCCGAGGCAGCTGGAGCCGCAGGCACGCGATACCGCCAAGCGCCGCGCCAAGGCGGCGCCCGCGGCGGAGCCGGCAGCGCCGCTCGAACCGCTGTTCGAGACGCCGGCCGGCGATGCCGACGACCTGAAGAAGATCTCCGGCGTCGGGCCGGTGCTCGAGAAGAAGCTCAATGCGCTCGGCATCACCCGCTTCGACCAGGTGGCGAACTTCTCCGACGAGGACATCGCCAAGATCGACGACGCCCTCAACTTCAAGGGCCGCATCTTGCGCGACGACTGGATCGGGCAGGCAAAGACGCTAGCCGGCGGCTAGGGGCTGCGGCCGCCCGGCCGAAGACACAAGGATTGATGACATGGCTATCACCGCGACATTGGTGAAGGAACTCCGCGACCAGACGGGCGCGGGCATGATGGACTGCAAGGCGGCGCTGACCGAGACCGGCGGCGAGATGGAAGCCGCCATCGACTGGCTGCGGACCAAGGGCCTGGCCAAGGCGGCCAAGAAGGCCGGCCGCGTGGCCGCCGAGGGCCTGGTGGCGGTTGCCTCCGAGGGCAAGCGCGCGGTCATGATCGAGCTCAACTCGGAGACCGATTTCGTCGCCCGCAACCCGGACTTCCAGGCGCTGGTCAGCGCCGTCGCCAAGGCGGCGCTTGCCACCGACGGCTCGCTCGCCGCGATTGCGGCGGCCAAGATGCCGTCCGGCGAGACGCGTCGAGGCGACGATCAAGGCGGCGGTGGCGACCATTGGCGAGAACATGACGCTCAGGCGCAGCGCCATGGTGTCGGTGAGCGAAGGCGCGGTGGCAAGCTACATCCACAGCGCGGTCGCCCCCGGCCTCGGCAAGATCGGCGTCATCGTCGGGCTGCAGTCGTCCGGCAATGCCGGCAAGCTGGGTGAGATCGGCCGGCAGGTCGCCATGCACGTCGCCGCCGCGGCGCCGCTGGCAGTGCGGTCAAGCCAGCTCGACCAGGCGGTCGTCGACCGCGAGAAGGCGATCTTCGCCGAGCAGGCGCGTGAATCGGGCAAGCCCGAGGCGATCATCGAGAAGATGGTCGAGGGCCGCCTGCGCAAGTTCTACGAGGAGGTCGTGCTTTTGTCGCAGACCTTCGTCGTCGACACCGAGAAGACGGTGGAGCAGGCGCTGAAGGCGGCCGAGGGCGACATCGGCAGCGCGGTCACGGTGACCGAGTTCGTCTGCTTCCGGCTCGGCGAAGGCGTCGAGAAGGCGGAGAGCGACTTCGCCGCCGAAGTCGCCGCAGCGGCCGGCACCGGCAAGAAGTGAACCGCCGGCAGGCGGGATGATCCAGGCCCGGACGGGGATGCCCGTCCGGGCCTTTGCTTTTTGGGCGCAGTGGCTCGTTTGACTCCGGCAGTCTGAACGCGATTAGATGGCTGCCTGGCCGGACGGGGGCCTTCGTCCCTGGCCGTGCCACGCCTGGAGCATGTCGATCGGCGCTGCATGATCGCTTGGCATTGCTTCCGGCGGGCTAGGGGGTGACGATGCCGGGGCATGGACGGGCCGCGATCGCGGCCGGTATCGCGCATTTCGTGTCGACCGCAGCGGCGGTCCTGGCGCTTTCAGTTGCCGCCCATGCAGGCGGCTATGACACCGGCGAACGCGACTGGGATTTCCTCTTCAGCCAGGACAAAGTCGCCGCGGAAGCGCAGACGCGGTACATCGATCCGCAGCGCACGCTGACAAACGTGACGGGCACCGGCTACCTGACCGGTCAGTCGGCGACCAATGTGCGCGAGGTGGCGCCCTTCTCGGTCGAGCGCTTCAGCGTCATGGCACGCCTGGCGCAGCAGGTGCGCTGCATGGCGAGCTATCGGCAGCCCTTTGAGGGCCATGCCAATTACGGCAATTGGTTCGCCGCGGCCTCGGCGACCGAGCAGCACTTCACCTCCGAGGATTACGGGCTCACCTGTGCGCTTTCTGCCTCGGCCGGCATGGGCAATCTGCTGTTCATCGGCGGCGCCTCCTATCAGACGATCAAATACGAACTGCTGCAGAACTTCAGCGGCCTGGTGGCGTCGACCAACGTCGACGACGATGGCATCGGCTGGCGCGCCGGCGTCGGCTACGAGATTCCGCAATATGCGTTGCGCGCCACGCTGATCTACAATTCGGCGATCGGCTATGACATGACCGGCACGGGCGTCAACCTGGGCGGCGCCTACACCGGCCCGCTGGCCGGCTCGATCACCATGCCGCAATCGCTCGAACTGAAGGCGCAATCCGGCGTCGCGCCGGGCTGGCTCGCCTTCGGCGCGATCAAATGGACCAACTGGAGCGTCGACCAGGACATGCCGCTGTGCGCGCCGGGCGTTACGCCCTGCATCACGGGCGGCGGCGCGCCGAGCGCCCTGACGCTGCTGTGGAAGGACAGCTGGACGGTGACGCTGGGCGCCGCACACCAGTTCAATGACCAGTTGTCGCTGGCCGGCAGCGTCACCTGGGATCAGGGCGCGACACAGGGCTTCACCTCACAGACCGACACCTGGACCTTCGATCTGACGGGTGTATGGACACCGCACAAGAATTTGGAATTCAGGTTCGGCGGCAGTGTCGGCGTGCTGACCGGCGGGACGCTGAGCACGGCGACGCTTGCCGGCGGTATCCCGAACCCGGTCGGCTATGCGGCTTCGTTTGGCGACGACCTGGTCTATGCGGTGAGCGCCAGAGCGGCCGTCCACTACTAGCCGGCGGATGGCGCGGCGGGCGCCTGGGCGGCGGCCTGCGGGCCGTGACAGGCAACCGGCCATCGTGTATCCCGATGGCGGTTTTCCAAGCTTTCCCGAGTCGCGACCATGACAGCGCCGCTTCGCTACAAACGGGTTCTCCTCAAGGTTTCGGGCGAGGCGCTGCTCGGCGATCAGGCCTTCGGCATCGATGACAAGGTGACCGGCCGGATCGCCGACGACGTGGCGGCGGCGGTCGGCCTCGGCGTCAAGGTCGGCGTGGTGATCGGCGGCGGCAACATCTTCCGCGGGGTCACCATCGCCAAGGGCGGCGGCAACCGCATCGCCGGCGACCAGATGGGCATGCTGGCGACGGTGATGAACGCCATCGCCTTCCAGCAGAAGCTGGATGAGCGCAAGGTTGAGAGCCGTCTGTTCTCGGCCGTTCCCATGCCCTCGATCTGCGAAGTCTTCAACCAGCGGATCGCTCTGGCCGCCTTCGAGGCGGGTCAGGTGCTGCTCTTCTCCGGCGGCATCGGCCACCCCTTCGTCACCACCGACACCGGTGCGGCGCTGCGCGCGGCCGAGATGGGCTGCGACGCGCTGTGCAAGGGCACCCAGGTTGACGGCGTCTATTCGGCCGATCCGAAGACGGACAAGACGGCGACCCGGTACGACCGGCTGAGCTACGACGCGGTGCTCAGCCAGGGGCTGGGCGTCATGGATCTCGCCGCGATCACTCTTGCCCGCGACAACGGGATTCCGGTAATCGTCTTTTCCATCAAGCAGCCCGGCGCTTTCGTTGATATCCTCACCGGAGAGGGCCGGGCGACGGTGGTCGCCAACGGTTGAGCCCGCCCCGGGGGGCGGGCGTGACGGCCAACGCCTGACACATGGCGGCCGCGATTGGCCGATACACTTGCAGGGGAAGAGATGGACAGCGCAGAAGTCAACCGCAGGATGCAGGGGGCTGTTGGGGTGCTGAGGGGTGAATTGGCGGGCTTGCGCACCGGGCGGGCCTCGTCGAGCCTGCTCGAGCCGATCCATGTCGAGGCCTACGGCACCACGATGCCGCTCAACCAGATGGCCTCGGTCAGCGTGCCGGAACCGCGCATGCTGTCGGTGCAGGTGTGGGACAAGTCCAACGTTCACGCGGTGGACAGGGCCATCCGCGAGGCCAACCTCGGGTTGAATCCGATCATGGAGGGGACGCTGCTGCGCATCCCCATTCCGGAGCTCAACGCCGAGCGTCGGCAGGAGCTGGTCAAGGTTGCCCACAAATACGCTGAAGCCGCCCGGGTCGCCGTGCGCCATGTGCGCCGCGACGCCATCGACGCCATCAAGAAGCAGGAAAAAGATGGCGAGATCGGCCAGGATCAGGCCCACGCGGACGGCGAGCACGTGCAGACCATGACCGACGGCACCATATCCGAGATCGACGAAATTCTGGCTGCCAAAGAGGCCGAGATCCTGCAGGTGTAGTGGCGGCCAAGGAGCGAGAGCGGCATGAGCCTGCTCGCCGACCAGAACCAGACCGCATCCACCGTGCCGGGAACGGGCGCGGTGCCGCGGCACGTCGGCATCATCATGGACGGCAACCGGCGCTGGGCGAAGGGGCGCGGCCTGCCGCGCGGCGAGGGCCACCGGCGCGGGGTCGAGGCCGTGCGCAAGACGGTGCGCGCCGCCATCGACCTCAAGATCCGCTATCTCACCCTCTACAGCTTCTCGTCTGAGAACTGGTCGCGCCCGCGCGACGAGATCGACTTCCTGTTCGGCCTGTTCCGGCTCTATATCCGCCGCGACGTCGCCGAGCTGCACGCCCAGGGCGTGCGCGTCTGCGTGATCGGCAGCCGCGAGGGCGTCCCCTCCGACATCCTCAAGATGATCGAGGAGGCGGAGACGCTGACCGCCGGCAACCACGAGCTCCACCTGATCTTCGCCTTCAACTACGGTGCCCGCAACGAGCTCACCCGCGCCATGCGGGCGATCGCCGAGGAAGTCAGGGCCGGCTCGCTCGACCCCAAGGCAATCGACGAGGAGGTGATCGCCGGCCACCTCGACACCGCCAAGTTCCCGGACCCGGACCTGATCATCCGCACGGGACGGGAAATGCGGCTGAGCAATTTCCTGCTGTGGCAATCGGCCTATGCCGAACTGGTCTTCCTCGAGGTCAACTGGCCGGACTTCGGCCGCGACGCGCTCGGCGTGGCGCTAGAGATGTTCGCGACCCGCAGCCGGCGCTACGGCGGGCGTGGCGAGCGGGAGAGCGCGTGAGCGTGGTGCGTGTCACCGGCGGAGGCGGGGTCACGCCGGTATCGAGCAACGAAATGCTGGTCCGTCTTGCGTCGGCCGCGATCCTCGCCGGGCTGACCCTCGCGGCTGCCTGGTTTGGCGGCTGGCTGGCGGCCATCGCCGTATCGGCGGTGGTGATCGTGGTGCATCTCGAATGGATCGGGCTGACCGGCGACCGGCTGCTGCCGACGGTGATCTTCACCGCGGCGCTGGTCGCGAGCTTGGCGCTGCTGACTGGCGGACTTGTCGGGGCGGCCGCGGGCCTGACCGGGCTGGCGGTGGTGGCTGCCGCGGTGGTGGCGCGCGAGCCATGGCGGCCGGGAGGCGTCGCCTACAGCGCCGCGCTCGGCCTCGGCCTCCTGCTGCTGCGCTTTGCGCCGGATAACGGGCTGGCCGCGGTGCTGGTGGTGTTTGCCGTGGTCTGGGGCACCGACAGCGGCGCCTTCTTCGCCGGCCGGGCGATCGGTGGGCCGAAGCTGTGGCCGGCGATCTCGCCGAAGAAGACCTGGGCCGGGGCGATCGGCGGGCTGATCGCCGGGGTCGTCATCGGCCTTATCGTCGCCATGCTGGCACAGGTGCCGGTGGCGGCGGGGCTGGCGCTGGTGTGCGCACTCCTGTCGGTTGCCGCCCAGGCCGGCGACCTGTTCGAGTCCGCCGTCAAGCGCACCTTCGGCGTCAAGGACTCGGGCAACATCGTGCCCGGCCACGGCGGCCTCATGGATCGCGTCGACGGCCTCGTCTTCGCCGTCGCCGCGGCGGTGATCATCGGCTTCCTGCACGGCGGGCCGTGGCACCTGGCAACCGGTCTGACGACATGGTGACGGTGAGCGCCGCAGCCGCCCAGATGCCGCGTTCGGCGGTGACGCCGCGCCGCGTGACCATCCTCGGCGCAACCGGCTCGATCGGCGCCAGCACGCTCTCGGTGATCGCCGAACGCGCCGGTTCCTTTGCCGTCGAAGCCGTCACCGCCAATGCCAATGCCGAGAAGCTGGCGCGCATCGCGCGGACGGCCGGGGCGCGGCTGGCGGTGGTCGCCGACCCGTCAGCGTACGGCGACCTCAAGGCGGCGCTTGCCGGCACCGGCATCGCCGCGGCCGCCGGCGCCGATGCGGTGCGCGAAGCGGCCGAGCGGCCGGCCGACCTGGTGGTCGGCGCGATCGTCGGCGCGGCCGGTCTGGCGCCGACCTATGCCGCCATCCGCATGGGCACGCGGGTCGCCATCGCCAACAAGGAGTGCCTGGTCTCCGCCGGCGCCATCTTCATGCGCGCGGCGGCGGAAGAGGGCGTCACCATCCTGCCGATGGATTCGGAGCACAACGCCGTCTACCAGGCGCTGGGCGGGCGCCCGATCGAGGAGGTGGAGCGGATCGTCATCACCGCCTCGGGCGGCCCGTTCCGCACCTGGAGCCTGGAGCGCATGGCCGCGGCCACGGCCGCCGACGCGCTCAAGCACCCCAACTGGTCGATGGGACGCAAGATCACCATCGATTCGGCGACGATGATGAACAAGGGCCTGGAGGTGATCGAGGCCCACCATCTGTTCGACATGCCGGCGGAGAGGCTCGACGTGCTGGTGCATCCGCAGTCGGTGGTGCACGGGCTGGTCGCCTTCCACGACGGCGCCGTGATCGCCGGGATGGGCCTGCCCGACATGCGCGTGCCGATCGCCCATTGCCTGTCCTGGCCGGAGAGCGGGGGGCTCGGCGGCCGCCGGCTCGACCTCGCCGAACTCGGCAGCCTGACCTTCGAGCGGCCGGATCTCAGCCGTTTCCCGGCGCTCACGCTGGCGCGCGAGGCCCTTGATGCCGGCGGGTGGGCGACCAACATTCTCAATGCCGCCAACGAGGTGGCGGTGGCGGCCTTCCTGGCGGGCCGCATCGGCTTTCTTGAAATTGCCGGATTGGTCGCGCAAACGATCGAGCGCGTTTCGGCCGAGACTGTGCCGGCGGCGCCGGATTCGGTCGAAGAGGCCATCGCGCTCGACCGCCGCGGACGTGAGATCGCAGACCAACTGCTTGCGCGCCGCCGGGCGCACTGAACAGGGGAAGGACGCCTGACATGGCACTGGTTGAGTGGATCGGGAATCTCGGGTGGTCGGCCCTCGGCTACATCGTGCCCTTCCTGTTCGTCCTCACCCTGGTCGTGTTCTTTCACGAACTCGGCCATTTCCTGGTGGCGCGCTGGACCGGGGTGGCGGTGCGGACCTTCTCCATCGGTTTCGGCCCGGAACTCATCGGCTTCAATGACCGCAAGGGGACGCGCTGGAAGATCTCGGCGATCCCGCTGGGCGGCTATGTCCGCTTCGTCGGCGACGAGAACGAGGCGAGCGTGCCGGACCGCGACGCATTGAAGCAGATGGACCCGGCGGACCGCGAACGCTCCTTCGCCGGCAAGGGGGTCGCCGCCCGGGCGGCGATCGTCGCCGCCGGCCCGATCGCCAATTTCGTGCTGGCGATCGTCATCTTCACCCTGATCTTCAGCATTTACGGCCGCCAGGTGATGACCCCGCGGGTCGATTCGGTGGTTCCCGGCTCGCCGGCGGCTGAGGCCGGCTTCCAGCCCGGCGACGTGGTCGAATCGATCGACGGGAGCGCGGTGTCGAGCTTTGCCGACCTGCAGCGCATCGTCAGCCTCTCCGGCGACACCGAGCTCTCGATCGTGGTCCGCCGCGGCGACCAGGACGTCACCCTGTCGGTCCGCCCGAAGTTCACCGAAACTGAGGTTTTCGGCCGCAAAACCCGGATGGCCATGCTCGGCGTCAGCCATGCCACGAGCGGCGCCGGGGTGCGCGTCGAGCACTACTCGCTACCCGTGGCGGCGTGGGTCGCCACCCAGGAGACCGCGTCGATCACCGGACACACGCTGTCCTACCTGTTTTCGGTCATCATCGGGCACGAGCCGGCCGACCAGATCGGCGGCCCGATCCAGGTCGCCACGGTCTCGGCCGAGGTCGCCACGCTCGGCATTACCGCGCTGATCAACCTGGCGGCGATTCTGTCGATCAGCATCGGCCTGATCAACCTGTTCCCGATTCCCATGCTCGACGGCGGCCACCTGCTGTTTTTCGCCATCGAGGCGGTGCGCGGAAAGCCGCTCAGCGAGCGGGTCCAGGAGATCGGCTTCCGGGTTGGCTTCGCGCTCGTGTTGATGTTAATGATTTTCGCAACCTGGAACGATATTATTCATTTGAGTTCCTTGTGAAATCAGGCTTCCATGCGTGGCGGCCGGGCAACGCGGGGTAAGATTCGGAAAACCGGGTGGGGATGCGGCTTGCGGGGAGTCCAAAAGGCTGTAATTCTGCCGCGGCTGGGTCATGACGGGGCGCGTCTGTCCGCTCGGCGATGCGGACTGGACAGGCAGACGAGCAAGGCATTCGAACCACATGAATTCATTTATGTTTTTTGCCCGTAGACTGGCGCTGTATCTGTTACTGGCGTTGGCGTTGCCGGCCTTCGGCGGCGCGACTGCGCTGGTCAGCGCGGGAATCGCCCACGCCGCGGTTGCCTCGAGCATCCAGGTCAAGGGCACCCAGCGCATCGAAGCAGCGACGATCAAGGCCTACCTGACCATCAAGCCCGGCAAGTCCTACAGCGGCGCCGATGTCGATGCGTCGGTCAAGGCGCTCTACGCCACGGGCCTGTTCTCCGACGTCGGCATTGCCCAGCACGGCAGCGTGCTGGTGGTGACCGTGGTCGAGAACCCGATCATCAATTCGGTGGTCTTCCAGGGCAACAAGAAGGTCACCGCGGACACGCTGGCGGCCATCGTCGAGCTCAAGCCGCGCGGCGTGCTGACCGACGCCAAGCTGCAGGCGGACGTCTTCCACATTCAGCAATACTACGAGACCAAGGGGCGCAGCAGCGCCAAGGTCGAAGGGCGGATCACCAAGCTCCCCGACAACCGGGTCAACATCGTCTTCGCCATCAGCGAGGGCGAGCGCACCGGCATCGGCGCGATCAATTTCGTCGGCAACCGCGCGTTCTCGGCGCAGCGGCTGGCCGGCATCATCACGACCAAGAAGACCAACTGGCTGAGCTGGCTGACGCAGAACGACATCTACAGCGAAGACAGGCTCAACGCCGACGCCGACCTGCTGCGCACCTTCTATTTGAAGCACGGCTATGCCGACTTCCAGGTGCTGTCGCAGGACTCCACCTTCGACGCCGCCAAGGGCCGCTACATCATCACCTTCACCCTCGACGAAGGGCCGAAATACAAGTTCGGCAGCATCAACATCGACTCGTCGATCCAGGGTGTCGACACCAGGGCGCTCTCGCGCATCGTCAAGACGAGGAGCGGCCACACCTTCGATTCGTCGCAGATCGAGAAGTCGACCGAGGACCTGACCGTCGAGCTGTCGCGGCTTGGCTACGTGTTCGCCCAGGTTCGCCCGCGCGGCGACCGCGACTACAGCAACAACACCGTCAACCTGACCTACGTCATCGACGAGGGCCAGCGCGTCTACATCGAGCGCATCGACATCCGCGGCAATACGCGGACCCGAGACTACGTGATCCGGCGCGAGTTCGAGGTGGCGGAAGGCGACGCCTACAACCGCGTGATGATCGACAAGGCCGAGCGCCGGCTGCGCGACCTCGACTACTTCAAGACCGTGGCGATCACGACCGAGCCGGGCTCGGCGCCCGACAAGGTGGTCGTGGTGGTCAATGTCGAGGACAAGTCGACCGGCTCGTTCGGCATCGCCGGCGGCGTCGAGACGACGGGCGGCTCGACCGGTCTGGTCGCCGAAGTGTCGATGGACGAGAAGAACTTCCTCGGGCGCGGTCAGCAGGTGCACATCGCGGTCGGCGGCAGCTTCAAGGAGCAGTCGGTCAACGCATCGTTCACCGACCCGTATTTCCTCGGCAACCACATGTCGTTCAGCCTGAGCGGCTACCAGACCTATACGGATGCGGGCTCGCTGCGGCCGTTCAAGACGTCGAGCACCGGCGGCGGCATCACGCTCGGCCTGCCGATCACCGACAATCTGACCTTCGACGTCGGCTACAAGGCCCGCAATACCGACACCAACAGCTACACCAACGGTACCGACTGTACGACCAATCCCACGGCGTGCTTCTTCCCGGCGGGATCGCGGCTGAGCTCCATGGCCAGCTGGGGCGTGACCTATTCGACGCTCGACAGCCGGCTCGACCCGCATGAGGGCCTGTACTTCCGCTTCGCCCAGGATTTCGCCGGCATCGGTGGCGACGCCCGGTTCATCCGCTCCACCGCCGACGCGCGCTGGTATACGCCGCTGCTCGACAACAACGACATCGTCGGCCTGGTGAAGGTGGGCGCCGGCAACATCACCGGCCTCGGTCAGCCGGTGTCGACCATCGACGATTTCTTCAAGGGTGGCGAGACGATCCGCGGCTTTGCCTCGCTCGGCTATGGTCCGCGCTACAACGACGGCACGACCAACATCGCGCTCGGCGGCAAGAACTACATCAACGGCACCGCCGAGGTGCAGTTCCCGTTGCCGGCGGTGCCGCCGGACTTGGGCCTGCGCGGCGCCTTCTTCGCCGACGCCGGCGTGCTGTGGGGCGCCGATGTCCCGTCGAACTGCACGGGCGGCTGCAACCCGTCCAAGGTCATGGACGACATGGGCATCCGCTCGTCGGTGGGCGCCTCCATCCTATGGCAGTCGCCGTTCGGCATGATCCGCGCCGATTTCGCCCAGGCGCTGACCAAGAAGAGCTACGACAGCACGCAGTTCTTCCGCATCGGCACCAACGCCGCCTTCTGATCGGAATTGGTTTCGGAACGCGCGGGCGCGGGGGTGACCTCGCGCCCGCCGCCGTTTGGGGGCGGGGGCACTGGCATGCGCCCGTTCGGCCGCCGGCCGATCGCCGCCAGGCCATCGACAATTCGCGGAGGATGGGTCAAAACGTCGTCGCTGGGCGCAGCCAACCGCGCCGGCAGCGGGAGACAGACGGATGGATGACGGGCCGACAGCGCTGCAATCGTTCGACATCGAACGCATCATGGAGCTTCTGCCGCATCGCTACCCGTTCCTGATGGTCGACCGGATCATCAATGTCGACGGCGACAACTCCGCCGTCGGCATCAAGAACGTCACCTTCAACGAGCCGCACTTCGCCGGCCATTTTCCCGGCCGGCCGGTCATGCCCGGCGTGCTCATCGTCGAGGGCATGGCGCAGACGGCCGGGGCCATCTGCGTGGCGTCGATGCAGAGCGCCAGGCCGCAGCTGGTCTATTTCATGACCGTCGACGAGGCCAAGTTCCGCCGGCCCGTGGTGCCCGGCGATGTGCTCGAATACCACGTCAAGAAACTCAAGCAGCGGCGCAACATCTGGCGCTTCGCCGGCGAAGCGAAGGTTGGCGGCACGCTGGTCGCCGAGGCGATCATCAGCGCCATGATGGGTGAGCCGCAATCCTCTTCATGACCAACATCCACCCGACTGCCATCATCGAGGACGGCGCCCGCATTGGCGCTGACGTCACCATAGGTCCCTATTCGCTGGTCGGCGGCGCCGTCGAGCTCGCCGACGGGGTCGACGTCGATGCCCGCGTCATCATCCGCGGCCGTACGCGGATCGGCGAGCGCACGCGCATCGCGGCCCACGCCTATATCGGCGGCGATCCGCAGGACCTCAGCTATCGCGGCGAGGACACGGCCATCGAGATCGGCGCCGACTGCATCATCCGCGAGAACGCCACCATCCATCGCGGCACCAGCCGCGGCCGCGGCACGACGACCGTCGGCAACCGCTGCTTCCTGATGGTCGGATCGCACGTCGCGCATGACTGCGTCGTCGGCGACAATGTGATCCTGACCAACAACGCGATGATCGGCGGCCACTCGCAGATCGGCGATTTCGCCATTCTCGGTGGCGCCGCTGCGGTGCAGCAGTTCACGCGCATCGGCGCCCACTGCTTCATCGGCGGGCTCTCCGGGGTGGAGCGCGACGTGGTGCCCTATGCCATGGCGGTCGGCCAGCACGCGGTGATTGCCGGCATCAACGTGCGTGGGATCAAGCGGCGGGGGTTCACCCACGCCGACATCATGGCGCTGCGCGCGTCGTTCCGCCTGTTCTTCGGCAGCCAGGGGCCGCGGGACGAGCGCATCGCCGCAGTGGAAGGCGCATACGGTTCGATCGCGGCGGTCAGGCCGCTCATCGACTTCCTGCGCGCCACCGGCGACCGGCCGCTGACGCTGCCGCGCAAGGCGGGCTGGGCGCACGATGACGACGTGGACGCCTGAGGCCGCGGGCGAGCCGCTGGCGATCCTGGCGGCCGGCGGCAGCGTTCCCCTGCAGGTGGCAAACGCCGCCGCTGCGGCGGGGCGCAAGGTGCTGGTCATCGGGCTCGAGGGCGAGGCCGACGACAGGCTGAAGGAGTCCTTCCCCTACAAGAGCATCAAGTGGGGCCATCTGGGCAGCGTCGAACAGATGATTTCGGCGCACGGGGCACGCGACGTCGTGCTCATCGGTTCGATCAGCCGGCGGCCGGACTTCCACAGCATGGGGATGCTCGACCTCAGCACGCTGCGCCTGCTGCCGCGCATCCTCAAATCGGTCATCGGTGGCGACGACACCGTGCTCGGCAACCTCATCGCCTACCTGGAGGAGTGCGGCTTCCGGGTGATCGGCGCCCACGAGGTGGCGCCGGAGCTGGTGGCCAGAGCGGGCCAGCTTGCCGGCCCGCGCGCCGGCCAGGCGATGCTCGACGATGCCCGCGTCGCCATGAATGCCGCCCGGGTCATCGGCGAGCACGACATCGGCCAGGGTGCGGTGGCGGTCAATGGGCTGGTGGTGGCGGTCGAGGCGGCGGAAGGCACCGACGCCATGCTCGAACGGGTCAGCGACCTGCGTGTCAGGGGCCGGGTGAAATGGCCGGGCCGCGCCGGGGTGCTGGCCAAGTGCTCCAAGCCGCAGCAGGACCTGCGCGTCGACATGCCGACCATCGGCCCGCGCACGGTCACCGCGGTGGTCAAGGCGGGGCTTGCCGGCATCGTCGTCGAGGCCGGCCGGGTGATGATCGCCGAACGCGCCGAGACGCTTGATGCGGCCGAGGAAACCGGCACCTTCATCCTGGCCGTGGCCGGTGGCGAGACCAGGCCGGGGCCATGACCGGCGACCGCAGAGGCGCGCCGCTCAAGGTTTTCCTGATTGCCGGCGAGGAATCGGGCGACATGCTCGGCGCCGGGCTGATGCAGGCGCTCTCGAGGCGACCGGTGGCGCGGTGCGCTTCTCCGGGGTCGGCGGCCAGCGCATGGGCGCGCAACGGCCTCGCCTCGCTCTTCCCGATGGAGGAGATCGCGCTCCATGGGGTGACGGCGGTGCTCGCCCGCCTGCCGAACCTGGCACGCCGGCTCGGCCAGACGGTGAGGGCGGTCCTCGCGGCGAAGCCCGACCTGCTGGTCGCCATCGACTGTCCGGCGTTCAGCCTGCGCGTGGCCAAGCGCGTGCGGCGGCGGAACCCGCTGATCACGGTCGTCGACTACGTATCGCCGACGGTGTGGGCCTATTGGCCGGGGCGGGCGCGGCGCATGGCGCGCTTCGTCGACCGGCTGCTCGCCATCCTGCCGTTCGAGCCGGAGGTCCACCGGCGTCTCGGCGGGCCGCCCACCACTTATGTCGGCCACCCGCTGATCGCCCGCCTTGGCGACTATCGCGGAGCGCCCGACGAGCGCCCGCCCATCGCGGCCGGCACACCGCCGGTGCTGCTGGTGCTGCCCGGCAGCCGGCGGAGCGAGGTCAGCCGCCTGATGGCGCCCTTCGGCGAGACGGTGCGCCGGGTGGCGGAGCAATGCGGACCGCTCGAAGTGCTGCTGCCGGCGGTGCCGCGGCTCGCGGGCGAGATCCGCGCGCGCGCCGCCGACTGGCCGGTGAAGCCGACGATCGTCGAGGGCGAGGCGGAGAAGCTCAAGGCCTTCCGGCGGGCGCATGCGGCGCTCGCCGCCTCCGGCACGGTGTCGCTGGAGCTGGCGCTTGCCGCCGTGCCGATGGTGGTGGCCTATCGCACCGACCCGCTGGTGCGGCCGTTCAGGTTCATGCTCACGGCCAAGTCGATCGTTCTGCCCAACCTGATCCTCGACGATCGCGCCATCCCCGAATTCATCGATGGCGACAGCGAGCCGGAGCGGCTTGCCGCGGCGCTGGCGCCGCTGCTTGGCGAAGGCGCCGAGCGGGCGGCACAGCTTGCCGCCTTCCAGCGGCTGGAGAGGCTGATGGACCCGGCCGGGCCGGCACCGAGTGTGCGGGCGGCGCAGGCGATCCTGGAGACGCTGAAAGAGCGGCAGGTGTCGCAGGCGTTGGCCGAACGGAGAGGGGTATTGGCACGACGCTGATGGAGCGCCGCGCCGGCACGGCGATCGAGGCAGAGTTCCCGCGGACTTGAGCCCGCGCCATCGGCTTGGTGCCTCCCCGCGCCGGGGCACCCCCCACACGGATTTCCAAGGCCGATTTGCTCACGCAAATCGGGGAAATCCGACCTCCCCCACAAGGGGGGAGGTGGCAACAACGGACGTCGGGAGTGGACCGACTGGCGATCGAGCGTCAGCGCCGCTTCGAGATCGGCACGTATTCGCGCCGTTCGGCGCCGATATAGAGCTGACGCGGCCGGCCGATCCTCTGCGACGGGTCCTCGATCATCTCCTTCCACTGGGCGATCCAGCCGACGGTACGCGCCACCGCGAAGAGCACGGTGAACATGGTGGTCGGGAAGCCCAGCGCCTTCAGCGTGATGCCCGAATAGAAGTCGATGTTCGGGTAGAGCTTCTTCTCGATGAAATACTCGTCGGTGAGCGCGATGCGCTCGAGCTCCATCGCCACCTCGAGCAGCGGGTCGTCGGTGATGCCGAGCTCCTGCAGCACCTCGTGGGTGGTCTTCTGCATGATCTTGGCGCGCGGGTCGTAGTTCTTGTAGACCCGGTGGCCGAAGCCCATCAGGCGGAAGGGATCGTTCTTGTCCTTGGCGCGGGCGATGAATTCCGGGATGCGCTCGACCGTGCCGATCTCCTGCAGCATGGTGAGCGCCGCCTCGTTGGCGCCGCCATGGGCCGGCCCCCACAGGCAGGCGATGCCGGCGGCGATGCAGGCAAACGGGTTGGCGCCGGAGGAGCCGGCGAGCCGCACGGTCGAGGTCGAGGCGTTCTGCTCGTGGTCGGCGTGCAGGATGAAGATGCGGTCCATGGCGCGCGCCAGGACCGGGTTCACCTTGTATTCCTCGCAGGGCACCGAGAAGCACATGCGCAGGAAGTTCGACGAGAAGTCGAGCGCGTTCAGCGGATAAACGAAGGGCTGGCCGGTGTGGTACTTGAACGCCATTGCCGCGATCGTCGGCATCTTGGCGATCATGCGCAGCGAAGCGATCATGCGCTGGTGCGGATCGGTGATGTCGGTGGAGTCGTGATAGAACGCCGACATGGCGCCGACGACGCCGCACATCACCGCCATCGGGTGGGCGTCGCGGCGGAAGCCGCTGAAGAAGCGCGTCATCTGCTCGTGGACCATCGTGTGATAGGTCACGCGATGGTCGAAGTCGGCCTTCTGGGCCGGGGTCGGCAATTCGCCGTAGAGCAGCAGGTAGCAGGTCTCGAGGAAGTCGCCGTGCTCGGCGAGCTGCTCGATCGGATAGCCCCGGTAGAGGAGAATGCCCTGGTCGCCGTCGATATAGGTGATGGCGGACTCGCACGATGCCGTCGACGTGAAGCCGGGGTCGTAGGTGAAGCGGCCGGTGTCGCGATAGAGCGAGCCGATGTCGATGACCTCGGGCCCGATGGTGCCCTGGCGCACCTTCAAATCCCAGCTGTCGTCACCAATTGCAAGCCGTGCCGTCCCGTCCGGTGTTTCCAAGTTATCCGCAGTGGCCATAAACCAAGCGCCTTATCGTTGAGATTATCGAATGAGATGCGCGAATTGTATTTGTTGCGACGCAACAAGTCCATCGCGCGGAGGTGGGCAGAGCGGCATAAATAGCGCGCCTTGGCGTCACAGCAAGCGCGTCAGCTTGCCGCCTGATCGGCGATGCGGGCGAGGCTTTCGGCCCGCCCGAGGATGACCAGAACTTCGAAGATGCCGGGCGAGGCGGCACGGCCGGTGAGGGCCGCGCGCAGCGGCTGCGCCACCTTGCCGAGCTTGAGGTCATGCTCGGCGGCGAAGGTCTTCACCGCGCCTTCGGTGGCGGCGACCGACCAGTCGGCGAGCGCCTCCAGCACCGGCCTGAGACGGCTCAGCAGTTGGCGGGCATCGGCGTCGAGCAGGGCGGCGGCTGCCGCGTCCACGGCCAATGGCCGCTCGGCGACGATGAAATGGGCGCCGGCGATGAGGTCGTTCAAGGTCTTGGCGCGCTCCTTGAGGAGCGGCAGGGCGGCCTTCACGGCGGCGCCGTGGCGCGCGAGCTTCGCCGCGAAGGCCGGGCCATCGGGGAGATGGGGCAGGGCGGTCACCAGCGTATCGTAGAGCGCGTCGTCCGACTGCCGGCGCAGGTAGTGGGCGTCGACGCTCTCCAGCTTGGCAAAGTCAAAGCGCGCCGCGCCCTTGTTGATGTCGGCGATATCGAACCAGGCGATCATGTCGTCGAGCGCCATGATCTCGTCGTCGCCGTGGCTCCAGCCGAGGCGGACGAGGTAGTTGATGAGGGCCTCGGGCAGGTAGCCCATGGCGCGGTAGGCTTCGACGCCGAGGGCCCCGTGGCGCTTGGAGAGCTTGGCGCCGTCCGGCCCGTGGATGAGCGGGATGTGGGCCATGACCGGCAGGTCCCAGCCGAGGGCGTCGTAGAGGATCTTCTGGCGGCCGCCATTGGTCAGGTGGTCGTCGCCGCGGATGATATGGGTGACGCCCATGTCGTGGTCGTCGACGACGACGGCGAGCATGTAGGTCGGCGTGCCGTCCGAGCGCAGGATGATGAAATCGTCGAGGTCGCCATTGGGGAAGGCGACGCGGCCCTGGACGCGGTCGTCGATCACGGTCTCGCCGCCGATCGGCGCCTTGACGCGGATGACCGGGGAGACGCCGGGCGGGGCCTCGGCCGGCGAACGGTCGCGCCAGCGCCCGTCATAGCGGGCGAAGCGGCCCTCGGCGCGCGCGGCGGCACGCATCGCGTTCAATTCCTCGGCGGTGTCATAGGCGTAATAGGCGCGGCCGGAGGCGACCAGGCTCTCCGCCGCCGCGCGATGGCGCTCAGCGCGGGCGAACTGGTGCACCGTGTCGCCGTCCCAGGTGAGGCCGAGCCAGGTGAGCCCGCCGAGGATGGCGGCGATCGCCGCGTCGGTGGAGCGCTCGCGGTCGGTGTCCTCGATCCTGAGCAGCATCCTGCCGCCGGTGTGGCGGGCATAGAGCCAGTTGAACAGCGCGGTGCGCGCCCCGCCGATATGCAGGAAGCCGGTGGGCGAGGGGGCGAAGCGGGTGACGACGGGTGCGGACATGGTGAGCGGACGTGATTGCGCGGGCCGGCGTGCTGTACCATAGGTGCGGCGCGCGATGTCAGCCCCAGAAGGCAAAAGTCAGCCATGGATTTTCCGGATTTCGTCATTCGCCGGCTGGAAGCTGGGCCGGATACCGGGATTTTCCGCGAAATCCGGTTGGAGGCGCTGAAGACGGCGCCGGAAGCCTTCCTCAGCGACTACGCCAGCGAGAAGGCGAAGCCGCCGGAGGGCTTTGGCGAAATGCTGACCAACGCCGATATGTTCGGTGCCTTCCATGGCGAGGAACTCATTGGAATCGCAGGACTGCACGTGGTTCCCAAGGTGCGCGTGGCGCACAAGGGAGAGTTGTGGGCGGTCTATGTGCGGCCGAAGGCGCGCAGCGCCGGGGTGGCGCGGAAGCTGATCGAGGCGGTGCTGGAGCACGCCAGGGGCCGGGTGGAGCAGGTGAACCTTTCCGTTGAGCGTGGCAACATGAACGCGCGGCGGCTCTATACCAGCCTCGGTTTCGTCGAATACGGGCTGGAGAAGAACGCGGTGAAGATCGGCGAGCGCTATTTCGACGATGTTCTGATGGCCAAGGCGCTGGTGCCGTAGCCGAGGGAACCGGATTGCGGGGGCCCGTGCCCGGATTGCGCTTCGCTCCATCCGGGCTGCGGTACGGGCAACGCAGTATGCTATTGATACGTCATGGGAAAGATGAGATTTCGCCTGTCTCCCGCGAAGGATGGACCGCTGCAGCGACAACCCGCCTCGGGTTCGCACCCGCTGATTTGACCTGGCTCTTGGCCTTCTCCCCCGGATTTGGCAGATAGACGGCGCAAGGCCGGGAACGACGCATGCCGGCCACCAAGGATTCCTCAATGACCACCGAAACAACGACGCGCGAAGCGGGCCAAGATTTCATCCGCGACATCGTGCGCGACGACCTCGCCAGCGGCAAGCACACGACCATCGTCACCCGCTTTCCGCCGGAGCCGAACGGCTACCTGCACATCGGCCACGCCAAGTCGATCTGCCTGAATTTCGGCGTCCCGCTGGAATTCGGCGGGCACTGCAACCTGCGCTTCGACGACACCAACCCGGTGAAGGAGGAGCAGGAATACATCGACTCGATCAAGGCCGACGTGCGCTGGCTGGGCTTCGACTGGGGCGACAACCTGTTCCACGCTTCCGACTACTTCGAGCGGCTCTATGAATGGGCCGAATACCTGATCGGCCAGGGCAAGGCCTATGTCGACGACCAGAGCGCCGAGGAGACGCGCGCCGCGCGCGGCACGCTGACCGAGGCCGGCCGGAACAGCCCGTTTCGTGACCGCTCGATCGAGGAGAACCTCGATCTCTTCCGCCGCATGCGCGCCGGCGAATTCGAGAACGGCGCCCGGGTGCTGCGCGCCAAGATCGACATGGCGTCGGGTAACATCAACCTGCGCGATCCCGTGCTTTACCGCATCCTGCACGCCACGCACCCGCGCACCGGCGACAAGTGGTGCATCTATCCGAGCTACGACTATGCCCACGGCCAGTCGGACGCGATCGAGGGCGTGACCCACTCGCTGTGCACGCTGGAATTCGCCGACCACCAGCCGCTCTACAACTGGCTGCTCGACAACCTGCCGGTGCCCTCGCGGCCGCGGCAGATCGAGTTCGCACGGCTCAACATGGACTACACGGTACTTTCCAAGCGCGTGCTGACGACGCTGGTCCGCGACGGGCACGTCTCGGGCTGGGACGACCCGCGCATGCCGACCATCGCCGGCCTCAGGCGGCGCGGCGTGCCGCCGGAGGCGATCCGCGCCTTCGCCACGGCGATCGGCGTGGCGCGCTCCGACAGCCGCGTCGACGTCGCCATGTTCGACAATGCGGTGCGCGAGGCGCTGAACAAGACCTCGGCGCGGCGCATGGCGGTGCTGAAGCCGCTCAAGGTCACGATCACGAACTATCCGGAAGGCAAGAGCGAACAGCTCGAGGCGGTGAACAACCCCGGGGACCCGGCCGCCGGCACGCGCATGGTGAGCTTCGGCCGCGAGATCTACATCGAACGCGACGACTTCATGGAGGAGCCGCCGAAGAAGTTCTTCCGCCTGTCGCCGGGCGCCGAGGTGCGCCTGCGCTATGCCTATTTCGTCCGCTGCACCGACGTGGTGAAGGACGCTTCCGGCGAGGTGGTGGAACTCCTCTGCACCTACGATCCCGAGACCCGCGGCGGCAACTCGCCGCCCGACGGACGCAAGGTCAAGGGGACGCTGCACTGGGTCTCGGCCGCCGATGCGGTCACCGCCGAGGTGCGGCTCATCGGCCCGCTGTTCACGCGGCCCGACCCGGACGTGGGCAACTTCGCCAAGGAGCTCAATCCGGAGTCGCTCATCGTGGTGCCCGACGCCAAGCTGGAGCCGGCGATCGTTACCGGCAACGACGATGCGCCGGTGCAGTTCGAGCGGCAGGGTTATTTCAAGCGCGACCAGGACTCGACGCCCGGCAAGCCGGTCTTCGTGCGCACGATCGGGCTCCGCGACACCTACGCCAAGGTGGTCGGCGGGGGCTGAGGGAGCCTCCGTTCCCCGATGCTGCGCAGCACGCACGCTGCGCTACTGCTCCCGCTGAAAGGGGGAGGTCGCGGTGGAGGGCAATAGCGGCGCCGACCGACGCGCCATCTGACAACCGCCACAACCCGCGCTAGCATGGCCGACGGGCAGGGCGGGCATGGCGAGCGACGGCCGCGAAGGGACCGCAGTCAAGGACGGCACCGGGACGACAACGGACCGGCAGGGCCGGGCGCTGCCCTTCGGCCCGCCGGGGCCGCTCGGCGGGCTCGCCGCCCGGCTCGACGCGATGCGGCTCAGCCTTGCCGCCACCTTCGAGCGCGAGATCGATGCCGGGCGCGGCTTCCTGTGGCTGCCGGTCGCCTTCGGCAGCGGCATCCTCGTCTATTTCGCCCTGCCGGCCGAGCCGTGGGCACCGGCGCTCGGCGGCGCGGCGGCGATCCTCATCGCGGCGGCGTGGAGCGCCCGCCTGCGCGTCACCGCCTTCCGGCTGCTGGTGGTGGCGGCCTGCCTCGCCTGTGGCCTGTTCGCGGCCAAGGTGCGGACCGACCAGGTGGCGGCGCCGGTGATGGCGCGGGAGGCGACGGTGACCGTCTCCGGCTGGATCGCGGCGCGCGAGGAGGCGGGGCGGAACGGGGTGCGCCTGCAACTGCTTGTCCACGACATGAATGGCGGACCGGCGCCGCCGCCGCGGCTGGTGCGCGTCACCGTGCGCAGCAAGGCGGACGCCCTGTCGGTCGGCGACGCGATCACGCTGACGGCGCGGCTGCAGCCGCCGGGCGGCGCCGTCATGCCCGGCGGCTACGACTTCGCCCGCGTCGCCTATTACGACGGAATCGGCGCGGTCGGCTTCGCCTATGGCGCCGCCAAGCCAGCAGCCGAACTCGGGCCGGCGCCGCTGGCGATCCGCCTCTCCGAGCCGCTGGAGCATCTCCGCGACCTCATCCGCCGGCGGATCGAGGCGGCGCTCCCCGGCGACACGGGCCATCTTGCCGCGGCGCTGGTCGTTGGCGACCGCGGCGGCATCTCCGAGGCCACCCAGGAGGCCATGCGTGCCTCCGGCCTGGCGCACATGCTGGCCATCTCCGGCCTGCACATGGCACTCGTCGCCGGCGCCGCCTTCTGGCTGATCCGCGCCCTGCTGGCGCTTTCCGCCGGGCTCGCGCTCAACCGGCCGATCAAGAAATGGGCGGCAGGCGGCGCGCTCGCCGTCGCCGCCGGCTATCTCGGCATCTCCGGCGCCGGCATCGCGACGCAGCGTGCCTTCGTCATGCTCGCCGTCATGCTGATCGCGGTGATGCTCGACCGGCCGGCGATCACGCTGCGCAACGTGGCGCTCGCCGCCTTCGCCATCCTGGTGCTGGCACCGGAGAGCCTGACGACGGCGAGCTTCCAGATGTCCTTTGCCGCAACCGTGGCGTTGATCGCCGGCTACGAGGCGATCACCGCCTGGCAGGAGCGGCGCCCCGCCCTCGACACGCGCGCTGCCGCCGGCGTCCTCGGCCGGGTGCGGCGGGCCGCGGTGAGCCTGGCGGTGACCTCGCTGATCGCAGGGCTGGCGACGGCGCCGCTTGCCGCCTTCCACTTCCAGCGGGTGGCGCCGCTGACGCTGGTCGCCAACCTCGCCGCCATGCCGCTGGTCGGCACGCTGATCATGCCCATGGCGCTGGTCGCCCTGATGCTCATGCCGTTCGGGCTGGAGGCGCTGCCGCTCACCGTCATGGGCTGGGGGCTTTCGTGGGTGACGGCAGTGGCACGGCAGACGGCGGAATGGTCGGCCGGCTACGGGGTGGTGCCGGCGATGCCGCTGCTGGCGCTGGGGCTGACGGCGGCCGGCTTCCTGTGGCTGGCGCTGTGGCGCGAGCGCTGGCGGATCGCCGGGCTGGTGCCGATGGCGCTCGCGGTGCCGGTGGCGCTCACCGCGCCGCATCCGGACATCCTCATCGACGACCGCGGGATCACGGTGGCCGTGCGCGGGGCCGACGGGCGCTACGCCATCGTCAACGGCAAGGGCGAGACCTTCGTGGTCGAGAACTGGCTGAGGGCCGACGGCGACGGGCGTGCGGCCGGCGCGGCGGACCTGACGGCGGGCGTCGCCTGCGACCCGCTCGGCTGCGTGGTGCCGTTCGGGCAGGACGGGGCGACGGTGGCGGTGGCGGGCAGCATCGCGGCGCTGGAGGAGGATTGCCGCATGGCGGCGGTGGTGGTGTCGCGCTTCCCGGCGCCCTCAGGCTGCGGCGCCTTCGTCATCGACCGAGAGGACGTGGATCGGCACGGCGCCCACGCGCTCTATGCGACGGGGAGTGATGCCGCGGGCCGGCCGGCCTTTCGGGTGACGACCGCCTATGGCTCCGTACGGCGGCCCTTCATGCCGCCAAGTGGCGCCGGCAATTGAAGCCTGCACGCCTGCGATTACAGGGTTCCTGTTTGCGCAGGGACGACAACACGGGAAGCGAGGCCAGGAAGACAGGCCTGCACGCGCCGGCGCGGCCGGCTCCATCACCGCTTTGCCTTCCCGCGACCGGTGCACCCCCAACCCGGATTTCCAATGCCGGTTTGCTCGCGCAAATCGGGGAAATCCGACCTCCCCCTCAAAGGGGGAGGTGGGGTTCTTTCAGATGCCGAAAGTGGACTGACCGGACCGCCCTAGTAGCGGCGGATGAGGCCGACGAGGCGGCCCTGGATGCGCACGCGGTCGGGGCCGAAGATGCGCGTCTCATAGGCCGGGTTGGCGGCCTCCAGCGCGATCGAGGCGCCCTTGCGGCGGAGCCGCTTGAGGGTGGCCTCTTCCTCGTCGACCAGCGCCACGACGATGTCGCCGGTGTCGGCCGTATCGCTCCTGCGGACGAGCACGGTATCGCCGTCGAGGATGCCGGCCTCGATCATGGAATCGCCGCGCACCTCGAGTGCGAAGTGCTCGCCGGGGGTGAGCATATCGGGCGGAATGCCGATGGTGTGGCTCTGGTGCTGGATGGCATCGATCGGCACGCCGGCGGCGATGCGGCCCATGACCGGCACCAGCACCGGCTCGTTCGAGTTGGCGCTCTCCGGCGTCTCGCGCAGGCGGCCGAGATTGCCCTCGATGACGCTCGGCGAAAAGCCGCGAGAGCGGGCCGGCGCCAGGCTCGACTGCATGTTTTCCGGCAGGCGGATTACCTCCAGAGCGCGCGCCCGGTTGGGCAGGCGCTTGATGAAGCCGCGCTCCTCCAGCGCCTTGATGAGGCGGTGAATGCCGGACTTGGAGCGCAGGTCGAGGGCATCCTTCATCTCGTCGAAGGATGGCGGAACGCCGCTCTCCTTCAGACGCTCATGCACAAACATGAGCAATTCGAGTTGCTTGCGTGTCAGCATGGAGGGGCCCCGCGCGCGCGACAGAATCGGTACAAATCAGGAACAAAGTACATGTTCCTTATGTGTTCCACAACCCCCTTGAGATTCCGTAAAGGTGGGCGGAGGCGCTTTCGCTATTTGGCCACGGATGAGGCGATTTGCTGACTTTGAATGGCCACGGATTGAGCCAAATTGGCGGAATTCTGCGGTGTGCGGACTTGCTCGCGGACAAATAGAGGCGGCAAGACCGCGGGAACTTTCGTCTGTGCCGGGAGTTGGGCAAACAGCGAACCGTCTCGCTCTTGGGAAAAGAGGAGGCATCGAGTGGCCAAATCCATGCTTGCTGCCAGACATCAACGATCTCCGGGTGCTCCGGGGAGCGAACGCCGTCGGTTGCGGGGAATGGCCGCACCCGCACCTTCAGCGGATACGCAAGCCGCTCGCACTGAACCGGGCCACGGCGTGCATCCGACGGTGATCGCGCTTGCCGCCGGCTTGGTCGTTGTGTTTCTGCTGGCGATCACGTTCTTTTTGACGAGCGACCCTGCGAGCGATCTCAACCTTTTCGGCGTTGTCGGATTCGCCGTGATCTTCTTCACCCTGACCCTCGGGCTGGCATCGCGGGCAGCGCGTGACCGGCGCTGGGGCGGCGCAGGCGACCGTCCGACCAGAGAGAATTCTCGCGGAATTCGTCGAGGATGATATCGAGATCGCCACCGGCACGATCTCCGGGCGTGAGGCGCTCGTCCAGATCATCGTCCTCCCGATGACCCTTGCCGCGGGCATGGTGATCATCGGGCTGATCTTCGCCGCCGGACTGTGAGGGGTTCCGGCGGAGAAGTACTGGCCATCCATTCGACGGGCTCGATGGGCAGTCAATCAGTCGGAGACTTCGCGGCTCACGGCCGCTTCGGCGTGAGGACCTTCGTTCAGGTCACAAAGAAGGGGCGCCGGCCAAGTGGGCCGGCCCTCGGTATCGCTCTGGCCGATTGCCGCGCAAAATGACGGGTGGTGGCGCGTCTCAGTGGCCAGCGCCGCCACAATGACCGGCACGATCAAGTCGATCGACGTGACTGCGGAGACCGTCACGCTGGACAACGGCAAGACCTTCACGCTCGGCTCGCAGGTCGATGCGTCGGCCCTCAAGCCCGGCGAAAAGGTGAAGATCATCTACAGCGGATCGGGCTCGAGCATGAAGGTGACGGCGATTTCCGCAGCGTCATCCTGACCCTCCGATCGCGATCCGATGCCGTGCCACGGGTCCACCCTGGCACGGCATTGTTCGTCCGAAGCAACCTTCTCAAATCTCCTTCATCACCTGCGCATAGGAGAGCAGGGCGAAGAGCGCGGTGCCGCCGACCACGTTGCCGAGCAGCACAGGAATGGAGAAGTGGACGATCATCGCCGGCAGGCCAAGGTCGCCGCTCACCACCAGCAGGAACGCCTCGACGCTGCCGGCGACGATGTGCGTGAAGCCGCCGAGCGCGATCAGCCAGGTCATCAGCGTTACGACATGGAACTGGCTGGTGGTCGCGCTCGGCAGCATCCAGACCATCGCGGCCACGAGGAAGCCCGCGCCGATGGCACGGAAGAACATGGCCAACCAGGCGTGCTGCATCATGTTGAGGCCGATGTCGCGCATGGCGGCCAGGACATCCGGAGACAGCACCGGGGTGAAGGCGCAGAACAGCGCGGCAATCAGTGTGCCCGCCATATTGGCGAGGAAGACGATGCTCCACATGCCCATCATCTTCATGAGGCGGGCGCGTGTCGGCTGGGCGACGATGGGCAGCACGACGGTGATGGTGTTTTCGGTGAATAGCTGCTGTCGCGACAGCACGACCATGAGGAAGCCGACGGAATAGCCGAAGCTGGCGATCAGCGGCCGCCACGGCGCATCCGGCAGGTGCATCTGGAGCAGCGCCTCGGCGAGTGCCGAAAAGCTGATCGAGATGCCGGCGGCAATCCCCGACCACCAGAGCGAGACCGCCGGCCGCGCCATCTCCTCCTCGCCGAGACGGCGGACGATCTCGTAGATTATTGGCGTGCGCGGGCTCGAGCGATCCTCGACTTCCTCGACCTCATGAGCGCTTATTGGTTGCGAACCGACCTTCGCCGGTTGGTTTCGAGCTGGCTTTTTCCTCGGTGTTCTGCTGCTTTCGGGCAAGATAGGCGATGCTCCGCGATTGTTCCGGCGGGGGGCAGGCGGGGTCGGATCGGCCGTGGCCCCGCACTGGGCCTGATCCTTTCAAGCGGCGCGGCGCCATCCGGTTCCATCGGGAGCGGGAACGGTTGCCCGCGTCGCGCATTGCCGAAGGAGTGCGCGACACAACTTGGAACCGGAACGGAGAACCTGGCGATGCCACTTTGGCTCGACATCACCTCGATCGCCTTCCTGCTGCTGGGCGCGGTCTGTGCGGTGGTGGTTGTCGCAGACGTGGCCAAGCACCCGCAGCCCATGTGGATCATGAACGTGGTCTGGCCGGTCACCGCCCTGTTCGGGACAGTGCTGCTCGTCTGGTTCTATTTCCGTTATGGCCGCGCCGTGCCGCCGCGCGGGTCGCCTGCCCATAACGGCAACCGCGGGTACGGCAAGTCGTTCGCGGTCGTCGTGGCGACCGGCACCACCCACTGTGGCGCCGGCTGTACGCTTGGCGACATCGTTGCCGAGTGGCTGGCCTTCTTCGTGCCGGCAATTGCGACCTGGTTCGGCTGGCACGGCGTGTTCGCCGAGAAGATGTTCGCCGTGTGGATCGTCGATTTCATCTTCGCCTTCGCCTTCGGCATCGTCTTCCAGTATTTCGCCATCGCGCCGATGCGCGGGCTGGCGCTGGGGCAGGGGCTGGTGGCCGCGCTGAAGGCCGATGCTCTGTCGCTGACGGCCTGGCAGGTGGGCATGTACGGATTCATGGCCTTCTCCCAGTTCTATCTTTTCCGGCACCTGCTCGGGGTGTCGCTGGAGGTCAACACGCCGGAATTCTGGTTCGTCATGCAGATCGCCATGCTCGCCGGTTTCTGCACCAGCTATCCGGTCAACTGGTGGCTCATCAGCGTTGGCATCAAGGAGCGCATGTGAGCTGCCGCGTCGAAGCGGATCGGAACCAAAACCCGCCTCCGGAAGTTTCCTTCACGTGTTCCACCACCAACGGAGAGACCAATGAATTGGGACCAGGTGAAGGGTAACTGGAAGCAGGTGCAGGGCGAGGCCCAGAAGCAGTGGGGCAAGCTCACCAACGACGATCTCACGCAGATTGAGGGTGAGCGCACCAAGCTGGCTGGCCGCCTGCAGGAGCGCTACGGCTACGCCAAGGACAAGGCCAACGCCGAAATCGACAACTGGCTCAGCCGGCACTAGCGGCGCCTACGGCTTCCTCCCGCCTGACGGGCGTCGCACCAGCGGCGCTCGTCTCTTTTCTTGAGCCGATCGTTCGAAGCCAGAATCCATGATCCGCAAGCTCAAATCCGGCGAATATCGCCTCTATTCGCGCAAGAAGGATGCGAAGACCGGCCGCCACCGCAACCTCGGCACGTTCAGGACGCGCGCCGCGGCCGAGAAGCACGAGCGCGAAATTCAGTATTTCAAGCATCGCTAGTGGCGACGATCGTGTGAAAGGGATCCGGCCACGGGCGAACATGAAAAGCCGGAGCGCTGAGCGCATCCGGCTTTTCTCTTGCGTGTCGTCTCCGCTAAACGGGCGATTCAACCGCCCGCGTGGCGGGCGGCTTGCGCCTTCCTGATGTTGCGGCGTCGTGCCTTGGTCTGCGCCGGCGTCGGCTTGTCGGCCTCCGGCACGTTGTGGCCAGGCTTCGCCGCGAAGCGGTCCGCCTCGACGTGGCGCGGTGCCGAGCCCAGACCCTCCAGCACCTGGCGGGCGTCCTCCGAATCGGCGATCAGCCAGCCGTTCTCGACATGCGCATGGTGCTTGCTGATCAGCCATTTCTGGGTTGCCCAGGAACCGCTCTTGCGCTGGCCGGCGACGCGCTCGATGCCGCCTTTCGTCCCTACGTCCTGTGTGCGGAACGTCTCGAAGGCGCTCGCCGGCCTGACCTCGACGTGGAAGAAGTCGCCCTCGCCGGAGGAACCGGGCTTGGCGCGGTCGATATGCGAGTTGGGTGGCGATGATCTCATCTCCTTTTCACCACGCTCAGGAGCTGGCGTCGGGCAGGGCGAAGGCGATGATCTCGTCGCTCACCCGCGGCGTCAGGATGGCGTTGCCGCCGACGGCGAACAGGACGTATTCCTTGCCCTTGTAGGTGTAGACGGCGGGCATGGCGACGGCGGGTGCATCGACCAGCTGCTTCCACAACACCTTGCCGGTCTTCAGGTCGATCGCGCGCACGCGCGAGTCCATCGACCCACCGATGAAGATCAGGCCGGATTTCGTTACCACCGGCGCGCCGATGGTCACCGAACCCCACGAGTGCGGCATGTAGAAGCCCCACTTCTGCACTTCGCCGAAGGGCTCCTTCCACAGGAGCTTGCCGGTCTTCAGGTCGTAGGACGCCAGCGTGCCGTAAGGCGGGTTCCAGCACGGCATGCCGAGCGGGTTGGTGAAGTTGGAGATGTGGAAGCCGTAGGGCGCGCCTTCCTGCGCGTAGTATCCCGGCTTCTTGCCGCTGTCGCTTTCCTTGGCGTAGTCGGCGCGCTTGATCAGCTGGTAGATCTGAACGACGCTGGAGGAGTTGACGACATATGTCTGGGTCGTCGGATCGACGGCGCCGCCGCCCCACTCGGTTCCGCCAACGGTGGCCGGATAAGTGAGCGAGCCTTGCAGGCTGGGCGGCGTGAAGCGGCCATCATAGCGCAGGCTTGCCGCCTTGCGGCTACAGTAGCCGAAGCTGGCGATATCGGCGAGCTTCGACACACCAGGCCAATGGTCGGCGACGACCGGCTGGGGCGTGGCGACATAGGGCTGGGTCGGCGAGTCCTTCTCCTCGGCGATGTCGGATTGCGGCACCGGCTTCTCCTCGATCGGATAGATCGGCTCGCCGGTCAGCCGGTTGAGGACGTAGAGGAAGCCCTGCTTGGACGATTGTACCAGCGCGGGGATGGTCTGGCCGTCCTTCTGGATGTCGACCAGGACCGGCGCCGAGTTGGTGTCGTAGTCCCAGATGTCGTGGTGGACGAGCTGTCGGCTCCAGATGACCTTGCCGGTATCGGCGTCGAGCGCCGTCACCGAGGTCGCCAGCGGCAGCTTCTCTTTCCGGTTGCCGCCGAAATAGTTGGGGCTCGGCGAACTCACCGGCAGATAGAGGATGCCGTTCTGGCGGTCGACCGACATGCTCGCCCAGACGTTGGCCGTGCCGGTGAGCTTGGCCTGGTCCGCGGGCAGCGCGTCGAAGGTCCACTTCAGCTTGCCGGTCTCGGCATCGACGGCGAAGACGCGGCCGGGAGGCGCTTCTGAATCGGCCCAGTCCTTGCCCGCCCAGCCGATGAACAGCGTGTTCTTGTAGACGGTCGGCGGCTGCAGGACCGACAGCGGCCACTTGTCGTTGGTGGTGTTCCACTGGTTGATGTCGAGGACGCCGTTGTCGGCGAAGCCCTGGCAGCGCTCGCCGGTGTCCGCGTCGACCGCGTGCAGCTTGGCGTCCATGGTCCCGATGTAGACGATCTTCTGGCACGGCTGGCCGGCGGTCGGATTGTCCGACTGCCAGTAGGCGACGCCGCGCGTCTTGAGGTCCGGCTGGGTCTCGGCCTTGAGGACGGACTTGGTGTCGTAGGTCCACTTCACCTTCCCGGTATCCGGGGCGAGCGCGAAGATGCGATAGAACGGCGTCGACAGGTAGATCGTGTCGTTGACGAAGAGCGGCGTCGCCGACCAGTCGGAAGCGGGCTTGTCGCCGCTGCCGTTCGAAACGTCGCCGGTGTGGACCTCCCAGGCCTTGGTCAGGTCGCCGACATTGGCGGGTGTGATCTGAGTCGCGGTCGAGTATTTCTGCGCGGCCAGATCGCCGTTGAAGGTGGACCAGGTCTGCGTCTGCGCGACCGCCGGACCGGCGATGACGGTGCTGGTCGCGAGCACTGCTGCGAAGGATCGGAGAAACGTCATCGGGCAAACTCCTGCGGGCGTGGAAGCGGCTCGCGCCGGGTCCATGTCGGCGGCGCATCGAAGATGATGTGGACGATCCAGCCGATCGCGGCGAGGATCATCAGCCCGACGATCCAGTGGGCCTCGAGCAGCCATGCGGCGAAGAGCGTGCCGACGACGTCGAGGAAGGTGGCGACCATCAGGAATTCCTTGACCGCCCAGTGGCGGTCGAGAGCCGTCGCCATCGCCGCGCTGGCCAAGGCCAGCAGTGCTGTGGAGCCGAGGACGAGCAGGGCGCCGGGCGTGCCGGCGATGCCATCGCCGCGCCAGAGGTAGTAGATCAGCGCGGCAAGGAAGGCGGTTGTTGCGCTTGCGGTCATCAGCCAGGCTCCCGGCCTGGCGATGCGCATCTCGAGCTGCAGAGGGTTGCGTTCGACCATCTCGGCTCTCCTTTGCTGTCTCCTGTCGATTTGGCCGCCCCCATATCCGGCGGTCCGCGGGCCGAGCGGAAGGGCCGCGACCGCCGCATGCCGTTCACCAACGGCCGACACGCGTCTTGGTTCCCGGGAAGCGGTTGCCGCTACCTGCCGCGATGCTTGTGCAGGGTCTCGTGCAGCGCCTCCAGATATTCCTCAGAGCGTTCCTCGGCGATGGCGATGTCGTCCCCGACTCCCTTGGCGACGAGGATCAGTTCGGCGAGCTTGATCTGGATGGCGAGGCTGTCGCGGTTCTGCGTGTGCTGGATGAGGAACACCATCAGGAAGGTGATGATCGTGGTCGAGGTGTTGACTACGAGCTGCCAGGTGTCGCTGAAGCCGAAGAGCGGACCTGAGACCGCCCACAGCAGGATGAGCGCGACGGCCGCCGAGAAGGTCAGTGGCCGTCCGCTCAGCCGGGCGACGCGCGCCGCGAAACGTTCGAACGGGCGTGGGGTCGACGGGACCCGCGCAATGCGCACCTTGCGCGCACGCTTGCGAGGTCGTCTCGGCGCTTCTTTCGTCTTCTCCGCCTGCGTCATTTCCTGTCCTCGCCACGGGCAGGGGCAACGCCGCAGAGGGCCTGTCCGTTCCCGGAAGGCTGGCGATGGAACAGGTTGGCGGGTTTGGGCGTTATCCGATGACGAGGCGCCCGCGTCGCGGACGCTTGCTTCGGATGCAAACAGGAGGACGCAAATGAAAGGCCTGATCCTGGCGGGTGCGGTCTGCTGTGCGCTCGGCGTTGCCGGTTGCACGACGGCCGAGAAGGGCGCGGCCGTCGGCGGCGTCGTCGGCGCGGCGGCGGGCGGCCTTGCCACCAGTTCGCTCGGCGGTGCGGTCGTCGGCGCCGGCATCGGTGCTTTGGCCGGCGCCGTCCTGGTCGAATCCCAGCGCGGCTGGTGCACCTACCGCTACCACGGGCGGCTCTACCGGGAGCGTTGTCGGTAGACGCGCATGAACACGAAAACCCTCATCGCGGTGCGCCGGTTCCCGTCGCGCCGCGATTGTCTTGCGCTAGGTTCCCGTCAGTCGGCTGCGCATGATGTCATCGGGCCCGAAATCCGCGGTGCCATCGATGTTCATCAGTTCGGCCAGGCGCGTGCGCGCACGGTTGACGCGGCTCTTGATCGTCCCCACCGCGCAACCGCAGATGTTCGCCGCCTCTTCGTAGGAGAAGCCCGAAGCGCCGACGAGCACCAGCGCCTCGCGCTGGTCCGCCGGCAACTGCGCCAGCGCCCGCCGGAACTCGGAAAATTCGATGTTGCTCACCTGGTTCGGCGCAGCGGTCAGCGAGTCGCTGAACTTGCCGTCGACGTCCTCGACCTCGCGCCGCCGCTTGCGGTATTCCGAGCGGAAGTGGTTGCGCAGGATCGTGAACAGCCAGGCGGACAGGTTGGTGCCCGGCTGGAACCGGTCGATATTGGCGATGGCGCGCGTCAGCGTCTCCTGCACCAGATCGTCGGCGCGGTCGACGTTGCCGGACAGCGAGACGGCGAAGGCCCGCAAACTCGGGATCGCCGCCAGGACCGCATCGTGCATCTCGCGGGTGAGGGCCATGGGCGCTATTGCTTCTTGTCGTCCGTCGACGGGTCATCGAATTGCTGCAGCAATTTGGCAAAACGGTCCGGCACGCCCTCGTCGACGATATCGTCGTACATGGCGCGCAGCTTGTCGCCGATGCGCAGCTGGATGTCCTTGCCGAGGCGTGGAGGCCGGGCCTCGCCTGAGCGCCGCCGGGGGGCCCGTGGCTTGGGTGGCTTGCGATCGGTCATCAATCTCGTCCCGATTGGCACCGCGCCCGGGCGTTTCGTAATCGTGCGCATGACATGTCTAACGTCCAATCTCTGGCAAAGTTGCATGCATCATCGTTCTTTATGCCGCAATTTGGTCAAGAACTCCTGCTTCATCTCGCAACAGCCGTGGAGGTTCCCGTGACTAAGTCCGACGTCCTGGCCCAGGAACTGCCGAGGCTGCGCCGTTATGCGCGCGCCCTCACCGGAAATCAGGCCTCGGGCGACGCCTATGTCGCTTCGGCGTTGGAAGCGCTGCTTGCCGATCGCGACCTGCTGGAGCAGATGGGGTCGCCCCGCATCGCGCTTTACAAGATGTTTGCCACGATCTGGAATTCCATCGACATCAACCGGCAACCGAACTTCGACGACGTGTCGAGCGGGCCGGAGCGTCACCTGACGCGCATCACGCCCCTGCCGCGCCAGGCGTTCCTGCTGCTGACACTGGAGGATTTCTCCGAGGAGGCGGCGGCCGAGATCCTGTCCCTCGACATCGCCGCGTTGCGCCGGCTGGTCGACGAGGCAGGCCAGGAGCTGGCGACCGAAATCGCCACCGACATCCTCATCATCGAAGACGAGCCGATGATTTCCATGGAGCTGGAAAGCCTGGTGGAATCTCTTGGCCACAACGTGGCGGGGGTTGCGCGCACTCATCGCGAGTCCGTCGCCCTGGCCAAGTCCCGGCGGCCGGGCATGATCCTCGCCGACATCCGGTTGGCCGACGCGAGTTCCGGCATCGATGCGGTCAACGAGCTGCTCGGGCTGTTCGAGGTGCCGGTAATCTTCATCACCGCCTATCCGGAGCAGTTCCTGACCGGTAGCCGGCCGGAGCCGACGTTCCTTATCCCCAAGCCGTTCCAGCCGGCGACGGTATCCGCCGTCATCAGCCAGGCGCTGTTTTTCGACCAGAAGGCTAAGGCCCATCGGCAATCGCATCCGCGTTCGGCGAACCATCCGGCTTCCTGACGCACGAAGACGGGCAGGGACGTGACCCCCTTGTCGGGGACCACGTCCGAGCCGTACCGGGCGCCTTGGGGCTGGGGGCGGGGATAAGCGTCCCGGCGCCCTGACAACGCGGTCACCGGCCATCGGTTCCAAAAGAATTTCGGGCGGCGGTGCCTAGCCTGTCGGCGGCTGGGGGCGGGTGCCGCGTGCCCTGACCAGGGCCTGGATGACCTCATTGTCGGCGTACGGTTTGCGGACGACGATGACATCCGGCAGGTCGATGGCGACGTCGAGAGCGGTCGCCACGACGAATGGGATTCCGCGGCTGCGCATTTCGTGTGCCAGCGGCGCGCCGTCTTCGCTGCCGAGCTTGAGGTCGAGGAGGGCGATGTCGATCGGACGGTCGCCGTCGAGGAATGCCCGGACGGCCGCGGCCGAGCTGGCAAGCAGCACCGCGGCTGCCCCGGCGTCCTCGACGATCCGCTGGACATCGGCCGCGATGAGGAACTCGTCCTCAATGATCAGCACCGTCAGGCCGGACAGTGCCGTTTCATTGATAGCCATTTGACGCCGGAATCCTGAAAGCGGTGCGCCCCCGACAGGTTCCACACTTGCACGCGCGGTGGCGTGGAACCGCAACAAAAGATACTGTGACGGATAGTGCGTTGCACTATGGCTTTTTGGGTCTGTCCCTGTTCACCCGATTGTGCACCCGGTAACGCCCGTCATGAACACTGGCCCATCGTCGTGGCGCTACCCATGTGTGCAGTGCCCGCTTGCCGCCCTCAGGGCGTTCCGCACCTTCGGCAAGGATGATCTGGCGTTTGTTTCCGGCTTCAAGATCGGCGAACTCGCCGTCGACCCGGGCACGACCATCCTGGCAGAGGGCAACCAGAGCGCGCACGTCTATACGGCCTTGTCGGGATGGGGCTTTCGCTCCAAGCTGCTCGAGGACGGTCGCCGCCAGGTCCTCAATTTCGTGCTGCCCGGCGATTTCCTTGGGCTGCAGGCCTCGCTGCTTTCCGAAATGCACCATACGGTCGAGGCTCTGACCGGCATGTTGCTGTGCGTCTTCGAGCGCAGCCGCTTGTGGGAACTCTACAAGAACCAACCCAGCCTCGCCTTCGACCTCACCTGGATGGCTGCGCGCGAGGAGCGCATGCTCGACAGCCATCTCTTGAGCGTCGGCCAGCGGACGGGCGAGGAGCGGGCGGCCTATCTGCTTGTCTTCCTGTTCGAGCGGGCGCGCTCGCGCAATCTGACGCGTGGCGACAAGGTGAACTTCCCCTTCTCGCAGCCGCTGCTTGCCGATGCCCTCGGCCTGTCGCTGGTTCACACCAACCGGATCCTCAACCGCTTCGCTCGGCGTGGGCTGATCGCGCTCGACAAGCGTCAGATCGCAATCAGGAACCTTGCTGGCCTGCGCAAGATCGCGGACTGGCAGCAGGATCCGGAGCCGCCGCCGCGGCCCTTCATCTAGGTGCCGTCGTCGTGTGCCAGCGCGGCGAGTGTCTGGAGGAGCTGCTTCGGGTCGATCGGCTTTCGGATCGTCGCCACGTCGCCGAACAGGCTCTTGAGGTCGTTGATCCGGTAGCCGGTACACACGCAGAAGGGGATTCCCCGTTCGCGCAGTCGCGTGGCCAGCGGTGCGCTGGTCTCGCCACGCAGGTTTGCGTCGATCACGGCAACATCCGGCTGCGGATCGCCGGCGAGCATCGCCTCGGCGGCGCGCACCGACCCGGCAGGGCCGAGCACGACATGGCCGGCGTCCTCCAGCATGGCCACCATCTCCTCGGCGATGAGGAACTCGTCCTCGACCACCAGAACGGCCAGGCTGTCCTGTGGAGCGGCGGCCACGTCAACCGGCCCCGTGCTCGGCAGGCTCGTCCAAGAAGGGACGCAGCATGCGCAGCGGCATGGAAATGATGCAGACAAGGCCGTCGGGTCGGTAGTTGAGTTGGGCACGCCCCTCTAGTTCGTAGGCGATGCTGCTTTCGATCAGCATGGAGCCAAAGCCTTTCTCGCTCGGCGGCGACACCGGCGGCCCGCCGCTTTCCTGCCAGCGTAGGCAGATCGTTGGCTCATCGCCAGAGCGGTAGACCTGCCAGGTCACGGCGATCTTTCCCTCCGGTGTCGACAGGGCACCGTATTTGGAGGCGTTGGTGCCAAGCTCATGCATGACCAGCGCAATCGACAACGCCGCGCGCGGGTTCAGCCGCAGCCGCGGGCCGCTGACGGAAAAGGCGCCGGTGGCATCGAAGCTGCCGGTTTCCTGGGTGACGATGGCATTCATCTCGGCGCCCAGCCAGCGTTCCTCGGCGAGCAGGTCGTGCGTGCGCGACATGGCGCCGACGCGGCCGAGCAGCGAGCGCTCGAAGGCGCCGACTGACGCCTGCGCCCGCGCCGTGCGGCGGATAACAGCCTGGATCACCTGCAGGGTGTTCTTCATGCGATGGTCGAGCTCGCGCATGAGCAGGCGCTGGGTCTGTTCGCTCTCGTAGCGGCGGGTGATATCGACGGCCGAGGCGACGAGGTTGGCCGGAGGCCCCGCGGATGGGCCCAGCGGCCGGATCCACAGGACGAAGACCCGCTCGGCATCGTCGTCGTCCGCCAGCATGAGGTCGAAAAGGGAGTCTTCTCCCTGCGCCGCCGCGGCGATGGCCGCGTGGACGCGCTCGAGCTGGGCGTCGCGATCGCCGGCGAGCGGCAGGTCCGCGAACGGCCGGCCGACGATCTCGTCCTCGGGGCGGCGAAGTTCGGCGCTGGCCGTGCGGTTGGCGTGGATCACGGTGCCGTCGGGCGTCAGCAGCCAAGCGAGCGGGCCGAGCCCGTCGAGCATTCTGAGGAGCTGCGCCCGGGCTTCCGCGATGTCGGCGGTTTTGCCGAGGCCGATCAGCCAGGCCGCGAGGGCGGCCGTGGTCGCCAGCCCGGCGCCGACGACCAGCACCACCAGCCAGGCGGCGAGCGGGTCGCCGCCGCTGCTGTTCGAGACCGTCACGGTCCAGGTGCGGCCGCCGAAGCTGAAGACGCGCTTGTTGGCGATGGCTGGCTCGGCGCCGCGCAACGAAGCACCGGGGGCGGGCGCGGCACCCGGCGTGTCGACACCTACGGCGATGGTGACGCCGCGTGCGCCGCTGGCCAGCGCCGCGATCGTCGCCAGTTCGCTGAAGGTGATGGTGCCGGTGGCGACGCCGACGATCGCGCCCGCCCGGTCGATCGCCGGGATCACCAGTACGACGCCTGACTCCTGGGAGCCATCGAAGGTTATCGGGCCGCTCGCCACAAGATCGAAACTGGCGATGGACTGATTGATGAGCGCCGCGCGCGCGGGAATGGACGCGACGTCGAGGCCGACGGGTGGCGCGATGCCGGCGAGATAGTTGGTGGCCTCGCGCACAAAATAGACCGGGCGATCGGGCGCGCGCTCGGGCTTTCCCGCTCGATTGTACTGCCAGATGCCGAGCCCCTTGCCTTCCTGGGCGGACAGGCCGGTCTCGTAACTGGCGCGGTCGGCTAGCGGAACCTTGCGGTCAAATTCGAGCGAGCGGATGCCTTCACTGCCCATCAGCGTGCGCGCGAAGCGGACGAACTGGTCCGGCGTCACCCAATCGGCGGCGTACATGGCCTTGACCGCGCGCACCGAGAGCGCAACGCGGTCAAGCGCCAGCATGGCGGCCGACGCGGCATTGTCCGCCTTGAAGGCAGTCTGCTGCACTTCGGCATAGCGATAGGAGCGGTAGCTGGCCAAGCCAGCGATCGCGGTGACCGCTATGCCGACGATCACGACGCAGGTCGTGATCACATCCCGCCTACGCACTGCTCGTCTTCATGGCTCCGTGTCGTTGGGTCATCAAGTCACCGCGGCCCGGTCTGCCGGGCCGTCCGCCCGTCACGCTGTGGGAAGCAGATAGGCGGCAAATGAGACCACCAGAAGGATGAGGAAGATGAAAAAGAGGACGCGCGCAATGCCCGCGCTCGCGCTGGCGACGCCGCCGAAGCCGAGTGCGCCTGCGACCAGCGCAACGACCAGGAAGATGAGGATCCAGGACAGCATGACGCGCCTCCGTCAGATTTGGCCGGCGACCAACAGCACGATGACGATCACCAGCACGAGGCCGAGGATGCCGGACGGGCCGTAGCCCCAGCCGCGTGCGTAGGGCCAGCTGGGAATTGCGCCGATGAGAAGAAGGACCAGGACGATCAGAAGAATAGTGCCAAGCATGGCCTTGCTCCTTGCGCTGCGCCCCCCCGTGGACTTGGCGGATCAACGCATTCGGGCGCCGCCGGTTCCATCGCGCCGGCAACTGAGCGGCGGGTCGAGAATTCGCGAGAACATGGGGAACCGGTCGATGACTCAGGCATTGGTCTGGCGAGCGGCGGCATCGTGGTTGCTCCTCCACCGCAACCACAGACCCGTCGCCGATCCACCATCACTTCCAAACAGCGAAGAGGAATCGACATGCTGAAGCGATTGATGACGACGACTGCCATTCTTGCCATTGCCACGTCGGCCTACGCCGCCAACCCGACCCACCCTGCCAAGGACAATGCTGCGATGAACTCGCCGGCGGTCGAGACCGTCGCGACCATCGGTTCGAGCGACGTTCTGGCCACCAAGCTGATCGGCCAGCCGGTCTATGGCGGCGCCTATGATGCCACCTTGGCCCCGAACGCTGCCATGCAGGCTCCGGCGCCGAACACGCAGGCGCAGAACGACACTTCCAAGAAGCCGGCGCCGAATGGCCAGGTCGCGCAGGACAACACCGACCACAATCAGGACCGCATCGGCGACATCAACGACCTGGTTCTGGCCAAGGATGGCTCGGTCGATGCCGTGATCATCGGCGTTGGCGGCTTCCTCGGCATGGGCGAGAAGAGCGTCGCCGTCCCGTACCAGAGCCTGCAATGGTCCAAGGACGCCAACGGCAAGCTGGTGGCCCATCTCGCCATCACCAAGGACGAGCTGAAGAACGCGCCGCGTTCGACGTCTCGATGCTGCAGCCCAAGGCCAGTGGCCGCGTCGGGCAGCCGGCCGCGAACGCGCCGCAGCAGCCCGACAACCAGGTGGCGCTCAACCCTGCCGCACCGATGCCCGGCCATGATACGGCCGGCATGCCGAACCGCAATGCCATGACAGCCGTCGACGCGACCAAGATCAGCGCCAACGATCTCACCGGCACAACCGTCTACGACGCCAGCAATCAAAACGTCGGCGAGGTCGGCGATGTCATCGTCACCAAGGACGGCAAGATCGACGCGGTCGTGGTCGATGTCGGAGGCTTCCTCGGCATCGGCCAGAAGCCGGTGGCGATCGCCTTCGAGGATCTGAGCATTCGCAAGGATGACAGCGGCAACCTGACGGTGTTCACCGCCTTCACAAAGGAGCAGCTCGATAGCGCGCCGACCTACGACAAGAGCGCCTACGAGAGCCAGCGCGACCAGATGCGCCTGCACACGCAGGGCTGATCGCGAGGCGTCGCCTGCGGAAGCAGCGTGCGCGGAGCGGTGCGCTGCTTCCACTCACCAAGTCCCCGCGGGCCTTTCGGGAACGATGCCGTGCGGCATGCGTTGGCACCGGCAGGGGACAATGCGTGAATGGAGAATGCACTCATGACAGTTCGAAACGCGGTCATCGCCGCAACCTTCGTTGCGGCGCTCGCGATGCCGGCCGCCGCCTTCGCGGCGACCGCCTTTACCACCGGCGCGGTCAACATGCGGACCGGGCCGGGAACGGGATACCACCGCATCCTCACCATTCCTGCCGGCGCGCGGATCGACGTGCGTGGGTGCGGGAGCTGGTGTCGGGTCGACTATCGCGGCCGCCGCGGCTACGTCTCGGCAGGCTATGTGTCGCGCGGATACGCGCCGGCGCCGCGGCACTATCGTCGCCCGCCGCCCCCGGCCTGGGGTTGGCACCGCCGCCCCCGCTGGGATGAGCGCCATGGCGCCTGGTACGACGGGCGCCGCTGGTACTTCGGCGGCCGCTGGCACGACCGGCCGAACGGGCTGAGCTTCGGCTTCAGCTTCGGTGGGTGACGACCGATCGCTGGCGGGAGCGGGAATCCGAGTGGTTTCCCGCTCCTGTCGGCGGATCAGGACTGTCTGGCTTCCGTCTCGCGCGGCAACGGGAAGCTCATGCGGCAGTGCAGGCCCTCGCGGGCGAATTCCATCTCGACAGTGCCGCCGAGCCGCCCTTTGACGCTGCCCTCGATGAGGCGCGAACCGAAACCCTGACGGCGCGGCTGGCGCACCTGGGGGCCGTGGCTCTCGACCCAGTCGATACTGACCGTCTGATCGCCGTCGTCGCCGGCGATCAATTCCCAGGTCACGCGCAGACGACCTGTCTCCGCGGAAAGGGCGCCATATTTGGCGGCGTTGGTCGCCAGTTCGTGGAACACCAGCCCGAGCGACAGCGCCGAGGTCGAGTTCGAGCACGATCGTCTGGCCGGCGACCACGAGCCGCTCGCGGTCGAGCGAGGCGTGTGGTTCGAGCTCGCCCTGCAGCAGGCGCTCCAGCGACACGCCGCCCCAGTCCGACATGTTGAGGAAATCGTGGGTGCGGGCGATCGCCATCAGACGCGCCTGGATGCGCTCGAAAGCCTCTGCCGGCTTGGGCGACATGCGCATGGTCTGGGATACGATCGCCTGCACGACCGCCAGGTTGTTCTTCACCCGGTGGTTCAGTTCCTTGAGGATCAGGCGCTGGCGTTCCTCGGCCTCGCGGCGCTCGGTCGTATCGAGCATCACGCCGACGGCGCGCACAGCCCGGCGGCGCGCATCGTCGAAGAAGATGCGGCCGCTGAGCATGACCCAGCGGCGCGCGCCGTCATCGGCACGGCGGATCTGATATTCGAAGTTGAAGCGTCCGTCGCCGGCAGGGTCGCACGCCGCCTGCCAGCGGTCGCGGATCTTGGCCCAATCGGTGGCATCGACCAGCGATTGGAGCAGTTCAGAATCCGCCGGTGCATCATCCGGCAGGCCCCACAGCTTGCGGAACTGCGTCGACCAGCGGTGTTCTCCGGCCAAGATGTCGAAATCCCAGGTGCCGACGTCGTTGGCTTCCACCGCCAGCCGCTGCCGCTCCTCGCTGATCCTGAGCGCGGTCTCGGCATCCTTCTGGGCGGTCATGTCGCGGTTGACGCCGATCATTTCCATCGGCTTGCCGTCGGGTCCGGCATGGGCGATCGACTGGGCGCTGATCCAACGTACCGTGCCGTCCGGCCGCACGATGCGGAATTCCGAATCGAGGAAGGTGTCGAGGGGCAGTGTCTCCGTTTCGAACTCGACCAGCTTCCGATCGTCGGGGTGGACGATCGAAAGGAACAGCTCCCGGCTGGGCTGGAGGGACGGGTCGAGCCCGAGCAGGCGGTATTGCGACTGATCCCAGCGTTGCGTCCCGTCGATGAGGTCGTAGCTCCAGGCGCCCATGCGGCCGGCGACGAGCGCCACCCGCAACCGCCGCTCGCTCTCGCGCAGGGCCTCCTCGTCCTTGCGACGGCGGTCGATGTCGTTCAGTGTTCCGACGCCGCGCAGCGGTTGGCCGTCCACGCCGAAATTGACATGACCGGTCGCGAGCACCCAGCGCACCTCGCCCGTGTCGGCCCGCCGGATCCGGAACTCCGCATTGTAGATTCCGCCGGAGCCGGGAGTGTAGGCACGCCGGTAGAGCTCCAACGCTCGCGCTTGGTCGTCGGGATGGATCAGCGCCTCGAAGGTTTCCTCGTCGCCCTCGAATGCGGCCGGTAACCCCATGATTGCGTTGAACTCCGGCGACCAACGGCGCGTGCCGCGCGTGGCGTCGACATCCCAGATGCCGATATGCGTTGCCTCCACCGCCAGACGCAGGCGCTGTTCGCTTTCGCGGAGCGCGCGGCTTGTGCCGGTCTCGCCGCTGAGATCGAGCAGTTCGAGAACCGCGCCGGTCACCCAGCGCGTCGCTGAGCGGGGCGATCCTGAAGGAGAAGGGCCGCTCCAGTCCGTCGTGGCCGGTCAACCGCGCCTGGCCCTCGTGTGCGCCGCCCTCGTTGAGGGCACGGCCGATGACGCTTTGCTCGAATTTCAAGCCGTGTTCGAACGACAGCAGCTCGCCGATGTGCCGGCCCGCCGCCTGTGCGCCGGCAAGGCCGGTCAGAAACTCGGCGACATTGTTGATGAAGCCGCAGCGAAGACGGCTGTCGAGGACGAAGACTGCAACCATCTGCTTGTTGGCCTCGTTTGTCTTCGCGGTCGGCTTAAGCGGAAAAATGCCCCGCCAGGAGAGAGGTCGTCAGGATGCCGGGAACCAGGAACCCTGCAAAGGCGTTTCCCTGAGAAGCCGGCACCCCCCCGGAAGTTCCATCGTAGGGCTTCTGAGCACCGGCGCGTAGACCAAGGAGAATGCTACGATGGCAACCACCAGCAAGACCCTCGAAGAGGATATCCAGGCCCTGCGCGGCGACGTTGCCGAATTGGCGAAGAGCGTCAGCACGATCGTTTCGGGTCTCATTGACGGCGCCGAGAAGGGCACCCACAAGGGCATGAACGGCGCCGCCCGGGCAGGGCGCCACTTCGCATCGGATGCGGCGGGCCTCAAATCCCACTCCGCCGATGCGGCCGAAGGCGCGGCCGCCGACGTCACGGCGCTGCTCTCCGGCGAGATCAGGCGCAATCCGTTCGTGGCGGTGGCGGCGGCGCTTTGCGTTGGCTTTGTCGCCGGCATGGCACAGCACAGGTAGCCGGCGTGCCGGGCGGACTGCTAACGGCCCTCGGCGCGCTGCGGCTCAGGATATATCTGAAGTCGCTGGCCCGCCACGTCGGCGCCCAGGCCGCGCTCCTTGCGGTCCTGCTGTTGATGCTGCTGCTTGCCGGCGGGTTCGGTGTCACCGCGGTGACGATCTGGCTCGCCGACCAGCTTGGCGCCGCGGCGGCTTTCGCCATTGAGGCGGCCGGCGCGCTGATGGCGGCGCTGGCAATCTACCTGGTTGTCGCCCTGCGTCGGCAGAAATGGGCTCGACGGCCGGCGCTGTTCAGCGACGCGGAACGGTCCGAACAGGCCGCGCTGGGGTCGATCGCGGTGCTCGCCGTGATCGGCTATTTCCTCGGCCGCCGGGCCGAGCGTTCCTAGACCGCGCATGACATCGGCCGCCGGGGAGACCGGACAGAGCGTCGTCATCAGGCATGTGGTGCCGCCGTCGGTGCGGCTGGCGGTCTTCGGCACCTTCCTGATCCTGTTCCTGGGCGCGCTCTTTTACGCCCGCGGCTTCGTGCTGCCTCTGGTGCTGGCCTGCCTGTTGACGCTGACGCTTTCGCCGCTGGTGACGCGCCTCGCCCACTGGGGTGTGCCGGCAGCGGTCTCGGCCCTGCTGCTTGTGGGGGCAATCGGCGTTGGTGCCGCCATGGCGTCGCTGGTGTTCTCCGGACCGTTTTCCGAAGTCGCGGCCGAGATGCCGCAGACCGTCAGCAAGGTGCGCGACCGTCTGGCCTTCCTCAGGGAGCCGATCGCCGCACTCAATCACGCCGGCCGCGACATGGAGGGCGTGCTGAACGGGACGGACGGCGGGGTGGGTACCGCCACGGTCGTCGTCGCCGATGGCGGCTTGGTTCCCTGGCTGGTCGGCACGCTCACGGACGTCGGCACCACCATCGCCGCGACGCTCGTGCTGGCCGTTTTCCTGCTGGCCTCGGTCGATGCGCTGCCACGCAAGCTGGTCTCGGTGATGCCGGCCCTCAGCGACAAGAAGCGGTCGCTGCGGGTCCTCCACGAGATCGAGTACGACGTCTCGCGCTATCTCGTCACGGTGACGGCGATCAATGCCGGGCTGGGGATTCTGGTCGGCGGTGCCATGACCGCGCTCGGGCTCGGCAATGGGATCTTCTGGGGCGCCGCTGCCTTCCTGCTCAATTTCATTCCCTATGCCGGCGCCACGGTTGGCATAGCGCTGGCGGCGGCGGCTTCGCTGGCGACGTTCGACAGCCTGGCCGCGGCAACTGTGCCGCCACTGGTCTATCTCATGTTCCAGCTTCTCGAGGGCGGCTTCGTCACGCCGATGATTCTCGGCAGGCGCCTGTCGCTATCGCCGATCGCGATCCTGACCACGCTGTCATTGACGACGTGGATGTGGGGCATCGTTGGGACAATCATTGGCGTTCCGCTGCTCGTGGTCTTCAAGGTGTTCTGCGACCAGTTCCCGAGCCTTGGCGTGGTCGGGGTATTTCTGTCGAACGAGCCGATGATCGATGTCGCCGAGGACGAACATCAACGCACATTGTCGGGGAACCGACTGGGTCCAACGGGTGTTGTGGGGATGGAACGGAGCGGCGACGTAAGCGCCGCTGCCGATCGACCCCAGCAACCACAAAGGAATATCTCATGACGCTCGTTCGAAACGAAATCGGCTCGCTCGACGGCCTCTTCCTGCACATGCTGCGCGACATCTACTATGCGGAGAACAAGATCGTTAAGTCGCTGCCGCAAATGATCGGCAAGGCTCACGACCGCACGCTGAAGAGTGGGCTCCAGGAGCATCTGGAGCAGACGCGCGAACATGTCAGCCGTCTGGACAAGGTCTTCGAACAGGTCGGCGCCAGCGCCGAGGCGGTCGATTGCCCGGCGATCGACGGCATCATCAAGGAGGCTGACGAGCTGTTCGGGGAAACCGACGATTCCGACACGCTCGATGCGGCAATCGTGGCGGCTGCTCAGGCCGTGGAGCACTACGAGATGACGCGCTACGGCACGCTGATCGCATGGGCGAAGCAGCTCGGCCTCGACGACAGCGCGTCGATCCTGGCGGAGACGCTGGCCGAGGAAAAGGCCGCAGACAACAAGCTGACCAGGGTCGCCGAATCGCGGGTCAACGCGGCCGCGGCGGCCTGATGATCTACTGCTGCACGTTGACCTTGCGCACGACGCCAGCGCGTGCGGCAAGGGTCACACTCGGGCCGTAGAGGAACGTCGCCCCGGCGATATCGCCCATCTGCGGCACGCGGAATAGCTCGCCATAGCGGAAATCCATCAGCTCGCCTGTCTGTCCCGGGTGGTCCAGCCCGATGGCGTGGCCGATCTCGTGGGTCAGGGCATAGCGGATGTCATAGACGTCGAGGTTCCCGTCGAAGCCGACCTTCCAGGGTTCGTCGGGATTGAGACAGATGACGGAGCGCGTCAGGCTTGCGCGCTCCGCCATCGCGCCTGCATAGGCGTGCTCGCCATTGGTGAAGGCGCGGCTCGCGAGGGGAGGGGCCTCCTGTCCGGCATATTCGACATTGGTGAAGGCTCGGCCGAGGGGCTGCGCCTCGGCGCCGATGAGGATATCGGCGTCGGGCCCGTCGACCTTCACGAAGCGGATGTTGGCAACCGCCGACCAAGCGGCGAAGGCGGCGTCGCGTTCCTGGTCGAAAGTCGCGCGGGCGATGTGGCTTGCTGCAAGCAGGCCGTCAAGCGGCTCGACGGCCGGACAATTGCGGGCGCCAGCGAAGTTCCGTTGGCTGGCAACGTCGGCGTAAGTGACCGTTGCGCCGCTGCCGGCCATCGGCGCACCCCATTTCAGCGTGTGCCCGTCGAGGACGATCTCGCGATAATCGGCGGCCCTCGCTGGCGCGACTGCCCAGCCGGCAAGCGCCACGACCGTGGCCGCGAGGGCGGCGCGCGCCCAGCCTGTCCTGATCGGATGCGCCAAGGAAACCCGCCCTCGAATTCGACCATCTTGCCCCGGCGAATTGCTAGCACGTTTGGCGGCGGACGCGAATCCCGGTTGCGTGATCCGGCGCGTTATGTGGCCAAATCAGGGCAGTCGAATGAAAAAATGCTGCTGATTCAGTCAGATAGTGGCGTGGAACCCTTAGGCGGGCTGGCGTGTTGTCGCGGAAGGAGGGGGCACATTGGAGAAAGGAAGCGAGTCATGTTGAAGACATTCGTGACCGCGTCGGCCGTTGTTGCCCTTCTCGCTGCCGCGCCGGCGCTGGCTGTGGACGCTGCACAGCCCGCCAATCCGGCCGCCACCTCCGGCCAGGCCCAGCCCAAGACCGCGCCCCTGCCGCTGAAGCCCGGTGCCGCCGCTCCGGCTCCCGCCGCCGGCGGTCAGGCAGCTGCTCCGGCCGACACCAACACCCAGGTCGCCGCCACCGACAAGTTCCTGAGCCAGCAGCAAGACGGCCAGATGCTGGCATCGAACGTCATGGGCCAGACCGTCTATGATGGCTCGGGCAACAATCTCGGTTCGGTGAACGACATCGTGCTCGACAAGGACGGCAAGATGGCGGCCGTCGTCATCGGCGTTGGCGGTTTCCTCGGTATTGGCCAGAAGAACGTGGCCGTATCGATTGAGGCCATCAACAGGACGACCGACGAGAACGGCAAACTGAAGCTGGTCCTCAACGCCAGCAAGGACGAGATCGACCAGGCGCCGGCCTTCACGACGCTCGCCGATCTCAAGGCCCAGCAGATGCAGCAGATGCAGCCTCAGCCGCCGGCAGGCGGAGCGCTGGCGCCGGCTCCCGCCCCGTCGCCCGCGCCTGCGAACCCGAATACGAACTCGTAGTCGCACTCGCCTTGGACGGCCTTCCTTGCCCGCCGGGGCCCGCCTCCGGCGGGCCTTGGTTGGCTGCTTATCGCCGCGGTGCGAGCGGGCTACATGCGTGCCGCCAGATCACCCAGGATCCAAATCGTTCCGCCGACCATGATCGCCAGGATGAGAGCGGAGAACAGGATGAGCTGCAGGTCCTCGCGTTTCTGCCGAGACAAATCGATATGCAAAAAGAAGCGGAAATGAACAACGATCTGGATCAGGGCGAAAGCGCCGATGGCAACCATCAGCCAGGAATGCGGGAGCAGGGACCACCAGACCAGGCCGAAGGCGGCGCTGGTCAGCAGCGCGGCGAGGATGAAACCGGCGATATATGACGAGAGTTCGCGCACGGAATTCGCCGCGATCCTCCCCGGCGGGCGCATTCGAATGCTCTTGCCCGGGTTGATCGCCGGCGAACCAGGCCTTGCCGAGGAGCAGCGCCCCGCCCAGCCGGAGGAGGGCGTCGGGAAGGATGGCGTCCGGGGCGCGCCGTGCCCGTCGCTCATGACAGCCCTCCGAGATAGACCACCGTGAAGATCGCGACCCAGACGATATCCAGGAAATGCCAGAACAGGCCGAGCCGCAGCAGTCCGGACTTAACATCCCTGTCGATCCCGTAGATCGCGAGTTGGGCGATCACGGCGATCATCCAGATGATCCCGGCCGTCACATGAAGTCCGTGCAAGGGGACCAGCGAGAAGAAGGCCGAGGTGAAGCCGCTGCGCGTCGGTCCGCCGCCCTTGGCAAACATTGACAGGAAATCGTGGAATTCGAAGCCGAGGAACGCCAGCCCGAGGATCATGGTGACGCCAAGCCACAGGACCAGTGGTAGACGTGAGCGGCTATGCTTGAGCGATAACGAGGCGAAGCCGTAGGTGAAGCTGCTGGTCAGCAGCAGCATTGTCTCGATGAAGGCGCTCTTGATGTCGTAGAGGTCGTGCGGGCCGGGGCCGCCCGCCTGGGCGTGAATCATCGTGGCGTAGACGCCGAACAGCAGCCCGAAGATCACGGCGTCGCTCATCATGAAGACCCAGAAACCGAAGATAAGCTCTTCGCTGCGCTTGTCGGCGTCGGGGTGAGCGGCGCCGAGGTTGAGGCCGGGATAGCGGACAACGTTCGTCATCGCGGGGATTTCGCGAGAATTCATTCGGCAGCCTCCGGAAGCGGTGCCGCGACGCCCCGGTTGATCGGTTCGGTCTCGTCCAGCCGCGAAACCGGGCGCGTGTCCGCCACCAGGCGGAGCCAGCGTGTGTGCTCGCGTGCGACTGTCTGCGCCGGAACCACCTTCTCGTCGTCACGGACGAAACCGCGGGCGATCACGGTCGCGATGCTGGCGATCGTACCGAGACAGGCCATCCACCAGATGTGCCAGACGAGCGCGAAGGCCAGAACGCCGCCGGCAACGCACAGTGCCATGCCCATGGCGCTGTTCTTCGGCATGGTGATATCGGCGTATTGCGTTGGCTGCTGATAGGCGACGCCACTGCTCTTGGCGACGGTGAAGGCGTCGCGCGCCGTCACCTCGGGGATCACCGGGAAATTGTATTCGGGCGGCGGCGCCGGCGTCGCCCATTCGAGGCTGCGGCCGTCCCAGGGATCGCCCGCCGGAACCCGCAACGCGTCCCTGTGGCGGATCGATACGACCAGCTGGATGATCAGGCTTGCCAGAGCGCCGACCACCGACACCGCACCGAGCAGTGCCACAGCCATGTAGGGGACGTAGACCGGATCGAAATAGGACACTGTCCGGCGCGGGAAGCCGAGCAGCCCGAGGGCGTAGAGGGGGAAGAAGGCGAGGATGAAGCCGGCGATCCACTGCACGGCGGCGATCACGCCCCAGCGCTCGTCGAGGCGGAAGCCGAAGGCCTTGGGAAACCACAAATGATACGCCGCCAGCATGCCGAACAGCAGGCCAGGAACCAGCATGTTGTGGAAGTGCGCCACCAGGAACAGGCTGTTGTGGACCTGATAGTCGAGCATCGGGTTGGCCAGCACGATGCCCGACATGCCACCGATGACGAACAGCATCAGGAAGGCCAGCGCATAGATCAGCGGCGTCGTGAAGCGTACGCGACCGCGGTACATCGTCAGCATCCAGTCGTAGATCTTCACGCCCGTCGGAATGCCAATCAGCATCGTGGCGATGCCGAACGCCGCATTGATGCCGGCGCTCTGTCCCATCGTGAAGTAGTGGTGGACCCAGACGGTGAAGGAAAGCACCGCGATCGACATGGTGGCGATCACGAGCGAGTGGTAGCCGTAGAGCGTCTTGCCGGAGAACGTCGAGAACACTTCGGAATAGACCCCGAAGGCGGGCAGGATGAGGATGTAGACCTCGGGGTGGCCGAACAGCCAGAACAGGTTGACGAAGTTCATCATGTTGCCGCCGAGGGCGTTCGTGAACGAGTGGAAGCCGAGATAGCGGTCAAGTGCCAGCAGGATGGTGGCGACGGTCAGCGGCGGCATCGCGAAGATCATCAGGATGCTCGTGCACAGCGCCGTCCAGGTGAACAGCGGCATGCGGAAGAAGTGCATGCCGGGCGCACGCTTCTTGTAGATGGTGACGGCGAAATTGATGCCGGTCATCGTGGAGCCGAGCGATGAGAGGGTCACCGCCCATATCCAATAATCGGGGCCGACTCCGGGGTTGAAGGTGGTCTCCGTATAGGGCGGATAACCGCTCCAGCCGCCGGTCGAGAATTCGCCGACAATCAGCGAGATCATGACGATAGCGGCGCCGGCAGCGGTCAGCCCGAGGCTGATCGAGTTCATCACCGGAAACGACACGTCGCGCGCGCCGATCTGCAGCGGCATGACGTAGTTGATGATGCCGGTGAGAAACGGCATCGCCATGAAGAAGATCATGATCGAGCCGTGGGTGGTGAAGAACTGACCGAAGTGATCGGCGGAGAGGAAGCCGCCGCCGAGCCCGAAGGCCTGCTGGCTGCGCATGAAGAACGCCTCGACCAGCGCCCGTGCCAGCATGACGAAGGCCAGCGCGACGTACATGATGCCGATGCGCTTGTGATCGACGCTGGTCAGCCAATCCGACCACAGGATCTTCCACTTTCCGTGCCGCGTGATGAGCAGTGCCGTGACGGCGGCACCGATGAGCACCAGCGCCGCGGCGAAGGTGGCGATGCTGGCGTTGACGATGTTGCTCGCCGTCGGGTGCTCGACTGCGTCCCAGAAGGGCAGGGCCTGAAGGCTGAGCCGGCCGAAGACGAGGTGGGTCAGCGACATGGCGATCAGTCCGGCCTGGCGGCGTGGTCGCCGACGAGTGCCCGCGATGCGTTCGCGGTCTTGCCGGCGACGAGTTCGGCCGGGTCCTGCGGACCGCCGTGAAACGAGGCGACGATGTTGTCAAACAGAGCTGGATTCACCTGGCGGAAATAGACGGCGCCGTCCGGCATGCCGTCGGCGCGCAGGGCCCGGCGCATTTCGGCGAACGCGCTGCGCTTGCTGATGATGCCGTAAACTGTCGGCGTCATCGGGATGCCGATTGCGCGCACCTGCTGGACCCACGCCTGGAAGTCGCCGGGCGACATGGCGACGGCGGTGAAACGCTGCTGCTGGAAGCCCTCGCCGTTGTACTGGGTGTTTTCGCCCAGGAAGCTGCCAGTAGACTTCGCCTTGAGGTTCAGGCGCGTCACCATGCCGGCCATGGCGTAAATCTGACTGCCGAGGGAGGGGATGAAGAACGACTGCATCACCGTGTCGGTCGTCAGCTTCATTGCCACCGGCTGGTCGGCCGGGAAGGGAAGCTGGCCGATGCTGGCGACGCCGAGCGTTGGATAGATGAACAGCCACTTCCAGTCGTAACCAACGACCGAGACCGGCAGGGGCTTTCCCGGTAGCGGTGCATAGGGGTCAAGGTCGTGCGTGCCACGCCAGAGCCAGACGCCCATGACCATGACGACGCCGACCGGCACACCCCATGCAAGGATCTCCAGCGGCCAGGAAAACGACCAGTCAGGTTTGTACGTGCTCGCGCGGTTGCGATACCGGTAGCGCCACGCCAGCAGCGGGGTCAGCACGATGACGGGAAGTACGACGATGAGAAGGACCAGCAGGATGTCGATGAAGTATCCGCGCTGCTGCGCCGCCGCGAACCCGTGTGGAGCGAGAAAGGTGACGCCGTCGTAGGAACAGCCGGTGAGCGGTAACACCAGCGCAATGGCAGAATGGCGCGACAGCCACTTTGGCCGGCGCCGCGCAGACCTGGACCGGGGATGTCCGCCCGCAAGAGGCGATCCGGCGCCTTCGATCATCGAACCACTTCGTACCCGCTGCCGCAGAAACTCCGCATCACCACCGAACCGGCAACGCCGCTCGGCGGTGATTGTTCCCAGTCTGGCGTATTCGTCGCATCTGAAGGGAAATCTGCCGCCGTGGCGCTGGATCGGTGCTGATGGTCCGCGGGCAAGAAGCGCAAGGCAGGTATCAGAAGCCCCGACGTTCAAGCTGTTGGTGATCGTCAGCGTCGGCGATTGGCTGGAAATTCAGGAAGAGCCGGCTGTTGGCGATGTCTTCGGGCATACGCAGTCTTGATGCGCGCTCGGCCTTGGCCTCCGCATCCTTCACGGTTCAGGTCCGTCGCGATTGGAGGGCCGATGATTGTGACCCTGGTCCCCGTCAATTTTCGGCCGAGAATTCCAGACCGACGGTCTGACCGCGCTGCCATCGGCGGATCGCGCGAAACTTGCGGCCGGTGTCGATGACCAGCAGCGCGAGCATCCGTGGAATGACAGCGTGGTCCTGGACAGTCACCCGCGCTCCACGAGACGACAGATCGCGGATGGCACAGTCGATCGTTGAGAAGCCGTCGTCTAGAATGATCTTGCCGCGAAACAGCACGCGGTCGCGGCGATCGCGACGCCGGTTCTCGGCGCGTTTGTCGGGAACTGCAGCGTCAGTTGCCGCGGTTGCCACGGTAGCGGCCGGGCCGTTCGTCTCGGAATTGGCGATCGCCGCCGTCTGGCTTGCATCCTCCGATGCGAGTTGCACCTGGTGCGGCAGGTGATATCCGCTGGCGTTTGCCTTCGCGGTATTCAGGGCCTGCCTGGCGACGCCCAGCAGCTCGTGGCTGGTCTTGCCGTCGAACGGGTAGATGACCGCACCGATGCTGGCCGACAGTGCCACTCCGACGCTGTCCAACTCGGCGGAGAACGACAATGCCTCGGTGAGCCGGACGCAGGCCTGCTCTACCTGCGCGTACGACACCTCGCGGTCCATGAGATAGAGGAATTCGGCGCCGCCAAACCGACCGAACGTGTCGGAGGCGCGCGAGGCGGACATCAACTTCTGGGCGAAGGCCTTGAGCACCTGATCGCCGATCGCCTGGCCGTGGGTGTCACGGATCTCTTCGAAGCGATTGATATCAACCAGCAATACGGCAAACGGGTCGGTGTGCCTTTTTGCGCCGGAGTGCAGGGTAGCGAGACGCTCCTCAAGGAAGCTGCGGTTAGGGAGGCCGGTCAGCCGATCATAGTGCGCGAGCATCGACAGGTGCTCGTTTTCGTCGATCAGAACCTGCGTCCTGCGATTGCGCTCGACCGAGCGGCGCACCGCCTGGACCAGTTCCCGAGCGAACTCGTGATCCATTGAAACGAAGTCGCTGAAGCCGCTTCGAAATGCCTTGAGGATGACTTTCTGATTGGCGGCATCGGTCAGCATGATCATGGCGGAGCGATTGGGGACACGCTGTTCGATCAGCTCTCGAAGCTCGATGCTGCTATGGCCGCAGGCGGTCTGACCGACGATGACACAGTCGTAATCTTCGCGTTGCAGCTTTTCGAAGAGTTCGTGTTCTGTTGCCGCGTCATCGATCAGCGAAATCTCCGCCGCGGCGAGGGCGTCGACGACCTTCTCGTAGTAGTCCTTCTCGCCGGCGACGAGCACATGCACCGACTGTTCGTTGCGGGCCCCGTTGAGAGGTCTGATACGCGCAATTCCATCACGTCCGTTTGGCTTCGTAATCGTTTCATTCTCTTGTCGCGCTTCTTCCAACATGGCTTGAATCCTCACTGGCTTCGCGACGCGCTCAGATACGCCGCGAATTCCTCAGGTGGAAGCGGATGGCAGAAATGGAAACCCTGGCCCTCCGCGCAGTTCAATTCGCGCAGGATGTTGAGCTGGCTTTCGGTCTCGATCCCCTCGGCGACCACGGCCAGTTCCAGGCTTTTGCCCATGTTGATGATCGCCCCGACCAGGGACCTGTCCCATGCCTCTTCGGGCAGTCTGTCCACGAAAGAGCGATCGATCTTCAGTGTATTGATTGCGAAACGCTGGAGATAACTCAGACTCGAAAAGCCGGTGCCGAAGTCGTCGAGCGCCAGCTTGATACCCAGACCCGACAGCGCATTCAGTGTCGTGCTGGCGGTTTGCATATCCTGAACAAGCGCGCTCTCGGTGAGTTCCAGTTCTAGCGTACCGGGCTCAAGGAGACCGTCGGCAAGCAAATCGTTGATGCCGTCCAGATAGGCGGCGTTGCGAAACTCGACGGGGGAAACGTTGACCGCCAAGGTGCCGATCGGCAGCCCGGCGTCTCGCCAATTCTTTGCCTGTCGACATGCCTCGCGCAGGACCCATCGTCCGATCGGCACGATCAATCCGGAATCTTCCGCACCCTGCACGAAGTCCAACGGAAGGACGATGCCGCGCTCGGGATCGCGCCAGCGGATGAGCGCTTCGGCCCCGACGACCGCGCCCGTCAGCAGGTTCACCCGCGCCTGATAGTGCAGAAGGAACTCTTCCTTCTCCAACGCGTTGAGAAGGCCGCCTTCGGCGGATCGCCTTTCGAGCGCACGAGGCTTCATGCCCTGGTGGAAGCATTTGTAGGTGTTGCGGCCGCATTCCTTGGCTTCATAAAGCGCGATGTCGGCGCTGTGGATCAGCGCTTCGGCGTTGCGGCCATCGCCTGGATATGTGGCGATACCGATGCTTGCCGTCAGATGAAGCTCATGCTCCCCGATGATGTGTGGCTTCGCCACTTCGGTAAGGATCTTTTGCGCATAGGTCGCGGCATCTTCGACCTTGTTCATTTCGGGGAGCAGGATGATGAATTCATCGCCGCCCTGGCGGCTGACCGTGTCGGAGCTGCGTCCAGCGGCGACGATCCGCTTGGCCAACGACTGGAGCAGGAGGTCGCCCATCATATGGCCCAGCGAGTCGTTGACGTTCTTGAAGTTGTCGCAGTCGAGAAACAGAACGGCGAGCAGCCGCTGGTGACGCCGAGCCAAGTTGATCGCCTGGTTCAGCCGGTCGTCGAACAGGACCCGGTTGGGCAAGTCGGTGAGAAAGTCGTGATACGCCAGGTGGGACACCTTGAGCGCGGCCACGCGGGCTTCGCTGACATCCTGGAAGACGACAACCGTGCCCGTCACGTTTCCATTGCGATCGTGAATCGGGGCGATGGTATGCGCGACCGTTACCTCGTCTCCATTCCGGCAGATCAGGATGGCGTTTCTCCTCAACACCATTGGCCTGTTCCTGATGATGGCAAGCTGCAGCGGATCGCGGATGCGTTTGCGCGTGACACCATCGACGATGCGGAAGACATCGCTCGCCAAGCGGCCGATGGCTTCCTGGCGTGGCCAGCCTGTGGCCTTCTCAGCGGCGCCGTTAAGATACGTCACGTAGCCAAGGGTGTTGGTACACAGGACCGCGTCACCGATCAACTCCAGGGTGATTGTGGCCTGCGCCCCTTCGGCAGACCCGACCTCGTCAGCGGACTTCCCTTCGATCACGTTTCGCAGGCCCGATGACAGCGGCCGAACTTCGAGCAATCCCGTAATAAGTGCGTCCGGGGCCTGACGCCTTGCGGTCGATCCGGCTACCTCTGGGTCCGCGGTGGCGATGACCATCACGCAAGCATCGGGTGCGGCCTTCTGGATGGCTTGCAGAGCCTGAGGCCCGGCGCCGCCGGGCAGAGACAGGTTGACAAGGACACCCTCAAAACGACCGCTCTCCAGTGCTGTCAGGGCCGATGCCAGCTTCTTTTCCCAATGCATCCGTATCGGGCGCCGCCTGTCCCGCGGAAGACTGTTCTTGACGCCGAGAAGGCAGTCTTCGATGCCGGCGCGATCGAGGTGATCGGGACCGACGAAGAGAAAGTTTCGGGTTCTGTTGTTGCGGCGCTGAGGGATGTCGACCACCTGATCTCCCCCGAATCGAGGGAATTGTTGGCGTGTCTGAGATAGCCACGCCGCAAGTGCTGGCGATGTTCCCTTTTGCACACGCTTGGGGTTTTTTACTTTTCAGGCTAAACAAAAGGTTGTACGATATTAACGTTCGTTAAACTCTCGGGGCGTCATGCGAGACAACAAGCGGAGTGGATCGACCAAACCGTCAAAGGTCGCCAATGCGGCGTACCTTGATCCGGCATTTGTCATTACCGGCTTTGCCGGATTTGCTTCGGATCCGGAGCTGAATGCCAAGGATATTGTCTTCAGCCAAGGCGATTTGGCTGACGCAGTCTTCTATATCGAGACCGGCGGGGTTCAACTCAGTATCGTCTCCGATCAGGGCAAGGAGGGGGTTATCGCGCTCCTGGGCCCCGGTGATTTCTTCGGGGAGGGTTGTCTTTCCGGTCAGCCGCGCCGGTTGGCCTCTGCCATTGCCACGACGGCATCAAGGCTTATTCGGATCGAGAAGGCGGCAATGGTCCGCCGGCTCCACGACGACAAGGATTTCTCCGAAAAGTTCATGGCGTTCTTGATGACGCGCAACATCCAGATCGAAGCGGATCTTGTCGACCAGCTTTTCAATTCGAGCGAAAAACGGCTGGCACGGGTGCTCCTCCTGCTTGCCAACTTCAGCGACGATGGGCAACTGCGCCCGATCGTTCCAAAGATCAGCCAGGACGTACTGGCGGCACGCGTCGGCACGACCCGCTCGCGCGTCAACCAATTCATGAACAAGTTCCGGAAGCTCGGCCTGATCGAATACAACGGCGACATCAAGGTCCATGCCGGGCTCCTCAACGTCATCGTTCACGACTAGACCTTCTCTTCGCGCACCTTCTTGACGGTCCCGGTGGTGATTGCTGTAGCCGTCGAGCAGCGGTAGCAGGGACACGCTGCCGCCGTTGGCCTCGGCGAAGGCCTGGCCGGGGATATGCTCGCCGGCATAGTCCGCGCCCTTGAACAGCATGTCTGCGAACCAGATCGCTTCAAATGCGAACCAATCCACCTGACCTCTGGACCGAACGCCCGAACAGCCAGCATGAAACCGCTGTCTGCCAAGAGAAATCATATAGGCAGAATTTTAGGTATTACCCCTGTTGAGAAATAACTCAGGCCGAGCAACAAATGACTCCGAAGACTATGCTAATTCAAATCGCCTGAATTCGACTGCGCGCACAGCGTTGTCTGGAGGTGCCCGGTGAGTCAGGACGTTGTCGTATATGTCGTCGATGACGATGGATGTGCACGCGACGCGACGCAACTCCTGCTCATGACCGTCGGCTTGGACGCAGCGACGTTCGAATCGCCCCTGGAGTTCATCGAAGAGTTCGATGCGCGTCGCCCGGGCTGCGTCATTCTCGACCTGCGCATGCCGGAACTGAATGGCATCGAAACATTGATCCGTCTGCAGGAACGATCCAGGACCGTCCCGGTGATCTTCCTTACCGGGCACGGCGATCTGTCGGCGGTGGTCCGCGCGATGAAGCTTGGAGCGGTCGACTTCTTCGAAAAACCGGTCAACAGCGAACTGCTGCTGGAAAGCATTCAGCATTGGGTCCAGTACGACATCAGTGCGCATGAGGCGCTGCATCAGCGCGAAGCCACATTGGCCCGCGTGGAAAAATTGTCGAACCGGGAACGGCAAGTTCTCGATTGCGTGCTCAACGGCATGTCGAACAAGGAGACCGCGCGCCACCTCGGCGTCGGTCCGAAGGCGATCGAGATCTACCGCGCGCATCTCATGCAGAAGATGCAGGTCCATAGCGTGGTGAATCTGGTCATTCAGATCCTCGGCAGTTTCAAGATGGTGAAGCCGCCCGAGGCCAGCCCTCCGGGCCTCTATCGACTTGACCGGAGGAGATTCTTCCGCTCAGCGGGAGAATAACTCGCGGAAAGTCCGGCGCAATCCGGTCCGGTCTCGGAACCTTCAAGCGACGGCAAGCAAATTCCTCCCCTCGCAAGAGCGCCTGACGCTGGCGCACTTCGCCGCCGCTGATCTGCTCAATCTACCTAGGGGGAAAACCCTTCGCGCCACAGGTGTTCGACCCAGCTTATGCCACGCACGCGTGTGTGCTCTTGTCTGGGGGTGTTGAATGACTGCACAGAAGCGAAGGAGAAAAATCATGGCTGTTGAGAAGACCATCGCATCGACGAGCCTCGCCGAGGTTGTTGACCGCATTCTCGACAAGGGCGTCGTCATCGACGCATGGGCCCGCGTCTCGCTGGTCGGGATCGAGCTGCTTGCGATCGAGGCCCGCATCGTGGTCGCCAGCGTCGACACCTACCTGAAGTATGCCGAGGCCATTGGCCTGACGTCGGCGCAGACGGCCTGACGGTCTCTGCGACAACGCTAGACGAAACGGGAGCGAAGCGACGCTGGCACGCAACGAAGGTGCCGCTTCGCTCCCTGACCCCTCCTACCGCCAGATCGCTTCGTTGACGCTCAATCAGCGCAAACGAGATCTGAGACGAAAGGGCACCGTTATGTCCAAGGCTGCCATGTCAAAGACCGCCCGGTCGAAGACCGCCGCTCGGTCCAAGTCCACCGGCGCAAAGGCCGCGAAGGCAAAGACCGCTCGCTCAAAGCCGGCTCACGCGAAAGCGGCTGTCCGGCCGATGGCCGGCGGGCCGCTGGCTGGCGATATGGGTCGCCTGGCTCGGGAGCTTGCGCAGGCGTCGGATTTTCGGACGTCGGCCATCGACGATATGCGCCACGCCACGCAGGCGACATTGGCCGCTTGCGCGACCATGCGCGGCGAACTGCTGCGCGACTATCGCGGGCAAGCCCAGAAGTTCCTCTCTTCCCTGGTCCGGGAAACATCCGCGCAACGCCGCGCCGCGACCACGCAGGTGATGAAGATCGCGCGCGACAGGCAGAAGGCCGCCAGCCAGCTGCGCAGCCGCCTGCAGCAAGATGCACGCTCCCTGGCGGAGCGGACGCAGGCGTTCCGCGACGAGGCCGCGACGATCGTGCCAGCCTTGGCGCGAGCGCACCGGAAGATGGCCAGGCAGCAGAAATCCTCGCTCGCAACCGGCCGGCGCGAGTTCGGCGCAGAGGTCGCGAACTTCCGTGGCGCAATTCAGCGTGACCTGATGGGTGCGCGCCAGATCTGGTCGGCCCTGGCCCATGGCTGACGCGCCGGCAGCGTCGATGCGGAAGCGCTGAGCGGACGGTTGATGGAAACGTCGTAACCGCCCGCCTGGCTTCCGCTCGGTGCGACAAAGCGGAGCGCAAAGCCGCGGCCAGGCGATCTGCTAGGTGCGCCGCTAGATCGCGCGCTAGCCCGGATGCGGTGTCGAACACATTGGATGGATGAACGATGAACTTGGGTGTGTGCAGGATCAGATCGGCAGGGCGCACGAGCGGCAGCATAGAAGCGACGCTGCCGCCTCCGCTTCAACCTTTCACAGGGCTCGCCTGCCGCGTGGTCGTGCGCGATGGATTGCAGCCCGAGATCGTCTTGCTGCCTGATCTGGCGAACAGCCATGCGCTGCTCAGGACGCTTTGGCAGAGGCTGTCGTTGGCGTTGGGCGCCAGCGAAACCGTCGATGACTTCAATCCAAGCGCCTTCACGCTGACGCTCCTGCCGTCGCAGCAGTGGCAGAGAGGCTTCCCTCTCGCCTACGCCGATGCTCTCTCCTTGGTGCGCCGCGGCGAGGAGCAAACTGCCGATGATCTGGACGCCCTGGCTCGGATCCTGTCGGTGCTGGTAGCGGCGATAGGCGAGGCGCGTGGACTCGACCACGCGCTTGCCCTCGGCTTCGGCGATGCCGTGGCCTACGCCGTTACGCAGACCTCGGCCGGCTTCGGCACCGACTTCGAGCGCAGCATGGCGGCCGGTGTGTCGGGACGGACGCGGCGCAACCGGTCGTCCGAGATCTTTCCCCTCGACGAAGAATTCTGGCTGGAGTGGGAGCCGGCGCTGAGACGCATCTACCAGCAGTTTCTCGCGTGGCAGGACAATCCCGGCCAGCACGAGGCGGCTCGTCAGCAATGGTATCGCGCCCACCAGTGCGAAAGCGTCCCAAGTCGCGCCGAACGGCGCGTCGCAGCCTGCCAATCATGATGCCTGGAGCCTGAACATGTCGACTGCACCGCAATCAGACAACCACATCGCCGGAACCACGATATCCATCAGCCCGGGCACGAATTTCGTGGAGACGCCGGCGATCCTGGAGCTGAGCAATCGCGCCCTTGGCTACCTTCGCGCCGGCTTCCCGGTGCATTTCCGTGGTCCGGCCGGCTCGGGCAAGACAACGTTGGCCTTCCATGTGGCGGCCCAGCTCGGACGACCGGTCGTGTTCCTCACCGGCGACGATGAGATGACGACGTCCAATCTCGTCGGCGGGCAGACTGGATATCAGTACCGGAAGGTGGTCGACCGCTACATCCACACAGTCACGAAATTCGAAGAAGACGCGACGCGCAGCTGGTCGGATCATCGCCTGACGACGGCATGTCGCAACGGCAGCACATTGATCTATGACGAATTCACCCGGTCGCGCGCCGAAGCCAATAACATCCTCCTCGGCGTCCTGGAGGAGCGGCTGCTGGTCCTGCCGGTTCCCAATCAAAACGAGAGCTACATCAAGGTTCATCCGGAATTCCGGGCGATCTTCACCAGCAATCCGCAGGAATATTCGGGCGTTCACGACGCGCAAGATGCGTTGAGCGACCGCATGGTGATGATCGACGTCGACTATTTCGACCGCGACACGGAACTCGGCATCACCATCTCGCGCTCCGGCCTGGCCAGGCCGAAGGCCGAGCACATCGTCGACCTGGTGCGCGATTACCGGGCCTCCGGCGAGTACGACCAGGTCCCGACATTGCGCGCCTGCATCATGATCGCCAGCGTTGTTGCCGACCAGAACCTCAGCATGTCGTCAGCCGATCCGCGCTTTGTGCAGACGTGCCTCGACGTGCTCGGCGGACGCGCCGCCTTCAGAAGCCGCTCGGCAGATGAGCGCCTGCAGCAGCGCAAGATGCTGATGAGCCTGATCCAGCATCACTGCCCGGCCAAGCAGAGCCACGTCAAAGAACCCGGCAAGCGATTGAATGGCGGGTCGGAACCGGCACGAGCCCGGCTCGGCCAGATCTCCGCGGAGGTATTGTGATGAGCCATATCAAGGGACTTCATGAAACCGGCGGGCTTCGGTCGCTGCGCACCGTGGGTTCCGGCCTCCAACGCGGCAAGCTCACGGCGACGCTCTCGCGTCTCGATCACCAGCGCGCACTGCTGGTGCGCCAACTCGCGGTGTGGACCGAAAAACAACAGGTGACAGCCCATCGCCTGGTGCTGCTCGACAAGGAGATCGAGCAGATCGGGAGCCTCATCGGCGATATTGGCGGACCGCACGATGCCGCCGGACGGCGCAAGCGCCCGCCCGCCAGCACGTCCCGGCGACTGCCGGACGGTGGCGCGGCGGTCGTGCAGCGCAGCGATGTCAGTCTCGAATACTGAGTGCAGCAATCCGCCGGCCAACGGCGCAAATCGGAGATGCAACCATGCCAAGTCACAAAGGTGCTCCACGCAAGAAGACCGGAGCCGGCGAAGCTGAGCCTGTGGTCGATATCGGCTTTGGTTCCTTGTTCAAAGGGCTCGGGGATTTCGTCGGCATACTCGGCAACCTCGTCGAAGCCGGCGAGCAGCAGATCAATCGGACCGGCGAGTTCAAGGTCAAGGGCCTCGGCGACAAGGCGCAGGGCGTCTACGGCGTGAGCGTGCGCGTCGGCATCGGCGGCGAGCCGCATGTCGAGCGCTTCGGCAACATCCGCGCGACGACCGAGGGAGCCGAGGTCGTCGATGTGCGCGAGCCGCTCATCGACGTTTTCGACGAAGGCGATGAAATCGTCATTGCCGCCGAGCTTCCCGGCGTCAAGGAAGACGCGATCCAGATCGAGGTTCGCGGCGATGTCCTGGCGCTCAGCTCGTCCGGCGAGCGGCGCTATTCGAAGGAGGTGCTGCTGCCTAGCTCGGTCGATGCCGCTTCGATGAAGCGATCCTTCAAGAACGGCCTCCTGGAACTGCGGCTGAAGAAGGTCCAGTGATGTCGACGGCGATCGAGCATTTCTCGCGCACCCGCGTGGAGAACACGACGCTGCAGGTCATCGCGGATTCGCAGCGCGATCTCGCTCGCCTGATCCACGAAGAAGAGTCGGTGATCCGGCAGTATGTGCGGCTCGGCAAATGGCCGCACAAGTCGGTCAACCTGTTCGTCTTCGAAGATCTGCAGCCGCTCGTATCGCAAATCAAGAATGCCGCGCTGTTGTCCTCGGTCATTGCCGAGGACATCGACCGGCGGCCGATGGTCAATATCTACGACGCAGCCAATCCGACGGAATGCACGGTCTTCGTGAACCGGCGGGCTCTCAACGACGAAGGGCTGTGGAACGATACCCTGGCCTTGCGCGCCTTGCTTGCGCATGAGCACGCTCATCCTCTGTCCGAGAACCCGACGGTCCGGGCCGCGCGCGACCTCTCGGTCGAGGTCACGACGGAAAGCCGGACGGTCAAGGCGGCGGTGGGCGGCAATTCTCCATCTCCTTGCCGATCGTCTGTGCGTTCACGCGCCGCAGGAAGTGTTCGCCAACGAGGTCGTGATTCACGCCGGGTTTGGCGACGCGCTGTTCCACCTCGACCAGGGAGTCGTCGACAAGGCCATCGCGGGCGTCGCCAAGCGGGCATCCCTGGTGCGCGGACTCGACAAGCAGGTCAGCGACGGCAAGCTCACCGCGGATCAGATGGCCGTGCTCCTGCTGGTCGGAGATCTGCAGGCCTATTTGGGATTTGCGCTGGAGACCGCACCCTTCCTGTCTGCCGAAAGCCATAGCCAAGCCGTGGCCCTCGAGACCAAGCTGCGCGAGGGGATATGGGCGCACCTCGATCCGGCGGTCATGCCGCTCTACGAGCGATTCCGCGACCACTACCGGCAACTGAAGGGTGATCTCAGCCCGGCGGACGTGGAGTCTTGGGCTGGCGAGGTCCTGGCTCTCCTGAGCGAAGCCCTCCGTGAGCGGGGTCTGGACGTTCGCTTCGATCTGGTTGCTGCACGCTCCCGCCAGAAGCGGTCCCGTGAGCCGCGATCGCAATCCAGACCTGCGCATCACGGGATCGCCCAACACGACGAGGGTTCACCATGAAACTGGCGCCCGTACGTTTGCCGAAGCCTCAAACTGAGAACGCTGTTGCGCAGTATCTCTATTGCATCGTGCCGCGGTGCGGAGCCGCGTACCTTCGAGACCCTCGGCATGGGCGAGCGCGGCGATGTCGTTCACACCATCAATTTCAAGGACCTGTCGGTCGTTGCCAGCGACTCGCCGGAGCCGCGCTACGACAACACGCGGCGCAACATGATGGCGCATATGCGGGTCCTCGACGAGGTCATGGCCGACTACACCGTGCTGCCGGTCCGCTTCGACTGCGTCGCTCCGAGCCCGGAAGTCGTCCGCGAACAATTGCTCAAGGCGCGCTACGGCGAGCTGAGCAAGATGCTCGACGGGATGGATGGCCGGATCGAGATGGGCCTCAAGGCGTTCTGGTACGAGGACGTCGTCTTTCAGGAAATGGTTCAGGAGAATCCGACGATCAGCCGGATGCGCAGCGGCCTGGAGGGCCACTCTCTCGAAGAGACGTATTACGACCGCATCCGACTGGGCGAGCTGGTCGAGGCCGAGCTGAAGGCGCGCCGCGGCGCGGACGCCGAGGCGGTCCTGGCGCGATTGCGGCCACTCGCCGAGAAGACGCAAGTCAATGCGACGATCGCCGACCATATGGTGGTGAATGCCGCGTTCCTGATCACGCGATTGCGTGAGCCGGAGTTCGACGAGGCAATCCGCAAACTCGACTCTGAACTCGGCCACCGGCTTCTCACCAAATGCGTTGGGCCGGTGGCCCCCTACAATTTCGTCAACGTCAGCATGCACTGGTCGGCCTGACGGCCGATGGAAATGGACCGCGAGGTGAAAAGATGAGCCTGCTTGGCACAGTTGCGACGGCGCCCCTGGTGGGCCCGATCAAGGGGGTGTTGTGGCTCGTCCGGACGATCGCCGAGCACGCCGAGCGCGAGCTCTATGACGAGGACTTCATCCGCAGAGATCTCCTGAAACTCGAACAGCGATACGACCTCGGCGAGATCGCGATCGAGGAATTCGAGAGCAGCGAGTCCGAGTTGCTGGAGCGCTTGAACCAAGCGCGGAGAATGAGGGAAGGGAGTTAGGCTATGGCACGGCGCCTTGCACGGCTGCCAGAATCGCATGAGCGGCACTTGGTCGAGAACGAGTTGATCGTTCCGAAGCCGGTGGCCGCCTCCGTTACCGCCGGCGACGGCGAGCTAAGCCCGCCGATCGGGCGCCGCAAAGGCGAATTGGTCGGCGCAGCGGCGGTCGCACGACACGCCAAGTCCGAACTGGAAAACATAACCGGGCTCGACGCCGACCGCGTTTCTGCCGTCGAGCAGAAGCCTGATGGATGGCATGTCACCGTCGACCTGGTCGAACTGAGACGTATACCGGCCGCGACCGATGCGATCGCCGCTTATGATGCGATCTTCGGACCGACCGGAGTGCTGCTGAGCTACCGCCGCACGCGACGCTACATGCGTGACCAGTTGCTTGACGAGTCATGAGCAACCGGCGCTCCAAGGCCGAAATCCAGTGCCCCATCGGCGTGTTCGACGCCCACGAGGTCAGGATCGAGGCGCTGACCGAGATCATCAACACGGCGCCGACCGCGTCCGAGAAGGTGCCGTATGCGCGCGACTTGATCGACGAGGCAGGCGTGTTGCTGGCCTGCACGAGTCATGACGCCGCGAACCCCAATTGCGGTCTCTGTCGCAGCTTTTCGACGCTGCGCCGGCAGACGGCGAATCTGATCGTCAAGGCCGGTGGACTGGCCGCGTCCTGACCGAAGGACACTGGCCCACCGGAACCCAAGCTAGGCCGAGGACACAATGCAACATTCACTTCAGACCACCAACCTTGCCGACATCCTCGAGCGCGTCCTCGACAAGGGCATCGTGATCGCCGGCGATATCACCGTCTCGCTGGTCGAGATCGATCTGCTCAACATCAAGGTTCGCCTGCTGATCGCCTCCGTCGACAAGGCAAAGGAGCTCGGCATCAACTGGTGGGAGACCGACCCCAAGCTCTCGGTACACGCCGAGGACCTTGAGCGCGAGAACCGGGCGCTGAAACAGCGGCTGGAAAGCCTGGAAACGGCGCTGCTGCCCAGGCAGCCGCGGGTAAATGCCAAACGCAGGCCGGTTCGGCACGTCGCGGCGACGGCGCAGAGCGCCTGAGGCGGACGCGGGTGACGATGATGGGTTCATGTCCGGAATGTCGGCCGGTGGACTGTGAGAGAGGTGACCATGGATAGCGGGAAGGCCGATTCGACCTATCGTGTTGCGGAAGCGCTCCCCAAGGATGTCGGCCGCGGTCTCGCTCGGCTGGACCCGAAGGACATGACCGAACTCGGCGTCGAGATCGGCGACGTGATCGAGGTCGTCGCCAAGCAGACGACCGTTGCGCGCGTCATGCCGACACATGCCGAGTTGCGCGGCAAGCACTTGATTCAGATCGACGGCATTGCCCGGGCCAATGCCGGTACCGGTCTGGGCGAGCAGGTGACCGTCCGTCGCGCCGAGGCGAAGCCGGCGCGTGCGATCACGCTGGCGCCGACCGACGCGCCCGGGCGTGCCGCCGCCGGGCTCGAAGGCCGCTATCTGACCCGACTGCTCGACGGCATCCCGATGGTTGCCGGCGACCGCGTGCGCGTCAATCCAATCGGCACGCAAATGCGCAATTTCATCGTCAGCAAGGTGGCGCCAACGGGGGCCGTCATCGTCGGACCAGCCACCACGATCACCAGCGAGGGCGCCGCTGCGCGCCGCGATGCCATCACCTACGAGGACATCGGCGGCCTGCACAGGGAGGTGGCCCGCGTCCGCGAGATTATCGAACTGCCGCTCAAATACCCCGAGGTCTTCGCCCATCTCGGCATCGATGCGCCCAAGGGCGTTCTCCTCTACGGCCCACCCGGCACCGGCAAGACGCTGATCGCGCGCGCGATCGCCCACGAAGCCAACGTGCATTTCATCCACGTCAACGGTCCCGAAATCATCGACAAGTTCTACGGTGCGAGCGAGGCGCAACTGCGCAAGATGTTCGACGAGGCGGAGCGCAACGCGCCGGCCATCATCTTCATCGACGAGATCGATGCCATCGCGCCCAAGCGCGAGGAGATGAGCGGCGATCGCCAGGTCGAACGCCGCGTCGTGGCCCAGCTCCTTGCCCTGATGGACGGTCTGGAGTCGCGCGGGCAGGTGGTGATCATCGCCGCCACCAACATTCCCAACGCTCTCGATCCGGCGCTGCGTCGTCCTGGACGTTTCGACCGCGAAATCGAGATCGGCATCCCGGACAAGGAGGGGCGCCGGGAGGCCCTGGAAATCCATAGCCGGGGCATGCCGCTTGCCGATGCCGTCGACCTCGAGCGGCTCGCCGGCATCACACACGGATTCGTCGGCGCCGACCTGGCGGCGCTGTGCCGCGAGGCTGCGATGAGCGCGCTGCGGCGCCTCATGCCCGACATCGACTTCAGGAAGACCGAGATTCCCTACGACAAGCTGGCCGCGCTCAAGATCGAAGGAGCCGATTTCGAAAGCGCTCTGGCGGAAGTCGAGCCGTCGGCGCTGCGCGAAGTCGCCACCGAGATCTCGGACCTGCGCTGGGACGACGTCGGCGGAGCGGACGAGGTCAAGAAGCTCCTGACCGAGGTCGTCCTCTGGCAGCTCAAATACGACGCGCTCTTCCGGCAGGCCGGCGTTCGCGCCCCCAAGGGCGTCGTGCTTTACGGCGCCCCCGGCACGGGCAAGACGCTGCTTGCCAAGGCGCTCGCCGGCGAAACCGAGGCGAACTTCATCGCCGTCAAAGGTCCCCAGCTCCTCAGCATGTGGATCGGCGAATCCGAGCGCGGCGTGCGCGAGGTGTTTCGCAAGGCGCGCCAGGCGGCTCCCTGCATCATCTTCTTCGATGAGATCGACGCGCTGGCGCCCCGGCGCGGCGGCAACGGCGGTAGTCAGGTCACCGAGCGGGTGGTGGCGCAGTTGCTCACCGAACTCGACGGCATCGAGGACCTCAAGGGGGTGGTCGTTCTCGCCGCGACCAATCGGCTCGATCTCCTCGACCCCGCCCTTTTACGTCCCGGGCGGCTGGAGTTTCTCGTCGAGCTGCCGACGCCCGATGCGGCGGCGCGGCGCGCGATCCTGGGCGTCCAGATGAGGCACATGCCGCTGGCCAAGGATGTGAATACCGAGACGCTCGTGAACAACACCGAAGGCCTCGTCGGCGCTGATCTCGAAGGTCTTTGCCGCCAGGCGGCGCTCTTCGCGATCCGCGAGATCGTCGATCCGACTGGAAAGAAGGCTCCTCGCGCGCCAGAGGGCACCCCGGCCGAGCGAACCAAGGCGCAATTGCGGAAGCTCACGGTCACCGAGAGGCACTTCGAAATGGCGCTTGCCGCCCGCGAGACGAACGGAACCCAGTCATGACCGGCATCTATGTCTACGCCATCGTCCCGGCAGCAGATTTGAAGACCATTTGCGGTCGCTGGCCTGTCGCCCGCCGATCCGCAGGTCGGCACCATCCGCGGCAACGGGCTTGCCGCAGTCGTCGGCGCGGCGCCGCCTCTCGATTTCCATGACTTGCCGCGCGAAGACGCGGTTCGTTATCTCCTGGCCCATCAGCGCGTCGTGGAAGCGGTCATGCGCAGCGGACCGACGCTGCCGGTCAAGTTCGGGACGATCTTGCCCGACGAGGCGGCCGTGACCAGGCTGTTGATGCGCGGAGAAGGGGTGCTGGCGCCCCGGCTCGCCGAACTGGCCGAGCACGTTCAGATCGAGCTGATCGTGTCGTGGAGCCTGGACGACGTCCTGGGTGAGGTTGCCCAGGAGGACGCCGTCATCCGGCTCAAGGCCGAGGTCGCCGCACAGCCGGCCGAGGCGGGCAACGACGCAAGAATCGCATTGGGGAAGTTCGTCAAGGAGTTGATCGACCGCAGACGCGAAGCCTATCGAAACCGCATCATGGCGGCCCTCCGGCCGATTGCCGCCGATATGGTCGAGAACGCATTGATGGATGACCGCATGGTGGCCAACGTGGCGCTGTTGCTGCCGGAGCCGGCCAGCGAGGCGTTCGACCGTCAGCTTGCGGAACTCGACGAGGAATTCGGCGGCCGGCTCAATTTCCGCTCTGTCGGCCCGCTGCCGCCCAGCAGCTTTGCCACGGTCGAGGTGACGCTGCAGTCCTATGAAGTGGTCGATCACGCCCGTCGGGCGCTCCGCCTCGGTGACAGAGCGAAGCTCGTCGAAATCAAGGCGGCGTATCGCCGGCTGATCCGCCAGAGCCATCCCGATGTCTCGGCCGCGACGCCGATCGACAGGCGGCAAGCGGCACGGCTCATCGACGCGTACAAGGCTTTGCTCGCCTATGCCGAGGCATTGCCCGCGGCAAATGGCGGGTACCAAGCGGACAGCGGCTACCGGTTCGACCGCGGGACGGTCGAAAGCGCGGTCGTGGTGGCGGTGCGTCGCCAGGAACTGGCGGCCTCGGCGGCGGAGGGACGGCCGTGACCGCCGCGCGCGCGCGCAAGGCTGCTGCGGAGGACAGCGTCGTTTATCTTTACGGCGTCGTCCGCGTCGCGCCCGACACCAAGCCCTCGTCGCTCCGCCACGAAGGGATCGTCCCCGAAGCCGCCGTCCGGCTGGTGCCGCACGGCGACATGGCGGCGCTTGTCAGCACGGTCCTGGCCGACCAGTTCAGCGGCGACGCGCTACGCGCTGCATCGGCCGATGCCGATTGGCTGCGGGCCCGGGTCGTGGCGCATGACGAGGTGCTGAAAGAGCTTTGCACGCGGTTTGCCCTGATACCCTTCCGCTTCGGCACGACCTGCCCGGATGTGGCAGACGTGCCGGGGATTCTCACCCGCCAGCGTGCCCGCTTCGACCAGGCGTTCGACCGCATCAAGGATGCTGCCGAATGGGGGGTGAAGCTCTATTGCGAGTTGTCGGCGCTGCGCCGCCGCGTCGAAGACGCTGTGCCGGCGATCCGCGGCATGCGCAAGACGCTTATGAGTGCCACGCCGGGCACCCAGTTCTTCTTGCAGAAGCGCTACGATAGCGCCGTCGAGGATCAGGGGCGCGCCTATACCGCCAAAGTCGTCGCGCGCTGCCATGAGCGGCTCGCTGCCGCGGCGCGCAATGCGGTGCAGGTTCAGGTGCGGGTGCCGGTCGACGATGGTGCCGGCGCGGCACTAGCGATGAATGCCGCCTATCTCGTCGACAAGGACGCGACCGGCGCCTTCAAGCGGACCGTGGCGCAATTTGAAGGGGAGCTTTCTACCGACGGCTTCGTGCTCGAAGTGACCGGGCCATGGCCTGCCTATCATTTCGTGTCGCCCGACGAGGACGAGGAGGCTGTCGATGGCGCCGTGTTCACGCGATAGGAACGACCTTGCCCTGGCGGAGCTGCTCGATCGGGCGCTGACCAAGGGCGTCGTGGTATGGGGCGACGCGACGATTTCGGTCGCCGGCGTCGATCTGGTCTATGTCGGGCTGAAGCTGTTGGTCGCCTCGGTCGATACGCTGGAAGGGCTGCGCGAGGACTCGGCTGCCAGAAGTCGCGAGATCGCAAGGCCCGGGTCATGACCATCTGTCTATACGCCATCACCGATCTGCCGGAGATGCCGCTGCCGGCCCAATTGGGTCTCGACGATGCGGAGCTCGCCCCAATCGTCTGGCACGATATAGGCGCTGTGATCAGCAGCCATGACGGCGAGCCGCCGCCGGCCAGCGCAGAAGTGCTGTGGCGCTACGAGGCGGTGATTGAGGCGCTGATGGAGCGCCGCACGGTTCTGCCAGTGCGCTACGGCACGATACTGCCGTCGGCACGCGCCGTCACCGATATGCTGTGCCGCGCCTACAGGCAGTTCACCGACGACATCGCCCGCATCCAGGGCCAGGTCGAGATCGGCGTCCGTTTTGTGCCGCTCGCCGTCGGTGTCGAGGACATGAGCGTGGCGCCCAAAGAGCCAATCGCAACGTCCGGCACCGCCTATCTCATGACGAAGTTCGCGGCGGTGCAGGTTCGCGAACGACGGCGTGCGGCCGCAATGGAGACGGCGCGCGCGATGCACGCCGTTCTCAAGCGCCTGGCGACGGCCAGCCGTTTCGATGCCGGGACAGCCGATCGCGACTGGATCGCGGCGGCATTTCTAGTGCCGCGGGACGCGACCGAGACATTTCGGCAGGCCGTTTGCCAGCTCGCCGAGGCGCATCCCAAGCTGGCGTTGCTGTGCACCGGCCCGTGGCCGCCCTATTCCTTTGTCAGTCCCCAGGCCGGCGAAAGAGCGAATGGAGAGGATAGTCATGGCTATCTCCACTGATCTTGCGCGGCCGAACGGCACCAAGGTGCTCTATGCCCCGGAGGAAGACGCCGGGCTCGACCGCCTGGCGAAGGTATTCAGCGACGATCGCCCGGCGGAGCCGCGGCGCATCACCATCGATCCGCAGAAGGTCGAACGCGGCCTGGCGAAGCTGGTGCTGACGGTCGTCGAATTGCTGCGCCAGGTCATCGAGAAGCAGGCCGTGCGTCGCGTCGAAAACGGTACGCTCAGTGACGATGAGATCGAGCGCCTGGGGCAGACACTGATCGCACTCGAGACGCGCATGAAAGAACTCAAGGTGGTCTTCGATCTGGAAGGTGAGGACTTGACCCTGAACCTGGGCTCGATTGACGATCTGCTGTAGCCGCGGTTCGCCAATGAGCCGGCGTGTGTTGTGCAGTGTCGACGATGGGAGACTGCACTTCGCCAAGACTGAGACGGTGAGCTGCTGCCGGTTCCGAAGATGCTCAGTCAGGTGTTTTGATGGAACCGCGGTTGGTCATGGAGCGACAGAAGTTCACGCCCGAGTTCAAGCTTGAAGCGGTCAAGCTGATCAGTCGAAGCGGGGTGGCCGTGGCGCGGGCCTCGCGGGTTTCGGCTGTCCGGGTGGCCGCCGTATGGCATAGGACACGGGATTGACGTTCTCAGAGGCTTGCGGGGAGGACTCGCCCTTGCCGTACGTTCCTGTCCCTATCGGAGCATGAAAGGCGCTGAACGGGCCCTCTTCATGACTCGTCTTCGGCGACAAGCCAGGCGCGCCGGTGACCGTCCTTTTCCTCGACGGCGACGACACCACGGGCAGCGAGCCCATCGACAGAGCGCTTGTCGGCGCGGGCGCCGCTGACGAAGCCCCACGGACGTGGTTGGCGGCTGGAGCCCGGCTGGGGAACGGTGACCGGTCCGACGAGCCGGTCGCCGGCGTGGAGCCGCCGCACGATGAAATCCATGTCTGGGACGATGCGGTATGGTCTCATGCGCTGTGCTCCGACAGCGTGGTGCGACACGTATTCTTGCGCATTCCCTGACGCGGCCGATGTCTCGAATTGAACAGCCCGATCGGTATCGAACGCCACGTGCCGCTCCCACCCAGGCGGGCGTCGGGGCGGCGCGGAGGCGGCAGGGTAGGCGCCCGTGCAGTCCGGTCGGGTTTTCAGGGGTGGGTCGCGCGGCGAGGCCGAGTGGTCAGACGGGCAGGCCGAGCTGACGGCGGAGCGTGCGGTTCTCTTTCTTCAGCGCGTGCTCGCGGCGGACGTCGTCGAGCGGTTCGTTCGCCGGCAGCGGCTCAAGCGCCAGTCCGGCGCGGTCGAGGCGGCGCCAGATGACCGTGCCGCGGAAGGAACGGCCGCGCTGCGGAACGTGCAGGTCAAGCTCCGCGGGGAACGGAGTGCGGTCGGCGAAGATGACCATCGCCCCGGATGGCGCCATGTTGCGCACGACGCAATCCATGCTCGAACGCTGCTGGTTGTAGCTGACCTCGGCACCCAGGTAGACGATCTGACGTCTTTCGCGCCGGCGCTCAGTGAGTTCCATGGCCGTTGCCTTCTGCTGGTCCACCAGATTCTGGTGACGGCAAAGGCCACCGTCCACGGAAATCCTTCCTTAACCTTAAGTCGCAAGGCGCCGCCGGTGGCCGCTCAGGGGAGCGGGATGATCCGGCAAGGCTCGCCGCGCTTGGCCGCCGGAGCGTGGGGCGGGCGCACGATCAGGCAGTCGGCGGTCGAAAGCACGCCCAGCATGGAGGAATCCTGGACGGGCAGGGGCATGGCCGCGGGCAGTTCGCCGCGGCGGGTGGCGAGCCGCGCGCGGACGTAATCCTGCCGGCTGTCGTTCTCCGGCAGGTCGGCGCCGAGCGTGGCGGACTCGGTCGGGTCGCGCTGCGGCTGGCCGAGCAGAGCGGCGATCAGCGGCCGCACGAAGAGGACGGCGCAGACCAGGCTCGACACCGGGTTGCCGGGGAGGCCGAGCACGCGGGTCCCATCGATGCGGCCGAACATCAGCGGCTTGCCCGGACGCATGGCGACCCGCCAGAAATCGAGGGTGAGGCCGGCATCTTTGAGCGCGTCCTGGACGAGATCGTGGTCGCCGACCGAAGCGCCGCCGATGGTGAGCACCACGTCGGCGGGAAGCGCGAGGGCCTGTTTGATCGTCCGGGTGATGGCGGCGCGCTCGTCGCGGACGATGCCGAGGTCATGGGCTTCACCGCCGAGCGCGTTCACAAAGGCTGCGAGGCCCGGCGAGGTGGCGGCGAAGATCTGGTCGGGCGTCGGTAAGTCGCCCGGCCGCACCAGCTCGTCGCCGGTGGCGATGATGGCAACCACCGGCTTGCGGCGGACGGGAAGCTGGGCGTGGCCCGCCGCGGCGGCGAGCGCGATCTCACGCATGGCGAGCCGGCGCCCGGCTTCGAGCAGAACGGCGTTCCCCTGGAAATCGAGGCCGGCCTTGCGAATGTTGCGGCCGGCGGCGACCGCTGCCTTGGCGGTCACGGTGCCGTCGTCGCGGGCCTCGGTGTTCTCCTGGATGAGGATGGCGTCGGCGCCGGGCGGCACCGGGGCGCCGGTGAAGATGCGCACCGCCTCGCCTTTGCCCACCGTGCCATCGTAGCGATGGCCGGCGGCGGACATGCCGACGACCGTGAGCGTTGCCGGCACCTCGGCGACATCGGCGGCGCGCACGGCGTAGCCGTCCATGGAGGAGGCATCGAAGGGCGGCTGGGCGCGCCGCGCCTTGAGCGGCTCGGCCAGCGTGCGGCCGGCGGCCTCTGCCAGTGCCACATGCTCGGCCGCCGTCGCGGCGGTGCCGACGATGATGCGGGCGACGGCCTCGTCGACGGGAATGAGCGGGGTCATCGGCGATCCTCCTTGGCGCGCCAATGTCCGGACTTGCCGCCGCGCTTCTCGATCAGGCGGACGCCGGTGATCGTCATGCCGCGGTCGACCGCCTTGGCCATGTCGTAGATGGTCAGGCAGGCGACCGAGACGGCGGTCAGCGCCTCCATCTCGACGCCGGTCTTGCCGGCGACCTTGGCGGTGGCGCGGACGCGCAGGCCGGGGAGGTCGTTAGCCGGCTCAATATCGACCGCGACCGAGGTCAGCCCGAGCGGATGGGCGAGCGGGATCAGCTCGTGGGTGCGCTTGGCCGCCATGATGCCGGCGATGCGGGCGGCGCCGATGACGTCGCCCTTCTTGGCATTGCCGGAGAGGATGAGGTCGAGCGTGGCAGCGCGCATGGTCACCGCGCCCTCGGCGATGGCGACGCGCTCGGTCACCGCCTTGGCGCCGACATCGACCATGCTGGCAGCACCGGTCTTGTCGAGATGGGTGAGGGTCTTTTTCACACCAGCTCCTTCTGCATGAAACAGCGGCGATCGACGGGAAGCCCGAGTTGCGCCTCGCGATGATGCAGCAGATGGAAGGCCGGGGTCCATCGGTTTCGCGGCACCTCGCGGAAACCGGCCGTGGCGTAGAAGGGGCCGTTCCAGGGGATGTCGCGAAAGGTCGAGAGGGTCACGGCCGGGACACCTTCTGCCCTGGCGAAGGCGCAGGCCGCATCAATCAACCGGCGGCCGAGGCCGCGGCGGCCGTGCGGCGGGGCGACGTCCAGCTCGTGGATGTGAAGGGCGCGGTCGAGGAAGGCGGTGAGCGCGAAGCCGACGGGCACGTCCTGACTGTCGGCGGCAACGAAGATGGCGCCGCTCCGCCCAACCGCCTCGATGAAGGCGAGGCTGAAAGGCTCGGTCGAACCGAGTTCGGGCCACGAGATCGTCTCGAACAGGGTGCCGGCGGCGCGCTCGATCTCCGGCAGGAGAGCGTATTCCGATGGCCGCGCGCGGCGGATCGAATAGGCCATCAGGCGCCGACGGCGGTGCCGAGCAGGCGGGCGGTGGCGGCGGCGACGTCGGCCTCGCGCATCAGGCTCTCGCCGACCAGATAGGCGCCGATGCCGGCCGCCTTGAGCCGGGCGATATCGGCGGGCGTGAAGATGCCGCTCTCGCCGACCAAAACCCGATCCTTGGGGACCAGCGGGGCGAGCGCCTCGCTGACCTCGAGGTTCGTCTCGAAGGTGTGGAGGTCGCGGTTGTTGATACCAACCAGCCGCGATCTCATGGTGAGCGCGCGGGCGAGTTCTTCGGCGTTGTGGACCTCGATGAGGACGTCCATGCCGAGCGCAAGCGCGGTGGCTTCCAGCGCGTGGGCGTCGGCGTCGGAGAGCGCCGCCATGATGATCAGGATGCAGTCGGCGCCAAGCGCGCGCGCCTCATAGACCTGATAGGGCTCGAACATGAAGTCCTTGCGGATGGCGGGCAGGTCGACCGCGCGGCGCGCCGAGACCAGATCGCTGGCGCCACCCTGGAAGAAACGGGTGTCGGTCAGCACCGAAAGACAGGTGGCACCGCCGGTCTTGTAGGCCTGCGCCAGGCTCGGCGGGTCGAAGGCATCGCGGATCAAGCCCTTGGACGGACTGGCCTTCTTGATCTCGGCGATGAGCGCCGGGCGGCCGTCTGCGATGGTCCGCTCGAGCGCGGCGAGGAAGCCGCGGGCGGGCGGCTGCGCCTTGGCGTGCGCCTCCATCTCGGCTGGCGGCGTCGCCCGCTTCGCCGCAGCGATCTCGGCGCGCTTGGCTTCCTCGATGGTCTTCAGGATGTCGCTCATGGGCTACCCTTGGCATGTTCTTCGGATCCGGCAAGTGCACACGCTTCATCCTGAGGTGGCCGCCGAGCGGCCCTCGAGATGGTCGGCCTCTGGGTATCGAGGCTCCCCCGATCAGTCCGGGGTCGCACCTCACCATGAGGCCAGCGATTGAGCCGCTCAGGCGTTCGACACCTTGACCAGCAGGTCGAGCCGCTCGGCCGCCTTGCCCTGGTCGATGACGGCGGCGGCGATCGCGGCGCCCTGCTTCAAGTCCTCGGCGCGGCCGGCGACCACCAGCGCGGCGCCGGAATTGAGCAGCACGGTGTCGCGATAGGCGCCGGGTTCGCCCCCGAGAACGGCCTTCAGCGCCTCGGCATTGTGGGCCGCATCGCCGCCCTTGATCGCCTCGAACGGCCAGGTCTTGAGCCCGGCATCGGCCGGGGTGACCGAAGACAGGGTGACCTTGCCGTCCTTGAGCATGGCGACCTTGGTCGCGCCCGCTGGCGACATCTCGTCGAGGCCGCCGGCACCATGCACCACCCAGGCCGAACTCGGCGCCCAGGCTGAGCAATACGTTGGCGAGCGGCTCGACCCAATCGGGCGCGAAGACGCCGAGCAGGTAGCGCTTGACGCTGGCCGGGTTGGAGAGCGGGCCGATGAGGTTGAAGACGGTGCGGAAGCCGAGTTCGGCGCGCGCCGGGCCGACATGGCGCATGGCCGAATGGTGGGCCGGCGCGAACATGAAGCCGATGCCGGCCTCGCGGATGCAGGTGGCGATCTGATCGGGGGCGAGGTCGATCTTGACGCCGAGCGCGGCGAGCGTGTCGGCGGCGCCGGATTTCGACGACAGCGCCCGGTTGCCGTGCTTGGCGACCGGAACCCCGGCGCCGGCAACCACGAAGGCGGAGGCGGTGGAGATGTTGTAGCTGCCCGAGGCGTCGCCGCCGGTGCCGACCACGTCGATGGCGTCGGCGGGCGCTGACACCGGGGTCATCTTGGCGCGCATGGTGGCGACCGCGCCGGCGATCTCGTCCACCGTCTCGCCGCGGAGCCTGAGCCCGGTGAGGAAAGCGCCGAGCTGGACCGGCGTGGCGGCGCCCGACATGATGATGTCGAAGGCCTGCTCAGCCTCCTGCGCGCGAAAGCCGCTCGCCGGCGGCAACCTTGCCGATGGTGGCCTTCAGGTCAGCCATGTCTGCCCCCGTTGCGTTCACTGGCGCGAGCCGCGAAAAACGCCACCCCCCAAGAGAGATGCTGCACGGCCTTGGCGATGACCCCCCTCTTAGCTCCGCTAACGTCTCGCTTACGCGAGCCGTAAGCTTTGCTTGTTCTCCCCCTCAAGGGGGGAGATGGGAGCACGTGGCACTGCTCGGGCGAAAATCGGGCTCCGCTATTCTCCCCCGCAAGGGGGGAGATGCGGAGCAAGCGGTATCGCATCGCCATGCCCATCACGCGACCGACTGCTCGATGCGGTGCTTGGCGTTCCAGGCGGCGGCGATGTCGAGGAAATTCTTGAGGATCAGGTGGCCGTGCTCGGAGGCGATCGACTCCGGGTGGAACTGCACGCCGTGGACGGGATAGTGCTTGTGCATGGCGCCCATGATGACGCCGTCTTCCGCCGTGGCGGTGACCTCCAGCACGTCCGGCACGGTCTCCGGCGCGATGGTCAGCGAGTGATAGCGGGTCGCCTGGAAGGTGTGGTTGATGCCGTGGAAGACGCCGCGGCCGTTGTGGCTGATGGTCGAGACCTTGCCGTGCATCAGGGTCGGGGCGCGCACGATGGTGCCGCCATAGACCTGGCCGATCGCCTGATGGCCGAGGCAGACGCCGAAGATCGGGATGGTCGAGCCGGCGCGCTCGATCAGGCTGAGGCAGATGCCGGCGTCGCTGGGCGTGCACGGGCCCGGCGAAAGCACGATCGCCTCCGGGTCCATCGCCATCACCTCGTCGACGGTGATCTTGTCGTTGCGGCGCACGGCCAGCTTCGCCCCCAGCTCGCCGATGTAATGGACGAGGTTGTAGGTGAAGCTGTCGTAGTTATCGATGACGAGAACGGTCATGGCTGTGCTGTCCTCATTTTGGCGGCCGAGATGCAAGATTGGATGCAAGGACGAGCCTTGACAGGGCGGCGTAGTCGGCGAAATGTTCTAGGAAGGGGGGCGGTCGCCTACTCAGGCGTACCTCTGGCGCCCAGCTACAGCCGGGCGCGGAAGCCGGTGCCGATCTCGAAATGGCTGCCGAGGCCCTTCGCCGGTGCTCCCCAGGGCGAAGACATCGATGGTGTCGCGGTCGGAGAGCTTGTAGCCGAAGCCGGCGCCGTCTTCGGCAAAGGTGTAGTCGGCCGGCATGGCCGAGGCGGCCGATGCCGGTGACCGTGGCGCTCACCGTGCCGGTGGCGCCGAAGGTCCGTCCGATGGCCGCGGACAGCGTCATGTCCCACTTGGAGGTCAGCGCCTCGGTCCATTCCGCCTGCGCCTTGACGAAGCTCGTTCCGCCCGAGCGGTCGGCGAAGGTGGCCGGGAAGGGGTTCGACGAGCCACTCGCCTCGGCATAGCCGGCGATGGTCGTCCAGGTATGGCCGACGGTGGCGGCGAGGCCGATCTCGCGGGTAGGCTGGGGCGTCCACACGACGCCGGCGCGGGCATAGAGGTTGGCCAGGGTGCCGGTGGTCGAGCCGGTGCCGGTCGCCGTGCCGGCGCCGTTGGCATAGGTGCGGGTGAAGGTCATGTCCATGGTGGGCGCCAGCCAGCCGCCGCCCTCGATGAAGGCGGCGAGGTCGTGGCCGGCAGGCTTGGTGTAGCGCAGGCCGGCGGCGGCCAGCGCGGCGCTGGTGACATCGACGCCGGAATAGGACTGCTGGGTGTAGGCGATGCCGCCGATCAGCGCCGTGTTGCCGGTGAGGTCGAAGCGGCCCGACGAGCCCAGCGTGAAGGAGCCGGCGGCGCCGAAGCCGCCCAGTTCGCTGTTGCCGCCAAGCGGCTGGTTGAAGCCGAGCAGGCCGTCGGCCGTGCCGCCGATGTTGTTGGCAAGCGTGTTTTGCTGGCCGGCGACGGAGGCGATGGAGGTGCTGACGCTCGAGGGGGTGGTGACGGCCGTGGTGCAGGCGTCCACCGCGTCGTCGCAATACTGGAGGATGAAGGGCGCGGTTTCATTGCCTGCCGTGTTGGGGGTCGTCGCGGCGCCGGCGATGTATTGGCCGTCTCCCGAAACGCCGGTTGCGGCAACCAGCGTCATGCCGGTCATGTCGACGCCGGCGTCAGTGAGAAGTTGCGTCAGGTCCTTGATCCCGGTGTCCCCGGTCCAGCGGAATGCGTGGGTATCCGTGCCGTAGTCGAAGCCCAGATTGCTGAACGTCAACGGACGTGGGGCGGAGATGCCCACGACCACCTTGCCGCTGTCGCTGACGGCGGTCGCCGCCGCACTGGTGTCGCCCGAGAGAGCGCCGATGTCGACCATGTTGTCCGTCGCAGTCCAGCGGAACGCGTGGGACGCGTTCGATCCGGTGCTGGCCTGGCCGACAATGACCGAGCCGTCCATCGTGATGGCGGTTGCCAGCGAAGAATTGAGGTTTGATGCACCGAGATACCCAAGATCGTCGAACCCGCTGCCAGAGGTCCAACGGAAGGCATGCCTGGTGGTCGGGAACGCGATATTGCCGCTGTCGAAGTCGCTGTCGCCGACAATGACGCTGCCATCCCCGCTGACACCTAAGGCACGGGAGTAGCCCGCGGCGCCGATCGCCGATCCGAGGTCGTGCATTGTGAGATCGGACTGAGTCCAACGGAAGCCATGCTGTGTGGCGCCGCTGTTGAAATCGGAGAAACCAACGACGACCGAGCCGTCGTCGCTCACGCCTTCGCCGAACGAGGCGGCATTGCTGTTTGAGGGGTCGAGTGTGCCGAGGTCGAGCTGGGTGTCGGTGGTCGTGTCATAGCGAAAGGCGTGATAGGGCGTGAAAGCTTCGCTGGAATAACCGACAACGAAAGGATCGCGGCTGGAGGTGTTTGCCGCGCTTTCCGCAGGGAATATCTCTTTTTCTACAGGTGGTAGTTCTGAATTGATGTCCACATTGAGAAGACCTAAGTCCCTATAGATGATGTAGAATCCCCGCTCGCGAGATGCGATTTGAATAGACCCCTCAACCGTAACCAGACCAAGGCCCTGTGTAATTTTGGTGACCTTGACTGTCGTTGTCGAACCCCCGATGTCGAAGTCATGGAGGATCTTTTGCTTGAATTCGTCCGGGACTGGGAAGGTTGCGGTCGCGGCGCGAGCCGGCGCGCCGACAAGGCCCGCACCGCAGGCCAAGACGATCGCCAGAGCAACCCAGCCTAGCTCCGCCCGTGTTCGCTCGGATAAACCAAATATCCGACGCTTCCCCATCACCAGCCCCCATGTCCACAACGCTCGGGCGATGCGCCTCCGCGCTCTCCGCTCCTGGCGTGACTCAAGCTACCTGTTCACTGCCGAACGCCGACGCGGGGAACGCGGCTCCCATGGCGGTCGGGACCGCTCCGATTAAGCCACGGCGTGCTGCAACCGCAAAGGGCGATTTTTCCTCGTTTCACCGGAAAGACGTGGCCTAATCAGGCCATTATTGGTCGCCGGGCGCCTATTGCCCGCGGCCGACACGCGAGGCGAAGCGGACGGCCTCTTCCGCGGCGCGGAAGAGGGCGCGGGCCTTGGCCTCGCACTCGGCGTGCTCGTTCTCGGGCACGGAATCGGCGACGATGCCGGCGCCGGCCTGGACGTACATCTTGCCGTCCTTGACCACCGAGGTCCTGAGAATGATGCAGGAATCCATGGCGCCGTCGGCGGAGAAATAGCCGACGCAGCCGGCATAGATGCCGCGCTTCTCCAGCTCCAGTTCGTCGATGATCTCCATGGCCCGCACCTTGGGCGCGCCGGAGACGGTGCCGGCCGGGAAGCCGCCGGCGAGCGCATCGAGCATGTCGTGCTCGGCGGCGAGCTGGCCGACGACGTTCGACACGATGTGCATGACCTGGCTGTAGTATTCCAGGAAGAACTGGTCGGTGACCTTGACCGAGCCGATCTCGGCGACGCGGCCGACATCGTTGCGGCCGAGGTCGAGCAGCATCAGGTGCTCGGCGCGCTCCTTGGGATCGGCGAGCAGCTCTTCTGCCAGAGCCTTGTCCTCCTCCGGCGTTCGCCCACGCGGCCGCGTGCCGGCGATCGGCCGGATGGTCACCTCGCCGTCGCGCACGCGCACCAGGATCTCCGGGCTGGAGCCGGCGATCGCGAAGCCGCCGAAGTCGAGATAATAGAGGAAGGGCGAGGGGTTGGTACGGCGGAGCGCACGGTAGAGGGCAAACGGCGGCAGGTCGAAGGGCGCCTCGAAGCGCTGCGACAGCACCACCTGGAAGATGTCGCCGGCGGCGATGTATTCCTTCGCCCGCCTGACCATGTCGAGATAGGTCTCGCGCGGCGTGTTGGAGACGACCGGGATGTCCGGGTTGAACTCGGCGCTGTCGGCGGACTTGTCGAGCGGCGCATCGAGGGTGTCGACAACGGCGGTCAGCCGGTCGACGGCGCGGGCATGGGCCTGGGCCGCGGTCATGCCCTTGTCGGCGCGCACCGGCGTGACGACGGTGATCTCGTCCTTGACCGCGTCGAAGACGACGATGACGGTCGGGCGGATCATCACGGCATCGGGGAAGCCGAGCGGGTCCGGGTTGGGCTCGGGCAGCGTCTCCATCTGGCGGACCATGTCGTAGCCGAGATAGCCGAAGATGCCGGCCGACATCGGCGGCAGGGCATGGGGCAGGTGGATGTGCGAGTCAGCGATGATGGTGCGCAGCGCCTCCAGCGCCGGCGCGTCCATCGGCTCAAAGCGCTCGCGGTCGGCGGCCGGGTCGCGGTTGATCTCGGCCTTGCCGCCGAAGGCGCGGAAGATCAGGTCCGGATCGATGCCGATGATCGAGTAGCGGCCGCGCACGGCACCGCCTTCGACCGACTCGAGCAGGAAGCAGTTGGCGCGGCCGGCCGACAGCTTGAGCATGGCCGAGACCGGCGTCTCCAGGTCGGCGACCAGCCGCGTCCATGCCACCTGCGGCGCCCCCTTGTCGTAGGCGCGCGCGAAGTCGTCGAGGGCCGGTTCGACCAGCATGACGGGGTCTCTTGGGACCGTTACTGGGTCTGGTTGAGACCCAGCGCCGCGGTGAGGGCGGCCTGGTTGATCTGCACGTCGATCTTGGTCTGACGCTCGGTGACATAGGCGGCGAGCAGGTCGTTGACGAACTGGCTGTCGAGCTGCGTCTTGATCTGCGCCAGCTGCGGATCGGCGGGATTGTACGGCGGCACCGTGGTGTCATCGACGACGAGCAGGATCTTGGTCATCGCCGTCGCACCGGCAGCGACCGTGGCATAGCCCTTGGGGCCGCCGAAGGCCGCCGTGATCGCGGCCGCCGACAGATCGCCGCTCGGCTGGGTCAGGCGCGTCACCTTGTCGATCTTCTTCACCTCGAGAGCGGCGTCGGCGGCGACCTTGGCGAGGTCTTCGCCGCCGGCCAGCTTGGCCTTGAGGGCGTCGGCCTGATCGGCGACCTTCTTCTGGCGCTGCTCGTCCTTCCAGGCGGCGACCACCTTGTCGCGCACCTCGGCGAGCGGGCGGTCGTGCGCCGGGATCACCTGGGTGACGTCATACCAGACGTAGGTGTTGCGCACGGGCTCGATCGGGTTGTTCTCCATGCCGACATCCGACTCGAAGGCCGACTGCGCCAGCGTGGCGGGGAGGTCGGCGATCGGCTTTCCGTCCGGCCCGTTGCCCGACTGATCGACCTCGGGCACGGTGAGCAGCTTCAGGCCGAACTTCTGGGCGACCTCGGTGAGGCTGGAGCCGCCGGCACGGGCATCCTCGATCGAATCGCGGGTAGCCGTGACCTCGGTGGCGGCGCGCTCGTTGGCGATCTCCTGCTTGAGCTGGTCCTTGACCTCGTCGAAGGTCTTGACCACGTCGGGCACGATGTTGCTGACGCGCACGATCACCGGGCCGAAGCGCCCGTCGATGACGCCGCTGACGCCGGCGTCGGCGAGGCCGAAGGCCGCGTCGGCAACCGCCGTGTCGACGATCTTGTCCTTGGTGATCTGGCCAAGGTCGACGTCGGAGGTCTTGAGGTTGCGCTCGGCGATCAGGTCGTCGAAGGTCTTGCCGTCGGCGAGTTCCTTGGCGGCCGCCTCGGCGTCCGCCTTGTCCTTGAAGACGATCTGCTCGACGTGGCGGGTGCCGACGGTCACGAAGCGGCTCTTCTGCTGGTCGTAGCGCTTCTGCGCATCGGCATCGCTCACCTCGGCCGGCTTGGCCAGCGAGGCGGGGCTGAGCTCGAAATAGGAGATCGCCCGGTATTCGGGCGCCTTGTACTCGGCCTTGTGCTGGTCGAAATAGGCGGTGAGATCGCCGTCGGCAGGATCGGCGATGTCAGTGGCAGCCGGCGCGTTGAGCACGAGGTAGCTGAGCGAACGCGAATCGTCGCGATACTCGGAAACCGCGGTGATGATCGTCTGGGGGACGGTGACCTCGCCGACCAGGCCCTGGTCGAGCTGGTTGCGGATGTAATCGGCCTTGAGCAGCACGACCAGATCATCCTCGGTCAGCCCCTGCGCCTGCGCGATCTGGGTGAAGGTGTTGCGGTCGAACTGGCCGGTCGGCCCGTGCAGGTTGGGATCGTCCCGGATAAGGCGGCCGACGGTGTCGGACGACAGGCTGATGCCCATCTGCTGGGCGGTGTCGTCGAGCGTGGCCTCGGCGATCATCTGGCTGAGGACGCGGCTGGGGACGCCGACCTGGGCCGCCTGATCGGCGGTGAACTGCTGGCCGAACTGCTGACCGAGCTGGCGCACGGCGATATCGAAGCGGCGGCGGAACTCGGCACCGGTGAGGTGGATGTTGCCGACCTTGGCGATGTCGTTGGCACCATAGCCCCGGAAGACATCGGCGACGCCCCAGACACCGAAGCTGATCACCAGGAGCAGCATCATGATCTGGACGACCCAGCCGGACGTCAGTTTGCGTAGTGAGTCGAGCATGTCGGTCCTCAGTGGTGCCCGCATCCCCGGGGGCGGGTTTTCGGGCGCGGATAATAGGGTGCGCCCCCCCGCTGCCGCAAGGCAAAGTCGCCGGCCGCGACAACGGCAGAAAGCCGCGGAATTACAGACCGTTGCGGCTGTGTGCGGCCGCCGTCAGGCGCTCTCCTTCATCCATCTTTCGACGAATGGGGCAGCGCGCACGTATTGCGGCACGACGTGCAGCGGGTGGCCGAGCGCCGCCGCCGCCCGCCACGGCCAGCGTGGATCGGCGAGCATGGTACGCCCCAGCGCCACCAGATCGGCCTTGCCATCGGCGACGATTGCCTCGGCGGCATGGGGGTCGTCGATGAGGCCGACGGCGCGGGTGACGATGCCCGCCTCCTCGCGGATGCGTGTCGCGAAAGGCACCTGGTAGCCGGGGCCGAGCGGGATCTTGGCATTGTGGACGTTGCCGCCGCTCGACGCGCAGATGTAGGCCACGCCGGCCTCCTTCAGCGCCTTGGATACCGCGACCGCCTCGTCGATGGTGAAGCCGCCGTCGACCCATTCGGTCGTCGACAGGCGGGCGCCGACCATCACCGAGGCAGGAACGGCGGCGCGCACCGCCTTGGCGACGGCAAGGATGAAGCGCATGCGGTTCTCCAGCGAGCCGCCCCAGTGGTCGGTGCGCTGGTTGGAGAGCGGCGACAGGAATTGGTGCAGCAGGTAGCCGTGGGCGCCGTGGATCTCGACGAAATCGAAGCCGGCGCGTACCGCCCGCTCGGCGGCATTCGCCCAGGCGCTGACGATGCGCTGGATGCCGGCGTCATCGAGCGCCCGCGGCGTGTGCCAGCCGGGCGCGAAGGGGATGGCCGAGGGCGCCACCGTCTGCCAGGCGTCTTCCTCGGCAGAGAGCGGGCCGCCGCCCTGCCAGGGACGCTGGGTGGAGGCCTTGCGGCCGGCGTGGCCGAGCTGGATGCCGAAGCGGGTGCCGGCCGGCGCCACCCGGCGCGCCGCGGCGAGCGCCCGCTGGGCCGCTGCCTCGTTGTGGTCCGAATAGAGGCCGAGGCAGCCGTGGGTGATGCGGCCGTGGCGCTCGATGCCGGTCGCCTCGACCGTGATCATGCCGGCGCCGGACATGGCCAGCGTCATCCAGTGCTGGATATGCCAGTCGCTAGCTGAGCCGTCGTCGGCCGAATACTGGCACATGGGGGCGACGGCGATGCGGTTGGGCACGCTCATGCCGCCGATGGTCAGCGGCGAAAACAGCTTGGAAGTCATGGAGTTACCGGCTTGAGAAGAGGAGGAGGGGGCCGGCACCATGGCACCTGGCAGCCGATGGGCCAAGCGCGCCGACTGCCGCAGGGTTGCGGGTCGGCGCGCTCCAGCGCCCTATTCGCCCCAAATCAGGTAGAGGCCGATGTCGCCCGGCATGCCATAGGGGAAGTCGACGACACGCGCGGCCAAGTGGAAGCCGCGCGGGCGAAGCTCGCGCTCCCAGCGCAGGTACATCTCGGCGGCCTCGCCACGGAGCGTGCGCGGCCATTCCGGATCGGGCGCGTTGACGGCACGGCCGCCGTCGCTGCACAGCTCGTGGGGGAAGCGCAGCAGCAGGTATTCGGTCTGCCCGCGCTCGGCCGCCTCACGGGCGTTGTGGACGAGCTTGTTCCACTCCTTGTCCGAGATGTGGGTATCGATCAGCCGGTAGACGTCCTTCTTGTGGATCTCGGCGGCAAGCTGGCGCTCGCGCGAACGCTGGGTATCCAGCTCATCCTTGAAGTGCACGACGAGGTGGCGGAAATCGTTGACCGAAAGTTCGCCGTCGGGGCGGCTGTCGTGCTCGACAACATCACCGGCTGCATGGGCGCCGTTCGGCTTGGCGCCGTTCTTGGCCTCCTTGCCGTTCTGCCACGGTGGCGCCAGCTTGCGCTTCGGCTCGGGGGGCAGGGGCACCGGCTCGAACTCGCCGCCGCCCAGAGAGCGCAGCAGGTCGGTGCGGCGGACGATGCCGACGATCTTGCCGTCGCGCACGACCGGCAACCGCTTGATCCGGTGCTCGGCCATGAGGGTGGCGATCTGGTCGGCGCGGGTCTCCTCGCCGACGGTGAGCACGGGGCTCGACATCACCTCACGGGCGACGGCGATCGGCTCCTGAAGGTGCTGCAGGAATTCGGTGTTGAGGTTTTCACCCTCGGCCAGGCGCAGCAGCCACCATTCGCTCTTGGTTTCGCGTTCCGTCCGTTTGCGGCCGACGAGGTCGCCCTCGCTGACCATGCCGATGAGCATCCCGGTCTCGTCAACCACCGGCACGGCACTGATGCGATGGCTGAGCAGCGTCCTGGCTACGTCCCGGATGGACGTATCTGGCGTCACCGTGACGATGTCGCTGTTCATCAGGTCACGAGCAATCATGATATTTTGGTCCCAGAATTTGCGATTTCTAGCCCGGCGTTCGCGTACATTGGGCTTAGGCCGCTTTCCTTGATCTCGCGCAAAATCGGAGCGCGCGAAGGCCGACGGCTGAGTGCTTTTGTCTACGATTTCGTTTACGGCTGACATGGATTCAAGACCTGGAGCCAGAAAGAGAATGTCAGCACGTATGAAACTCGCTGCCGGTAACTGGAAGATGAACGGTATACGGGCGAGCCTGCCCGAATTACGGGCAATCGCCGCCGGGGCGAGGGTGGCCTCGGAAGTCGCGGTGTGCGTCCCGGCGACGCTGATTTCGGCGGCGGCGGAGGCCGTGGCCGGCACGCCAGTGGCGATCGGAGGGCAGGACTGCCACCCTGCCGCGAAAGGGGCGCATACCGGTGATATTGCAGCAGAAATGGTCGCTGACGCGGGTGGCAGCCTGGTCATCGTCGGCCATTCGGAACGGCGCACCGACCACGGCGAGACGGACGCTGAGGTGCGTGCCAAGGCGGAAGCCGGCTGGCGCGCCGGCCTGACGGTGATCCTGTGCATCGGCGAGACTGAGGCAGAACGCCGCGGCGGCCAGACCGAGGCCGTGCTCAGCCGGCAGATCGAAGGATCGGTGCCCGACGGCGCCACGGCCGACAAGCTGGTGATCGCCTATGAGCCCGTGTGGGCGATCGGAACTGGGTTGACGCCATCAAATGACGACATTGTTGCGGCACATGCCCATATCAGGGCGCGGCTGGCGGGGCGCCTTGGACAGGATCAAGCCGATGCGATGCGCATCCTCTATGGCGGCTCGGTCAAGCCGGACAATGCCGCAACCATCATGGCGCTTCCCGGCGTCGATGGCGGCCTGGTCGGCGGCGCCAGCCTCAAAGCCGCGGATTTCCTCGTCATTGTCGCTGCCTGCGGGTGAGCCCGGAGGCCGGGCGGTGGCTCTGGTGCCGCCCGGCTTGATCGTGTAAAAGGCCCGCAACCCCGAATTCGGATAGGCTGATGCAAACAGTTGTCATCGTCATTCACCTGATGGTGATCGTGGCGCTCGTAGCGGTCGTGCTGCTGCAGCGCTCGGAAGGCGGCGCCCTCGGCGTCGGCGGTTCCGACCAGTTCATGACCACACGCGGCCAGGGCAACGTGCTCACCCGCGCCACAACCATTCTGGGGGCGGCGTTCTTCGCCACCTCGCTGGCGATGTCGGTGCTGAACCGGCTGAGTGCGCCGCCGACCGCGGTGCTCGAACCGACGCCGGCCGTCCAGACGGTGCCGACGACCCCGACCACCCCGACGGTTCCAGCCGCGGCGCCCGCCACCAGCGGCACGCCGGCCACGGACACCGGGACGGGCGGCGGCGGCATCCTGAACGAGCTCAACCGCTACACCGGTGGTGCGCCCGCGACGGTGACGCCGAAGAGCGTGGTGCCCGACACCAACGCGCCGGCGGCCCCGGCCGGCGGCACGCCGTCGGCCCCCACGGGCACCCAGGCTCCCAACTCGCAGTAGCCACATGACCAGACGACAACGGCACCCGGCGCGATCTCTCAACCGCCGGGGCCGCCATCTTTTTGTTCAACGCACCGCCGATTTCGACACTGCGAATCAGGCGGGCAGGGGTTAGGATCGAGGCCCATGGCGCGGTACGTCTTCATCACCGGCGGCGTGGTTTCCTCCCTCGGAAAAGGCATCGCTTCGGCAGCCCTCGGTGCGCTGTTGCAGGCGCGCGGCTACAAGGTCCGCCTGCGCAAGCTCGACCCCTATCTCAACGTCGATCCGGGCACGATGAGCCCGTACCAGCACGGCGAGGTCTACGTCACCGACGACGGCGCCGAGACCGACCTCGACCTCGGCCACTACGAGCGCTTCACCGGGCGGCCGGCGACGAAGATGGACAACGTCACCACCGGGCGCATCTATCAGGAGATCATCGCCAAGGAGCGGCGCGGCGACTATCTCGGCGGCACCGTGCAGGTGATCCCGCACGTCACCGACGCCATCAAGTCGTTCATCCTGGCCGGCAACGAGGACGTCGACTTCGTGCTGTGCGAGATCGGCGGCACGGTCGGCGACATCGAGGGCCTGCCGTTCTTCGAGGCGATCCGCCAGCTCGGCAACGACCTGCCGCGCAACCACGCGGTCTTCATCCACCTGACCCTGATGCCGTGGATTGCGACGGCCGGCGAACTGAAGACCAAGCCGACCCAGCATTCGGTGTCGGCGCTGAGGCAGATCGGCATCCAGCCGCACATCCTGCTGGTGCGCGCCGACCGGCCGATCCCCAAGGAAGAGCGGCGCAAGCTGTCGCTGTTCTGCAATGTGCGCGAGAGCGCCGTCATCCAGGCGCTCGACCTGCCGCACATCTACGACGCGCCGGTGGCCTACCACGCCGAACATTTCGACGACGAGGTGCTGGCCGCCTTCGGCATCGAGGCGCCGCCGGGCCCCAACCTGGAGCTGTGGCACCGGCTGGCGGACACCATCCGCCACCCGGAGGGCAAGGTGTCGATCGCCGTGGTCGGCAAGTACACCGGGCTCAAGGACGCCTACAAGTCGCTGACCGAGGCGCTGCACCACGGCGGCTTCGCCAACAAGGTCAAGGTCGACATCCAGTGGATCGAGTCGGAGGTCTTCGAGAAGGAGGACCCGGCGCCGTGGCTGGAAGGGGTGAACGGCATCCTGGTGCCGGGCGGCTTCGGCGAGCGCGGCTCGGAGGGCAAGATCGCCGCCGCCAATTTCGCGAGGTTACGCGGCGTGCCCTATTTCGGCATCTGCTTCGGCATGCAGATGGCGGTGATCGAGGCGGCGCGCAACCTGCTCGGCATCGCACGAGGCGTCGTCGAGCGAGTTCGGCCCGACGCCGGAGCCGGTGGTCGGCCTGATGACCGAATGGCTCAAGGGCAACCAGCTCGAGAAGCGCATCGCTGGCGGCGACCTCGGCGGCACCATGCGGCTTGGCGCCTATCCGGCGATCCTCAAGCGGGGCAGCCTGATCAGCCGCATCTATGGCGGCGCTACCGAGATTTCCGAGCGCCACCGCCACCGCTACGAGATCAACATCACCTATCGCGACCGGTTGGAGGCGCACGGGATGCGCTTCGCCGGCCTGTCGCCCGACGGGGTGCTGCCCGAGACAGTGGAGCTGGAAGGCCATCCCTGGTTCGTCGGCGTCCAGTATCACCCGGAGCTGAAGTCGCAGCCGCTGACGCCGCACCCGCTCTTCGCCTCGTTCATCGAAGCGGCGGTGGAGCAGAACCGGCTGGTCTGACGTAGCCCGACTTGCCGGCAACCCTGCGACGGAGACACCCTTCATCATGATCTACGAACTGCGCGTCTATCGCTGTCTGCCCGGGCGCCTGCCGGCGCTGCTCAAGCGCTTCGAGACGGCGACGCTGAAGATCTGGGAGAGGCTGGGCATCCGCCAGGCCGGCTTCTGGACGACGGTCATCGGCGAATCCAGCAACGAGCTGACCTACATGCTCGCCTGGGAATCGATGGCCGAACGCGAGGCCAAGTGGGCGGTCTTCGTCAGCGATCCGGAATGGCTGGCGGTCAAGGCCGCGAGCGAGGCAGACGGCCAGATCCTTGTGAACGTCGCCAACCAGTTCCTGGCGCCGACCAGGTTCTCGAAGGTGAAATAGGCGGTAGAGCGGTCAAATCGCCCGAACTGCATCCGATATCTTGATTTCGCACCCATAGAACGCCGCGGGAGTGGAATAACGTCCTGTTTCCGCCATCATGCGGCCGCAGCGCTGTGGTTTTGGAAGGTGAACCGACACCAGCATCTTGGAGCAGCGATGCGCACCTTCTTGGTCATTCTGGCGGGCGTGGCGGGTCTGGCGGCAGCGGGAGCACCGGCAATGGCAAGCGACTGCGCAACCATGCGCGCCAACCTCAGCGCCGCCGTCGCCGATGTCCTGGCCACGGCAGGCGCCGACCCAATCGACGTGGCGGCGCTGACTGCCAAGGTCAACGGCGCCGACGCGGCACTTCAGGCGCTGACCGACGCCTGCGGCGACCAGGCGAAGACGGGCGGCATGCCGGCGGCAACCGCCGTCATCGGCCCGGCCGGCAGCGCCAAAAGCGGCGAGACACCGCGGCCGTCGCCGGCCGAGATGATGGAGCGCACCGGGCGCACCCACGGCGGCATCGGGGAAACGCCCCCGATGGTGAACGCCGCCGCCGCCGCTGGGGTCCAGCAGCAGGCCGCGGCGCTTGTCGGCGACCTGCGCGCGGCGATCGCCGCCGACGACCTGGCGGGCATCCGCAAGATCGCAAGCGACTCGGGGAAGTAAGCGGCACTTGCCAATATCCCCTTCCTTTCCGGCCTAAGCTTCTCGGCGGCACAAGCTGCACGGCGTCGCCGTGCGTAGCCGAAGGTGGAGCGAGGCGGGTCAGAGGGAGCATGAGCCAGCACGCCGATGTCGGCGCCCCTCACCCTCTCGCGCCTAAGTTCGCTTTCGCTCGCCAAGGCGCGAGAGCCCCCTCGCCGAAGGGGCGAGAGGGCGTGCCCACATGCGGTTGCCCCGCCTTGCGGGGGAGGGAGCGTATTGGATGAAGAGGGGCCAGCCCCTGGCTGGCCCCCTCCAATGACAGCGGCTAGTTCGCCGTGAAGGTGCCCAGGGTCACCGCGACCTTGGGCTGCTCACCGGCGCCGCCGTGGTCCACCTCGGTGTGGGCGGCGACGTACCAGCCGTTGGGATCGTTGGGATCGGCGCGGACGCTCATGTAGTCGCCCCACTCGCCGCAGGTCTCGTCGACGCCGGTTTTGGTGATGCAGCGCGGCGTGATCTGGCCTTGGGCCAACTGGGTAAGGGTCGCATCCCACTTGCCGTTCTGATCCGGCTTGAGCACGCCGACGGCAGCACTCGGATACATGTTCGGGCCGCCGTAGAACATGCTGAGGCCGACGTCGCCGTTCTTGTTGGGCGCGGCCGACGGGTAGGCGAAGGCCATGTTCGAGTTCCAGATGTGCGGCTCGGCAATCGGCTTCAGCGTGTCGGTGCCGCCTGCCTCCACCGCCGCCCGGTCGATGACGGCCATGCGGATGTGCGGGTAGGGGAACTTGCCGCCGTTGCCCTCGGCATCATCGATCCGGCCCGAGGTCCAGGCAAAGCCGATGGTCTTGTCGGTCGCCCAGCCGGCGGTCAGGCGCGAATCGGCGCGCTTGAGCCAGGGGTTGCCGTTGGGGCTCTCGGGACCGGTCGCCGGCTTGTCCGAGGGCTCGGTGTAGGGCTCGATGCCGACCTCGCGGATGGGCCCGGGCTGGGCGGCTGCGTCCGGCCACTCGCGCACCAGAATCAGGTTGTTGCTCGGCGCCGTTCCCCAGAACATCTTGTCGTCGCCGCCCTGGGTGAAGCGCACCGAGAACTCGCCGTTTTCCGGATCGCTGTTGAAGTACTGGTACTCGAAGCCCTCATAGGTGGAGAGCTTGTCGAGCGGCATGCGGAAGACCGACGAGCCCAGCCACTTCTCCTTCTCGTCGAAGTTGAAGCGGTTGAAGGCCATGTAGAGATAGCCGTTGGTGTAGGCGAGGTCGGGGAAGTCGAACCACTCGCCCTCGGGATGTTCGACGTTGGTCGGGGTGAAGTCGTAGAAGTGGAAGTTGCGCTTGGCGATGTCGTCGCCGTGGGCGACCATGATGCGGATGGTGTTCGGCTTCTTCTCTTGGGTGTCGGCATCACCCTGCATCAGCCAGACCATCAGGTCGTGGCTGGGCACGTAGAGGGCGAGCTGGTCGCAGCAGAAGCCGTTGCCGCCTTCCGGTTCTCCGAACAGGGCGTAGGGATCGAGCCGGGTAAAGGTCTGGCCGGCGTCGGTCGACCACGCCGCACCCCAGTTGAAGGTGACCAGGATGTTGTTGCCGTCCTTGGCCGAAGACGCTTCGGCGATCGGCGAGACGTAGTTGTAGTCCATCTGCGCCTTGGCGGTGACGTCGATCCGGTTGGTGACGGTGACGCCGGCAGCGGCCTCGACCGCCATCGGCCGCGGCTGTTCGGCCAGGCTGCGCTGGCCGGGCGGGATCTTGTTCATCCGCACCGGGACGTTGAGGTGGTGCTCCTCGGTGTTGCTCATGGCGGAGAGGAAGTTCTTCTGCTGGCGCTCCTCGCTGGCGCGATCGCGCTGGGCGGCGGGCAGGGTCACCGCCTGCGGCGCGCCGATGGTCATCTTGCCGGTGGTGTCCTGGGCGCGCGATGCGCTGCCTGTCGCCAGACAGAAAACGATCGCGGCACAGGCCGTCGACACAATTCTTGTCGCGTCCTTCCGAAGCCAGCCTTGGGCCGTCATATGCTCTTCCCCCATGTTGTCCGTGTGGGTAAGTCTTTCGCAAACAGGTCTTGTTCGTCAATCGTCATTCGGAAAGTCGGATAGACTAGGGCCGCATTAGGGCCGCCGTGCGATTTGTGCGGCAGACTGAAGAATTTCGCTGAGCATGCCATCGACGGCCACCTCGGCGGCAAGCGCCTCAAGGTCGGCGGTGAGCGCCGCCGCCTTGTCGGGCCCGAGTGCCTCTGGGGAGGTGCGCGACAGCGACAAGGCGCGGTCGACGATCTGGCTCGCCGGGAAGGTGACCGGCTCGACGACGGAGAAGCCGTCGACGCGGCTGAAGGGAGAAGCGAGCAGGAATGCCTCGTGCTGCGTCCAGTCGGGCGCGCGCCATTCCGCCTTCCTGCCCTCGTAGCGCTCGACGATGGCGCTGAAACGCGCGTGCCAATCGCCGGGCCCCTGCTTGATGGTTTGGACGTCGAAGAGGGCGACGGCGCCATCGGGTTCGACGATACCGTCGAGCCGTCTCAGCGTGTCGGCACGGTCCATCCAGTGAAACGAGCGGCCCATGGTGACGAGCCGGAGCCGGCCGTGCTCAATGCCGAGATCGTTGGAACTGCCCTGGACGAAGCTGATGGTTCCGGCAACGCCGCGCGCGGCCTCGCGGCCGGCGGCGAGCATCTCGGCATTGGGATCGATGGCGACGACTTCGCCAACGAACGGCGCGAAGGCGATCGCCAACAGGCCCGGCCCGCAGCCGAGGTCCATGACCCGGTCGGCGCGCGTGAGGCCGAGCTCGGCGACCACCTTCTGGACGAGGCGCGGCGAATAGCTGGTGCGCGCGAAATAGTGGCGGGCGGCCGAGCGGAAACGGTCGGGGTCGAAGGGGATGGGTGCGGCCATGAGGGTCAGTTGCCTGCGATGCGGTCGAGCCAGTCGGTGAGGGGCACCAGCGCGGCGCCGGGCGTGCCCATGTGATCGGTGTTGAGGGAGAGGAAGCGGTTGAGGGGGTTCTGCGGCGCTTTGCGGAAGAGTACCGCGGCGTCGCGCTGGCTGGAATCCCTGGTGCCGGCCGCCCAGAAGAGCGGGGCGTGGAGGTTGGCGACGAGACGGGCGGGATAGAGCGGGCTCTCCGGTCCGAGGAAGGAGAGGAGGGCGCGCGGCGTTGCTTTGACGGTGAAATAGCGCCCGAGCACGCGGTCGGTGAAGCGCACCGTGTCGTCGCCCTGGCCGGCCTGCATCATGGCGGTGGCGCGCTTGACGCTGGCCGCGACCTTGGCATGGCCGTTGAAATCGCTGGGCTCGCCGTCAGGGGCGAGCGCGACGACGCCGGCGAGCCCGTCATGGCTGGCGGCATAGGCCAGCGCCACCAGCCCGCCGAGGCTGTGCCCGCCGATGACGATCGCGGTGAAGCCGTCGGCCTTGAGCCGCGCCACCGCCTTGTCGATGTCGGCGAAGCATTCCTCCAGCGCACCGTCGTAGATGCGCCGCGCCGACCAGCACATCTCCGGCGTCTCGACGCCGTAGCCGGTCTCGTCCAGCATGTCGGTCATGCCGGCGAACTGGCCAGGCGCGCCGGTCTTGCCGTGGAGGAGGACGATGCCGACGCGCTCCAGCGCTGCAGCCGGCCCGGCGGCGAGCGCCAAAGCGAGCGCGATCAGGACTAGAGCGACGCCAATCTGCGCGATGTGGCCTTGCCGTCGCCGGAAAACCGACGCGGCCGCGCCACCGTGCGGCCAAGAAGCCGGCGCAGGGTCAGCCTTGGGAGGGCGCTGCAATGGAGGCACGGTCATGGCGAGCCGGTTCCTGTCGCCTGTCAAACCAATCTGCATTCTATCCCTACTTCTGGCTTCGACGGCACTGAGCGCTGTGCCGCCGGCATTCGCCGACGCCGATACGGCCATCCATGACGGCCGGCCGACGGCTGAGGTCTGCGCCAATCTCGGTTTCCCGGCGGCGCACACCGAAATGGACGGCGGGGCGAAGACGCAGTTCGGTGGCGGGGTCTTCGGCAACTATCGGCTGATGGCGCCGAAGATGCCAATGCCCTCGCCGCCGGCAAGCGCCATGACGGGCGCCACACCGCCGACGGCGATGCTGGAGGCGCCTTACGTCGACACCGAGAAATACCCGAACGCCACCTCCAATCCGGTGAAGCGCGTCGGCGAGGACCCGGTCTCGACCTTCTCCATCGACGTGGATACGGCGTCCTATGCCAACGTGCGCAGCTTCCTGCGTGACGGCACGCTGCCGCCGCGCGACGCGGTGCGGGTCGAGGAGCTGCTCAACTATTTCGACTACGGCTATCAAGGCCCGGCCTCGGCGGAGGAACCGTTCAAGGCAAACGTCACGGTGACGCCGTCGCCGTGGGCGGCGGGCAAGGAGATCATCCATATCGGCCTGCAGGGGTACGACATCCCCGCCGGCAACGAGCCGCCGGTGAATCTCGTCTTCCTCATCGACGTGTCCGGGCTCGATGGACGACCCCAACAAGCTTCCGCTGGTGCAGAAGGCGCTGAACGTGCTGATCAGCCAGCTCAGGCCCCAGGACCGGGTGGCGATCGTGGTCTATGCCGGTGCCGCCGGCGCCGTGCTGCCGCCGACGGCGGGCAACGAGAAGCTCAGGATGCGCTGCGCCGTCGAAGCGCTCCATGCCGGCGGCTCGACCGCGGGCGGTGCCGGCCTGGCGCTCGCCTACGACCTGGCGGAGCAGAACTTCGAGAAGCAAGCGGTCAATCGCGTCGTGCTGTTGACCGACGGCGACTTCAATGTCGGCGTCGCCGACCCGGCCAAGCTCGAGGATTTCATCGCCGAGAAACGCAAGACCGGCGTCTATCTCTCCGCCTACGGCGTCGGCCACGGCAACTACAACGACCTGATGATGCAGACGCTGTCCCAGTCCGGCAACGGCACGGCGGGCTACATCGATACGCTCGATGAGGCGCGCAAGCTCTTCCGCGACGACTTCTCCGCCTCGCTGTTCCCGATCGCCGACGATGTGAAGATCCAGGTCGAGTTCAACCCGGCCGCGGTCTCCGAATACCGGCTGATCGGCTACGAGACGCGCCTGCTCGACCGCTCCGACTTCAACAACGACCGGGTCGATGCCGGCGAGGTCGGCTCGGGCGCCTCGGTGACGGCACTCTACGAGATCACCCCGGTCGGTGGCCCGGCCGCGAGCGATCCGCTGCGCTATCAGAAGATCGAGGAGACGGTGGTGCCGGGCAAGGGCGACGAGCTCGCCTATATCAAGATCCGCTACAAGCTGCCCGGCCAGCCGACCTCCAAGCTGATGGAGCGGCCGATCAGCAAGGCCGATGCCGTGGCCAGCGTTGACGCCGCTCCGGAATCGACCCGCTGGGCGCTGGCGGTGGCGGCCTTCGGGCAGGAGCTCCGCGGCGACCCGTGGATCGAGACCGGCTACGACTGGGGGTCGATCCGGGCGTTGGCCGACGGCGCCCGCGGCAAGGATCCGTATGGGCTCAGGGCCGAGTTCGTCCGGCTGATCCGCGACGCCGCGGACGCCAGGCCGGTCAACGGGTAGAACGCAAGCAGCTTCGCAATCGACGTGACGGGCGGCCGGCAACGGCCGCCCGTTTTTGTCTGGGCGGCTGACATCGGCTCATCTGCGGGCAGGGCTCTTGCCACAACGCGGGTAAGGAATTATGTGAGTAGTTCGACTACCGAGATTTAGGAACTCCGATGAGCGAACAGGTTGGCAGCACCCATGTCGCCGAACGGCTGTTGACGCGGCCGGCGGGCGCCACGATGGACGAGATCATCGCCGCGACCGGCGGACCGCAATACAACCTGCTGAGGGCGCTGGAGGCGCGCGGCTATCATATCCGGCGGCGCAAGGAAGGCCGGCTGACGCGCTATTTCGCGACGCCGCCGGCGGCGCCGAGCTATGCCGCGACGGTGACCAGCAAGGGCCAGGTCACCATCCCCAAGGCGGTGCGCGAGCGCCTGCGCATTCGTTCGGGCCAGACGGTGCGGTTCGTCATCGACCAGGGCGAGCGGGCATCGATGACGCCCGTGCCGACGAAGCTGTCCGACCTTGCCGGCGTGCTCGGCAAGCCGCCGCGTTCGGCGACAACGGAGGAAATGGAGGAAGCGATCCGGCAGGGCGCCGTGGCACGCTTCCGGCGGGCGAGCGGCGGCAAGCGGTGATCGGCCTCGATACCAACGTCCTCGTGCGGCTGCTGGTGGCCGACGATGCGGCGCAGACGCAGAAGGCCGTGCGCTTCGTCGAAGGCAACTGCACGCCGGAATCGCCGGGCTTCATCAACATCGTCGTTCTGGTCGAACTGGTCTGGGTCCTCGCCAGCGCCTACGCCTATCGCCCTGTGCAGATCGCCGACGCACTGGAGAAGCTGATCGCCGGGGCGGATCGGGTTGTGGAGCATCACGAGGCGGTGCGCGCCAGCCTGGCCGACTACCGGTCTGGCCGTGGCGACTTTGTCGATATATTGATCGGCCGCATCAATCGCGACCAAGGATGCGAGGCGACCGCAACGTTCGATCGAAAAGCGATGCGGCTCGGCACCTTCCGAAGCGTCGGCTAGCCCACCAGAGAATCATGCCCCGTCCGATCGACCATCTCGTTCTCGCCGTCCGCGACCTCGACGCGGCGCGGGCGACCTTCCAGCGCCTCGGCTTCACGCTCACCCCGGTCGCCCGCCATCCCTTCGGCACGGTGAATTCGCTGGCCCAGTTCGGCGGCTCGTTCCTGGAAATCCTGGCGGTGGCCGACGCGTCGGCAGATTCCGGCCGGCGACGGCACGCATTTCTCCTTCGGCGCCTTCAACCGCGGCTACCTCGAAAGCGGCGAGGGGCTGTCGATGCTGGTGCTGAAGAGCACGGACGCCGCGGCCGACCGCGCCGATTTCGACGCCCACGACCTCCGCGTGTACGAACCCTTCGGCTTCGAGCGCGTCGCCAGGGGGCCGGACGGGGCCGAGCGCAAGGTCGCCTTTTCGCTGACCTTCACCAGCGACCCGCGGCTGAAGCGGGCCGGCTTCTTCACCTGCCAGCACCATTACCCGGAGAACTTCTGGCGGGTCGACTACCAGCGCCACGCCAACGGCGCGCTCGCCATCGCCGCGGCGGTGATGGTGACGCGCGACCCGGCCGACTTCCACGAGTTCCTCGGCCACTTCACCGGCGTGCGCGCGATCAGCGCGACCAGTTTCGGCGTCACCTTCGACCTCGGCGACGGCAGCCGGGTGGAGGTGCTGTCGCCGATCGGCTTCAAGGCGTTCTTCGGCGAAGAGGTGGAGCCGGACCCGCGCCGCATCCTCGGCTGGCGGGTGAAGGTGGCTGACCTCGGCGCGGTGGCGGCGCTGCTCGGCGAGAACCGGGTGCCGTTCAGCGCCCATGCCGGCGCCCTGGTGGTGCCGGCCGGGGCGGCGCACGGCGCGGCGCTGGCGTTTGAGGTGGCGAGTTGACAGTCAACATGCGTGTGAACTGTCGCTATAGTCCGGCGCCATGAACCCGAACCCGCACGTCACCGTCGGCGCCGCCACCTTCGGCAACGACCTGCCGCTCACGCTGATCGCCGGCCCCTGCCAGCTGGAGAGCCGCGAGCACGCCTTCGCCATCGCGGGCCGAGTCAAGGAGATGACGGCCAAGCTCGGCATCGGCCTCGTCTTCAAGATGTCGTTCGACAAGGCCAACCGCACCAGCCTTGCCGGCAAGCGCGGCCTCGGGCTCGACAAGGCGCTTGCCGTCTTCGCCGACCTCAGGCAGGAGCTGGGCCTGGCGGTCCTCACCGACGTGCACGAGCGCGAGCAATGCGCCGAGATCGCCGAGGTAGTCGACATACTCCAGATCCCGGCGTTCCTTTGCCGGCAAACCGATCTCCTGGTGGCGGCGGCGAAGACCGGCAAGCCGGTGAACATCAAGAAGGGCCAGTTCCTGGCGCCGTGGGACATGCGGAACGTCGCCGCCAAGGTGACGGAGAGCGGCAACCCCAACGTTATCCTGACCGAGCGCGGCGCGAGCTTCGGCTACAACACGCTGGTCTCCGACATGCGTGCCCTGCCGATCATGGCCGCGATGGGCGCGCCCGTGGTCTTCGACGCCACCCATTCGGTGCAGCAGCCGGGCGGGCAGGGGGCGTCGTCCGGTGGCGACCGGCGCTACGTGCCGGTGCTGGCGCGGGCGGCGGTGGCGGTGGGCGTGGCCGGCGTCTTCATCGAGACCCACGAAGACCCGGACAACGCCCCCTCCGACGGTCCCAACATGGTGCCGATCGATCAATTGCCGGCACTGCTGGAAGACCTGATGGCGCTCGATGCCATCGCCAAGAATCGGCGGAGCTAGCCGCCGCCCTTCGGGCCGAAGGCGCCGCGCACCAGATCGCGGTCGAAGTCGATCGGCGGCTCGCCGGTGACGGCGTAATAGTAGACCGCCGCCGAATAGACCGCCGAGAGCGCCGCGCCGAAGGCAAGCACCGCAATGAAGGCAAGCGCCGCGGCGGCCATGAGCACCAGGGCGGCCGTCTGGTTGACCGGCATCAGGCGCGTTCCGGCGACGAAAGCGAGGCCGACCAGGAAGGCGGCGAAGCCCATGAACAGCGAGATGCCGGCCGAGCCGACGATGTTCTCGCCCCAGGTCTTCTTGAGCAGGCCGACGCTGCGCCCGACCGCTTCGACCGGGCCGATGCCCTCCGCCGCCAGGACCGGAACCACGAGGAAGGTCGTCACGGTCCAGGCGAGCCCCGCACCGGCCTCGATCAGCCGGCCGAGGATGCCCAGGCGCTCGCCGATGAAGCGCAGCACCAGACCCACCGTGGCCGAGAGGAGCGCATAGCCAAAGATGGGCCCGATGCGGTGGAAGGCCAGGGCCAGCGCCGAACGGATGGTCGGATCGCGCCCCTCAAGCCGGTCGAGAGCGGCGCCGACAAGCGCGGTGTTGAAGAAGATGATGACGAAATACTGGACGAGGTAGAAGGCGAACAGCCAGACGTAGAGCGAGGCGGGGAGGGCCACTGTCTGACTGTCGCTGACGGCATCGAAGGTGCCATCGTTCATCGCCTGCCAGATGAAGGCGCCGCCCACGGCGAGCGTCGCTGCGCCGGAGAGGATCGGCAGCAGCAGCAGCTCACCGTCGTCCTGGAGCACGGCGGTGCTTGCCTTGATCAGGCGCCAGCTCCGCTCGACGCGCGAGATGAAATCGGCCATGACGATCGCCTCCGCCAACCGGGGAATCCCGAGCGCCGGCAGGATGGCCGTCCGCCTTGAAGGAACGGTTAAGCCAGCGGCGAGGAATAGTCGAAAAGCTGCTGGTGGCGCACGGCGTCCGTGCGGGTGGTTGCCTCGTCATAGGCGACGAAGCCGTCGAGCACGCAGCGCCAGAAAGCGATGGCCCCGGCGTTCTGTTCGCGTTGGGTGATCTTCCAGGGCCCGGGGAAGCGCGCGATCAGCCGCCGTGCCGCAGCAAGGCCGATGCCCTGACGGCGGAACGGCGGCGCGATGAAGAACTCGGCCATCTGCATGCGTCCGCTGTCCTCGCGATCCAATAGCGCAAAACCGACCCGGACATCGTCGACGGTCAACCAGAACGGCCAGCGCGAATCCACATCCGACCAGTAGAGATCGAAACCTTCATAGGGCAGTCGCGGATCGACGCCCTCTATGATCGCCGCCATCTCGGTGACGTAGTCGCGCACCATCGCGGCGAGGCGCGGCTTGTCCGCCGGCTGAACCGGGATTTCTCCGGTCGTCATTCCTGAACGACGCGCTCGATGCGCCGGTCGGGCACCAGCCAGATGACGGCGACTGCGGCGTAGAGGACGAGGGCCGCCCAGGCGTAGAAGAACGCCGCGACAATGGCGGTGACGTAGATCACCACCGATATCCTGCCCTTGAAATCGCTGCCAAGGGCGAGTGCGATCGGCGAATCCTGGCCGTTCACCGCAACCAGCCGGCGGGCGAGGATGTAATAGGCGATGGCCGCGGCCAGCAGATCGATGCCGTAAAGCACCACCGGAATCGTGGCGAAATGGTTCTCGCCCATCCAGGCGGTGACGAAAGGCACCAGCGACAGCCAGAACAACAAATGGAGATTGGCCCACAGCACGCTGCCGTCGACATGGTGGGTGGCGTGCAGCATGTGATGATGGTTGTTCCAGTAGATGCCGAGATAGATGAAGCTCAGCACATAGCTGACAAAGACCGGGATGAGCGGCAGCAGGGCCGACCACTCCTCGCCGTGCGGCACCTTCAACTCCAGCACCATGACGGTGATGATGATGGCGATGACGCCGTCGCTGAAGGCTTCGAGTCGCCCGCGCTGCATGCGCTTTATCCGCGGCCGCGATAGAGCGGAACGTCCTGTTCGGGCAGCCATACGCCGGGGAGCGGCTTGCCGGTCTGCCAGAAGACGTCGATCGGCATGCCGCCGCGTGGATTGAAATAGCCGCCGATCCTGAGCCAATGGGGCTTCAGCAGGTCGGCGAGCTTGCGGCCGATGGTCACCGTCACGTCCTCGTGGAAGGCGCCGTGGTTGCGGAAGCTCTGTAGGTAGAGCTTGAGCGACTTCGATTCGACCAGCCAGCTTCTCGGCACGTAGTCGATGACCAGCAGGCCGAAATCCGGCTGGGCGGTGACCGGGCAGATCGAGGTGAACTCGGGAAAGGTGAACCGCGCCAGGAACTTCGCTCCCCGGCTGCGGGTTCGGCACGCGGTCGAGCACAGCCTTGTCGGGACTGGCGGGAATGGCGACCGGGCGGCCGAGCTGGAGGGTCTTCTTTGCCATGCGGCCTCTATGGCGCGGATTGGCCGGGCGGCACAAGTACCCCGGCATCGCGGTCGAAACGCCAGACGGAATGGCCGAGGAGGCGGGTGCCAGCCCACCAGCGGTCGAGGCCGGAGAGGGCGACATGATCGTCCTCGCCGGCAAGCACGTCCTCGCCGGCCATGGTCAGGGTCAGCTCCACATCGCGAAAGCGTTCGCCGTCGAATTCAGCTCCGGGCGGGGGAAGGCCGGCGATCAGCGGCACGTCGCAGAAGGCGAGGTCGTCGATCAGGCGGAAGAAGCTCCAGTCGCCCATGAAAGCGGCCTCCTCCTCGACGATCACCTGATGGAACAGGTTTGCCGGCTCAGCGGCGCCATGGGCGATGGCGGCAAGCAGCGTCTGCTCGGTGCGGGAGAGGCCGGTGCCCGGCGCCGGCAGTTCTTCGAGGAAACGCCGGAGCGCCGCGTTGAGGAAGGGCAGGGGACCGTCCGGGAGGCTCAGGCGGGCGGCGATGCGCTCCGGCGTCGGCGTGGCGAGGTCGGCCCAGATGCCGGCGGCGAGATCGAGGTCGGCCACCGACAGGGGACGGGCGTTGCCGGCAAAGCTGAGGATGGTGTCGGCGGTCTGGCTGCCGAGGAAATCGTCGGCCTGGACCAGGACGAGGCCGTCGCGCGGCGCTTCGCCGGCGAAGAAGGCCAGAACCTGGACGAGCTGGAGCTGGTCGTAGAGGTCGTGCTCGAACCACAGCTCCACCGTCTCGAAATCGCGGTGGGCCCTGATGAGGGCGTCACGCTCGGCAAACTGGGCGGCGACCTCGGCCGGATCGACGTGGAAGCGGCCGGCAAGGTAGGCCGCCCGCTCGGCCGAAGAGGCGGCAAGTCCGGTCCGCGTGATCGGCCCCTCGTGCAGCACGTCCCGCCAGGGCAGGATGGCCGCCTCGCGGCCGGCGAGCCTGAGCAGTTCGGCGGCGTTGTCGCCATTGGTGATGATGAGGTCGGTCATCGTCCGCAGAAGATGGCAACCGGGCGGGATGCTGTCACCTGGGATTGCGCCTGGTCCCTGACAAAAGCTAAATGAAACCAACACCGAAGGAATTCGGCGATTTTCCAGGGGGGAGGCTGAGCTTGACCGACGATCTTGTGCTGATTGCCGGCGGCGGCATTGGTGGGCTGGTGACGGCGCTCACCCTCGACCAGATCGGCGTGCGCTGCGTGATCTTCGAGGCGGTGCGCGAGATGCGCCCGCTCGGCGTCGGCATCAACCTCCAGCCCAACGCGGTGCGCGAGCTCATCGATCTCGGCATCGGCGAGGCGGAACTGGACGGGGTCGGCCTGCCGGCCGAGGAGTGGGCGCTGGTCGGCCTCAACGGCAACGACATCTATTCGGAGCCGCGCGGCCGGCGGGCGGGCTACCGCTGGCCGCAATATGCGGTGCATCGCGGCCGCTTCCACATGCTGCTCTATAACCAGGTGGCCGAGCGCATCGGCGAGCGGGCGATCCGGCTCGGGAGCCGGGTCACCGGCTATCGCAAGGAGCCTGAGGGCGGCGTGACCGCATTCATCGAACATGCCGACGGCGCCGCCTCGGAGGTCAGCGGCGCGCTGCTCATCGGCGCTGACGGCATCCATTCGGCGGTGCGCGCCGCCATGCATCCCGACCAGCCGCCGATCCACTGGGGCGGAGCGCTGATGTGGCGCGGCACCACCCTGGCGAAGCCGATCCGCACCGGCGCCTCCTTCGTCGGACTCGGCACCGACCACCACCGCATCGTGTTCTATCCGATCTCGGCACCCGATCCGGAGACCGGCCTTGCGGTGATCAACTGGATCGCCGAGGTGACCATGGACAGCAGCGAGGGGTGGAAGCAGTCCGGCTGGTTCCGCCAGGTCAGGATCGACGATTTCGCCCATCACTTCGACGGCTGGGTGTGGGACTGGCTGGACGTGCCGGCCCTGCTCAGGGGCGCTGACGGCGCTTTCGAGAACCCGATGATCGACCGCGATCCGGTGGCTACCTGGCAGGACGGGCCGGTGGCGCTGCTCGGCGATGCCGCCCACGCCATGTACCCGACCGGGTCGAACGGAGCCAGCCAGGCAATCGTCGATGCGCGCGTGCTGGGGCGCGCCATGGTCGAGCACGGCGTGACGCCGGCGGCACTGGCCGCCTATGACGCGCAACTCTGCGGCCCTATCTCCGAGGTCATCCTGCGCAATCGTGGCGCCGGGCCGTTCGGGCTGCTGAAGATCGTCGACGAGCGCTGTGGCGGCACCTTCGGCAACATCGACGACGTCATCGCGCCGGCCGAGCGCGAGGAGTTCATGACCGGCTACAAGCGGGCGGCGGGCTATGCCATGGAGAGCCTCAACACGGCACCGCCCATCATCCCTGAAGGCGCCCGGGTGGCATCAGCTTGACCCACTTTCGCCGCGATCGACAGCACTCTACGCCGATGACCGACCGCGACCGCTCCCTCCTTGCCCTGGCGCTGACCGCATGCCTCGTGCTCGCGGGCGGGCCGGCCGCCGCCGAGGACACGGCGTCGCCGACGGACCAGGCGCTGATCACAAGTGCAGGCTTTGCCGCGGATAACGTCGGCTATCTGGTGGTCGACCTCAAGGACAAGCGGGTCCTGGCCGAGCACAATGCCGGCCAGGCGTTCATCCCGGCTTCGGTGGCCAAGATCGCGACGATCGTGCCCGCGCTCGAAATCCTCGGCGGCGACTATCGGTTCACGACGACGCTGGATGCCGAGGGCAGCGTCAGCGACGGCGTCCTGACCGGCTCGCTCACCCTGCGCGGGGGCGGCGACCCCTTCCTGACCGGCGACGACCTCCAGGCGATGGCCGGAGGGCTTGCCGCCGGCGGGATCAAGCAGGTGGACGGCAGCTTCCGCTACGACGCCAGCGCCACGATCGCGCTGCCGGAGATCGACGCCCTGCAGCCGGAGGCCGCCGACTACAACTGCGGCGTCAGCGCGCTCTCGCTCAATTTCAACCGGGTGCGGCTGAAATGGCAGACCACCGACGGGCAGCGTTCGGCGACGGCGACCGAGTTCAGCGACAAGGTGAGGCTGCCGATCGATAGCGTCAGCGTGACCTTTGCGACCGCCGACCTGCCGGGGCCCTATGTGCGCACCGGGACGGCCGCCGACGACCGCTGGCTGCTGTCGGCGAATCTGCCGGCCGCCGGCGAGGAATGGCTGCCGGTCGGCAACCCGTCCAAGGTCGCCGCCGATGCGTTCCGGGCGATCGCGGCGCAGGCCGGGGTTGTGCTGCCCGTGCCCACGCCGGGTGCGACGCCAGGGGACGCGCGCGAGGTGGTGCGCCACGACAGCATTCCGCTCAGTGAGATTGCCAAGCACGTGCTCTTTTCCTCCAACAACCTGTCGGCGGAACTGATCGGCCTTGCCGCCAGCCGGGCGCTGACCGGCGACGCGCTGTCGCTGCCGGAATCCGCGTCGGCGCTGGTGGACTGGTGGCGCAAGCGCCTGCCCGACGCCGACTGGACGGGACTTGCTCTCGACAACCATTCCGGCCTATCGACCAAGTCGCACGTGACCCCGCGCCAGGTCGTTGCCATGCTGGAAGAGGCGAGCCGACTGTCGGGCGGCATCGACTTCCATGACATGCTGCGGCCGATCGGCTGGAAGGGGGTCAAGGGCACGGGGCGGGTCAAGACCGGCACCATGTCCTATGTGCGCGGGCTCGCCGGCTACATCGACACCGAAGCGGGCAATCGGCTCGCCTTCGCCATCTTCTTCAACGACGCGGCGAAGCGGGCGGCGCTCGATGCGGCCTTCGACCCGCACGTGGTGGCCATCGACGCCCTGTCGCGGCGCTGGCGCAATCGCGCGATCGGGCTGGAGCGGACCCTGGCGACGGGGTGGGCCAAGCGGTTCTGAGGGCCTCGACGGGGCGGATACGGCCGGCCATCGGATGAGAGCGCGCTGCCGGTTGACAGCGATCTGACAGCAAGCTGACAGGTGAAATAGTTCAAAATAGAGCCAGCACCACGAAAGGGGGGTGCCGAAAATGCCTCAGGCGAGCCGCATGTTCTTTCACCACAGCGAATTTCCGTTCAGCCTGCGCACGCTGTTCACCGCGGCCCTGATCACGCTCGGCATCGGTTATCTGTTTGCGATGATCCAGGTCTATGAGGTCCACGCCGGGCTCGACGGGAACCCGGGAATCGATGCCAACGACATCGCGATCGCCTATAGCGGCAATCCCAGCGGTAGCCGGCTGATCATGGCGCCTCAACGGGCCGATGATGGGCAACGCTCCCTCGCGCGAGCGCCGGGCCATCATCGACTGGGCAATGGACGGCGCCGACAAGACGCAATTCCAGACCGACATCAAGCCGATCATCGACAACCGGTGCATGCGCTGCCACGACGGCACCGAGCCCAGTGCGCCGAAGTTCACCACCTTCGAGCAGTTCGCCGAATTCGCCAAACCCGACGCGGGGATGAGCATCGCCACGCTGGTGCGCGTCTCGCACATCCACCTGTTCGGCATGACGTTCATCTTCTTCGTGCTGGGCGTGATCTTCAGCTACGCCTATGTGCGTCCACTGTGGTTCAAGTCCCTGGTGATCGTGGTGCCGTTCGCCACCATGATCACGGACATCGGCTCGTGGTACCTGACCAAGCTCCATCCGAGTTTCGCCTGGCTGATCATCATCAGCGGCGTTCTGATGGCGATCAGCTTCACCTTCCAGTGGTTCGTCTCGATGTACCAGATCTGGCTCTACAAGGGGCCGGCAGCGGAGCCGGAGACACCTGCGCCGGAGCTGGCGATGCCGGCGGAATAGACGCTGCGCGTGCCCCCGCAAGACCACGCCTGGAACGATTTCGGCCGCCCGGATGCGGGCGGCCGTCGGGCAGACATGAACCCGGCACGCGCCCGTCGGGCGTCCCGTCAGCCGAGGGACGTTGCCGCAGAAGAAAGCGCGCAATGCCAGATGCGGATCAGCCCTTGGGGGCGAAGGTCTGCATGTAGGCCTGGATATTCTGCAGGTCTGCGTCGGTCAGCATCTGGCCCGGGGGCTCATAGAGGCCGACCTTGCCGAATACCGGCATGACCCGCATGGGACGGTCGTGGTCGTCCTTGCCCTCGAGGACCGCCTTCTTGAACACGGCGAAGTCCCAATAGGCAGAGTCGCCCGCGAGCTTCTTGATGCGCACGGCGCCATCCGGAACGACTTTCTGGTCGTACCCCTGGCCCTTGTTGCCATGGCAGATCGCGCAATTATCGTTGTAGAGATCTGCGCCGGCCGAGGCATCCGCAGCGAAAGACGGCGCAGCGGATGCAAGGAAGGCAAACGCAGCAGCCGAGAGCAGTAGCCTGTGCATGGATTTCTCCCCGTTCGCGGGCGTCTCAGCGTTTGTGGGCGCCGCCTTTTCATTTTAGACACACTCTAGCTGTCAATTCGCTGACAACCCCCTTGCACCGGTCGCGCCTCGGAGGTCGGCACGGGCTTTTTGGTCGCCGCAGCGGATCACGGCTGTACCCTGAACCTTTCTCCCGGTATCATCGAGGCGAGTAGAACTATGGCGCCGCCGTCCTGCATCAGCGGCAGCGCCTTCTGTACTGCAAACAGCGTGCCCTTCACGTTGGCCGTGAAGCTCTTCTCCGATGCTCTTCGTTGATGGCGGCGAGCCGCGCGCTTCCCCGAAGCCGGCATTAGCGACCACAACTCGAGCCTGCCCGCCTTGTCGTGAACCGTCTCGTAGAGCCGTCGAGATCGCCGAGGTTCGCGCTGTCGCCTCGGACGCCGGTCGCCTGCGGGCCGATCTTCCCGACCGCCGCATCGAGCGCGGCCTGGCGACGGCCAGTTATGAAGACCGTTGCACCTTCCGCGACGAAGCGCCTGGCGATGGCAAGGCCGATGCCCGCCGAGCCGCCGGTGACGACCGCCGTCCTTGCCGTCGAGCTTGCCGGTCATTGGCGCCGTCGAGCCGCGCGAACTCGACCAGCATGCGCACCAGCTCGACCTGCGAGCGCGCCCGCGTCTTGGCGAAGATGCTGCGCAGATGGGCGCGCGCGGTGTTGTGCGCCATGCCGAGGTCGCGCGCGGCTTCAGCCAGCGTGCGGCCCTGGACCAGTCGCTGTGCAATACGTGCCTCGCTGGGCGAGAACCCCAGGCTGCGCAACGTTTCGTCGCTCGGTGCCGCGCGCCGGTCGGGATCAGCGATCAGCACCAGCGCCACCGGCAGTTCACCAACGCGCGAAGCGCTCGACGGCCGCACTCGGCATGACCCGCACGACGAACGGGGTGCGTCCGCTCGGTCGCGCTACCGCCACGCGCCGCCGGCGTTGCGCTGGTCTCGTCGGACTCGGCGCGCAGCACGCGGCCGATGATCTGCTGCAAGGTGCGGTTATTCGCTGCGCGCGTGGCGCGCAAGTGGCCGTCGACTACCGCGAGCCCGTCATAGCCACGGATCGCCTCTTCGGCGGCGGCGTTCATGAACAGCACGCTGCCATCGGCTCTGAGGCCGATCATGCCGCACAGCCGCTGGGCGACCAGCGTTTCGATCAGCGTCGTGGCGCCGGCGAACTGCTCGATCAGCGCCGAAACGCGCCAGGCATTGGCGATGTGCGGCGTGATCCGCGTGAAGGTCTCGACGATATCCTCTCAGCGTGGCCGTGGCGCCGTCGTGAATTCCACCGAGGCCAGCAGCGAGCGCGGTCCGTCGTCATAGATGCGCGAGCCGACGAAATAGCGCAGCCCGTGGTGGCGCTCGAGCCAGTCGTAGAACTCGTTGCGGCCGAGCGCCACTTCCGGCATCACCCGGTAGTCGGTGATGACGTGCGGACCCGGAAGCTTCAGGGAATAGAGCGTGCGCGGATTGATCCGCTCATCCGCGCCACGTATTCGTCGACGGTATCGTCGACGCCATAGACGTTGATCCGCTCGACGCGCGTCGGTTGCCCTGTCCTGGCTGATCACGCTGCGGCACCGCCACCGAGCAGGCTCGGAGGTCGCATGCAAGGCATCCGCCCCAGGGACCTCGCCGAAACCGGCCCCGTACCAGAGATTCACGGCCTGACGAACAGCATCGTCTTCCATCACCGCCGCCCCTTGCGCTACCCGGTGACCCTAGGCGCGAGTATCTTGACATGTTGGGCGGCATCAATCTACCATTGGTCTGCCAATTGCGTAGAACGTCGAGATTTACTATAGCCGTCGTCTGCCGTCTCTCTGGACTTATGCCGGAACGTTGCTCTTCTATACTTCCGACGATCGAAGCGTGTCTCTTCACGCCTCAATGAGCTTGTTGGTTGTAGCTTTTTTGCGCGCCTGCGACCGCATGTCTGGTCGGCCCATCGGCCGGCATTGCCGGTCGCCAAGGCGGTCCCTGGCCGCGATCGCCCGCCGGCTTGATCCTGCGCAAGACCGCCCCGCCCAATTGGCTCTATCAAGCCCACGGAATCCTTTGACGGCGGGCGGTCGTCGGGCGTCTGCGATAGGCAGACGGGACGATTCGTACCTTCCGCCAATGCGCCCCCTCCTGTAAAAGCTGGCGCGAGCCAGCCAACCGGACCCATCTCGGAGAAGACCTTATGACCGCGATCATCGATATCATCGGCCGCGAAATCCTTGACAGCCGCGGCAACCCCACCGTCGAGGTCGACGTAATCCTGGAGGACGGCTCGTTTGGCCGCGCCGCGGTTCCCTCCGGCGCCTCGACTGGCGCCCATGAGGCGGTGGAGCTGCGCGACGGCGACAAGAAGCGCTACGGCGGCAAGGGCGTGCAGAAGGCCGTGGACGCGGTCAACGGCGAGATTTTCGAGGCGATCGGCGGGCTTGAGGCCGAGAACCAGATCCACATCGACAAGACCATGATCGCGCTCGACGGCACGGCCAACAAGAGCCGGCTCGGCGCCAACGCCATCCTCGGCGTGTCGCTGGCCGTCGCCAAGGCGGCGGCTGAGGCCAATACGCTGCCGCTCTACCGCTATGTCGGCGGCACCAATGCCCGCACCCTGCCGGTGCCGATGATGAACGTGCTCAACGGTGGCGTGCATGCCGACAACCCGATCGACTTCCAGGAATTCATGATCGTGCCCTATGGCGCGGCGACGCTGGCCGAACTCGGTGCGCATGGGCGCCGAGACCTTCCATGCGCTGAAGAAGGCGCTGTCCGACGCCGGCCTCAACACCAATGTCGGCGACGAGGGCGGCTTCGCCCCCAACCTGCAGACGGCGACCGAAGCGCTCGATTTCATCGTCCGCGCCATCGAAAAGGCCGGCTACAAGCCCGGTGACGACGTCGCCATTGCGCTCGATCCGGCCTCCAGCGAGTTCTTCAAGGACGGCTATTACGTCTATGCCGGCGAGGGCGGCAAGAAGCGCGGCCCAGCCGAGCAGGTCGCCTATCTCAAGGAGCTGATCGGCAAATATCCGATCGTCTCCATCGAGGACGGCAATGCCGAGGACGACTGGGAAGGCTGGAAGATCGCCACGCAGGAACTGGGCGGCAAGATCCAGCTCGTCGGCGACGACATCTTCGTGACCAACACGGAGCGGCTCGGCCGCGGCATCAAGGAAGGCGTGGCCAATTCGATCCTGATCAAGGTCAACCAGATCGGCTCGCTCTCCGAGACGCTCGACGCGGTCGAGATGGCCCACAAGGCGGCCTACACGGCGGTCATGTCGCACCGCTCGGGCGAGACCGAGGATTCGACCATCGCCGACCTCGCGGTCGCCACCAACTGCGGCCAGATCAAGACCGGCTCGATGTCGCGCTCCGACCGCATCGCCAAGTACAACCAGCTCATCCGCATCGAGGAAGAGCTGGGCACCGAGGCGATCTTCGGCGGCAAGAGCGTGTTCAGCCGCAAGAGCTGAGGCGCCGCCAACGAAGGGAAGGGGACGGCAGGGCCGTCCCCCCAATTCGTCATTCCAACGGAAGCGCTGTAGCGCAGATGCGGGGTCCATGGATCCCGGGTCTGCGTCGCGCCGTTCTGTGCGGCGGCGCGCCCGGGACACGGGAGACGCTGATCTGCTTTCAGGCGGCGGTGCGCTGCGCCGGCTTGTGGATGGCAAGCAGCGCGGGCACCGCGGCAGCGGGCACCGGGCTGGAATAGAGGAAGCCCTGGCCGGCGATGCAACCCTGCTCCCTCAGCCAGTCTGCGTCGTCGCTGCGTTCGATGCCTTCGGCGACTGTGGTCAGCCCCATGGCCTCGCTGAGACTGATGACCGCCGCAACGATCTTGGCGCTCTGCGGGTTGCCGCGGTGCGTGCCGACGAAGCTCTGGTCGATCTTGACCACGTCGAAGGGCAGTTCGCGCAGGTAGTAGAGGCTGGAATAGCCCTTGCCGAAATCGTCGATGGCGACGCGCACGCCGGCGCGCTTGAGCAGCGTGATGGCCTCCCTGGCGGCCTCGATGTCGGTGACCAGCGCGGTCTCGGTCAGTTCGACCTCCAACCGTGACGGCGGGAACCCGGCCGCTTCCAGGACGGCGAAGATCTTCTCGGTGAGATAGCGATCCTGGAACTGGTCTGGCGCGAGGTTGACCGACAGCACGAGGCTCGGATCCCAGTCGGCGGCATCCTTGACCGCTTGGCGGAGGAGATTGAGCGAAAGCTCGCCGATCAGGCGCAGGTCCTCGGCCAACGGAATGAAGGCATCAGGTTGCAGCATGCCACGGGTCGGGTGGTTCCAGCGCGCCAGGACCTCGAATCCGAAGGTGCTGCCGTGGGCGAGGTCGACCAGCGGCTGGTAGTAGGGAAGGATGGCGCTGGTGCCGATCGCCTGGCGCAGATCGGCCTCCAGTTCGGCGCGTTCGCGCAGCGCCGCGTCGATGGCCGGGTCGAAGAAGGTGTAGGCGGCCGCGGTGCTGGCCTTGGCCCGGTACATGGCCATATCGGCCCGCTGAATCAGCGTTTCGGCGTCGGCGGCGTCGTCCGGGTAGAGGGCGATGCCGATGCTGGCGCCGATTTGCGCTGTCACGCCGCCGAGGTCGAACGGCTCCTCGAGCGTGGCGATCACGCGGTTGGCGAAGCGCCGCGCCGACTCCTTCTCCGCCACGCACAGGGCGAAGGCGAACTCGTCGCCGCCGAGGCGGGCGATGATGTCCTCGCGCCGCGTCAGCAGCTTCAGGCGCTCGGCGACGGCGACCAGCAGCTTGTCGCCGGTCCTGTGACCGTGGATGTCGTTGACCGCCTTGAAGCGGTTGAGATCGACCAGCAGGACGGCGAAGGTCTGCTGACGGCGAATGGCCCTGCTCAGGCAGCGGTCGAGTTCTTCGTCGAACAGGCGGCGATTGGCGATGCCGGTGAGCGGGTCGTGGCGGGCGAGCTTCGCGGATTCGATCTCGGCCTGGATGCGGCGCTCGACCTCGCGGGCGAGGCGCCGAGATCGTGCATAGAGGATGATGGCAAGGCCGATCGTGGTGATGAAGAAGGCGTTGGCGATCTCGTCGAGCTGCCAGGCCTCGTTGGCGCGGGTGATCCGGTAGAACCATTCGAACGCGTTCAGGGCGCCGGCGAGCAGGAACCAGGCAACGCCGGCGACCACCACGGCAACCTCGAGCGGTCCGAAATCGCGCCGCAGCGCTGCCCGAAGGCGGGGAAGAAAAGGCGAACCTGCCATGACCGCGGTCCAGACCGACCGTTTGTTGTACGGCCTCGGCGGAAGCATGGGCCCATTTGCCCCTGTAATCTTTAACAGGGGAGTCAACCCATCCGTGGGGTGAACGGATGCTCAAGGCAGCCGCTAAAATCGTCTGGGTCGCAACGGACCATTAAGGGCCGCTGGCGCATGGTCAGTGAGTCGCCCTGTGGGCCAGGACAGAGTTGCGCGTCCCTGCATGATTACGCGTCAGTACAAGAAGAGCCCCCTTCGGCGCCTGTGGATGCCGCTCATCGCTGCCGGCTTCCTTGCCTATTTCGGCTTCCACGCCTTCTCGGGCTCATTCGGCATCTGGGCGATGGACCGCCTCAATGCCGACGCCGTGCATCTGTCGGCTGAACTCGACACCCTGAAGAGCGAGCACGACCGGCTTGAAAAGCGGGTCGCCACCGTGCGGCCGTCGAGCCTCGATGCCGACGTGGTTGACAGACAGGCGCGCATGGCGCTCAACGTCATGCGGGCGGATGAAGTCGTCATCCCGCTGGATGCAGCGCAGCATTAGCTGCGCCGAGGGGCTCGCAAGTCACTGCTTCTGCACGCCGTCGCTGTTGCCGCAGTGCGAAATAAGCATGTTCTGTCAGCATAGTAGCCCTGCGCTCCGGGCGGGACCGCGACCTTGGATTGCTTGTCACCTTCCGCTAGTTTCGCCCCAAATGGAGCAGCAAGCTCACGTTAAGGGAGTCGCATATGCCCAAGGCCCAGCGCAAGGCGAGTGAACCGTCGGTAGCGGCCAGCGATATGACATCGGCCGAACCGACCGTCGCGCTGGGCGCGGACATCACCACCAAACCGGCCAACCTCAGCCGCGAGGACGAACTCCACGCCTTCACGCAGATGCTCTTGATCCGCCGCTTCGAGGAACGCGCCGGCCAGATGTACGGCATGGGGCTGATCGGCGGCTTCTGCCACCTCTACATCGGCCAGGAGGCCGTGGTCGTCGGCATGGAGATGGCGATCACGGACGGCGACCAGGTGATCACCGGCTATCGCGACCACGGCCACATGCTGGCCTCCGGCATGGATGCGCGCGGGGTGATGGCCGAGCTCACCGGGCGCAGCAGCGGCTATTCGCACGGCAAGGGCGGTTCGATGCACATGTTCAGCCGCGAGAAGGAATTCTACGGCGGCCACGGCATCGTCGCCGCCGCGGTGCCGATCGGCACCGGCATTGCGTTCGCCAACAAGTACCGCGACAACGGCCACGTCTGCCTGACCTATTTCGGCGACGGTGCCGCTAACCAGGGCCAGGTCTACGAATCCTTCAACATGGCCGAGCTGTGGAAGCTGCCGGTCGTCTACGTCATCGAGAACAACCGCTACGCCATGGGCACCTCGGTGACGCGCGCCTCGGCGCAGACCAACCTGTCCAAGCGCGGCATCTCGTTCAACATCCCCGGCGAGCAGGTGGACGGCATGGACGTCCGCGCCGTCAAGGCGGCGGGCGAGAAGGCGGTCGCCTGGGCGCGCGCCGGCAAGGGGCCCGTACATCCTCGAGATGCTCACCTACCGCTATCGCGGCCACTCCATGTCCGACCCGGCGAAGTACCGCACGCGCGAGGAGGTGCAGGACGTGCGCCAGCACCACGACCCGATCGAGATGGCGCGGGCGCGCATCATCGAGAAGAAGTTCGCCAGCGAGGACGAACTGAAGGCGATCGAGAAGCAGCTCCGCGACCAGATTGCCGCGGCCGCCGATTTCGCCCAGTCGGCGCCGGAGCCGGACCCGGCCGAGCTGTGGACCGACATCTATCGGTAAAGTTCAGCTTGCTGTCGGTCCCGGCGCAATGCTCGTTCCCGCCGGGACCGGAAGAGCCAGAATTGCCCGCAGCGCTTCGTAGCGACGCCGGCCAGACAAGGGAAAGTCCATGCCGATTGACATTCTGATGCCGGCGCTGTCGCCCACGATGGAAGAGGGCAAGCTTGCCAAGTGGCTGAAGAAGGAAGGCGACCCGGTCAAGTCCGGCGACGTCATCGCCGAGATCGAGACCGACAAGGCGACGATGGAATTCGAGGCGGTCGATGAGGGGACGTTGGGCAAGATCCTGATCCCGGAAGGCACCGAGAACGTCAAGGTCAACACGCCGATCGCGTCTCTGCTCGGCGAGGGCGAGAGCGCCGCTGAGCCGGCTGCCGCCAAGCCGGCCGCTCCTGCTGCCGCCAAGCCCGTCGCACTGGCACCGAAGGCGGTTGCGGCTGCGCCCGTGGCGGCGGCACCGCGCGAGCTGCTGGCCGCCGATCCCGATATTCCCGCCGGCACCGAGATGGTGACCATGTCGGTGCGCGAGGCGCTGCGCGACGCCATGGCCGAGGAGATGCGCCGCGACGCGGACGTCTTCGTCATGGGCGAGGAGGTCGCCGAGTACCAGGGCGCCTACAAGGTCACCCAGGGCCTGCTGGAGGAGTTCGGCGCCAGGCGGGTCATCGACACGCCGATCACCGAATACGGCTTCGCTGGCGTCGGGGTGGGCGCGGCGCTGGCGGGCCTGAAACCGATCGTCGAGTTCATGACGTGGAACTTCGCCATGCAGGCGATCGACCACATCGTCAACTCGGCCGCCAAGACGCTCTACATGTCGGGCGGCCAGATGGGCTGCCCGGTGGTCTTCCGCGGACCCAACGGCGCCGCCGCCCGCGTTGCCGCCCAGCACAGCCAGGACTATGGCGCCTGGTATGCCTCGGTGCCCGGCCTCAAGGTGGTGCAGCCCTATTCGGCGGCCGATGCCAAGGGCCTGCTCAAGGCGGCGATCCGCGACCCCAACCCGGTGGTCTTCCTCGAAAACGAAATCCTCTACGGCCACACCTTCGAGGTGCCCAAGCTTGACGACTACGTTCTGCCGCTCGGCAAGGCGCGCATCGCGCGGGCCGGCTCCGACGTCACGCTCGTCTCGTGGGGCGTCGGCATGGGCTATGCGCTGAAGGCCGCCGATGAACTCGCCGGCATGGGCATCGAGGCGGAGGTGATCGACTTGCGCACGCTGCGCCCGATGGACCTCGATACGGTGATCGCGTCGGTCAAGAAGACCAATCGCTGCGTGACCGTCGAGGAAGCCTGGCCGGTGGCCTCGATGTCGTCCTATGTCGCCTCCGAGATCACGGTGCAGGCGTTCGACTATCTCGACGCGCCGGCGCTCAAGGTGACCGGCAAGGACGTACCGATGCCTTACGCCGCCAATCTGGAGAAGCTCGCGCTGCCCAACGTCGCCGAGGTCATCGCGGCGGTCAAAGCCGTGACGTACCGGACCTGAGCGCATGGCGGGCCCGAGAGAACAACCGATCCCGCCGGACGCGCTCGCCAACGAGGAGGCGGTGGAAATCCTCCGCGCCTTCGTGGTCGACGGCGGCCTGTCGATCGCCTTCACGCGCGCCTTCGACGATCCTTCGATGTGGGGCATGATGCTGGTCGACGTGGCGCGCCACGCCGCCCGCGCCTACGCCAAGGAAGGCGTGATGGACGAAAGCGAGGCGTTGCAGCGCATTGCCGACATGTTCGAGGCGGAGATGGCCCAGCAGACGGATCCGGGCCGCACGAGCGAACGCAACGAGTGGGAAAACTAACCCCATGCCCATCAACATCCTGATGCCCGCGCTCTCTCCCACCATGGAGAAGGGCAACCTCGCCAAGTGGCTCAAGAAGGAGGGCGACCCGGTCAAGGCCGGCGACGTCATCGCCGAGATCGAGACCGACAAGGCGACGATGGAATTCGAGGCGGCGGACGAGGGCACGCTGGGCAAGATCCTGGTGCCCGAGGGCACCCAGGACGTGGCCATCAACGCGCCCATCGCCGTGCTTCTTGAGGAGGGCGAGGACAAGAGCGCGATCAAGGATGCGCCGGCTGCTGCTGCCGCGCCCGCCGCAAAGCCGGCCGAGGCGCCGAAGCCTGCTGAGGCGGCCAAACCTGCCGCGCCGGCTCCTGCGGCTGCGCCTGCCACCAATGGCTCCGCCGGCCGCATCATGGCCTCGCCGCTGGCCCGGCGTCTGGCGAAGGAGGCCGGCATCGACCTCGCAAGCGTGACGGGCAGCGGGCCGCATGGCCGCGTGGTCAAGGCCGACATCGATGCGGCGACGGGCGGCACCGTCGTCGTCCGCGCTCCTGTCGCCGCGCCGGCACCTGCGCCGGCCGCGCCCGCGGCAAAGGCGCCCGTCGCTGCGCCGAGTGCGGCGCCCACGGCGATGGGCATGAGCGATGCCCAGATCCTCAAGCTGTTCGAGCCGGGCGAATACGAGATCGTCCCCCACGACAATGTGCGCAAGATCATCGCCCGGCGGCTGGTCGAGGCGAAAACCACGATCCCGCACTTCTATCTGACCGCCGATACCGAGATCGACGCGCTCTTGGCGTTGCGTCAGCAGATCAACGCCGCCGCGCCGCGCGACAAGGAGGGCAACGCGGCGTGGAAGGTGTCGGTCAACGACCTCATCATCAAGGCGCTGGCGATGGCGCTGATGCGCGTGCCGGACGCCAACGTGACATGGACCGAGGGCGGCATGCTGCACCACAAGCGCGCCGATATCGGCGTCGCGGTGGCGATCCCCGGCGGCCTGATCACGCCGGTGGTGCGCCATGCCGACAGCAAGCGCATCTCGGAAATCTCCAACGAGATGAAGGACCTGGCGGCGCGGGCCAAGGCCCGCAAGCTGGCCCCGGAGGAATATCAGGGCGGTTCCTCGGCGGTCTCCAACCTCGGCATGTTCGGCATCAAGGACTTCGCCGCGGTGATCAACCCGCCGCACGCCACGATCCTGGCGGTTGGCGCCGGCATCGAGAAACCGGTGGTGCGCGACCACAAGGTCGAGATCCGCACGATCATGACGGTGACGCTCTCCACCGACCATCGGGCCGTCGACGGCGCACTCGGCGCCCAGCTGATGAGCGCCTTTCGCGACTTTATCGAGAAGCCGGCCAGCATGCTGGCGTGAGTTTCGTCTTGGCCGGCGCCCCCGTTCTTGCGAACGCCTGAAGCCGAGGACAGACGATGAGACACCGGATTTTCGCCGTGCTCGCTGCGCTGGCCACGCTGGCGCCGGCAGGCGCTCACGCCGCGTTGCCGCCGTTCTGGCAGAGCGCCAAGGAGATCACGGCAATCGTCAATGACCAGCGCGTGCACGATGCGCTGAAATACGAGGAACCGATCCTTTCGGTGAGCGTGACGGCGCCGGACACCTACGAGGTGAAGACCGAGCGCTGTACGCTGACCGTGACGATCGTCGACAAGCCGGTTAAGCCCGGCATGGTGGGGCCGCGTCAGTTCGACATTGAGGTCGGCGCAGCCACCTGCCAATAGCCGCACAAGAAGGATGGAAACCAGATCATGGCAGACCAGTACGACGTGATCGTGATCGGCTCGGGCCCCGGCGGCTATGTCACCGCCATCCGTGCGGCCCAGCTCGGCCTGAAGACGGCCGTGGTCGAGAAGTCCTATCTCGGCGGCATCTGCCTGAACTGGGGCTGCATCCCGACCAAGGCGCTCCTGCGCTCGGCCGAGATCTACCACTACATGGAGCACGCCAAGGACTATGGCCTGTCGGCCAAGGAAGTGAGCTTCGACGGTGCGGCGATCGTCAAGCGGTCGCGTGGCGTTGCCGCCCAGCTTTCCAACGGCGTCGCCTTCCTGCTCAAGAAGAACAAGGTGGACGTGATCTGGGGTGCGGCGACGATCACCCAGGCCGGCAAGATCAGCGTCAAGGCGTCCGAGAACCCGCCCAAGGGCGCGCTCGGGGCAGGGGACTATTCGGCCAAGCACATCATCGTCGCCACCGGCGCGCGGCCGCGGGCGCTGCCCGGCCTCGAGCCGGACCAGAAGCAGATCTGGACCTATTTCGAGGCGATGGTGCCGGACAAGATGCCGAAGTCGCTGCTGGTGGTCGGCTCGGGCGCCATCGGCATCGAGTTCGCCTCGTTCTACCGCACCATGGGCGCCGAGGTGACGGTGGTCGAAATCCTGCCGCAGATCCTGCCGGTCGAGGACGAGGAGATCGCCGCGCACGCGCGCAAGCGCTTCGAGAAGGCGGGGATCACGATCCACACCGACGCCAAGGTCGAGAAGCTCACCAAGGGCAAGGACGGCGTCACCGCCAGGATCGTGCTCAAGGACGGCAAGGCGCAGGAGCTCAAGGTCGACAAGGTGATCTCGGCCGTCGGCGTTGTCGGCAACATCGAGAACCTCGGTCTGGAGAAGCTCGGGGTGAAGACCGACCGCGGCTGCATCGTCATCGACGCCTATGGCCGCACCAACGTTGCGGGCATCTACGCCATCGGCGACGTCGCCGGCCCGCCCATGCTCGCCCACAAGGCCGAGCATGAGGGCGTCATCTGCGTCGAGGCGATCGCCGGCAAGACGCCGCACCCGATGGACAAGCTCAAGATCCCCGGCTGCACCTACTGCAACCCGCAGATCGCCTCTGTCGGCCTCACCGAGGCCAAGGCCAAGGCGGCCGGCTACGACATCCGCGTCGGCAAGTTCCCGGCCATCGGCAACGGCAAGGCGATCGCGCTCGGCGAGCCGGACGGCCTGGTCAAGACCATCTTCGACAAGAAGACCGGCCAGCTTCTCGGCGCCCATATGGTCGGCGCGGAGGTGACCGAGCTGATCCACGGCTTCGTCGTCGCCATGAACCTGGAGACGACCGAGGAAGAGCTGATCGCGACCGTCTTCCCGCATCCGACCCTCTCCGAGATGATGCACGAGAGCGTGCTTGCCGCCTACGGCCGCGTCATCCACATGTGAAGGCCGGCACGTCTGAACGCGGGCCCGGCTCAAGGCAGAAGAACCATGGCACGGATCATCCAGGTCGGCCTCGGCCGCTGGGGCGCCAACTGGGCGACCAAGGTCGTCCCGACGGTGGCCGGCGCAGAGGCGGTCGCCTATGTCGACAGTGCGCCGGAGGCGCTCAAGCGCGCACAGGAAGAGGCGGGCGCCAAACCCGAGCAGTGCTTCGCCAGCCTTAGCGCGGCACTGGAAGCAGTCGAATGCGACCTGGTGCTGGCGACGCTGAGGACCGAGGCGCACCACGCCGCAGTCTGCCAGGCGCTCGAAGCCGGCTGCAACGTGGTGGTGGAGAAGCCCTTCGCCAGTACGATCGCGCAGGCCAAGGAGATGGTGGCGCTGGCAGCGGCCAAGCAGCGCCTGCTCATGGTCAGCCAGAACTACCGCTACTACCCGGCGCCGATCCTGGCGGCCAAGCTGATCGCCGAGGAGGCGCTGGGGCCGCTCAGCACGGTCGGCATCGACTTCCGCTATCACGCGCCCACCGACGGCCACGCCTATCCGGAGATGCCGGACCCGCTGCTCGCCGACATGGCGATCCACCATTTCGACCTGATGCGGCTGGTGCTCGGCGACGAGCCCAAGCGGGTGAGCGCGGTGACCTGGAACCCGGCCGGCAGCCCGTTCACCCACGATGCGGCCGGCATCGTCACCATCGAATTCGGCAAGGGCACACTGGTCAGCTATCGCGGCTCATGGGTGAGCGGGGGCCCGCGCACGCCCTGGGCCGGCGAATGGAGCATGGACTGTGCCCACGGCGAAATCCGCTGGTCGTCGCGCGACAGCCTGGCGGCGCCAGGCAAGACCGATATGTTGACGCTGCGCCAATATGGCCAGAAGCCGGTGGCGCCGAAGCTGCCCAAGCTCACCTATCTCGACCGCGCCGGGTCGCTGGCCGCGGCCATCGAGGCGATCGATACCGGCGTGCTGCCGCCGCGCTTCCCGACCGGCGCCGACAACCTCAACAGCCTGGCGCTGGTGGCCGCGTCGGTCCTTTCGGCCGCGCGTCACGGCGCCTGGGTGACGATCGACGAGGTTCTCGCCCAGCGCCAGTGAGTGCTGCTAGTGTTCCGGGAACATGGGAACCGGAGCGTCGGCGCGAGTCCTGCGGTCGCTCTGTCCATCTGGAGGCGGGCAATGAGGGTTTTCGGGGCGGCGCTCAGGCGCTGGGGAATGCCGGTTCTGGCGGCGATCGCCGTGGCGGCGGTGGCCTTGCCGGCGGCGCGGGCACTGGCCCAGGACGGCAGCTCAGAGTTCGGTCCGGTGGTGAACGTCGATGCCACCGGCGGTGACGTCCGCGCCTTCGGCGCCTCGGTGACCGTCACCGGAACGGCGGCCAACATCCGCGCGGCCGGCGCTGATGTGAACGTCTCGGCCAGTGCGGCCGGCAGCGTGCGCGCCTTCGGCGGCAAGGTCGTCCTCGGCGGCTCCGCCGGTGCCGATGTCGTGGCGGTGGGGAGTTCGGTCACCTTTGCCGCCCAGGTCGTGGGCGACGCCTGGCTCGGCGGCGGGGCAGTGACGGTCGACGGCAGCGTCGGCGGCCGCCTGCAGTGCCTGCGGCGCCAACCTGACCATCAGCCCGCTGGCCAGCATTTCCGGCCGTCTCGACGCCGGCGGTGCCAATGTGACGATGGCCGGCCACGTCTCCGGCGATGCCCGGCTGGTCGGCGCTGTCGTCACCTTCAGCGGCGAGGCGACCGGCTCGGTCGTGCTGGTCGGCGAACATGTCGTCATCGGGCCGCGTGCCCATATCGGCGGCAACCTCGTCATCTATTCGCGCAATGACGCGGAGGTCGCGGCGACCGCGGTCATCGACGGCACGGTGACCCGTGCCAAGCCGCCGGAGCCGTTGCGCGCGGTGCCGTCATGGGCTTGGGGCTTCCTGCTCGCCGGCGCGATGGTGCTGGGCACCGTGCTTGCCGGCATCGTGCTGATGCTGTTCGGCGGGCGGCTGTTCCTCACCGCGGTGGATTATGCGCGCCTCAGGCCGGTATCGACCTTCCTCATCGGCATCGTCACGCTGGTCCTGGTGCCGGCGGTCGCCGCGATCCTGGGGGCGACCGTGGTCGGCCTGCCGATCGGAGTGGCGCTCATGCTGGTGCTGCCGCTGCTCTTCGTCTTCGGGCACCCGGTCGCCGCGGCGGGCATCGCGGCTGGCATCTTCGTGCGCACGTCCGGGCCCATCGGCATCCTGCGCGGGCTCCTCTTCGTCATCCTCGGTGCCATCATCATCGCGCTGATCAGCCTCATTCCGTGGGTCGGCGTGCTGGCCGTCGCCGTGGTGGCCGTGCTCGGCGTCGGCGCACTGGCGCGCACCGCCGGCGGCCGCCTGCGCACGCCCAACGCACGCAGGCTGGTGCCTGCGGCCGAGGCGCCTGATGTGGCGCCACGTCCGGCCGCCGTTGCACCACCGCCTCCACCGCCACCACCGCGCGCCGGAGGCGCCGCCGCCTGGGACGTAAGCGCCTCGGCCGGGCTGGCGACATTGGGTCAGGCGTGGAATGGCGCTACACTGGAGGACGGGAACACTGAATCGCGCGGGGGGCACCCGCCGGTCGCAGCAGTGAGGAAGGGTCCATGAACGAGCAGGGCAAATCGATCGTTGCCTGGATCATCATCGGTCTCATCGCCGGTGCCGTCGCCAGTCTCATTCTCAGTGCCGGAGGTGGCCTGATCGCCTGGCTGATCGCCGGTCTGATCGGCTCGCTGGTCGGCGGCTTCCTCGCCCGCCAGCTCGGCATCAAGCTCAATTTCGGCAATCCCTTCCTCGAGCAGGTGGTGATCTCGATTGTCGGCGCGGTGATCGTCATCATCATCGCCAGGATCATCATCTGACGGCGCCGGGGCGGCAGCGTTTTCTATGGGAGTGACGGGGCCATGAGGCCGCGCATTGCATTCGGAATGGATGGCGTCAACTGGTTGCTCGCCATCATTCTCGGCGGACTGGCCGGCTGGATCGCCGAGCGGGTGACCGCCGCCAAGATGGGGCTCTTCGCCAACATCGTGGTGGGCATCATCGGCGCCCTGGTCGGCGGCTGGATCGCCCGCCGTCTCGACATCAATTATGCCGGCATCCTCGGAAACCTGGTGGTCGCCACCATCGGCGCCATCATCCTGATCTTCCTGTTCCGTCTGGTACGGCGGGTGTGAAGCAGCCCAAGGTTCCGGAAATCGGCTGAGGCCTTCAGCATTTCGGCAGGCGGCCGGCTGCAATGTCGCCGGCGCATTGGTCGTTGCCGGGGAATGGGGCTATATGGCCCTGGCACAACGAAAACGGCGGCAGGGAGCCGCAAACGATGGTCGTAGTCCTCGATACGGTCGGAAACGGGCGGCCGCGCCACCCCGAAAAGGCGCACCGGCCGGATGCGCCGGTTGCCCGCAAGCCGGACTGGATCCGGGTGCGCGCGCCCAATTCGCCGGTCTATCGCGAAACCAACGACATCGTCCGCGCCAACAGCCTGGTCACCGTGTGCGAGGAGGCCGGCTGCCCCAATATCGGCGAATGCTGGTCGAAGAAGCACGCCAGCTTCATGATCATGGGCGACACCTGCACGCGCGCCTGCGCCTTCTGCAATGTGCGCACCGGCATGCCGGGGCCGCTCGACGCGGACGAGCCGGCGCATGTCGCCGATGCGGTCGCCAAGCTCGGCCTTGCCCACGTTGTCATCACCTCGGTCGACCGCGACGACCTCGCCGATGGCGGCGCGGAGCATTTCGCCCGCACGATCACCGCCATCCGCGAGCGGGCGAGCGGCACCACCATCGAGGTGCTGACCCCCGATTTCCTGCGCAAGGACGGCGCGGTGGAGACGGTGGTGGCCGCCAAGCCGGACGTCTTCAACCACAATCTCGAGACGGTGCCCGCGAACTACCTGAAGGTGCGGCCGGGCGCGCGCTACTTCGCCTCGCTGCGGCTCCTGCAGAAGGTCAAGGAGCTCGACCCGCAGATGTTCACCAAGTCGGGCATCATGGTCGGCCTCGGCGAGGAGCGGAACGAGATCCTCCAACTCATGGACGATCTGAGGAGCGCCAATGTCGACTTCCTCACCATCGGCCAATACCTGCAGCCGACGCGCAAGCACCATCCGGTGATGCGCTTCCTGCCGCCCGAGGAGTTCAAGGCGCTGGAGACCGTCGCCTACGCCAAGGGCTTCCTGATGGTCTCGGCGAGCCCGCTGACGCGCTCCTCGCACCATGCCGGCGAGGACTTCGCCAAGCTCAGGGCCGCGCGCGAGGCAAAGCACGGCCGCGCCTGATCCGGATGCCCAAGTTCGCCACCGATCACCGGGTTCGACATTCGGCGGACAACATGTTCGCCCTGGTCGCCGATATCGAGCGATACCCCGAGTTCGTGCCGCTGTGCGAACAGCTCGACCGTGCGCGGGCGCAGCCAGGAAGGCGACCGCGAGGTGCTGGTCGCCGACATGACGGTCGGCTACAAGGCGATCCGCGAGACCTTCACCACGCGGGTGACGCTCGACCGCGCCGCCAACACGATCGTCGCCGACTATCTCGACGGCCCCTTCCGCCATCTCCACAACGTGTGGACCTTCCGGCCGGAGGACGAGGGGGCTTGCGTCGTCGCCTTCTTCATCGACTACGAGTTCAAGTCGCGGCTGCTGTCGGCGCTGATGGGCGGCGTCTTCGATCACGCCTTCCGCAAGTTCACGAGCGCCTTCGAGGCGCGGGCGAACAAGGTCTATGGGGCCACTGTTGTCTTAAGTTCCCGATGAATGTTTGCCCGCAACGCCTTCGCGGCGCGGCGCGTTCTGATTTGCCTTTTATTATAATGAGTTAATTGTGGTTCGCAGGCAGTTCTCGGCCTGCACCAGCAAGAAGAATGCGTCGGCCGTCGCTCCCGGCCTACGCCTGCGATCCATCCGAGCTTCGGGTCGCGCTCGCTGAGCCGCATGGCTGAGCAGGGCCAGCGCCTCGCCGACGGCGGCGAGGCGGACGGCGGAGCGTCCGAGATCGCCGAATTGACGGGAGGCGTGGGTGGTCGGGCGGTCGCGCACGGCGACGGCGAAATGGACCAGCCCCACCGGCTTCTCCGGTGTGCCGCCGGACGGCCCGGCGACGCCGGTGATGGCGATGGCGATGTCGGCGGGCGAGTTGGCGAGGGCGCCCTCGGCCATGGCGCGCGCCACCGGTTCGCTCACCGCACCCGGGCCTCCCGGCGCCAGCAGGTCCGGCGAGACGCCGAGCAGGTCCATCTTGGCGGCGTTGGCATAGGTGACGAAACCGCGCTCGAAGACATCGGAGGAGCCCGCGATCTCGGTGAGGATGCCGGAGAGCAGCCCGCCGGTGCAGGATTCGGCGGTGGCGATGCGAAAGCCCTGCTTGCGGCAAAGCGTGATCAGCGCTTCGGCGGCCGGGGTGAGGGGGGCGAGATCGGTCATGGCGCTAGCTCCCGAACGGCAAGCGGATGGTGGCGACCGCCTGGGCCGAGATGCCCTCGCTGCGGCCGATGAAGCCGAGGCCCTCGCTGGTCGTTGCCTTGACGCCGACGCGGTCGATGGCGATGCCGCAGATCTCGGCGATGCGCGCGCGCATGGCCTCGCGGTAGGGCGCGAGCTTGGGACGCTCCGCCACCAGCGACACGTCGAGATGGGAAATCACGCCGCCGCGGGCGGTGAGGCGGGCGACGGCGTCAGCCAGGAAGCGGTCCGACGAGACGCCCGCCCATTGCGGGTCGGACGGCGGAAAATGCTCGCCGATATCGCCGTCGCCAAGCGCGCCGAGGACCGCATCGGTGAGGGCGTGTAGAACCACGTCGGCGTCGGAATGGCCGATGAGGCCGCGCCGATAGGGCACGGCGACGCCGCCGAGCATGACCTGGAAGCCGGGACCGAAGGCGTGGATGTCGTAGCCGAGGCCGACGCGCACGTCGCCGAGGGCGAGCGCTGCCTCGGCGGTGAGCCGGCGGTTGGCCTCAGCGATGTCGTGCGCGGTGGTGAGCTTGACGTTGCCGGGGTCGCCGGGGACGGCGACGACCGGCAGCCCGGCCCACTCGGCCACCGCCGCATCGTCGGTGAATTGCTGGCCGGCCGCCTGAGCCTTGTTGTGCGCGGCGAGGATCGCATCGAAGGCGAAACCTTGCGGGGTCTCGGCGGCCTGCAGCCCGTCGCGCGGCACCGTGGCGACGACGCGGCCGGCGGCATCGACCTGCTTCAGCGTGTTGGCGACCGGAACGGCGGGCACCACGGCGTCGGCGCCATCGAGCGCCGCGACGACGCGGCCGATGAGCCCAGGCGTGGCGAAGGGGCGGGCGGCATCGTGGATGAGCACGCGGGCCGGATGGACGCCGGCGAGCGCCGCAAGGCCGTTCCTGACCGAATCCTGCCGGGTTTCGCCGCCGGTGACCGGCGCCATCAGATGGTCATGCTGCGGTGCGACCGAGCGATAGATCGCCGCATCGTCGGCACCGATGACGACGAGCACGCGGTCGACGGCGGGATGGTCGAGGAAGGTGGCGAGCGTGCGCGCCAGGATAGTCCTGCCGGCAAGCGGTTGATATTGCTTGGGCACACCGCCGGAACGCGGCGCGGACACCGCGCCCCGCGGCAACGATCAGGGCAGCGGTGTGCGATGCATGAGCCATGGTGTGATCCCCAGGAATTTCCCCGCCGGACTGTAGCACATTGGGCCACATTGCCGCCTTTTTCGGACTTGCTCGCGGGCGCGAACTGACTAAGATGTGGGCAAACAGGCGAATTGCCTAATCAATAGGCGAGACAATGCGAACTCTGGCGGAACCACTGGTCTTGGGGCAGGTCACCATCCCCAACCGGGTCTTCCTGGCGCCCATGTCGGGTGTAACCGATCGTCCGTTCCGGGCACTTGCGTCCGAGTTCGGCGCGGGGCTGGTCGTTTCCGAGATGGTGGCCAGCGAAGAGCTTGCCACAGGTGGCGCCGAGGCGTCCATGCGGGCGGAGCGCGCAGGGGCGGGACCGCACGTGATCCAGCTTGCCGGCCGCGAGGCGCGGTGGATGGCGGAAGGCGCACGCGCCGCGACCGAGGCCGGCGCCGACATCATCGACATCAACATGGGCTGCCCGGCGCGCAAGGTGACCTCGGGTTATTCCGGTTCGGCGCTGATGCGCGACCTCGATCACGCGCTGACACTGATCGAGGCGACGGTCGGCGCCACCCCGGTGCCGGTGACGCTGAAGATGCGTCTCGGCTGGGACCACGGGTCTATCAACGCGCCGGAACTGGCAAGGCGCGCCGAAGCCGCCGGCGTGCAGATGATCACGGTCCATGGGCGCACGCGCTGCCAGTTCTATGGGGGCAGGGCGGACTGGGCGGCGATCCGCGCGGTCAAAGAGGCCGTGTCGATCCCGGTGATCGCGAACGGCGATGCCACCGGCCTCGACGACATCGCGCCGATGCTGAGTCAGTCCGGTGCCGACGGCATCATGATCGGCCGCGGCGCCTATGGGCGGCCGTGGCTGCCGGGCCAGATCGCCGGCTATGCCGCCACCGGCGTGATGGCGGAGGAGCCGCCGCTGGCCGAGACAGCCGTGCGCCACTACGAGGGGCTGCTCGACCACTATGGCGCCTTCCTGGGGGGGCGCGTCGCCCGCAAGCATCTCGGCTGGTACATGGAGCAGGTGCCCAACGAAGATCTGGCGCTGCGCCGCGCCGTGCTGACCGCGACCCGGCCGGCCGAGGTGCTGCGCCACCTTGCGGCATGGTTCGCAACCGGCATGGAACGGAGGGCGGCATGAACGCGGACGCCCTCATCGCACGCGGCCGCTCGGCCTCGGCCCTGCTCGACGCCCTGCCGCATCCCGTCCTCATGGTTGATGCCGGCGGCAACATCGTGGAGGCCAATGTCGCGGCGGAGACATTCTTCCAGGCCTCGACCAACGTGCTGCGCCGGCATCCGCTGTCCTATTTCACCCCCTTCGGCAGCCCGTTGCTGGCGCTTGTCGAGCAGGTGCGCGAGCGCAATGCGCCGGTCAACGAATACCGTGTCGACATCGGCACGCCGCGCAACGGCGGCGAGCGCGTCGTCGACATCTATGCGGCGCCGAGCCCGGAGAATCCCGGCGGCGTGGTCATCGTGCTGCAGGAGCGCTCGATGGCCGACAAGATGGACCGCCAGCTCAACCATCGCAGCGCCGCGCGCACCGTCACCGGGCTCGCCTCGATGCTCGCCCACGAGATCAAGAACCCGCTCTCCGGCATCCGCGGCGCGGCGCAGCTGCTCGAGGCCAATGTCGGCAGCGAGGACCGGACGCTCATCCGCCTGATCTGCGACGAGGCCGACCGCATCGTGAAGCTGGTCGACCGCATGGAGGTATTCTCCGACGAGCGGCCGATCGAGTTCGAGCCGGTCAACATCCATGCGGTGCTTGACCATGTCCGCCGGCTGGCGCGCTCCGGCTTCGCCCGCTCCATCAAGATCAGCGACGAATACGACCCATCGCTGCCGCCGGTGCCGGCCAATCGCGACCAGCTCATCCAGGTGTTCCTCAACCTGGTCAAGAATGCCGCCGAATCGGTCGCCGGCGCGCCCGACGGCGAGATCATGCTGACCACCGCCTTCAAGCCGGGCTACCGCCTGTCGGTGCCGGGCAATCCCAGCAAGGTGACGCTGCCGCTGGAATTCTGCGTGCGCGACAACGGCCCCGGCGTGCCCGAGGAGATGATCCCCCATCTCTTCGACCCCTTCGTCACCACCAAGGCCAACGGCTCGGGGCTGGGGCTTGCCCTGGTCGCCAAGATCATCCGCGACCATGGCGGCGTCATCGAATGCGAGTTGCAGCCGCGGCGTACCGTCTTTCGCGTGCTGATGCCGGCGTGGCCGGGTCCGCTCAGCAGCAATTTCAGGAACGATTGACCATGCCTCCAGGCAATATCCTCGTGGCCGATGACGATGCGGCGATCCGCACGGTGCTCAACCAGGCGCTGTCGCGGGCCGGCTATCAGGTGCGGCTGACCTCGAACGCGGCGACGCTGTGGCGCTGGGTGAGCGAAGGCGACGGCGACCTGGTCATCACCGACGTGGTGATGCCCGACGAGAACATCTTCGACCTCTTGCCGCGCATGAAGCGGACGCGGCCCGATCTGCCGATCATCGTGATGAGCGCGCAGAACACGTTCATGACCGCCATCCGCGCCTCGGAACGCGGCGCCTATGAGTACCTGCCCAAGCCCTTCGACCTGAAGGAGCTGATCGCCATCGTCGGCCGCGCCCTGTCCGAGCCGCGCAATCGGCGTGCCGAGGTGGCCAGCGAAGAACCGGCCGATAACATTCCCCTGGTCGGCCGCTCGCCCGCCATGCAGGACATCTACCGGGTGCTCGCCCGGCTGATGCAGACCGATCTGACGGTGATGATCTCCGGGGAGTCGGGTACCGGCAAGGAGCTGGTGGCGCGGGCGCTGCACGACTACGGCAAGCGGCGCAACGGGCCCTTCGTGCCAATCAACATGGCGGCGATCCCGCGCGACCTGATCGAGGCCGAGCTGTTCGGCCACGAGAAGGGGGCCTTCACTGGCGCCCAGGCGCGCAGCGCCGGCCGCTTCGAGCAGGCCGACGGCGGCACGCTGTTCCTCGACGAGATCGGCGACATGCCGATGGAGGCGCAGACCCGCCTGCTGCGCGTTCTCCAGCAGGGCGAATACACAACGGTCGGCGGCCGCACGCCGATCAAGACCGACGTGCGCATCATCGCCGCCACCAACAAGGACCTGCGCATCCTGATCAACCAGGGCATGTTCCGCGAGGATCTGTTCTTCCGCCTGAACGTGGTGCCGATCCGCCTGCCGCCGCTTGCGCGAGCGCAGCGAGGACATCCCCGACCTGGTGCGCCACTTCTTCGCCATCGTCGAGAAGGAGGGCCTGCCGGCCAAGCGCATCGAGCCGGCCGCCGTCGACCGGATGAAGCGCTACCGCTGGCCGGGCAACGTGCGCGAGCTGGAGAACCTGATCCGGCGCCTGGCCGCCCTCTACCCGCAGGAGACGATCACCGAGAACATCATCGAGACGGAGCTGAACCAGCCGGCAATGGCGGCGCCAGCCGGCGAGGACAGCGCCGAGGAGACGCTCTCCGGCTCGGTCGAACGCCACCTCAACACCTATTTCCAGAGCTTCGGCGAGGGCCTGCCGCCGCCCGGCCTCTACCACCGCATCCTGCGCGAGGTGGAGAACCCGCTGATCGCGGCAGCGCTGGCCTCGACTCGCGGCAACCAGATCAAGGCAGCCGAACTGCTCGGGGTGAACCGCAACACGCTCAGGAAGAAGATCCGCGAGCTGGACATTCAGATCATCCGCAGCGCCCGCTAACACCCTGAGAGAACAGGCGAAACAACCTCTGCGCCACCCCGCGCCGGAGGATGGGCTGTGGTTTTTTGATCACAATATTGTTGCAATTCGGCCCCAGTCTGCCCTAGGTCCATCGCTAGGAGATGGTCTTTCGATGGGCGGAGGCACAACACCGTAATGACGGTGGAATCGTCATCTTTGACAGGCCCCGTCACGGACGACTCGCGGGGCGCACGCGGCTTCCAGTTCTCCCGCCTGGTCCGGGCCTCCGGTTACGTCGCCGTGCTGCTGTCGCTGGCCTCGGCTGCCGGCACGTTCCTGGTCCTCACCGGGCTGACATCGATCGCGCCGACACCGGACGTCGTCTACACCGCCATGATGGTGAACGGCGCGCTGGTCGCCTTCCTGGTGGTGGTCATCGCCTGGGTGGTCGGCAACCTGTTCGTCGCGCGTCAGCGCGGCCAGGCCGGCGCCAGCCTGCACATGCGCATCGTCGGGCTGTTCAGCCTGGTGGCGGTGCTGCCGGCGGCGCTGCTGGCGGTGACCGCCTCGATCACCCTCGACCGCGGCCTCGACAACTGGTTCTCGACGCGCACGCGGACCATCGTCGACAACTCGCTGTCGCTGGCCCAGGCCTTTGCCGAGCAACAGGCCGTGCTGCTGCGCGCCGATGTGCTCGCCGCCAAGCTCGAGCTGGAGCGGGCGAGCTCGCTGCACCAGGACGACCCGACCCGCTTCGCCGTGTTCCTCAACTCGGTCGCCGCCGACCACAATTTGAGCGGCACCTTCCTGGTCGGCAGCGACGGATCGCTGATCAGCCGGGCGCAGGGCTCGCGCAGCGAGCAGTTCCCGGCGCCGCTGGTGCCGGCGCTCAAGCAGGCCAAGGACAACCCCGGCCAAGTGGTGATCGTCGCCCCCGGACCGACCAACATCATCGGCGGAATCACGGTGCTCGAAGGCTACGGCGACACCTTGCTCTATGCCGCGCGGCCGCTTGACCCCAAGGTCGTGCGCTATCTGGCGATGACCAACGACAACGTCGCCGAGTACCGCACGCTGGAGGCGTCCCGCTTCGGCACCCAGGTCGCCTTCGCCATCCTCTTCCTCGGCGTCACCGTCGTGGTGCTCCTGTCGGCGATCTGGCTCGGCATCGGCTTCGCCAACCGGCTGGTGGCGCCGATCCAGCGGCTGATCGACGCCGCCAAGGAGGTGTCGCGCGGCAACCTCAGCGTCTCGGTCAATCCGCGCAATTCCGACGGCGACGTCGGGGCGCTCGGCTCGACCTTCAACACCATGACGACGCAGTTGCGCAGCCAGCGCGAGGAACTGATCGCCGCCTCGAACCAGATCGACGCCCGCCGCCGCTTCACCGAGGCGGTGCTCGCCGGCATCTCGGCCGGCGTGGTCGGCATCGACGGGCAGGGGAGGGTGACGATCGTCAACCGCACGGCCCTCAATCTCCTCGGCGCCACCGAGGAAGGGGCGATCGGCACGCCGGTGGCGGAGCTGATGCCGAGCCTGGCGGCGGTGGTCTCAGTGGCGCTGCGCGATTCGCGCCTGGAACATCGTGACCAGATCACCGTCAGCCGCGACGGCCGCGAACGCACCATCAACGTGCGTGTGACCACCGAGCGCGGCGACGACGATCAGCACGGCTACGTCATCACGCTCGACGACATCAGCGACCTGGTCGCCGCCCAGCGCTCGACCGCCTGGGCCGACGTGGCGCGCCGCATCGCCCACGAAATCAAGAACCCGCTGACCCCGATCCAGCTCTCCGCCGAGCGGCTGAAGCGCAAGTTCGGCCGCACCATCGACCAGGACCGCGAGGTCTTCGACCAGTGCACCGACACGATCATCCGCCAGGTCGGCGACATCGGCCGCATGGTGGACGAGTTCTCGTCCTTCGCGCGCATGCCCAAGCCCGCCTTCATCACCGGAAACCTGGCCGAGTCGATCCGCGAGTCGGTGTTCCTGATCAGCGTTGCCCAGCCCGAGATCCACTTCAAGGTCGACCTGCCGGAGACACCGCTGATCGTGCGCTTCGACGCCCGCCTGATGGGCCAGGCGCTGACCAACGTGGTCAAGAACGCCACCGAGGCGGTGATGGCGGTGCCGGCGGAGGAGCGCGGGCAGGGCCAGATCACGGTCTCGGCCCGCAGCGACGGCATGCAGATCGTCGTCGACATTGCCGACAACGGCATCGGGCTGCCGCCCGAACACCGCCAGCGGCTGCTCGAACCCTATATGACGACGCGCGAGAAAGGCACCGGCCTCGGCCTCGCCATCGTCGCCAAGATCATCGAGGAACATGAGGGGCGAATTGAACTTCTCGATGCGCCGGCGGACGTCAATGGCCGCCGCGGCGCCAACATCCGCATCGTCCTGCCACGCATCGACGTGCCGGCAGGCGATGCCGAAACCGACGCCGCTTCCCTACTGGTCGCTCCCCCTCAGCCAGTGACCTGAAGAACGAGAGACGGCTGACATGGCGTCCGACATTCTGATCGTTGACGATGAGACCGACATCCGGGAGCTGGTGTCCGGCATCCTTTCGGACGAGGGCCACGGCACGCGCACGGCTGCCGACGCCGACACGGCGCTGACCGAAATCGAGAAGCGGCGGCCGTCGCTGGTCTTCCTCGACATCTGGCTGCAGGGCAGCCGCATGGACGGGCTGGCGCTGCTCGACGAGATCAAGCGCGCCCACACCGACCTGCCGGTGGTGATGATCTCCGGCCACGGCAACATCGAGACCGCGGTCTCGGCCATCAAGCGCGGCGCCTACGACTACATCGAGAAGCCGTTCAAGTCGGATCGGCTGGTGCTGGTCGCCGAGCGCGCGCTGGAGGCTTCCAAGCTCCGGCGCGAGGTCAAGGCGCTGCGCGAGAAGAGCGGCGAGGCCAATCACCTGCTCGGCACCTCGCCGGCGATGAACCACCTGCGCGCCACCATCGAGAAGGTGGCGCCGACCAACAGCCGCATCATGATCTCGGGCGCCTCGGGTTCCGGCAAGGAACTGGTGGCGCGCACCATCCACGAGTTCTCCAGCCGCGCGCCGGGGCCGTTCGTCGTGCTCAACGCGGCGACCATCGTGCCCGAGCGCATGGAGGCGGAACTGTTCGGCACCGAGCCATCGAACGGCACGGCGCGCCGCGTCGGCGCGCTGGAAGAGGCGCATGGCGGCACGCTCTATCTCGACGAGGTCGGCGACATGCCGCGCGAGACGCAGAGCAAGATCCTGCGCGTCCTGGTCGACCAGACCTTCACTCGCGTCGGCGGAACCACGCGGGTCAGCGTCGACGTGCGCGTCATCTCCTCGACCGGCCGCGACCTCGAAACCGAGGTGACGGAGGGCAGCTTCCGCGAAGACCTGTTCCACCGGTTGGCGGTGGTGCCGCTGAGGGTCCCGGCGCTGGCCGAGCGGCGCGAGGACATCCCCATCCTGGTGCGCCATTTCGCCGAGCAGATCTCGCGCACCACCGGCCTGCCGCCGCGCATCATCGGCGATGACGCCATGGCCGTCCTCCAGGCCCACGACTGGCCGGGCAACATCCGCCAACTGCGCAACAACGTCGAGCGCCTGATGATCCTCACCCGCGGCGACGCCAGCGAGATGATCACCGCCGACATGCTGCCGGCGGAGATCGGCGAGATGCTGCCGACGACGCCGGGCCGGGCAGGGGGCGAACACCTGATGTCGCTGCCCTTGCGCGACGCGCGCGAGATCTTCGAGCGCGAATACCTGACCGCCCAGGTCAACCGCTTCGGCGGCAACATCTCGCGCACTGCCGAGTTCGTCGGCATGGAGCGCTCGGCGCTGCATCGCAAGTTGAAGTCGCTGGGCGTAGGCTAGGGCTGGACTTAAGGAATTGGGGGCACCATGCGCGTCGTCATCTGCGGGGCCGGCCAGGTCGGCTACGGCATCGCCGAACGTCTTGCGGTCGAGGACAACGACGTCTCGGTGATCGATACCTCGCCGCAGCTCGTCCAGGCGATCCGCGACTTGCTCGACGTGCGCGGATTCGTCGGCCACGGTGCCTACCCGGAAGTGCTGGCCCAGGCCGGGGCCGAGCAGGCCGACATGATCATCGCCGTGACGCTCTACGACGAGGTCAACATGGTCGCCTGCCAGGTGGCCCACTCGCTGTTCAACGTGCCCACCAAGATCGCCCGCATCCGCGCCCAGAGCTATCTTGAATTGCATTGGGCGGACCTGTTCTCGTCGGAGCACCTGCCGATCGACGTGATCATCTCGCCGGAGATCGAGGTCGGCCAGATGGTGCTGCGCCGGCTGCAACTGCCCGGCGCCTTCGACACGGTCGAGTTCGCCAATGGCGAGGTGGTGGTGGTCGGCATCAGCCTCGGCGAGAACTGCCCGGTGGTCGACACCCCGCTGGCGCAGCTCACCGGGCTGTTTCCCGACCTTCAGGCGGTGGTCGTCGGCATTGTGCGCGGCGGCAATCTGTTCGTGCCGCACTCGGCCGACCCGATGCTGGTCGGCGACCAGGTCTACGTCGCCTGTGCTCGCGAGCAGGTGCAGCGCACGCTCGGCATCTTCGGCCACGAGGAGCAGGTGGCCAAGCGCGTGGTCATCGCCGGCGGCGGCAACATCGGCCAGTTCGTCGCCCATACGCTCGAGACGCGCGGCGCCGCGGCGCGGGTCAAGATCATCGAATCGACGCGCGAGCGCGCCATCACCATCGCCGATGCGCTGAAACGCACCGTGGTGCTGCACGGCAACGCGCTCGACCAGGAGATCCAGCGCGAGGCCGACGTGCAGGACGCCGACACGCTGATCGCGCTCACCAATGACGACGAGGTCAATATCATCGCCTGCGTGATGGCCAAGCGCCTCGGTTGCCGCAGCACCATGGCGCTGATCAACAATCGCTCCTACCACGCCTTCACCGATACGCTCGGCATCGACGCCACGGTCAACCCGCGCCAGCTCACCGTCTCGCGCATCCTCCAGCACGTGCGGCGCGGGCGCATCCGCGGCGTCCACACGATCGAATACGGCGCGGCGGAGGTGATCGAGGCCGAGGCGCTGGAAACCTCGCCGCTGGTCGGCAAGCCGCTCAGGGAGCTCGACCTGCCCGACGGCATCCGCATCGGCGCCATCTATCGCGACGGCAAGGTGGTGGTGCCCAACGGCACCACGCAGATCGTCTCCAAGGACCGGGTGGTGATGTTCGCCACCGCCGAGCGCGTGCGCCAGCTCGAACAGATGTTCCGCGTCAGCCTCGAGTTCTTCTAGGGCGGGACGGCGCGCGGGCCAGCAAGCGATGATCGGCGTCCTTCACCTCCTGTCGCGCGCCTTCGGTGGGCTGGCGCTCGCCATGCTCGTTCCGGCAGCCATCGCGGTGGTGTCGGCGGACGGTGCGGCGACCGAGTTCCTGATCATCTCCGGCCTCACCGGCTTCCTCTCCGGCGCCATCTTCTTCGCTTTGCAAGGCCGCCAGCCGCGCTTCGACCGCGCCGCCGGTTTCGTGCTGGCAGCCACCCTGTGGATAGTGTTGCCGCTGATCGCGGCGGTGCCCTTCGCGCTGCACGGCCATTTCGGCTATGTCGCCGCGCTTTTCGAGGCGGTCTCCGGCTTCACCACCACCGGCGCCACGATCTTCCATTCGCTCGCCGGCGCCGGGCCGTCGATCATCTTCTGGCGGGCGGAGTTGCAGTGGCTCGGCGGCCTGATGACGCTGGTGACCTTCGTCACCATCCTGGCGCCGGCCGGTGTCGGCGGCCTCTCCAGCCGCGGGCTGGCGGCACTTGGCGGCTTCAGCGAGGCCGGCCCGGAGCGCATCGCCCAGGGGCTGCGCCGCATGGTGACCCTCTATGCACTGTTCACGGGCCTCTGCATCATCCTCTTGTTCTTCTGCGGCGTTCCGACCTTCGATGCCATCTGCCTGGCGATGTCGACGGTTTCGACCGGCGGCTTCATGCCGGTCGACGGCAACCTGTCGGTCTATGGCAGCCCCTATGCGGAGGGCGTCATCGCCCTGTTCATGGTCGTGGGCGCCACCAGCATCGTCTTTCACCGCAGCGTGCTGGAAGGCCGCTGGTCGATGCTGCGAGGCCATCGCGAGACCTGGTGGGTCATCGGCGTCATGGCGGTGACGGGGGTGGTTTATGGCTGGACCTTCCACACCGGCGAGAGCCTGATCGCGGCGCTGGGGGAGGGGCTTTTCGACAGCATCTCGTTGATCAGCACCACCGGCTTCGAGACGCGCAGCGGCGGCCTGTCGGCCATCCCCGACACGCTGGTGCTGTTCCTGGCGATCGGCGGCGCCGGGGCGCTGTCGACGGCCGGCGGCCTCAAATACTATCGCATCGGCGGCATGACGGTTCAGTCCATGCACGAGCTCAAGCGGCTCCTGTTTCCGCACAGCGTGCGCTCGACCCGCTTCGGCAGCCAGCCCTACGACCTCAACCTGATGAAGGCGATCTGGGCCAATCTGGTCGTCGCCGTCGTCATCATCTCGGTTGCCGCCCTGGCGCTGTCGATCAGCCTGCCGGCCTTCGACGCGGCCATGGTGGCGGCGGTCGCCGCCTTCTCCAACATCGGCCCGCTCTATTCGCAGGAATGGCTGATCGGGACGAACTGGCCGGCCTATGGCGATTTCGGCGTCTTCGCCCAGCTCGCCATGATCGTCACCATGATCCTCGGCCGCATCGAGGTCATTGTGCTGTTCGCATCGCTTTACGCAGCCTACTGGCGCTCCTAGGAATCCCCCATGTCGCGCATCGCTTATGTCAATGGCCGCTACGTCCCGCACGGTCAGGCCGCCGTCCACATCGAGGATCGGGCCTATCAGTTCGCCGACGGCGTCTATGAGGTGTGCGAGGTGCGCGGCGGGCGGCTGGTCGACGAGAAGCGCCACATGGCGCGACTCAAGCGCTCGCTCGGCGAGCTGCGAATCGGCTGGCCGCTGAGGCCGGCGGCCCTGGCCGTGGTGTTGCGCGAGGTGGTGCGCCGCAACCGGGTCGGCAACGGCATCGTCTACCTTCAGGTGAGCCGCGGGGTTGCCCCGCGCAACCATGCCTTCCCGCCCAAGGACGTGGCGCCGGCGATTGTGGTGACCGCCCACGGAGTGAATGTGGCGGAACTCGCCAGGCGGGCGGAGGAGGGGGTTTCCGTCATCACCGTGCCGGAGAACCGCTGGGAGCGGGTCGACATCAAGTCGACGAGCCTGCTGCCCAATGTGCTCGCCAAGCAAAAAGCGAGGGAATCCGGGGCTTTCGAGGCATGGTTCGTCGATGCACAGGGCTTCGTCACCGAGGGCTCGTCGACAAACGCCTGGATTGTAACATCTGATGGTACAATCGTGACGCGCTCGGCGGAGGCCGGAATCCTGCGCGGCATCACCCGCACCGGCGTCCTCGACGTGGCGGCCGGCACGGCGCTTGCAGTGGAAGAACGACCATTTTCGGTGGCGGAAGCGCTTGCCGCCAGCGAGGCCTTTCTCACGTCAGCCTCGTTGAAAGTGACAGCGGTCATTCGTATCGATGGCATGCTAATTGGTAGTGGTCGGCCCGGACCGGTGGCCGATCGATTGAGGCGTCTGTTCATCGAGAACGCAGAAGTCTCGTCCGAACGGGTGAACGGACCGGCAACAGGTATCTGACCGGGACAATTTCGCAGATGACGCAGGACACAACAGCCGGCAGAATGTAATCGATCACATCCGGTCAGGGACCCAACAAAAAAGCGACTGACACCGAAAGCCGCTAGAACGCGAGAGCGAATGACCATGGCTGAACGCGCACAAAACCTGCAGGACACGTTCCTCAACTACGTCAGAAAGAACAAGACGCCGCTGACGATTTTCCTGGTCAATGGGGTGAAACTCCAGGGAATCGTGACCTGGTTCGACAATTTCTGCGTTTTGCTTCGCCGCGACGGACACTCCCAGCTCGTCTACAAGCACGCCATCTCGACCGTGATGCCAGGGGCGCCGCTGCAGCTCTTCGAGCCGGGCGAGGACAACAACGGCGCAAGCCGGGAGACTGATTGAACCCCTCCCAGCGCGACCCGACCGCGCCGCCGGATGCCGGCGGCGCTGAGCCGCCCCACACGCCGCGGCAGCGCGCCCTGGTGCTGGTGCCTGTTTTCAAGGCACGTCCAGCCGCCGGGGACCGCGACCGCGAGGCCCGCCTCGAGGAGGCGGTCGGCCTGGCGAAAGCCATCGAGCTCGATGTTGTTGCCGGCGTCGCGGTGCCGCTCGCGGCTCGGCGGCCGGCGACGCTGTTCGGTTCCGGCAAGGTGGAGGAGATCGGCGAGCGCGTCGCCGCCGAGAAGATCGACCTCGTCATCGTCGACGGCGTGCTTTCGCCGGTGCAGCAGCGCAACCTGGAACGGGCCTGGAAGGCCAAGGTCATCGACCGCACCGGGCTGATCCTGGAGATTTTCGGGGAGAGGGCGCAGACCCGCGAGGGCACGCTGCAGGTCGAGCTTGCCCATCTCAACTACCAGAAGAGCCGGCTGGTGCGCTCCTGGACCCACCTGGAGCGCCAGCGTGGCGGCTTCGGCTTCCTGGGCGGGCCGGGCGAGACCCAGATCGAGGCCGACCGGCGCATGATCGAGGAGCGCATCGCGCGCATCGAGCGCGACCTCGAGGACGTCGTCACCCGCCGCCGCCAGCAGCGCAAGACGCGCCGCAAGGGGACGCAGGCCACGGTCGCGCTGGTCGGCTACACCAATGCCGGCAAGTCGACCCTGTTCAATGCGCTGACCGCCGACACCGTCTTCGCCGACGCGCGGCTGTTCGCCACCCTCGACCCGACTCTGAGGCGGGTGACGCTGCCGCACGGCGCGGTCGCCATCCTCTCCGATACGGTCGGCTTCGTCGCCGACCTGCCGACGACGCTGGTCGCCGCCTTCCGCGGCACGCTGGAGGAGGTGGCCGAGGCCGACCTGATCCTGCACGTCCGCGACATCGCCGGGCCAGACAGCGAGGCGCAGGCACGCGACGTCGCCGCGGTGCTGGCCGAGCTCGGCGTCAATGCGCAGGCGCCGGAGCGGGTGATCGAGGTGTGGAACAAGGTCGACCTGATGCCGCCGGCGCAGCGGCCGCCGCGGCTGATCCCGGCGGTTGCCGGCGGCGGCCCGGCGGTGGTTGACCGTCTCGGCGCTGACGGGCGAGGGGTTGGCGGACCTGCTCACCCTCATCGAGGAGAAGGTGGCGGCCGCCCGCCGCACCTACGAGGTGCGGCTGGAAGGGGCGGCGCTCGCCCAGCTCCACCGACTCTACGAGGTGGGCGAGGTGCTCGACCGCACCGACAATCCGGACGGCTCGACCACCGCCCATGTGCGCGTGGCGCCGGAGCGCCAGGCGGCCTTTCAGAACGCGTTTCCGGACGCCAAGGCGACGTCGTAGAGGCGCGAGCCCGTGTCCCGGGCGCGGCACCGCACAGCCACCGTTCCCCGGACGCAGCGCAGCGTGCAACGGTGCGCTGCAGATCCGGGGCCCATTCGGACGCGTGGATCCCGGTTCTGCGGCGCGTCATTCCATGCGGCGCCGCGCCTGGGACACGAAGCCTTATTCCGCCGTCTTGGCGCGCTGCCAGAGGGCCTCCATCTCGTCCAGGCTGGCCTCGGCTGGCTTACGGCCTTCGGCCGCGAGCGCTTCCTCGATGGCGTGGAAGCGGCGCTCGAACTTCACATTGGTGGTGCGCAGCGCCTGGTCGGCGTCGACCTTCAGGTGGCGGGCAAGGTTGACCACGGCGAAGAGCAGGTCGCCGACTTCGCCGGCAACCGCGTCCTGGCTGACCTCCGGCCGGTCCAGCTCGACCTCGATCTCGCCGATCTCCTCCTTGATCTTGGCGAGCACCAGGCGGGCATCGTTCCAGTCGAAGCCGACGGTCCCGGCCTTGGCCTGGAGCTTGTGGGCGCGGATCAGCGCCGGCAGGCCGGCCGGGATGCCGTCGAGCAGGCCCTTGGGCACCTCGCGGCCATCGGCGGCGCGCTCAGCCTTCTCCTTGGCCTTTGCCTTCTCCCAGAAGCCCTTGGCAGCGCCGGCGGCGCGGGCATCCGCGTCGCCGAAGACGTGCGGGTGGCGGCGGATCATCTTGGTGGTGACGGCCTCGACCACGTCGCCGAACGTGAACAGGCCGGCCTCGGCCGCCATCTGGGCGTGGTAGACGGGCTGGAGGAGGAGGTCGCCCAGCTCCTCGCAGAGGTCGGCCATGTCGCCGCGGGCGATGGCGTCCGCGACCTCATAGGCTTCCTCGATCGTGTAAGGCGCGATGGTCGAGAAGGTCTGCTCGACGTCCCAGGGGCAGCCGGTGTCCTTGTCGCGCAGCGCCGCCATGATCTCAAGCAGCCGGGAGATATCGCGGGAGGGTGTCACGGGGAGGGGAGTCTCGGCGGTGGAAGAACGGGAGTCGCTATCCTAGCACAATGCCGCCATGTCGAAGTGTGGCCGTGAATTCGCAGTTGCGCGGCCGTCATGGACAGCTCGGTTCTTGCCCGCGCCAGTTGAACGCGATACCATTCCATCAACCCCAAAACCTCCCATATTCGCCGGCGACCAATGAGCAATATGCAAAGCGTGCGCTCCTCCACACTTGGCGATTCCTGCGAGAGGGAAATCCCGCGCCTGCTGACCAAAGCGGAGCTGAAGGACCTGTCGCGGATCGACAGTGTCAAGTTCACCGCGGCGGCCCTGTTTGAGATTGCCACCTGCGCCGCGGCGGTGGTCGCCAGCGAAACGTTCCACAATCCTCTGGTCTACGTGTTGGCCGTGATCGTCATCGGCTCACGCATCAACGCATTCGGCGGATTGATGCACGATGCGGCGCATCATCGGGCCTATGCCAATCGGCTGGTCAACGACATCGTCGGGGAGGTGCTGGCGCTGCCGACCACGACGTCGATGGCCGGCTACCGCAACAGCCACTTCGCCCATCACCGCGCGCTCAACGGGGACAACGACCCCGACTGGACGCGCAATCTCGGCCACGAGGAGTTCCTGTTTCCCGTTCCGCAGATCGTCTTCGCGAGACGCATTTCCCAGTACCTTTTCGGACTGAAGGCCCTGCCGTCGCTCACCGCCTACCACAAGAACGGCGCCACGCGGGACATACCGGCCGTGGTATCCCGCCTGCGGCTCGTGTTTTTCGCGGCGCTGCTGATCGCCTCCATCGTCTTCGGCTTCTGGATGCAGCTCCTGCTGTATTGGGTGGTTCCGCTGCTGACGTCGTTTCTCGCCGTGCGCTACGTGCGCAACGTCGCCGAGCACTATGCCGTCGAGCACGAAAGCGTGCTCAACGAGAGCCGCACCGTCCTGGCGCCGCTATGGGAGCTGTGGCTCATCGCGCCCTGGGGCCTGAACTACCACCTCGAACATCATCTCTATCCGAGCGTGCCATGCTTCCGACTGGGCGAGCTGCATGCGCTGCTGATGACGCGCGAGCCGTTTCCCCAGCTCGCGCATGTCACGCACGGCTACTTCAGCGGTCTGTTCCGCGACGTCACGGTCTTCGCAGACCCCGATCGTTCCAAGGCCTAGCAACGCGTCGAGGCATCGCCTCGGAGGTCACCCCCAGAAGAGCCTACTGTTGGCCATTGGTCGCCTGGATAGTGATTATCGCGCCGGGTGGGATCTGACTGCCATCGACGAACAACGAGGCCGGTCCGAAGTCCCCCTCGGGTGGGTCGCCCGCGAGGATCTTGTAGCCGAAGCTCGCCGTGCTGCCGTCGGACGTCGCGCTGGTGAGCTCGAGCACGACGTTCGTGATGCCCTTGTCCGTGAGGACCGAGAGGACCGCATTGGGCGGGTCACCCGCGAAGGCATCACCGGCGTGGGACAGGGCATGGAGCGGGACGTCCACCGCGATGCGCTCCGGGCGGTCGCTGAAGGTCACGACGACGGGCACGCCCTTGAGCGTGAGGGTGTCGCCGACAACGGAGCCCGAGGTGCCGCTCAGGACGAAGAGGAAGGTGCCCTGGTCAGCGGCGGGCGACGCGGTGGCCCAGGACGTCAGGGCCAGCAGCAGCGCTGCCACCAGCCCGATTTGGTTGGGTCGATGCATGGCCCGTCCTCGCGTTGCGGTGTGTTCTGGACCCTGGTTCGGATGACCACCTTTGTCAAGCCCGCCGACAGCGCCCGATCGCATGATTACGACCAGGTGGACGAGAAACACCACGTCCGTGGTGGCATCGTACGTGCCCGCGACCTTGTGGTCACGCCGGACCGGACGACCGTCGAGTGCGGTCGTCTAGCAGATGGCGGCATCAGAGCGATGAGCAGGACGGCCGGCCGAGGGGCGGTGCGGGAAGCCTTGGGGGCCGGGATCGGCGAGCCGGAACGCCGCCAGTCTTGCCCCATCTGAAAGTCGCATAAGATATATTATGGAATATTTCTGTATGGGAGAATGGGGCGGTTTGGGCGGCTTCGTTCTGGGCGGCCGCCGCTTGTCGCCGGTGTCATCGCCCATCCACCATCGCTGACGGGCGTGTACGCGCTTCCCAGCGCGTCGCTTCTTGGGCTCAGTCCAGCGGCAGCTCGATCACCATGCCGTCATAGCCGGGCTCGACGCCCTGCGGCAGCTCACGCTTGAGCGTGGCGTAGTCGAGATCGATGTGCATGTGGGTCAGCACCGCGCGGCGAACGGCGAGCTTGGCGGCTCCAGTCGACCGCCTCGGCGACGCTGAAATGGCTCGGATGCGGCTTGGTGCGCAGCGCATCGACGATCCACACGTCGAGGTCGGCGAGATGCGGCAGCGAGGCCTCGGGTACGTCGCTGATATCGGGCGAATACGCCAAGCCGCCGACGCGCAGCCCGAGCGAGTCGATATCGCCATGGAGTTGGCGGAACGGCGTCACGGTGAGCGGCCCACCGGCGCCCGGGATGGCCACCGGCACGCCCACCGCCATTGGATGGTGCCTGAGGATCGGCGGATACTGGCTGCCTGGCGGCCTGGCGAAGCAATAGCCGAAGGCGCGCTCCAGATGCGCCTGGGTCTTCTCGTCGGCATAGGTGTCGACCAGCGCGTGGGTGTTCTGCCAGAAGGCCCTGAGGTCGTCGATGCCGTGGGTATGGTCGGCATGGGCGTGGGTATAGATCACCGCGTCGATGGCGCCGACGTTGGCCGCCAGCAGCTGGTCGCGCATGTCCGGGCCGGTGTCGACCAGCACGCGGGTCGGCGTGTCGCCGGCCTCGTAGCGCTCGAGCAGCAGCGAGCAGCGCGTGCGCCGGTTGCGCGGCTCGTTGGGGTCGCAGGCGCCCCAGTCGTTGCCGATGCGCGGCACGCCCGGCGACGAGCCGCAGCCCAGGATGGTGGCTTTCAGCCGGGCGCTCACGGACGGGGTACCTTATTGAAAAGACGGAAGAAATTGTCGCTGGTCGCGGCTGCCAGCTGGGCGTAGGTCATGCCCTTGGCTTCCGCCAGAACTTTCGCAGTTTCAACGACATAGCTGGGCTCGTTGCGCCGACCGCGGTGCGGCGGTGGCGCCAGATAGGGCGCGTCGGTCTCGACCAGCAGCCGGTCGAGGGGGATTTCGGCCGCAATCGCCCGCAATTCCTCGGATTTCTTGAAGGTGAGGATGCCCGAAAAGGAGACGTGGAGGCCGAGGGCGACGCCGGTCAGCGCCAGGTCGCGGCCGGACGAGAAACAGTGGAGAATGGCGGGGAAGGCCCCCTTCCCCATCTCGTCCGTCAGGATTTGCGCCACATCGGCGTCGGCCTCGCGGGCGTGGATGACCAGCGGAAGCTGGGTCATGCGCGCCGCCGCGATATGGCGCAGGAAGCCCTCGCGCTGCGCCTGGCGGGGCGAGCTGTCGTAGTGGTAGTCGAGCCCGACCTCGCCGATGGCGACCACCGCCGGATCGTCGGCGATGCGCGCCAGATCGTCAGCGGTGACGTCCGGCTCTTCCGCGGCGTTGTGCGGATGGGTGCCGATCGAGCAGAAGACGCGGTCATAGCGCTCGGTAAGCGCCTTGAGGCCGGCGAACTTCGCCACCCGCGTCGAGATGGTGACCATGGTGTCGACCCCGGCATCATGGGCGCGGGCGACCACATCGTCCCGGTCGGCGTCGAAATCGGGGAAATCCAGGTGGCAGTGGCTGTCGACGAGCATCAGTGACTATGGGCGTGGCGGTGCGTTTCGGGCATGGGCGCGACGTGACGGTCGGAGCAGTCGCCGCGCTCGACCTCGATGGTGGCGTGGTCGATGCCGAAGCGTGCCTTGAGGCGGCTCTTGATGGCGACGACCGTGCGGTCGACGTCGGCGGTCTCGCAGATGCGGGCATGCAGGGTCACCATGGGCCGTTCCTCGGTGATCGACCAGGCGTGGACGTGATGGACGTCCTCGACGTCCGGGACCGCCTTCTGCAAGTCGCTGGCCAAGTCTGCGATCGACAGGTCGGTGGGCGCCGCTTCGAGCAGGATGTGGGCGGAATCGCGCACCACATGCCAGGCGCTCCTCAGGATGATGACGGCGACCAGGACCGAGATCAGCGGGTCGGCGGGGGTCCAGCCGGTCGCCATGATGACCAGCGCCGCGGCGATGGCGCCGACCGAGCCGAGCAGGTCGCCCATCACATGGACGAGGGCGCCGCGCATGTTGAGGTTGTCGCGGTTGCCGCCGTGGAGCAGCAGGAACATGCCGATGTTCACCAGGAGCCCGACAATGGCGATGGCAAGCATGGTGCCGCCCAGCACCGGCTCCGGCGTCATCAGGCGGCGCGCCGCTTCGACGACGATGCCGCCGGCGATGATGAACAGCACCAGGCCGTTGCCGAAGGCGACCAGCACCTGCAGGCGCTCGAAGCCGTAGGTGCGCCTGCCGTCCGCCGGCCAGTGGGAGAAGCGGAAGGCGAGCCAGGCGAGGGAGAGACCGGCAAAGTCGGTGAGCATGTGGCCCGCATCGGCGAGAAGCGCCAGCGAGCCGGCGAAGAGGCCGCCCGCCGCCTCGACCACCATGAAGCCGCCGGTGATGAGCGCCGCCCAGAACAGGCGGTGCTCATTGTCGCCGTGGCCGTGGTCGTGTCCGCCGTGGCTGTGGTCGTGCGCCATGGGTTCCCTTCCGGCTCGGTTCAGCCCTCAGGCTTCGCCTCGCCCTCAACATAGCGCGGGAAGACCGGTTGTGGCGGCGGCAGGGTGACGCCGGCCTGAAGCCGGCCGCCCGGGCCAAGCGCCGCAAAGTTCCGCGCCTCTGCTGGAACCGCCAGCAGGTCGAGGAGCTTGGCCGCCGCCTCCGGCATCGCCGGCTGGGCCAGGATCGCGACCTGGCGGACCACTTCCGCCGTCGTGTAGAGCACCGCCTCCATGCGCGCCGGGTCGGTCTTGCGCAGCGCCCAGGGTGCGGCGGCGGCGAAATAGCGGTTGGCCTCGGCGACCACCGCCCACACCGCGTTCAGCACCTGGTGGATCGCCTGCGTTTTCATCGCCTCGCGGCAGAGCGCCAGGAGCGCGTCGGTCTGGGCCAGGATCGCCGCGTCCTCGGGCGCCAGCGACACCGCCGCCGGCAGCACGCCGCCGCAGTTCTTGCCGATCATGGAGAGCGAGCGCTGGGCCAGGTTGCCGAGGTCGTTGGCAAGGTCGGCATTGATGCGGTTGACGATCGCCTCGTGGCTGTAATTGCCGTCCTGGCCGAAGGGCACCTCGCGCAGGAAGAAATAGCGCATCTGGTCGCGGCCATAGGCGGCGATCAGGGCGAACGGGTCGACCACGTTGCCGACCGATTTTGACATCTTCTCGCCGCGGTTGAACAGGAAGCCGTGGGCGAAGACGCGCTTGGGCACGGCGATGCCGGCTGAGAGCAGGAAGGCCGGCCAGTAGACGGCGTGGAAGCGCACGATGTCCTTGCCGATGACGTGAAGATCGGCCGGCCAGTAGTGCCAGAGCGGCGCGCTTCTCGTCGGGGAAGCCGACGCCGGTGATGTAGTTGGTGAGCGCGTCCACCCAGACATACATCACGTGCTTCTCGTCAGTGGGGACGCGGATGCCCCAATCGAAGGTGGTGCGCGACACCGACAGGTCCCGGAGGCCGCTGCGCACGAAGCTTGCCACCTCGTTGCGGCGCTCGTCCGGGCCGATGAACTCCGGGTGGGCCTCGTAATGCGCCAGCAGCTTGTCCTGATAGGCGGACAGGCGGAAGAAGTAGCTCTCCTCCTCCACCCATTCGACCGGGGTGCCCTGCGGGCCGACGCGGACGCCGTCCTCCTTCACCACCGTCTCCGATTCGGCGTAGTAGGCCTCGTCGCGCACCGAGTACCAGCCGGCGTAGCTGTCCTTGTAGATGTCGCCGTTCTTCTCCATGCGCCGCCAGATCTCCTCCGACGAGCGATGGTGGCGCGCCTCGGAGGTGCGGATGAAATCGTTGTTGGAGCAGCCGAGGGCGGCGACCATCTGCTTGAACAGCGCCGAATTGCGGTCGGCCAGCTCGCGCGGCTCCAGCCCTTCGCGCTGGGCCGTCTGCTTCATCTTGATGCCGTGCTCGTCGGTGCCGGTCAGGAAATAGACGTCGTAGCCGTCGAGCCGCTGGAAGCGGGCGATCGCATCGGTCGCCAGCGCCTCATAGGCATGGCCGATATGAGGGGCGCCGTTGGGATAGGAGATGGCCGTCGTGATGTAGAACTTTGGCGCTTGCATCGCCGTCTCGCCTTGTTGTTCGCGCGGGAAAATAGGAAATGCCGTCGGCACCGCAAAGGCTTGCGGACCGTTTTGAAGCGTCACATTCGGGTCGCGCGGGCGAGGCTCATCAGGATCGTCAGGACGGTTCGTTTGCGGTCGAGGTTGTATTCGTCGGTCAGCGCCGCCGAAGTGCGCAGGTTTTCCCACACCTCGGCCCACCTTTCAAGCGGCGCGGCGGCGGCCGCGGGGCTTAGCGGAATGCCGGTTTCCGGCTCGTTCTCGCCGCGCACCCGGCGGTTCAGCCAGGCGGCCAGGAGGTCGCGGAAGCCGTCCCAGCCGTCGTCGTTGCCGCGGCCGGTGACGCTGTCGGCGTAATCGTGCATGGCGGCGATGTCGATCTCGGGCAGGCGCGCAAGCAGGAGGCGAGCGCCCGATAGCCGGCGATGCCGCCGCGCTCGGCAAGCAGGATCGCCCGCCTGAGGCTGCCTTCGGAAAGCCGCGCCGCCAGTTCCAGGTCGGCCGGCTCGGCCGCGGCGCCGCCGGCCTGAAGCGCCGCAACGATGGTCTCGGCCGGCAGCGGCGCCACGTCCAGCCGCCGGCAGCGGGAGCGGATGGTGGGCAGCGCCCTCCCCGGCGCATGGCTGACGATCAGGAACAGCGCGCGGGCCGGCGGCTCCTCGAGGACCTTGAGCAGGGCATTGGCGGCGCTGGCGTTCATGTCGTCGGCGGGGTCGACCACGGCGATCCGCCAGCCGGCCTCGCCGCCGGTGTTGCCGTAGAAGGCGACGGTGCGGCGGATCTCGTCGACGGTGAGCTCGCTCTTGTAGCGATGGTTGCGCTCGTCGAACGGCCGCTCCAGCACCAGCAGGTTGGGATGCGAGCGCGCCATCACCTTGCGGAAGGCGGGATGGGTCTCAGGCAGCGACAGGTCCGTGGCAGCCGCCACGTCCGGCGCCTGCGGATCGGGATGGGCGAGCAGGAAGCGGGCGAAGCGATAGGCCAGCGTCGCCTTGCCGATGCCCTTGGGGCCGCCGATCAGCCAGGCATGGTGCATGCGCCCGCTGCGATAGGCATCGAGCAGGGTGCGCTCCGCCGCCGGGTCGCCGAACCACTGAAGCCGTTGCTCCGGCGCCGGCCAGCCCTCGACCGTGTCGAAGCGGAGGACGTCCTGGGTGTCGGCGGCGGCCATCAGCGTTCCTGCTGCTGAGCCGCCCCTTGGCGGACCAGGCGCGCCTCGACCACCCGCCAGATGGCGCCGGCGACGACGATCTCAGGCCGGCTGGCATCGATCACCACGCAGCGCTCCGGCGCCGCGGCGGCGATGCCGAGGAAGGCCCGCCGGCGCTCCTCGTGGAGCGCGATGTCGTCGCGCTCGAAGCGGTCGGGCGTGGTCCCGGATGCGGCCATGCGGGCGGTGGCGCGGGAGAGGCCGAGCTCGGCCGGTATGTCGAGGATGAGGGTCAGGTCGGGCCAGGTGCGGCCGACCGCGACGCGGTCCAGCGCGGCGAGGAAGGCGGGATCGGCGTTCGCCTGATAGACGTGGGTCGAATCGAAGAAGCGGTCGGAGAGCACCCACTGGCCGGCGGCCAGCGCCGGGCGGATGACGCGCTCGACGTGGTCGGCGCGGGCGGCGGCGAAGAGCACCGCCTCGCCGTCGACGCCGAGCTGCTCGGCCAGGCCGGAGAGCAGCAGCCGGCGGATCGATTCGGCGGTAGGCGTGCCGCCCGGCTCGCGGGTCAGCACCGAGGTGATGCCGGCGGCCCTGAGGCGCTCGGCCAGCATCCGGATCTGGGTGGACTTGCCGGCCCCCTCGCCGCCTTCAAACGTGATGAATCTGCCGGCCATGCCGCCTTGATACAGGAGGAGCGCGCCTACAGCCAGCCGAGCAGCAGCTCCTTCAGCCCGTCCATGGCGCGTTGTGGCAGCGAGCCGCGGCCGACGTCTTCGTTGGCATAGACCGGCGCCTCGCGCAGCACGTCGTTGCCGAGCGTGATCTGCAGCTTGCCGACCTCCTGGCCGGTCTCGACCGGCGCCGGAACCGGCCCCTGGTAGACGACGCGGCCCTTGATCAGGTCGCGCGAGCCGCGCGGCAGGAAGGCGGCGATGCTGCCCTTGCCGACGAGCCCGACGCTGCCCTCGGAGCCGCCGAAGACGCTGGCGCGAGCGATCTCCTCGCCCTGGCGGAAAAGCTCAACCTTCTCGAAACCGCGCAGGCCCCAGTCCATCAGCTTGCGGGCTTCCTCTTCCCGCTCCTTCTCGGACTTGGTGCCGTTGATCACCATGATCAGCCGCTCGCCGTCGCGCACCGCCGAGCCGACCAGCCCATAGCCGGAGGCGTCGGTGAAGCCGGTCTTCAGCCCGTCGGCGCCGATACCCATCTCGAGCAGCGGATTGCGGTTGTGCTGGCGGATCTTGTTCCAGGTGAACTCGGTCTCCGAGAAGATCGGATAGAACTCGGGATCGTCGTAGATGATGTGCCGCGCGAGCTTGGCGAGGTCGAGGGCGGTGACGTACTCGTCCGGGTCGGGCAGCCCGGTGGCGTTGGTGAAATGCGAGTTGGTGAGGCCGAGCTTGCGCGCCTCGGCATTCATCAGGTTGGCGAAGGTCTTCTCGGTGCCGGCCATGCCCTCGGCGATGGTGATGCAGCCGTCATTGGCCGACTGGATGATGATGCCGCGCAGGAGGTCGGCGACCGGAATTGTCGAGCCGAGCTTGGCGAACATGGTCGAACCGCCGGAATTGGCGCCGCCATTGCGCCAGGCGTTTTCGGAGACCTGGAACTCGGTGTCGAGGGTGAGCCGGCCCGACTTGATGGCGTCGAAGACGACGGCGACGGTCATCAGCTTGGCCATGCTGGCCGGCGGCATGCGCACGTCGGCCGCCTTCTGGAAGAGAACGGTCTCGGTCTCGGCGTCCATGAGGAGCGCGTGCTCGGCGCGCGTCTCGAAATTCTGGGCGGCAGCGTGACCAGCGCCAAGCACGAGAACGCCGGCGAGAGCCATGATGAGGCTCCGCCACAAAGTGCCACGATGAGACGCTGAGGGGCTTACCAGCCCAGCGTTCAGCCGCTGCATGTTCGGCGCTCCGCTTTGTGCCCCCACCGTGCATAGCAAGGGGGCCCCCCGCAAATCAACCGCGCCCAAGGGAATCGATCACATGTCGGACCAGGAAAGAGAGGCCGCTCTTCAGCGGGTGACGACGTAGGCGCCCTGGAGCCCGCTGGCGGCGGCCGCGTCGATCACCGTCTGCGGCGCTATGGAGCCGTTGGTGGTGACCGAAACGGACTGCAGCGTGCGGCCACCGAACAGGCGCGGTTCGACGGCAGTCTGGCCGAAGCGGCTGAACTGCACGGCGACCTGCCCGGCGCTTTCAGCCGTGGAGAAGGAGCCGAGCTGGATGGTGACCGGCTGGCCCGCGGTGCGGGTCGTGGCCATCTGCTGCGCTTTGCGCGATGCAGCGGCGGTGAGCGCCGTGGTCAGGTCGTGGGTGGAGAGCTCGGTGGCGGCAGACAAGGCCGGTGTTGGCGGCGGCGTCTCGGCATAGGAGCGGGTCAGCCCGCTGCGCAGGATGAGCGCACCGAGATTGTCGGTGGCAGCCGCGGCCTGATCGGCGTAGGCGGTCCGGGTCACGGCCGGGGTCAGCAGGAGGGGATCGCCGTCGGCGATCGCCGGCCTGAGCTGCGCGGCCGGGGCTGCGGCGACTGCCATCATGCCGGCGGTCGCATCGCGATTGGCGGCAAAGCTGGTGAAGCCCCTGCCCTGTCCTGGCGCCGCATCCGGCCCCCGATAGGAAGCCATCAGCAGGCGCTCGTCCTGCCCGTCCATGCGCGCCGGGCCGACGAAATCGACCCGCACCTTGGCGGTGCCTTCCTGCTTGAAGCCGAGCATCTGGGCGGCGCGGGCGGACACGTCGATCAGGCGGTCGTGGGCAAACGGCCCGCGGTCGTTGACCCGAACCACCAGCGAGCGGCCGTTCTCCAGATTGGTGACGCGCACATAGCTCGGCAACGGCAGCGTCGGATGAGCGGCGGTCAGGCCGTTGACGTCATAGACCTCGCCGTTGGCGGTCAGCCGGCCGTGGAAGGCGGCCCCATACCAGGAGGCCAGGCCGACCTTGCTGTAGCGGGGATTGTCGCGCGGGATGTAGGTCTTGCCGGCGACCCGATAGGGCTCGCCGACGGTGTAGCGCCCACCGCCCTTGGGAACCGTCCAGTTGCCGGCCACGATCCGGGGGCTGGCGGCGCCATAGCGGTCGGGGCTGAAATATTCGCGGCTGGCGGAGCTGATCGGAGCGCTGACGTAGCTGCTGCACGAAGCCAGAAGGCCGGCAATGCCGGCGAGCGCAACGGCACGCAGGACCGCCGCGCGTCTCATGCGCTCACGCCTGCGCGGCCAGAGACCGCACCGCCCTGTGATCGATCGTCCTCCGGGAAATGCACCCGTGCCCCTCGTCCCGCCGACTCATCCCCTGCCGCCACCCATGAGGCGGCACCAAGTCCTAACGAGGCGTTAAGACCGGCTGCGACAGATGACCAAATTGAGGGCCGTTTGGCAAGCCGACTGGCGGTCGCAGGCCATTTTCCAGCGGATTGGCGCTTTCCCTCGGCGGAGGCGGGCCTTAAGAAAGGCGAATCATCGCATGGACGGGTGGCCGAGCGGTTGAAGGCACCGGTCTTGAAAACCGGCGTACCTGTGAGGGTACCGTGGGTTCGAATCCCACCCCGTCCGCCACAAACCGCAGAAATCAGCCGATAATCTATGCCAGCGCCAGACTACCAACAAACACCTGCAATCGTTTTCGCGCTGCCAATTCTGGGCCTCCGCCCACCAGCTGCAAAACTTCATTCGGTTGTATGCTCTGAGAGCGGCAAGCGGTTGATTGTCATCGGCATGGCGGCGCTCGTTATTGCGCTGGTGGCTCTGCTGCCTGCCGCACCCAGACGCCGCCAATTACTACGGCGATTTCGGCGTCAATATTGAGTTTGGGACCGCTGATGGTGTTGCACCTCTCCCTGCCGCTGCCCCGCTCCTAGCCTCGGGTCTGGGAGCGCTGGCGTTGCTACGCCGGCGCGGACGGAGAAAGGCCCGGACAGCACTTGCAGGGTAATAAGCGAGCATCCGAGCCCCGGCCACCGCGCCGGGACTTTCTCGTCGAGAACGTGCGGCTGGCAATCAATGTGCGGGGGGAGCGGTCGGCGTCCTGGCTGGGCGCGCTGAGGGCGCTGCAGCCCCCATGAGGTCCCCCTGGGCGGCCAGTGTCAGCGAGCCGATTCCAGGCCGGCTGAAGCCGGGCCGTTTGATCCAAGTCGATGAAAACGGGAGCGCCCGGCGTCCGGATGTTGGGATGACCGATCGACAACAAACTGCCGCGCCTCGCCGCGCCGTCGAGGGCGCTCGACTGAAGGGGGGTTGTCGGACCCCGCGAACGCTGGGCCCAAAAGACCGCCTTTCGGCGGCCTCTTCACTATCGTTAAGTGGCATGTTGCTTCAGGCCTATAGCCGAGATGTTCTTTGTTTTCGTCTCCAGCCCATGAAGCCGAGCCCACCGATTCCGCTGGCGAGCAACGGCAGCGCCGCAGGAATTGGAACCGCCGAAACCGTGATCGCCGAGACGGTGAAACCTCGGTTCTTCTTGCCATCGGGGCCTATAGGATCTGGGCCCGCCGACAATCCAACGATCGTGAAATAGGGCCCGACAAGATTGACCGCGGAGAAATCGACGGTATGGGGGCCATCACCCGGGCCGCCCGGAACGATCCAACTCCCATTGTCGCCAAGGTTATCGGGATTGTAGACCCGGTTGTTGTTGGAATCGAACAGTGCGAACTTTTCGTCGGACCCGCCGGTCTCGAACGCCAAGGCGCTCACCAGCAGCGCGTCGGGCGAAAGCACGAATTGAAGGGCCTGCTCTCGGCCTACACGGTCGCCTCCGGCGGCATTTCTGCCGTCATCTTTGACGCCGAGCCCGACGGAGCCTTGCACGATATCATAGGTGGTCGGGTTCGTGCCTGAACCACTGCCCGAGGGGAGGCTCACCGTGGCCCCGTCGGGATCAATGTAGTCGAATCCGTTGACTACCAGCGAAACACCACCGGTCGTGCCAAAATCGTGACTCGTGCCGAGGTTTGCGGTGCTGCCGGTCAGATCAAACGTGACGGGCACAGCCAAGGCCGGCCCGGCGGCGCAAATGGCAAGAGCCATCAAACCCGCACGAAACAGGGAAAAGTTGGGCCGATACATAGCTTCTCTTCCTGTTGGTCTATTGGTTGATGCCGCAACCTCGGAGAGGGTTGCATATTTTTAATTCAATGTTAACCCCCCCCCCCGTGGCGGACTATTTTGGGATGCTGATGACAGAAATGGGGTTTCGGGCCGATATTTGGCTTCTTCGCCAGTGCCGTCAGGCGAGCGTGGATCTTCACGCGACGGCGACCTCTCGAAGGGGACGCCTCGGGCGTGCCGTAGCGCTGCTCCGGCCGACAGCGTTTCGCACGCTGGGTGGGGCCGCCTTTGGCGCCTAGCCGCATCCGGTTACCATCTTGCGGTGGCGCCCCGGATGGTGGGCAACTTCCGTTATTGCTGGAGAGCGTTGTCGTAGTGGACGTCCGGCAGTCTGCTGAATTGACCAAACGGCGCTCGTTCGCACCGGCAGAGCCCCCGGCCGGCGAAAAAGCGCGGTTCAGGCGCGACGCGCTCTACGCTTGCGCCACGCACCAAGGCCGCCAAAGGCTGCCAGGCCGGATGCAAAGAGCGGCAACGCTGCCGGCAACGGAACGGCCGGCGGTGGCCCTGCCGCCGTCGGCGAGTAGGCGGTGAAAACGCGGATGTAGTCGCCCGGGGTATTTGCCTCAAAGTGAAGATCAATCTGCAGGGTGTTGGAACCGTTGATCGAGACGTGATCGGTGCTTTCCAGGCCACGCAAATTCGGATCCAGATAGGTGACCCCGGTATTGGCCAGAAAATCGCTGGCGGAAAGAAGCGCCTTGCTTGTGGCTATTCCAAGAATGGCCGAATCGAACACCACATTGCCGGTGACCTTCTTTAGTGTGCTGCTGGAGTCGCCCGGCGGGTCCCAGAAAATGTAGTGACTGGCGACCATCGTCCCTGCCGAGATCGTCGCGCCTACGTTCACAAGGAGATCGGACGTGAGCAGAATATTCTGGTCTTCATTGAAGCCATAAAGGTCGTGTGTGTTGAAATCGTTCTTGCCGACCGTATTAACCGGACCGTTTGGTGGATCGAAAGGCAGGTCCAGAATGACAAATGTGGAGTCGCTATACGTCCCGCCCGTCACGTTTCCACTGACAATGGTCGCCCATGCTGGCTGTCCGAAAACGCACGCCCCGACGACCGCGAATGCAATAGGCCAAGATAGTTTTGGGCCCATGATGCCCTCCTATTCCTGCCAACATTCACCGCTTTACCGGGCAATATTACAGTTTTTTAATTCTACGTTAACCCCTTTTTTTGGTCCTACGGCTAAGCCCTCTCCCGTCTTGCAGCGCCGGTCATTTCCTCGACATCCCAACTGCTCGAATTTTGAAACGCCCGGAGGCGGCTATCCCGCGGGTGCGCCGATATTCCGTGGACGGTGCGACATAGCGAGACGGCAAGAAAACGGGCACCCCGTCCGCCATTTTGGCGCTCACGCCAATCTCACTTCGTTCGATGGCTCCGCGAGGGCGCGCTGACCGACCGGGGGGCGCTTGCGCCCTGGGCTGGTCCTTGATCTGCGTCAATGCTGGTCTCTCGTGTGTATGCGCATATGCGCATAAGGGAGATCGCCCATGGTCATTTCCGTTCTTGCCGCCCTCGCCGAGCCCACCCGCCTGGAGACCATGCGGATGCTCAGCGATGGTTCGGAGCACTGCGTCTGCGAGATGATGCGGGCGCTAGGCGCCACACAGAGCCGGATGTCGCGCCACATGCAGGTGCTGAGGCAAGCCGGGCTGGTCACCGATCGGCGCGACGCGCAATGGGTGCGCTACCGGCGCAATCCCGATCTCACGCCGGCCATCGCCACCCTGCTCGATGCGGCCCTCGAGGCCGGCGAGGTCGCCGAGAGGAGCGCAGCATGACGACGGTTCAGACCGGCGAGCTGCCGCGGCACGGGGCGCCGGGTGCCTGGCCGTGGATCGGCGGGCTGGTCCTCGCCGCCGTCCTCTGGTGGCTGGTCTATCAGAGTCTCAGCCCCCTGGCGGAATGGCTGACGGCGCTGCTCCCGGTCGAGCGCCAGAGCCACACCGGCGATGCGCTGGCCTTCTTCTTCTATGACGTTCCCAAGGTGCTGATGCTGCTTGTCGGCATCGTTTTCGCCATGGGCGTGGTGCGCAGCTTCTTCAGCCCGGAGAGGACGCGCGCGCTGCTCTCCGGCAGGGGCGCAGGCGCGGGCCACGTCATGGCGGCGGGCCTCGGCGTGCTGACGCCGTTCTGCTCGTGCTCGGCGGTGCCGCTGTTCATCGGCTTCGTGTCTGCCGGCGTGCCGCTCGGCGTCACCTTCTCCTTCCTGATCGCCGCGCCGATGGTCAACGAAGTGGCCCTGGTGCTGCTCTTCGGCCTTGTCGGCTGGCAGGTGGCGGCGACCTATCTCGCCTTCGGCCTGGGACTGGCGATCGTCGCGGGCTTCGTCATCGGCGCGCTGCGCGTCGAAGGCTGGTTGCAGGACTGGGTGCGCGACATCCACGCCGGTGCGGTCAATGTGATCGCGCCGGAGACGCTGACCATGGCCGACCGCTTCCAGCTCGGCTGGGCCGCCGTGCGCGAGATCGTCGGCAAGGTCTGGCTGTGGGTCATCCTCGGCATCGGCATGGGCGCGCTGATCCACGGCTATGTGCCCGAGGACCTGATGGTGCGCATCATGGGGACGCAAGCTTGGTGGTCGGTGCCGGCGGCGGTGCTGGTCGGCATCCCGATGTACGCCAATGCCGCGGGCATCATCCCCATCGTCGAGGCGCTCCTCGGCAAAGGCGCGGCGCTGGGCACCGTGCTTGCCTTCATGATGAGCGTCATCGCGCTCTCGCTGCCCGAAATGATCATTCTCAGGCAGGTACTGAAACTCCGCCTCATCGCCGTCTTCATCGGCGTGGTCGGCGCCGGCATCCTCGCCGTCGGATATCTGTTCAACGCGTTGTTCTAGAGAGACATGCCATGAAACACGTCAAGGTCTATGGGCCAGGGTGCAAACGGTGCGAGGCGACCGCCGAGATGGTGAAGGCTGCCGCGGCCAAACTCGGGCTCGACGTCGAGGTTGAGAAGGTCACCGACCCGAGGGCGATCGTCGAGGCCGGTGTGATGTCGACGCCGGGCGTGGCGATCGACGGCAGGCTGGTCCATGCCGGCGGCCTGCCCGACGCCGCCAAGCTCGCCGGCTGGCTCGCCGGCTAGGGTCGTCGCCGCGGGACCGGGTGCGTGCTTTCGGGCAACATATTGAAATATCGGGCTGTGTCCGGCTCAGATTGCTCGGGGATGCCGCCCGGCGCCGTACGCCGTGCGGGCGTCTTCCCTCGCCCGGTCAAACGCTGGAGTTGTACCGGCAGAGCTGAGATTGTGGCGGCTCGGCGTTGCCAGCGGGCAAGCCGATTGACAGGATGGCGGGGCTAAGCTGCCGCGACGGCTTTTGCGGAACAACGATAGCGGGAAACCCTGTGGCAGAAGACGGCATCGCCACGGCGGAAGGGCCGATGCAGGGGGCAACCGGCGCCTCCCCGGCTCCAGTCCCGCTGCCGATGTCGCCGGCCGACCAGCTGGCGCCCGCCGCCACCCCCGGCAGGACGGAGATCGTCAGTGTTGCCGCGTCGGCCGCCGGTCACTTGCTCGTCGGGGTGCTGATCTTCGGTTCGCTGGCCTCGGCGCACATACCGCCCCCGGTCATTCCGGTCAGGCTGATCCCCGCCGAACAACCGCAACCCAAGCCACCCCAGCCGCCGGCGGCCAAGTCCACCGGCGCACCCAAAGAGAAACCCGCCTCGCTGGCGGCAGAGAAGCCGCCGCCGGCGGCGCAGGCGGACGCGCCAAAGACTACGCCAGCCAGCGGCAAAGAGCCCTCCTCGCCCGCAGACGCCGCCCCAGCCAAGGAAAGCAAGGCGCAGGCGACTGTCTCGGCCTCTCCGGGCAAGGCTGATCGCGGCCGCAAGACGGCGCTGTCGCCGGCGCTGCTGGCAACCCTCAGCGCCGAGGCCAAGCGCTGCTGGCAGGTTCCATCGGGCTGGAACGACCCGCATCAGGTCACCGTCACGCTGCGGTTTCAGATGCTCAACGATGGCAGGCTCAATGGTGAGCCGACGGTCGTCGAATTTCCCGCCACGCTCATCGGGGCCGCGGCAGCGAAGGCGGCCATGGAAGCCGTCAAGCAATGCGGGCCATACCATCTGCCGGCGACCCAGTACGACGCGTGGAAGGACGTTCAGCTCACGCTGGCGCCGTAGGCGATCCGGCTCAGCCGTCCCTGAAGCGCGCCACCGGGGCACCGGCGACGGGGCTCCGGCCGACCAGCGTGACGCCGCTGAGAGGGTATTTCTCCAGCAACTCGGCACTTCGGCCGGTCCGCAGCGAGGTGACGAACAGCGTCCTCATGTCCGGGCCACCGAAGCACGGCATGGTCGGCGCCGCGAGCGGCACGGGATAGGATGCCAGTAGCCGGCCGTCGGCATCGAAGCGGTTCAGGCATTGGGCCGAGATGCCGGAGCTCCAGTAGCACCCTTCGGCATCGGTGGCGCCGCCATCCGGCCGGCCGGTCGCCTCGCTGATGTCGGCGACGATGCGCGTGCGTTCGGCAATGGCGCCGGTCGCCGGGTCAAAGCGCCAGCGGTCGATCCAGCGGCCGCTGGAATCGGTGTGGAACATGAGCCGGCCGTCGGCGCTCCAGGCCAGCCCGTTGCTGGTGATCAGCCCCTCGACCTTCTTGTCGACGTGGCCGCCGGCATCGACGCGGTAGAGCGAGCCGAGCGGCAGGCGTTCGCTCGCCGGCTTGCCGCGATCGTCCATCGAGCCCACCCAGAAGGCGCCGTCGGGGCCGACCTTGCCGTCATTGAGGCGGGTGCCGGGGTTGCCCTCCTCGATGCTGCACAGATGCTGGAACCCGCCGCTGTCGCGGTCGAACAGGCCGACCTCATGGCGGAGCGCCACCACCAGCCTGCCAGTCTCGCTCAGGCCGAAGGAGCAGACCTCGCTGGCGAAGCGCCATTGCAGCGCGGCACCGCCGGCCAGACCGACGCTGTGGATCGTCCGGTTGACGATGTCCTCAAAGAGGATGGCGTCCTCGCGGTCGTCATAGACCGGGCATTCGCCGAGGTCGCAGCGAATGAATTCATCAAGCGGCTTGAGTTCGAGCATCGATGGCCTCCCTGACTGGAGATGCAGGGGCAGGCCTAGCAGGCGGCGCCGGCGATGGGTAGGCCGCCGCCCAAGAGGCGGCGGCCCATGATTCAGGGCTTCGGTATCGGGATCGGCTTGATGATCGGCGGCTGAATGAGGATGGGCTTGCAGGCGCCGTTGGGCAGTGTGTGCACGGTGCCGGCGGGGCACTTGGGCAAACACTTGCCGTTCCAATGCTCCTTCGGGGGCAGACAGAGCGAGCCCGGCGGAATGATGATCTTCTCGCAGGCGCCGTTGGGGGGTGTGTGAATCTGGCCGGCGGCGCACTTGGCGACGCACTTGCCGTTCCAGATCTCCTTCGGCGGCAGGCACAGCGTGCCCGGCGGCGGCTTGATGATCTGCAGCTTGCAGGCGCCGTTCGGTGCCGTATGGATCTGACCGGGCGGGCACTGATTGACGCACTGGCCGTTCCAGATCTCCTTCGGCGGCAGGCAGAGCTTAACCGGCGGCGGCTTGATGATCTGCAGCTTGCAGGCGCCGTTCGGTGCCGTATGGACCTGGCCGGGCGGGCACTTGGCGACGCACTGGCCGTTCCAGATCTCCTTCGGCGGCAGGCAGAACACACCGGGCGGCGGCTTGATGATCAGCTGGCAGGCGCCGTTCGGCGGCGTGTGCACTTGGCCGGGCGGGCACTTGGCGACGCAGTGGCCGTTCCACATCTCCTTCGGCGGCAGGCAGAACCCACCAGGCGGCGGCTTGATGATGAACTGGCAGGCGCCGTTCGGCGGCGTATGGACCTGACCGGGCGGGCACTTGGCGACGCACTGGCCGTTCCACATCTCCTTCGGCGGCAGGCAGAACGCACCGGCGGCGGCTTGATGATGAACTGGCAGGCGCCGTTCGGCGGCGTGTGGACCTGGCCGGGCGGGCACTTGGCGACGCACTGGCCGTTCCACATCTCCTTCGGCGGCAGGCAGAGCACCGGCGGCTTGATGATGAACTGGCAGGCGCCGTTCGGCAGCACATGGACCTGGCCGGGCGGGCACTTGGGCAAGCACTTGCCGTTCCACATCTCCTTCGGCGGCAGGCAGAACACCGGCGGCTTGATGATGAACTGGCAGGCGCCGTTCGGCGGCGTGTGGACCTGGCCGGGCGGGCACTTGGGCACGCATTGGCCGTTCCAGACCTCCTTGGGCGGCAGGCAGAACACCAGCGGCGGGCCGCAGGCGCCGTCAGGCATCTTGTGAATCTGGCCTGGCGGGCACGGATTGACGCACTTGCCGTTGAACATCTGCTTCGGCGGCAGGCAGAACACCAGCGGCGGGCCACAGGCGCCATCGGGCATCTTGTGGACGAAGGGCGGCTGGCACTTCGGCACGCACTGGCCGTTGAAGAGGTCCTTGTTCGGCGGGCAGCCCTGCGGCACGCACTGGCCACCGGGGCCGAGCACCTGACCGGGCGGGCACGAGGGCGGCGGCTGGCAGACGCCGTTGCCGAAGATCATGCCGAGCGGGCACCAGCAGACGCCGCTGGGCAATGTGACCATGCCGGGCGGGCACTGCTGCTGGGGCACGCACTGGCCCTTGTAGAAGGTGTCGCCGGGCGGGCACGTGCACTTGCCGTTCGGCTGCTTGATCATGCCGGGCGGGCAGTTCACCGGGAAGCACTGGCCCTGGTAGTAGAAGGTGCCAGGCGGGCAGCTCACCGGCGGCGGCACGCACTGGCCGTTCTGCAGGTAGAAGCCCGGAGGACAGGTCGGATAGACGCAGTGCCCGTTCTGATAGTTGGTGCCGGGCGGGCAGGTCGGAACGATGATGCACTGGCCGCCGTCGAAGTAGGTGCCCGGCGGGCAGGTCACGACCGGCGGAGGCGGCGGAGCAGCCTGACCGGCACAGGGCAGCGTGGCGATCGCGCCCATGTAGCCGCGGAAATCGGCGCTGCCGTCCTTGTCGTCATAGTCGACGAACCAGCTCGCGGCCGGCGGCGTGTTCTGCGGCTGGACGAAGGAGGTGTCATTGCCCTGCAGGCCGTCGACCAGCGGGAAAGACCCCGCCGGAACAGCCGGATCGCCTGGATCGAGCAGGCGCTCGCCGGTCGACCACACGGTCGCGGCGCAGGCGTTGTAGTTGATGGTGGCGGTCTGGCCCGGCGCATAGCCGTAGTTCAGCGCCACGCCGCCGTCGGCGTTGTTGTAGTTCGGCGCCATCCCGACCGAATATTGCTCGGCGGTGGGCTGCCAATGGCCGGGTCCGTTCGGCAGATAGCGCAGCACGCGGCTCTGGCCGCCATTGGCCAGCGCATACATGGTGTAGTCGCCGGTGGTTGCGCCGCGCTCGGCCAGATACATGCGGCCGTCGCCATCGAAGGCGATCGAGGTGATCTCGATGCCGTCCTGGAGCGACGGCACCTCGACCTCGAGGCGTGCGCCGCCGGAGACCGAGCCGCCCGCGTTGATCTGCACGGACCAGATCTGCGGCCCCTGGGCCAGCGAATAGAACAGCCGGTGGTCATGGACGGCGAGCGCGAAGACGCGCCGCGCCGGCGGGGCGAAGCCCCACGTGGCCGGGTTGGTGGTGTCGAATGCCGGGCTGGTGATGTCGACCGGCGCCATGGCCGGCTGCGGGATCGGCGGCAGGCCGGCATCCGGCCGGCCTTCGACGCCGTGGTCGTAGGTGCCGCGCTCGGTGCCGTCGAGGCCGTAGCGATAGACGATGCCAGTCGAGCGGTCCGCCGCGAAGATCTGCTGGGTGTCGCGGTCGTAGGCAAGCCCGCCAAGGGATGCGACGCCGCTCGCGGCCGAGCCGACGGTGGCGAACAGCGACACCTCGCCGCTCACTCCATCGACCCGCCAGATCGCGCCGGGGCTGCCGCTCATCTCGGGCGGACCGAACTGGCCGGCGACGAACTGGGCGCCGGCCTGGCCGTGCTCAACGCGCTTCATCTGGCCGAAGGCGTCAGGAATTGCGATCGACAGGCCGTAGGCCGAGGTCGCCGCCAGGTAGATGTTGGGTTCGGCGGCATCGTCGAGGGCGACGCCAAACACCTGCCCGACCTGACTCGGGCTGATGGTGAAGGTCTTGGGCGCGGCGCTCTCGCTGCCCTGCGCCGCAAGTGCGGTCAGATCGACGACGCGCGCCGAGGCGCCGCCGGGGTCGATGCCGACATAGTCGAACGGGTCGGCGCCATCCGGCGCCTGGGCGGCGGAGACGCCGGCGAAGCCGGTGACGACGGCGTAGCCGGGTTTGACGATGGCTTCCTGCGCGGTCGCAGCGCTGGTGCCCAGGGTCACTGCCAACGCCAAGCCGGCGGCCCAGGCCAGCCATGTGGCGAAACGACTCGCGAAACCGGCGCGATGCGTGAGTGAAGATGTCGCCCGTCCGTTCATTGGACCCTCCCGATCCGCTGAAGCCTCGCCGCACGTCACGACAAGGCGACAATAGACAAATTCATGCGGCGCAGAATCGCGCGCATGAACTGAATGCAATCTGAACGAATTCTCTCCCGCGTGGCCTAACGGGTCAGTGACGCTGGTCACATGCGCTAATATTCAATATTTCGCATGTAACATCTGTCGTCTGATCTTACCGCCTCTTGCGGCAGAGGCAATGCTTCTACGCTAGGCTTCGACCTCGCCGGCAATACTTTGGATTGTACGGATCAGCGCCTCCACCGCCAGGCCCATATCGGCGACGGTGACGAATTCGAGCGGATTGTGGCTGATCCCCGCCCGGCAGCGCACGAAGATCATGCCGATGTCGGTCAGGTGGATCATCGCCTGGCCGTCGTGGCCGGCCCCCGACATCAACTCGCGCGGTTTCGCCCCGGTCACACTTTCGATTGCCGCCGCGATTGCCCTTTTCAGGCGCGGCGCGCAGGTGGCGACCGGCTTCTCGTGGACGGTCTCGATGCCGACGACGACGCCGCGACGGATGCCGATCTGGCGGGTGGCGGCGCGGATTTCGGTGGCGGCCGCCATGCGCGCCGCGTCGTCGGCTGCCCTGAGGTCGAGGCTGAACTCGACGCTGCCCGGGATGACGTTGCTGGCGCCGGGCGCCGCCTTGATCTCCCCGACGGTGGCGACCATGGACGACTTGGCGCCTTTCGTGGCCACCTGTTCGATCGCCATCATCATCTCGGCGGCGGCGGCCAGCGCATCGTGGCGCACGCGCATCGGCACGGTGCCGGCATGGCCCGCCTCGCCGCGCACGCTGAAACGGTAGCGTCCCTGGCTGGCGATGGCGCTGACCACGCCCAGCGGCTCGCCCGCCTGTTCGAGCACCGGCCCCTGCTCGATGTGCACCTCGAGATAGCCGAGCACGTCGGCGCGATAATAGGCCTCGGCGGTGATGTGCTCGGCGTCGCAGCCGAATTCGGCAAGCGCGTTGCGCATGGTCATGCCGTCGGCATCGGTGAGCTCCAGCACGCTGGCATCGACCGTGCCGGCGATGGCGGAGGACGAGATCAGCGTCTTGGGATAGCGCACGCCCTCCTCGTCGCCGAAGGCGAGAACCTCCAGGGCGAACGGGAGCTGGATGCCGCGGGCGCGGATTTCCTCGACCGCGACGATGCCGGCGACGACGCCGAGATTGCCGTCGAAGCGGCCGCCATCGACCACCGTGTCGAGGTGCGAACCGACGAGCAGGCGCTTGGCCGACCGTGGCCCTTCCCGCCCCGCCGGCAGCAGGCCGTGCATGGTGCCGACCGCGTCCATGCGCACCGAGAGGCCGCTGCGCCGCATCCATTCGCCGACCAGCGCCGCGGCGCGCTTGTGCTCGTCCGACAGGAACAGGCGGGTGAGCTTGTCCGGCTCGGCGCTGATGGTCGCCAGCGCATCGATCATGCCCTGGGCCCGCTCGCCGATCGCCGACGTGTCGGGGGTTGTCACGATGCGACCCGGTCCTCGATGCGGAAGCCGATGATGCGGATGACCTGGCTCACCGCCATGGCCTTCTCGGCGTCTTCGTCGCGCTCGATGCGCTCGGCGAAGGCGTCGAGGATGGTCTGCTTGTCGGCGCCGCGCACCGCCAGGATGAAGGGGAAGCCGAACCTGGCGGTGTAGGCGTCGTTGAGCTCGGTGAAGCGGTTGAATTCCTCCGGCGTCAGCGTGTCGAGGCCGGCGCTTGCCTGCTCGCGGCGCGAATCCTGCGGCCATCTCGCCGGCAATCGCCGCCTTGCCGGCAAGGTCGGGATGGGCGCGCAGCAATGCCAGCTTCTCGGCCGGGCCGGCCTCGCGCACTTCGTCGGCGAAGGCTTCGATCATCGCTCGCACGCTGGCAAACGGGCGCTGTTTCGCCGCCCGTTCGGCCACCCACGGGGAATGCTCGGCGACATCGCCGAAGGCGGCGACGAAGTCGGCCGGTTCCATGGCGTTGACCGCTGCAAGCGTAACGGGAAAATCGACCATCTGTCTCAGCAGTGCCCCCGTAGCAGAGGGCCCGTTCTAGCGGCTCAAGAGGAAGGCGCCAAGTTTCTGGCGTTCCGCCTCGGTGATGCCGGTCTCGTTGCCGAGCGGCATGGTATCGCTGTTCACCGCCTGGGCCAGGATCTGCTCCTTGTGCAGCACGATATTGGCGATCGAAGTGAGGATGACGCCCTTGGGCGGCTCATCGAAGCCCGCGTGGCTGGGATGGGCCGAGTGGCACATGATGCAGTGCTTGCCGACGATGGCGAGCGCCTCGCTTTCGCTCACGGTCATGCCGGCGGGAGCGGTATTGACCTGCGGCACGGTGAACCAGACCGCGAAGCCCAGCGCAACGGCGGCTACCGGCAGCGCCCAGCCGTATTTCTCGAAGGGGTCGTGGGCGTCGTGGCGGTTGAGGAAGTGGCGCACCGAGGCGCCGGTGACCACGATCAGCGCCACCACGAGCCAGGTTTCCGGGTGGCCGGCCAGCATCGGATAGTGGCTGGAGACCATCATCACCAGGACGGGCAGCGTCAGGTAGTTGTTGTGGACGGAGCGCTGCTTGCCGATGGCGCCAAGGCGCGGGTCGGGCGCCTCGCCGGCGATCAGCGAAGCGACGATCTTCTTCTGGTTGGGGATGATGATGCCGAAGACGTTGACCGCCATGATGGTGCCGATGAAGGCGCCGACATGGACGAGCGCGCCGCGGCCGGAGAAGACGTGGCTGTAGAACCACGCCGCCCCGATGATAAGGGCGAAGACGATGATCGCGAGCAGCGGCGTGTTGCGGCCGATCGGCGACTTGCAGATGCGGTCGTAGATCAGCCAGCCCGCGGCGAGGCTGATCACCGAGATCCAGATCGCCTGGACGGGGAGCAGCGGCAGCACGTCAGGGCTGATCAGGAAGACGTCGGCCCGCCAGTAATATTGCAGGATCAGGAGGCCAATGCCGGTGACCCAGGTGAGATAGGCCTCCCACTGGAACCAGATGAGGTCGGGCGGCAGCTCGCTGGGCGCCACCAGATATTTGTGGACATGGTAGAAGCCGCCGCCGTGCACCTCCCAGGCGGTGCCGTAGACGCCCTCCGGCATGTTGGCGCGCTTGCGCAGGCTGAGGTCGAGGGCGATGAAATAGAACGACGTGCCGATCCAGCCGATGCCCACGATCAAATGGGCCCAGCGCACGAGAAGGTTCAGCCAGTCGACGACAAAGGGTGACATCGGCACTTCGCTTAGGCGGCTTCGATTATGGAACGGGCGCGCCCGGCAGAGGCGCGCCCGTCAGATTCAGCCGGGCGAGGACAGCATCCGCTACTGCTGCGGAAGCTGGGCGTCGATGCCCTTGACGTAGTAGTTCAGGCTGTTGATGTCGGCGTCAGGCATGACCTCGCCTGCCTTCACCACTTCCGTGCCGTCCTGCTTGTAGACGGGGCCGGAGAAGACCACCAGCTTGCCGGACTTGATGTCGTCGATGGTCTTCTCGGCCATCGCCTTGACGTCGTCGGGCATGTTGGCGAGCGGACCAACGACGACGTCGCCGTCGGCCATGCCGGCCCAGGTCTCATGCGTCTGCCAGGTGCCGTCGAGGACCGCCTTTACTTCCTTGATGTAGTACGGACCCCACTCGTCGATGAGCGAGGCAAGCTGGGCCTTGGGACCGAAACTCGTCATATCCGCCGACTGGCCGAAGGCGTAGATGCCGCGCTGCTGGGCAACCTGCATGGCGGCCGGCGAGTCGGTGTGCTGGACGAGAATGTCGGCACCCTGGTCGGCCAGCGTCTTGGCGGCGTCGGCCTCCTTGCCCGGGTCGAACCAGGTGTTGACCCAGATGATCTTGACCTTGAAGTCGGGATTGACCGACTGGGCGCCGAGCATGAAGGCGTCGATGCCCATGATCACTTCCGGAATCGGGAAGGACACGATGTAGCCGGCAAGGCCAGCCTTGGACATCTTGGCGGCGATCTGGCCCTGGACGTAGCGGCCCTGGTACCAGCGCAGATTGTAGGTCGACATGTTGGGGGCGGTCTTGTAGCCCGACATGTGCTCGAACTTCACCTTCGGGAACTTCTGGGCATTGGCCAGCGTGCCGTCCATGAAGCCGAAGGAGGTGGTGAAGACCAGCTCGCAGCCGGAGCGTGCCAGGCGCTCGACGACGCGCTCGGCATCCGGATCCTGCACGTTCTCGACATAGGTGCTGGCGTCCACCTTGTCGCCAAACTCCTTCTGCACGGCCTGACGGCCGAGGTCGTGCTGTTCGCTGAAGCCGCCGTCATTGTGCGGACCGGGATAGATCCAGCACACCTTCAGATTGGCCGCCTGGGCGCCGCCCAGGGTTGCAGCCAACAGAGCAGCCGCCCCGGCCGCTGCCAAAAACCTTCCCATGCTCTCACTCCTCTCGTTGACGCCCACTGTCAGCGGCACGTTCATCCGTGCCTGCCATACAGAATTCATGCCATTTTCGTGACCAGTGCTCAATTGTCAGGCACGAAGGTCCGGGCCAGCGAGGCCGGCGTGTTGATCTTGAGCAGGGCCTGATTGCGCGAAATGATCACCAGTACGATGACCGTGATGAGGTAGGGCAGCATCGACAGGAACTGGGACGGAATGCCCAGCCCGAAAGCCTGTGCATTGAGCTGGAGGATGCTGACCCCGCCGAAGATCAAGGCACCGACGGCGATGCGCCCGGGCAGCCAGGTGCCGAAGACGACCAGCGCGATCGCGATCCAGCCGCGCCCAGCGGTCATCGCCTGGGTCCATTGCGGTGTGTAGACCAGCGACAGATAGGCGCCGCCGAGGCCGGCACAGGCGCCGCCGAAGAGCACCGCCATGAAGCGGACGCGCAGCACCGGGTAGCCGAGCGAATGGGCCGAGGAATGGTTGTCGCCGACGGCGCGCACGATCAGCCCGCCATCGGTGCGGAACATGAACCACCACACCGCGGCGGTGAGCACCACGGCGAAATAGACCAGCGGGTCCTCGCCGAAGATCAAGGGGCCGACCACCGGGATGTCGGACAGCCCGGGAATGTGGATGCGGCTCATGCTGAGGCCGGGCATGCCGGTATAGGCGTTGCCGATGAGGCCGGAGAGGCCGAGGCCGAACAGGGTGAGCGCGATGCCGGAAGCGTTCTGATTGGCGGCAAAGATCAGGGTCACCAGCCCGAAGAGGCCGCCCATCAGCGCGCCGGCGACGATGCCGCTGACGACACCGACGATCGGCAGGCCGGTGATGTGGCCGCCGGCAAAGCCCATGACGGCGCCGACCGCCATCATGCCCTCGACGCCGAGGTTGAGCACGCCGGAGCGTTCGGCGATCAATTCGCCGAGCGCGGCGAAGAGCAGCGGCGTGGCGGCGGTGACGATGGTCAGCAGGATTCCTTCGATCATCGTCATGGCATCAGCTCGCAGTCTTCAGGGCTTCGGCGGGGCGCCGGCGCCAGACGAAGCGCAGACGGTAGTAGATGAGCGTGTCGCAGGCGAGCACGTAGAAGAGCAGCATGCCCTGGAACACCGCCGTGGTCTGATCGGAGATGCCGAGCGAGACCTGGGCCCCCTCGCCGCCCATGTAGGAGAGCGCCAGCAGCAGGCCGGCAAACAGGATGCCGAGCGGGTGCAGGCGACCGAGGAAGGCGACGATGATGGCGGTGAAACCGTAGCCCGGGGAAATGGTGGTGCGGAACTGGCCGATGGAACCGGCCACCTCGCTGATGCCGGCGAGGCCCGCCAGGCCGCCGGAGATCAGCATGGTGAGCATGACCATGCGCTTGCGGTCGAAGCCGCCGAAGGCGCCGGCGCGCGGCGACTGGCCGAGCACGCGGATCTGGAAGCCGGTCATGGTGCGCTCGGTCAGGAACCAGGCGACGCCGACGGCAACCAGCACGAAGACCACGTTCAGGCGGACGCTGTCGCCGATGATGACCGGCAGGATCTGGCCGTCGATGAAGGGGTGGCTGTTGGGGAAATTGTGGCCCGCCGGGTCGCGCCACGGCGTGCGCGCCAGATAGTCGACCATCAGATTGGCGATGTAGACCAGCATCAGCGTGGTCAGCGTCTCGTTGGCGTTGAAGCGGTTCTTCAGCCAAGCCGGAATGGCCGCGTAGAACATGCCGCCGACGATGCCCATCAGCATGATCAGGGTGAGCGGCACGACACCGCCCCAGTTGGGGAAGTAGATCGGGATGATGGAGCCGAAGATGGCGCCGACCGCGTACTGGCCCTCGGCGCCGATGTTCCACACGTTCGACTGGTAGCAGAAGGACAGCCCGACGGCGATCAGGATGATCGGCGCCGCCTTGATGATGACGGTCTCGATCGACCAGGCGGCGGTGAGCGGATCGATGAAATAGAGATAGAGCGCCTTCAGCGGGTCGATCTTCATCAGCGCGAAGATGATGAAGAAGGTCACCACCGAGAGCGCGATGGCAAGCACCGGCGAGAGAACCGACATCAGGCGGCTCTGCTCGGCCCGCCGTTCGAGCCTAAGCTGCATGGGTTGCCTCCGCCTCGTCGGCCTTCTTGCCCTCGCCGACGCCGCCCATCAGCAGGCCGATCGATTCAAGCGTCACCTCGGCCGCCGGTATCGCCGGTGACAGGTGACCGCGCGAGATCACCGCGATGCGGTCGGCGATCTCGAAGATTTCGTCGAGGTCCTGGCTGATGACCAGCACTGCCGAGCCCGCCCGCGCCAGATCGATCAGCGCCTGACGGATGAGGGCCGCGGCGCCGGCATCGACGCCCCAGGTGGGCTGCGAAACGATGAGCACGCCGGGACCGCGGTTGATCTCGCGGCCGACGACGAACTTCTGCAGGTTGCCGCCGGAGAGCGAGCGCGCCTCGGGGTCGATGGTGCCCTTGCGCACGTCGTAGTCGTTGGTGACCGAATTGAGGATCTTGAGAGCCCTCTGCGGCTGCACGACGCCGGTCACCACCAGCTCGTCGCCGGTGCGGTGGCGGGTGAGGATGACGTTGTCGGTCAATTTGAGGCCGGGCACGGCGGAATGGCCGAGCCGCTCCTCCGGCACGAAGGCGGCGCCGAGGTTGCGCCGGCCGGTGATGCCGGTGAGGCCGCAGGCGATGCCGTCGATGATGACCAGGTCGTTCTGGCCGAGCTTGGTTTCGCCGGAGAGCGCCCCGAACAGCTCGCTCTGGCCGTTGCCGGCAATGCCGGCGATGGCGATCACCTCGCCGCCGCGCACTTCCAGGCTGACATCCTTGAGCGAGACGCCGAAGGGATCCTCGGAAGGCAGGTCGAGGGCGTTGACGACCAGGCGCGGATTGCCGATCACGCCGGGCTGGCGCGCGATCTCCAGCACGTCGCTGCCGACCATGAGGCGGGCGAGCGTGCCCGCGGTCTCTCCCGCCGGATCGGTCTCGGCGACCACCTTGCCGCGCCGCATGATGGTGGCGTGGTGGCAGATGCGCTGCACCTCCTCCAGGCGATGGCTGATGTAGAGCACGGCGCAGCCCTCGCCGGCCAGCCGCTGCAAGGTGACGAAGAGGTGGTCCGCCTCCTGCGGGGTAAGCACCGAGGTGGGCTCGTCCATGATGAGCAGCTGCGGCTCCTGCAACAGGCAGCGGACGATCTCGATGCGCTGGCGCTCACCGACCGAGAGGTCGGCGACGATGGCGTTGGGGCGCAGCGGCAGGCCGTAGTCGGCCGAGACGCGCTCGACCGTCGCGGCCAGTCCCCGGCGCATGGATTTCGGCAAAGCGAGCGCAATGTTCTCGGTCACGGTCAGCGCCTCGAACAGCGAGAAGTGCTGGAACACCATGCCGATGCCGAGCGCGCGCGCCGCCCCCGGATTGGCGATGGTGACCGGCTTGCCCTTCCAGTGGATTTCGCCGGCGGTGGGCTGCAGGGCCCCGTAGATGATCTTGACCAGCGTCGACTTGCCGGCGCCGTTCTCGCCGAGGAGGGCGTGGATCTCGCCGGGCATGATGGCCAGATTGACGCTGTCGTTGGCCCTCAGCGTGCCGAAATCCTTGGTGATACCGGTAGCCTGCAGTGCCGGCGTGCCGCCGGGCCTGCGCACGTTCGTACTGCTCACCACGACCCCTGCCCCCGTCTCCATCAGGCGTGCCGCCGCCCTCTTGCTGCAAGTTCGGCTGGCGCCGCTGCCGCCCGCAGTGCCTCATCGCGGATGATGAGTTCGGCGACCGTGGCCGCCGCGATCACGGCCGGTTGCTTGGAATGGATGCCGCTCACCCCGATCGGGCAGACAAGCTCGGCGATGCGCTGCGGCAGGACGCCGGCTTCGGCCAGCCGCTTCTCGAAGCGGACGCGCTTGGTCTGCGATCCGATCAGCCCGACATAGGGAATTCGATCGTCGGAAAGCGCCGCGTGGATGAGCGCCAGGTCGAGCTGGTGGCTGTGGCTCATCACGATGACGAAGCTGCCGGCGGGAACGTCGGCCAGAGCCTCGGCCGGCTCGGCGAGTTGGCGCAGCGTGACGTTCGCCGGCACATGGCTCGGGAAGGCATCGGGACGCGGGTCGACCCAGGTGACCCTGAAAGGCAGAGGCGCCAGCGCCAGCACCAGGGCACGGCCGACATGGCCGGCGCCAAAGAGGATCAAAAGCCGGCGGTCGTCGCCGAAGGCCTCGGTGACGACGTTGGCGTCGAGCGTGGCGCTGCCCGGGACCATCTCGCCCTCGGTGACGATCTCTCGGTCGACGCCGTCCGGCGTGATCGTGCCCCGCGTGACGAGCCGCCCCGCGGCTTCGTGTGCAACCAGTTCGGCCACCGCCGCCCGCCGGTCGGCCGCGACGACCTCGACGATCAGGTCGACATTGCCGCCGCAGCATTGGCCAAGCTCCGGCCCGAGCGCATAGCGGCGCACCTCGGCCCTGGGTGCCTGCGGATTGGCCAGCGCCGCCTGCGCTACGGCGAGCGCCCGCCATTCCAGCGTGCCGCCGCCGATGGTGCCGGTGAAGCCGCCGTCGGGATGGACGATGAGCCGGGCACCGGCCTCGCGCGGCGCCGAGCCGCGGGTGGCCGCCAGCGTCACCATGGCGACGCGGCCGTAGCGGTCGATGCCGGCCAGCACGCGCGGCCACACCGGGGTCATGTCTCGGCTCCGCTGGTGGTGGCGCGCACGGCGCGCATGATCGCCTCGGGCGTGGCCGGAGCATCGAGACGCGGGAAGACCGCCGGCTTGAGGCTGAGGATGGCGTCGGTGATCGCCGAAAACACCGAGAGCGCCAGCATCAGCGGCGGTTCGCCCACCGCCTTGGAGCGGAAGATCGAATCCTCGCGGTTGCCGCCCGACTCGAACAAGGCGACGCGGAAATCGGCGGGCACGTCGGAAGCGGTCGGGATCTTGTAGGTCGAGGGCGCGTGGGTCATCAGCCGCCCGGCCGAGTCCCACACCAGTTCCTCGGTGGTCAGCCAGCCCATGCCCTGGACGAAGCCGCCCTCGATCTGGCCGATGTCGATGGCCGGGTTGAGCGACTTGCCGACGTCGTGGAGGATATCGACGCGCTCGACCCGCATCTCGCCGGTCATGGTGTCGATGGTCACCTCCGAGCAGGCGGCGCCATAGGCGAAATAGAAGAACGGCCGGCCGGTCGCCTTCTCGCGGTCCCAGTGGATGAGCGGCGTCTTGTAGAAGGCGGCCGAGGACAGGTGGACGCGCGAGGTGTAGGCGGTGTTGGCGAGCTCCGACAGCGGCATGGTGCGGTTGCCGATCAGGACCTCGCCGTTGCGGAACTCGACGCGGGCGCGCTCGACGTTCCACTTCTCCTCGATGAAGGCGTAGAGCCGGTCCTTGATCTCACGGCAAGCGGCGAGTGCCGCCTGGGCGTTGAGGTCGGTTCCGGCGGAGGCCGCGGTCGGCGAGGTGTTGGGCACCTTGGCGGTCGAGGTGGCGGTGATCTTCACCTTGTCGACGCTGACGCCGAATTCCTCGGCGACCACCTGGGCCACCTTGATGAACAGCCCCTGCCCCATCTCGGTGCCGCCGTGATTGAGGCTGATGGAACCGTCGCGATAGAGGTGGACGAGCGCGCCGGCCTGGTTGAGGTGGATGAGGGTGAAGGAGATGCCGAACTTGATCGGGGTGAGCGCGATGCCCTTCTTGAGCACCGGGCTGGTGGCGTTGAATTCGGTGATCGCGGCGCGGCGGGCGCGGTAGTCGCTGGTGCGTTCGAGCTCGCCGACCAGCTCCTTGAGGATGTTGTCCTCGACGCGCATGCCGTAGGGCGTGCGGTCGCGGCCGACGCCTTCGTAGAAATTCGCCTTGCGCACATCGAGCGGGTCGTGGCCGGTGACATAGGCGATGTGGTCCATCATGCGCTCGGCGAAGAGCATGCCCTGGGGGCCGCCGAAGCCGCGGAAGGCGGTGTTGGACACGGTGTTGGTGCGCATGCGCCGGGTGACGATGCGGCACGACGGGTAGTAGTAGGCGTTGTCGGCGTGGAACATGGTGCGGTCGACGACGCCCAGCGACAGGTCCTCGGAATAGCCGCAGCGCGCCGACAGCGTCACGTCGACCGAGCGCAGGCCGCCCTCGCGCGAGATGCCGGCGGTGTAGTCGACGCGGAAGTCGTGGCGCTTGCCGGTCATGGTCATGTCGTCGTCGCGGTCGAGCCGGAGCTTGCACGGGGCGCCGGTCTTCCATGCCGCCAGAGCGGCAAGTGCCGCCCATTGCGTCGCCTGGCTCTCCTTGCCGCCGAAGCCGCCGCCCATGCGCCGCACCTCGACGGTGACGGCGTTGTCGTGGAGGCCGAGGACGTGCGCGATGGTGTGCTGCACCTCGCTCGGGTGCTGGGTCGAGGAGTGCACGACCATGTCGCCGTCCTCGCCGGGGATGGCCAGCGCCACCTGGCCTTCCAGGTAGAAATGCTCCTGACCGCCGAGGCGGAATTCGCCGATGATCCGGCGGGGCGAGCGCTCGAGCTCCTCGATCGGTTCGCCACGCTCGAACTTGTAGTCGTCGAGCACCGTGGTGCCGGCGACGATGGCATCGTCGACGTCGATCGCCGGCATGGTCGGCGCGGTGGCGATGCGCGCCAGGCGCGCCGCCCGGCGGGCCGCAAGGCGGGTCTCGGCGACCACCACGAACAGCACCTGGCCGTAGAACATGATCTGGCTCTCGGCGATCAGCGCATCGTCGCCGATCCCCTTGGAGCTGATGTCGTTGCGGCCGGGAATGTCGGCGGCGGTGAGCACGGCGACGACGCCGGGCGCGGCGCGCACCGGCTCGAGGTCGAGCGTGGTGACGCGGCCGGCGGCGATCGGCGCATAGCCCGGCGCCAGATGCAGCGTGCCGGCCGGCACACGCTGGTCGTCGATGTAGATGGCGGCGCCGGTGACGTGCTTGGTCGCGCTGTCGTGGGCGATCGGCTGGCGCACGACGGCAAGGCTCTCCTCGCGCCGTGGCGGCGCGCTGCGGGCGGCGGGCCTGGGCTCGGCGACGCCGGCGATCGGATCAGGCGGCTCCATGGGCTTCCTTCTCCCGGTGCCCGATAACGCGCGTGCGCGTGCTGGCGGTCCCCGACGCCTCGATCAGCGCCTTGCCGAGAAGCGCGTGAGCGGTCTCGGCGCGGTAGCGGGCGCTGGCCCGATGATCGTCCATCGGGGCGAAGTCCTCGCGCAACGCGGCGAAGGCCAGGCCCCATACCCGCGCTTCGCGAATGGGATGACCGAGCAGCTGGGTCTCGGCCGCGGCCGCCCGCTTGGGGGTCGCCGCCATGCCGCCATAGGCGAGCCGCGCGTCGACGACGATGCCCTCGGCGTCGAGGGTGAAGCGGAAGGCGCCCATCACCGAGGAAATGTCCTGGTCAAAGCGCTTGGTCACCTTGTAGCAGCGGAAGATGTCGCGATCGCTGAGGTAGGGCACGGTGATCGCGGTGACCAGTTCGCCCGGCTGGCGCGCCTGCTTGCCGTAGGCGATGAAGAAATCGCCGACCGGCAGGGAGCGCACCTGCCTGCCCTTGCGCAGGGAGAGCGTCGCATCCAGCGCGATGAGCAACGGCGGCGTGTCGCCGATGGGCGAGCCGTTGGCGACGTTGCCGCCGACCGTGCCGCTGGCGCGCACCTGCTTGGAGCCGAGGCGGCGCAGCAATTCGCCGATGTCCGGATCGATGGCGGCGAGATAGGGCTCGACCTCCGCATAGGTGGCGCCGGCGCCGATGACCAGTTCGTGGCCGGTGTCGTCGATGCGGTTGAAGTCGAGCACCTTGCCGACCGAGATGATGCGCGGCAGGTCGCGGAGCTGCTTGGTGATCCACAGGCCGACATCGGTGCCGCCGGCAACGATGGTGGCGTCCGGGTAGCGCTCGTAGAGCTCCGCCAGGCGGTCGAGATTGGCCGGCGCGGCGAAGAAGCGCCGCTCGTCGCCGATGAAGACGTCCTCGTTGTCGGCGAGGAAGGTGAGCACGCCGGCCATGTCCTCGCGGCCGGTGCGGAAGCGGTCGTGGCGGCCGCGATCGCAGGCGGCGACGGCCGCATCGACGATCGGCCGGTAGCCGGTGCAGCGGCAGAGGTTGCCGGCGATCCAGTCATTGACCTCGTCGCGCGTCACGCTGCCGTCGGTCGACTGGTACATGGCGAACAGCGCCATGACGAAGCCCGGCGTGCAGAAGCCGCATTGCGAGGCGTGGCGCTCGACCATCTCGCGCTGGATCGGGTGCAGCGAACCGTCGGGGGCGGTCAGGTCCTCGACCGTCACCACTTCGGCGCCGTCCACCTGTCCGAGAAGCGTGATGCAGGCATTGACCGGCTCGTAGGTCAGCCGGCCGTGGCGCATGCGGCCGAGCGCCACCGTGCAGGCGCCGCAATCGCCCTCGCCGCAGCCTTCCTTGGTGCCGGTGGCGCCTTCGCTCTCGCGCAGATAGTCGAGCAGCAGCGTGTCCGGGTCGACGTCGGCGAGTTCGACCAGATGGCTCTTGCGGATGAAGCGGATGGTCTGGCGCATCAGCTGCCCCGATAGGTGGAATAGCCGTAGGGCGAGAGGAGCAGCGGCACGTGGTAATGCTGGTCCGGCGCGGCGATGCCGAAGCGGATCGGCACCACGTCGAGGAAGGCCGGGCGCGGCAGGTCGTGGCGTTCGCGCAGATAGTCGCCGGCATGGAAGCGTAGTTCGTAGACGCCCGCCGTGAACGCGGCGCCTTCGAGCAGCGGCCGGTCGACCCGGCCGTCGTCATTGGTGCGCGCGCTCGCCACCCGCGTCTCGCCGCCGTCCAGCCGGAACAGCTCTATGGTCAACCCGGCCGCTGGCGCGCCCGCCGCCGTGTCCAGGACATGAGTTGTAAGGCGCCCCATCGCGACACCCGATCCTTACGCAAACGCTCCGCGGCCGACCGGACCGCTTTGCCGTCCGCCCCCGACTCTGCCGGTTTTTCGGGAGAGTCCAAGCCTCGACAATGGATTATGCCCAATTCTCGATCAAACCCCTAATTTCATCAGGCCTGCCCGCTTTTGCGGCATCCCTCAGTCAGGGAATCAGCACGGTCGCGCCCGTGGTCCGCCGGGCCTCCAGCGCCCGGTGGGCCTCGGCCGCATCCTTGAGCGCGAAGGTCTGGCCGATCTCGACCTTGATCGAGCCGTCGAGCAGCAGGGCGAACAGGTTGGCAGCGGCGATCTCCAGATCCTCGCTCCGGGCGAAATAGTGCGCCGTCGTCGGCCGCGTAGCGAAGAGGCCGCCCTTCTGCTGCAGGAGGCTGACCTGGAACGGCGGCACCATCCCCGACGACTGGCCGAAGGAGACCCACATGCCCAGCGTCTTCAAGCAATCGAGCGAGCCCGGGAAGGTGTCCTTGCCGACCGAATCGTAGACTACGTCGCATTTCCCGCCGTCGGTGATCTCAAGCACCCGCGCGACGAAATCCTCCGTCGTGTAGTTGATGACGTGGTCATAACCGTGGGCACGGGCGCGCTCCGCCTTCTCCTCGGAACCGACCGTGCCGATGCTGGTGGCGCCGATCGCCTTCAGCCATTGGCCGGCAATCGTACCGACGCCGCCGGAGGCGGCATGGAAGAGCACGGTGTGCTGAGGTCCGACCTTGAAGGTTCTGAGCAGCAGGTAATCGACGGTGACGCCCTTGAGGAAGCCAGCCGCAGCCGTCTTGTCGTCGATGCCATCGGGCAGCCTGATGGCCCGCTCGGCCGGGATCAGGCCATACTCGGCGTAGGCGCCGGACGAGCGGTCCTGATAGACGACGCGATCGCCGAGCTTGAGCGAGGTCACGCCGGCGCCGAGCTTGTCGACAACGCCCGCCGCTTCGGCGCCCGGCGTGAAGGGCAGCTTCGCCCCCTTGTAGATGCCGGCGCGGTTGTAGACGTCGACGAAGTTGACGCCGATGGCGGTGTGGCGCACGCGCACCTGGCAGGCGCCGGGCTCGGGCATGGGTACCTCCACCCAGTGCATCACCTCCGGGCCACCCTGCTGTTCGATCCTGATTGCGTGGGGCATCGTTAGCCTCCCTTCATTGCATTGTCCGTTGCGGGGGCCGGCTTCGATCGCCCCAGCGAACCGGCGAACAGCGCGCTCAAGATCATCAGCGGCAGGAGCGACGCCAGGCCGAAACGCAGTCCCGCCGCGTCGGCAACGAAGCCGACCAGCGGTGGCCCCACCAGCGATCCGCTATAGGCGATCAGCGCCAGCGACGCCACGTTGATCGCGGGCGGACGGTCGGTGTGCGCGGCAGCAGCGGTGAGCGCCAGGGGGAAGCCGACCGAGACGCCGAAGCCGATGGCGGCAAAGCCGGCGAGCGCCAACGGCAGGTTGCCGGCAAAGGCCAGCGCCGCCATGCCGGCGACGGCGACGACGGCGCAGAAACGCCCGAGCACCACCGGTCCGAGCGTCTCGGCCAGCCGGTCGCCGGCCAGCCGGCCGATCGCCATGGTCAGCGACAGGGCGCCGAGGCCCCAGCCGGTGGCGGCGGCCGAGGAGCCGAGCACGTCGCGCAGGAAGGCCGCCCCCCAGTTGCGTGCGCTGAGCTCGGCCAGCACCGCGCCGAAAACGTAGATGCACAGGCCGGCGAGCGCCGCGGTCGGGAGCGCGATCAGCGGTCGGCGGCGGCCCGTCGTCGGCGCCGCTGCTGCCAGCACCGGCAGCGCGCGCGCCGGTGTCAGGCCGACAGGCACCAGCAGGCAGCCGATGATGAGCAGATGGAGCCAGGTGGGCACCCCGGCCTCGGCGAACTGCGCGCCCATCACCGAACCGATGACCGCGCCGATGCTCCAGAAGCCGTGGCAGGTGCTCATGATGCGCCGGCCGACGGCATCCTGGATGCGCGCCGCCTCGACGTTCATGGCGACGTCGACGAGGACGTAGACGAGGCCGAGCACGAACAGGAAGAGGAAGAGCGTCGGGCCGTTCCAGGCGAGCCCCGGCAGGACGAGCATGGGGTAGTAGGTGCACATGCCCACGGTCATCACCGTGCGCGCCGAATAGCGGGCGATGAGGGGACCGTTGAAGATGGTCATCAGGAAGATGCCCAATGACATGGCGAGCAGGCAGATCGACAACTCGCCGGGGCTCAGGCCCAGGCGCTGCTGCACGTCGGGAATGCGCGGGAACCAGTTGGTGATCGCCACCGCCTGGAGGAAGAACACCGCCATGATCAGGCGCGGCGGCGTGAACCAGCCCGCCCGCGCCGGCCGGCCGCCCATTCTGCTCATGGCCCGTTCTGCTTCCTGCGATTGCGGCGCGCGACGATGTTGAGCGCCTCGACCGCGGCCGAGAAGGCCATGGCGGTGTAGAGGTAGGCGCGCGGAATGTGGAAGCCGATGCCGTCGGCAACCAGGGCGAAGCCGATCATCAGCAGGAAGGCGAGCGCCAGCATGCGGGTGGTCGGGTGGCGGGAAATGAAGCCGGCGACCGCGCCGGAGGCGGCGTACATGATGGCTACGGCGACGACGACCGCGGCGATCATGACGCCGATGTATTCGGCCATGCCGATGGCGGTGACGATCGAATCGACCGAGAAGACGAGGTCGATGACGGCGATCTGCGAAACGATCATGGCGAAGCCGGACCCGGCGCCGCCGTCGGCGCCGTTAGCCTCCGCCTCGCCCTCGACGTCCTTGTGGATCTCGTGGGTCGCCTTGACCAGCAGGAAGAAGCCGCCGGCGAGCAGCACGAGGTCGCGCCAGGAGAACGCGTGACCGGCGAGCGTGAACAGCGGCGTGGTCAGGTGGATCAGCCAGAACAGCACGCTGAGGAGCGCGATGCGGAAGACCAGCGCCAGCGCCAGGCCGATCTGGCGGGCGCGCTTCGACTGCTCCGCCGGCAGGCGCCCGACGATCACCGAGATGAAGATGATGTTGTCGATGCCGAGCACCACCTCCATGACGGTGAGCGTCACGAAGCTGGCGAGGATCGCGGGATCGACGATCCACCCGATGAGCGACATCGCTCTCCTCCTAGCCGGCCGCCGCCTTGGGGCGCGTCACCTGAAGGAACACGCCGATGCCGGCGAAGTAGAGGTTGACGATCGAGAACAGGGTCAGCACCAGCCAACCGGGATTGAGGTTCTCGATGAGGGCGGCCACCGCCAGCAGCCCCCAGGCGACCGACATGGTGAAGGTGAGCGGCCGCAGGCGCTTGACCCGCATGGGATGGACGAACTCCACCGGCAGGAAGGTGAGCACGGCAAAGACGAGGATGATGAGGATCGTGACCGCTTCCGGGAACTTGTAGACCATGAGCTGGTAGACGACGGCGTTCCACACCGCCGGGAAGCCGCGGAAGGCCTGGTCGGCCGTCTTCATGCGCTTGTCGGCGAAATAGAGCGCGCCGACCAGTGCCACGACGATGCCGGCGCCGGTGGCATAGGGTTGCGGCAGTAGGTCGCTGAGCGACAGCACCAGGGCCGGCACCAGCACATAGGTGGTGAAATCGACCACCAGGTCGAGGGTCGCTCCGTCGAACCAGGGCAACCGCCCCTTGACGTCGAGCTTGCGGGCGATCGGGCCGTCGACGCCGTCGATGATCATGGCCAGCCCGAGGAAGAGGAAGACGACCTGCCACGACTTGTCGGCGGCGGCCACCGCCGCCACCAGGGCGAACGCCGCCCCGCTTGCCGTGAGCAGGTGAACCGCCCAAACGCTGAGATATTTCATTCGCCGCCACACCCTACGACATCCGGCCAGGCCGGATGGACGCCATGCATGGCCGATCCCCGGTCGCGTGGCAAGGCTTGCTGCGCGGCGGGCGATATTTGGGTTTGCATTTCTTGGGGAGACCCCGGGCGGCGCCTATTTTGACGCGAAATTCACCGAGGTTTCAGTGCGATGGACCATTTCGCCCCGCTTACCGCCACGCTCGGCGGCGTGCTCATCGGGCTGGCCACGACGATCCTGTGGGTCGTCAACGGCCGCCTGGCGGGTATTTCCACCATTGCCGGCAACACGCTGACCGCGAGCCGCGGCGACAGCCTGTGGCGGCTCCTTTTCCTCGTCGGGCTGCCGCTCGGCGCGTGGCTCGGCTTCGCCTTCGGCCCGCGCCTGTTCAACGAGATCCCGGCGACGCTTCCCGCGATCGGCCTCGGCCCGCTCGGGCTCATCAGCGCCGGACTGCTGGTCGGCATCGGCACGCGGCTGGCGAACGGCTGCACCTCGGGCCACGGCATCTGCGGCCTGTCGCGCCTGTCGCTCAGGTCCTTCGTCGCCGTCGGCACCTTCATGGCAAGTGCCATCGTCACCGTCTTCATCGTGAGGCACGTGGTCGGATGAACCGCACACCACTCGCTCTGGCTGCCGCTCTCGCGAGCGGCGTCATCTTCGGCACGGGCCTGGCCCTGGCACGCATGATCGACCCCGAGAAGGTCAAGGATTTCCTCGACATTGCGGCGCTGCCGGCGGGCGGCTGGGACCCCAGCCTGGGCTTCGTCATGGGCGGCGGCGCGCTCGTCTTCTTCCTGGGCTTCCGGCTACACCGCCTTATCCGCAAGCCGCTGGCGGCGGCCGCCTTCGCCTTTCCGGACAAGACCAGGATCGACCTGCCGCTCGTCGCCGGCTCGGTGCTGTTCGGCATCGGCTGGGGCGCCGCGGGGCTCTGCCCCGGTCCGGCCATTGCCGATCTCGCCTTGACGCCGGTGAGCGCCGTCCTCTTCGTCGGCGCCATGCTGGCCGGTTCGTGGCTGGCCGGGGCACTCAAGAACGCATCGGCGTCTCGACCGGCCATACCCTCGGCTGATACACCGAGGGCATGAGCCCAGCGGACGCGGAGCGCGCCATCACCATTGCCGTCGTCGGGGCGGGGCCGGTCGGCCTCGCCGCAGCGCTCTCTCTGAGCGACGCCGGCTACCGGGTGGCGCTGGTTGCCCCTGCCCGGCCGCCGGTTGACGAGCGCACCTCGGCGTTGCTTGCCGGCTCCGTGGCCCTGCTCGAGAAGATCGGCATCTGGAACGGCATCGCCGGGGAAGCTGCGCCGCTCAAGACCATGCGCATCGCCGACGGCACCCGGCGCCTGATCCGGGCGCCGGAAGTCGCCTTCCATGCCGGCGAGATCGGCCTCGACGCCTTCGGCTACAACATCCCCAACGCCATCCTGGTTTCCGCCCTGGAAGCGGCCGCGGCCAGCCGCCCGATCGAGCGGCATGAGGCCATGGTCGAGAAGGTGACGCCGCGCGAGGGTTCCGTCGCGCTGATGCTCTCCAACGGCGAAACGCTTGCCGCGCGGCTGGTGGTTGCCGCAGACGGCCGCCGCTCCAAGGTGCGCGACGGCGTCGGCATCGGTACCCAGAGCTGGCGCTACGATCAGGCGGCGCTGGTGTGCAACCTCCGCCATACCGTCGCGCACGACGACACCTCGACCGAGTTCCATACCGAGGCGGGGCCGTTCACCCTGGTCCCCCTCCCCGGGAAAAACCGGTCGAGCCTGGTCTGGGTCGATCGCCCGGCTGAAACCGAGCGGCGGCTGGGGCTCGGCGAGGACGCGCTTGCCGCCGAGATCGAGGCGCGCTCGCAGTCGGTGCTGGGCGCCGTCTCGATCGACGGCAAGCGCCAGATGTTCCCCCTCTCCGGCATGAACGCGCGACGTTTCGCGGCGAACCGCGTGGCGCTGGCTGGCGAGGCCGCCCATCTCTTCCCGCCGATCGGCGCCCAGGGGCTCAATCTCGGCTATCGCGACGTGAGCGCGCTTGCCGGCATCCTTGCCGCCCTCCCCGACGATCCGGGGGCGGACGAGGTGCTCGCCGCCTATGATCGCGCCCGGCGCGGCGACGTCTTCGGCCGCACCGCGGCGGTCGATGCGCTCAACCGCACCCTGCTCTCCGGCTTCCTGCCCGTTCAGGCGCTGCGCGGCGCCGGCCTCTTCCTGCTCGACCGCCTGCCGCCGCTGAGGCGGCTCGCCATGCGCGAAGGGGTGGCGCTCAGTGGAAGGGATCGGCCGGCAGGATTTCCCTGACCAAAAGGATCACCACCACCGTCACCGTGGCGATGGAGATGATGGTGCCGAGCAGCACGCCCACCGAGGCCCATTCGGTGTAGGACTTGTATTCGCGGGCGTAGGCGATGACGCCGGTTGCCGGCGGCAGCGCCGCCATCAGCACCGCGGCATAGACCCAGACCGGGTCGAAATCCCCGACCCAGCTCAGCAGCAGGTAGACGATCAGCGGGTGGGCGATGAGCTTGATGCCGACCAGCACCGGCAGCTCGGGCGGCACCTTGTCGAGCGTATGGCTCGGTGAGGCTCACGCCCACCGCGAACAGCGCCGCCGGCGCCGCGGCATTGCCGAGCATGGCCAGCAGCGCGTCGGCGGCGGGCGGCAGGTGGAGGCCGAAATAGGCGAAGATCAGGCCGAGGATGGTGGCCAGCACCAGCGGGTTGAGCAGCGCCTGGCGGACGATGGTCTGCGTCATCTCCGCCGGATCGACGCGCATGGTGCCGCCGAGCGTCATCATCAGCGGCACGCTGGCGACCATGAGCGCATTGTCGAAGCTGAAGACCAGCGCCATGGGGAGCGCCGCGGCGCGCCCAGCGCGGTCAGCACCAGGGCCGGCGCCAGCATGCCGATATTGGCGTAGGAGCCGACCAGTCCCTGGATGGTGGCCTGGGTGATCTGGCCGCCATTGGTCAGCGCGCCCACCGAAAAGGCGAGCGCGAAGGCGCAATAGGTCGAGAACGTCGTGGTCAGCACGAACGACCAGCCGGCCCAGTGGGTGAGCGACGTCTCGGCGACCAGGCGGAAGAACAGCGCCGGCATGGCCAGGTAGGTGACGAAGAAGCTCAGCCCGGCAAGATGATTCTCGGTCACCTGGCGCAGCCGACCGGCGCCATAGCCGAGGAACAACACGCCGAAGAAGGGGAGAATGAGCTGGAGAATCTCGCTCATGATCGCAGCGGCGAAGCCATGCCCCCTTTGGCGGCGGCCTGACGGGTGCGGATTCGCCCCGCAGGCCCCTCCAGCGGCTGCCTATCGGTTTCGGCAAAAGCGGTCAATTGTGGCAGAAGCGACCGGGCGGCGCGATTTGACAAGATGGCCCGCGCGGTGTGTCTTGCGGCGGGAGGATCAGTCGCCCGGAGCATAGGATCATGGACAGGATGCGCTCTGCCAAGTTCGCCATCGGCCAGGTTGTGCGGCACCGCATCTTCCCCTTCCGCGGCGTCGTCTTCGACATCGACCCGGTCTTCGACAATACCGAGGAATGGTGGCTGGCGATTCCCGAGGACGTGCGGCCCTCCAAGGACCAGCCCTACTACCACCTGTTCGCCGAGAACTCGGAGAGCGAATACATCGCCTATGTCTCGGAACAGAACCTCTTGCCCGACGATTCAGGCGAGCCGCTGCGCCATCCGCAGATCACCGAGTTCTTCAGCGAGAGCCACGGCGGCGTCTACGTCGCGCGCGAGCGCGGACTGCACTGAAGAGCGAGTAGTGAGATAGCGAATAGCGAGAGCGGCTCTATGCGCTGCTCCCGTTCGCTACCCTCCGCGTTCTGCTAGCCGCCGCCGGCGGGCTTGCGCTGGGCGTCGATCAACTGCTGGCCGCGCTGCTGGGCCTTCTGCTCGAAGAGCTTGGCGATCTGGTCGCGCTGCTTGACCAGGGCATCCTGTCCCATGTCGGCTCCGTCAAAGACCTTGGAGAAGCCGGCGAGTGAGAAATCGATCGGCACCATCTTGCCGTCGCCGCTGGTCAACTGAAGTTCGACCGTCCCGCCCTTCTTCAGGGCCGTGACGAAATCGTCGGCGACGCTGGCCTGAGCGATGCACATCACCCGCGAGCTCTTGGGACCGTCCGGCCAGCAGACCGCGTATTGGGCGGTGACCTTCTTGTTGCCGTCGACGAAGACCGGAATGCCCGGCGGGAAAATGAAGCCGGGTGGCACCGAGAGGCCGACGCCGAATTTCTTGGGATCGGCGGTGGTCGAAATGGTGAAGGTGGCAATCGCGTTCGGACCGGACTCGACGAAGTAGTCCTTGGTCACCGCGCACATCGTCGCCTGCTTCGGATTGCAGACCTTGATCCACTGGGAAATGTCGGCCGCCGCCGGCGCATCCTGCGCCATCGCCGCGACCGGCGCTGCCATCAGCAAGGCCGCGGCGGCCAATGCGGGTCGCGCCTGTTTGAACAATTCGATCGTCCGATTGGGCATCAGGGGTTTCCCCGTTTTGTAAGTTCGTGTCCCCGGCGCGAGTGCGCTCGATGGCACGCGCCAAGCCTTCGGCTGGATGACCGTCAAATGAGGCAAGACGGTGTCCCGACGGCTCGCATCATTAGCTTGCCCGCGTCCGGATTTCCAGCCGAATGCCGACCTATCGTCACCCGTCCCTGAGACCGGTGCCGGCGGCGGTCTGCCGGCGCGGTGAATATGTTACTGTTCATCGGCCAGCAGCGAATCCCATGCCGCCTTTGCCGAGCATCAACTCAGGGCAATAGCCGATGACTGCAACCATTCTCTCCCTCATCCTCCGCCGCCCGATCGCCACCGCGATCGCCTTGACGCTGGGCCTCGGCCTGGTGCCGCAACTGGCCGCCGCCGAGCCCATGCACGGCATCGCCATGATCGGCGACCCAGCGCTACCGGCGAACTTCGACCATCTGCCCTATGCCAACCCCGACGCGCCCAAGGGCGGCAAGATCACCTATGGCGTCGTCGGCACCTTCGACAGCCTCAACCCGTTCATCGTCCAGGGCGGCTTCACCTCGGCCCGCGGCCTGTCCGATCCGGTGTTCGGCAAGTTCGTCTATGAATCGCTGCTCGACCGCAGCGCCGACGAGCCCTTCACCCTCTACGGCAACATCGCCGAGACGGTGGAAACGCCGCCCGACCGCTCGTGGGTGGAGTTCACCCTCAACCCCAACGCCAAGTTCTCCGACGGCGTGCCAGTGACCGTCGACGACGTCATCTTCTCGATGGAGATCCTGCGCGACAAGGGACGGCCGAACTACAAGGCCTACTATTCCAAGATCTCCGGCATCGAGCGGGTCGGCGAGCGCGGCGTGCGCTTCGACCTCAAGGGCGCCGACGACCGCGAGCTGCCGCTGATCATCGGCCTGATGCCGATCCTGCCCAAGCACGCCATCGATCCCGACACCTTCGACAAGTCGACGCTGAAGCCGCCGATCGGCTCCGGCCCCTACGTGATCAGCGAGGTGAGCCCGCCCAACTACATCGTCTACAAGCGCAACCCCGACTACTGGGGCAAGGACCTGCCCATCCATCGCGGCCTGTTCAACTACGATGAAGTCAGGATCGAGTATTACCGCGACGCCAACACCATGTTCGAGGCCTTCAAGAAGGGCCTCTACGACGTCAACCCGGAGGGCGATCCGGGGCAATGGAACACCGCCTACGACTTCCCGGCGGCGAAAGACGGCAAAGTCATCAAGGAGACGTTCAAGACCGGCACGCCCAAGGGCATGACCGGCTTCGTCTTCAACACGCGCCGCCCGGTGTTCGCCGACAAGCGCGTGCGCCAGGCGCTGGCGACGCTGTTCGATTTCGACTGGGTCAACAAGAACCTCTATTACGGCGCCTTCGTGCGCGCTGCCGGCTATTTCAACGATTCGGAGCTTTCCGCCGTCGGCAAGCCGGCAAGCGACAAGGAGAAGGCGCTGCTGGCGCCCTTCCCCGGTGCGGTCGACGACGACGTGATGAACGGCACCTACCAGCCGGTCTCGGCCAGCGGCGCCGATGGCGGGCGCGCGGCGATGCGCGCGGCGCTCAGTCAGCTGCAGGCGGCCGGCTACGCGCTCAATGGCAACCAACTCGTCAACACCGCCACTGGCGAGCAACTTGCCTTCGAGATCATGGTGGTCAACAACGAGGATGAGAAGCTGGCGCTGGCCTATCAGCGCACGCTCGAACGCATCGGCGTCAAGGTTTCCGTGCGCAACGTCGAGGACGCGCAGTTCCAGCCGCGCCTGCAGCAGTTCGACTACGACATGGTGCGGCGCTCGTGGGGCGCATCGCTGTCGCCCGGCAACGAGCAGCTCGGCCGCTGGAGCTCGGAGGCCGCCGACCGCCCGAGCTCGTTCAACTATGCCGGCGCCAAGCAGCCGGCGATCGATGCCATGATCGCCGCCATGCTCGCCGCCCGCACGCACGAGGATTTCGTCGCCGCGGTCAGGGCGCTCGACCGGGTGCTGATCTCCGGCTACTACGTCGTGCCCCTGTTCTACCTGCCCGATCAGTGGGTGGCCCGCTGGAACACGATCGAACACCCCGAGACCACGGCGCTCACCGGGCCGGTGCTGCCGGCCTGGTGGCGGAAGCCGGGAAGCTGAGGGCGGTCGCTGCCCAAGGGCCAGCCTCGTTCTTCGAGGGCGGCTTTGCTGTCGCCTCAGGATGAGGCTGGAGTGAGGTGCGAGCGTCCGCGAGCCTCGAAGGATGAGGACGCCGCCGAGGCAGCCGCATTTTGCAATCGCCGTCATGCCCCCTATGCTGGCCGGCATGTCTGCTGATCCCGTTGCCATCGACGTCATCTCCGACGTCGTCTGCCCGTGGTGCTATCTCGGCAAGCGCCGGCTGACCCGGGCCATCGGCCTCCTGCCGGAGCTTAAGGTCATCGTCCGCTGGCGGCCGTTCCGGCTCGACCCGACGATCCCGCCCGAAGGCATCGCCAGAACCGACTACCTGACCGCCAAGTTCGGCAGCCTCGAAGCCCTCGACGAGAGCCACCGCCAGCTCGAGGAGCGTGGGCGGGTGGAAGGCGTCGCCTACCATTTCGACCGCATCAGCCGCGCGCCGAGCACGGTGGATGCCCACCGGCTGGTGCGCTGGGCGGCAGCCGAAGGGCGTCCAGGACGACATGGTCGAACGCCTGTTCGCCGCCTATTTCAGCGAGGGCCGCGATATCGGCGATACCGCAGTGCTGGCCGAATTGGCGGCCGATGTCGGGCTCGACGGTGCCTCCATCGCCGGGCGGCTGGCCGGCGACCAGGACCGCGAGGGCGTCGTCGCGGAGATCGAGAATGCCTATCGCATCGGCGTCTCGGGCGTGCCCTGCTTCATCATCGACCGGCGCCTGGCGGTGACCGGGGCGCACCCTGCCGAGGTGCTGGTGCAGGCGATCGAGCAGGCCGTCGCCGAGCGCGCGGCCGCTGCGGCCGAAGAGCTAACCGGCCGCCTGGAGCTGGGCGAGCCCCGACCGGTTGCCGTCATAGACTGCAACACAGTTGCGACCACGCGCCTTGGCGACGTAGCAGGCGGCGTCCGCCTGGCGCATGAGCTCGGCCGGGTCGGCGGAACGGCTGGTGATGGCGGTGACGCCGATGCTGGCGCCGATCGGTTCGCCGGCCGCAGCGGCGTGCTGCCAGGTGAAGTGCAGGCGCGCGATCGCTTCGATGACCTTCTGCGCCACGCGCGTGGCGCTGGTCACCGAGCAGTCCGGCAACAGCAGGGCAAACTCGTCGCCGCCGATGCGGGCGGCGAAATCGTTCGTCCGGCAGGCGCCGCGGATGGCCGCGCCGATGTCGCGCAGAACCGCATCGCCGGCGCTGTGCCCGGCGCTGTCGTTGATCCGCTTGAAGTGGTCAAGATCGATGAAGCAGAGCGCATGCTCGCGGGCCTCGCGGTCGGCCTGGCGGACCGCCTCCTCCAGCAGGCGCTCGAAGGTGGCCCGGTTGGGCAGCCCGGTCAGGCTGTCGTGCATGGCGGTATGGGCGAGCTGGCGCTGCATCGCGCGGCTGTCGGTCACGTCCTGGAAGACCAGCACCGCGCCGATGGGCACGCCGTTCGGCGTGCGCACCGGGGCGGCAGAGGCGCGCACGTCACGCTGGCCGCCGAAGCGCCCGAGGAGCACCGTTGAGCCGTCGAGATAGTGCAGGCGTCCGGTCGACAGACATTCGTTCACCGGATTGGCGGCGAGCCGTCCGGTCGCTTCGTCCATGACGGCGAAGATCTCGCCGACCTTGTGGCCGGCCGCTTCGCTCGACGGCCAGCCGGTCATCTCCTCGGCGACCCGGTTCATGAACACGACGAGGCCGGCGGAGTCGGCGGAGATGACCCCGTCGGCGATCGATTCGATGGTGACCTTGAGCCGCTCCTTCTCCAAGGCGAGCTGCGATTCGACCTGCTTGATCGTGGTGATGTCGGTGTCGGTGCCCAGAACGCGCGCGGGGCTGCCATCGGGGTTCCAGGCGACCGGCTTGCCGCGGCTGAGGATCCAGATGTAGTGGCCGTCGCGGTGGCGCTCGCGGTACTCGAACTCGTTGGTGGGCAGTTCGCCGGTGTTCTGGCGGGTGATGATGGCGCGGATGCGCTCACGGTCGTCGGGATGAATGCGCGCCAGCCACAGTTCGGCCGACGGGTCGACCTCTTCGTCGGGGTCCATGCCGCGCATGAGGCGCCACATGCGCGAGTAGAACGCGGTCTTGGTGTTTATGTTATGGTCCCAGACCCCCTGCCCGGCGCTCTCCAGGGCGAAGTTCCAGCGGCTTTCGCTTTCGGCAAGCGCCGCCTCGGCGCGCCTCTGCTTGTCGATGTCGATCGCCTGGACGATCGTGTAGTCGAGGTCGCCGGTCTGCTCGTCGCGCAGTGCCGAGGCCGACACCAGCACCCAGACCGGTTCGCCGTTCTGCTTCACGTAGCGCCGCTCGGCGCGATAGCCGTCGGCCGACTTGTCCTCCAGCGTCTGCATCTGGGCATCGGCCGAGGGCAGGTCGTCGGGGTGAATCAGGTCGTCCATGACGACCGTTAAGGGATCGTCCTCGCCATAGCCGAGGAGGTCGCGGAATGCGCGGTTGGTGTAGAGCAGACGGCCGTACGGACCAACCAGGAAGGTGGCAACGGCGGCGTTCTCCAGGACGCTGCGGAGCAGCGCTTCGCTGTGCCTGAAACGGAGCGTGTTGCTTTCGGACCTGGCCTTTGACGGGCTCATCGCGCCTGTAGCATGGCGCAACTTCGTTAAGACGGGTTTGCGGCAACTCCCCGGAATTCTTGGTTACTTCTTCATTGCCGGTACCCGCGGGGCGGCCGGCCGCTCGTGACCGGCCTCAGGCGGCGGCCTTCTCACCTTCGCCGGCCAACCGGCTCAACTGGCCCATCACCGCCATCGTGCCCTTGAGGCGGCCACCCATGTCGGCCCAATCGCGGAAGAGCACGATCCTCTGGTCGGGGCGCACGCGGGCGAGCGACCCCTGCTCGCCGATCCAGCGGATGAGGCCGGCCGGGTTGGCGAAAACGTTGTCGCGGAAGCCGATGACCGCGCCCTTGGGGCCGACATCGACCTTGTCGATATTGGCGCGGCGGCAGAGCGCCTTGATGGCGACGATCTCGAGCAGGTGCTCGACTTCCTTGGGCAGCGAGCCGAAGCGGTCGATCAGCTCGGCGGCGAAGGCGTCGATCGCCGCCTGGTCGTCGAGGTCGGCAAGGCGCTTGTACAAGCTCAAGCGAAGCTGCAAGTCTGTCACGTAAGCCTCTGGAATCATGACCGCCATGCCGATTGTGATCTGCGGCGCCCAGTGGCCGTCCTCGACCACCTCGCCGCCCGACTTGAGCGAGGCCACCGCCTCCTCCAGCATCTGCTGATAGAGCTCGTAACCGACCTCGCGGATGTGGCCGGACTGCTCTTCGCCGAGCAGGTTGCCGGCGCCGCGGATGTCGAGGTCGTGGCTGGCGAGCTGGAAGCCGGCGCCGAGCGTATCGAGGGATTGCAACACCTTGAGCCGCCGGTCGGCCTGGGCGGTCAGCGTGCGGTCGGGCGGCACGGTGAAGAGCGCATAGGCGCGCTGCTTGGAGCGTCCCACCCGGCCGCGGAGCTGATAGAGCTGGGCGAGGCCGAACATGTCGGCGCGATGGACGATGAGCGTGTTGGCGGTCGGGATATCCAGGCCGGATTCGACGATCGAGGTGGAAAGCAGGACGTCGTAGGCGCCGTCGTAGAACGCGGTCATCACGTCTTCCAGCTCGCCTGCCCCCATCTGGCCGTTGGCGACAGCCACCTTCACCTCGGGCACGGCTTCGCGCAGGAACTCGTGGCGCTCGGCGAGGTCGGCGATGCGCGGGCAGACATAGAAGCTCTGGCCGCCGCGGTAGCGCTCGCGCAGCAGCGCCTCGCGCACGACGAGCGGATCGAAGGGCGAGATGAAGGTCCTCACCGCCAGCCGGTCGATGGGCGGCGTGGTGATCAGCGTCAGTTCGCGCACGCCGGTCAGCGCCAGTTGCAGGGTGCGCGGGATGGGCGTCGCCGACAGCGTCAGGACATGCACGTCCGCCTTGAGTTCCTTCAAGCGTTCCTTGTGCTTGACGCCGAAATGCTGCTCCTCGTCGACGATCAGCAGACCGAGATCGCGGAAGTGGATGCCCTTGCCGAGCAGCGCGTGGGTACCCACGACGATATCGATGCCGCCATCGGCGATGCCGGCCTTGACCGCCGCCAGCTCCTTGGCGCCGACCAGGCGCGAGGCCTGGGCAACGCGCACCGGCAGGCCGGCGAAACGGGTGCTGAAGGTCTTGAAGTGCTGGCGGGCGAGCAGCGTGGTCGGCACCACGACGGCGACCTGGCGGCCGGCGAGCGCGGTGATGAAGGCGGCGCGCAGCGCCACCTCGGTCTTGCCGAAGCCGACATCGCCGCAGATCAGCCGGTCCATGGGCGTGCCGACCGCGAGGTCGCCGATCACCGCATCGATGGCCGCCTGCTGGTCCTCGGTCTCCTCATAGGGGAAGCGGGCGGCAAACTCGTCGTAGAGCCCCTCCGGCGGGGTCAGCGCCGGCGCCTGGCGCGTAGCGCGGGCCGCCGCCACCTTGATCAGCGCCTCCGCCATGTCGCGGATGCGCTTCTTCATGCGCGCCTTGCGCGTCTGCCAGGCGACGCCGCCGAGCTTGTCGAGCTGGACGTCGGCTTCCTCGGAGCCGTAGCGCGACAGCAGCTCGATGTTCTCGACCGGCAGATAGACCCGGTCGTTGCCGGCGTAGAGGATTTCCAGGCAGTCGTGCGGGGCGCCCGCCGCCTCGATGGTCTTGAGGCCGACGAAGCGGCCGATGCCGTGGTCGATGTGGACGACGAGATCGCCCTCGGAAAGCGCGGTGACGTCGCTGAGATAATCGGCGGGGCGGCGCTTGGCGTGCGGGCGCACCAGCCGGTCGCCGAGGATGTCCTGTTCGCCGATGAGGGTGAGCGTCGCCGTGTCGAAACCGGACTCGAGGCCGAGCACGGCGAGCCCGGTCATGTCGGCTGCGAGCCCGTCGGCCTCCGGCCAGTCGGCGACGGCCTTGAGCCTGGTCAGGCCGTGATCGACCAGCACCTGCCCCATGCGGTCGCGGGCGCCCTCGCTCCAGCAGGCGATGACGACGCGCCGGCCCGCATGAATCGCCGCCGCAACGTGCCTGGTGACGGCGTCGAAGACGTTGACGTCGCCGGCGGTGCGTTCGGCGGCGAAGCTGCGTGCCGCGCGCCCGCCCATGTCGACGATGGTGCTGGCCTCCGGCCGGGCGAAGGGCGAGAGATGGGTCGCCGCGCGCTCCGCCAGCAGCCCGGTCCACGCCGCGCGGTCGAGATAGAGCCGGCCGGGCGGCAGCGGCTTGTAGGGGGCGCCGCCGCCGGCCTCGCCGGCCTCCATCGCCTGGCGCCGCGCCTGATAGTGATCCTTGATCTGGTCGAGGCGCTCGGAAATGGCTTCGTCGACCAGGTGGTCGAGGGCGACCGGCACGTCCGGCAGATGGTCGAACAGCGTCTCCAGACCGTCGGCGAAGAGCGGCAGCCAGTGCTCCATGCCGACATAGCGGCGGCCTTCGCTGACCGAGTGGTAGAGCAGGTCGTCGGGCGCGGCGGCGCCGAACTCGGCGACATAGCCCTGGCGGAAGCGGGCGATGCTTGCCGCCGTCAGGCCCATCTCGGCGACCGGCACCAGGTCGATGCGCTGGAGCCGCTCGGTGGTGCGCTGGGTCTCGGCGTCGAAGACGCGGATCGTCTCCAGCGTGTCGCCGAAGAAATCGAGGCGGAGGGGCGCGGCGGCACCGGCGGCGTAGAGGTCGAGGATGCCGCCGCGCACGGCATATTCGCCGGGCTCGCGCACGGTCGAGGTGCGCAGGAAGCCGTTGTCCTCGAGCCAGCGGACGAGGTCGGCCATGGGCATGCGGCTGCTCGCGGCTGCCGACAGCGAGCCCTCAGCCACCATCGCCCGCAGCGGCACGCGCTGGAGCACGGCATTGACCGTGGTGAGCACGATCAGCGGCTTGCCCGTCGGCTCGCCGATGCGGGCCAGGGCCGCCATGCGGCGCGCGACGATCGCCCCGTGCGGCGACACGCGGTCGTAAGGCAGGCAGTCCCAGGCCGGGAACTCGATCGTCTCAGTCGCCGGCGCAAAGAAGGCGAGCGCGCGCTCGATCTCGGCCAGCCGCTGTCCGTCGCGGGCCACGAACAGGAGCCGCTTGGCGCCGGTCGCTGCCATGAGGTCGGCGAGCGCCTTGCCGGCCATGCCGTCGGGCACGGAGGCGAGCGTGGTCTCGCCCGGCCGGGCCAGCAGCGTCGTCAGGCGGCGGTTGATGTCGATGAGGGAGGCGGTCTTCTGGTCCATGGGGATATCTGTTCAGGCGGCGTAGAACGCGAGCAGGCGGTCGACGAGCGGTGTGCGGACGTCATCGGGCACCGGCTCGCCGCCGACGATCCAGGCGAAGATGACCGGGTCGGGCGTTTCCAGCAGCGCCTCGAATTCGGCGATGTCGTCTGCGTCGAGACCGTCGACATGGGCGTCGGCGAAGCGGCCGAGGAGCAGGTCGGTCTCCTTCGTGCCCCTGTGCCAGCAGCGGAATTTCAGCCGGCGCCGGCGCATGGCGAGGTCGCCGCCCTTGTCTTCACCGTCGCCCATTGATCCGGTCATCCCATAGCCAATCGGCGCCGGGCCGAATCCAAGGCTCGTCGCTTGCGGGGCGAGATATAGCGGTTGGGCGCGGGTTTGTCAGGGGTTTGGACCGCTCAGAACGAATCGACCCATTTGCCCGCGCTGAACTCCTACGACTCGCCTGTCCAACTCACGCGCTCCCAAAGAAGCACAATGCAATGGTTCAGATATTTTCAAATAGCTCGCTGAATCGCGCGCGCGCTTAACGCCCTTCAGGCGGGCTTATCCTGAGGTCGGTCGAGACCTGTGCGTTGCGAGCCCGCTTGGCTTGCTATTACTGGATTGGGTCTCGAACTCGGGAGGCCCCGATGGAAAGCTCGCTGGTGGCCATTTCAGAATTGCTGAAAGCCATTGCTCCCCCTCTTGCCGCATGCGGCTGCTATCCTAGCCGCGATCAGGCGAGGCTCATTGACGCGCAAACGCACACGTCGGCGCGAAGAGGACGTCAATCGCAGCATGGTCGCAAGCGAACTGGTGCGACTTCGCATGACAGAGCGATACTGTGATGAGGAAGAACGTTTTTGCTCCGGTTACGCCCGGCGAGATGCTCAAGGAAGAATTCCTCGCCGAATACGGCCTGTCGCAGAACCAACTCGCCAAGGCGATCGGGATTTCGCCCAACCGCATCGCCGAGATCGTCAACAACCGGAGGCGGATCACGGCGGACACGGCGCTCCGCCTTGGGCTCTATTTCGGCAACAGCCCGGAATTCTGGATGAACCTACAGGCGCACTACGACCTGAAGACGGCGCGGGCGAAGCTGAGCGCCGGGGACGAAGAGCGCATCAAGGCGAACCGCGCCGCCTGACGGCCTGCCCGACGACCATGCGCCCCACCCTCCTCAACCCCCTCTTCCGCCCGGTGACCAGCCTTGCCGGCATCGGGCCAAAGCTCGAGGCGGCGCTCGGCCGGCTGGTCGGCGGGCCGGACGCGGAGGAGGCGCCCCGGGTCGTCGACCTGCTCTTCCACTTCCCCATCGGCGTCATCGACCGGCGCAACCAGCCGGGCATCGCGCTGGCGCCGGAAGGCGCCATCGTCACCCTCAAGGTCAGGATCGACCGCCACCAGAAACCGCCGCGTGGCAACCATCGCATTCCGTGGCGGGTCTTCGCCCATGACGACACCGGCGAGATCGGCCTCACCTTCTTCCATGCCCATGGCGACTATCTGGAGAAGACGCTGCCGGTCGGCGCGATGCTCTATGTCAGCGGCAAGGTCGAGTGGTTCAACGGCCGGCCGACCATGGTCCACCCGGACCACATCGTCGGCGAAGCCGACTTCGCCAGCCTGCCGCTGATCGAGCCGGTCTATCCGATGACCGCCGGCATTGCGCGCAAGACGCTGGCGCGGGCGGTGAGCGAGGCGGTCGCCAGCCTGCCCGAACTGCCCGAGTGGCTCGACCCCAAGCTGGTCGCCAAGCGCGGCTGGCAGAGCTTCGCCGCCGCGCTCGCCAAGGTCCACCACCCGGAGACCGCCGCCGACCTCGACCCGTCGGCGCCGCATGTGGCGCGGCTCGCCTATGACGAACTGCTTGCCAGCCAACTGGCTCTGGCCCTCATGCGCGAGCACCAGCGCAAGAGCACCGGGCGTTCCCGCAAGGGCGACGGGCGCCTGCGCAACACGCTCATCACCGCCCTGCCCTTCACCCTCACCGCCAGCCAGAAACAGGCGCTCGCCGAGATCGAGGCGGACCTCGCCGCACCGGAGCGCATGCTGCGCCTGCTCCAGGGCGACGTCGGCTCGGGCAAGACGGTGGTGGCGCTCGCAGCCGCGGCCAATGTCATCGAGGCCGGCGGCCAGGCGGCGATCATGGCGCCGACCGAGCTCCTGGTCCGCCAGCACGCGCGCACGATTGCGCCGCTGGCCGAGGCCGCCGGCATCCGCATCGCCGTGCTCACCGGCCGCGAGAAGGGCCGCGAGCGCGAGGCGATCCTTGCCGGCCTCGCCGACGGTTCGATCCATCTCCTCGTCGGCACCCATGCCCTCTTCCAGGCGGGCGTGACCTTCCACGACCTGGCGCTGGTCGTGGTCGACGAGCAGCACCGCTTCGGCGTTCACCAGCGCCTGGCGCTGACCGCCAAGGGCGGCGCCACCGACGTCCTGGTGATGACCGCGACGCCGATCCCGCGCACGCTGGTCCTCACCTATTACGGCGACATGGACGTGTCGCGGCTGACCGAGAAGCCGGCCGGCCGCAAGCCCATCGACACCCGCGTCGTGCCGCTCGACCGTCTGGAGGAAGTGGTCGAGCGCATCCGCCGCGCAATTCGCGCCGGGGCCAAGGCCTATTGGGTGTGCCCGCTGGTGGAAGAATCCGAGATGCTCGAGGACGTTGCCGCGGCCGAGCAGCGCCACACTTCGCTGGAAGAGGCGCTCGGCCCTGTCGTCGGCCTCGTCCACGGCCGCATGAAGGCGGCCGAGCGCGACGCGGTCATGGCCCGCTTCCTCTCCGGCGAGGTCAAGGTGCTGGTCGCCACCACCGTGGTCGAGGTCGGCGTCGACGTGCCCGACGCCACCATCATGGTGATCGAGCATGCCGAGCGCTTCGGCCTTGCCCAGCTCCACCAGCTGCGCGGCCGGGTCGGGCGCAGCGACAAGCCGTCCACCTGCCTGCTGCTCTATCGCGCCCCGCTCGGCGCCATCGCCCGCGAGCGCCTCTCCATCATGCGCGAGACCGAGGACGGTTTTCGCATCGCCGAGGAGGACCTGAGGCTGCGCGGCGGCGGCGAGATCCTCGGCACGCGCCAGTCGGGCATGCCGGGCTTCCGCATCGCCAGCGCCGAGCATCACGCCGAGCTGATGCAGATCGCCAATGACGACGCCCGCCTGATGGTGGCAACCGACGCCAATCTGGAGACGGCGCGCGGCGAGGCCCTGCGCGTGGCGCTCTATCTCTTCGGGCGTGACGACGCGATCAGGCTGCTGAGGGCGGGCTGAAGCGCCGCTTGATCTCTTCGCGCACCTGCTCGGGCGCGGTTTCCGGCGTGAACTCGGGCGTCACCAGGCCGGCCGAGATGACCATCTTGGCCGCATCCTCGACCGTCATGTCGAGGATGATCATGTCGGAGCGCGGCACGAAGAGCAGGAAGCCGGAGGTCGGGTTGGGCGTTGTCGGCAGGAACACCGCCACCGTATCGTCGATGCGGTGGCTGATCTCGCCGCGTGCCTCCGACGCCACGAAGACCAGCGACCAGATGCCCTTGCGCGGATATTCGATGAGCGCCACGGTCTTGAAGGCGCCCGCGCGCCGCGACAGCACCGTCTCGAAGATCTGCTTCAATCCGCGATAGAGGTTGCGGACGATCGGCATGCGGCCGACCAGCAACTCGCCGAGCAGCACCGTCTGGCGGCCGACGAAGTTGGCGGTCAGGAAGCCGAGCATGCTCAGGAAGACCAGCGCCACCACCAGGCCGAAACCCGGCACCGAGAACGGCAGGTAGTGGTCCGGCCGGTAGATCGGCGGGATGAACGGCGTCACCCAGCTGTCGACCCACTTCACGAAGGTCCAGGTGATGTAGATCGTCAGGAACAACGGCGCGGCAATGATGGTGCCGGTCAGGAAGTAATTCCTGAGCCGGTGCATCATCGTCGCGCGCCGCGACAACTCGTTATGACGCGGCTCGCTGTCGTCCGTTGTCGGATCCATGCCTGCATCCCTGCCGAGGCCGCCCCGTCGCAATCATGGCAGAGATCGCGCCGTAGCGCGACAGCTTCACTCGACCGTGACCGACTTGGCAAGATTCCTCGGCTGGTCAACATCGGTGCCCAATATGACGGCCGTGTGATAGGCCAAGAGCTGCACCGGAAGGGCATAGACCAGCGGTGCGACGCTCGCCGGCATCTCGGGCAATATCAGCGTCTCGACGGCGTCGATGGCCGCCGCCTCCTGCCCCTTCTTGTCGGTCACCAGGATGATGCGGCCGCCGCGCGCGGCGACCTCCTGCATGTTGGAAACGGTCTTCTCGAAGATGTGGTCGTGGGGCGCGATGACCACCACCGGCATCTCCTCGTCGATGAGCGCGATGGGGCCGTGCTTGAGCTCGCCGGCGGCGTAGCCTTCGGCGTGGATATAGGAGATTTCCTTGAGTTTCAGGGCGCCTTCGAGCGCGATCGGGAAGCTGGTGCCGCGGCCGAGATAGAGCACGTGGTGGACGTGCGACATCTCGCGCGCGAGCGCTTCGATCTTGGGTTCCAGGCGCAGCGCCTCGTTCATCAGGCGCGGCACCTCGCAGAGGCCGGCGACCAGCTTCTCCTCGTCGCGGACCGAGAGCGTGCCGCGCGCCCGCCCGGCGGCGATCGCCAGCACCGCCAGCACCGAGAGCTGGCAGGTGAAGGCCTTGGTCGAGGCGACGCCGATCTCCGGCCCGGCCAGCGTCGGCAGGATGTAGTCGGCCTCGCGGGCGATGGTCGATTCGGCGACGTTGACGATGGCAGCGACCTTTTGTCCCTCGCCCTTGGCGTAGCGCAGCGAGGCCAGCGTGTCGGCGGTCTCGCCCGACTGCGAGATGACGATCGACAGGCCCTTGGGCGCCAGCGGCTGCTCGCGGTAGCGGAACTCCGAGGCGATATCGATGTCGACCGGCAGGCGGGCGAAGCGCTCGAACCAGTATTTGGCGACCAGCCCGGCATAGGAGGCGGTGCCGCAGGCGGTGATCGACAGGCGGTCGAGCGCCCCGAAGCTGACGTCGAAGCCGGCCGGGAGCGCGCAACGGCCGGTGGCCAGGTCGAGATAGTGGGCGAGCGTATGGCCGACGACTTCCGGCTGCTCGTGGATCTCCTTGGCCATGAAATGGCGGTGGTTGCCGCGGTCGACCAGCAGGCTGGAGGCGGCGGTGCGCACGATCGGCCGCTCCACCTTGCTGCCGGCCTCGTCGTAGATGGTGGCGCCGGCGCGGGTGAGCACCGCCCAGTCGCCGTCGTCGAGATAGGCGACGCGGTCGGTGAACGGGGCGAGCGCGATGGCGTCCGAGCCGAAATACATCTGGCCGTCGCCATAGCCGACGGCGAGCGGGCTGCCGCGGCGGGCGCCGATCATCAGGTCGTCCTCGCCGTTGAAGATGATGGCGAAGGCGAAGGCGCCGCGCAGGCGCTGCAAGGCCTCGCGCACCGCATCGCGCGGCGACAGGCCGGCGGCGAGCTTGCCGGAGATGAGGTGGGCGACGACCTCGGTGTCGGTCTCGGTCTCGAACCGGGCGCCGTCGGCGGTCAGTTCCTCGCGCAGCTCGCGGAAGTTCTCGATGATGCCGTTGTGGACCAGCGCCACCCGTTCGGTCGCATGCGGGTGGGCATTGCCTTCGGTCGGTGCGCCGTGGGTCGCCCAGCGGGTGTGGCCGATGCCGGTATGGCCGGCAAGCGGCTGGCTGGCGAGCTTGGCCTCAAGGTTGCGCAGCTTGCCCTCCGCCCGGCGGCGGGTCAGGTGGCCCTTCTCCAGCGTCGCCACGCCGGCCGAGTCATAGCCGCGATATTCCAGGCGCTTCAGCGCATCGACCAGAAGCGGCGCCACCGGTTCCTGGCCGAGGATGCCCACAATCCCGCACATGTCCCAAGAACTCCCCGAGTCCTGCCCTTGTCCTGCAACCATGTAGCGGTCCGCGGCCGAGGGCAGGAAATCAAAAGCTGTTTCGCCGCTGATATACGACGGTCGCGCACGCTACGGTGCGACGTCGTGACGTTGTCGTTAATCGGTGAACGAGAATGCGTGTCCCGGGCGCAGCGCGGTGCGCAGTGCCGCGCTGCAGAACCGGGATCCAAAAACCTGGTAGGCCCCGGATCTGCGCCGCAGCGTTCACACGCTGCAGCGCGTCCGGGGAACGGCGCGGCCTACTTCTTCCTTGCCGCCCGGTCGGCGAGCTTCTTCTCGCGGAACTTGCGCGCCCAGCCGGGCTTCTCCACCTGTGGCCCACGGGCGATCGCCAGAGCATCGGCCGGAACGTCGCGGGAAATCACGCTGCCCGCCGCCACGCTGGCGCCCTCGCCGATCGTCACCGGCGCGACCAGCACCGCGTTGGAGCCGATGGAGACGCCGGCGCCGATCTCGGTGCGGAACTTGTCGAAGCCGTCATAGTTGGCGGTGATGGTGCCGGCGCCGATGTTGGTCTTCGCCCCGATATGGGCGTCGCCGATATAGGCAAGGTGGTTGGCCTTGGCGCCGGCGTCGAGGCGCGCCGACTTCACCTCGACGAAATCGCCGATATGGACGTTCTCGCCGATATCGGCGCCGGGCCGGAGCCGCGCGAAGGGGCCGATGATCGCGCCGCTGGCGATGGTGGCGCCCTCGATGTGGCAGTTGGCGCGGATGGTGACGTTGTCGGCGACCGTCACGCCGGGGCCGAAGAAGACGTTGGGCTCCAGCGTCACGTCGCGGCCGAGCTTGGTGTCGTGGCTGAACCACACCGTCGACGGCGCGATCATGGTGACGCCCGCGGCCATCGCCGCCTCGCGCGCCTCTCTCTGCCAGATGCCCTCGACATGGGCCAACTGGCCGCGCGCATTGATGCCGGCGACCTCATCGGCCGCGGCCTCGACGACGGCGATCTTTTTCGCCGAGGCGGCGGCGATCGCGACCGCGTCGGTCAGGTAGTACTCGCCCTTGGCGTTGTTGGTGCCGATCTTGCCGAGAAGCCGCGCAAGCCCGGCCCCGCGGAACGCCATGACGCCGGCGCTGCACAGGCCAATCGCCCGCTCCTCGGGGCTCGCGTCCTTCTCCTCGCGGATCGCCACAAGCTGGCGGCCTTCTGTGATGAGGCGGCCATAGCCGAATGGGTTCGCCGGGCGGAAGCCGAGGACGGCGATATCGGCGCCGCGAGCGAGCGCACCCCTCAGGCGAGACAGCGTCTTGCCGGTGACCAGCGGCGTGTCGCCGTAGAGCACCAGCACGTCGTCGGCGCCGCGGTTGATCGCCTTCTTCGCCGCCAGCACCGCATGGCCGGTGCCGAGCCGCTCGGCCTGGACGAAGGTTTCCGCCGCCGGTGCCGCCTTGGCGAGGAAGGCGGTGACCGCCTCCATGCCCGGGCCGACGACCACGGCGAGCGCGCCGGCGCCGCTCGCTTCGGCTGCCTTGAGCACGTGGCCGAGCATGGGCAGCCCCGCCACCTTGTGCAGGACCTTGGGCGTTGTGGACTTCATCCGCGTGCCCTCGCCGGCGGCGAGGATGATGGCAAGGCAGGAGCGTTTCGGCATGGTGTCCCCGCGTGGCCGTTTCCGGCGACCTTCACGGCCGCCCGTGGCCGGCATTATCGCCGATTCGGTTTAGCCGATGTTGGAGAGCGCCGGAAAGGTCTCCAGCAGCCAGTAGGAGACGGTGGCCATGCCGCCGGTGATGAACAGCACGCCGGTGATGACCAGGAGCCCGCCCATCACCTTTTCGACCGTGCCGAGATGGGCGCGGAAGCGGCGCATGAAGGCGAGGAACGGCCCGGAGAACAGGCCGGCGACGATGAAGGGAATGCCCAGCCCCGCCGAATAGGCGGCAAGCAGCAGGGCGCCGCGGCTCACCGTCTGCTCGCTGCCGGCGACCGCCAGGATCGCTGCCAGCACCGGGCCGATGCAGGGCGTCCAGCCGAAGGCGAAAGCCAGCCCCATGACATAGGCGCCGACCGGCCCGGCCGCCTGGTTGGTCACTTGCACCCTTGCCTCGCGGCTGAGGAGCGCGATGCGGAAGACGCCGAGGAAGTGCAGCCCCATGACGATGATGACGACGCCGCCGACGATCGAGAGGACGTCGATGTGGCTGCGCACGATCTGGCCGATGGCGGAGGCCGCCGCGCCGAGCGCGATGAAGACGGTCGCGAAGCCCAGCACGAAAGCCACCGAGGCGATGAGCACCGTGCGCCGGGCCACCTGCGCATCGTCCTTGCCGGTGAGCTGGTCGAGGCTGACGCCGGCCATGTAGCAGAGATAGGGCGGCACCAGCGGCAGCACGCAGGGCGACAGGAACGACACGAGCCCGGCGATGGCGGCGCCCGAGAAGGTGACGGAAGAGATGGCCATGCCGGCGGAAATGTTCCTGCGTTTGCTTTCGCCCGCCGCGTTATAGGCCCTCCAGCCGCCCCGTCCACAGTCACCTTTGCGCGAGGCAAGCGGGGCAAATCGTGGCCGCTATTGCCGCGGTCGGTGGTCGTCGGATGCGCGTCCTTGGCTGCCATTGGCAAAGGCCGCCTTCGGCGGGTGCATGACCGCTTCCATGCGGCGATTGCGCGCACACGCACCCGCAATGAGCCTGAAAAAACGAAGATTTTAAGGTTCTTGACCATACCACGACAGGCTTGAGGCAATCCCAAAGCCGGACGCTGAAGGCCCATGTTGGAGCCATCGCCTTTGCTGAATGCCCATCACGTCGAAAGCCTGCTCGAGCGTATCGATCAACTGCAGGTCATTGCGGAATTCTTCCCGGCGGGCATCTGCATGTTCGACAAGCATCTCAACACCGTGGTGTGCAACACGCGCCTGAAAGAGATGCTCGAATATCCCCCGGAACTGTTCTCAGGGGGCAACCCGAAGATCGAGGATCTGTTCCGCTTCAACGCCGAGCGTGGCGAATATGGCCCCGGCGATATCGACGAGCACGTGCGCAAACGCATCGCGTTGGTCAAACAACGGGTCGAGCACGTCTACGAGCGCACGCGGCCGAACGGCATGGTGCTCGAGGTGCGCGGCGTTCCGCTGCAGGGCGGCGGGTTTCTCACGACCTATGTCGATGTCACCGAACAACGGCAGAAGGCACACCAGATCAGCGTGTTGATCGACAATTTCCCCGGCGGAATCGCCATGTTCGACAAGCATCTGGAGATGGTCGTCTGCAATCGTCGACTGCGCGAGATGCTGGATTACCCGGATGAATTGTTCGCCAAGGGAAACCCCTGTCTGGAAGACCTGTTCCGCTTCAACGCCAAGCGCGGCGAATATGGTCCGGGCGATGTCGAAGAGCATGTGCGCCGGCGGCTGGCACGGGTGAAGGAACAGCGGGCGCATCAGTACGAGCGCCGTCGGCCCAACGGGACCATTCTCGAGGTGCGCGGAATCCCGGTCACCGGCGGCGGCTTCGTCACGACCTATCTCGATGTCACCGAGAACCGGATGGCGCAGGCCCGGACCGCCCACATGGCGCATCACGATACCCTCACCGGCCTGCCCAATCGGCTCCTGCTCCACGATCGTCTGGGCCAGGTGCTGGCCGCGATACCGCGCGGCGGCAGCCCGGTCGCGGTCCACTATCTCGACCTCGACCGCTTCAAGCCAGTGAACGACCGCTACGGCCACGCCATCGGCGACGACCTGCTGAAGGCAGTCGCCGATCGGCTCCGCCACGAAACCCGACCGACCGACACCGCCGCCCGCATCGGCGGCGACGAATTCATCGTCTTGCAGACGGGCATTCGCGCGCCGGCCGACGCCGAGGTGCTGGCGCGGCGCCTTCTCGACGCGATGGCGCGCGAGTTCGTGGTCGGCGGTGAGACGCTGCACATCGGCGCCAGCATCGGCGTGGCGCTGGCGCCCAACCACGGTCTCGAGCCGGACGAGCTCATCAGGCTGTCCGATGCGGCGCTTTACGAGGCGAAGTCCGCCGGCCGCGGCGATTTCCGGATGGCGCATCCGTAGCGCGATCAGCGCGCAAGACCTCAGCCGCCCGTCATGCTCATGTGGCGGGCGACGGCGGGGCGCTGGTGCTAGCCGGTCGATGACGAAGTCGTGGCCCTTGGGCTTGCGCCCGATCGCCTCGTCGATTGCCGCGTGGAGAGCCTCGTCGCCCTCGGAGGCGCGGAGCGGCGCGCGCAGGTCGGCGGCGTCCTCCTGGCCGAGGCACATGTAGAGCGTGCCGGTGCAGGTCACCCGCACGCGGTTGCAGCTTTCGCAGAAATTGTGGGTGAGCGGCGTGATGAAGCCGAGCCGCCCGCCGGTCTCGCCGATGCGCACATAGCGCGCCGGCCCGCCGGTGGTGTCGGGGATGTCGGTCAGCGTCCAGTGGTGCGCGAGCCGCGCCCTGACCTGGCTCAGCGGCAGGTACTGGTCGGTGCGGTCGGCATCGATCTCGCCGAGCGGCATGGTCTCGATCAGCGTCAGGTCCATGCCGGCGCCGTGGGTCCAGCGGATCAGCTCGTCGATCTCGTCCTCGTTGACGCCCTTGAGCGCCACGGCGTTGATCTTGACGTGGAGGCCGGCGGCCTTGGCCGCCGCGATGCCATCCATCACCTTGGCAAGGTCGCCCCAGCGGGTGATCGCCTTGAACTTCGCCGGATCAAGGGTGTCGACGGAAACGTTGATGCGCTTCACCCCGGCTTCCACCAGTTCGCCGGCGAAGCGGGCAAGCTGCGAGCCGTTGGTGGTCAGCGTCAGTTCGTCGAGGTCGCCGGACTTGAGGTGCCGGCCGAGGGACCGCACCAGGCTGATGACGTTGCGGCGGACCAGCGGCTCGCCGCCGGTGAGCCTGAGCTTGCGCACGCCGCGCGCCACGAAGGCCGAGCACAGGCGGTCGAGCTCCTCCAGGCTGAGGACGTCCTTCTTGGGCAGGAAGGTCATGTCCTCGGCCATGCAGTAGACGCAGCGGAAGTCGCAGCGGTCGGTCACCGAGACGCGCAGATAGGTGATCGCCCGGCTGAACCGGTCGGTGAGCGGTGCGTGTCCCGTGGCCGTGCTCAAGTCCATCCCCCCTCCGTTCTGGCCGAGCAGCAAGTAGCGCGAGTATGGAGTATTTCCAGCCTATCGATCAATCCGGTTGAACATGTCGCCGGCCGTTGCTCATCCAGTTTATGAGATACCTTCTCCATCATATTCCGAATATTATATATTACCTCTGGCCCGGCTGTGCATAGCAGCCGCGGGCGACGGCAAGGCTGCGGGTCAGCGCCAGCACCGTGTCGATCACCGGCGTGGCGATTCCGGCCAGCCGTCCGGTCTCCTGCACGGCCGTCACCAGGGCGTCGATCTCCAGCGCGCGGCCACGCTCCAGGTCCTGCAACATGGAGGTCTTGTGGGCACCGACCTGACGGGCGCCCTCGATGCGCTTGTCTACGTCGATGGGGAAACGCACGCCCAGCCTTTCGGCGATCGCCTGGGCCTCGACCATCATGGCGCGCACGACGCTCAGCGAGTCGGGATCGGTGACGATCTGCTCCAGCGTCTTGCCGGTCAGCGCCGAGACCGGGTTGAAGGAGAGGTTGCCCCACAGCTTGACCCAGATCTCGGTGCGGATATCGGGGCGCACCGGCGCCTGCAGGCCGGCGGCGACCACCTCCCTGGCGAGCGCCGTCACCCGCTCAGACGTCTCGCCCGACGGCTCGCCGAGGGACAGGCGCGAATGGCTGACATGGCGGATGACGCCGGGCGCCGTCACCTCGGTCGCCGCATAGACGACGCCGCCGATCGCCCGCTCCGGCCCGATGCGCTCCCAGATCGCCCCGGTGGGGTCGACCGCGGCCAGCCGGGTGCCTTCGAGCGGCCCGCCATGCCGGTAGAAGTACCACCAGGGCAGGCCGTTCTGCAGGGTGACCACCGCCGTCTCGGGCCCGAGCAGCGGCGCGATGGCATCGAGCGCCGGCGCCACCGAATGGGCCTTGAGCGCCAGCAGCACATAGTCCTGTTCGCCGAATTCGGCGCCGTCGGCGGCGGCCTCGACGGGGACCGTGGTGTCGCGGCCGCCTTCGCTGAGCGTCAGGCCCTTCGCCCGGATGGCGTCGAGATGGGCGCCGCGGGCGATGAGCACCGGCCGCACCCGGCCCGCTATCGCCAGGCGGGCGGCGACGTAGCCGCCGATCGCGCCCGCCCCGAAAACACAGATGCGCATCAGCCGGGCTCCCGCCTGTCGGTGAGCCCGATCAGCCGAGCAAAGCCCGGCGCGCCGGTCCTCCTGCTCATGGCTTGTTCCCCCGGGAGGCTGAGACCCCCCGCCCCTGTCAGATCAGCAGATGCGTGGCAACTGCTCGCCGCTCAGCATATCGATCACGCGCGCCGCGCCAAGGGGGCCCTTGGCCGTCACCCGGCCGGCCGGCCGGTCCTTGACGCTGCCGATGACGACGGCGCCCGTCGCTCACCGCATGCCGGCGCAGGACGGCAAGCGCCTTGTCGGCGTCCGCCGCCGCAACAAAGGCGACGAAGCGCCCCTCATTGGCGACGTGGAACGGGTCGAGCCCGAGGATCTCGCAGGCCGAGGCGACGTCGTCGCGCACGGGGATCGCCCGCTCCTCCGTCTGGATGGCGAGGCCCGCGGTCTCGGCGATCTCGACGAGGCCGCTCGCCAGCCCGCCGCGCGTCAGGTCGCGCAGGCAATGGACTTCGACGCCCGCTTCGAACAGCGCCAGCACCGGCGCAGCCAGCGGGGCGCAATCGCTGGCGATCTCGGATTCGAAGCCGAGCTGCTCGCGCGCCGCCATGATCGCCATGCCGTGGCGGCCGATATCGCCGGAGAGGATGACCGCGTCGCCGGGCTTCACCGCCTCGGGCCCGATGACGTTGGGCGCGACGATGCGGCCGACGCCGGCGGTGTTGATGAAGATGCCGTCGGCCTTGCCACGGTCGACCACCTTGGTATCGCCGGTGACCAGCCGCACGCCGGCCGCGCGTGCCGCCCGGCCCATGGAGGTGACGATGCGGGCGAGCGTCTCGGTCGCCAGCCCCTCTTCGAGGATGAAGCCGGCGGAGATGTATTCCGGCCGGGCGCCGCACATGGCGAGGTCGTTGACGGTGCCGTTCACCGCCAGCGTGCCGATGTCGCCGCCGGGGAATTCCAGCGGCTTGACCACGTAGCTGTCGGTGGTGAAGGCGACCGGGCCGGAGAGCTCCAGCCGGGCGCCGTCATGGCGGCGGGCAAGCTCGGGATCGTCGAAGACCGGCCGGAAGATCGCATCGATCAGCCGCTCCGACTTCCGTCCGCCACCGCCATGGGCAACCTGGATGGTCTCGTCGCCGGGAAAGGGCACCGGACAAACGAGCGCAAAATCTTGTTCTGCCATAAGCGGTTACTCGGCCGCGTCGGCGGTGACGCCGCGATAGCGGTAATAGGCGGCGCAGGCGCCTTCCGACGACACCATGGTGACGCCGAGCGGATGCTCGGGCGTGCAGCGGGTGCCGAAGGCCGGGCAGTCCGGCGGCTTCTTCTCGCCCTGGAGGACCAGGCCGGCGATGCACTCGGTCGATTCCTCGGTGCGCGTGCCGACCAGGCCGAAGCGCAGCTCCGCGTCGTACGCCTTGTAGGCGTCGGCGAGCCCGAGGCCGCTTTCGGCGATCTCGCCGATGCCGCGCCAGCGCCGCTGCACGACCTGGAAGACCTCGGTCATGATCTTCTGGGCGGGCACGTTGCCGGGGCGGCTGACCGCGCGGGCGTACGGATTCTCGACCTCGTGGCGGCCCTCTTCGAGCTGCTTCACGGTCAGGTAGATGCCTTCGAGGATGTCGAGCGGCTCGAAGCCGGTGACCACGATGGGCACCTTGTACTCGGCGGCGATAGGGAAATATTCCTCATAGCCCATGATGGCGCAGACATGGCCGGCGGCGAGGAAGCCCTGCACCCGGTTGGTCGGGCCGGAGAGGATGGCACGCATCGCCGGCGGCACCAGCACGTGGCTGACCAGCATCGAGAAGTTCTTCAGCCCTTCGCGCTTGGCCATGTAGACGGCCATGGCATTGGCCGGCGCCGTGGTCTCGAAGCCGACGGCGAAGAAGACGACCTCGCGGTCCGGGTTGGCGCGGGCGATCTGAACGGCATCGAGCGGCGAATAGACGGGCCGCACGTCGCCGCCGTTGGCCTTGGCGGAGAGCAGGTCGGTCTGGCTGCCGGGCACGCGCAGCATGTCGCCGAAGGAGGTCATGATCGCGCCCGGGCGGCCGGCGATCTCGATCGCCTTGTCGATATAATCGACCGGGGTGACGCAGACCGGGCAGCCGGGCCCATGGATCAGCGTCACCTCATCGGGGAGAAGCTGGTCGATGCCGTAGCGCACGATGGCGTGGGTCTGGCCGCCGCAGATCTCCATGATCTTCCAAGGCCGCGTCACTGTGCGCCGGATCGCCTCGGCGAGGCGCTGGGCGGCGACCGGATCGCGATATTCCTCGCGGTACTTCATTGTGCCGGCTCCGCGGCGGCGGCCGCCTCGGCGAGGTCCTCCAGCTCGTTCATGCGCTCGAGATGGTCAAACACCTTCTGCGCCTCTTCCTCGTCGATCAGACTGATGGCGAAGCCGACATGGACCAGCGCGTAGTCGCCGACCTTGGCCTCGGGCGTGTAGGCCAGGTTGACCTCCTTGATGACGCCGCCGAAATCGACCCGCGCCGTGCGCATGATCTCATCGCCTTCGGTCGAGACGATCTTTCCCGGAATCGCCAGGCACATGGTCAGTCTCCTTGAAATCGTCCCGCCCACCAGGCTTGGCCAAGGGCCAGTCCGCCATCGTTGGGGGGCACGCGTTCTTGTCGCACCGGTTCAAGGCCGGCCGCCTTGAGCGCTGTCAAAGTCCTCTCGGTCAGCCGGGCGTTCTGGAAGCAGCCGCCGGAGAGGACCACCGTCGTCTCCCCGATTCTGGCGGCTGTAGCGGCAATAGCAAGGGCCAGGGCATCATGAAATTGCGCCGCCATGGTGGCCGGCGCCGCGCCACCGCGGATATCGGCCATCAGCGCCTCAATCAGAGGTTGCCAGTCGAGGACGAAGACGCCATTTTCTTCTGTGATGTCAATGCGATAACCGCTTGCTTCTTCGTCGCTCCGGCGAAGGCCGGGATCTCCGTCGTCCGGCAACGCTTCCGCGGGCTGCCAACCTCCCCCTTGCGGGGAGGTCGAAATGCCGGAGGCATTTCGGGTGGGGGTGGGAGCACGACCGACGCTGGACCCCCTCCCGGAATCCGCTGACGCGGTTTCCGACCTCCCCTCAAGGGGGAGGTTCGGCGCCTCGCTCCCAGCGGCGCCAGCCACCCATTCCAGCTCCATGGCCGCCTGGCCCTCGTGGCTGGTCTTCTGGCGAAGGCCGATGAGCGCCGCAACCGCGTCGAACAGGCGCCCGGCGCTGGTGGTGACCGGCGCGTTGAGGCCGCGATCGAGCATGGTCGCCAGCGCCTTGCGTTCGGCGGTCGTGAAGGCGGCGACCGGCGCAAGGTCGGTCATGGCAAAAGCGTCCGCGCCGAAGGCGGCATGGAGCAGGCCCAGCGCGGAGCGGCGCGGCTCGCGCACCGCCGCCTCGCCGCCGGGCAGGCGGAACGGGCGCAGGTGCCCTGCCCGCTTCCAGCCGCTGGCCGTGACCAACAGGAACTCGCCGCCCCACACGGTGCCGTCGGTGCCGTAACCGGTGCCGTCCCAGGAGACGCCGAGCACCGGCGGTTCGAGACCATGTTCGGCCATGCAGGAGGCGACATGGGCGAGGTGGTGCTGGATGGCGACCTTGGGGGCGGCAAGACCCTCGGCGACGCGGGTCGAGTGGTAATCGGGATGGAGGTCGCGGGCGATGAGCCGCGGCGCGGCGTCGTGCAGGCGCTGGATGTCGGCGATGCCGCGGTCATAGGCGTCGCGCGCTTCCGCCGTATCGAGGTCGCCGAGATGCTGGCCGAGGACGACGCCGGCCTCGGTCGAGAGCGCCACCGTCGTCTTGAGATGGCCGCCGACGGCGAGGATGCCGGGCTTGACGCCGCGCGCCGCGACCGCCGGCGCCAGCCCACGCGCCCGGCGGAAGACGGTCGGCCTGCCGGCGATGACGCGCACCACCGAATCGTCCACCGGCCGCTCGATCGGCCGGTCATGGACGAGGAACAGGTCGGCGATGCCGGAAAGACGGGCGAGCGCCTCGGTTTCGTCGATGCAGATGGGTTCGTCGGATCGGTTGCCGCTGGTCGCCACGACCGGCGCGCCGATCTCGGCCAAGAGCAGGTGATGCAGCGGCGTATAGGGCAGCATGGCGCCGACCAGCGGGTTCCCTGGCGCCACCGACTCGGCCAGCGCGCCCGGCCGCCTGGCAACGAGCACGATCGGCCGCTCGCGCGAGGTCAGCACCTCCACCTCGATGTCGGTCGGGGCGGCCGCCTCGATCAGTGCATCGAGCGAAGGGAACATGACCGCGAACGGCTTCTCCTCGCGGTGCTTGCGCTGGCGGAGCGCGCGCACGGCCGCCTCGTTGCGGGCATCGGCCATCAGGTGGAAGCCGCCGAGGCCCTTCACCGCCACGATCCTGCCGTCGGAGAGCGCCGCGGCGGCCGCCTTGAGCGCGTCGTCGCGGACGGCAAGCACCGTCCCCTCCCCGTCCCACAGCGCCAGTTGCGGCCCGCACACCGGACAGGCATTGGGCTCGGCATGGAAGCGGCGGTCGGCCGGGTCCTCGTATTCCGCCTTGCACTCAGGGCACATGACGAAGCGGCGCATGGTGGTGCGCTGCCGGTCGTAAGGCAGGTCGGTGATGATCGAATAGCGCGGGCCGCAATGGGTGCAGTTGGTGAAGGGATAGCGGTAGCGCCGGTTAGCCGGGTCGGAGACTTCGGCGAAGCATTCCTCGCAAGTTGCAAGGTCGGGCAGCACCGCGGCGCTCCGCCGCCCGCTAAGCGCACTGTCGCGGATGGCGAAGCCGGTCTCGCCGGTCGGCGCCATTGCCTCGCGCGTCAGCGTGACGGTGGCGGCCGGCGGCGGCGGGGTCTTCAGCGCCGCGACCAGCCCGTCGATGGCCTCGGCCGGGCCTTCCGCTTCGAGGGTGACGCCTTCCGGGGTGTTGACCACATAGCCGGCTAAGCGACGCGCAGTCGCCTCACGCCAGACGAAGGGGCGGAAGCCGACGCCCTGCACATTGCCGGTGACCGCGATCCTTTCGCGACCGCGGGGCGCGTTGCTCAAGCCCGGACCTTATTCGGCCGCGACGCCAAGCGGATGACCGGCCAGCACCATGGTGCGGGCGCCCATCAGCCAGGCGATCCAGTTGTCGAAGCCCTCGCCGGTGCGGGCCGAGATCGGCAGGACCTTGATGCCGGGCCGCACCCGCCGGGCATTGGCGGTGGCCTTGTCCATGTCGAAATCGACATAGGGCAAGAGGTCGGTCTTGTTGATCAGGACGAGATCGGAGGCGGCGAAGATATCGGGATATTTCAGCGGCTTGTCGTCGCCTTCGGTAACCGAGAGGATGACCACCTTGTGGGCTTCGCCAAGGTCGAAGCCGGCCGGGCAGACGAGATTGCCGACGTTCTCGATGAAGACCACCGAAGCCTCGGCAGGCTCCAGATGCCCGAGCGCATGGCCGACCATGTGGGCGTCGAGATGGCAGCCCTTGCCGGTGTTGATCTGGATGGCGGCGGCGCCGGTCGCGCGGATGCGGGTGGCGTCGTTGCTGGTCTGCTGGTCGCCTTCGACGACGAAGGGCACCACCTTGCCGGCCAGCCTGGCGATGGTCTTGACCAGAAGCTCGGTCTTGCCCGAGCCGGGGCTCGAAACCAGGTTCAGCGCCAGGATGCCGCGCCGTTCGAAATAGGCGCGGTTGTCGGCGGCGAGCGCGTTGTTCTTTTCCAACAGGTCGCGTTCGACCGCCACCACCCGGCTTTCCGGGTCGTGATCGTGGTGATGATCATGGCCGTGATCATGGTGATGGTCGTGACCATGCTCGTGATCGTGGTGGTGGTGTCCGTGGGCGTGATCGTGACCTTCGATGGTCACCTCACCCTTGCCGCAGCCGCATGTCGCACACATCACGAAACCTCCAATTCCTTGATACGCAGGGCATCGCCGCCACTGATCTGCAGTTCGGTGCCCCCGCACCTTGGACAGGAAGACAGCCGGTCGCTGACGGTGACCAGCTCGAAACAGCTCAGGCAGCGCGCCTCGGCCGGCTCGGTGACGATATCAAGCTTCGCCCCCTCGGCCAGGCTGCCGCGCATCACGACATCGAAACCGAAGCGCAGGGCCTCCGGCTCCACCGTCGACAGCGGACCCACTTCCAGCGTGATCCGCTTCACCTTCCTGAACTTGGCCGTCTCGGCTTCGGACTTGAGGATGTCGAGCAGGCCTTCGCAAAGCGAGAGCTCATGCATCGGCGAGATGGTCCTTCGCCTGCCCCGCCCCGCTCGCCGGGGCGAATTCGGCCGAGATCGTCGCATACCACTCGAGGAAGAACGCCTCGGCTTCTTCGAGATGGGCCTCTGCCTCGGCGCTCAGCCCTTCCTTGACCTCGCCGTAGTCCCAGCCGGCGATGCCCAGCACATAGGCCTGCGGCTCCCTTCCATATAGGGTCTTGGCGAGGGTCAGCACAGCCTCGGGGCTGAGCTCGTGGCTGCCCATGCCGGTGGCGCCTTCGGCGCTGACCGGCGCGAAGGAGAACGATCCTTCCGCGCCGATCTCGGCGTCGGCAAAGATGACCAGATCGGCATCCGAGACCGCCAGCGCGTGATCGACCGTCAACTGGTAATCGATGTCGATCGCAAGGCCCGTCGGCGCCTGCCGCTCGATCCGCTCGGCAAACCGGGGACCGAGGCCGTCGTCGCCGCGTCCCTGGTTGCCGAAGCCGATCAGCAGGGCGGCCATCACGCCGCCCCTGTCTCGCGCTTGTCGATCACATTGCCGGCGGCATCCTGGATCTCGACCGCAAGCGGCATCTGGCCAAGCGCGTGCGTGGCGCAGGAGAGGCACGGGTCGTAGGCGCGGATGGCGACCTCGATGTGGTTGAGCATGCCTTCGGTGATCTTCTCGTGACCGGAGAGGTGCTTGATGGCGACGTCCTTGACGGCGCGGTTCATGCCCTCGTTGTTGTGGGTCGTCGAAACGATCAGGTTGCAGTAGGTGACCTGGTCGTGCTCGTCGACCTTGTAGTGGTGGATGAGGTTGCCGCGCGGCGCCTCGATCACGCCAATGCCTTCCTCGCGCCGGTCGCCCTTGGCAACAAGATCGGTGCCCTGCAGGTCCGGATCGTTGAGCAGCTCGCGGATCTTTTCGATGCAGTGCAGGACTTCGATCATGCGGGCCCAGTGATTGCCCAGCGAGGTGGTATTGGGCTTGCCGTCGGTCACGGCGCGCAGTTCGTCGAGTGCGGCGTTGGCCAGCGGCGTGTCGATGAAATCGACGTTGTTCAGGCGCGCCAGCGGGCCGACACGGTACCAGCCCGTCTCCGGGGTCATTTCCTTGTAGTAGGGGAATTTCATGTAGGACCAGGACCGCACGTCCTCGATCACATAGTTGTAGTAATCCCTGTTGGGCACCTGATCGATGAGGATGTTTCCGTCGGGGTCTTTCAAGCGGAAATTGCCGTTATACAAGTCAAGTGCGCCGTCGCTGCGGACGATCGACATGTAGTTCGACGGGAAGGAGGCGAAGCTGTTGACCAGATCGAGATGGCCCAGCGTGTAATCCTTGGCCAGCGCCACAGCGTCCTTGACCCATTGGGTCATGGTGTCGATGTCCTTGAGGAAGGCATCGCGCTTGGCAATCGAGAGGTTGTGGTTGATGCCGCCGGGAATGGCGCCGGTGCCGTGCACCTTCTTGCCGGCGGTGGCTTCGATGATTTCCTGTCCGTATTTCCGCATCATCACGGCGCGGCGGCCGAGTTCCGGATTCTCCTTGAGGATCTCGAAGACGTTGCGCTTGGCCGCCGGAGCATCGAAGCCGAACAGCAGGTCCGGCGCCGCCAGGTGGAAGAAGTGCAGAACGTGGCTCTGCATCACCTGGCCGTAGTGCATCAGGCGACGCATCTTCTCGGCCGTCGGCGGCAGCTCGTCGACGCCGACGATCATGTCCATCGCCTTGGCGGCGGCGAGATGGTGGCTGACCGGGCAGATGCCGCACAGGCGCTGCACCACGACCGGGACCTCCCACAACAGGCGCCCGCGGATGAAGCGCTCGAAGCCGCGGAATTCGACGATGTGCAGCCGCGCTTCCTCGACCTCGTTGGCTTCGTTCATGTGAATGGTGACCTTGCCGTGTCCTTCGACACGGGTCACCGGGTGGATTTCGATCAATCTGGGTTCGGCCATTTCTCTATTCCTAGTCGAACTTGATCAGTTCGCGCTCGAAGCCGTGGAACTTGCCGGTCAAAAGGCCGGCGAGCGTGTTGAAGATGACGTCGCCGGTGGGACCGCAACCCGGAATGTTGTAGTCGATCTCGACCACTTCCGAGCAGGGGTAGACCTGGTCGAGCAACAGCGGCAAGGCCGGATCGTTCGGAACCTGGTGCGTTTCATTCCGGATGTATTTGCCGGTGATGTAGGCCTCTTCAAGACACTCCCTGAGGGGATTGTCCGAATGCATCACGGCATTCCTGAGGGCCGGCAGGCCGCCCATGATGGCGCACTGGCCGATGGCGATGAGTACGTCGCAATTGCGGCGGAATTCCCGGAGCGTGTAGACGTTCTCTTCGTTGCAGCAGCCACCCTCGACGATGCCGATGTCGCAGCGCTGGGTGAACTTCTTGATGTCGTTCAGCGGCGAACGGTCGAATTCGACCAGCTTCATCAATTCGATCAGCCGTTCGTCGATGTCGAGCATGGCCATGTGGCAGCCGAAGCAGCCGGCCAGGGACGCGGTGGCGATCCGCGCTTTTCTCAGTTCAGGCATGCCGCTTCTCCTCGATCTCGTGGCCGATCAGGCCCTTGTCGAATTCGCGCTCGCCGATCGGAATGGCGAAGCCTTCGCCCTTGCGGATGATGCAGCCGACGGGGCAGACCTCCGCCGAGATGGCGTGATCGGTCGCTGCCGCTTCGGTATGGGCCAGGTCCGGCCCGTTGACGGCGACCCGGCGATGGATGCCGCGGCCGACGTAGCCGAACAGGCCCTTGCCGTCGACGTCCTGCGAGGCGCGGATGCAGCGGCCGCAGGAAATGCAGCGATTGGTGTCGAGCGCGATGTCCGGGTGGGAGGCGTCGAGGTCGCGGTTCGGCTCGAGATACGGGAACCTGGTCGTCTCGGTCATGTCGAGCCGATAGGCCATGGCCTGCAGCTCGCAATTGCCGCTGGCTTCGCACATCGGGCAAAGGTGGTTGCCCTCGTGGAAGAGCATCTCGACCAGATCGCGCCGCAGCTTGTTCAGATACGGCGTCTCCGACTCGACATTCGTGCCGGGGTTGGCCGGCTGGGTGCAGGCCGAAACGCTGCGGCCGCCGACCTTGACGGTGCAAACGCGGCAGGAACCCTGGTGCCTCAGGCCCTCGTGGTCGCACAGGCGCGGGATGTAGATGCCGGCGTCATCGGCGGCTTCCATGATGGTCTGGCCAGGCTGCGCCCTCACCTCGATGCCATCGATGGTGAAGATGAATGTTGTGTCGCGCCTTGTGCCGCTGTCGCTAATCGCAGTCATTGGCTGTAGTCCTTGTCAAAGATGTAAGAGCGACGCTTGGCGATCTTGCGCGCTCCGTCGATCGCCGCCTGGATGTCGAACGTGTCCCGAATGCCGTCCTTGGTCGGCTTGGTCATGGTCGAATAGATCAGCGGGAAACTGTGGAGGGTCGTCAGAACCGGGTTCGGCGCCGTGATGCCGAGACCGCAGCGGCTGGTTTCGATGATCGTCGAAGAGAGGTCGCGGAGGTACTCGATGTCCTCCGGATTGGCCAGGCCCTTGCGGAACTTGGCGATGGCCCTCTGCAGGAAGACATTGCCGACCCGGCATGGCGTGCAGTAGCCGCAGCTCTCATGCACGAAGAAGGACATGTAGTACTCGACGATCTCCAGGATATTGCGGGCGTTGTTGAAGATGATGATGGCGCCGCCGGTGGCGAGGTCGTCGAAGGTCAGCTTGCGGTCGAAACGGTCGCGGCCGATCATCGTGCCGCTGGGGCCGCCAACCTGCACCGCCGCGGCATCCTCGCCGCCGACGATGGCGAGAAGCTCCCAGATCGTGTGGCCGTAGGGCAGTTCGTAGATGCCCGGATTGAGGCAGTCGCCGCTGATCGAGAACAGCTTGGTGCCGTGGCTGCCCTCGACGCCCATGTCGGAGAACCACTTGGCGCCCTTGTCGAGGATGCGGGCGGCGTGACAGAAGGTCTCGACGTTGTTGACGACGGTCGGATAGCCGAGATAGCCGCGGCTGACCGGGAACGGCGGACGGGTCTTGGGCTCGCCGGGCAAGCCCTCGCAGGACGAGATCAGCGCACCTTCCTCGCCGCAGACATAGGCGCCGGCGCCGAGCTGGATGCGGATGTCGAAGTTGAAGCTCCTGACGCCCATGATCTCCTTGCCGAGGAGGCCGGCGGCACGGCGCTGCTCGAGCACCTCCTCCAGCAGCGGACGCAGATAGACGTATTCGCCCCTGAGATAGATGATGCCTTCCTTGGCGCCGATGGCGCGGGCGGCGATGGTCATGCCCTCGACGAGCAGATGCGGCCGCTCGGTGAGCAGCGCGCGGTCCTTGAAGGTGCCGGGCTCGCCTTCGTCGGCGTTGCAGATGATGAAGCGCCGCTCGATCTCGCCGCCGGCGGCGAAGCGCCATTTGCGGCCGGTGACGAAGCCGGCGCCGCCGCAGCCGCGCAAGCCGCTTTCCTCGACCGTGTTCATGATCTGGGTCGGGGTGATGCTGACCGCCTTCTTCAGGCCGGCATCCATCGGCACCGGGCCGAGCAGGCATTCGCCGGCGTGCCGGATGTTGTTGGTCACCATGCGCGTCGCCCGCTCGTGCGGCGAGGACGGGGTGAAGCCGGGCACCGCGATCTTCTCCGGGCTCTCGCCGGCCACGAGGGCGTTGGCGACGTCGCGCGCCTTCTGCCGGTTCAGCCTGGTGACGACCACGTCGTTGATCATCGCCGCCGGGGCCTGATCGCACATGCCGATGCACGGGGTGTATTCGAGCGAGAAGGCGCCGTCGGCCGACGTCTCGCCGACTGTGATGCCGAGGATCCTCTCGAACTCCTCGACGACGGCATCGAGGCCGGCAAAACGGTCGATGATGTCGTCGCACAGGCGGATCGTGACCCTGCCTTTCGGGGTCAGCGAGAAGAAGGAATAGAAGCTCGCCACGCCTTCGACCTGGATGCGCGACAGGCTAGTCGCCTCGGCGATCGTCTCCATGGTCTCAGGCGCGATCCAGCGATAGCGGTCCTGGATCGTGTGCAGGATGTCCATCATCCTGTGCCGGTCGTTGCCATAGCTGGCGCATATCTCGAGAACCTCCGGTCTGGGAGCCGGGGGAACGTTGACGTTGTGGGGGGGGTGCGAGTTGTTGGCGACCATATCTTGTGTCCATCTCCGCTCGGAGATAACCGGATTTAGAGGGTTCGAATTAAGCGCCCATGTGAAGTCCGACAGGCGTGTGGTGCGGGGCTGCCAGTTCGCTGGCGCGGAGACCGAAGCAGGCGAGCACGCCGTCGGCGCGGATCACGCGCCCGCCGTCACCCTGCCCGTCGGTCCGCCCTGCGAGCAGGTCCCCGGTTGCCGAGATGTCGCTGAAGACGGCAGCATAATCGCCAACGATGGTGCCGCAGACCCGATACCCGGCGGTGCCCAAGGCGGGAGTCAGGGCGTCCAGCCCCTCCCGCGGTGGCCCCGCCGAATGATCGCTGGCCATGTGAAACCCCGTAGACTTGATTGCGCCTGCCACAAGGCAGGCATGCTGCTCATGCCTCGATGAGCGCGGCGAATATTTCACGGTTTTGCGGCACAGAAAACCCCTCCGACAAGCTATTGCGCCGCGGAATTCCGCTTAAAATTCGACCAATGCTTGACATGGATCAACGCCCCGTCTTCGTGACACTGTCAGGTCGCTTTCAAGCAACCTTATATTCTGTTTTTGCTATGTTTGAACTTCCGTGATGTACCGCCATATTCAAGAAGACGCCGCGCGATTCGTGCCGCGCGGCTGGCCAGGACTTCCCCGCAGCGGGCCTGACGGCGGGCCGCCGAACTTTCATTTCAGCCGTTCAACATTCGTGAACGCTATCGCAAAATTTCCCGCGCCGGCCGGACAATTTGGGGTTCCCATGCCCGTTGCCGGCGCGCGCGGACCGTGTGGCCACGGTCCGGTCGACATCCTGCGCGACGATGATTCCCGTGTCCGTGCCGCGTCCGGGAAAGGATGCCATGGTGAAAAGGCCGAGCGAGGCTTCGTCGCGTCATCGCCTCACGTCGGCATTCGTCAACCTCCGGGAAATACCGGGCTACCTTTTGCGCTGGATCACAGTCCAAAAAAGCGCATCGCGCTACGAATTGGCCGTGTTCCGGCCCGAGAAATGCAAGGCTCAACAAAATGACAATCCGCAATCTTGAATACGCCTTCCGAGCCCGCTCCGTTGCCATCATCGGGGCGTCCCCACGCGAAGGCTCGGTAGGCTTGTTCGTCACCAGGAATGTACGCGATGCCGGCTTCAAGGGCCCGATCTGGCCGGTGAATCCCAAACACAAAGAGATCTACGGGCTCCCCTGCTTCGAGGACATCGCCTCGCTGCCCGCGGCGCCGGACCTCGCGATCGTGGCGACGCCGGCCCAGGCTGTGCCCGCCGTCATCGCCGAGCTCGGTGAGCGCGGCACGCGCGCCGCCATGGTGCTGACCGCCGGCCTGACGCGCGAGAGCGGCCTCCGCCAGCTGATGCTGGACGCAGCCAGGCCGCATATGCTGCGCATCCTCGGGCCGAACAGCCTCGGCATGTTCGTGCCCGGCATCGGCCTCAACGCTTCCTTCGCGCACATCGCGCCGCAGCCCGGCAAGCTCGCCTTCCTGTCGCAGTCCGGGGCACTCGCCTCCGCCGTGCTCGACTGGGCAGTCGACCGCAAGATCGGCTTCTCCAACGTCGTCTCGCTCGGCGACATGGCCGACGTCGACGTCGCCGACATGCTCGACCTCTTGGCGACCGACAGCAACACGCGCGCGATCCTGCTTTACCTCGAGACCGTCTACAACACGCGGAAGTTCATGTCGGCGGCGCGCTCCGCGGCGCGCATGAAACCGATCATCGTCATCAAGGCCGGTCGCCATGCCGCCGGCGCCAAGGCCGCCGCCACCCACACCGGGGCGCTGGCCGGCAGCGACGGCGCCGCCGACGCGGCCTTCCGCCGCGCCGGGCTGTTGCGCGTCACCGACCTGGAGGAGCTGTTCGAGGCGGCCGAGACGCTGGCCCGCTTCGCGCCCATCGAGCGCGGGCGCCTGGGCATCGTCACCAATGGCGGTGGTGCCGGCGTTCTCGCCATCGACCGGATGATCGACTATGGCGGCGAGATCGCGCCGATCTCCCAGGAAACCCTCGATGCGCTCGACAAGGTGCTGCCCGCCACGTGGTCGAAGGCCAATCCCGTTGACATCATCGGGGACGCCGGACCGGAGCGCTATCGGGCGGCGATCGAAGGCGTCTTCAACGACGACAACGTCGATGCCCTGCTGGTCATGGCCTGCCCGACGGCGCTGGCTTCGCCGGTTGGTTCGGCCCAGGCGGTGGCCGATACCGTGCGCGACATCGACGCCAAGCATCCGGCGCGCTTCAAGCCGATCCTCACCTGCTGGCTCGGCGAGCACGACGCGGCGCCGGCGCGCGCCATCCTGCGCGAGGCGGGTGTGGCCACCTACGAGACTCCGTCGGAGGCCGTTCGGGCGCTGACCTACCTCACCGGCTACAGCGCCGCCCAGCGCGAGCTGATGCAGACGCCGCCCTCGGCGCCGCAGGTGCCGACCGACATCGCCGCGGCGCGCAAGCTGTTCGCCGACGTCGTCGCCGACGGCCGCACGGTGCTGACCGAGCCGGAGGCCAAGGCGGCACTGGCTGCCTTCGGCGTGCCGGTGGTCGAGACCATCGTCGCCCACAACGTCAAGGAGGCCGAGACCATCGCGGCCGACCTGCTCACCCGCAACCCGGCGGTGGCGGTCAAGCTCCTGTCGCGCGACATCAGCCACAAGTCTGATGTCGGCGGCGTCGTGCTCGGCATCCGCACGCCGCAGGCGGCCGCCAGTGCCGCCCAGGGCATTCTCGACCGCGTCGCCGCCAAGGCGCCGGACGCCTCCATCGAGGGCTTCACGGTGCAGGCAATGATCTCGCGGCCGGGCGCCCACGAACTGATCGTCGGCATCGGCGAGGACCCGCTGTTCGGCCCGATCATCCTGTTCGGCGCCGGCGGCACCTCGGTCGAGGTGGTCGCCGATACCGCCGTGGCGCTGCCGCCGCTCGACATGAAGCTGGCGCAACGACCTGATGAACCAGACGCGCATCTCCAAGCTGCTCGCCGGCTATCGCGACCGGCCGGCGGCCGACATCGACGCCATCGCCCGCGCCCTCATCCAGGTGTCGCAGATGGTGATCGACTGCCCGGAGATCGCCTCGCTGGACATCAACCCGCTGCTCGCCGACCAGAACGGCGCCGTGGTGCTCGACGCCCGTATCGTCATCGACCCCGATCGCCTCGGCGAATTGGCGCCCAACAGCCGGCTGTCGATCCGGCCCTATCCGAGCGAGTGGGAGAAACGCGTCACCACGAGCGGCAGCGTCGACGTGTTTCTCAGGCCGATTCGCCCGGACGATGCGCGGCTCTATCCGGCCTTCTTCGAGAAGCTCGACAACCGCGACATCCGCCTGCGGTTCCTGGCACCGCGCAAGCAGTTCAGCCACGAGTTCCTGGCGCGCATGACCCAGATCGACTATGCGCGCGAAATGGCCTTCGTGGCGCTCGACCCGGACAACGGCAGCCTCCTCGGTGTGTCGCGCATCATCGCCGACCCGGACTACACCCACGCCGAATACGGCGTGATCGTGCGCACCGACCTGCAGGGCCGCGGCATCGGCTGGGCGCTGATGGAGCAGCTGCTTGCCTATGCCCGCAGCGAGGAGCTTTCGTTGGTCGAGGGCGAGGTGCTGGCCGAGAACAGCGAGATGCTGCTCATGTGCCGCGAGATGGGCTTTTCCGTCCATCCCGATCCGGAGGATCCGGGCTGCTACAAGGTGAACATCAACCTGACGAAGGCGGCCCCGGCCAAGGTTCCGGCACAGTAGACGAGTGCAAGGCGTCGCCGGGCAGTCCCCGGCGACGGCCTGCTCCCGGCGTGGGAAGACAGTTCCACCGGCGATGTCAGCCCGACGTCGCCGGTTTTGCCGTTTCCAGGAAGCGCGCGAAAGCGAGCGCGATCACCGGCAGCGCCAGCAACACGCCAAAGGCGAGGCGCACGCCGTAGCGCGAGGCGAGAAAGCCGAAGAGCGGCGGGGTGATGAAGTTGACGGCCGTCGCCAGGATCGTGATCGCAGCGACGTTTTCCGATGCCGGCCGGTCGCCGCGCCGCGCCACCGCCGATATGGACTGCGGATAGGTGGTGCTGATGCCGAGCCCGACCAGGGCGAAGCCGGCGAGCACCAGGGGCACCGAGCGGGCAAGAACCGCAAGCCCGAGCCCGACGGCTGAGATCGCGGTCAGTGCGACGGCGACGCGCACCGGGCCGTGGCGGTCGATCAGCGGGTCGGCGATGAAGCGGCCGATGGTCTGGAAGGTGACGAAGGCCGGAAGCGTCAGTGTCGCGATCCAGGCGGCGACGGCGAAATCGTCGTTGAGGTAGATGACCGACCAGGCGCGGGCGCAGCCTTCCAGAACGATGCCCGAGAGGGCGAACCCCATGACCAGGAACACGCCGAGGGTGGGGAGCGACAGCCGCCGGGGCGCACGTCCGGCGCCGCTATGGGCCCGCGGCGGGCTTGCCTGCAGCGGTCCGATGACGGCCAGGGCGGCGGCCGAGAGCACGACGAAGGCGAGGACGAAGTGGAGGAGCGGCGGCACGCCCGCGGCGACCAGGCCGGTCGCCGCAAGCGTGGCGAGGAGGAAGCCGACGCCCCAGCTGCCGTGGCCGCGATTGATCAGGCGGCGGCCGCTCGCCGCCTCGATCCGGTCGGCCTCGACGTTGATGGCGATGTTGACGTTGATGAGCCCGAAGCCGAACAGGACGAGCGCGGCAAAGAGCGTTGCCGTGCCCACCGAGAGCGCCGCCAGCACCAGCCCGCTGGCGAAGACCGGCACCATGGTCAGCGCCGTCAGGCGCGTGCCGAAACGCTCGATCGCGCCGCTGACCATGAGCGAGCCGACGAGCACGCCGACCGGCAGTCCGGCGAGCGCGATGCCGAGCGCGGCTTCGCTCAGGTGCATCGCCGAACGCAGTTCAGCGAGCCGCGCATAGAGCGTTCCGACGGTGGCGCCGTGGATGGCGAAGACCATGAGGATCGGCAGCCGGCGCGGGCCGCCTGCCAGGGCGTGGGAACTCATCATCGAGGAAGGCGACAGCCGTGACCCGTAGCCGGCACCGTCGCCGGACCGTGAAACGCTCTAACCGCTTGGCGGCCAGCCAACAAGCCGCCTCAGCCGCCGCCGTGGGTCAGCGCGATCGCCCAGGCGCCGGCGAAGAGGAGAAAGGCGACCGCGGCGCCTACCGCCTGCCGCCACGGCGTCGGTGCCGGCTGGCCGATCGCTACGATCGCCGCGCCGAGCACGCAGCCAGCCGCGAAGCCGGCGACGTGGGCACCAATGTCGATGCGCTCGCCCTCGGTGCCGAGGAAGGCCAGCAGCATCACGCCGGCGGCGATCGGCGCCCAGCGGCGCAGGCCCCGCCGCCACTGCCGCGGGCGATAGCGCACGGCGAGCACGGCAAGCAGGCCGACCGCGCCGAAGATCGCGGTCGAGGCGCCGACCGAGGTGTGCGACGCGGGCTGGATCAGCGAATTGATGGCGTTGCCGGCGGCGCCCGCCAGCAGGATCATCAGCCAGCCGAGGCCGCTGCCGAGGATCTCGGCGAGGAAGAAGCCGAACAGGCTGCCGGCGACCAGGTTGCTGCCGATATGGCCGAGGTCGGCGTGGAGGCCGAGCGCGGTGATCGCCCGCCACCACTGGCCGCCCACGGTCAGTCCCGCCTGCCCCTCCCCGGCGGCGAACCAGTCGACGCCGAACAGGCTGTGGTCCGCCGCCACATAGACGAAGACCAGCACGCACCAGAAGGCGAGAACGCCGGTCACCCCATCGCCGACCGGATGCCGGTGCGGCGGCGGCGTGGTGTCCGGACGGTTGTCCTCGGCATAGGCGGCAAGCTCGCGCCGGGCGGCCACCGCATGCCAGGCGGCGACGAGCAGCGCCACGCCCCAGCCGCGCGAGGCGAGCTGGCAGTCGATGCCGGCAGCCACCAGCACCAAAGCATGCTCGCTCGCCAGCTTGCCATTGGCGAAGCGGCCGACCTCGACCCATACTTCATCGGGCAGTTCGCTGGCATCGCTCATGTCGCCGCTGCTTTCGCCTTGTCCCACAACGCGCCAATCCGGCACCAAGGCGAACAGCATGCCTTCGCCGCACGCCCTGATCTAGTGATTGGCTGACCGCGGCGAAAGCGGTGGGTCAGCGATCGGGCGTCGGCGGGGCCCCGGCGGCGACCACCCTGGCCGGGCGCGGCGAGAACTGGACGACCTCCTGGGCAAAGCCTGCCGCCTCGCGCTCGTCGTGGGTGACGATGAGGGCGGCGGCGCCGCGCTTGTCGACGACCTCACGCACCAGGGCCAGCATCTGGTGGGCAAGGTCGCTCTCGAGGCCGCTGAAGGGCTCGTCGAGGAGCAGCAGGTCAGGCTCGACCACCAGGGCACGGGCGAGCGCCACGCGGCGGCGCATGCCGCCGGAAAGCTGGCGCGGATATTTGCGGAGGTCGTCACCGGTCAGGCCGACCGTGGCCAGCACCGCCGCTGCCCGCCGGCGCCGCTCGGCGGCGGGCAGCCGGTCGGCCTTGAGCGCGAAGGCGACGTTGCCGAGCGCCGTCCGCCAGGGCAGCAGAAGCGGATCCTGGAACATCACGGCGGTCCGCCGGAACCCATTGTGGACATGGCCGGATGTCGGTTGCAGGAGGCCGGCGGCGACCGCAACCGCCGTGCTCTTGCCGCATCCGGATGGCCCCATCAGCACGGTGACCGTGCCGGCCGCTACGGTCAGGCTGATGCCGTCGAGCACCGGCACGCCATTATAGGCAAAGCCGACGTTGTCGAAGGCGAGCGCAGCCCCGGTCATGGCTGGCTCACCGGCCGGTCGTCGCGCCACAGTTCCATGCGCCGCTGCAAGGGGTTGAGCAGCAGCAGGTCGACCACGATCAGGACGCCGACCACGACCACCACCCAGGCCATCGTCTCGGCGGTGTCCATGCGCACCCGCGCCGTGGCGATGCCGTCGCCGATGCCGCCCGAGCCGGACAGGAGCTCGGCCATCACCGACACCTTCCACGACATGGCAAGGGTCGTCGCCAGCGCCGGGAACAGGTGGCTCAACATGTGCGGGCCATAGACATCGAGCGCCATGGCGCTGAGCGGCGTGCGGAAGGCGCGCGCCATGCGGGCAAGCTCGCCGTCGAGGCTGCGGGCGCCTGCGGCCGCGGCGGCAAAGACGATCGGGCCGGTGGCGACCGCCACCGTGAAGATGACCGCCCAGCGGCCGCCGAACCACAACAGGGCAAGCACCACCCAGGCGATCGCCGGAATGCCGAGCAGGATGACCGCCACCGGCTGGAGGGTGAAGCGCACCTCGTCGCGCAGGCCGGCGAGCGTGCCGGCGAGGATGCCCGCGGCCATGCCGATCAGCCAGCCCGTGAGGGCGTTGGCCGCGGTCAGCGCCAGTGCCGGTCCGACGATGCCGCCCTCGACCATGCGCCACAGCGCCGTCGCCGTCTCGCCCAGGCCCGGCAGCACCAGCGAGCCGTAGACGCGGTGCCCCCATTCCCACAAGGCGAGCAGAAGCAGCAGGCCCGCGAGGCCGAAGGGCCAGGCCGCCCGCTGCCGCTTGCGCGCCGTCAAGGCTCAACCCCAGTAGAAGGCCGCGTCGGGCTTCCTGCCGCCGACGATGCCGGGATCGATGCCCATCAGGTAGTCGAAGTAGATTTCGATGTCCTCCTGCGCTTCCTTAGCCGTCTTCACATCGATGTGGACGAAGGGCAGCGACTTGGCGATCACCGGTGCCGGCAGCCCGAGCGCCTCGGTCGACAGCGCGCCGGCGGCGTCCGGGTTGGCCAGCACCCACGCCCCGGCGGCGACGCAGGCATCGTGGGCGGCCCGCACCACCTCCGGATGGGCATCGAGAAAGGCTTCGCTCACCGCCAGCCCGACCTGCGGTATCTTCGGCCCGCGTCCGGTATGGCGGCCGTAGACTTCGGTCACGTCGAAGGCGCGGAAGAGCGGCGTGCCCGCCTGCTTGGCCTTGATCAGCGCCGCCGTCGCCGCCGGTTCGTGCAGCACCGCCACATCGCCGCGCCCGGCGAGATAGAGCGGCACCGCCTCGTTGGGCGAGCCGACATAATCGAGCGTCACGTCCTTGTCGGGGTCGATCCCCGACCACTTCAGCACCAGGCGGAAGATCAGGTCGGGCGCCTCGTTCTTGTTGGAAAGCAGCACGTGCTTGCCGGCGAGGTCCTCGATCCGGGTGATGCTTTGATCGCGCGCCATGACGTAGAGCACGCCCCAGGTGACCACGTTGACCATGCGCGTGCCGGCACCCCGGTTGAAGAAGTTTGCCGCCGCATAGGTCGATGTGGCGAACAGCTTGAAATCGCCAGTGGCGATGCCGGCGCGCATCTGGTCGGTGCTCTTCCAGACGTCGAAGCGCGCACCCGGCGCCAGCCTGTCCAGAGCGCCGGAGGCCACCGCCCGGGCGAAGACCGCCGAGGGCGAGGCCGGGATGCCCCAGATGGTGAGCGGCTCGGCGAGCGCCTGCGCCGCGGCCAGCGCCGGCCGGGACAATGAGGCCGGAGGCCCCCGCCAATGCGAGGCCGAGAAGGAAACTGCGCCGGTCGAGCGGCGTGTGCAGGGAGGAAGTCATGCGACGGTCTCTCGTTCTGGTTGCCGGGCGAAGTGCCTCCTCCCAGCCTCCCCAGCCAGGCAGCCCGCCGATCGCTACGACCGGAACTTGGCTGCCACCGACCGGCGCGTCAACGCGCGATCGGCGCTGCAGGGGGCGCAGACACGTTCACCAATGGTCTGGATAAGCCGATGTCATGCACCTTGACGCATTGATCCACGGCAAAGTGACTCGGGCGCACTTCGGCTATTCCGCAAACGTAGAATGTGAGCCGCAGAAGGGCTCTTCACGGACGCCATCCGGCCGCAACACCGGCGGGCCGTTCGCGCCGAGCGGGAGGACCTTGGCTTCACTGGCTACCGTCAGATGGTGCGAGGTCACAGATGGTACAGGTCGCGTTCGGGGTTTGGGACGGTGTCGTCCACGACACCCGCAACGGTGGGATTCCGCCCGAATCCGCCCTCACGGGACTGAAGAAGTTCGACGAGTTCGACGACGGCAACGCCATCCGGGCGTTCTTTGGCGATCGCGGCTTCTTCGTCTTCGATGAAAACGTCAGCCTGATCGACGGGCTCTACCACTACATGGAGAAGGCCGCCGAACAGTCGTGCGGCGCCTGCACCCCCTGCCGGATGGGCACCGTGCTGGTGCGCGACGCGCTCGACAAGATGCGCCGCGGCCTCGATTCGCCGCTCGATTTCGACGACATCGAACTGCTCGGCGCGCAGATGAAGACGACCGCGCTGTGCGGCCTCGGCCAGACCTGCGCGGTGGCGCTGCTCGACGTCATCCACCACTTCCGCGACCGCATCGAGAAGGAAGTCGCCGAGCACAAGCCGATTCGGTCCCAGCACGGCATGGCCTACATGACCGCGCCCTGCATCGAGGCCTGCCCGGCCAAGGTCAACGTGCCGCGCTACATCGACTACATCCGCGACGGCAAGCCGGAGAACTCGCTCGGCGTGCTCCTCCAAAAATACCCGATGGCGGCAACCTGCGGACGCGTCTGCGTGCGCTACTGCGAACTCGCCTGCCGGCGCAAGTTCGTCGACGAGGCGGTCGGCATCAAGATGCTCAAGCGCTACGTCGCCGACCAGCAGAAGGGTCCGAACGCCCTCAAGTTCACCCGCGACATGATCACCCGGCCGCTCGAGGACGGCATGAAGGTGGCGGTGGTCGGCGCCGGCCCGGCGGGCATTTCCGCCGCCTATCACCTGCTGCTGCACGGCTACCACGTCGACGTGTTCGAGAAGACCGAACAGGCCGGCGGCATGGCGCAGATCGGCATCCCGAGCTACCGCCTGCCCAAGGACACGCTGGCGCTCGAGACCGACATCATCGTCGACCTCGGCGGGCACTTCCGCTACGGCCAGGCGCTCGGCCGCGATTTCTCCCTCGATGACCTGTTCGCGCAGGGCTTCAAGGCGGTGTTCCTGGCATTGGGATGCCAGCAGGGCACGGCGCTCGGCGTCGACAACGAGGACAAGACGCACGCGGGCTATTACAGCGGCATCGATTTCCTGTTGAAGGTGCACGACCACGTCGGCGGCATCGAGAGGCTCGACCTCAAGGGTGAGGTCGTGGTTGTCGGCGGCGGCAACGTCGCCATGGACTGCGTGCGCTCGTCCCTCCGTCTGGGAGCCGACCATGTCCACGTCATCTATCGCCGCACCGAGAAGGACATGCCGGCCGACCACGAGGAACTCGAGGCGGCGCATCACGAAGGCATCCACTTCCACACGCTGTGCAACCCGACCCGCATCATCACCGACAACGGCAAGGTCGTCGGCGTCGAGCTGGTCAGGATGGAGCAGACCGAACCGGACGACACCGGCCGCCGCAAGGTGCGGCCGATCCCGGGCTCGGAATTCGTCATGAAGTGCGACACCATCATCGCCGCCATCGGTCAGCAGGTCGAGAACCCCGAAGACGTCAGAAGCGAAGGCATCGAGCTCAATCGCTGGCGGACGGTCCACACCGACCGGGCGCTGGCGACGTCGCGTCCGGGCGTCTTCGCCGGCGGCGACTGCGTCACCGGGCCGTCGACGCTGATCATCGCCATGGCCACCGGCCTCAAGGCGGCGCGCGCCATCGACGACTGGATCCAGCGCGGCAGCGCCGCCTTCTACAAGCGCTCGCGCATGCGCCAGCTGATCAAGGACAACGACTTCCTGGCCGACGACGTCGTCGCCACACCGGTCCGCAACATGTACCGCGTGCACAATCCGGCGCTCGATCCGGAACTGAGGAAGCACATGTTCGAGGAGGTGGAACAGACCATCAGCGACAGGGAGGCCTATGCCGAGGCGCACCGCTGCATGCGCTGCTATCGCATCTATTCCGTCGTCACAGCGCATTCCATTCCCGAAGGAGCGGCCTGAGCCATGCCCACCACCCAAACTGCGGTCGCCGAACGACGCAATCCGGCTGACGCCACGATCTTCCTGACCATCAACGGCAAGGCCTGCACCGGGTTTCCCAACGAAACGATCCTCGCCTGCGCCCGCCGGCACGGCCAGTACATACCGACGCTGTGCGAGCTCTCGGTCATCAACCACACCCCCGGCACCTGCCGCGTCTGCCTGGTCGACATCCTCGAAGACGGCAGGGACAAGCACCAGCTCGTCACCTCCTGCAACACGCCGATTCGCGAAGGCATGGTGGTCGAGACCCGCACCCAGCAGGTGCGCGAGATGCAGAAGCTCCAGGTCGAGCTCTTGATGGCCGACCATCTGCAGGACTGCGCCACCTGCATTCGCCACGGCGACTGCGAACTGCAGGACCTCGCCCAGTTCGTCGGCCTCACCGAGAACCGCTTCTTCGACCGGGCGCGCACCGCGGCGCGGCCGGTCGACGCTTCCTCGCCGGCGATCATCCGCGACATGAGGCGCTGCGTGCGCTGCCAGCGCTGCGTCGCCGTCTGCCGCTATTTCCAGCAGGTCGATGCGCTGATGATGTCGGAGACCGGCCTGCTGCGGCTGGTCGAACTCAAGGGCGGCGGCAACCAGGCCTATTCGGCCTGCGTCTCCTGCGGCCAGTGCGTGCTGGTCTGCCCGACCGGAGCGCTCGGCGAGCGCGACGAGACCGACAAGGCGCTCGACTTCATCTACGATCCGGACGTCACCACGGTCGTCCAGTTCGCCCCGGCCGTGCGCGTCGCCTTCGGCGAGGAATTCGGCCTGCCGGCCGGCACCAATGTCCAGGGCCAGGTGGTCGCCGCCTGCCGCAAGCTCGGCGTCGACATCGTGCTCGACACCAATTTCGCCGCCGACGTCGTCATCATGGAGGAAGGCGTCGAGCTGCTCGAGCGGCTGAGGGCGAAGCAGAAGCCGACCTTCACCTCATGCTGCCCGGCCTGGGTCAACTTCGCCGAGATCCACTATCCCGACATCCTGCCGATGCTGTCGACGACCAAGTCGCCGCAGCAGGTGCTGTCGACGCTGGCCAAGACCTACCTGCCCGAGAAGATCGGCGTGGCGCCGGAGAAGATCCGGGTGATCTCGATCATGCCGTGCACCGCCAAGAAGGACGAGGCGGTGCGGCCGCAGCTCAAGACCAACGGCATGCAGGAAACCGACGTCGTGCTGACGACGCGCGAATTCGCCCGCCTGCTGAGGCGCGAGGGCATCAACCTCAAGGACCTCGAACCCTCCGAATTCGACAACCCCTACATGAGCGAGTTTTCCGGCGCCGGCGCCATCTTCGGCACCACCGGCGGCGTCATGGAGGCGGCGGTCCGCACCATCTATGCGATCGTCAACGGCAAGGAGCTCGACACCATCGAGCTGACCCAGTTGCGCGGCTTCGAGGGCGTGCGCGAGGCGACGGTCGATCTCGGCGGGCCGTTCGGCGCGGTCAAGGTCGCCATGGTGCATGGCCTCGGCGATACGCGGGCGCTGGTCGAGAAGGTGCGCAAGGGCGAGGTCGACTACGACTTCATCGAGGTCATGGCCTGCCCCGGCGGCTGCGTCGATGGCGGCGGGTCGCTGCGCTCCAAGAAGGCCTATCACCCCAACGCCCAGGCCAGGCGCGAGACGATTTACGCCGTCGACCGCACCCGCAAGGTCCGCCAGTCGCACAACAACGAGCAGGTCAAGTCGCTCTATCGCGACTTCCTCGACGCACCGAACTCGGAGAAGGCGCACGAGCTCCTGCACACCCACTATTCCGACCGTCGCCGCCATCTCCAGCAGACGGTGAAGGAAGTGTGGGACGACGTGTCGATGAGCACGATGGTCTACTAGGCCCAACCGACATTCAGTCTGTACCTGGCGCCCAAGAAACTGCCACCTCCCCCCTTGAGGGGGAGGTCGGATTTCGCACATGGCACGGCGAACCAGCCTCGATCCGCCGGCGCGGTGATGACGAAGCGGTGGCGGAGCCGGCCGCGCCAGCGGGTCGATCCGGGTTCGCGCGGGCGCAGCCGCGCTACGCCTCCGTGCTATCCCGTGTCGGCGTCCCCCTCACCCTGCTTTTCTGGCTCGCCTTCCTTGCTTCCAGCTGCGCCTGCGGCGCTCGCTTCTTAAGGAAGGCTCGCCGAGAAAAACAGCCCTCTCCCGCAGGGGGAGAGGGGGCAAAGGATGGGCACGTCACCCAACGTCGATTGGTCCTGGCCGTCGCGATTAACCCTGTTCCGACAATGCTCTAGGGTCGTTCCCCCGACACGCCGGTCGCCGCCTGTGTCAGGGCAGGACATTAACCAACAGCGGCTGCCGTCAGCCACCGCCCTCCCCCGCCCCTGCCCTCGGCATGCCGCTCGAACGCCGCCTCGCGGAGGCCGGCCTGTCCCACCGCGGCACAGAGAACCGCGGAACCGATCTTGCAGTCCATCGGCGAATCCCTCGGTCAGACTTTCGCGCGGGGGGCGATTGCGCGGATCAGGAGCAAGTCGTGAACACCAATCCCAGTTATCCTGCCGGCCAATCACTGCACCCGTCAGCGGCCCTGGCGTGGACACCGGACACCGTCGGCTCGGCCACGACCGTCGACGTGCGCGCGGCGCTGGACATCATCTGGCGGCGCCGCCTCCTGGTCGGCCTGACCGCTGCGGTCTTCCTCGGCCTCGGCATCGTCTTCGTCCTGTTCACACCGCCGCGCTATCAGGCCACGGCCGAGCTGATCATCGATCCCCTCGGCCTCCAGGTGGTCAAGAACGAGGTCAGCCCCGACCCGCAGACCGCCGACGCCAACATCGCCATGGTCGAGAACGAGATGCGGGTGATCGGATCGGCGAACGTCCTCAATGACGTCATCCGGCAGGAGAACCTCGCCAGCGATCCCGAATTCGCCGGCACGACCTCGCTTCTGGCGAGCATGCTCGGGACAGTCCGCAATGCGTTTGCCTCGGGCGAGCCGAGCGACGCCAACCTGGTGGCGTTGCAGGCGCTCAAGAAGCACCTGGCGGTCACCCGCGCCGAGCGCAGCTTCGCGGTCGACGTGATCGTGTGGACCGCCGACCCGGCCAAGTCCGCCCGCCTCGCCAACGCCATCGTCAAGACCTACACGGCCCACTCGGTGGCCGAGCGGGCGCAACTGGCGCGGCGCAGCAGCGATGCCTTGCAGGCACGGCTCGGCGAGCTGCGTTCCCAGGTCAGCGAAGCGGAGAACCGGGTCGAGACCTACAAGCGCGACAACGGTCTGGTCGACGCCGAAGGCCACCTGGTCAGCAACCAGCAGCTGGCCGAAATCAACACCCAACTCACCGGCGCCAAGACCGCCACTGCCGCGGCCAGGGCCAAGCTAACGCAATTCGAGTCGCTGAAGGCCGGAGCCGAGGGTGGAATCTCCGAGGCCGTCGGCTCGCCGACGCTGGCCTCGCTCAGGGCCCAGGCCGCTGAAGTGGAGCGGCGCAAGGCGGTCCTCACCCTGACGCTCGGCCCGCAGCATCCCGATCTGCTCAACGTCAACGCCGAGCTGCGCGGCGTCAATGACGCGATCAAAGCCGAACTCGCCCGCATCGGCGCCTCGCTACAGGCCGATTACGACCGGGCGCTGGCCAACCAGCAGAGCCTGCAGCAGTCCTTCGACCAGCTCTCGGTGACGGCGACCGAGACCAGCCAGGCCGAGGTCAAGCTGCGCGAGCTGGAAGGCGAGGCACTGGCCAACCGTACGGTCTACGAGAGCTTCCTTGCCCGCGCGCGCGAGCTCGGCGGGCAGACCGCGGTCGACACCACCAACATCCGCCTGATCAGCGCGGCCACCGAGCCGTTGAGCAAGTCGAACGTCTCGGCGCGGCTCATCCTGCCGGCGTTCCTGCTCCTCGGCCTGCTGGTCGGTGCCGGTGGCGCCGTCGCGCCGCTGATGGCGCGCCGCGCGGCATGACGGCCCGCGGGCGGCGATAGCGCATGTTTGCCGACCTGGCCCTGGCTCCGCCGTCTTTCGCCCGGCGCCGGAGCCTGTCGCTGGCGACCTATGCCTTCGTGGTGTTCGTCGTGCTGTGGTCGATGCACGCCTTCTATTTCCAGGTCTTCGTGCCGCGACCGGACGCAAACACGGACCTGTCCGGGGGCGGCCGGGACAACCTCCTCTATGTCGGCCTGTGGTTCCTGCTCTATGGCGCGGCGGCGATCCTGCTGCTGCGTGACGCATGGCAGCGCGGCATCGACGTCCGCGTCCTGGCGCTGGTTCCATTCGCCGTCTTCGTCCTCTTGTCGTCGCTGTGGGCGAACGACCCGCAATCGAGCCTGGTCTTCGCGACCATGTTCAGCCTCACCATCGTCGTCGCCGCGGCACTCGCCATCACGGCGCCGCCGCGGGTCCTGCTTCTGACGATCGGCTGGACGATCGTCGCCTTGGCGGCGATCTCGCTTATCCTGCTGGTCGTCAGCCCCAACAGCGTCATGTCGGAGTTGGACAGGCCGGGCCTGTTGATGCAGGGAAGCCTGGCGGGCGTGTTCGACCACAAGCAGGCGCTGGGCCTCTACGCGGCCGTGGCGCTTCTCATCCTGATCTTCCTGGACAGGTCGCGCTGGCGCTGGCGGGCGACCGGCATGGCGATCCTCGTGGTCGCGCTGCTGCTCGCCAATGCGATTACCTCCCTGGTCGGATGCGTGCTCATCGCGCTGGTGTTCCTGGCGGCCAGGCGCGCCGGCCGGCGGCGCAATCTCGTCATCGGCATCGCCGCCGCGTTCGCCATCGCCGTTGCGGCGATCCTGCCCTTCGTCGATTTTGCCTGGCTGTCGGAGTTGCTCGGCCGCGATGCGACGTTCACCGGCCGCGCCGATTTCTGGAAGCTGGCGCCCGGCTTCATCGCCCAGCACCCGCTGCTCGGCTTCGGCTACCATTCCTTCTTCGACGCCACACCGTTCTCAGAGGTGTGGTCGCTGCGCGCGACCGAGATCTATTTCTTCACGCCGAACTTCCACAACACCGTCGTCGAAGTCCTCATCGGCCTCGGGCTGGTCGGCCTCATGGGCTACTGGTCGGTGCTGGTCGGCGCCAACCTCGTCTTCTTCAACCGGTCACTGGATGGGCGCGTCGCCGGCGCGCTGTCGGCCCTGATGGTCTTTCTGACGCTCGGGTCGGCAACCGACGTGACCTTCATGACGCACAATTCGTTGCCGACGATCCTCTTGTTCTACGCCTTCCTGGTCGCCGGCCGTGACTACAGCGAAGGGGCAAAGAGCCCGGTCGCTCTGCTGCCGCCGTCCCGTGCCGCTCAGCCGACGGACGAGCGCATCCGCACCCAGCGCCGGCTCGAGCAGGCGACCGGCCAGCCCGTGCTCGCCTCGCTCCCCACCTTGCCCGACCTGATCTTCGCGGAGGGCGCGTCGGTGCCGGACAATGCCGGCGAGATCGACGGCGCGGTGAGCCTGCTGCTGGCGCACCTGCGCAGCCGGGCGGAGCACCCGGCGGGCACACCGATCGCGATCCTGGTCGCGAGCGCCGACGACGCGCGCAACAAGTCGGCGCTGGCCCTCTTCCTGGCTCTGTGCGGTACGCTCAACCGGGAGACCGTCCTCCTGGTCGATGCCGACCCCGCCGGCCTGGTGACCCAGGCGGTGCACGGCGGGCATCGCCCCGACCAGGATGGTGAGACCATTGGCGGACTGGCGGTGGCGCAGGTCGACAGCTTCCCGGGATTGCGGGTGGTCTCGCCGCGCGACGGCGCTGCGGTCGATCGACTGATCAGCGACGGCGCCTTCGACGGCGCCAACGGCAGCGACCTCATCGTCATCGATGGACCGCTGCTCGGCAGCGGCCCGGTGAGCGAGCACCTGGTCGCTGACGGCCGCATCGACGTGATCCTGTTCACCGCCAGTGCGGTCACGAGCACCGTCGACGCGGTGCGTCGGGCGGTCGCCACCATCGCGCACGACCGGCGCCTCGCGCCGGTGCTCTGCGACGAGGCAGGCGCTTAGGCGAAGCGCACCCAGACGTCAGGGCAAGGTCTTGAGATAGATCGATGCCGGGAAATGCCCCGGTGCGCCCGGTTCGACAAGGCCGTCCGCGGCCGGCTGCGGGTCGTATTCCGGGAAGACGGCCGCCAGCGTCTCCGGCGCATCGTAGTGCAATTGGCTCAGGCAGAAGACGATCGACAGGTGGGCGTTGTTGGTGAGCAGCGCCTGGAGCAGCGCCGTTTCCGACCACTGGAAGAGCGCGCTCAAGACGTCGCGCTGATAGACGTAGGGCAGATAGATGTCGTGGATGTGGACGGTGACCCCGGGCTTCAGCCGCGGCAGCACCTCCAGATAGAGATAGACGACGTCGCCGCCCGGCTTCACCGCGTGGGTGGAATCGATGAAGAGCAGATCGCCGGCTTCGAGCCCCAGGAAGAAGTCCGGGTCGAGCGCCTGGACCGGCGACTTGACCAGCTCCACGGCGCCGGTCGCCGCGGCCTGCTGAAGGAATGCGCTCGGATAGGGCTCGATGCAGGTGATGGTCGCCGGCCGCCCCTCCTTGGCGTTCAAGCCGACGGCATGCATGGCGCAATGGGTCGACACGCCGGAGCCGACCTCGATGATCCGGCGCGGCTTGAGGCTGCGCAGCACACCATGCAGCGCCTGCGCCTCGATGTAGCCGAAGCCGGGCCCTGCCCCGCCGGCGACGCCCTCGCTGTAGGTGGCGTTGCCGCGGTATTCGGGCTCGAACGGCAGCACCATGTCGTTGAGCGCCGCGATCTGCCGCGCCAGGTCGACATCGACGCCGAGCATCGATGAGCGCCGCGCCCACGACGACTGCGTCCGGCGGAGCTCATGGACGTCGGCAACCGGTGCGTAGAAGTGGTTGGGCAGCACCACGATGCCGGCCTTGAGCGCGGTCCGGTGCATCTCGCTGACGAGGCCCTTGGTCATCTTGCGCAGGCTTTGATTCATCGTCGCTCTCGGCTGAGACCCATGCACCCCATCAGCCTACCTAGCGTGAGGCGCCGACACTACGCACAGGAAATCAAAGGATTGGTTAATCTTAACCAAGAGTTAAGTTGCCCGTTGCTTGTCGGGGCTACCAATTCTTAACTTTTAACCGGCTGCGGCACAGCAATTCCTGACCCTCGGGTCGGGACAAGAAACCGTTCAAAAAGCATGGTCTCCGTCACCGACGTTGCCGGTGCAAGCCGCTCCTATCCGGCCAAGCCATTCGTCCCTGCCCGGCTCGCCGCCGCGGCGCTCGGCTGCTGCGAGTTTCTCGCTCTGGCGGCAATGGCGGCGATCGCCGGCGGCGCCTACAACCTGGCTTATTACGGCGACATCCCCGACATGGTTGTCTATGGCGAGCGCGGCGCCATCGTCGGCCTGTTCTTCGTGCTGCACCAGGTGCTCAGGGACCAGTACCGGCTGTCGCCCGACGAGACCTACCGCAAGAGCCTCGCCATCACCTTCGTCAGCTGGAACGTCGGGCTGGCCATGTTCCTGCTGGTCGCCTTCCTGACCAAGACCAGTGCCGATATCTCGCGCGGCTCGGCGATCACCTTCTATGTCATCGGCTTCGCCGCGCTGGCCGCCATCCGCATGATCTTCATCGCCGCGGCGCGCCACGGCTATCGCACCGGCTGGCTGGTGGAGCATCGCGTGCTGGTGGTCGGGCTTGAATCGGAACTGACGAGCTTCGAGCGCCGCTACGATCCCGCCCGCTCGGGCATGCGCATCGCCGAAGTGGTCAGGCTGCCGGTGCCGACGGAAACGGGGGCCGGGGACCTCACGGCGACCGTGGCCCATGCGGTGGAGCGGGCGCGCGCCCTCAATGTCGAGGATATCCTGCTCCTGCTGCCGTGGTCGTACCGCAAGGCGATCGACGGTCTGGCGCAGGCCTTCCTGTCGGTGCCGGCGTCGATCTATCTCGGCCCCGAGCACGACCTCGAACGTTTCGGCGCCATCGCCATCTCGCGGCTCGCCAACGCGCCCTGCCTGAGGCTCGAGCGGGCGCCGCTCAGCCGCGGCAAGCGCTTGGCCAAGCGGCTGTTCGACATCACCGTGGCGTCGCTGGCGCTGGTCGTGCTGGCGCCCGTCCTGCTGCTTGTCGCGCTGCTCATCCGCCTCGACAGCCCCGGCCCTGCCCTCTTTTTCCAGCGCCGCCTCGGCTTCAACAACCGGGTGTTCCGCATCATCAAGTTCCGCACCATGATGACGATGGAAGACGACATGAGCCATCAGGTGACGGCCAACGATGCGCGGGTGACGCGCCTCGGCCGCTTCCTGCGCCGGTGGAACATCGACGAGCTGCCCCAGCTTCTCAACGTGCTTGCCGGCTCCATGTCGATCGTCGGGCCGCGGCCGCACGCGCTCAAGATGGACGACGAGTACCAGGAGAAGATCGCCCTCTACGCCCGCCGCCACAACGTCAAGCCGGGCATCACCGGCTGGGCGCAGATCAACGGCCTGCGCGGCATCACCGACAGCAGCGAGAAGATGGAAGCGCGCGTCGCGCACGACCTCTACTACATCGAGAACTGGTCGCTGTGGTTCGACATCTACATCACGCTGATGACGCCGATTTCGCCGCGCGCCTACCGCAACGCGACCTGAGCGGGCGGGCGCCATGAGGATCCTCGTCGTCCACAACCGCTACCAGCAGCGCGGCGGCGAGGATTCGGTCGCCGACGACGAGATCGCCTTGCTGCGTGCCGGCGGCCATGAGGTCGACACCGTCATCGTCTCCAACGACGCCATCGTCGGCTTTGCCGACAAGGCGCGTGCCGCGCTTGGCGTCGCCGACGGCCCGCTGACGGGCGAGCGCATCAGCGATGCCGTCCGCCGCTTCGCGCCCGATGTGGTCCACGTCCACAACTTCTTTCCGCTGATCTCGCCCAGGGTGCATGCCCGCGTGCGCGCCCTCGGGCCGGCGACGGTGCAGACCCTGCACAATTTCCGCATCACCTGCGCCAACGGGCTCCTGATGCGCGCCGGCCGTCCCTGCGAACTCTGCCTCACCGGGTCGAGCCTCCACGCCGTCGCCCACCGCTGCTATCGCGGCTCGTTCGCCGGCTCGGCGGCGCTGGCGCACATGATCGCCACCCACAGGCGCGAGCAGACATGGCAGCGCCATGTCGACCGCTTCATCGTTCTCTCCAACTTCGCCCGCGACATCTTCGTGCGCGCCGGCCTGCCGGCCGAGCGCATCGCGGTCAAGCCGAACGCCGTCGCCGACCTCGCCGGCGGCGAGACGGCGGAGCGTGCCGGCGTCCTCTTCGTCGGGCGTCTCAGCCCGGAGAAAGGCGTCGACCACCTCATCGCGGCGGCACGCCTGACGCGGGTGCCGATCACGATCGTCGGCGACGGGCCAGAGGCCGCCCGGCTCGCTGCCGTGGCGCCGGACACGGTGCGCTTCCTCGGCGCGCTGCCGCGCGCCGACGTGCGCGCTGTCATGGCCCGCGCCCGCGCGCTGGTCATGCCGTCGATCTGGTTCGAGGGTTTCCCCGTCACCGTGGCCGAGGCCTTTGCCGCCGGCACGCCGGTGATCGCCTCGCGCATCGGCGCGCTGGCCGAGATCGTCGAGGACGGGCGGACGGGCTGGCTGGTCAATCCCGGCGATCCGGCGGAGCTCGCCGCCGCCATCGACCGCGCGCTCAGCGATCCCATCGAAGCCGCCGCTCGCGGCGCCGCAGCGCGGCAGACCTACCGTGCGCGCTACACCGCAGAGGCGGCGCTCGCCAGCCTCGAAGCCATCTACGCCGAAGCGATCGCTTCGCGCCGCGCGGCCGGCCTGTCCGGCGCCACGGACACGGCATCCTTCGCCATCCACCAGACAGAGGAGACCGCCGGGCTGCTGTAATTCTTTGAGGATGTCAGGGCTGATTTCATGTCTTTATGCGTGGACGGTAGCGCCGTTTTACGTAACTGCATCCTATTGTCTCAAACGTCCTCGCCTTCTTTTCTGTTTTGCGCCCACCTTTTTAAAATTCACGACCACTCCGTTCCGGGATTAAGCTTAACAGGAGCTTTGTTGGCGGACAATCAATAGTTAATTGCTGCTCAATTCACCTGCTTGGTATTGTTCGGCAACCACTTCAAAAAGCAGGAGGCGCAGGTCATGAAAACCGCATTGGTTTTGGGCGCTGGCGGGTTCATCGGCAGCCATCTTGTCACCCGTCTCAGCAATGAGGGCTTCTGGGTCAGGGGCGTCGACCTCAAATATCCTGAGTTCTCGCCGACCAACGCCGACGATTTCGTCATCGGCGACCTGCGCGACCAGGAGGTCTGCCGCCGGGTCATCGACCGCCCGTTCGACGAGGTCTACCAGCTCGCCGCCGACATGGGCGGCGCCGGCTACATCTTCACCGGCGAGCACGACGCCGACGTCATGCACAATTCGGCGACGATCAACCTCAACGTCGTCGACCTGTGCCGGCGCATGGGCATCAGCAACGTCTTCTATTCGTCGTCGGCCTGCATCTATCCGGCGCACAATCAGGAAGATCCGGACAATCCCAACTGCGCGGAGGATTCCGCCTACCCGGCCAATCCCGACAGCGAATACGGCTGGGAGAAGCTGTTCAGCGAGCGGCTCTATTTCTCCTACAACCGCAACTACGGCATGAACTGCCGCGTCGCGCGCTTCCACAACATCTTCGGCCCGGAGGGCACCTGGACCGGCGGCAAGGAGAAGGCACCGGCCGCCATCTGCCGCAAGGTCGCCGAAGCGCCGGACGGCGGCACCATCGAGGTCTGGGGCGACGGGCAACAGACGCGCTCCTTCCTCTATATCGACGAGTGCCTGGATGGCGTGCTGCGCCTGATGCGCTCGCCCGATTTCGCCGGTCCGGTCAACATCGGCTCGGAGGAGATGGTGACCATCAACCAGCTCGCCGAGATGGCGGCGGCAATCGCCGGCAAGCGCATCACCCTCGATCACATTCCTGGCCCGCTCGGAGTGCGCGGGCGGCGCTCGGACAACCGGTTGATCGCCGAAAAGCTCGGCTGGGCGCCTTCCGCCCGTCTCGTTGACGGCATGACCAAGACCTACGCCTGGATCGCCGAGCAGGTGGAGAACCGGGCGGGCGACGGCGGCAAGCCGTGGCAGCGCATCGGTGTCAGGCCGCCGGTGGCGGCCCACGAGACCTACGCCCTTGCCGGCGTCCACCTCTCCTGCCTCGACCGGCCGGCCGCGGCCGCGACCTTCTTCGATCTGGCGTCGCGCCATGGCGGCGGCTTCATCACCGTCACCGGCGCCCACGGCATCGTCGCCGCGCAGACCGACGCCAAGCTCCGCGACATCATCAACAGCGGCGCCATGGCGCTGCCCGACGGCATGCCGGCGGTGTGGGTGGGCAAGTTCAAGGGACGCGCGGTCGAGCGGGTTGCCGGCAGCGACTTCCTGCACGACGTGTTCGCCGATCCGCGCGCCAAGGCGCTGCGCCACTACTTCTATGGCGGCGCGCCGGAGCAGGCCCGGCGCATCATCGACAAGGCCAGCCAGGTGCTCGGCCCCGGCGCCATTGCCGGCTGGCATTCGCCGCCGATGCGCGAGGCCGGCACGCTCGAGGACGCAGCCGTCATCGAACGCATCGCCGCCACCGCCCCCGATGTGATCTGGGTCGGCCTGAGCACGCCCAAGCAGGAATACTGGATGGCGAACCACGCCGGCCACTTCCCGCGCACCATGCTGGTCGGCGTCGGCGGCGCACTCGACATGTTCGCCGGGTTGCAGAGCCGCGCCCCGGTATGGATGCAGTCGGCCGGGCTCGAATGGTTCTATCGCCTGGCCAAGGAGCCGCAGCGGCTGTGGCCGCGCTACCGGCACGTCGTGCCGGGCATGCTGCGCATCATGATCGCCGAAGCCATCCACCGCTGAGCCGCCGGCGCAGCCGGTGGTTGGCCTCACAATGCGGGCGAGAACGCGATGACCAACGGCACGGTGCTGCCGACCAGTCTGAAGCACGCGCTGCGGGACACCCCCGCGGCGCGGCGCGCGATTCTGGCGGCGCTGTCGTTGCTCAGGCGCATCGCTTGGGCACCGGCCGGCGTCTACACGCTGTGCTATCATAATTTCGGTGCCGATCATCGGCAGAGCTTCGCCCGCCAGCTCGACTACCTCGCCCGTCACGGCAGCTTCATCGGCGCCGATCAGGCGATCGACCTCCTCGCGTCCGGCAAGGCCGCGAGGGACCGCTACTTCGTCGTTTCGGTTGACGACGGCTATGCCGACCTGGTCGACGTCGCCCTCCCCGTACTGCACGAACGGAAGATTCCTGCCATCGCCTTCGTCGTCAGCGCCTGGCTCGGCGGGCAGCGGGCGGGTGACTCACATGTCGCGCGCCGACCTGGAGACGTGGTGCAGCCACGGCATGGACGTCGGATCCCATACGGTCGCGCACCGCCGGTTGATGGACCTGTCGGAGGCAGAGCTGAACGACGATCTGCGGCGCTCGGCAGATGCCCTTGCCGAAATCACCGGACAGGCGCCCCGCCACTTCGCCGTTCCCTGGGGCGTGCCCGGCTGCGACTTCGATCCCGAGCCGACGGCGCGGCTCGCCAAGGCCGCCGGCTATGTCTCGCTGTTCAGCACGACGCGCGGCTTCGCCACCGCCGCGTCCGACGCCTGGCTGATGCCGCGCCACGTCGTCGAGCCCGAATGGCCGCTGCATGAACTGGACGTCCTCATGGGCGCCCTGCCGTTCAATTCGTTCTCGGCGCGCACGCGCCACAGCCGGAGCGAGGAGCCATGTCGATCGTCATCGTGACCGGCGCGCTGGCGCCCTATACGCACCTGCTCTACGAGGCGCTCGGCGAAGCGGCGGCCGAGCCGCTGCATGTGCTGGTCTGCACCAAGCGCGAGGCCATCCGGCAGTGGCAGATCCCGCCGGCGCGCGCCTATCACTACGAGGTGCTGCCCGGCCTCAGGGTGAAGCGCACCGCGATCGCCCGCATCTATATCAACCCGGCGGTGGTCTGGCGGCTGATCGCACTCAAGCCCAGCCTGGTCATCGTCAACGACTTCTCGCCCACCTCGATCCTGGCAGCGCTGACGGCGCGCTGGCTCGGCGTGCCGGTCGGCGTCAGGACCGACAGCGCGCCGGCCACCGATCCCGGTGCCCATTCGGCCGTCCATCGCTTCGCCCGGCGCACGATCGTCGCGCGCTCGGATTTCGGCATCGTGCCGAGCGATGCCAGCGCCGAGATCCTCGCAACCTACGGCATGGCGGCGGAACGCATCGTCCGCACCCACCTGTTTCCCGGCTGGCAGCCGCAGCGGAGCCCGCTTTCCTATGACGGGCGGCCGTTCGACCTGTTGTTCTGCGGCATCCTCAACGAGCCGGTCAAAGGCGCCCTGTTCTTCACCGACGTGGTCGTCCGCCTGGCCGAGCGCGGCCGGCGGCTCGCCGTGCGGGTGACCGGCGATGGCGAGGCACGCGGCGAAATGGAACGGCGCTTCGCCGCCGCCGGCGTCCGCGCCCAATTCGACGGCTATGTCGATCAGTCGGCGCTGGAGGCGATCTACGGCTCGGCGCGGCTGTTCGCCTTCCCCAGCCGCGGCGACGTCTGGGGCATCGTGGTCAACGAGGCCATGCAGTGCGGCACACCGGTGCTGTCGTCGCCGCATGCCACCGCCGCCACCGAGCTATTGGCGCCGGCCGGTGCTGGCAGGGTGGCGCCGCTCGACGTCGAGACGTGGGCCGACGCCATCGCGGCGATGCTCGACGACAGGGCCGCCTGGCAGGCGCAGCAGGCTCAGGCGCTCGGCGCGGTCAACCGTTTCAGCCTGGCCGCCGCCGTCGAGGACTACCGCACGGTCATCAACCGTTTCGCCGCCGAACGCGGCGCCTACGGCCACATGCCGGCGCAACCGGGCTAGCAGGGAATTGAAAGACACATGCAACTTACCATCGCCCGCCTGTTTGCGCCCAGCATCAATGCCTCGGCGGAGGCCACCGCCATCGAGCCGCATGAGGAATACGTCGTCGAGCGCATCGATGACGATGCCGCCTGGGAAGCCCAACTGGCGCTCCATCCCTGCCGCAACATCTATGCCTCGTGCGGCTGGGGCGCCTACAAGGCGCGCCTCGGCTGGACGCATCGAACGGCTGCTGGTGAGGACCCAGGCCGGCATCCCACTGGGCATGGCGCAGACGCAGACCAGGACCATGTTCGGCGTCCGCTTCGTCTACATCCACGGCGGTCCGCTGTTCTTCACCGACGAGGTGCCGGTGGCGGCCCACGCCATGCGGGCGCTGCTCGATGCCATCAAGCCGGGCCGCCTCGATCTGGTCGCCATCAACTTCCAGCATTTCCAGACCGGGCAGGCCATCCTCGCCGTGCAGTGCCTGGATTTCATCCCGGCGCTGAACCACGCCCAGTACACGCTGGTGGTCGATACCAGCGAGGGCCTCGCGGCGGCTCGGGCGCAGACCCGGAAGAAGTGGTTCAGCCATGTCAAACGGGCGCAGAAGAACCCGAACCTGACGTCGCGTATCGTCGTCGAGCCGGCCGAGCGCTACGCCGCCTACGATGCGCTTGTCGCGATGTATGGCGAGCTGACCCAGCGCAAGGGCTTCGACGTCGCCATCGATACGGCGGCGCTGCGCGAGATCGCCGTCAACGATCCGCGCTACGTCATCCTCGAAGTGCGCGATCAGGGCGAGGTGGTTGCCGCCAAGCTTGCCCACTCGGGCGGCGACCGGCTGACCGGCCTGGTCAGTGCCTCCAGCGCCAAGGCATTGACAACCGGCGCCAATGCGCTGGTGGTCTGGCGGATGATCGAATACACCGCCGAAAGCGGGCATCGCTACTTCGACCTGTCGGGGATCGACCCGGCCAACAATCCCGGCGTCTTCAAGTTCAAGCTCGGCGTCACCGACCACGTCGTGCAGAGCGGTCCGCTGTGGCTGTTCGGGCGCCTCAAGTGGCTGCGCAACGCCGCCGCGGCGTATCTGGCATTCCGATGACGATCGACGTGCCGGCCCCTCTCGCCCGCGCCGGGCTGCGGTTCGGCCTGCCCGCCTTCCTGGCGCGGCGGCGCGAGGTGCTCACGTCGCTGGCAAACCAGTCGGTGGTCAGCGGCTTCGGCTTCGTCATCGGCATCGCCGTGGCGCGCCTGGTCGGCATCGAGGAATTCGGCCGCTTCTCGCTCGCCCTCATCTTCGTCACCTTCGTGCAGACGGTGCACAACGCGCTCATCACCGCGCCGATGATGACCGTCGTCGGACAGCGGGCGCGGCGTTCGGCCGGCTATTATGCGGCGGTGCTGCTGGTCTCGTCCGGCCTGGCGTTTTTGGAAGGGCTGGTGGTGCTCATGCTCCTCGGCGGGCTGTATTGGTACCGCGACGGCGCCATCCCGCTCAATTTCGCCGCCGCCGCCGGTGCCTCCGCCGCGGCGCAGTGCCTCCAGCTCACCGTGCGCCGGCAACTCTTCACCCAGGCCCGCGGCGGCTGGGCGGTCGCCATGGATCTGGCGCGGGTCGCCGCCATCACCGGCCTGGTCGTGGCGCTGCTCGCAGTGCACGGGTCGATCGGCGCTGCCGACGTGCTGTGGGTGCTCGCCGGCTCGTCGTTCGTCACCGCGGTCGCCTTCGGCACAACCCTCAAGCTGGCGCCGGCGAGCCTGAAGCTGGTCCGCGCCGCGGCCAGCCTGCACTGGCCCATCGGCCGGTGGTTCGCGGCCATTGCCTTCGTCACGCTGGCGCAGAGCGAACTGGTGTGGATCTACATCAGTGCCGAGCTCGGCGACCAGGCGGTGGGCGGGCTGCGCGCCGTGTACTACCTGTTCGGCGGCACGCTGGTGCTGATGATGGCGATGGAAAACATCATGCCGCAGCGCGCCGCGCACGCCTTCGCGTGCGAGGGCGCGGCGGGCCTGCGCGCCTACCTGCTGCGCATCGCCGTTCCCCTGGCCGTGGGCAACGGGCTCATTCTGTTGACCGCCGTGGTGCCCGCGCGCTTCTGGCTCGGCCTTCTGTTCGGGCCGGAATTCCGCGCCTATTCGGGTCTGGTGGCCATCGCCGGCGCGGCCATGGCCGTCGGTCTGGTGCGCGATCACTTCGCTCAGTATTTCCGCGCCGTGCAGCGCACCGGCTACATCTTCGCGTCCTACACCGTCGGGGTGGTCGCCACGGTGGCGCCGATCGTCCCGCTGACCCGCGCCTACGCCCTGACCGGCATCGTCACGGCGATGCTGATCGGGCAGATCGCCTCGCTCGCCTTCATTGCGGTTGCGGCGATCGGACACTACCGCCGTCTGCAACGGCGCTAGGCAGCGGCTCCAGGCGTGCCCTGCTCGCGCCCGAAGACAAGCGATGCGGCTGCAACGGCGATCAGCGCGCCGGCGATCTCCGCCACGACGAAGGCCGGAACGTCGCCAAGGGCAATCCCTGAGAATGTCGTGGTGAAGCCGCGCGCCAGCGCCACCGCCGGGTTGGCGAAGCTGGTCGAGGCGGTGAACCAGTAGGCGGCGGTGATCACCAGGCCGACCAGCCAGGGCACTGCCGCCGGCGCGCTGCGGATGCCGCCGAGGATGACCAGGACCAGCGAGAAGGTCGCCACCACCTCCGCCAGCCATTGCGAGGAGCCGGCGCGCATGTGGGTGCCGATGGCGAGCGGCGCCAGATCGAACATCAGGTGGGCGATCACGGTGCCGGCGATGCCGCCGAGGCATTGGGCGACGACATAGGGGGTGACCTCGCGCCAGGGAAACGCACCACGCACGGCGAAGGCCAAGCTGACCGCCGGGTTGAAGTGGGCGCCGGAGACCGGCCCCAGGATCGTGATGATGACCACCAGGATGGCGCCGGTGGGGACCGTGTTGCAGAGCAGCGCCAGCGCGCCGTCCGCGGTCAGCCGCTCGGCCATGATGCCCGAGCCGACGACGGTGGCGACCAGCATGGCCGTGCCCAGCGCCTCGCTGGCGAGGCGCCGCCGGAGAGCGGCGGTCACGCCGAGCGCGCCCTGGCGGCGGTGCTGCCCTCGCTCTCGCCGATCACCTTCAGCCTGGCCCTGAGGCTCATGCTGTCGATGCTGCTCAGTGGCAGGCTGATGAAGGCGGCGATGCGATTGCGCAGGAAACGCAAGGCGTTGGCGAAGGCGGCGCGCTGCCGGAACTCGGGCCCGTCGACGGCAGCCGGATCCTCGATGCCCCAATGGGCCGTCATCGGCTGGCCCGGCCAGATCGGGCAGACCTCGCCGGCGGCGTTGTCGCAGACGGTGAAGACGAAATCCAAGGGCGGCGCGTCGGCGGTGGCGAACTCGTCCCAGGACTTGGAGCGCAGGCCGTCGGTCGGGATGCCGTTGGCGGTGAGCACATCGAGGGCGAGCGGGTGGACCTGCCCCTTGGGATGGCTGCCCGCCGAATAGCCGCGGAACCGGCCATTCCCGAGCTGGTTCAGCAGCGCCTCGCCGAGGATCGAGCGGGCCGAGTTTCCGGTGCAGAGGAAGAGGACGGTGTAGATGCGGTCGCTCATGGGCGCGCGGCCTTCATGGTTGGTGGACAGCAGGGCGTCAATTCCGCGATCAATGGCGCACAGACCTCCGGCCGCCCGCCGCAGCAGTCCTGGAGCAGGAAGGTCGTGAGCGCGCGGAAGCGGGCGAGATCGGCGCGATAGATGATCGAGCGGCTGTGGCGTTCGCCCCAGACGAGGCCGCTGTTGGCGAGCGTCGACAGGTGCGCCGACATGGTGTTCTGCGGCACGCCCACCGCGCGCGCGATCTCGCCGGCGGCGATGCCCTCGGGTTCGGCCGCCACCAGGCGGCGGAAGGTGTCGAGGCGCGTCGGCTGGGCGAGCGCGGCGAGCGCCGTAATGGCTTCGTTCGTATCCATATATCCAGAATAGCAGAACTATTCCAGACTGCAAATAGTCACGCCCCGGCGCGGCCTCCCCCGGCCGGCCCGCATGGCGTTCTTTCAGCAGTGTGCCCGGCGGGGCCTCACTTGCTCGGGGTGAGCGTTCCGTAGGCGACGATGGCCTGGCCGTCGTGGGCCGCCATCCAGGTCACGACCAGGCCGCTGGCATCCTGGACGAAGGTGAGGCTGCCATCGACGCAACCCTTCTTGGTCGCCGGATCGAACTTCCCCTGTCCGATCGTCTCGGTGAAGAAGGCGTAGGTGCCGGAGGTGCCGACGCGGGCGAGCTTGCCGGCGCAGTGATCGTCCGGGTAGCTGCTGCTGCCGGTCCTGCCGGAGAGCGTCACCTTGAAGGCGAACGGCTTGCTGCGCCCGACCTGCGCCAGCGCACCGCTCCAGGTGCCGGTCCAGCTTTCGGTCTTCGCCATCGGGGCCTTCTTGGGCGCGGCCATCGGTGCGGCCTTCGGCTGCTGGGTGGCCGGGGTCGGCGCCGCCGCCGGCTGTGGCGCATCCTGTGCCAACGCGGCCGCGGACGCCACCGACAGTGCAAGACCAGCTGCGATTGCGACAAGTGCAGAACGTTTCATAGAGCAAACCTCCCATCTGCCTGAGCTTCGCGAAACCTCAGGCGCTTGCTGCCGATTGCGGTCGGACATGAATCAGGCATTTTTGTAACTCGCGTGTTTCAGCCCGCCGCCACAGGCGGATCCCAGAACGCGGACGCCCGCTCTACCGGGCCGGAAAAAGCCGTTCGCTGCATCAAGTCGAACCCCGCGGGGCCAATCATGTGATAAATAGGCCACCGTGGGCGGTGCGGCGGACAGTCCGCGACGTGACCGAGCAGTTGCTCCCGGCGGGAGCGTGTGTTCAATAGACGGCCGGCTGCGGCTGGGAAGGTTCGATGGGCCCGTTGGACGACTTCGACCTGGTGATCTTCGATTGCGACGGTGTTGTCGTCGACAGCGAATTGCTGAGCTGCGGCAGCCTCACCGACACCTTCAACAGGCACGGCGTCGGGCTCGGGCTGGACGCGGTCATCGATCTGTTCGTCGGGCGCAGCACCGCTGCCGTTGCAACCTACTGGCGCAATGAGCTCAAGCAGGATCTGCCGGCCGACTTCCTGGCCGATTATCGCGGCCGCGTCGCGGCGGTCTTTGCCGAGCGGCTCGAGGCCATGCCGCTGGCCGGGGACGTTCTCGCCAAGCTGTCGCGGCCCTACTGCCTGGCCTCGTCGAGCGATGTCGACCGCATCCACCTCGCCCTCTCGGTCACCCGGCTCGAGCACTATTTCACCGGCCGCATCTTCAGTGCCGCGATGGTCGCGAACGGTAAGCCGGCGCCGGACCTGTTCCTGCTCGCGGCAGCAAAGATGAACCAGCGGCCTGAGCGCGCTTTGGTCGTCGAGGACTCGGTTTCCGGCGTGCGCGCCGGCAAGGCCGCCGCGATGACGGTGTGGGGCTTCATCGGCGGCAGCCACTGTCACGGCCGCGATATGGCAGCCCAGTTGACCGCGGCCGGCGCCGACCGCATCTTCGATTCGCTCGGAGACCTGCTGCCGCAATGACGCGCAAACCGATCCCAGAACCGCCTCGGCCGGAAGCCAGCCCGCAGTCGCGCCTGGACGACGCGGCGCGCGCCGGCTGGCTCTATTACGTTGCCGGCAACACCCAGGATGAGATCGCCCACAAGCTCAACGTGTCGCGCCCAACCGCCCAGCGTCTGGTCGCGCTGGCCCTGGCGGAACGGCTGATTTCCTTCCGTTTGGAGCACCCCATCGCCGCCTGCATGGAGCTGGCGTCGGCGCTGGCCGAGCGCTACCACCTCGCCCTCTGCGAGGTGGCGCCGAGCGATCCGGCATCCGACTCGGTCTTTCTCGGCACCGCCGAGCGCACCGCCGTCTTCCTCGAACAGAAGCTCAGGACGCCCGAGCCGCTGGTCGTGGCGCTGGGCACCGGCCGCACGCTGCGCGCCGCCGTCGAGCGCATGGAGGGCATGAGCTGCCCGCAGCACCGGCTGGTGTCGCTGGTCGGCCACATCGCCATGAGCGGCTCGGCCAGCTTCTACGATGTGCTCGCCCACCTCTCCGACCTCACCCGCGCGCCGCACTACCCGATGCCGCTGCCGGTGGTCGTCCCCTCGCGCAGCCAGCGCGACCAGCTCATGCAGCTCGAGCCGGTGGTGCGCGTGCTCGAGCTCGGCGCCGCCGCCGACATCACGCTGATCGGCATCGGCCAAATGGACGAGAACGCGCCGCTCTTCGTCGATGGCTTCATCTCCAGGGAAGAGCTGGCCGAGATGCGCCGCCTCGGCGCGGTCGGCGAAGTGACCGGCTGGGCCTACGACGCCGCCGGCCGCATCATCGCCGGCGGCTTCAACCAGCGGTTGACCAGCGTGCCGCGCATCGTGCCGCCGGAGCAGCTGGTCGTCGGCATCGCCCAGGGCACCGCCAAGGTGCTGCCGATCCACGCCGCGCTGCGCGGCCGAATCGTCAACGGCCTCATCACCAACGAGACGACGGCGCGCTCGCTGCTCAATCTCGGCTGATCCGGCGGACCGCTGAATCTCCTTCCGTTTGCGCCTGATTGCGGCCTCGGCGCCGCTGCCACGCACATGCCGGCTTGACGCCGGTCTGCTTTTGTGGTGAGCATATGTTCAGTGCTGTAGCAATTGCTCGCGGCACATTTGGGAGGAGATCATGAAACCTGTGCTTCGCGCCCTTGCGGGCGCCGCGTTGCTGTTTGGCTCCAGTCAGGCCATGGCGGCCACGCAGCTCACCATCGCCACGGTGAACAATGGCGACATGATCCGGATGCAGAAGCTGACGGATGATTTCACCAAGGCAAATCCGGACATCACGCTGAACTGGGTCACGATGGAGGAGAACGTCCTCCGCCAGAAGGTGACCACCGACATCGCCACCAAGGGCGGCCAGTACGACATCCTGACCATCGGCACCTATGAGGTTCCGATCTGGGCCAAGAATGGCTGGCTGGTCGAGTTGTCGGCGCTGGAAAGCGACCCGACCTATGACGTCAACGACCTGCTGCCCGCCATCCGCGGCGGCCTGTCGGTCGACGGCAAGCTCTACGCCGCGCCGTTCTACGGCGAGTTCGAGCTACGTCATGTACCGCAAGGACCTGATGGAAAAGGCCGGGCTCACCATGCCTGACGCGCCGACCTGGGACTTCATCAGGCAGGCCGCGGACAAGATGACCGACCGCGCCAACGGCATCAACGGCGTCTGCCTGCGTGGCAAGGCCGGCTGGGGCGAGAACATGGCCTTCCTGACCGCCATGTCGAACTCGTTCGGCGCGCGCTGGTTCGATGAGAAGTGGCAGCCGCAGTTCGATCAGCCGGAATGGAAGAATACTCTGCAGTTCTACGTCGACCTGATGAAGGCTGACGGTCCTGCCGGCGCTTCCTCCAACGGCTTCAACGAGAACCTGACCCTGTTCCAGCAGGGCAAGTGCGGCATGTGGATCGACGCCACGGTTGCCGGCTCGTTCGTCACCGACCCGAAGGCCTCCACCGTTGCCGATAAGGTCGGCTTCGCCCTGGCTCCCGACAACGGCCTTGGCAAGCGCGGCAACTGGCTGTGGGCGTGGTCGCTGGCGGTTCCTGCCGGCTCGCAGAAGACCGAGGCTGCCGAGAAGTTCATCGACTGGGCAACCTCCAAGCACTATGAGGAGCTGGTCGCCAGCAAGGACGGCTGGGCCAACGTGCCTCCGGGTACCCGCACTTCGCTCTACAAGAACCCGGACTATCTGAAGGCGCCGTTCGCCGCGATGACGCTCGCGTCGATCGAAGCTGCCGACCCGCAGCATCCGACCGTCAAGCCGGTGCCCTATACCGGCGTGCAGTTCGTCGCCATTCCTGAGTTCCAGGGCCTCGGCGATACGGTCGGCCAGATCTTCTCGGCAGCGCTTGCCGGGCAGACCAGCGTCGACGATGCGCTCAAGCAGGCACAGGACACCGCCACGCGCGTCATGACCAAGGCAGGCTACATCAAGTAGGCTTCCTCCCGACCGGAGGCTGCCCGGGATTTTGGACCGTGTGTCCCGGGCAGCCTCAAACATTCAGTCGGTCTTGTTCTGGAAACGGGTTGTACGTCGCGTAATCGTCCCGGCGGCTGGAACCAACCAGACGCCGCTGCATGGCCACCGCAACAGGTGTGCCGATCGGGGAGGCAGGCATGGCGACCCAGAATACCCGCAGCCTGGCGCGTGCGATGCTGGCGCCGTCGGTGGTGGCGCTGTTCATCTGGATGATCGTGCCGCTGGCGCTGACGCTCTGGTACTCGTTCCAGCACTACAATCTGCTCAATCCGCTCATCAACGGCTTCGCTGGCTGGACCAACTACTACTATTTCCTCACCGACCCGTCCTTCTTCCAGGCCTTCGGCAATACGCTCATCCTCACCGTCTCGGTGCTGGCGATCACCGTCATCGGTGGAATTCTTCTTGGCATGCTGCTCGATCAGCAGATCGCCGGCCAGGGCATCGTCCGCATCCTGATCATCTCGCCGTTCTTCGTCATGCCGACCGTTTCGGCGTTGGTGTGGAAGAACATGATGCTCGATCCGAACTACGGCATCTTCGCCTGGCTAACGACGCGGTTCGGCATCGCGCCGATTCCGTGGCTTGAGAACTTCCCGCTCTTTTCCATCATCATCATCGTGTCGTGGGAGTGGCTGCCCTTTGCGACGCTCATCCTGCTGACGGCGATGCAATCCCTCGACGAGGAGCAGAAGGAAGCTGCCGAGATGGATGGGGCCAACATCGTCAACCGCTTCTTCTACATCGTCCTGCCCCATCTCTCCCGCGCCATCACCGTAGTCATCCTCATCGAGACCATCTTCCTGCTTTCGGTCTTCGCCGAGATCCTCGTCACCACCAGCGGCGGTCCCGGCTTCGCCTCCACCAACATCACCTATCTGGTCTATCACGAGGCCCTGCTCAGCTACGATGTCGGCGGCGCATCGGCCGGAGGTGTCGTGGCGGTGGTGCTCGCCAACGTCGTCGCCATCTTCCTGCTGCGTATTGTCGGCAAGAACCTCGAAGCCTGAGGGAGGCAAGCCATGGCCCGCGCCGTCACGCCGCAAAAGAGATGGACCTTCACGATCCTCGCCTGGATCGTGGCGCTGATGATCTTCTTCCCGATCCTGTGGACGATCCTCACCGCGTTCAAGACCGAGGGAGACGCCATCCTCTTCCCGCCGGCCTTCTTCCCGCCGCACTGGACGCTGGAGAATTTCGTCGAGGTCCAGGATCGCTCCAACTATTTTTCGCACTTCTACAATTCGGTCGTCATGGCCGTCGGCTCGACCCTGCTCGCCCTGCTCTTCGCGGTGCCCGGCGCCTGGTCGATGGCGTTCTCGCCGTCGCGGCGCACCAAGGACATCCTGATGTGGATGTTGTCCACCAAGATGATGCCGGCGGTGGGCGTGTTGGTGCCGGTCTACCTGATCTTCAAGAACCTGAACCTGCTCGACAATCTCGGCGGGCTGACCGTGATCCTGATGCTGATCGACCTGCCGATCGTCATCTGGATGCTGTTCACCTACTTCAAGGAAATTCCTGTCGACATCCT
>CAWHLP010000042.1:0-37040 GCA_963830205.1 uncultured Alphaproteobacteria bacterium | reverse complement strand
CATGGCGATCCTGCGCCATTTCGATGCCATCGCCGACGAGCGCAGCGCCTACCTCAAGATGAGCCGGGCGGTGCGCGGCGAGGGCGAGGCGGAGGCGGTCGAGGCCGACGACGAGGAAGTTGCGGGCAATAGCGGCGAGCTGACCCAGGAGCGCTACGCCGCCATGGGCGCCGCCGAGCAGTTCATCCTGACCGCGTCGGAAAACGGCTACGGCAAGCGCTCGTCGTCCTTCGAGTACCGGGTGACCGGCCGCGGCGGCAAGGGCATCGTCGCCATGGCGGTCAATGAGCGCAACGGGCGGCTGGTCGCCTCCTTCCCGGTCGATGATGCCGACGAGATCATGCTGGTCACCGACGGCGGCCAGGTTATCCGCATGCCTGTCCACGATATTCGCATCATCGGCCGCGGCCCCCAGGGCGTCACCCTGTTCGACGTCGGCGAGGGCGAGAAGGTCGTTTCGGTCGAGCGGCTTAGCGAGGCCGAGGCGGAAGACGACGGCGACGGCACGCCGGTGGATAACTGACCGGCGACGGACGATCGCTCAAATTGTAGGGATCGCGGCAAGGATTTCTTGACCGGAATCGGGGACACCCTCCTGCATGCGTCGGGAAGGAGCCTTGCATGCGTGTAGCCAATGATGCGCCACCGGCCGGGTGGCGCCGTTTGCCATCCTCAGAACCGCCCCATTCGGCCCCGAGTCGGGCTTCCGCTAACCGAAAATTGACGACGGCCCCTAACCGAATGTTCGGTCATTCCAACGTACATCTGTTGCCATGAGAAAAGCGGCGCCGAACTACAGCTTCGCCGTCCAGCATCCCGTCCTGACGACCCTGGTCGTGCTGGTTGTTGTTGCCGCGTTTTCGCTGAGCGTGGTTGTCGAATCGTTCAGGTTCGCCCACATCGCGCTTTTTCCGCTGGCGATCGTCCTCTCCTTGGCACTGCCGGCCGTCGGCGTTCCCGCTGTTGTCTATCCGCTGCTGCACGCCATCCGCCGCCATCGCGAGCTGCATGCCGAGCTCGAGCAGCAGGCGCGCGTCGATGCGCTCACCGGCCTGCCCAACCGGCGCGCCTTCTTCGAGTTCGCCCGCACCATCGTCAAGCGCCAAGGCATCGTCGGCACGCCGCTGGCTGCGCTGATGATCGACGTCGACAAGTTCAAGGGCGTCAACGACAGCTTCGGTCACGATCACGGCGACATGGTGCTGAAGCGCGTCGCCGACACCATCATGACGGAGGCGACATCCGCTGAGGCGCCGCGCTGGATCGTGGCCCGGCTCGGTGGCGAGGAGTTCGTGGTCCTGCTCGACGGACTGGCGCCGGGCGCGATTGCACGGCTGGCCGAGCGCATCTGCAACCAGGTGCATCGCAGCGTCGGTGCGGGCGAGCGGCTCGATCCGGTGACCGTCTCAATCGGTGTCGCCTTTCGCCAGCCGGCGCAGGGCATCGACAAGCTGCTCAAGGCGGCCGACGACGCCGTCTACGCCGCCAAGCGCGCCGGGCGCGACCGCTGGGTCTTCGCCGGCGACGTCGCCGGGCCGCAGGCGGCAGAGCCACCGGCTGTCGCGCTGCGAGAGGCTTCCTGACCACACACCCGCCGCGCTTGACCGACGGGCACCCGAATGTCTGCTTTGCCTGCAAATGTGCAGCTTGCCGCCGCCCGCGCGCTGCCGCACATTCGACCGGCGCAAAATCCGTTCGCGACGCGGGACATCCATGGATCGCCGACTGACCACCATCCTGGTCGCCGATATCGTCGGGTTCAGCCGCCAGATGGCCGCCGACGAGGAGGGTGTCGTGACGCGGCTGCAGGCGCTGCGCACCGCAGTCATCGATCCACGGACCGCCGCCGGCGGCGGGCGCTTGATCAAGACCATGGGCGACGGCTTCCTCATCGAGTTTCCCTCCGTGGTGGCGGCCGTCAGAACGGCCATCGCCATCCAGACCGACATGGGCGAGCGCGGCGCCAGCGAACCCGAAGCGCGCCGCCTGCGCCTGCGCATGGGCATCAACGTCGGCGACATCGTCATCGACGGCGATGACATCCTCGGCGATGGCGTCAACATCGCAGCGCGGCTGGAGCCGCTGGCGCCTGCCGGCGGAATTTGCATCTCCCGTGCCGTTTACGAGCAGGTGCGTGGCAAGGTCGATGCCGACCTGATGCCAATGGGCGCGCAGCAGCTCAAGAACATCCCCGACCCGGTGGAGGTCTGGCACATCAGGGTCGATGATGCGGCTCCCGCCGCGTCCGCGCCGGCGCCGGCGATCCCGGAAAAGCCGTCGGTCGCGGTGCTGCCCTTCGACAACATGAGCGCCGATCCCGAGCAGGACTACTTCGCCGACGGCATCACCGAGGACATCATCACCGAGCTGTCGCGATTGCCGGCGCTTCTCGTCATCGCCCGCAACTCGACCTTCACCTACAAGGGCAAGGCGACCAAGGTCCAGGACGTCTGCCGTGACCTGCGTGTGCGCTACGTTCTGGAAGGCAGCGTTCGCAAGGCGGGACAACGGGTTCGGGTGACCGCCCAGCTCATCGACGGTGGTTCGGGCGGGCACGTGTGGGCGGAACGCTACGATCGCGACCTTTCCGATATCTTCGCCGTCCAGGACGACGTCACCGAGCAGATCGTGCGCGCCCTCGAGGTGAAGCTCACCGACGCCAAGCCGTTGCGGACGTCGCATGCCGGGCCGGAAAACCCCGAAGCCTATGACTGTGTGCTGCGCGCCCGCGAGCAATATCGGCTGTTCTCGAAGGAGGGCAACGCCATCGCGCGCGAACTCTACGAGAAGGCGATCGCGCTCGCCCCCAACTACGCGGAGGCCCATGCCGGCCTCGCCGAGACCCGCGTGCAGGACTGGTTTCTCGGCGATGCGCAGGCGCTGGATAGGGCCTTTGCATCGGCCCAGACAGCCGAGCGTCTCGATCCGTCATTGCCGCTGGTCTACGAGGCCCTGAGTTCGGTCTATCTATTTCGTCGGCAGCACGACGAAGCGCTGGCGGCCGCCAGGCGATGGCTCGAGGTCGAGCCGGGCGACGCCGAGGCCTACGCCAATCTGGCCGGCAACCTGCATTTTGCCGGCGAGCCCGAGCCGGTGGCGGAGTTGATCGAGACAGCGACGCGGCTCAATCCCCACTATCCCTTCTACTACCCGCTCTATGCCGGTCAGGCGCTTTTCACCATGCGTCGCTTCCAGGAGGCGGCGGGTTTGATCAGGCGGAGCATCGCGCGCAACCCGCTCGCACTGCCGCCCTATTTCTATCTGGTGGCCGCATATGGCCAGCTTGCCGAAGGCGGCCTGGCGCACGACGCCCTGGCCGAGGTCCGCAAGATCAGCCCGGAATTTTCGCTGGCACGGGCTCGCGCTGTCACGCCTTACAGGCGCGAGGAGGACCTCAACCTGCTGCTCGATGGCCTGCGCAAGGCGGGGCTGGAGGACTGAACGTCGCGCGCCATCGCCTTGGAGCCGGTGAAACCGGCATCGCGGGCCAGCATGCCGCAAGCTCGATGGATTGAGGGTTGATTTCGCCACACTGTCGCGATATCCAGTTATGGACGAAACGGTCCAGAAACACGATGGCACGGCCGAGGGAATTTGACTACGAGCAGGTCCTGGATGGCGCGCTTCAGCTGTTTTGGCGCGGCGGCTATGAGGCAACTTCGCTCGACGGGTTGCTCGACGAAGTGGGTCTCAGCAAGAGCAGCTTCTACGGTGCATTCGGCAGCAAGCACAAAATGCTCCTGGCTTCTCTCGACCGCTACATCGCGACCGTACTGCAGGCAAACATCGACGATTTGCAGCGTGGGCCAGCCCGCGAAGCGATCGTCAGGAGCTTCAAGAAGATCCTCGGGTTCCAGCCCGCTTCCAGAACCTGCTTTCTTCAGGTTTGCGCGATCGAGCTGGGCGGACATGATCAGCATGTGCGCATGCGCGTCCGGCGTGGGCTGGAGCTGTTGGAAGATGCCTACCGAGACGCAATCGTGCGGGGACAGGAAGCCGGACAATTCGCTGCGGATGCCGATGCGCGCGCGCTGTCCACCTTTCTCGTCGCAAATCTCTATGGGCTGCAGGTTCTCGGCCGCGCCAATATCGCATTGGATGCACGAACGAAAACTCTCGCGACGATAATGAAGGCTCTCGTCTGATTTTTTCGCCGGATAATGGACGGGTACGGTCCATAACGCAAGGCAGGCACGGTAATCGTTGGCGCCAGAGGAGAAGAAGAATGGTGACTGATCAAAGAGCAGCGGCCGCCGACGCCACGCCGGCGCGGACCACGGACGATCTCCGCGAGGCCAACAAACGGACCGTCCTGGCATTCTACGAAGCGGTGCTGAACCGGTCGAACATCGATGACGCCGCGGCCTATCTTGGGTCGCATTTCGTCCAGCACAATCCCAGGAGCCCGGATGGGATCGAGGGATTCCGATCCTATTTTCAGGACCTGAAAAGGCTATTCCCCAGCGTACGCAGCGATGTCAAACGCGCCTTCGCCGACGGTGACTTCGTGATACTCCATGCCCACATCAAGCTTCAGCCTGATGAACTGGGATTGGCAGTCGTCGATATGTTCCGTCTTGAAGGCGGCAAGATCGTCGAACATTGGGATGTACGCCAACCGGTGCCGGAAACCGCCGCCAACACGAACGGAATGTTCTAGCGACTTAGGCGCAGTCCAGGGGCTTGGGACCCCGGCGAACGCGGCAGCGGGCGCCACCTGCGTCCGCCGAGTATCCATGGGCCGGCCGGTGTCCGGCGCTACGGCAACCGCATCGTGTGCGGCGGCTCGAACTCGGCCTTGCTGAAGGCGTTGGGGAAGGTCAGCGCCATCCACTCATAGGGGTAGCCGAGATTGAGCGGCATGGCGTCGGTGAGCTGCTGGCGGCTCTCGGCCGGCAGGTCGAAATCGCCGGCGACGAGGTTCTCGCCGATCTGGTCGACACTGCGGGCGCCGACGATCGCAGCGGTGACGCGGCGGTCGCCGAGCAGCCAGGAAAGCGCCACCTGGCTCGGCGTCTTGTCGAGCTTGCCGGCGATCTCGACGACGAGATCGACCAGCTTCAGCGCGTCTTCGAACCAGTAGCGCGGCATGGTGATCGATGCCTGGATACCCATGCGCGACTGGGCATCCGGCTGGCTCTGGTTGCGATACTTGCCGGTGAGCATGCCGGCGGCCAGCGGGCTCCAGCAGATCATGCCGAGGCCCTGGTCGTCGCAGGCGGGCAGGATCTCGCGCTCGATGTCGCGGCGCAGCAGGTTGTAGAGGTGCTGGGCGGAGACCAGCGGCGCGTAATCCTTGAGCGCGGCGATGCCGTTCACCTTGGCGATCTGCCAGGCATAGAAGTTGGAGCAGCCGAGGTAGCGGATCTTGCCGGCGCTGATCAGGTCGTCGGCGGCACGCAGGCTCTCCTCGATCGGCGTGTAGGGGTCGGGCCCGTGGAACTGGTAGAGGTCGATGGTGTCGAGGTCCATGTCCCTGAGGCTGGCCTCGCAGGATTCGACGATGTGCTTGCGCGACAGGCCGCGTGCGGTCGCCGCCGGATCGCTGGGGAACCAGCACTTGGTGGCGATCACCAGCGTGTCGCGCTTGTGCTCCTTGAGCGCCCGCCCGAGCATCTTCTCCAACTCGCCGCCGCTATACACGTCGGCGGTGTCGATGAAGTTGCCGCCGCCCTCGACGAAGCGCCGCACGATGGCGCTGGCGGTCTCCTGGTCGCAGCCCCATTCCTTCTGGCCGAAGGTCATGGTGCCGAGGCAGATGCGCGACACCAGCAGGCCGGATCGTCCGAGATAGCGGTATTTCATCAGGTCTCTCCCAGGGCAGGCACGGCGCCGGCGGCCGGCACCGTTGTTGGTTCGACGATGTGATGGAGCGCATCGGCGCCGTGGCCGAGGGCAGGGGATCAATCGCGCAGAGCAGAAGTCTAGCCCGCTTGCGCCGCCGGGCAAACCCGCTTGGCGGCCGGCGATGGCCTCTGCTAACCTTGTCGGGGCGACGGAACGGATCGGCGAGGTGTACCGATGACGACCGCGGCCTCCGACATCGTCGAGCTGGAAAGCCGACATTCCTTCGCCGAAACGCTGGCCAGGCTGACCGCTGCCATCGAGGGCGCCGGCTTCACCATCTTCGCCAGGATCGACCACGCGGCCGCCGCAGCCTCGGTCGGGCTCGCCATGCCGCCGACGGTGGTCCTCGTCTACGGCAATGCGCGCGGCGGCACACCGATCATGCAGGCGGCGCCGATCTCCGCGCTCGACCTGCCGCTGCGCGTGCTGTTGCGCGAAGCCGACGGGCGCGTCCTCGTGGCCTATCATCGGGCGGCGTCCATGCTGGCCGGCGCGGGCGTGCCGGCGTCGCTTGCCGGACGGCTGGACGGGGCGCAGCAACTCCTCGCCGACGCGATCGCGGCGCGCTGAGCGAAACGTCACGCCTTGATGAAATCGATGAAGGCCCTGAGCGGTGCCGGCACCAGGCGCCGCCCCGGATAATAGAGGAAGGGGCCGGAGAAGCTCTCCCACCACTGCTCGAGCACGGGCTCCAGCGCGCCGCTGTCGAGATGCGGACGCAGCCAGTCCTCGAAGAGCCCCACGATGCCTCCGCCGGCGACCGCGACATCGATGGCGAGATCGGCGATTCCGCCTGACTGGACGATAAGGGCGGCCGGAGGGTCGACCACAACGATCTCGCCCTCGCGCTCGAACTCCCAGGCATACATGGCGCCACTCTCGAAGCGGCCGCGCAGGCAGATGTGATCGAGCAGGTCGCGCGGATGCTGCGGCCGTCCGTGCCGGTCGAGATAGGCGGGCGCGGCGGCGGCGGCATAGCGCTGGGTGCGCGGCCCGATCGGCACCGCGATCATGTCCTGCTCCAGCCGCTCGCCATAGCGGATGCCGGCGTCGCAGCCGGCGGCGATGACGTCGACGAAGCTGTCCTCGGCGATGATCTCCAGGCGGATGTCGGGATAGGCGGCCATGAAAGGCGGCAGGATGGCGGGCAGGACCAGCCGCGCCACGCTGACCGGGACATTGAGCTTCAGCGTGCCGGCCGGCTTGTCGCGATAGGTGTTGACCACGTCGAGGGCCGACTCGACCTCGCTCAGCGCCGGGCCGAGCCGGTCGAGCAGGCCCTGGCCCGCCTCGGTCGGCACGACGCTGCGGGTCGTGCGGTTGAGCAGGCGGACGCCCAGCCGCGCTTCCAGCCGGCGCACGGCCTCGCTGAGGCCCGAGGCGCTCATCCCGCTGGTGCGGGCGGCGTCACGGAAACCACGGGCACGCGCCACCGCGACGAAAGCGTTGAGATCCGCCAAGTCTTCCGTCATTGTCCGCAACTCCGTACAATCCGTGCAGGTTATAGCCGGTTATCGCGCAGTGTGGAACGGCCTAATTGCGCCTCATCACCAACCGATGGAGGCTTGCCATGACCAGTGTCGACAAATCCGGAACCTTTGCCCTCGGTGACCGCACCGTGAAGCGGCTCGGCTACGGCGCCATGCAACTCGCCGGACCGGGCGTCTTCGGCCCGCCCAAGGACCGTCAGGCGGCGATCGCGGTGCTGCGCGAGGCGGTGGAGAGCGGCGTCGACCACATCGACACCAGCGACTTCTACGGGCCGCACGTCACCAACCAGATCATCCGCGAGGCGCTCGCACCCTATCCGGACGACCTTGTGATCGTGACGAAAGTCGGCGGCCGGCGCGACGACAAGGGCGGGTGGCTGCCGGCCATGGCGCCGGACGAACTGAGGCAGGCGGTGCACGACAACCTGCGCAATCTCGGCAAGGACGTGCTCGACGTGGTCAACTTCCGCAGCGTCCATGGCGTCAACGCGCCGGCCGAGGGGCCGATCGGCGAACAGGTGGCGGCGCTCGCCGAGATGCAGAAGGAGGGCCTGATCCGCCATATCGGGCTGAGCAGCGTCACCCCGACGCAACTCGCCGAGGGACGCGCCATCGCCAGGATCGTCTGCGTGCAGAACCACTACAACGTCGCCCACCGCGCCGACGACGCCATGATCGACGCGCTCGCGCGGGATGGCGTCGCCTACGTGCCGTTCTTCCCGCTCGGCGGCTTCAGCCCCTTGCAGTCGGCGAGCCTCGATGCGGTCGCCCACCGGCTCGGCGCGACGCCGATGCAGGTGGCGCTTGCCTGGCTGCTGCACCGCGCGCCCAACATCCTGCTGATCCCGGGGACGTCGTCACTCGCCCACCTGCGCGAGAACCTGGCGGCCGCCGATCTCGCTTTGCCGGCCGATGCGCTGGCCGAACTGGACGGCATGGCAGCCGTCGCCGCGGCCTGACCGCGAGAAAAAGAAGCCGCCGGCCTTGGGGTAGAGGCCGGCGGCAGGGGACGGGAGGTCAGTGAGGTGAGGTCAGGTCAGGTCAGGCTAGTTCACAGGAATGCGCTCGAGGTCGGACACGCCGGCGTGGCGCGTCTCGATGGTGATGGTGTCGCCGGCGGGCACGGTGGCGACGATGGGCAGGCGGTCGCCCTTGGGCGCCGCGAGCATCTGATGATCGGCGACCAATGTGGCGCCGGCGAATCCGACCGCAAGCGTTGCAGCCAGGCTGGTTGCCAGAATGGTCGAGTGAAGCTTGAGGCTCATCTCTCTTCTCCTTCGCGAACCGCGCCGTAACCTTCTGCTATTCAACGCCCATCAAGCTGAATGGTTCCGGAGGCAACCGTTCATCTGGGGTTCAGCAAGGCGGCGGCGATCGGGCGAAAATCCGACTAGTTGAAGGCGAGCGCGAAGCGCTCGTTGATGGTTTCGGGCGCGGCGACGGCCGTGCGGGTGGTCACCGTGCGCACCGTGCGGCCGGCATCCTCGCCGGTCAGGCACTGGGACGGGATCATCGGCCAAGCGGCATGGGCACAGGCCTGGTCGAGGCTCAATTCCTTGGTCTGGGCGCTCATCGTCAGGCCGGTGAGGCCGGCGGCCACGGTCACCGCGAAAGCAACCGTCATCAGAATGCTGCGTTTGGTCCTAGTCATCGTCGGATCCTCTCCAAGGTTCCGGGCTGCCGCTCGGCCGCTCTTCTTGAGGTTGAGATAGGTCTTCCGGGACAATTTCGCTGTGAAAGCGGTCACAGAGGGTAAGTATCTGAAGAAAGACGCCAATTTCGGGGGGAATTGGCGCCTTTCCCGGGGCACCGGCGCTTGCCCTGAGGACGGGCGGCGCGCTATGACGCGCCAGCGCCGGACCACGAGAGACGCGACCAGGCCATGACCCGTATTGCCTTCTATCCCGGCACCTTCGACCCCGTGACCAACGGCCACGTCGACATCCTGCAAGGCGCGCTGGCGCTTGCCGATGAGGTGGTGGTCGGGGTCGGCATCAATGCCGGCAAGGCGCCGCTGTTCACCCTCGAGGAGCGGCTGAAGATGGTGCGCGACATGATCGCCAGCCTCGGCCGCAAGACGGCGCCGCGGGCGACCGCCATCGCCTTCGACGGACTGGCGGTCCAGGCCGCGCTGAAGGCCGGCGCGAGCATGCTGGTGCGCGGCCTGCGCGACGCCAGCGACTTCGACTACGAGATGCAGATGGCCGGCATGAACTGCACCCTGGCGCCGGGGCTGCGCACGGTGTTTCTGCCGGCTTCGCCGGTGGCGCGCCACATCACCGCCACGCTTGTCCGCCAGATCGCCTCGATGGGCGGCGATGTCTCGGCCTTCGTGCCGAAGAGCGTCACCCGGCGCATCGAACGGAAGTTCCGCTCAACACAATAAGGACAGAGCATGCTCACTCGTCTCGCCGCGGCGCTGTTTGCCGCGCTCCTGCTGATGCCGCTTGCCGCCGCCGCCCAGACGCTCGATCCGGAGAACACCATCTACATGGATGTTCCGGCCGGCCGGGTGGTCATCCAGCTGAGGCCGGACCTGGCGCCCAAGCACGTCGCCCAGATCAAGAAGCTGACCCGCATGGGCTTCTACAACGGCACGCCCTTCCACCGGGTCATCGCCGGCTTCATGGCCCAGGGCGGCGACCCCACCGGCACCGGCACCGGCGGCTCCAAGCTGCCCGACCTCAAGGCCGAGTTCTCGAACGTGCCCTTCACCCGCGGCATCTGCGGCATGGCGCGCGCCCAGGACCCCGACTCGGCCAATTCGCAGTTCTTCATCATGTTCGGCGACGCGCCCAACCTGAACGGCCAGTACACCGTCTGGGGCCAGGTGGTCTCGGGCATGGAATTCGTCGACCAGATCAAGAAGGGCTCCGGCCCTGACGGCATCGTCGACAAACCCGACCGCATCGTGAAGATGCAGGTCGCCGCCGACGTCAAGAAATAGAACGCAAGGAGACCCCATGGCTGACGACAAGGAAAACACCCTCCTGATGGAGACCACCAAGGGCAGCGTGACGATCCAGTTGCGCCCCGATCTGGCGCCCAAGCATGTGGCGCGCATCAAGGAGCTGGTGCGCAAGGGCTTCTATGACGGTATCGTGTTCCACCGCGTCATCGACGGCTTCATGGCGCAGACCGGCGACCCCACCGGCACCGGCATGGGCGGCTCCGGCCAGAAGCTCAAGGCCGAGTTCAGCAAGGAGCCGCATGTGCGCGGCACCGTGTCGATGGCGCGGGCGCAGAGCCCGGATTCCGGCGACAGCCAGTTCTTCATCTGCTTCGCCGATGCCCGCTTCCTCGACGGCCAGTACACCGCCTGGGGCAAGGTCACCTCGGGCATGGAGGCGGTCGACAAGATCAAGCGCGGCGAGCCGGTCAAGGACCCCGACAAGATCGTCAGCGTCAAGGTCGCCGCCGACGTCGCCTGATTGATAGCCTTTACCAATCCGCAGGCCGGCGCGTGGTAGGCTCGCGCCGGCCTGTTCCTTTTGTGGGGCGGACGGTGAAGGTTCCTTCGATCAGGCCCGGCGCGCGCGAAGAGCGCCCGGACGGGCGGCGCGAGACACGCGACGACGAGCGCCGCGCGATAGGGTGGGGGCCGGGCGGGCCGTGGTTTGTCGGAATCAGCGTCGTCGCCATCTTCGGCCTGGCTCTCTCCTTTATTCTGGGCATTTCGATCCCGCGTGACTTGTCGACCGCGTTCGTGGTCGCGATCGGCGCCACAATCCTGTTCTTCATCTGGCGCACCTACCGGCGCGACGGGCTGACGCGCACCGTCGTCGCCTCCATCATTCATCTCGCCGCGTTCCTGCTGCTGATCGCCTCGTTCCATGTCGGTCCCGGTCCAGCCAAGGACATTCTCTGGGCGATCGCCTTCATCGGGTTCGCCATCGGCTGGGTCGTCGTCCGCCGCGGCTGACGCAATTCGCGCAAGATAAGGCCGACACCTGAGGCGTTCGGGCGCACGCACCCAACCGGGTGGCGCGGTGGTACAATCGCGCCAGGCTTTTCTGATGGGGCGGACCATGAGCGAATTCTTCAGGCGGTGGACCACGGCAGGACTGGCGCGAGATGCGCCGGGAAGAGAAGCGGGCACGGCGCGCGGAGCGGCACGAGTTGAGCTGGGGACCGGGCGGCGCCTGGTTCGGCGGGCTGATTCTGGTCGGCCTCGGCGTCCTCTTCCTGCTCAAGAATTTCGGCGTGCCGGTGCCCGACAACTGGTGGACGATCTTCCTGATCCTCCCCGGGCTGGCGGCGCTGTGGACCGCCTGGCGCATGTTCCAGCACGATGGCCAGCTGACCCGCACCGCTGCCACCACCGCGATCGCGGGCGGCGTGCTGGTGCTGCTCGGCGTCTCGTTCTTCTTCGGCTTCAACTGGGGCAACTTCTGGCCGGTGATCCTGATCGCGCTCGGCATCGTCGTCCTCCTCGGTGGCGGCCGGCGAGGCTGAGGCGCCGGAAACCACCCGGCAAAGAGGCGCTTCCTTCCGGCGGCAGATGCCGCTAGGAAGCCGCCGATGCGTGTTGACCTGTTCGATTTCGACCTGCCCGAGGAGCGGATTGCGCTCCGCCCCGAGACGCCGCGTGATGCCGCCCGCCTGCTCGTCGTGAAGCCGGGGGAGGGGCTCGCCGACCGCGTCGTCCGCGACCTGCCCGAGTTGCTCCGCCCCGGCGATGCGCTGGTGCTGAACGACACCAAAGTGATCCCGGCGCGGCTCATCGGCGAGCGCATCCGCGACGGCTCGACCGCCCATGTCGAGGTGACGCTGACCCGGCGCACGAGCGCGGCGCGCTGGGAGGCGCTGGCGCGGCCGGCCAAGCGCCTGGCCATCGGCGACCGCCTGCGCTTCGGCACGGCCGCGAGCGCGGCCGGCGACAATGCCTGCCTGCTCACCGGGCTCGACGCGACGGTGATCGACCGCGGCGAGGCAGGCGAGGTCTTCCTGGGCTTCGACCTGTCCGGCCCGGCCCTCGACGAGGCGCTCGCCTCGGTCGGCATCGTGCCGCTGCCGCCCTATATCGCCACGCGGCGGGCGCCGGACGACCGCGACCGGCGCGACTACCAGACCATCTACGCCCGCGAGGACGGCGCCGTGGCGGCGCCGACCGCCGGGCTGCACTTCACCGAGGCGCTGTTCGCGCGCCTCGCCGAGGCGGGTGTGAGCCGGCACATGGTGACCCTCCATGTCGGCGCCGGCACCTTCCTGCCGGTCAAGGCTGAGGAGACCGAAGGCCATTTCATGCATGCCGAGACCGGCACGGTGAGCGCCGAGACGGCCGCGGCGCTGAACGCCGTCCGCGCGGCCGGCGGGCGCATCGTCGCCGTCGGCACCACCTCGCTCAGGCTGCTCGAGAGTGCCGCCGGCGAGGACGGCACCATCCGGCCCTTTGCCGGCGACACGTCGATCTTCATCACCCCCGGCTACCGCTTCAAGGCGGTCGACCTGATGATGACCAACTTCCACCTGCCGCGCTCGACCCTGTTCATGCTGGTCTCTGCCTTCTCCGGGCGCGAGACGATGCTTGCCGCCTATCGCCACGCGATCGCTACCGGCTACCGCTTCTATTCCTATGGCGACGCCTGCCTGCTCCATCCGGAGGGCGGAAGGTGACGAGGGGCAGTCCTGCACAGCACCGTCATCCTCCGCGAAAGCGGAGGATCGGTTTCGGCAAGCTGAGCGGCAGCCGTGCGCGCAGCGAGCGATCCTCCGGTCTCGGCTTCGCCTCGCCGGAGGATGACGACAAGGAAGGCGCGAGGGGCTCGGCGACATGACCGGCCTCACCTTCACCATTGCCGCCACCGACGGCGCGGCGCGCACCGGCGAGATCGCGCTTGCCCGCGGCATCGTGCGCACGCCCGCCTTCATGCCGGTCGGCACCGCCGGCACGGTCAAGGCCATGTACATGGACCAGGTGAAGGCGGCGGGCGCCGACATCATCCTCGGCAACACCTATCACCTGATGCTGCGGCCGGGCGCCGAGCGGGTGGCGGCGCTGGGCGGCCTGCACGCATTCGCCAACTGGGGCGGGCCGATCCTGACCGATTCCGGCGGCTTCCAGGTGATGTCGCTGGCCCAGTTGAGGAAGCTCGACGAGAACGGCGTCACCTTCCAGTCGCATATCGACGGGGCGAAGTTCACGCTCACCCCGGAGCGGTCGCTGGAGATCCAGGGTCTGCTCGATTCCGACATCCGCATGCAGCTTGACGAGTGCATCGCGCTGCCGGCGCCGCGGGCGGAGGCGGAGCGCGCCATGCGCCTGTCGCTGCGCTGGGCGGAGCGCAGCAAGGCCGCGTTCGGCAGGCCGGAGGGGAGGGCGCTCTTCGGCATCGTCCAGGGCGGCGACGACGCCGGGCTCCGGGTCGAGTCGGCGCGGGAACTCGCGGCCATCGGCTTCGATGGCTATGCCATCGGCGGTCTCGCCGTCGGCGAGCCGCAGGCGGTGATGCTCGCCATGCTGGAGACCACCTGCCCGGTGCTGCCGGCGGACGCGCCACGCTACCTCATGGGCGTGGGCACGCCGGAGGACATCATCGAATCCGTCGCCCGTGGCGTCGACATGTTCGACTGCGTCATGCCGACCCGCGCCGGCCGCCACGGCGTCGCCTATACGCGCTTCGGCAAGATCAACCTGAAGAATGCCCGCCACGCCGCCGACCCGCGCCCGCTCGACGAGGCGAGCGACTGCCCGGCGGCGCGCGACTACAGCCGCGCCTACCTGCACCATCTGGTCAAGTCCGGCGAGATGCTGGGCGCCATGCTGCTCTCCTGGAACAACCTTGCCTATTACGAGGGGCTGATGGCCGACATCCGCGCGGCGATTGCGGCCGGCCGCTTTGACGATTTCCGCGCGGCCACGAAGGCGGCCTGGGAAGCCGGCGACATTCCGCCGCACGCCTGACCGGATTTGCCGGTACGCCTCCAACATTCGGAAAAGATTAAAGAAACTTCGGCAATCTCGCGCCCACGTGACACGGGACGAAGGCGTTCATGCACGAGGTGGGAAACGAGAGTATCGGTCTTCGGGACCGGGTGAGCACATATGCGGCGTGGGTCGCCGAATTGCGACGCGGACATTCGGTGCCGGTGTTACATCCCGGAGACGATGATCCGTTGGCCGAGCTCGGCCACGAGCTGCAGCGGCTCGCCGACAGCCTCAATCAGCAGGAACGCGAAATCCGTCATCTCTTCGATGTGGTCGAGATCGTCGAACAGGGTGTCGGCGTCGAGGACGCCCTCAACCGCATCTTCGACTGCTTCGTCGGCGTCATTCCCTACAATCGTATCGGTTGCGCCTTCCTCTCCGAAGACCGCTCGCAGGTGGCGGCCTACTGGGCGCGGACGGAACTCGGGCCCGTGCAGATCACCGCCGGCTATTCGCAGAGCCTCGCCGGCAGCAGCCTGCAGAAGGTGCTGGAAACGCGCGAGCCGCGGATCATCAACGACCTCGAGGCCTACCTTGCGGCCAAGCCCGATTCGGACTCGACACGGCGCATCGTGCTGGAAGGCGGGCGCGCGAGCCTCACCTGTCCGCTGGTCGTCGACGACCGGCCGATCGCGTTCCTGTTCTTCACCAGCCGCTACCGGAACGCCTATCGCGAGATCCACCAGGCGACGTTCCAGCAAATCGCCAGGCAGGTCTCGATCCTCATCGACAAGAGCCGGGTCTATCAGCAGATCATCGATCGCAACCACCAGCTGGTCGCCGAAGGCCACAAGCTCAGGCAGGTCGCCGATCGTGATGCGCTGACCGACGTGCTCAATCGCGGCGCCATCATGCAGGCCGCGTTGCGCGAGGTGGAGCGGGCGGGGCAAATGACGCGCCCCATTGGTTTCATCATGGCCGACATCGATCACTTCAAGGACGTGAACGATACGCTCGGCCACGCTGCGGGCGACGTGGCGCTCAAGGAATTCACCCGGCGCCTGTCGGGCGTGCTTCGTCAGGACGACCGGCTCGGCCGCTATGGCGGCGAGGAGTTCCTGATCGTTGTCGATCGGGCGACGCCGGAGCAGCTCGGCGCCATGGCCGAACGGCTGCGCCGGGTGATCGCCGACGAGCCCTTCGCACTCGATGGCCGGATGCGGTCGATAACCGCAAGCTTCGGTGGGGCCTTCTCGCCCGGTGGAGACATGTCCGTCGAGGCGCTGATCGCCAGGGCGGACCGTGCCCTCTACGAGGCCAAGGAACGCGGCCGCAACCGGGTGGTCGTCGCCGGCTGAGGTCAGGCGGTCGGCGCGTTGTCGCGCAAGAGCTCGCAGCCGTTGATCTTCCACGTGCCGTCCGGCTGGCGCTGGAGCGTGTAGAGCGCGACGTAGTGATTGCCGTCCGGCCCGACGAGATAGACCCTCTGCTCGGGCCCCGCGGGCGAATCGCTGAGCGCGCCGTAGGTGACCGATTGCGGCCGGTAGACCGGCTGGTATTGGCCGCGCACCATGTCCATGAAGGCGCCGACCGAGGGGAAGATCTGCTGAATGGTGGGCGAGGCATAGCCATAGGCGGCCGCGTCGTCGTCGTGGCGGAAGGCGTCGATCTGGCTCTGGATGAGGGAGCGGATGGCGGCCTGGTCGGCCGCCGTCTCGCCGGCCGCTGCCGGGAGCGCGAAGCCGATGGCAAGCGCCAGCGACCGCCAGCAGGCGGGCAAGCGCGCTCATTGGTTGGGTCGGGGGGTGGATCAAGGGGTGCGTCATGGCAGGCGTCTCCTCCGCTTCACCGCACCCGACAGGAAATACGGCGCCGGAAGGCCGCGGCAAGGGGCGCGGACGGCGCTCCGGCCTTGTATCCGGCCCGGCGATCTGGTGTCTTGTCGCCTCAAGGAACCAGTGATGTGGAGGCCCCCATGCGGGCGCTGTTCGTGCAGATCAAATGCGATCTCGGCAAGGCCTACCAGGTCGCCAACGAGATCGCCGAGGCGGAGATCGCCTCGGAAATCTATTCGACCGCCGGCGACTATGACCTGCTGGTCAAGTTCTACCTGGCCGAAGACGCCGATATCGGCCATTTCGTCACGGAGAAGGTGCAGCCGATCGGGGGCATCCGCGACACCCGCACCATCCCGACCTTCAAGGCGTTCCAATAGGCCGGGATTGACCCCTCGGGAGGGCACTTATAGGGTCCGCCCCAATTGGCCCCGCCGGGGCCAGGCGAGCGCGTAGCTCAGCTGGTAGAGCAGCTGACTTTTAATCAGCAGGTCTCGGGTTCGAGCCCCGACGCGCTCACCAGACAATCACCGATGACGGCAGGATGCTGCGCATGGTGGCCATTACCGTTGGAGTGCCGGTCTTCAACGGGGCGGACCTCCTCGACGAATGCCTGAGGTCGCTCGCCGCGCAGACCTTTACCGACTTCGAGGTGCTGGTCTTCGACAACGCCTCGACCGACGCGACGCCCGACATCGCCCGCGCCTGGGCGGCCCGCGACCCGCGCTTCTCCCATTTCCGCCAGGAGCAGAACATCGGCTCCGCGCCCAACTTCGTTTCCGTGCTTGGCGCCGCGCGATCGGAGTATTTCGTCTGGCGCGCCCACGACGATATCAGTGCCCCGAACTTCCTGGAGGTGACGCATCGTCTGCTGACCGAAACGCCAACGGCGAAGCTTGCCGCCTGCCAGATCGTGATGGAGCAGATCGACACCGGCCGGAAACAGACGCGGCCGTTTCCGGACCTTCGCCGTGGACAACGCCTGCTGCGCCAATGGCGCCTGTTGATGACGGCAGAGGCCAACTGGTTCCACGGACTGTGGGTCCGCGCGTACCTGATGGAGACGTTCATGCCGTCGTGGGAGCGCTACCCGAGAGATTGGGGAATTGACCAGATTGCGGTCTACAGCGCGGTCGTCGACGACGCGATTGTCGGCAGCAATGAGACGACCTTCGTGAAACGCATGGGCAATCTCGACGAGCGCCGCCGCCGCTTGCGCAGCGTGACGTTCGCCGAAATGATGGATCACCGTCGCGCATTCACGGCCGAGTGCCGGCGCCATCTCTATCGCGCCCGGCTCAGCCGGCTTGAACGGGTTGCGCTCACACCGCCAACTCTGTTGTTTGCCAACAAGCGCGCCTATACGCTGCGCCGCGTGGCCCGGGCATGGCTGAAGAGCCGACTGAAGCGCGACGGCGAGAGTGGACCTTGATCCTGCCGTGTCGCGTCCAAGCCCTCGACTGGCTGGCTGGGACCAGGCCATCCTGCGGCACCCGGAAGCTGAAAATCAGTGCCAGAATGCTCCGCGACATCAGATGGTTGGTTGAACCAATAGAGGACGCAAGGGCTCGGTGATGAAGGCTGTCATTCTGGCGGGGGGCCTGGGAACGCGGCTGTCGGAGGAGACAGTGGTTCGACCAAAGCCCATGGTCGAGATCGGCGGGCGGCCGATTCTTTGGCATATCATGAAGCTCTACAGCCATTCCGGTATCAACGACTTCATCATCTGCCTTGGTTACAAGGGCTACATGATCAAGGAATATTTCGCGAATTACTTCCTGCATACGTCGGACGTCACCATGCACCTTGCCGAACAGCGCATGGATGTCCATCGGCAATCGGCCGAACCCTGGCACGTTACCTTGATCGATACCGGCGCGGCGACCCAGACCGGCGGCCGCATCAAGCGGATCCTGCCCTATGTCGCGGACGATCCGTTCTTCGCCATGACGTATGGCGACGGCGTCGCAGACATCGACCTGGCGGCGGAGATAGCATTCCACGAGGCACATGGCGCCCTGGCGACGGTCACCGCGGTACGGCCCGCGAAGCGGTTCGGCGCGATCAACGTCAGCGACGATCGGGTGGTGTCGTTCGAGGAGAAGCCGGAGAGCGACGGGGGCTGGATCAACGGCGGGTTCTTCCTCCTTTCTCCCGCGGTGGGCGATCTGATCGCGGGAGACGACACGATCTGGGAGCGGGGGCCGATGGAGGCGCTCACGCGGGCAAACCAGTTGCGCGCATATGTCCATCGCGGCTTCTGGCATCCCATGGACACACTGCGGGACCGCAACTTCCTCGAGGACGAATGGGAGCGCGGCACGGCGCGATGGAGGGTGTGGTGATTCACCCGGCGTCGTGGCAGGGCCGGCGAGTCTTTCTCACCGGACATACCGGCTTCAAAGGTGCCTGGGCGACCTGCCTGCTCCATCGCCTGGGTGCCGAGGTATTTGGCTACGCCCTTGCCCCGGAAGACGACAGCCTGTTCAACGCCGCGCGCCTTGCCGACGACGTCGACCACACCATCGCCGATATCCGTGATCGTGAGAGGTTGACCGCCGCGCTTTCCCGCGCAGAGCCGAGCGTGGTCATCCATATGGCCGCCCAGGCCCTCGTGCGGCGGTCCTACGCCGAGCCGGTCGAAACCTATGCCACCAACGTCATGGGGACGGTCCATCTGCTCGAGGCGGTTCGCGCCTGTCCTTCGGTCGTCGCCGTGGTCATCGTCACCAGCGACAAGTGCTATGCCAATAACGGCTGGGTGTGGGGCTATCGCGAGACCGACGCGCTCGGCGGCCACGATCCCTACAGCAACAGCAAGGCCTGCGCCGAGCTGGTGACCGACGCCTATCGCAAGAGCTTCTTCTCGACGCCGGGCGCGGCGCGCGTCGCCTCGGCCCGGGCCGGCAACGTGATCGGCGGCGGCGACTGGGCCGAGGACCGCATCGTGCCGGACGCCATCCGCGCCTTCATGGCCGGCGTGCCGCTACAGGTGCGCAACCCGGCCGCGACCCGCCCCTGGCAGCATGTGCTCGACCCCGTGCTCGGCTATCTGATGCTGGCGGAACGACTGCTCGACGGCGGCAACGGTGTCGCCGAGGCGTTCAATTTTGGCCCGTCACCGACGCGCGACGTGGCGGTTTCTGAGATCGTTGACCGCCTCGTCGCACTGTGGGGGCCTGGCGCCAGCTGGGAGCAGGCCCCCGGCAGCCATCCGCATGAGGCGGCGATGCTCACGCTCGATTCGGCCAAGGCGGCGGCGCGTCTCGGCTGGAAGCCGACAATCGGCCTCGACCGGGCGCTTGACATGACAGTGGCCTGGTACAAGGGATCCCGCGACGGCGCCGACATGCGCCGGCGGACGATCGAACAGATCGACGCGGTGCTTGCACACAATGGAGAGGAATGATGGTCGCGGAGCGTTCGACCGAGACAATCCGCTCCGAGATCAAGAGCCTGATCGAAGAGTACTACGCGGTCGCCCATCGGCAGCCGCCATTCTCGCGCGAAAGCAGCAAGGTCCCGGTGTCCGGCCGCGTCTACGATGCCAGCGATATGATGTCGCTGGTCGACTCGGCCCTCGATTTCTGGCTCACGACCGGACGTTTCAATGAGGCATTCCAGGCGCGGCTCGCCAAGCGCATCGGCGTGCGCTACCTGACCACCGTCAATTCCGGGTCATCGGCCAATCTTGTCGCCTTGTCGGCCCTGACCTCGCAACTTCTCGGCGAGCGTCAGGTCCTGCCCGGCAGCGAGGTGATCACCGCCGGCACCGGTTTTCCCACCACCGTCAACCCGGCGATGCTTTGGGGCATGGTGCCAGTCTTCGTCGATGTCGACATTCCCACCTACAACATCGTTGCCGACCTGGTCGAGGAAGCGATCACGCCGAAAACGCGGGCGATCATGGTCGCCCATACGCTCGGCAATCCATTCGATGCGGAGCGCCTGGCCGACATTGCCAAACGCCACCACCTGTTCCTGATCGAAGACTGCTGCGACGCACTCGGCGCCACCTTCAACGGCCGCAATGTCGGCACCTTCGGCGACATCGGCACGCTGAGCTTCTATCCCGCCCATCACATCACCATGGGCGAAGGCGGTGCCGCCTTCACCTGGAACCCGACGCTCAAGCGGGCCATCGAAGCCTTCCGCGACTGGGGTCGCGACTGCTACTGCGAACCCGGTAACGACAATACCTGCAACCGCCGCTTCGACTGGCAGCTTGGCCAATTGCCCTACGGTTACGATCACAAGTACACGTACTCGCATCTCGGCTTCAATCTGAAGATCACCGACATGCAGGCGGCCGTTGGCCTGTCCCAGCTCGACCATCTGGATGATGTTCATCGCCGCGCGCCGGCGCAACTTCGCGCTCCTGCGCGACGGCCTTGCCGAGCTCGAGGAGTATCTCGTGCTGCCCGAGGCGACGCCCGGAAGCGAGCCGTCATGGTTCGGATTCCCGATCACGCTGCGTCCGGGCGTGCCCTTCACCCGCGACCGCCTGGTACGCCATCTCAACGACAAGCGCATCGGAACGCGCCTGCTCTTCGGCGGCAATCTCGTGCGCCAGCCGTACATGCAGGGCCGCAACTTCCGCATCCACGGCGAACTCAGGAACAGCGACCGCATCATGCACGACACGTTCTGGATCGGCGTCTATCCGGGCCTCGACAACGACGCGATCGCCTACGTCATCGACACCATGGTCGATTTCTGCCGCGCGACCGTTCCGGCGTAGCAAGGGTGGAGAGAGCCATGACCGGCGCGGAGTACATTGCGGAGTTCTTGTCGCGGGTCGGCAGCACGCGCGTCTTCCTCCTGACCGGCGGTGCCTGTGCCATCATGGTCGATGCCGTCGCACGCCATCCTGCGCTGTCATATGTCTGCTTCGAGCACGAACAGGCGGCGGCAATGGCCGCCGACGCCGTTTGGCGCGTGGACAAGACCGTCGGGGTGACGATGGCGACCTCCGGCCCCGGCGCCACCAACCTGATTACCGGGATCGCCTGCTCCTTCTTCGATTCGATCCCGAGCCTGCACATCACCGGACAGGTGAACCAGCGCGAGAGCAATGCCTATCACGGCGCCGACGTCCGCCAGACCGGCTTCCAGGAGACCCGCATCGTCGAGATGGTTCGGCCGATCACCAAATACGCGGTCAAGGTGACGAGCACCGAAGCCCTGCGGCAGGAGCTGGCCAAGGCTTTTGCGATTGCCATCAGCGGCCGCATGGGTCCCGTCCTCGTCGACGTTCCCATGGACGTTCAGCAGGCCGAGGTGATCGGCGATGTGCTGATGCCGGAGGACACCGAGGTTGGTGGAGACACGGTCGACCAGGTCGTGGCCGACCTGTCGGCGACCCTGGCTGACGCCAAACGCCCAATCGTGCTCTGGGGCGCCGGCGTCGGGCTTGCCGGGATCGAGAACGACGTCTCCGACTGGCTGGCGACGGCGCGGCTGCCCTTCGTGTCGAGCTGGGCGGGGCTCAGCTTCTTCGATCACGATCACCCGCAGTTCCTCGGCCAGATTGGCGTCTACGGCAATCGCGGCGCCAATTTTGCGCTGCAGAATGCCGACAGGGTTGTCGTGCTCGGCAGCCGTCTCGATAACCGCCAGCGTTCCGGCAACGCGCGCAATTTCGCCACCGGGGCCGGGGTCCATGTCGTCGACGTGGACGTCGAGGAGCTGAAGAAGTACCGCAACGATGGCTACCGCACGAGCTGGATCGACTTCCGGCGGCTGCCCAGGGTGCTTGAGCGGCTTCCCGCCCCAACGCCATCGCCCGAATGGCGCGACTACCTGACCGCGTTGAAGGCGCGCTACTACGGGCGCGAGACGAGTTCCGCGGCGCTGCGCTTGAACACGCTATCGCCCTATGAAGTCGTGCGCCGCATGGCGGAGGTGATCGATGGCGATGCTGTTGTCGTCGGCGATACCGGTGCGGCGGTCTGCTGGCTGTTCCAGGCGTTCAAGGTGAAGCAGCACGCGCTGTTCACCGCCGGCGGCAACTCGCCCATGGGCTATGCGCTTCCCGCCGCGATTGCGGCCAAGCTGGCGGCGCCCGGCCGGCAAGTCATTTCCTACAACGGCGACGGCGGGCTTCAGGTCAACTTGCAGGAATTGCAGACGCTGGTGCACAACAAGCTCGATATCGCCGTGGTCATCATGAACAACGGCAGCTACGGCATCATCAAGCAGTTCCAGGACAGCTACCTCGGCAGCCGCTACGAAGCCTCCCATGCCGGCTACAGCGCCCCGGATTTCGGCAAGATCGCTGCCGCCTACGGCATCGGTTACGTTCGCGTCGAACAACTGGATCAGCTGACGGCTGATCTCTTCCGGCGCGGTCCCGTGATCATCGACGTGGCCTTGAGCGAGCACACCCTGATCGAGCCGAAGCTCGAGATGGGCCGCCCGATCAACGACCAATTTCCCTATCTCAGTGCCGAGGAGTATGCCGAGGGAAATCGCTTCGTCGACTATCCGAGGCCCGCTGGCTTTCCCTCTGGCTGATCCATGATCGCGATCCTCGGCGCGTCGGGATATGTCGGCGGCAGCCTGGCGCGTCTCCTCTCGACACGTGACGAACCCCTGTGGCTCTTCTGCCGCGATCCATCAGTGCTTGCGGGAACGAGCTGGCCCGGCCATGTTCACCCGGCGTCCCTGGCGCAGTTCTCGGCCGCCGACTTCGATCTCGTGATCAACGCGATCGGGGCGGGCGACCCGGCCAGGGTCGCAGCAATGGGTGGGGAGATACTCCCCGTCACCCAACGTTGGGACGAGCGCGTCCTGTCGACCATGGGTGAACGCACGCGCTATGTGTTCCTGTCCAGCGGCGCGATCTACGGCGTTCTTTCGGAACCGGCCAGCGAGGCAACGAAGCTGCATCTGGCTGCGAGCCAACTGGACGGCGCCTCACCTTATGCGATGGCCAAGCTGGTTGCCGAGGTCGGACATCGCCGCAGGCCGGACTGCCCTGTCCTCGATGTCCGGATCTTCGGCTTCGCTGACGAGTCGATCGCGCTATCCGGCCACTTCTTCCTGTCGGAACTGGCCCGCAGCGTCGCCAGCAAGACGGCCTTCGTCACGTCCCCGGCGGACATGGTCAGAGACTATGCCGGCGCTATCGAGCTGGACGCGCTGATCAGTCGATGGTTGGCTGCGGGCGCCCCCAATCGGGCGGTTGATCTCTACACCCGCGAGCCAACCGTCAAATCGGCCATCCTGCCCATGATCCATTCGCGCTATGGCATTGAGATCATCCGTTCGGATGGGATGACGGGTCCTTCGACCAGTGCCAGCGCGGTATACACTTCAGATGTCAGGACAGCGGCAGCGCTCGGCTATCGGCCTCAACGAACGTCGACTGAAGTCGTGATCGATATGCTGGATTCAATCCGTGCGGCACACACCTAGGCAACCGCTTCATCATCCCGATCCCCGAACCGAGGATCTGAGAAGAGGCCGCTCGTCCGCCCGCTGCGCCACGGTGCGAGAGCCATGAACCAGAGCACGTCCGTCACCGTCGCGATCGATGGGGGGCTGGGCAACCAGATGTTCCAGTATGCGGCGGCGCGCGCTCTTGCCGCCCGCTGCGATGCCGGGCTGGTGCTCGACCTCTCCTTCTATAACGACAAGCGCCATCGCCGGTTCGAGCTGGATGCGTTTCCCATCGAGATCAGCGGCGTGAGCGGGGAGGGGAGCGACGGCATCGGCCGGCGCCTGTCGCGCTGGATCGCAGGCGGGCCGGGCGGCGCGGTCTATCGCGAGCCGCATTTCCATTACGACCCCGCCTTCGAGGCGCTCAGCGCGCCCGTCCGGCTGGAGGGCTACTTTCCCTCGCCGCGTTACTTCGCCGGCTATGAAGCGATCATCCGGCGCGAGTTGGCGCCGCCCGCCGCCGAGGATGCGGAGAGCCAAAGGCTGGCGCCGTTGATCGGAAGCGAGGACGCCATCTCGCTGCATGTGCGGCGGGGCGACTATGTCAGCCGGCCCAAGATCAACCGCCTGATGGGCACCTGCTCGTTGGCCTATTACGAGGCGGCGCTGGCGAGGTTCCGGGCAACGGCACCGTGTTCGTGTTTTCAGACGACATCGCCTGGGCGAAGGCCAACCTGCCGCAGGCACGACCGATGGTCTTCGTCGGCGAAGGGGCGCCACGCGCCTGGTATCGCCGACCTCTGGCTGATGACGCTGGCGCGCCATCACGTCATCGCCAATTCTTCGTTCAGCTGGTGGGGCGCCTGGCTTGCCCGGCGCCAGGACGGCGTGACCATTGCCCCGACGCCGTGGTTCGCCAGTTCCGCCCATGACGAGACGGACCTGCTTCCGGCCGACTGGACCCGGTTGCCGACCTAGGACTCGACCGGCGCCATCCAGCCTAGCGCCGGAAGCGGGCGTCGACCTTCCAGTAGGCGCGGCGGAGCTCGCGCCAGATCCGGGCGGAGGGAGCGCGCTTCGGCGCCGGCGTGACGGTCTCCGCCGTGGCGAGCGGTGGGGCCGAACTCGGATGGGCGGCGATCACCCGCGCGATCAGCGGGCACAGCCGCTCATGGCTTGATCAGGCGCTCGCGCGCCTCGGCGATGGCCGCCTGCCGGCCCGAATAGAGGTCGTTGTCGATTGCCGCGGTGATGGTCGCGACCGCCTGTTGCGGATCGTCGATGTCGATCCACACGAAGCTCTCCGGCGGGAACCATTCGGCGAGGTTGGTCGCACCGGAAACCAGCGGCAGGGCAAATCCCAGATAGGCGTCGGCGAGCTTCTCGGTCCAGTAGAACGGCATCACCGTGTTCTCGAGGACCAGATGGTACTTGTTGGGCAGGATGACGTCCGCCTTGACCGGCACCTTGCGCAGCCCGTCGCCATAGATCTCCAGGCGATCGCCGAGCGCAGCCTTGATTGCCTTGAGGAAGCCAGCCGGCCCGGTGGCCGGGGAACAGCGTCTTGCCGGAGACCACGACCGAGATGGCGTCGCGCTTGGCTGGCGGCTGAGGCGAGGAGCTCAGCGTAACTGTAGATCGACGGTTGCTCGGGATAGGTCCAGTCGCGGGCCTTATGTGACCTACCGCGGCCGCGCCATACGCCGGCGTCGCTCCACAACCATGCCAAGGTGCCGATTGCCTGAACGCCCCGGCGGCTGTGCGCCGCCGGGCGCGATCGAGGGCTCCGCTGGGTCAACCCCTATCAGGGAAACGCCTTCTTCTGGAAATCGGTGCGCTCGACCTTGTTGACGATCGGCGGGATCGTGCGGACGAAGGCGACCACCGCATCGAGATCCTCAGGCGTCAGGTTCTTGAACCACGGGAAGGGCATCGGCGGCGAGATGTGCCCGCCGGTCGGGGTCACGCCCTCGGTCAGCGCCTTCTTGATGTCCGCGTCGCTCCACTTGCCGATACCGGTCTCCGGGTCGGAGGTGATGTTGGCCGTGGCCACGACCATGCCGGGCGCCAGCGTGATCGCCATGCCACCGGCGCCGAGCTTGCTCATGTCGGGCTGGCCGTTCGCCCCCAAGGGCGTGTGGCACTCGAAGCAGTGGGCCTCGGCGGTGACGATGTAGCGGCCATAGGCGACCTTGTCGGTCGTCGGCGGCGCCGGCAGGCCCTTGGCCGGCGGCATCGCCTGCTGCGGGATGTTCCACTTTGATTCCGGCACTTCGTTGTGGATCGCCTTCAGCGTGTGCAGATAGGCCACGACCGCCTTCACGTCGTCATCCGAGAGGTTGTTGTAGGTCGGCACCGGCATGGGCGGGAAGATGACGTGGCCCTTGTCGTCGACGCCCTCGCGGATCGCCTTGATGATCTGCTCGTCGGTCCAGTTGCCGATGCCGGTTTCCTTGTCCGGGGTGATGTTGGCCGAGTAGGCGTCGAAGGCCGGATCGACAAGATGGAAGCCGCCGGCAAAGGGCATGTCCTGTTTCAGCGAGAAGTCGGGATTGCGCGGCGTGTGGCAGTTGGCGCAGGCCATGGGGCCGTTGACCAGATAGGCGCCGCGCTTGACCAGCGCGTCCTGGTCCTGAGCGGCGACCGGCGATGCAAGCAGGGCAACAAACGCACTCGCGGCAAAGGCCGCACAAACACGGTTGATCATCCTTCCCTCCCCAGTCGGGCTCGGCTCGAAGGCCAGCCCGTTCACTGCGCTGACAACCTGCTGATGATGGGTGTTTCTGCGATGGACGCTTCCATTGCGGTTGAGGCCGGCAGGGCACCGGGGCCACTGCCGGACAGGACTGTCGGACTTCGACGCCGAGCCTACCAACGCGATTTTGATGAAAGCCGGTGCCCCGCGGGGCGCGGACCGGCAGTCCGTACTACCGTCATATTAGAGCAGTTCGAAAAACGCCGCCAGCGCCTGCCCATTGTATCGGCGGAACCGGGCACCGTACCCCTAGTTGTGGTGGAAGGAGGGCCGGGCCGCAGAATGCGGGACGGGATTGGACTTGAGGTGCTTGAGGCCGCGCTTGATGTCCTCGAGCAGCAGGCCGGCCATGTCGCGGCTCACCCCACGGCGGATGAGGATGCGCTGGACCACCGTCTGGTGCCGTTTCGGCGGCAGCGGATAGGAGGCGATCTGCCAGCCGCGCATGCGCACGCGCTCCGACAGGTCGTAGAGGGTGAAGCCGGCGGCTGTCGGATCCTTCAGGCGGTAGCACACGGCGGGCAGGGCGCCGCGGCCGTCATAGATCATCTCCAGCGGCCCCAGCCGGGCCAGCTCGCCGGCCAGGAACTCAGCCGTGTCGGCACATGACTGGTGGATGGCGCGATAGCCTTCGCGGCCGAAGCGCATGAGGTTGTAGTACTGGGCGATGATCTCGCCGGCCGGCCGTGAGAAATTGAGCGCGAAGGTCGGCATGTTGCCGCCGAGATAGTCGACCGAAAAGACCAGCTCCTCCGGCAGATCCTCCTTGGTGCGCCACACCGCCCAGCCGACGCCGAGCGGCGCCAGGCCGTATTTGTGGCCGGAGCTGTTGATCGACTTCACCCGCGGGATACGGAAATCCCATTCGAGATCCGGCTGGAGGAAAGGCGCGACGAAACCGCCGCTTGCCGCATCGACATGGATGGGGATGTCGAGCCCGGTCTCGGCCTGAAGCCGGTCGAGGGCCTGGGCGAGCTCCCGCACCGGCTCATAGACGCAGGTGAAGGTGATGCCGAGGGTGGCGACCACGCCGATGGTGTTTTCGTCGCAGTAGTCCTTGAGCTGCTCCGGCTCCAGCCCGAGCGACTCGCCGGCAAGCGGCACCTGGCGGAGTTCCACGTCGAAATAGCGCGCGAACTTCTCCCAGCACACCTGCACCGGGCCGCAAACCAGATTGGGCCTGTCGCTCGGCTTGCCCGCCGCGGCGCGACGCTTGCGCCATTGCCATTTCAGCGCCAGCCCGCCGAGCATGGCGGCCTCGCTGGAGCCCGTGGTCGAACAGCCGATGGTGCGTTTCGGGTGGGGCGCGTGCCAGAGGTCGGCGAGGATGTGGACGCAGCGCTTCTCGATCTCGGCAGTCTGCGGATATTCGTCCTTGTCGACCATGTTCTTGTCGACGGCGACGGTCATCAGCGGCCGCACCTCCTCGTCGACGTAGGTCGTGCAGAAGGTGGCGAGGTTCTGGCGCGAATTGCCGTCGAGGAACAGTTCGTCGCGCACGAGATCGAAGATGAGGCCGGGATCGGAGGCGCGCTCGGGCATCCGATATTTCGGCAGTGCGTGCTCCGCCGACGGCGACGCATAGGCATCGCTCAGCGTCGTCTCTGGCGCTTCGGCAAATTCATGCAGTGGCATGTCGCTCTCCCACGCATCGGTCGCCCCGAATCGCCGGAGGGGTCAACTTTAGCGTGGGTTGGCGCAATCCGCGCCGTTTCTGGCGGACTGCGCTCGGACTAGAGCCTTTCATAGTCAGATGGAACCACTCCGACGGAGCGATCTTGCGACAGGATCAAGCCGGCGGGCGAAGGTCATACCCGGGGTACGGCCGAGACCGACGGCGACGATCATGGTGCAAGAGCGCCCGTCCCTTCGGGTTTCCGACCGGCGGGCGCCCGACGCCGATCCCGGCTCGCCCGATGCCCGGCATCGCCCTTCGCCGGTCTCGACGCCGGATCGCTCCGCCGGTCGAGAAACGGAGTTGCTTCCAGCTGACCATGAAAGGCTCTAGCAGCGTTAGCCGGAGCCGCAATAGGCATCGAGGGCGGCCTCGATGCCCTCGGCCCAGATCATGGTGAGCCACTTGGCGAACGCCTCGGCGAAGCGCGGCTGGTCGGCGAGGTCGCCGTAGTTGTTGCGCATCTCGAGCCAGGCGCGGGGATCGCTCTTCGCGGCCTTGGCGGCCTTCGTCAGGTCGTCCCAGAAGGGGTCGTTGGGCGCGATCGCCGTGCCGTTCTCGCGGGTTCCCTCGCACATGCGCGCCCAGGCCGCCTCGGCCAGCGCCAGCCCTTCGACCGGCGTGCCGTTGGCCAGACCGTCGCGTACCGACGGGAGCACCATGCCGGTGTGGCGGCTGGAGCCGTCGAAGGCGACACGCCTGACCGTGTCGACGACCGCCGGGTTCGAGAACCGGCTGCCGATCAGGTCGACATATTGCTCCGGCGTCATGCCCGGGACCGGCTTCACATGGGGGACGATCTCGTCCTTCTCCACCTTGCGGAAGAGGGCGTTGATCCTGGGATGGGCCATGGTGGCGGAGATGGTCTCGATGCCGAGGATCTCGGCCGAGTTGACGATCACCTGATGGCCGGCATTGAGGATGCGGATCTTCTGCGTCTCGTAATCCTTGACCCGGTCGGAGAAGGTCGCGCCGACCTTGTCCCAGTCCGGCCGGCCGGCGCAGAAATTGTCCTCGATCACCCACTGGCGGAAATATTCGTGGGTCACCGGGGCCGCGTCGTCGATGCCGAAGGATTGCGCCAGCGCGATCTCCTTGGGGCCGGTCGCCGGCACGATGCAGTCGACCATCGCATTGGGGAAGCTGCAGTTCTTGTCGATCCACTCGGCCAGCGCCGGGTCGGAAAGCCGCGCCAGTCCGGTCACGGTCTGGTGCAGGATGTGGCCGTTGCCCTGAAGGTTGTCGCAGGACTGGCAGGAGAGGGGGCCGACGCCGCGGTCGCGCCGGAGCTTGAGCGCCGCAACGATGGCGCCGAAGGCGGTGCGCGGCCGGCCGGGATTGTCGGCGTCGTAGCGGATGTCCGCATGCCTGGCGTCGAACTGGTGGCTGGCCGGGTCGACGTAGTAACCGCCCTCGGTCACGGTCAGGGCGACGATGCGGATGTCGGGCGCAGCCATCCGGGCGATGAGGGCGCCGTTGTCCTCTTCCACCGGCACGTAGTCGATCATCGACCCGACGACTTCCGCCGACATGCCGGAGGGGTCGAGCTCGATCAGGGTGGTGAGATAGTCCTGCGCCTTCAGCTTCGCGCGCATGGCGGCGTCGTAGGGGCGCACCCCGGCCCCGACGATCGCCCAGTCATGGTTCAGCCCCTGCTGGAACAGCCGGTGCAGGTACCAGGACTGGTGCGCCCGATGGAAGTTGCCGAGGCCGATGTGGACGATTCCCGCCGTCAGCCGCGTGCGATCGTAGGTCGGCCGCTTGATGGTCTCGGGAAGGTCTTTGAGTGTCGCGTTGCTGAGTTTCATGTTCATCACCCGGCAGGTCGCCCTGCGGCGGCCTGCGTCATTGTCGGATTGCTTTCCCGCCGGCGTCGAAGCGATGGATCCTCTGCGGATCCGGGGTGAGGTGGATGGTCGAGCCGGCACCAAAGCCGACTTCGCCAACCACGCGCACCGTAACATCGCCGATCGCGTCGACGGTGACGTAGAGGAAGGTGTCGCTGCCGACGTGCTCGGCCACCTTGACCTTGCCGGTCCAGCGGCCGCTGTCGTGCGAGACCGAGATGTGCTCCGGACGGACGCCGACCGTGGCGGCGTTCAGTTCGGCCGCCGCCGGGCCGGACACCAGGTTCATCTTGGGCGAGCCGATGAAGCCCGCCACGAAAAGGTTGTCAGGTCGTTCGTAGAGTTCGATGGGGCTGCCGACCTGCTCGATGCGGCCGGCCTGGAGCACCACGATGCGGTCGGCCATGGTCATGGCTTCGACCTGGTCGTGGGTGACGTAGACCATTGTCGTGCCGAGCGTGTTGTGCAGCTGGCTGATCTCCAGGCGCATGGAGACGCGCAGCGCCGCGTCGAGGTTCGACAGCGGCTCGTCGAAGAGGAAGGCCTTGGGCTGGCGCACGATGGCCCGCCCGATGGCGACGCGCTGGCGCTGGCCGCCGGAAAGCTGGCGCGGGCGGCGATCGAGGTAATCGGTCAGGTTCAGGATGCGCGCGGCGTCGCGCACCTTGCCGTCGATCGCCTCCTTCTCCATGCCCGCCATCTTCAGCGGGAAGGCGATGTTCTTGTAGACGCTCATATGCGGATAGAGCGCGTAGGACTGGAACACCATCGACAGGCCGCGCTTGGCCGGCGGCAGTTGCACGACGTCGGCGCCGTCGATGCGGATGATGCCGCCGCTGACGTCCTCCAGCCCGGCGATCAGGCGCAGCAGCGTTGACTTGCCGCAGCCCGACGGGCCGACGAAGACGACGAAGGCGCCGTCGGGGATCTCGAGGTCGACGTCCTTGATGACATTGACCTCGCCGAAGGCCTTCTGCACGCCCGAGAGTTCGATCTTGCCCATGGTTTCCGTCCCCGTCCCTACTTGACTGCGCCGAAGGTGAGGCCGCGCACCAGTTGACGCTGCGAGAACCAGCCGAGGATGAGGATCGGCGCGATGGCGAGCGTCGAGGCCGCCGACAGCTTGGCCCAGAACAGGCCTTCCGGCGCCGAGAAGGAGGCAATGAAGGCGGTCAGCGGCGCCGCCTTGGCAGCGGTCAGGTTGAGCGTCCAGAACGCCTCGTTCCACGCCAGGATGATATTGAGAAGCATCGTGGAGGCGATGCCCGGCACCGCCATCGGCACCAGGATGTAGATGATCTCCTTCCACAGCACCGCGCCGTCCATGCGGCTCGCTTCGAGGATGTCGACAGGAATTTCCTTGAAGTAGGTGAACAGCATCCAGATGACGATCGGCAGGTCGATCAGCATCAGGATCACGGTCAGCCCGCCGAGATTGTCGAGCAGGTTCAGGTTCTTGAAGATCAGGTAGACCGGCACCAACACGCCCACCGCCGGCATCATCTTGGTGGACAACATCCACATCAGGATGTCCTTGGTGCGCCGCGACGGCGAGAACGCCATCGACCAGGCGCCGGGCACCGCGAAGAGCAGGGCGAGCAGGGTCGAGCCGACGGCCATGACGACCGAATTGTAGAAGTGCGAAAAATAGTTGGAGCGATCCTGGACCTCGACGAAATTCTCCAGCGTCCAGTGCGGCGGGAAGAAGGCCGGCGGGAAGAGGATGGCGTCTCCCTCGGTCTTGAACGCGGTGAGGATCGTCCACAGGATCGGGAAGAAGATCATCAGCGCCACGATCCAGGCGAGGATCGTGAAGGTCCATCTCTTTTGCGGCGTGACGGCGCGGGCCATGGCTTGCCTCCCTCAGGCTTCGAGGTTCTTGCCGACAATGCGCAGCAGGAAGATGGCGACGACGTTGGCGAGCACCACCGCCACGACACCTCCGGCCGATGCGCCGCCGACATCGTAGCTGAGCAGGGCCTCGTGATAGACCAGATAGGTGATGTTGGTGGAGGCGAAGCCGGGACCGCCGCTGGTGGTGACGAGGATCTCGGCGAAGACCGAAAGCAGGAAGATGGTCTCGATGAGGATGACCACGGTGATGGCGCGGGAGAGATGGGGCAGGACGATGTAGAAGAAGCGGTTGACGATGTTGGCCCCATCCATCTCGGCAGCTTCCTTCTGCTCCTCGTCGAGGGATTGCATCGCCGTCAGCAGGATGAGCGTCGCAAAGGGCAGCCACTCCCACGACACGATGATGATGATGGAAAAGAGCGGGAAGTTCTCAAGCCACGGAATCGGCGCGATGCCGAACCGCGTCGTCAGCCAGGCGAAGATGCCGTAGTTCGGATCGAGCATCATGTTCTTCCACACCAACGCCGAAACGGTCGGCATGACGAAGAACGGCGAGATGATCAGGATGCGGACGATGCCCTGGCCGGCGATCTGCTGATCGAGCAGCATGCCAAGAAGAATTCCGCCGATGACGGTGATCGCCAGCACCGAGACGGTGAGGATGAGCGTATTGCCGAAGGCCTGGAAGAAGGACGGGTCGGTGAGGAAATAGTAGTAGTTGGTCCAGCCAGCGAAGCCGTTGATGAGCGGATTGAGCAGATTGTAGTGCTGGAACGAGTACCAGAGCGTCAGCGCCAGCGGCACGATCATCCAGATGAACAGCGCCACCACCGACGGCGCCAGCATCGCACGCGCCAGGCTGCGGGTATTCTGGGTCGCCATGCCTGCCTCCCCGATCGGCACACCTGTTGCGGTGGCCATGCAGCGGCGTCTGGTTGGTTCCAGCCGCCGGGACGATTACGCGACGTACAACCCGTTTCCAGAACAAGACCGACTTAATGTTTGAGGCTGCCCGGGACACACGGTCCAAAATCCCGGGCAGCCTCCGGTCGGGAGGAAGCCTACTTGATGTAGCCTGCCTTGGTCATGACGCGCGTGGCGGTGTCCTGTGCCTGCTTGAGCGCATCGTCGACGCTGGTCTGCCCGGCAAGCGCAGCCGAGAAGATCTGGCCGACCGTATCGCCGAGGCCCTGGAACTCAGGAATGGCGACGAACTGCACGCCGGTATAGGGCACCGGCTTGACGGTCGGATGCTGCGGGTCGGCAGCTTCGATCGACGCGAGCGTCATCGCGGCGAACGGCGCCTTCAGATAGTCCGGGTTCTTGTAGAGCGAAGTGCGGGTACCCGGAGGCACGTTGGCCCAGCCGTCCTTGCTGGCGACCAGCTCCTCATAGTGCTTGGAGGTTGCCCAGTCGATGAACTTCTCGGCAGCCTCGGTCTTCTGCGAGCCGGCAGGAACCGCCAGCGACCACGCCCACAGCCAGTTGCCGCGCTTGCCAAGGCCGTTGTCGGGAGCCAGGGCGAAGCCGACCTTATCGGCAACGGTGGAGGCCTTCGGGTCGGTGACGAACGAGCCGGCAACCGTGGCGTCGATCCACATGCCGCACTTGCCCTGCTGGAACAGGGTCAGGTTCTCGTTGAAGCCGTTGGAGGAAGCGCCGGCAGGACCGTCAGCCTTCATCAGGTCGACGTAGAACTGCAGAGTATTCTTCCATTCCGGCTGATTGAACTGCGGCTGCCACTTCTCATCGAACCAGCGCGCGCCGAACGAGTTCGACATGGCGGTCAGGAAGGCCATGTTCTCGCCCCAGCCGGCCTTGCCACGCAGGCAGACGCCGTTGATGCCGTTGGCGCGGTCGGTCATCTTGTCCGCGGCCTGCCTGATGAAGTCCCAGGTCGGCGCGTCAGGCATGGTGAGCCCGGCCTTTTCCATCAGGTCCTTGCGGTACATGACGTAGCTCGAACTCGCCGTAGAACGGCGCGGCGTAGAGCTTGCCGTCGACCGACAGGCCGCCGCGGATGGCGGGCAGCAGGTCGTTGACGTCATAGGTCGGGTCGCTTTCCAGCGCCGACAACTCGACCAGCCAGCCATTCTTGGCCCAGATCGGAACCTCATAGGTGCCGATGGTCAGGATGTCGTACTGGCCGCCCTTGGTGGCGATGTCGGTGGTCACCTTCTGGCGGAGGACGTTCTCCTCCATCGTGACCCAGTTCAGCGTGATGTCCGGATTTGCCTTGGTGAAATCATCCGTCAGCTTCTGCATCCGGATCATGTCGCCATTGTTCACCGTGGCGATAGTGAGCTGCGTGGCCGCCATGGCTTGGCTGGAGCCAAACAGCAACGCGGCGCCCGCGAGGGCGCGAAGCACAGGTTTCATGATCTCCTCCCAAATGTGCCGCGAGCAATTGCTGCGGTGAGATTGAGCGTCCAGAACGCCTCGTTCCACGCCAGGATGATGTTGAGAAGCATGGTGGAGGCAATGCCGGGCACTGCCATGGGCACGAGGATGTAGACGATCTCCTTCCACAGGACGGCCCCGTCCATGCGGCTGGCTTCAAGGATGTCGACAGGGATTTCCTTGAAGTAGGTGAACAGCATCCAGATGACGATCGGCAGGTCGATCAGCATCAGGATCACGGTCAGCCCGCCGAGGTTGTCGAGCAGGTTCAGGTTCTTGAAGATGAGGTAGACGGGCACCAGCACGCCCACCGCCGGCATCATCTTGGTCGACAACATCCACATCAGGATGTCCTTGGTGCGCCGCGACGGCGAGAAGGCCATCGACCAGGCGCCGGGCACCGCGAAGAGCAGCGCCAGCAGGGTCGAGCCGACGGCCATGACGACCGAATTGTAGAAGTGCGCGAAATAGTTGGAGCGATCCTGGACCTCGATGAAATTCTCCAGCGTCCAGTGAGGCGGGAAGAAGGCCGGCGGGAAGAGGATGGCGTCGCCTTCGGTCTTGAAGGCGGTGAGGATCGTCCACAGGATCGGGAAGAAGATGAGCAGCGCCACGATCCAGGCGAGGATCGTGAAGGTCCATCTCTTTTGCGGCGTGACGGCGCGGGCCATGGACTTTGCCTCCCTCAGGCTTCGAGGTTCTTGCCGACGATGCGCAGCAGGAAGATGGCGACGATGTTGGCGAGGATCACCGCGACCACGCCACCGGCCGAAGCGCCGCCGACGTCGTAGCTGAGCAGGGCCTCGTGATAGACCAGATAGGTGATGTTGGTGGAGGCGAAGCCAGGACCGCCGCTGGTGGTGACGAGGATCTCGGCGAAGATCGACAGCAGGAAGATGGTCTCGATGAGGATGACCACGGTGATGGCGCGGGAGAGGTGCGGCAGGACGATGTAGATGAACCGGTTGACGATGTTGGCCCCATCCATCTCGGCCGCTTCCTTCTGCTCCTCGTCGAGGGACTGCATCGCCGTCAGCAGGATGAGCGTGGCAAAGGGCAGCCACTCCCACGACACGATGATGATGATGGAAAAGAGCGGGAAGTTCTCAAGCCACGGAATGGGCGCGATGCCGAACCGCGTCGTCAGCCAGGCGAAGATGCCGTAGTTCGGATCGAGCATCATGTTCTTCCACACCAACGCCGAGACGGTGGGCATGACGAAGAACGGCGAGATGATCAGGATGCGGACGATCCCCTGGCCGGCGATCTGTTGATCGAGCAGCATGCCAAGGAGAATTCCGCCGATGACGGTGATCGCCAGCACCGAGACGGTGAGGATGAGCGTATTGCCGAAGGCCTGGAAGAAGGACGGATCGGTGAGGAAATAGTAGTAGTTCGTCCAGCCGGCGAAGCCGCTGATGATCGGATTGAGCAGATTGTAGTGCTGGAACGAGTACCAGAGCGTCAGCCCCAGCGGCACGATCATCCAGATGAACAGCGCCACCACCGACGGCGCCAGCATCGCACGCGCCAGACTGCGGGTATTCTGGGTCGCCATGCCTGCCTCCCCAATCGGCGCACCTGTTGCGGTGGCCATTTCAGCGGCGACCGGTTGGTTCCAGCGCCGGGACGGTTATGCGACGTACAACCTGTTTCCAGAACAAGACCGACTGAATGTTTGAGGCTGCCCGGGACGCACGGTCCAATATCCCGGGCAGCCTCCGGTCGGGAGGATGCTTACTTGATGTAGCCTGCTTTGGTCATGACGCGCGTGGCGGTGTCCTGTGCCTGCTTGAGCGCATCGTCGACGCTGGTCTGCCCGGCAAGCGCTGCCGAGAAGATCTGGCCGACCGTATCGCCGAGGCCCTGGAACTCAGGAATGGCGACGAACTGCACGCCGGTATAGGGCACCGGCTTGACGGTCGGATGCTGCGGGTCGGCAGCCTCGATCGACGCGAGCGTCATCGCGGCGAACGGCGCTTTCAGATAGTCCGGGTTCTTGTAGAGCGATGTGCGCGTTCCCGGAGGCACGTTGGCCCAGCCGTCCTTGCTGGCGACCAGCTCCTCATAGTGCTTGGAGGTTGCCCAGTTGATGAACTTCTCGGCCGCGTCGACCTTCTTGGAGCCGGCGGGAACGGCCAGCGACCACGCCCACAGCCAGTTGCCGCGCTTGCCAAGGCCGTTGTCGGGAGCGAGCGCGAAGCCCACCTTGTCGGCAACGGTCGAGGCCTTCGGGTCGGTCACGAACGAACCGGCGACGGTGGCGTCGATCCACATGCCGCACTTGCCCTGCTGGAACAGGGTCAGGTTTTCGTTGAAGCCGTTGGAGGAAGCGCCGGCAGGACCGTCAGCCTTCATCAGGTCGACGTAGAACTGCAGAGTATTCTTCCATTCCGGCTGATCGAACTGCGGCTGCCACTTCTCATTGAACCAGCGCGCGCCGAACGAGTTCGACATGGCGGTCAGGAAGGCCATGTTCTCGCCCCAGCCGGCCTTGCCACGCAGGCAGATGCCGTTGATGCCGTTGGCGCGGTCGGTCATCTTGTCCGCGGCCTGCCTGATGAAGTCCCAGGTCGGCGCGTCGGGCATGGTGAGCCCGGCCTTTTCCATCAGGTCCTTGCGGTACATGACGTAGCTCGACTCGCCGTAGAACGGCGCGGCGTAGAGCTTGCCGTCGACCGACAGGCCGCCGCGGATGGCGGGCAACAGGTCGTTGACGTCATAGTTCGAGTCGCTTTCCAGCGCCGACAGCTCGACCAGCCAGCCATTCTTGGCCCAGATCGGAACCTCGTAGGTGCCGATGGTCAGGATGTCGTACTGGCCGCCCTTGGTGGCGATGTCGGTGGTCACCTTCTGGCGCAGGACGTTTTCCTCCAGCGTGACCCAGTTGAGCGAAATGTCCGGATTGGCCTTGGTGAAATCATCCGTCAGCTTCTGCATCCGCACCATGTCGCCGTTGTTCACGGTGGCGATGGTGAGCTCTTAGCCGCCATGGCCTGGCTGGACCCCACGAGCAGCGCAGCACCCGCGAGGGCGCGAAGCACTGGTTTCATGGTCTCCTCCCATTGGTACCTCGAGCATTTGCT
>CAWHLP010000041.1:0-353416 GCA_963830205.1 uncultured Alphaproteobacteria bacterium | reverse complement strand
ATCCCCTCATCTGGGGAGATGGACCGCCCCAAGGCATCGAGACCAGAATTGGTCCGTGGGGCTTTCGGGTTCGATCTTGACGATCTGGCTGGAGACCCCACCTGCGGCAACACCCTGGAGCCCCGGTCGCAAGGCCGGGGCTTCTTGTTGGCTGCTGCGCCAGACGCTCCACCACGACAATTCTGACGCTGCGGTAAGTCTGGACAAGCTTGGCGATCCCGGCAGGACTCGAACCTGCGACCAACAGCTTAGAAGGCTGCTGCTCTATCCAGCTGAGCTACGGGACCGAGCTTCAGCGGCCGCCATCGTCAACCCCGTCAGTGGGTCCACGGCTGCGGGCGGCCGTAGCGGAAATTGTCAGAGTACGAGATCTTCTTGGGCGCCGGCTCGTGGTCCGCCACCACCACATAGGGGATGGCGTTGCGCTCGGCATAGGCGACCGCCTCGTCGCTCGAATCGAATTCCAGTCTGATCTGGCTGCGCATGTCGGCCGAGGAAGTGTAGCCCATCAGCGGGTCGGCCGCCGGACGGCCCTCGGGCTGGTATTCCAGCACCCACTTCGCCGTTGCCGCCTTGCCGGACTGCATGGCCGTCTTGGCCGGCTTGAAGATGCGCGCGAGCATTGTCGTCCGTCCTCTCGATCCGCACTCACTTTACCAGGGTCCGCCACCCGCGCGCCCAAGGCGAAAAATGGTCGGGGCGGCAGGATTTGAACCTGCGACCCTCTGCTCCCAAAGCAGATGCGCTACCAGACTGCGCTACGCCCCGGTCGCCTGGCCGACGGGTGGCCCGGAGTTACACGTTTGCCCGCCCGCCATCAAGCCGGCTGGGACTCGAAGGCCCGGCCGCAAGCTTGCCACATCCGCCGGCGAGCGTCGCCGGTTGTGGAGGGCGGCCCTCGAGACTATACTCCGGCCCATGCCGTCGGCTCCGCCGGCATCCATCCCCGTGAAGGGCGCCGCAGCGCACCAGATCCCATGAGCAAGAGCGCCCGGCGCCGGCCTCCGGCCAAGTCCAAGCCTGCCCAGGCCCCCGCCGGGGCCGCCAAGGCTGCCGTGCCGCCCTCCCCGGCCCCGGCGCGGCGCCGCCCTCTCCTCATCTGGGTGGCCTTCGCCGTCGTGGTGGTGGCGACGATTACCGGCACCATGCTCTTGTGGCCGCGGCAGCCGGGTCCCGACCTCGGCCCGACCCGCGGCGGCGCCCCGCGACTGCTTGCCCAGGTCAACTCGCTCTACAACGACATCAGCGTCTATCAGCAGCCGGACGGGCTGATGCTGATGACTTTCGGCGCCAAGCGGCTCAACTACGTCGAGTTGGAGGTCAACCCGAACGACGAGCTCGACCTGCCGGTCGCCTACACCCACGCCATGACGGCGGGGCTCGCCTATGCATCGGAGCTCACCCGTGCCGCCATCATCGGCCTGGGTGGCGGGCGCACCGCCTGGTACTACCACAAGTCCGTCCCCGACCTCGATTTCACCGCCGCCGAACTCGACCCGGCGGTGGTCAAGCTCACCGAGCAGTATTTCAACGTGCGGCCGGAGAAGAACTTCGCCATCTCGGTGCAGGACGGCCGCGTCTGGCTGAGCCAGAGCGACAAGGACTTCGACGTCATCCTGATCGACGCCTATCGCGGCCCCTTCGTGCCCTTCCACCTGCTCACCAGCGAATTCTACCAGCTGGTCGCCAAGCATCTCAGGCCCGGCGGCGTGGCGGTGCAGAACGTCGAGCCGACGACCATGCTGTTCGACAGCGCCGTCGCCACCATCAAGTCGGCCTTCGAGCACGTGGTCTTCTTCAACGGTGAGGGCAACATCGTCATCCTCGCCTATAACGGGCCGGAGAAGGACGAGGCGACGCTCGAGCGCCAGGCGGCCGAGCGCAGCCAGCAGTATCACCTGCGCTATCCGCTCAAGGACGTTCTCGATCTCCGCTTCACGCCGCAGTGGAACGAGAAGACCCAGCCGCTCACCGACGACTTCGCGCCGGTCGAGTACCTCAAGGCGATCGCACGCCATAACGAGAAGCAGCCATGACCGACGATGCCCCTGCCGCCGCTCTGCGCCAGCCGCTGTTGCGGCGCCTCGGCGTCGGTCCCGGTGCGGCGCTCCTGGTCGTCGTCGATGTCGCCACGCTCGGCTTCATCACGCTCGGCTTCGAGATGGTGGCGAGCCGCATCCTCACGCCGCTGTTCGGCAGCGGCATCTACACCTGGGCGACGATCATCTCGATCGTGGTCGCCGGGCTGATGGCCGGCTATTTCGTCGGCGGCATTGTCGCCGATCGCCATCCGACCTTCGGCATCGCGGCGATGATCAAGTTCGTCGCCGCCGCCTACCTGCTCGTCGTCTTCTTCATGACCGAGGGTGGTCTCGACAGGGTCATCGACGCGGTGCCCGGCGAGATCGCCGCGCTGTTCGCCAGCGGCATCATCGTCTGCCTGCCGCCGATGCTGGTGCTCGGCATGTACTCGCCGCTGGCGGTGCGCCTGATCCTCGGCGACCCGCGCGACGCCGGCAAGGTGTCGGGTGGGCTGTTCGCCATCTCCTCGCTCGGCAACATCGTCGGCATCATCGTCACCACCTTCGTGCTCATCCCGAGCATCGGCACGCGCGCCATCACGCTCGCTTTCGCGGCCTTCCTGGTCATCTCCAGCATGGCCTCGGTGGTCGCCCGCGCAAGCCGCCAGCAGGCGTAGCCCGCTGCCGCATCCTGCTCCGATTTCAGGGCTTTTTCGCTATTGCGACTGGAACGGTCCGCCGCCTTCCGGCTGGATCTCGGCGGCCATCAGGCCCTTGGGGCCGTCGCCAAAACGCACCAGCACGGTCTGGCCCGGCCTCAGCTCGGTCAAGCCGTAGCGGCGCAGCGTCTCCATGTGCACGAAGATGTCTTCGGTGCCCTCGCCGCGCGTCAGGAAACCGTAGCCGCGCACGCGGTTGAACCACTTGACGATGACGCGCTCGAGCCCGCTGGTCGGCACCACTGTGGTGTGGGTGCGTGCCGGCGCCATCTGCGGCGGGCGCACGGCGGTCGTCTCATCCATGCTGACGACGCGGAAGGCCTGACGCCCTTTCGAACGCTCGAGCACTTCGCAGACGACGCGCGCACCTTCATAAGCTGTCTGGAACATGCTGCGGCGCAGGCAGGTCACGTGCAGCAGGATATCGGAGCCGCCATCGTCGGGAACGACGAAGCCGTATCCCTTCGACGCATCGAACCACTTGATGACTCCGGCAACCTCGTGCAGGTCGACAGGAACTTCCTCGCCGACCGTAACGCCTGTCGGAAGCTCAGGAGAAACCTTGGCCCCCATAGACCCCGCCCTTATCTACTCTCCGTTACGCACCGCACCAGCCGGCGGGCCACGCCGAATCTTGATTCGAGCATAAAGCACCGGCTGACAGTGTGACCAGCCCCAATTTGGACTTTCTGTGGTTTGCTTGCACAACGTGTGTGACTAACGTCACACTGGCTGACGCGTTGCCCTTTGGGTCGAGCGGACTAGCCTCCAGCGCAACCAGCAAACGACAACAGAACGGAACAACTCGATGAAATATCTCCACACCATGGTCCGCATCAGCGACGTGGAAAAGTCGCTGCACTTCTACCGCGACCTTCTCGGCCTCAAGGAGGTGCGTCGCAGCGACAACGACAAGGGGCGCTACACGCTCATCTTCCTGGCCGCGCCCGGTCAGGAGGAGACGCCCGTCGAGCTCACCTACAACTGGGATCCCGAGGTCTACACCGGCGGGCGCAATTTCGGCCACCTCGCCTATGAGGTCGACGACATCTACGCCTTCTGCGAGAAGATGATGAAGGGCGGCGTCACCATCAACCGGCCGCCGCGCGATGGCCGCATGGCCTTCGTCCGCTCGCCCGACAACATCTCCATCGAGATTCTCCAGAAGGGCGCCGCGCTGCCGCCGCAGGAGCCGTGGACCTCGATGCCGAACACCGGCGCGTGGTAGAATGAGGAAGCCTTGGCGGGCTCTTGTGGGGGCCCGCCAAACACCGTAGAAACCGCCGACCCGCGCCCTTCGTCTAGCGGTCCAGGACGCCGCCCTTTCACGGCGGAAACACGGGTTCGATTCCCGTAGGGCGCGCCAGTGATTTCAATGACTTAGCACCCATTGCGTCGCGTCTGCCCAACGTTTGCGAGACGCCGATTGCCATGGACCGGTCGAGTCTCATGTCTGCCGTCATCGGCGCCGTGTTTGGCGCCGGTGCGTCGGCAATCCCGGCTTACCTCCTGGCAAGCAAGGCGTCCCGCGAGACCCTGGCGCGCGACCGGATTTCCCGAGACGAGCAGATGAAGGCGGCGACCTATCGGGCGATGGTCAAGCTCCTTGAGATGGTCAACGGCGTCATGGGCCTCCGCCGCCAGATAGGTTCGGCCGGTCTTCGGTCTGCCCTGGGCTGAGGTGAACTTCGACTACGTCATGAACCTGCTGGAGTTCGCGCTGCGATGTGCTGTCCTGGATCCGAATAGACCTGCGTGTGCAAGCCGAAGTTCCGTCTGCAGCCACCCCGTGCCGGTTCACTTGCGGGAGACGTTGTCCCGAATCTCCCGCTCCGCCTGGAGCCAGTCTTGGGCCGCGTGGCCTTCGCCGCGACCTCGTCGCTCATATAAATCGTAAGCGCGCTTGGCGATCTGCGGCGTCAAATCGACGGAATCCCTGGCCAACAGGGGTACGGCAGTCGGGTCGAAAATCCGATAGGCGAGCAGCTTCACGCGGTCGTTCACGAGGAACCACGCCAAGGCATAACCCCAGACAAACAAAGCCCAACCCCAGCCCAGCGGGGTCATGAACAATCCATAGACGGCGATCAGGGTCGCCATCAGCTGCGTACCGAACACAGCCAGTAGCAGGACCCTGGCAGGGCGTATGGACCAGAAGGGACCGCGCGTGCGCGTCAGGAAGATCGTCAGATGGCCGGCCACAGACAGCTTCAGATACATCAGCGTCTGGATGTGGGCGCGGTCGAGGTGAAAGACGCGCTCGCCGAGATAGAACAAGCCGAAGGCGGACACCACGCCGATAACGCCCAGGACCGTAGAGGTCCCCAGCACCATCCGCATGTTCCAGGCCTCGGGCTCGTCCTTGTAGTGAACGTTGTCATAGGCAATCGACAGGATGGCGCCGTCATTGAGCAACGCCAGCATCACGATCATCACTGCCGTCAACGGATAGAAATTGAAGACCAGGATCGCCAGCGTCATGAAGAGCAGAACGCGGATCGTCTCGGCGATGCGGTAGATCGCGTAGCTGTTCATGCGCTGGAAGATGCGGCGGCTCTCCTTGATCGCGTCGATGATCACCGAGAGGCCCGGTGTCAGCAGCACGATCGAGGCGGCCGCACGCGCCGCGTCCGTCGCGCCGGATACGGCGATGCCGCAATCGGCCTTCTTGAGCGCCGGGGCGTCGTTCACGCCATCACCGGTCATGCCGACGATGTGGCCGCGCTGCTGCAGGACATCCACGATGTGGAATTTGTGCTCCGGAAACACCTGGGCGAAGCCGTCGGCATGCTCGATGGACTGGGCAAATTGCGTCGTCTCCTGATGCTTTGCGTCACCGAAGCCGCTGGCGTCGAGGATATGCGTGCCCAGCCCCAATTTTCCGGCGGTTTCCCGGGCAATGGCCAGCGCATCGCCCGTCACCATCTTGACCGCCACCCCCATCTCCCGAGCCGTCGCGATGGTCGCCTTGGCCTGTTCGCGGGGCGGGTCGAACAACGGCAAGACGCCGAGAAACTGCCACGGCCCATCCCCATCGGCGCGTGCCACGCCCAAGGCGCGAAAGCCCCGCGCCGCGAATCCGTCGACCGCCCTGTCGACCGCCTGTTTGACCTCGGCGGCATTGGCCGACAGTTCCAGGATCACCTGCGGCGCCCCCTTGGCGACCTTGAATTCCTTGCCGTCCGGGCCCTTGACCGTGGCTTCCGTGCGTTTGTGCACGGGATCGAATGGCTGGAAGTGGGTCACCCGATAGGGCTTCAGGGCCTGATCGTCCTTGAGGCCGCCGAGCACCGCGAGGTCGATGGTGTCCTTGTTGTCGGCGCGCGATGCCAGCGCGGCGGCGAGAATGAGGTGATCGGCCGGGATGCCGTTCAAGCCGAACGGATCGCCCAGCGTCAGCTTGTTCTGGGTCAGCGTGCCGGTCTTGTCGGCGCACAGCACGTCGACGCCCGCCAATTCCTCGATGGCCGCCAGCCGCGTGACGATCGCCTGGCTGCCGGCGAGCAGCCGCGCGCCGACCGCCATGGTCACCGACAGAACCGTTGGCATCGCCACGGGAATCGCGGCCACCGTCAGCACCAGGGCGAATTGCAGCGTGGTGAGGATCGGATCGCCGCGGAAGAGCGCCACAAAAATGATCAACGCTACCAGGCCCACTGCCAGAATGATCAGGTAGTCGCCGATCTTCAGGACGGCACGCTGGAAATGACTGACGGTGTGCGCCTGCTGCACCAGTTGAGCCGTCTTGCCGAAATAGGTGTGCGCACCGGTGGCGTAGACCAACGCGCCGATTTCGCCCTGGCGGACGATCGACCCCGAAAACACGGCGTCCCCGGTCTTGCGGGAGGCCGGGAGCGATTCTCCCGTCAGCGCGGATTGGTCGACCTCGATCGGGTCACCGTCGAGAAGCCGCGCATCCGCCGGCACGATATCGCCCAGGCGCAGGCGGATTACGTCGCCCGGCACCAGCTCTCGCGCCGCCGGGGTGACCCACTTTCCATCGCGTATCACACGAGCCTTGATCGCCAGCGTCGCCTTCAGCGCCGCGATGGCATTGCCGGCCTGATGTTCTTCCCAGAAGCCGACAACAGCGTTGGCCAGAAGCAGAAGCAGGATGATGGCGAAGTCCGGCCAGTGTCGCGCGACGGCAGAAAGGATCACGGCCGCTTCGATCATCCACGGGATGGGACCCCAGAAATAGGAAAGGAATTTCAGGAACTCGTTGGTCTTCTTTTCGGCGATCTCGTTAGGCCCGTATTGGGTCAGCCGCCTTTCCGCCTCGGCCTGTGTCAAGCCATCGGGCGAGGACGCTAGTCTCTTCTCGACCTCAGCCAGAGGCAGAGATTTCAAATCCTCCTTCGCATCAGGCTTCGATCCCGGCTTGAATTCGGGTGCCTCGGGCATCGGCCTACTCCGCCGGCTGCACGGTCGCGTCCTTCACCCAGTTCGGCCGACGCATGGCGTGGAGGACGAGCGGCACGCCGCAGAACACCACGGTGCCGACGATCACGAGCGTGACGTAGAGAACCGGCGAGCCCACCGGCAACTGAGCGGGCGGGAAGAACGCCACCAGGAAGCTGAAGAGAACCCCGAGGAAGCCGATGCCGGCGGCCAGCCACATGCCGACCATTCCGCCAGGCACCTTGAATGGCCGCGCAAGCTTCGGCTCGCTGTAGCGGAGGCGAATACCGGCGGCATACATCAGCATGTAGGCGACCAGATAGAGCGCGACCGTCATCGCCGAGACCAGGAAGAACACGACCGACACGTCCTTGATGACGAAATACAGGCTGGACATCACCGTGACGACGACGCCCTGCACCATCAGGATATGTGTCGGCATGCCGTTGGCGTTCGTCGCGTGCAGCACGCGCGGCAAGTTGCCGTCATGCGCGGTGGCGAGCAAACCCTTGCTCGGGCTGCCGAGCCAAGCGAACACGCCGGCGATCGCACCTATTCCGACGAGCAGCGCCAGGAACTGGGCGAGCCAATTGATGTGCCAGACGTCGGTGATCACCGCGTTGAAGGTGTCGAAGACTCCGGATTGCAGGGAGATCTTGGCATAGGGCAGGATCGCGGCCACGGGAACGGCGCCGATCGCATAGAGAAGCAGGGAGACGATCGCGGCGAGCGCGATCGCCGCCGGATATCCGGTCTTTGGATTCTTCATGTCGACGACATGAACCGCCTGCACCTCGACGCCGGCGAACAGCAGCACGATTCCCGCCAGGAACGCGACCGTGCCCAATCCGCTGATCGAGGGCCAGAAGCGCGCCTGTCCATTGACCGACACGGCGGGGTCGCTCAGATGCTGCCATCCGATGGCGTGCCCGGACACAATCCAGTAGGCAAACAGGAGGAGAAGAACCGCGCCCGGAAGGACAGTGCCGATCAGGAAAGTCCAATTGGCGATCTTGGCCAGCGCCTCGACGCCCTGAAGAACCACGAACGTCGCAAGCCAATAGACGACGATGCAGAACAGCCCGACATAGAGTCCGTTCTTCGCCAGATCAGGAAGGCCGATGGTATAGGCGAGAGCGACGGCGCCGAAGGTCAGAGTGATCGGATACCAGACGACGTTTTGAATCCACTGCAGCCAGATCGCGAGGAATCCCCAGCGGGTGCCGAATGCCTTGCCGACCCAGGCGTAGATGCCGCCCTTCTTCTCGGCAAACGCACCGCCCAGCTCGGCCGAAACCAGGGAAGCCGGGATCAGGTAGAAGACGACGGTGAACGCCAGATAGGCGAACATCGTCATCTCTTCCTTGGCGAGCAGCGGCAGGCCGCGCAAGCTGGTCACGACGGCAGCCGCCGTCATCAGGCCGATCGAAAAAACGCCCAGAGTTCTTTTGCTGTCCTTAGCCGGTGCCATGATACGGCCTCCAATCCTCGATTGCGCGTGAAGTCGCCCTCGTCCCGTTCAGGTCAGCGGCTTCGCGCCGGCAGCTTTTCCTTCGGCAGGGCATGATGGGTGAAGGTCGCACCCTCGGCCGCCGACGTCGGCTTGGTCTGGGGATGCTTGTGCAGATGATCGACCGCGCGCCGGAAATCCTCGAGCAGCATGTCGGCCATGTCGCGGCTGAAGCCGTGCCGGATCAGCAACCGCATCACCACGACTTCGGTGATGTTCGGCGGCATCGTGTATGCCGCGGCCTGCCAGCCGCGCATGCGCAGCCGCTCGGAGAGATCGAACAGCGTGTAGCCCGGCTTGGCGCCGTCCTTGATCACCCAAGAGACGGCGGGAATGCCCTTGGCGCTGGAGCCGTCGAAGAAGAGTTCGAACGGACCAATCTTGCGGATCTCCCGGCCGATGTATTGCGCGGTGTCGTAGGCGTTCTGCTGGATGCGCCGATAGCCGTCGCGCCCCAGCCGCAAGAACAGATAATATTGGGAGATGATCTGGCCGCCGGGACGCGAGAAATTCAGCGCGAAGGTGGGCATGTTGCCGCCCAGGTAGTTCACGTAGAAGATCAGATCTTCCGGCAGATCGGCTTCTTCGCGCCACAGCACCCAGCCGACACCCAGCGGGGCGAGCCCGAACTTGTGGCCCGAGCTGTTGATCGAATGCACGCGCGGAATCCGGAAATCCCAGACGAGGTCGGGCTCGACGAAGGGCGCGACAAAACCACCCGAGGCGGCATCGACATGGATCGGGACATCCAGGTGCTTCTCGCGCGCCAGACGGTCCAGGGCATCGGCGACTTCCGCCACGGGTTCGTATTGGCAGGTGAAGGTCACACCAAAGGTCGGCATCACGCCGATGGTGTTTTCATCGACGCGCTTGAGCGCCTCTTCCGGCGTCATGCCCAGCCGGCCGTGCTCCAGCGGAATCTCGCGCAGCTCGACGTCGAAATAGCGGGCGAACTTGTGCCAGCACACCTGCACAGGACCAGTGACCAGGTTGGGCTTGTCGGTCGGCTTTCCCGCCGCCTTCATCCGTTCGCGCCACTTGTGCTTCAGCGCCAGGCCGCCCAGCATGGCAGCCTCGCTCGAGCCGGTGGTTGAACAGCCGGTTGCGTTGGCCGATTCCGGCGCATTCCACAGATCGGCAAGAATGTGGACGCAACGCTTTTCGAGTTCCGCCGTGGCCGGGTATTCATCCTTGTCGATCATGTTCTTGTCGATCGACAGGTCCATCAGCTGGTGAACCTCGGCGTCGAGGTAGGTGGTACAGAACGTGGCGAGATTTTGCCGCGCGTTGCCGTCGAGGATGAGTTCGTCGCTGACCAGCGCATGCGCCACGTCGGCCCTCAGTTCGCCCGCAGGCATCCGATACTTGGGCACCGACACGTCGGCGGCCGCCGTCCCGTAGATGTCCGCATCGATCTGGTCGCGGATGTCGTTTCTCTTGTGAAGTGCCATATCGGAATGCCCTCGCTGCGATTTTCGCTGCGCCATGCGCGCAGCTATGCCGGATCACGGCCGCGCTGGCGGAGCCCGAGCGTCGTCCAGCTCATGGGGCGGACGATAGGCGCGGGCAAAATGGGGTTGAAGAGTTGGAATCTACTCAACTTCATCCGCGAGAGCCGCACCGACCGGTGCATTGCAGATCGAAGGATCCACTATGCCGGGACGCCGTCGCGGCCTTGCTCGCTCAATTGCGAAAGAGCGGTCGCCGTCCGGCCACGTTCTCGTCCGGTTGGCGCGGCGCGCCGGGTTCACTGCCCTTCTTAAGCTGTGTTTGCCGGTCGGTCGGAACCCCGGCCTTCGAGAGGTCTCGCGGGGTCTGCCCGGGCGAGCTAATCGCATCCGGCTTTGTCTTGTCGTTGGTCATGACGTCATCCCTAAGGGCGTGGCGGCACATCGGGCGTGACCGTGCTGGAGATCGGAGCCGATGCATCCGTGCCGGGCGCTGGCGGTTGTTGATGGCTTGCTGCCATCCACTGGGCGCTGAGCACGAGCATCATGACAATCGCCCAGATGAGCATGGCAGAGGGCTTGTTTGTCGCCGTCGCTCCGGGAAGCGGAACTGTTGACCCATTGGGCCCGGCCAGGTGAGGCAGAAGCCCGATCAGCCGGGCGGCAATTGCCCCTGGGTCCCATCGCGGCCCCGACGCTTCGGGAAGAGCGGCAATCAACGAGGCCAATCGCTGGGTCGCTGCCTCGACGGGCAAGCGAGCCAATTTGCCGGCCTCCTGCCACGGGTCGACATTGAGGCGTGCCAGCGCCGAGACCACGCTGAGCAGCATGCCGCTTGGTTCCTCGCCGATCGGCGCGAACAGAAAGGCGTCGAACTCGGAACCAAGGCCGGGAATTGAGACAGTGCGGGTCATTTCAACCACCGAATTCCGCCGCTTCATCGATCGCAGTAAACGACGAGAGGCGTTGCTGGGCCGGACATATCGCTGCATGACCGGCAGCGTCAGGGTCGGAAACTACCTAAAGGGAATCGGGCGGGCCCCGCTCGTCGCCTGAACCAAAGCGAAAGAGCCGGCGGTGGACGGCCGCCGGCTCGATCAGCATTCAGTTTTCGGTTGGGAGGCGGCGCAGCCTACAGCCGGCAGGCATGACGGAAGCCGTCATAGCCGAGGAAAGTGTCGGTGCGCACGTTGTACGAGCGATACCTGCTTTCGCAGGCGCTGACATGGTCGCTCATGTAGCCGGGGCTGCCGGTCAACGCAGCACCGACCGCGAAGCCGAACAGGCCAGCCGCAAGATTGCCACCGAAGCCGTTGTCGTTGCGATGAGTCCGATAGAAGCCCTGGTATTGGCTATTGCTCCAATGGCTGCGGTTCGAGCGCCAATCGTTGCATTGCCCGGCATTCGGGTTCCTCTCGCAGAAATTCCCGATGTAGCGGTCCTGCTGCTGAAAGTTCGGCTGGTTGCGCGAATTCCACGGAGCCGCTGAAGCCGGCATGATCCCCGCGAGCGCGGTCAAGCCGAGCAGCGCTGCCGCGGAGACGGTCGAAATGATTTTCTTCATGGTGCTTGTCCTAATATTTGACGATTCTTAGAGGATTGACTATTGCCGTCGAGAATTATTAGCCAAACTCAAAATACGATTTCCGGCACCAGGATGACAGAGTCGGAATCTACCTATTGTGTATTATTCGGCTGTTCTCCCAAATAACTAACCACTGGCCCAGGCGGTCTCGAGAACTTGCGCAAGAAAATATAAAAGAGTCCTTCGCGCTGAATATCGAACGGCCCTGCGTAGAGGCCGATCGCCGCGACCGGCATAAGTATATTCCGATGCTTCTGACAACGCGGGCTGGCAGTTAGGCTGCCTGCAAATAGCAGACTTCACCTGACTGTGCTGCTTCGCCTTGATTGTTGAGGTGCGAACTTGGCGCCGGCTGCCGAACACCAGATAAGGAGTGGTATGAAAATCCTGAGGACCGGCATCGATGGACCGGCGGTGATGATCGCGCCGCCCGGGTCGCACTCGGCAACCCGGAAGGTTCCCATTGCGCCTCCCAAGGCGCGATCGGCGCGTCGGCAGACCCAGGATCGCAAGATCATGCTGGATCGCGCCATCAGCCTCGTTGAGCGGGCGCGGCGTAGCGGGACGGTACTCGACATCGACGCGGAGACCGAAAATCTCCTCCATGAGAATCCGAACTGCAGCATGTCATTTGCGCAGCTCCGAGCCGACTTTGCGACGGTAGCGAGCGCAGCCCAGCCGTTCTTGACGTCTGTCGGAGAAGGCTGAAGATCAAGTTGTCAGGAGTTCGGCTTGTGGTTCCTGCTGACAAGCGCGATCAAGCACAAGCCTTGGCGCCGAGCGCACTTTCCATTGCCCGAACCAGGTCTGATTCCCGGAATGGCTTTTGAAGGACGACCGAACCAAGGGCAAGTGGTTGCGCCCTCAGAGGATCACCGCTGACGAGCACGTGCGGAACGAACCCGGCGCGGAGGATAGCCGCAACGGCCGAGGCGCCATTTCCGTCCATGAGGTGCACGTCGACAATCATCAGGTCCGGCCTGCACCGAACAGCGGCGGTTACCGCGCCGGCCTCAGTCGCTTCGATCGCGCAAACCTCATGCCCCATGGCGACGAGCAGATCGGCGAACAGCATGGCGACGATGGCTTCGTCCTCGACCAGGAGGATACGGAGCGTTTGCGTTGGAATATTCGCTGCTAGAAGCGGCTCGTCGGAAATCGCGTCCCGGAGCGCACTTGAGCGACCGTCCTCCACTGTTGCAACTCCCAATTGCCGCACGATCACTATGCCGAACGCACTCGTAGCTTGCGACTGCCTACGATGTGAGGAACCGGCGAGGCGCGGCGCGCGTTGTTCGCACGCAGCCACAAGTAACAGCCGGCATCGATCGCCAGCAGTGCAGTTGTGGCGGCAACAATGAGCAAAAGGAGGGTCATGGGAACTCTCCGTAAAGCATGTTTCTTTCGTGGTCCCGACCGTATCCGAGCACGGGCCGCAAAAGACAGGATCGGAAAATACTCACCCCCGAACGATGGCTAAGCGCGGACTTCGGCGTCGGAGGCGGGGGTTGCCCCGAATTAACAAGCGGTGTCGGCCGGCCCGGAGGAAACCGTGATAAGATCAATCTACGGCCACCATCGGATCGACCGAAGTTCCCGCTGATCGCCAGCGCTTTGAAAGCTGTGCAAGTGCCACGTTCTCGTTCACCACAGACAAGTGCGGCGCGACCCGGATCGAGCCGGCGCACGCTGACGGCTCGCGGCCCGCCGCGCGGCGCCGGGCAGTTCGCGGTTGTCGGAATTGGCGCCTCGGCGGGTGGCCTGGAGGCGTGCAGCAAGCTCATGGAAGGCCTGCCCGCCGGCAACGGCATGGCTCTCATTCTGGTCCAGCACCTCGACCCGACGCACGAGAGCATGATGGTGGACCTGCTGGCCGGGCATACATCGATAGTCGTGCGCCAGGCGACCGACGGAATGCCGCTCGAGCCGGACCATCTTTATGTCATTCCACCGGCGACCTATCTGTCGATCAGCAACGGCGCCCTCCACCTTTCGCAGCCTCAGGCCCGTCACGGTGCGCGCCTGCCCTTTGACTTCTTGCTGTATTCCCTGGCGGAGGAATGCGGCCCACGGGCCGTCGCGGTGATCCTTTCGGGAACCGGCGCCGACGGTACGCTCGGACTGAAGGCCGTGAAGGAGAACGGCGGCCTTGTGATCGTGCAGGAGCCTGGTGAAGCCGGCTTTGACGGCATGCCGCTGAGCGCCATCGCGACCGGCGCTGTGGATCTCGTGCTGCCGGTTGCAAAAATCCCCGACGCGCTGATTACCTTCGACCGGCGGATGGTCCTCACGCGAAAACAGAACGGATCACGCCCGAAGGATAGTGCACCGGAGTGGTTGCCCGGGATAATCGAACTCCTGCACACGACGACGGGTCACGATTTCAGGCTGTACAAGGCGGGGACCCTGCAGCGCCGGATCGAGCGGCGTATGGCGATGGCCGCGGTCGAGACCGACGGCATGGAGCGCTATCTCGAGCTTCTGCGCAGCAACCCGGACGAACTCGAACTTCTCGCAAGCGACCTCCTCATCCATGTCACGAGCTTCTTCCGCGACCGACAGGTATTCGATCTCCTGGCAGAGACGGTCGTTCCCGATCTCGTCCAACGCCGGTCACCCGATCAGCCGCTGCGCATCTGGATCGCCGGGTGCAGCACCGGCGAGGAGACGTACTCCCTCGCCATGCTGTTCCGCGAAGCAATCGGTGCCGCAAAGAGCAACGCCAAGCTTCAGGTCTTTGCCTCCGATATCGATTCGGATGCGATCGCCAGCGCCCGAGAGGGTTTCTATCCGGAAGCCATTGAGGCAGAGGTTTCGCCGGACCGACTCGCCCGATTCTTTGCGAAGGAGGATCACGGCTACAGGGTATTGCCAGAGCTGCGCGCGACCGTGGTCTTCACGGCCCAGGATGTTCTGGCAGATCCACCATTCTCCCACCTGGACCTGGTTTCGTGCCGCAATCTGCTGATCTATCTGCGGCCGGAAGCACAGGCGAAGGTACTCTCGGCGTTCCATTTTGCTCTGCGCGAGGGCGGCATTCTGTTGCTCGGCAGTTCGGAGACCGTCGATACCTCTGACGGCCGCTTCGAGGTGATTTCAAAGACCGAACGGATCTTCCGGCGCGTTGGCCGCAGCCGGCCGGGTGAGTTCGGCTTTTCGATGAACCGTGGCGACATCGCCCATGTCGCGGCGCGTCCGGGTCAAAGTGCGGCGGCCTCGCATCAGGTCGCTCTCGCCGAATTGTGTCGACGGCTGGTGCTGGACAGCTTTGCGCCCGCGGCCGTGCTGATCAACAGCAAACGCGAATGTCTCTTTACCCTCGGACCGATCGATCGCTACCTGCGCGTAGCGCCGGGGAGCCCCACATTCGATGTGCTCGCCATGGTGCGTCCCGACATTCGCATCAAGCTCAGCTCGGCGATCCAGCGGGTGCGCGAGCAGAACACGCGGATTGTGGTCGCCGGCGGTCGGACGAGCGACGACGACAAGGCAGCCTCGTTCAGCGTCGATTTGCGGCCTGTGGCCAACGATGGCGAAGAGCTGCTGCTGATTTGTTTCGTTGACCAACCCAAGCACATTCGCAAACCGGATGGACCAACCGTTCCAGCGGACATCGCGCGGGTCGCCGAACTCGAGCATGAGCTCGAAGCCGCCAGAGCCGACCTCCAGGCCGCGCTCCGCGAACTGGAGTCTGCGGGTGAAGAGCAGAAGGCGATCAACGAAGAAGCTCTGTCGGTCAACGAGGAATTTCAATCGACCAACGAGGAACTGCTGACCTCCAAGGAGGAACTGCAGTCGCTCAACGAGGAGCTCACCGCCCTCAATGGTCAGCTGCAGGAAACCCTGGAGAAGCAGCGCACGACCTCAAACGATCTGCAAAATGTCCTGTACAGCACCGATGTCGCGACGCTCTTTCTGGACTCCGACCTCAACATCCGCTTCTTCACGCCGGCCACACGGTCGATCTTTGGCATTCTGCCCGGCGATATCGGCAGGCCGCTGGCGGATCTCAGTCCGCTGACAACCGATGCCGAGCTTGCAGCCGACGCCCGGGCGGTGCTGCGGAGCTTTGTGCCGATCGAGCGCGAGGTCGGCGCGGGAACTGGCCTCTGGTACATCCGTCGCATATTGCCCTACCGCACCCAGGACGACGTGGTTGAGGGCGTCGTCATCACCTTCACCGACATCACCGAGCGGAGGCATACCGCCGAGGTGCTGAAGGCAGCCGAGCAGCAGGCGCAATCGGCCAATCTGGCAAAATCGCGTTTCCTCGCCGCCGCCAGTCACGACCTCCGCCAGCCGCTCCAGACGCTGTCTCTGGTTCAAGGGCTACTGGCCAAGACGGTCGAAGGGGAAAAGGCTCAGAGGCTCGTCGTGCGGTTCGACGAAACGCTGGCTGCGATATCGGGCATGTTGAACACGCTGCTCGATATCAACCAGATCGAGGCGGGTACCGTCCGCGCCGACTTCGTCAGTTTCCCGATCAAGGATCTGCTCGTCCGGCTGAGGGACGAATTCGCCTATCATGCAGAGGCCAAGGGTCTTGCGCTGCATGTCGTCCCGTGTGGCCTCTCGGTCCACAGCGATCCGCGGCTGCTCGAGCAGATGATTCGTAACCTGCTTGCCAACGCGGTGAAATATACCAAGTCCGGCAAAGTGCTGCTCGGTTGCCGTCGGCACGAAGGGAAGCTGGCGATCGAGGTTTGGGACACCGGAATTGGCATACCGGAGGCCGAACTCGATGCAATTTTCGACGAATACCATCAACTCGACAATGGTGCGCGCGAGCGCAGCCGCGGCCTCGGCCTCGGCCTTGCGATTGTCAGGCGACTGGCGAGCTTGCTGGGTCACGATGTCCGCGTCCGCTCGCGCCTCGACAAAGGCTCGGTCTTCGCCATCGACGTGGCGCTTGCGGTGGACAAGGCAGCTCCGAAGCCTCGCGGCGAGCGTGACAGTCAAGGCACTGACACGGCAGTGGAAGGTGTGGGGCGCGCCGGGGCGATTTTGGTCATCGAGGACGACCCCGAAATCCGCGAGCTTCTGGAGCTCTTCCTCAAGGATGAGGGCCATCACGCCGTAGCGGCCCCGGACGGTACGGTGGCGCTGGACATGGTGGCGCGCAGGACGATCCGGCCTGACCTGATCCTCGCAGATTACAATCTGCCGAACGGGATGAACGGGCTCCAGGTCGCCGCGAGACTACGCGAAGAACTTCATGGCAAGATCCCGGCCATCATCCTGACAGGCGACATCTCGACGGACACGTTGCGGGAAATCGGCCGCCAGAACTGTGTGCGGCTCAGCAAGCCGGTCAAGCTGAAGGCGCTGGCGCAGGCTGTCCAACAACTCCTCCCGATTTCTCAATCCCGCGGCGTCGCCGCACAACCAGACATCCAGCCGAGGCGCCGAGCGGCATGGAGCCGGCTGTCATTTATGTCGTCGACGATGACGGCCCGATACGCGGGTTGATTCGCAGCGTCCTTGAGGAAGAAGGCTGGACTGTGGAGGACTATGCGGACTGCGAGGCATTCCTCGAATCCTATCGTCCGGGACGCCAGGGTTGCCTGCTGGTCGATGCCTATTTGCCCGGTATGAGCGGGCTCGAATTGCTGCAGCGTCTGAAAGATGTGGGTAGTCAGCTGCCGTCAGTCATGATCACCGGCAACAGCGACGTGCACATGGCCGTTCAGGCCATGAAGGCAGGCGCCTCCGACTTCATCGAAAAGCCGATCGGGCACGGCGAACTGCTCGCAACGTCAGGCGCGCAGTCGAGCACTCAAGCGATACGACCAAGCTGTCCGCTTGGCGACAGGAAGCGACGAGCCACATCGCCGGCCTCACGCCGCGACAGCGCCAGATCATGGACCTGGTTCTTGCCGGCCACCCCAGCAAGAACATCGCCGCGGACCTTGGCATCAGCCAACGGACCGTCGAAAACCACCGCGCCGAAATCATGAAGAGAACCGGATCCAAGTCGCTTCCGGCACTTGCCCGATTGGCAGTTGCCGCCACGCGGCAGTGATCATCAATCAGCCGCCGGCGCGCCATGCGCCGCGGGGGGCAGAACCTGCCTGCCAGATGGGCGGTGAGTAGTTTCCGATCCTGCCGGCGCACCATCTCCGAGCGTAGGGTTCACTGAAGCGGCTGGTGAATGCGGCCCGTTCGCGCTGGTCCCAACAGGAGTTCCAAGATGAAGAGAATTTCGATCGCCCTTGTGGCGGTCTCAATCCTCAGCCTCGGCGCATGCACGACCCAGGAAGGCGCCATCAGTGGCGGTGTCCTCGGTGCGGCTGTTGGTGGCGTCGCCACCAATTCGGTCGTTGGCGCTGTCGTCGGGGCGGGGGTCGGCGCGCTTGCCGGTGCGGTGCTTGTCGACCATGCCAACAACGGCTCGTGCACCTATCGCTACCACGGCAGGCTCTATCGCGACCGCTGCCGTTACTGAACCGAGGGCAGGCAACCATCGGGCGCTACCGGGTGTGCGCCCGACGCTTTCGAGGCGCTCCGCGTCGCTTCCCTCATCAACCGGGAAAGAGAGACAGATCATGGACAAGGATCGCATTGCCGGATCGGCGAAAGTCATCAAAGGCAAGTTCAAGGCGGCGGTTGGCAAAGCCGTCGGCGACGCCAAGCTGGAGGCCGATGGCAAGTCCGATGAAGTCGGCGGCAAGATGCAGAACGCCGTCGGCGGCCTCAAAGATTCGCTCAAAGGCAAATGAGGCGGCTACCCGATGAATTGTAACGGTCTCTACCTGATTATCGGCGCGCTGGTCGTCGCCGTGGGGGTGGTTGGTTACCTGTACTATCAGGAACGTCAGCAGACCGCGGGCGTCGACATCAGCGTTGGCAAGAGCGGCATCTCCATCCAGACGAAGTAGGTCTGCCGAGCTTTCTTCGTGAGCGGGTTCAGTGGCGGCCCGCGACGAGATTCAAGTGTTCGGTGAGTTCCAGCCAACAGGAGACAGGATATGTCCATCGGACTCATACTTATCATCGTTCTCATAGTCTTCTTGCTTGGCGGCTTCAGCGGCCGCTTCGGTGGCTATGGCTACGGTTTCGGACACGGCGGCATCGGCGTCTTGGGCGTCGTTCTGATCATCCTCGTCGTGTTGGTGGTTATGGGCCGCCTTTGATTTGCGGAGCAGTTGCCGCAGACGCGGAGAGCTGCGATCGCCAATCGACCGCCGGGGCGGCCTGAGTAGATTCCGAGTCTCGTCTTCGCGGCTTCGTCTCAGCTACAGTTCGACACCGAGGCATTATTCAGATCGCGGCGCTGCCCTCGCCCCCCAGCTAAGCGTGCTGCGACCGACCCGTGACCAGCTCTTACAGCGCCCCCCGCCCCCTGACTGGTCACGGGTCATCATCTCGCATTTGGATCGCCGAAAGAGGATCGCAGAACCCGATGGACCCGATACTCGTCTTCCTGATCGTGCTGGCTATCGGAATTGCGGCTGGGATCATCGCACAAAGGGTCGCCCGACCCGGTTGGCTGACGCGGCAAATCGCTGGTGGGCGGCGAGCCGACCTCACGAGCGCACTGGTCGGTATCGCGGGAGCGTTCATCGGCTTCCACCTTGTCGCTCTATTTCTGTTGGCCGCGGGACTTGGCGGGCTGTTTCTCGGCGCGGCAGCGGGCGCGGCCCTGGTCCTGTGGGGCTGGCGGGAAATCAGACTCTAGAACGCGCGGACGGATCCATCGCACGTCGCTTGATTGGTTACGCCCCGATAACGCGATTTCGCCGGCTCAGCCCCGAGCCCTTCCGAGGTGGCCATGGTGCTTGTTTTCGCCGCCCGCAACCGCGGCTCTGGCTTTGCCCAGGAGAATGTGATGGCCAAGGGACAGAAGCGCAGCAACCGCGAAATCCGGAAGCCGAAGAAGAAGGCAGAGCCGGCCGCGGCTCCGGCTGCGATGACCAGGGGCACACCGATTTCGATCGGAAGGCCGAAGAAGACCGGCTAGGACCTGCGCCCGACCCTCGGGGCAACCGCGGCGGCGGTCATTTTCGGGCAGCCGTGTGATGCGCCGAGCCCGCCCCGCCGAATATCTCTGTCCGAACGTTGGGCGACGGACTGACCAGAAGATTGGCGAATCTTCGCATGGTGGCGGGGGCGAGGCGCGTTCGGCAGCCATCTCCAGCCGGCACCGCAGGCAAAGGCGTCGATGAACGCGATCTTTCGATATGTCCGTCGGCACGGCTCCGGTGCGCCTCCATGGAGCGACACGGCACCGGTCAGGGAAGAGCTCTTCGGTGTCGAGCGGCTGGAGCGCCACGCGGAAAGCCTTGCGGCAGCACAGTCGGTGACGCCGACACCGCCACACGTTCCCTCCCTCTACAAACGCTTCAACGACAACGCCACCGTGCTGCTCGCAGCCTATCGCGCGAGCGCTGCGGAGCTGGAGAACGGCCGAAGTGTCGTGCCGGCGGCCGAGTGGCTCCTCGACAATTACCACCTCGTCGAGGAGCAGATTTGCGAGATCAGGGACGATCTGCCGCCCGGCTACTATCGCCAATTGCCGAAATTGGCCGACGGGCCGTTCGCGGGCTATCCGCGGGTCTTCGGCCTTTCCTGGGCGCTGGTCGCCCATACAGACAGCCGCGTAGATCCTGAATCCTTGCGTCGATTCATTGTCGCCTATCAGCGAATCCAGCCGCTGACCATCGGCGAGCTGTGGGCGATGATCGTCACGCTGCGCATCGTGCTGGTCGAGAATCTACGGCGACTCGCTGATCAGATGACGGCGGGGCGAAAGGCGCGCAGAGACGCCGACGCATTGGCTGATCTGCTGCTGGCGCATGGCGGTGCCCAGGCTGACTTACAAGCGGATACCGCCGCGCACGCGACCAAACCGCTGTCGGAACCCTTTGCCGGACAATTGGCCAAACGACTGAGAGATCTCGATCCGACGACGACGCCCGCCCTTGGTTGGCTCGAAGAGCGGCTGGCACGCCAAGGCGGCTCGGTCGAGGAGATGGTGGAGCATGTCCAGCGCCGGCAGGGCGCGTCGAACGTTACCGTGCGCAACATCATTACCAGCATGCGGCTGATGTCGAACGTCGATTGGGCGGAGCTGGTCGAAAGCGTCAGCCTCGTCGATCAACGGCTGCGTGCGGCAAGTGCCTTTGCGGCGATGGATTTCTCGACGCGTGACATCTATCGGGCAGCGGTCGAGGAATTGTCCCGGGGCTCGTCCCACTCTGAGCTTGATATCGCCGACCAAGCCCTGCAGGCGGCACACGCGGCGGCGGCACAGGCGAGCGACCCGGTGGAAGCCGATCGCATGGGCGATCCGGGATATCACCTGATTGCCGGGGGCCGGCGCGCCCTCGAACAATCGATCGGATTCAAGGCACCTGTCAGACTGTCGATCAGTCGCCTCAGCATTCGCCTGGGCATTGGCGGCTATATCGGCACGATCCTCGGCGTCACGGCGATTGTGATGGCGCTGGCATTGTGGGCTCTCGCCGGCGTCGGCATCGGGTGGCTGGCGCTCTTTGCCCTGGCCGGCTTCCTCCCGGCGACCGAGATCGCGACGACCCTCGTCAATCGCGGCATCACATGGACCTTCGGCGCGGTTACGCTGCCCGGGCTCGACCTCAAGGCGGGCGTGCCCCCTTCGCTGCGCACCCTGGTCGTTGTGCCGACGCTGCTGACCAATGCGGCCGATCTCCTGGAACAGGTTGAACGCCTGGAGGTCCACTACCTCGGCAGCGCTACCGGCGATCTCACCTTTGCGCTGCTGTCGGACGGCATTGACGCTGACGAGGAGTCGCTGGAAGGCGACGAGCATCTGCTCGCCATTGTTGCTGAAGCGGTCGCACACCTGAACCATCGGCATGGGCCCGGCCCCGATGGCGATCGCTTTCTTCTGCTGCACCGCCGCCGCGTCTTCAATGCGGGCGAAAACAAATGGATGGGGTGGGAGCGCAAAAGGGGCAAGCTGTGCGAGCTCAACTGGCTTCTCCGCGGCGCGACCGATACCACTTTCATGCCGGTCGACGGTCGGCCGCCGCAAGTGCCCGGCGGCGTCCGCTACGTCGTCACGCTCGATGCCGATACCAGACTACCGCGCGACACGGTCCCTCGGCTGGTCGGCAAGATGGCCCACCCGCTGAACCGGCCGAGATTCGACAGCGCCGAGCAGCGCGTCGTCGATGGCTACGGCATCCTTCAGCCGCGCGTCACGCCCTCGCTGCCGATTGGCCGCGAAGGTTCTCTCTTTCAGCGGGTCTTTTCCGGCCCGGGGGGCATGGATCCTTACGCGGCCGCCGTTTCGGATGTCTATCAGGACCTCTTTGGCGAGGGGTCGTACACCGGCAAGGGAATCTATGACGTTGATGCCTTCGAGGCCGCCCTTTCCGGGCGGGTGCCCGAAAACGTGCTTCTCAGCCACGATCTTCTCGAGGGAATCTTCGCACGCGCCGGCCTCGCCTCGGATGTCGAGGTGGTTGAGGAGTTTCCATCCCGTTACGACGTCGCCGCCCGGCGACAGCATCGCTGGACGCGGGGGGATTGGCAGCTCCTTCCCTGGGCCCTGGGGCGGGTGACCGGACGGCAGGCAGTTCCCGCCGTCGGCCGTGGCAAGATAGTGGACAACCTTCGGCGATCCCTGTTTGCGCCTTTCACGTTGGCGACGGTTGCCGTCAGTTGGCTGCTGCCGCTGTCTTCAGGTATCAGGGGAACGTTGTTCGCCTTGGCGGCGATAGCGATCCCGGCCTTCCTCCCGACCCTGTTTGCGATCATCCCCCGCCGAGTTGGTGTTCGCCTCGGCAGTCACGTCCGTGCCCTTGGCGGTGACTTGCGGCTGGCGGGCGCCCAGACCGTTCTTTCGATCGCGTTCCTGCCCGACCACGCCTGGCGAATGGGCGACGCGATTGCGCGAACGATGGTGCGGCTGTTCCTGACCCGCCGTCACCTTCTCGAATGGACGACCGCGGCACAATCGGCGGCGGGCCCGCGCCTGGATCTGCTCGGCTTCTATCGGGGGATGGCAAGTGGGACATCGCTCGGGCTGTTGGTGGCGGCCGGCGCGCTCGCGCTGGCGCCGTCATCGTGGCCAATAGCCCTTCCGATCGCATTCCTCTGGCTGACGGCGCCGGTGCTGGCCTTGCGTACGAGCCGGTCGCCGACCGCCGCCCCGAGCCACGCCGTCTCCGAATCCGAGGGGCGCGACCTGCGCCTCATTGCCCGACGGACATGGCGCTTCTTCGAGACCTTCGTCACCGCCGCGGACAACATGCTGCCACCGGACAACTTCCAGGTGGCGCCAAAGCCGGTCGTCGCGCATCGGACATCGCCGACCAACATCGGCCTTTACCTGCTCTCCGCCGTCGCCGCGCGCGATTTCGGCTGGGCAGGAACCAGGGAGACCGTCGAGCGTCTGGAGGCGACATTCGCATCGATGCGGAAGCTGCAGCGATTCAAGGGTCATTTTCTCAACTGGTACGGGACGCTCGATCTACGCCCGCTCAATCCCGCTTACGTCTCGTCCGTCGACAGCGGCAATCTGGCCGGTCACCTGATTGCAGTTGCCAATGCCTGCGAGGAGTGGATCGGCGAGCCCATCGCGCCAGAGGCGCGCCGCGGCATGGCGGACAACCTCGCGCTGGCGCGCGAGGCCGTCGCCGCCGTGCTCGCGACCAGCGGCGAGAACAGGCAGCAGCTTGTCGCGATGCTCGATGAGATCGATGGCCAGTTGACCGGCGCCCAGACGATCGAGGCCATTTCACCGCTCCTCAAGCGGCTGACGGAAAAGGCCGCCAAGGCAGCCGAGACGATTCTGTCGGCACGCGCTGATGAGGGAGTCCCGGACCACGTGTTCTGGACCGAAGCATTGCGCCGGGTGGTCGCCGAGCACGAAAGCGACCGCCTGCAAGGTGTCAGCTTCCCGCCTGGCCTCGCGGCCCGGCTGACGGCTCTGGCGGGTGCCGCCCGCGAAATGGCGCTGGCGATGGATTTCGCGTTCCTGCTCGATCCGGAGCGGAAGCTGCTGTCGATCGGATATTCGATCGCCGACAACCTCCTCGACCCGAGCTGCTACGATCTGCTTGCCTCGGAAGCGCGCCTCGCCAGCCTGTTTGCCATCGCCAAGGGCGACGTCACGACACGGCATTGGTTCCGTCTCGGCCGCGCTGCGACCCCGCTCGGCAAGGGATCGGCGCTGATCTCATGGTCGGGATCCATGTTCGAATATCTGATGCCTTCTCTGGTGATGCGCGCACCGGTGGGCAGCCTGCTCGAGCAGACCAATCGATTGGTGGTCGAGCGCCAGCAGTCCTACGGACGGTCGCTTGGCGTTCCTTGGGGAATCTCCGAGTTGGCCTACAACGCCCGCGATCTCGAATTCACCTACCAATATTCGAACTTCGGCGTCCCCGGTCTCGGCCTGAAGCGGGGCCTCTCCGATGACATCGTCATCGCGCCTTACGCCACCGGTCTGGCAACCATGGTCGACCCGCGGGACGCCGCGAAGAACTTCGCTCATCTTGGCGATATCGGCGCGCGTGGCCGCTACGGCTTCTACGAGGCGGTCGATTTCACGCGCGCGCGCCTGCCCGACGATGAAGGTCTTGCGATCATTCGCTGCTTCATGGCGCATCACCAGGGCATGACCGTCGTCGCCATCGCCAACACCCTGCTCGACGGACGGATGCGCAGCCGGTTTCATCGCGAACCGATGATCCAGGCAACCGAACTGCTGCTACAGGAACGCATGCCCCGTGATGTCGCCGTCGTGCCTCCCCAGGCGGCGGAGGCGAGGGCGACGCCGGTCGGAACGATGGGCATTGCGCCGACGGTGCGCCGTCTCAAGGCGTCCACCGCGCGTGCGCCGATAACCCATTTGCTGTCAAACGGTCGCTACACGGTCATGCTGACCACGGCAGGGGCAGGCTTCAGCCGCTGGCGGGACGTCGCCGTGACGCGGTGGCGGGAGGACACGACCCTCGACGATTGGGGTTCCTTCATCTTCCTGCGCGATACCCTGCGTGGTGATGTGTGGTCGGCCGGTGCACAGCCATTCGCGTCCGCCGGCACGGACGACGATGTGGTCTTCGGGGAGGATCGCGCGGAGTTCGTCCATACCGATGGGCGGCTGCTGACCACGACGGAAGTGCTGGTCTCGGGTGAAGACGACGGCGAGGTCAGGCGTGTGTCGCTGACCAACAGAGGTCGCCATGCGCGCGAGATCGAACTCACCTCCTACGCCGAATTGGTCCTCACGACGCCTGCCGCCGATGACGCCCATCCTGCTTTTGCAAAAATGTTCGTCGAGACCGAGTATGTTGCCGAATTCGGTGCGCTGGTCGCCACGCGCCGGCCCCGCTCGCGCGAAGAAGCGCAGGCGTGGGCGGCGCACTTCGCCGTGGTTGAAGGCGAGATCCTCGCCGATCCGCAATACGAGACCGACCGGTCGCGCTTTATCGGCCGTGGGCGCACCATCGGAACAGCCGCGGCGATCGTCGGCGACCAACCTCTCACGAATACGGTCGGGACTGTCCTCGACCCGATCTTTTCGCTGAGGCACAGGGTAAAGGTTCCACCGGGGCAGGTCGTCCGCGTCGCCTTCTGGACCGTCGTTGCATCATCCCGTGCCGAATTGCTGGATCTGGTTGACCGGCACAACGATCGCAGCGCCTTCGAGCGGGCGAAAACCCTCGCCTGGACCCAGGCCCAGGTGCAACTGCGCCATCTCGACGTGGAGGCGAAAGAGGCGGCGGACTTCCAGCGTCTGGCGGCTCCGATTCTCTATTCCGACCCGCGCTTCCGGGCATCCTCGGACGCTATCGTCCGCGGGGCCGGGCCCCAATCGGCTCTCTGGCCGCACGCCATATCGGGCGATCTGCCGATAGTCGTTCTGCGCATCGACCAGGTCGAGGACATGGCCCAGGTCCGCCAGTTACTGCGGGCCCACGAATATTGGCGGATGAAGCGCTTGAGCGCCGATCTCGTCATCGTCAACGAGCGGGCGGCGTCCTACGTCCAGGATCTTCAGATCGCAATCGAGGCCGCGGTCCGCAGCCGCCAGTCGGGGCCGCGTCTTGGCGACGAACAGGCAAAAGGCTCGGTCTTTACGCTGCGTGCCGATCTGATGAGCGGCGAGGCGCGCGCCCTCCTTCAGTCGGTTGCCCGGATCGTGCTTATCGCCCGCCGGGGGCCCATCGCCGAGCAGGTCGCTTTGCTGACCAGAGCCCAGCAATTGGACCGTCCGCTGCCCGTTAGATCACCAGAACAGCCGACCCTGCCGCGGTCAACACCGGCGCCACTGCCATCGCTCGAGTTCTTCAACGGCCTCGGCGGCTTCGACAAGGATGGCCGGGAATACGTGACGCGGCTCGATGCCGGCAGCACGACACCGGCACCATGGATCAACGTGATCGCCAATGCCGGCTTCGGCTTCCAGGTTTCGGCCGAGGGGAGTGGCTATAGCTGGGCCACCAACAGCAGCGAGAACCGGCTTACGCCCTGGTCCAACGACCCGGTCGGTGACCCGACAGGCGAAGCCCTCTACATCCGCGACGAAGTGACCGGTGCTCTGTGGAGCCCGACTGCGCTGCCCATTTGTGACGGCGGGTCCTATGTCGCGCGCCACGGCTTCGGTTACAGCCGATTCGAGCACGAGGCGAACGGCATCTCGCTCGAATTGCTGCAATACGTCCCGCTTGCCGATCCGATCAAGATTTCACGGCTGACACTGCGCAATGTCTCTGGCCAGCGGCGCAGGCTGTCGGTGACGGGCTATGCCGAGTGGGTGCTCGGTAGGGCGCGCGGCGCTTCCGGACCATTCGTCGTGACCGACCTCGACAGCACGACCGGTGCGATCCTGGCGCGTAACCCGTGGAGCGTGGCGTTCTCCGGCCGTGTCGCCTTTGCCGATCTCGGTGGACGGCAGACCACGTGGACCGCCGACCGCAGCGAGTTCCTCGGTCGCAACGGTAGGCACGCGGCACCGGTGGGGCTTGTCGGCGGGACCGCGCTATCCGGTGTGACCGGTGCCGGGATCGACCCTTGTGCCGCCCTGCAGTGCGTGATCGACCTTGCCGCGGGAGAATCGACCGAAGTCGTCTGGTTCCTCGGACAATGCGGCACATCCGAAGAAGCCTCGGCCCTCATCAACCGCTACCGGACGGCCGATCTCGACACCGTTCTGGACGCGGTGACGCAGCATTGGCGAACATTGCTCGGCGCCGTTCAGATCAAGACGCCTGATCGCGCTATGGACATCCTGTTGAACGGCTGGCTGCTCTATCAGACGTTGGCCTGCCGCATCCTGGCGCGCTCCGCCTTCTATCAGTCAAGCGGTGCCTATGGCTTCCGCGACCAGCTTCAGGATGGCACGGCGTTGGCATTTGCAGATCCTGAAGAGACTCGCGGCCATCTCCTGCGCGCCGCCGGACGGCAGTTCGTCGAAGGCGATGTCCAGCATTGGTGGCTGCCCTATTCCGGACAAGGCGTGCGGACACACATCTCCGACGACCGGGCCTGGCTGGCCTTTGCAACTTCCGAGTATGTCGCCACCTCGGGCGATGTTGCGGTTCTTGATGCGGCAGTGCCGTTTCTCGATGGGCCGACGCTGCGTGACGGCGAGAGTGACGCGTTTTTCCGACCATCCGATACAGGCGAATCGGTCTCTCTGTTTGAGCACTGTGCCCGCGCTCTCGATCAATGCGTGCAGCGCACTGGCGCGCACGGCCTGCCGCTAATCGGGACGGGTGACTGGAACGATGGCATGAACCGGGTCGGCGACGGCGGCAAGGGCGAGAGCGTTTGGCTCGGCTGGCTCCTGGTCAGGACCATCGACATGCTCGCCCCGTTCGCCGAAAGGCGCGACCCGACGCGTGCCGGGCACTGGCGCGCCCATGCAGTCCTGGTGCGGGAAGCGCTGGATCGAGAGGCCTGGGACGGCCAATGGTACCGCCGCGCGACCTTCGACGACGGGACCTGGCTCGGCGCGCACGACAACCAGGAATGCCGGATCGACTCGATCGCCCAGTCGTGGGCGGCGTTGGCGGGCGGTGCTGACCCGACGCGCGCGGCGACGGCGATGGCCTCTCTGCAGGATCACCTCATTCGCCGGGACGATGCTCTTGCGCTTCTGTTCTGGCCGCCCTTCGACAAGACGGAGCTCGATCCAGGCTACATCAAAGGTTATCCGCCGGGCCTGCGCGAAAACGGCGGGCAGTACAGCCACGCTGCAATGTGGGCCATGCTGGCATTCGCAAAGCTTGGTGAAGGCGATCGGGCCGGCGCGCTGTTTGCTCTGCTCAATCCGATCAACCACGCGCGCACACCGGAGCAGACCTGGCGCTACAAGGTCGAACCGTATGTCGTTGCGGCCGACGTCTATTCGGTCCCGCCGCATGTCGGACGCGGCGGATGGACTTGGTACACGGGTTCGGCCGCCTGGATGTATCGCGCCGGCGTCGAAGGCATTCTCGGCATACGCCGGGAGGGAGCGTCGGTCCTCGTTGATCCGTGCATTCCGGCCGCATGGCCAGGATTTGAGGCGAGGATCAGACTGGGATCGACCCTGTACGACATCCGCGTCGATAATCCATCACATCGATGCCGTGGTGTTTCCCACGCTGTCCTCGACGACGCGCCAATTCTGCATCCGGAAGGACAGGTGCGTGTTCCGTTGGATGGATGCGCCCACAGACTTCTCGTCTCCATCTGAATTTGCATGGACGGTCGTGCAGGCCGAGGCGCTTCTCGCCTTTGGGACCGCGAGGCATCGTCGTTCTTCACTCGGCGTTGGCCGGCGAAAGCCGGCCACCTGAAGGGAGCGCCCACGGTCGACGTCAGCAACTATTCCCAAGGTGCGATCCGCGCCTACGGCGCGGGCCGCATCGCCGTTTTCGGCGAGGCTGGGGCCTTCTCGGCCCAGATCGAAGACGACGGCAACAAAATAGGAATGAACGCCGATGGCGCCGAAGACAACGCCGGCTTCGTACTGAAAGTCATGCGGTGGCTGGCCCGATATGTGCCGCCAGCGCGTTGAATCTGGGCCGTCGTTCAGCACCACGGGCGGCCGGCGCGCATCGCCGATCTGGCGCAGCACGCGCTGATCGGTTTCGATGGAATCATGCGGAACCATCGCGCGGCCAAAGGACAGGACGGCACCTCGGCCTGATCACATCAGCGGCGCGCGGATCAGCGCCCTCAGGCCGTTCCGCAATCGTCGATGATCGCCAGCGTCTCACGCAGATCGTCGATCACCGCCATGGCGCCGGCGGTGCGGAACTGCTGGCCGTGCAGGGCGCGGCGCTCCGCCAGGTGGCTGCCGCCGACAAAGCCGAGCGAGCGGATCTTGGCCGCCGTTGCTGCGCGCACGCCGGCCACGGCGTCTTCGACCACCAGGCAGTCCTTGGGCTTCACGCCGAGCCGGCCGGCGGCGTAGAGGAAGAGGTCGGGTTCGGGCTTGCCGCGCGATACCGAATCGGAGCTGAAGGCGCGGCCGTCGAAGCGGTTCCGCAGCCCGGTCACATCGAGGGCGAAGGTCAGCCGCCGATACGATCCGCCCGATGCCACGCAAAAGTCGATGCCGCGCGCATCGAGCTGGTCGAGAAGCTCGAGCGCGCCAGGGATGACCGTCAGCCCGCGCTGATAGCGGGCGAACAGGCGCGCGTACCAGTTCTCGCGGAACGACGGCCCCGGCGGCTTGCCGGTCTTGCGCTCGACATAGGCCTGGATGTCCTCGAACGAGGCTCCCAGGAATTTGTCGATCAGCGCGTCCCAGGTGAGCTTGATGCCGAATTCGGCAAGGCAGTCGCGCAATTCGGCAAGGGCAATGATTTCGCTGTTTACGAGAACACCATCGAAATCGAAAATGACAGCCTTTATCTGGTCCCCGGACATCTATTTCTTATCGAGAAGGAGTTCAGCAGTAACGTCGTCGGTGATCAGTGTATTGACAAATCCGCGCTTCAGGGCGGCCCCGATGATGGCGACCTTGTGCCGCCCCGCGGCCGCCAGAATCTTCTCGGGAATCGCGTGCAGCGTTTCGAGTTCTACACCGATCGTCCGCGCGTTCAACGGATGGTCGATCTCCTGCCCCTCCTTGTCCAGGAAGCGCCCGAGGATGTCGCCGACGGCGCCGGCAGCGATCAGGCTCTTCGGCCGCACGTCCTTGGGCAGCCCCGTGTCCACAAGGAAGGAGCGCGACGAAACGTCGCCAGCAACCAGGATCGCGGCGTCGAGCTTCTCGCACTTGCGGAAGTGTTCGGCGAAGATCTCCTGCGACAGGAACGCTTGCCGGTCGACGTCGGGGGAAAGATAGACCGGCGCGGCGATGACCGAGTATTTCGAGCCGAGCCGCTCGGCGAACCCGGACGCGATGCCGAACGAGTTGAACGCCTGGCCCGTCGTGTTGCCGCCGATCATCGACACGATCTCGACCTCGGGCCGCGACCGCCGCGGCAACCAGCGTATGGCGCTCTGCAGCGTCATGCCCCACGACACGCCGATCGACCGCCACGCCTCGACGTTGGGGCTGTTCACCAGATAGCTGGCCAGCGCCGCGCCCACTGGCAGGTGGTAGTCATAGGCCTCGCGATTTGAGGGCGCGACCAGCGCCTTGTCCAGGCCGAAGCGGGCGACCAGCGCTTCCTGCAGGTCGATGCGCGTCACGAACGGCGATTCGATCTGGATCTTGACCACGCCCAGCGAGCGCGCCCGCTGCATGGCCTGGTTGACGCGCAGCCGGGTGACGCCGAGGGCCTCGGCAACTTCCGCCTGGGTCTTGCCGTTCACGTAATAGTGCCAGCAGACCTCGGTGACGAAGGCCTCGCTGTCGTCCTGCCCGACCTGCGGCATGCGCCAATTCCCAACGTTTTGCGGCTGACACCTATGAACCGCCGGCTGCCAGAATGCCATACCTTACATTTGTTTCGCAACACACACATATGAAAAAATCACTTGCGCGCATGACGATACATATGTAAACCACGAACCCAACAAGCTTGGTCGCCAGACCGAGTTGGGAGGTTCGGGTCAAGTGCTTGAGCAAGGCTCCACGGCAAACATTCTGGCCAAGGCACATCGGCCCGCTTCCATGCCGGTGTTCATACCCTGCAGGCTGCCGTCGGCACCTGCATCCTCCCGAGACGGCGCTGCGCGGACGCTTCAATGCCGCGCAGCACCCGTCGGGTCGAGCGGGTTTTCTGATGCACTGATCGGGTCTGCGACCGCGCGAGCAAGCGGCTCCGACAGACGCGACGTTTTGGGGTGATCCTGATGAAGGCGAAGGCACTTGTGCTCGAGAAGACGCGGCAACTGTCGCTTCGGGAAATCGAGCTGGATGATCGACTCGGACCGAAGGATGTGCGCATCCGCGTCAACACTGTGGGCATTTGCGGAAGCGATGTTCACTACTACACGCACGGACGCATCGGGCCGTTCGTCGTCGAGGCGCCAATGGTCCTCGGCCACGAGGCTTCGGGGACAATCATCGAGGTCGGCAAGGATGTTCAGTCGCTGGCGGTCGGTGACCGCGTCTGCATGGAACCGGGAATTCCCGACCCGACGTCGCGCGCCTCGCGCCTCGGGGTTTACAATCTCGATCCTGCCGTCTCGTTCTGGGCGACGCCGCCGATCCATGGCTGCCTGACGGCCGAGGTCGTCCACCCGGCGGCCTTCACCTTCAAGCTGCCCGACAATGTCAGCTTCGCCGAGGCGGCGATGGTGGAACCGCTGGCCGTCGGCATGCAGTCGGCGATGAAGGCGAGAATCCAGCCAGGCGACGTCTGCGTGGTTACCGGGGCCGGCCCCATTGGCATCCTGGTCGCGCTCGCGGCGCTGGCGGGCGGTGCCAGCACCGTCATCGTCACCGACCGCGTCCAGGACAAGCTCACCATCGCCGGCAGCTACCCCGGCATCGTGCCGGTCGACATAACGCGCACATCGCTGCGCGACGTCGTCGACAAGATCTGCGGCAAGGATTGGGGAGCCGACATCGTCTTCGAAGCGAGCGGCGCCGCGGCCGCGCTCACCGACGCGCTCAAGGCCGTGCGCCCAGGGGGAACGCTGGTCCTGGTCGGCATGCCGGTCGACCCGGTGCCCTTCGACATCGTTTCGGCGCAGGCCAAGGAAGTCCGCATCGAGACGATCTTCCGCTACGCCAACGTCTACGACCGCGCCATCAAGCTGATCGGATCGGGCAGTATCGACCTGAAGCCGCTGATCTCGGCGACGTTCCCGTTCAGCCAGAGCGTCGAGGCGTTCGAAAGGGCCGCGGAAGGCCGTCCCACTGACGTCAAGCTGCAGATCGCCATGGAATGACGATCGCCCTCACCACCCGTTGTTCTCTGCCAAGGCAAAGCTGAACCCAGCCAGCCGCACGGAGCGGGAGCATGGATCAAAATACCCTTCTCGAAGTCAAGCACATCAGCAAGTCCTTCCCGGGCGTGAAGGCGCTCGATGATGTCTCCTTCACGGCCAAGGCGGGCTCGGTGCATGTGCTGTGCGGCGAAAACGGCGCCGGCAAGTCGACTTTGATGAAGATCATCAACGGGCTCTACCCGCCCGACAGCGGAGAGACCTTCATCCACGGAGAGAAGGTTCAGATCGACTCTCCGATCAGGGCCAGCGAACTCGGCATCTCCATGATATTTCAGGAGCTTAATTACATACCTGAAATGACGATCATGGAGAGCCTGTTCGTCGGACGCTGGCCGAAGACACAGCTTGGCCGCGTCGACTGGAAGGCCATCCGCAAAAGAACGGTCGAGCTTCTCGAGCAGGAAGGTCTCCGCTTCGCTCCGGACACAAGACTGAAGGACCTGACGATCTCCAATCTTCAGATGCTGGAGTTCCTCAAGGCGATTTCCCGTGATGCCGACATCATCATCATGGACGAGCCGACATCGTCCATCACCAACAAGGAAATCGAGACCCTTTTCGAGAAGATTCACGACCTGCGCGCCCGTGGAAAGGCGATCGTCTACATCTCCCACAAGATGGACGAGATCTTCCGGATTGCGGACGAGATCTCAATCCTGAGGGACGGCAAGGTCGTCGACACGCGCCCCAAGGACCAGCTCGACATCGACACCGTCATTACCCTGATGGTCGGGCGCGCGCTCGGCCAGGGCTACCCCAAGGAAGAGATCAGGCAGGGCGAGGTCGTCCTTGACGTGGAGCACTTCAGCGGACCGAGCGGGTTCAACGACGTCTCCTTCAACGTCAAGGAAGGCGAGATCGTAGGCTTTGCCGGTCTTGTTGGCGCGGGGCGGACAGAAACGGTCCGCGCGCTTTTCGGCCTCGATGAGCACACCGCGGGGACCGTGAAGGTCCGTGGCAAGGCCGCACGAATAAGGGGCGTTCAAGACAGCATTAAGCGCGGCATCGCCATGCTTTCCGAGGATCGCCGACGCTTCGGCATCGTCCCGGTCAGGGACGTCAAGGAAAACGTCACGCTGGCGTCGTTGGGCCAGTTCTTCCGAAGCGGCCACCTCCACAGATCGAAAGAGAGACGCGCGGTAGAAGACATTTGCGGACGCATCAGCGTCAAGATGTCTTCGATCGATACGGCGGTGAGCACATTGAGCGGCGGCAACCAGCAAAAGGTTGTGCTGTCGAAATGGATGCTGCGCGAGCCGGATATTCTCATTCTCGACGAGCCCACTCGGGGGATCGACGTCGGCGCGAAGCTCGAAATCTACAAGCTGATGACGAACCTCGTGAAGGAGGGCAAGTCGATCATCATGGTGTCTTCGGAACTCCCGGAGCTGATCGGCATGTGCGACCGAATTTATGTCATGGCTGCCGGCAAGATAACCGGCGAGCTCAAGCGGGCCGAATTCTCACAGGAGGCGGTCATGCGCTACGCGATGAACATCCGCAGGGCGGCCTGATGGTGCAAGCGGCAGACGAGATTCAGAAGAGACCGTCATGAACAACATAATTTCCGCGGAAACCTGGCAAACACTGAAGTCGCGATACTCCATTTACATGGTTGTCATCGTGATGTTCCTCGTCTGCAATTTTCTCAACGAGAATTTTCTCTCGACACGCAACATCGCGAACATATCGGCACAGATTTCCGTCACGACGATCCTGGCGTTCGGCGAAACGCTTCTGATCATTTCGGGCTTGCTCGATCTGTCCTGCGGCTCGGTCCTGGCATTGGCCGGCGTCTTGTCGGTCTACGTCTACAAGCAAACCGGATCGATGCCGCTGGCGTTCGGCGTTGGCATCGTGGTCGGGGTGCTGGCCAACTATATCAACGGAATTCTCGTCAGGTATTTCCATATCCCCGCGTTTATCGCGACGCTGGCCATGTTGACCATGGCCAGAGGCATCGCGCTTCTCTTCACGCGGGGCCAGAATATCTACCAGATTGGCGATTATGTCTGGTTTGGCCAGGATAGGGTCGGCTTCCTGCCCATCCCGGTGATCTTCATGGTCATCGTGGGGATCATCACCTGGTACATCCTCGGCCACACCAGCTTCGGCCGCTCGCTCTACGCGGTGGGTGGAAATGAGGAAGCGGCCAGGGCGTCGGGCATCAATGTCGGGCGGATCAAGATCGGTGCCTACCTGATCAACGGCGCCTTCGTTGGCCTGGCCGGGATCCTGTTGATGTCCCGGACCAATGTCGGCGCCCCCAATGCGGGCCAGGGGTACGAGTTCGAAGCCCTGACAGCCGCGATCATCGGCGGAACCAGTTTCTCCGGCGGCCTTGGAACGGCCGGAGGAACTTTGGCCGGCGCGTTCATCGTGGGTTTCCTGAACAACATCATGAACCTGACGGGGGTGGATTCTTACCTGCAACAAGTCATCAAGGGCGCAATCATCGCATTGGCCGTTGGTTACGACATGTGGGCCAAGATGAACCGTACGAAGAAGACACTGGGCGCGGCGAAGAGCGCGAATTAGCCGAGGGAGGAAAGCCAGAGGACACTCGTTTTTGGACGACAAGCAGCATGAAAACTCTGTTCCCCTTTTTCACTGACTAACGCAGATGGAGGAAATATCTATGAAGGGGCTTTTGAAATCAGTTGGAACCATTGCGGCCGTCGCTACCTTGTGTCTGGCGACCGCATCGGTTGCCCAGGCTCAGGACTACAGGGTCGCGTTCATCGCGCGCGCCCAGGCGGATTTGTTCGCCGCATGGCTGACAAACGGCATCATGGACGAGGCCAAGAAGTACCCCGACATGAAGGTCGACGTGATGGACTCGCAGGCCGATGACGCCAAGGAAAATGCGTTCATCGAAAACGCGGTCGCCAACAAGTACGACCTGATCATCGTCCAGCCGAACAACGGCGAGGCGCAGCGTCCCTACGTCGAGCAGGCGGTCAAGGACGGCGTCAAGGTCATCACGACCAACGCCCGCATCAAGAACATCCCCGGCTCGTCGTCGGTTGACGCCGATCCGTACGAGCAGGCTGCGGTGAACGCGCGCGTTGCCCTCACGCAGGTTCCGCAGGGCGCCAACGTCGTCGTCCTCGACGGGCCTTCCGGCAACATGCACGCCGACATGCGCCGCGACGCATGGCAGAAGGAATTCTTTGACAAGCGTCCGGACGTCAAGATCGTCGGTGAGCAGATCGCCCACTGGAACAAGGAAGAAGCCATCCGCTATATGGAGGATTGGGTTCAGGCCAACGCCAAGATCGACGCCATCATCTCGATGAACGACAACATGGCCGCCGGTGCGTTGGAAGTCGTCAAGGACGATCCCAAGTTCGCCAACATCCTCAGCTACGGCGTCGACGGCACTGCCGAAGCCATGCTGCTGATCAAGGCCGGCCGGATGACCTCGACCGCCCTGCAGAACGCCTACGATCTGGCCGCCAAGAACATGAGCGTCGCTCATGACCTCCTGACCGGCAAGATCGCCCAGATCGATACCGACATCGACTGCCCGCTGGTCAACAAGGACAACGTCGATACGTATATCGAGATCCACAAGCGGGCCGGCGCCATCAAGTAGGTCGCCGATCTCCTAAGTGGCTAAGTCTTCGGTGGGCGGGATTGCCAAATCCCGCCCACTTTCACTGAAAGGAAGCCGCCGAGACCGGCGGATCGGCATGGCGGCGGGAAATTGAGGAACGATCCGCTATCGAGCTGGCGACGCCATCGCCAGCTCTTCTGATTCTGGGGGCCAACTCGCGGCGGGTGTCGACGTACCGGCTGAGGACGAGCGTCCCTTGCCGCGCTGCCCTCGCCTCACGAGTTCGCGATCCCCTCCTCCACGGCGACGGCGTGCTTGGCCCCGTCGGCCAGAAGCCGGGCGAGGCGCTCCGTCACCGCCGCGACAAAGCGCGGATCGGCGGCGAGGTCCGCCCCGAAGACCTTCTCGACGCCGAGGAAGGCATGGGCCAGCCGTTCCGCCGACGGCCCGGCGGCATCGGCCAGAGCGCGCAACTGGCCGGCGAGCGGATCGCGCACGTCGATCGGCTTGCCCTGTTCGTCGGTGCCCATGACGTAGCGCATCCAGGCCGCGACGCCGAGCGCCAGGCGGCCGAAGGGGGCGCCGCTCTTCAGGTTGTCGCGGATGGTTCCGAGCAGCCGCTGCGGCAGCTTCTGGGTGCCGTCCATGCAGATCTGCCAGGTGCGGTGCTTGAGCGCCGGGTTGCGGAAGCGCTCGACCAGGGCCGCCTTGTAGGCGGTCAGGTCCATGGGCACGTCGAGCGAGGGCGTCGCCTCCTCCATCAGCGCCGCGACGTAGCGGGCGAAGGTGGCGTCGGCCATCACGTCGGAGACGAACGGGTAGCCGGCGAGATAGCCGAGATAGGACAGGCTCGAATGGGCGCCGTTGAGCAGCCTGAGCTTCATGAGCTCGTACGGCTCGACGTCGGCGACCATTTCCGCGCCGGCCGCCTCGTAGGCCGGGCGCCCGAGGGCGAAGTTGTCCTCGATGACCCATTGGGTGAACGGCTCGGTCACCACCGGCCAGGCGTCGGTCAACCCGAGCTGCGCCGAAACGCGCTCGCGGTCCTCGTCGGTGGTAGCCGGCGTGATGCGGTCGACCATGGTCGAGGGAAAGGCGATCTCGCCCTCAACCCAGGCGCCGAGATCGGCATCGCGCAGCTTGGCGAACTGGATGAAGACGCGGCGCGCCACCACGCCGTTCGACGGCAGATTGTCGCAGGCCATCATGGTGAAGGGCGCGACGCCCGCCGCGCGCCGCCGCGCCAACGCTTCGACAATGAGGCCCGGCGCCGTCCCAGGAGCGTGGGGGTTCTTGAGATCCTGCACGATGCCGGGATGGGCCTCGTTGAGTTCGCCGGTCGCCGGGTCGTGGCAGTAGCCCTTCTCGGTCACGGTCGTCGAGACGATGCGCACCTTCGGGTCGGCCATGGTGGCGAGCAGCCGCTCGCGTTCCTCGGCGGCGACGATCAGGTCGACGATGCTGCCGATGATGCGCAGCCGCTCGCCCTCGCCCGAGCGCGCCGAGTGCGTGTAGAGCATGTCCTGCGGCTTCAGCGCGTCGCGCACCTCGGGGCCGAGCATATCGACGCCGGTGATCGCCCAGTTCGGGTCCGCCGCCAGCAGGTCGTCGACATAGGCGGCCTGGTGGGCGCGGTGGAAGGCGCCGATGCCGACATGCACGATGCCGGTTTTCAACGCCGAGCGGTCATAGGCCGGCAGTGCGACCGACTTCGGCAACATGCCGAGCGTGGACAAGCTCAAACGCGAGCGGGTTCCTTCCTCCGTCATTAGCAATGCGCTCCCTGCTTCTCACATCAAAAGATTGGGCAGAAAGAGCACCACCTGGGGGAAAAACGCAAGGATGGCGACCTCGAGGAGGATCGCCGCCACGAACGGGATCGACTCGACGATATACTCTTCGACCGGCGTATTGAGCAGGCTGCACACGGTATACATGCACACCCCGACCGGCGGGGTCATCGAGCCAAGCGTCACGATGGTCATCATCAGGATGCCGAAATGCACGTCGTCGACGCCAAGCGGGCGCACGATGGGCAGGAAGATCGGCGTCAGCAGGAGCACCAGCACGGTGCTCTCGACGAACAGCCCGGCGATGAAGACGAAGAGCAGCAGCAGCCCGACGATGGCCATCGGATTGGTGGTCAGATGGATCAGCGTCGCGGCGATCTGCTGCGGTGCCTGCGCGAAGATGATGCCGTAGCCGACCATGCCGGAGAAGACGATGATCAGCATGATCATGCCGATGTCGGTCACCGCCTGGCCGAGCGCCTCCATCAGCCCCGACCAGGTCATCTCGCGATGGGCGACGACGCCGACGATGGCGGCGTAGACGACGGCGAAGGCACCGACTTCGGAGGGCGTGAACAGCCCGCCGCGGATGGCGACGAGCAGCGCCGCGGGGAAGAGCAGCGCCCATTTGGCCTCGGCGACCGCCTTGCCGACCGCCTTCAGCGTCGGCCGCGTCGCCGTCTCGGACCGGTAGTTCCGCCGCCGCGCGATGATCCAGGTCGTGGTCATCAGGAACGTCATCATCAACAGGCCCGGGATGACGCCGGCGAGGAACAGCCGCCCGATCGAGACGTTGCCGACGAAGCCGTAGAGGATGAGGCCGATGCTCGGCGGGATGGTGGAGGTGATGAGCGAGCCGACGGCGATGACGGCGGAGGTGAAGCCCTTGGAATAGCCGGCCTTGATCAGGTTCGGCCCGAGGATGCGCGCCTCCATGGCAGCGTCGGCCACGGCCGCGCCGGAGACGCCACCCATCAGGGTGGAGAGCACGATGCACACCTGCGCCAGGCCGCCCGCCATCCACGAGACCAGCACGTTGGAGCAATTGATCAGCCGCGACGTGATCCCCGAATGGTTCATCATGTGGCCGGCCAGCAGGAAGAACGGCACCGCCAGCAGCGGGAAGCTCTGTGAGGCCGTCGCCACCTGCTGCACGCCGATGGAAACCGGGATGGATCCGTTGGTGAGGAAGAAGGTGAAGCCGGCCATGCCGATGGCGAAGGCGATCGGCAGCCCTGCCAGCATCAGTACCAGGAATGTCAGCGAAAGCAGGGTCACAGCACGTCTTCCACTTCACCCTGTTGCGGATCGGAGAAGACGAGGCTCCGCCCGCTCCGCCAGGTACGGATGAGCTTGACGATGTGGCCGGTCAGCGTGATCGCCAGCATCAGGCAGCCGATCGGCACCGCGCCGGTGACGAAGGCGTAGCTGATGCCGCTGTCGCCGAAGACGCGCTGGAGGTTGAGCGTGGTGAGCTTGTAGCCCTCCCACACCATGATCAGCAGGAAGGCGAGCGTCAGCGCCGCCAGCGCCAGCTCGATGACGCGCCGCCAGGCGAGCGGCATCCAGCGCACGGCGAGGTCCATGCCGATATGGGCGCGCTTCCTCAGCGCCCGGTTGGCGCCGATGAAGGCGATCCACAGGAACAGGAGCTGGGCAAGGTCGACCGACCAGATCAGCGGGTGGTCGAACCAGCGCAGCACGCCGGCTGCAAAGACCAGCACGACGATCACGACAAGCAGGAACTTGCCGACCGCCGCCTCAAGACGCACCAGGAAATCCAACATCCTCCGCCTCACCCGAGATCACCGGGAACGGGCCGGCCCGCGACGCGGGCCGGCCCAGCCTTGGGAGGCTACTTGGCGAGGATCGGCTCGATCTGCTTGCGCAAGTCGGCGTAGCCCAGCGTATCGTATACGCCGGCGGTTGCATTGACGAACGGCGTGACGTCGATCTCGTCGATCTGCACGCCCTTCTCGGTCATCATCTTCTCGTAGTTGGCCAGCGAGTCCTTGGTCCCGTACGACGCCACGTCGCCAGCGGCGACCGCGTCATCGCGGAGGATCTTCTGGATGTCGGCGGGCAGCTTGTCGAACCAGCCGGCGCTGGTGACGACGCCAGTGATGAGATTGATGTGGCCGGTCTTGGTGATGTACTTGATGACCTCGTACAGGCGGGCACCCCAGACCGCCGGGTCCTGTGCCTCGGCGCCGTCGATGACGTGCTGCTGAAGCGCCGGATAGACGTCGGTCCAGCCCATCGGCGTCGGCGTCGCGCCCATCGCCTTGATCGTCTCCATCCACACCGGCGCGCCAGGCGTGCGCATGCGGATGCCCTTGAGGTCGGCAGGCGTCTTGACCGGGACGTTGGTCAAGAGATTGCGCTCGCCCTGCCACCAGTTGAACGACAGGACCTGCAGGCCGGCGTCGTCATGCAGCTTCTTGGCCCAGCCCTCGAAAATGTCCGAGGTCACGACCTTGCGGATGCCGTCGTAACCCTGGGCGAGGAACGGCGCGCCGAGAATGCCGAATTCCTTGGTGTAGACGGCCAGACGGCCGCCATCGACGACGACGGCGACGTTGCCGCCGGCACGCGCCTGCTCGAGCACGTCCTCGTCCTTGCCGAGCTGCGAGCTCGGGAACAGACGCACTTCGACGGCGCCCTTGGTGTCGGCCTCAACCTTCTGCTTGTAGGCTTCCAGGCCCTTGAACAGCGGGTCGTCGGTGGTCAGCGCCGAGTTGATGTTCAGCGTGTAGTCTGCGGCAAGGCCGACTCGCGGCAGCGCCATGACGGCCGCGGCAGCGATGAGGGCAAGTCCAATGCGCGGAAAACTCATCATCATTTCCTCCCGTTTCCATCCCTTGCGGACGGCCCGCGTGGACGTCCGTATTGACTGGTATGGTAGTATGGCACATAGAAAAGTGCAACAATGATGTTCGGCCCAACGAACACACCCAAGGGGCGAGACGAATGAAGCAAGGAAGCGACGGGGCGAAGGGCGCCACGTTCGAGCGCAGGTCGGTGTATGCGGACGCGCCGGGCGAGCCGGCGGCGCGGCGCGTGCTGCACGCGCTGAAGAGCGCCATCGTCACCATGGCGCTGACCCCCGGCCAGGCACTCTCGGAGAACGAGATCGCGACGCGGCTCGGCGTCAGCCGCCAGCCGGTGCGCGAAGCCTTCATCAAGCTCAGCGAGGCCGGTTTCGTCCGCATCCGCCCGCAGCGCGGCACCTTCGTCGTCAAGATTTCGACCAAGCAGGTGACCGACGCGCGCTTCGTGCGCGAGGCCGTCGAGGTGGCGGTGGTGCGCAAGGCCTGCCAGGTGATGAGCGCTGAGACGATCGCCGAACTGCGCGGCAACCTCGCGGCCCAGCGGGTGGCTGCCGCCGAGACCGCCCCTGCCCGCTTCCTCACCCTCGACGAGGCCTTCCACCGCGGGCTCGCGCTTGGCGTCGACTGCGGCTATGCGTGGCGGGTCGTCGAAGACGTCAAGGCGCAGATGGATCGCGTCCGCTACCTCAGCCTGCCGCAGGCCACGCCGATCGCGCGCCTCATCGATCAGCACACCGCGATCCTCGACGCGGTCGAGGCCGGCGACGAAGCCCGCGCCGAGGCGGCGGTGCGCAGGCACTTGAGTGAAATCCTGACCTCGCTGCCGGTGCTGGAAAAGCAGTTCCCGCACCTTTTCGAGGACGAGGGCGAAACGGAATCGGCCCCAGCGTTGCCGCAGGCGGCCGGTGCGTAGGAAAGCACAACCGACATGAAGATCACGGAAGCCAAGACCATCGTCACCTGCCCCGGGCGGAATTTCGTCACGCTCAAGATCATGACCGACGAGGGCCTCTACGGCGTCGGCGACGCCACGCTCAACGGGCGCGAGCTTGCCGCTGCCGCCTACCTCAAGGATCACATCGCGCCGCTCCTCATCGGCCGCGACCCGCACCAGATCGAGGACATCTGGCAGTTCCTGGCCAGGGGCGCCTACTGGCGGCGCGGGCCGGTGACCATGGCGGCGATCGCCGCCGTCGATACCGCGCTGTGGGACATCAAGGCGAAGGCCGCCGGGCTGCCGCTCTACGAGCTGCTCGGCGGAAAGAGCCGCTCCGGCGTCATGGTCTACGCCCATGCCAACGGCCGCGACGTCCCCGAGGCGCTCGATGCCGTCGGCCGCTACCTCGACAAGGGCTACAAGGCGGTCAGGGCGCAATCCGGCGTCCCCGGGCTCGACCACGTCTACGGCGTCCCCCAGGGCAAGCGGCCCTACGAGCCGGCGGTCAAGGGCATGGTCGAGGAATCGATCTGGTCGAGCGAGAAGTACCTCGATTTCGCCCCCAAGCTGTTCGAGGCGGTGCGCGCCAGGTTCGGCTTCGACTTCCACCTGCTGCACGACGTGCACCACCGGCTGACGCCGATCGAGGCGGCCCGCCTTGGCAAGAGCCTGGAGCCCTATCGCCTGTTCTGGATGGAGGATCCGACGCCGGCGGAGAACCAGGAGTCGCTGAAGCTCATCCGCCAGCACACCGTCACGCCGATCGCCATCGGCGAGGTGTTCAACTCGATCCACGACGTGCGCGAGCTGATCGAGAACCAGCTCATCGACTATGTCCGCATGTCGGTGGCCCACTCTGGCGGCATCACGCAGTTGCGCAAGATCGCGGCGCTGGCCGAGCTCTATCAGGTGCGCATCGGCTCGCACGGCCCCACCGACCTGTCGCCGGTATGCTTCGGCGCGGCGCTGCATTTCGACATGTGGGTGCCGAATTTCGGCATCCAGGAGCACATGGCCCACAACCAGGAGACCGACGCGGTCTTCCCGCACGCCTATTCGTTCAAGGACGGCTACTTCCACCCCGGCGACGTACCGGGCCACGGGGTCGACATCGACGAGGCGCTGGCGGCGAAATATCCGTACGAGGCGGCCTATCTGCCCGTCGCCCGGCTCGAGGACGGGACGGTGTGGAACTGGTAGGCCGGCTCCCCACTCGAGCCAATGGCGCCAGCCCCCTACCCTTCAGTGCGGCATGGCCCCCCACCCACTTCCCCCGCAACCACGGGTGCGCTGAATTCGCGCACCAAAGGGGGTTTTGCCCGCCGGCGCGGGCCGGCCAAGGCACCGGCCGCGGCCTGCGGCGTGCATGAGGCTTGAACGTGGCGGTGGCTTTTTCGTAAATATTTCCTGCTCTTCCTGTGCCTCTGCTGCCGGGCCGGCCCGGCGGCAGAGGATTGTTTGGCCGCGTGAGGATCAATGGTCACGCTCAAGGAAATCGCCAACGCCGTGGGCGTCTCCACGGCCACGGTGTCGCGCGTTCTCAACTTCGATCCGGCGCTCTCGGTCACCGAAACGAAGCGGCAGGCAATCATCGAGACCGCCGAGGCGCTCAACTACGCCACGCCGCGGGCGCGCAACCGGGCGCGGCAGCGCGGCCTGCGCAAGGTGGCGCTGGTCCATTTCCTCACGCCCGACCTGGAGCTGATCGACCCCTATTATGTCGGACTGCGCCTCGGCATCGAAAGCCGTTGCCAGGTGCTGCAATGCGAGACGGTGAAGGCCTATCGCACCGACAGCATGCCGGAACCGACGCTGTTGCAGAGCGCCGACGGTGTGATCGTCATCGGCTTGCACAGTGAGGCCGAGGTCGACTGGCTTGCCCGTTACAGCCGCCGGGTCGTCTTCGCCGATTTCATTCCGGAGAGCGACGAATGCGACGCGGTCGCTAGCGACCTCGCGCTCGCGACACGCAAGCTTTTGACGGGATTGATGAAATCCGGCTATGCCCGGATCGGATTCGCCGGTTGGACGGAGGAGAGCAACAACGATCCCCTGGCCGAGATCCGCTGCCGCACCTACATCGCGTGGAGCAAGACCCACGGCGTGTTCGACCCCAAGATCTGCCTGACGCTGGGCAGCGTCGAGCGCAACACCGAGCAGACCGGCTACCAGCTCGGCACGCAGCTCCTGCGGCAGCGCCGGCCGCCGGACGCCATCGTCACCTGCAACGACAACATTGCCATCGGCGTCTACCGCGCCGCCCGCGAGCTTGGGCTGCGTATCCCGGACGATGTCGCCGTGGCCAGCTTCAACGACATTCCAGCGGCGCAGTTCCTCCATCCGCCGCTGTCGACGGTCCACCTCCCCGCCGAGGAGATCGGCGAGACCGCGGTCGACCTTCTGCTCCAGCGCGTCGCCGGGCGCTCGGTCGCCCAGCGCATCATCATCGCCAACCAGATCAAGTGGCGCGGCAGCACACGCAACCTGGCGGGCCCGCAAGCGGCGGGCGATAATTTACTAAATGTTGCGGTGCCCGAATTGCCCGGCTAGAAATGAGCGCACGAGGTGATGAACTACCTCGGCTATTGGGAGGGACCAATGAAACGCTTCGCCACCAGCTGGCGCCGCGCGCTCGTTTTTGGAGTTGCCAGCGCCGCCATTCTGACCGCCACGGCATCGTTCGCGGCGACGACCCTCACCGTCTGGTGCTGGGATCCCAACTTCAACGGCGTCACCATGCGGGAAGCCGGCGACATCTACGCCAAGACCCATCCCGACGTTGCGCTCAACGTCATCGACACCACCAGCCAGGACGACGTCAGGACCAAACTGCAGGCGCAGCTTCTGTCCGGCAGCACCGACGGGCTCCCCGATATCGTGCTGATCGAGGACGACGTCGCGCAGAAATACCTGCAGTCGTTCCCCGGCTCCTTCGAGCCACTCTCCGACGCCATCGATATGTCGAAGTTCGCCCAATACAAGGTGCAGGCGGCGACCTATCAGGGCAAATCGTACTCGTTGCCGTTCGATTCCGGCGTCGCCGGCCTCTTCTATCGCTCCGACTATCTCGCCCAGGCCGGCTACAAGGCCGCCGATCTCCAGAACATCACCTGGGACGACCTCATCAAGATCGGCAAGGACGTGTTGGCCAAGACCGGCCATCCGATGCTCGACATGGACTACAACGAGCGTGGCCAGATCCACCTGATGCTGCAGTCTGTCGGCCAGTGGTATTTCAAGAAGGACGGCACCCTCAACATTCTCGACAATGCGGCACTCAAGGCCGCGCTCGAGCAATATGCCAGGATCTGGCAGTCGGGGATCGTCAAGCCGGTGTCCGGGTGGTCCGACTTCACCGGCGGCTTCACCTCGGGTGAGGTCGCCTCGGTTCCGATCGGCGTGTGGATCACTGGCACGATCAAGGCCAACGCCGACCAGTCGGGCAAATGGGCCGTCGCGCCGATTCCGCTGCTTGCCGGCATTCCCGGCGCCGTGCACGCCTCCAACTGGGGCGGCTCGAGCTGGTATGTCCTGGCCAAGTCGCCCAACAAGGCGGCCGCCATCGACTTCCTGAAGTCGGTCTGGGCCAGTGACATCGACTTCTACCAGAAGATCCTCGTCGATCAGGGCGCCGTCGGTACGCTGCTTGCCGCGCGTGGCGGCAGCGCATACCAGCTCAAGGATCCGTTCTTCGGCGGAGAGCAGGTCTGGCAGGACTTCGCCGACTGGATCGGGCAGATCCCGGGCATCGACTACGGCACCTACACCGCCGAGGTCGATTCGGCCGTCCAGGCCCAGTTGGCACCGGTCGCCCAGGGCGGCTCGGTCGATGACGCCATCAAGGCGATCAACGATCAGGCGCAGGCGCAGATTCAGTAGTCAGCAGAAGGGAACGGGAGCAATCCCGTTCCCTTGTCTCCCGGGGGCCGCGTCCGCGTGACGTTTTGCTTGCGGCGCGGCCGCTTGGGTGCGTGAGTTGGTCCCGGCGGGCGAGTTTCCTGTGGCGAAACCAAGCGCCTCCGGCGGACCCGCGAGAAGGGAAATTGGCCGGTGGCAAGCGTCAGGCTTGAGCGCAATGCTGAGGTCAATGGCTGGCTCTTCGTTGCGCCGGCGCTTGTCCTGCTCGGGCTGTTTCTGATCTATCCCATCCTGTGGTCGTTGTGGATGAGCTTCCAGGTCGGCAAGGGCCTGAACTTCCACTTCGGCGGCTTCGCCAACATCGTCCGCCTGACCCACGATCCAGTCTTTATCCGCTCGCTCACAAACACCTGCATCTTCTTCTTCGTGCAGGTGCCGATCATGATCACGCTGGCGCTCTTGTTCGCGGTCGCGCTCGACGACGCGACGCTCAAGATGCGCGGGCTCCTGCGCACGGCGATCTTCCTGCCCTGCGTCACCTCGCTGGTTGCCTATTCGGTGCTGTTCAAGTCGATGTTCGCCGCCGACGGCGTGATCAACAATGCGCTGATGTTCGTCCACATCATCGGCTCGCCGATCCCGTGGCTGTCCGATCCATTCTGGGCCAAGGTGGTGATCATCCTGGCCATCACCTGGCGGTGGACCGGCTACAACATGGTGTTCTACCTGGCGGCGCTGCAGAACATCGACCGGTCGATCTACGAGGCCGCGCGCCTCGACGGCGTGCCGCCGCGGGCGGTCTTCCTGCACATCACCATTCCGATGCTGAAGCCGGTGATCCTGTTCACCACCGTCATCTCGACTATCGGCACGCTGCAGTTGTTCGACGAGGTCAACAACATCACGACCGACGGCAGCCCATCCGGCGCGACGGAAACGCTGTCGATCTACATATACGACCTGACCTTCCGATTCATGCCGAATTACGGCTACGCCGCGACTGTCTCCTACGTCATCGTGGTGATCGTCGCGATTCTCAGCGCCCTGCAGTTCTGGATCGCCCGCGACCGCCGGCCGAGGGCGAAGACATGACGATGCGCGCCGTCCGCCGCGGCCTCGTCTATCTGGGCCTGTCCATCGCCGCCTTCGTCTCGGTTTTCCCGTTCTACTGGATGGTCATCGGCGCCACCAACAAGTCCGCCCTGATCGTCAGGGGCAAGGCGAGCTTCGGCGACAACCTGTTCGCCAACGCGCATGCTTTCTTCAGCCTCGTCGACGCACCGCGCGTGTTCTGGAATTCGTTCGAGATATCGGTCATCGCGACTGTGGTCACGCTGGTCATATCGTCGGCGGCCGGCTACGGCTTCGAGATATTCCGCTCCCGTTTTCGCGAGCGCCTGTTCGCCTTCCTGCTGCTGCTCCTCACCATTCCCTTCGCCGCGATCATGGTGCCGCTGTTCTCGATGATCGCGCGGGCACACCTGGTCAACACCTTTGCCGCCGTCATCCTGCCGACAGTGGCCTCGATCTTCATCATCTTCTATTTCCGCCAGGCGACGAAGGCCTTTCCGAGCGAGTTGCGCGACGCCGCGCGGGTCGACGGACTGAAGGAGTGGCAGATCTTCCTGTTCATCTATGTGCCGGTGATGCGCTCCACCTACGCGGCAGCAACCATCATCATCTTCATGCTCAACTGGAACAACTACCTGTGGCCGCTGATCGTTCTTCAGACCCAGGACATGAAGACGGTGACGCTGGTCGTCTCGGCCCTGCTCTCCGCTTACGTTCCCGATTACGGTGCGACGCTTTTTGCGACCGTGCTGGCGACGCTGCCCACGCTCGTCATCTTCTTCCTGCTCCAACGCCAGTTCGTCGCGGGCCTGACCGGCGGCGTGAAATGAGGTTCTAGAAAATGCGTACGCTGATTGCCCTCAACGAGGGGTGGACCTTCAACGAGGGCTTCTCGCCCGATCTGACCGCGACGCTGGGCAAGGGGGCGCGCGTCTCCCTGCCCCACAGCGCGGTCGAACTGCCCTTCTCCTACTTCGACGAGGCGAGCACCTGGCGGCCCTTCACCTATCAGAAGGTGATCACGCGCGACCCGGCCTGGGACGGCCAGGAGGTGTGGCTCATCTGCGACGGCGCCATGGCCGATGCGGTGGTCTATCTCAACGGCGAGCGCCTCGGCGCCCACGCCGACGGCTACACGCCGTTCGCGGTCCGCCTGACCGGCAAGCTCACCGCCGGCGACAATCTGCTGGCGATCAAGGTCGACGGCTCGGAGAACCCCGACATCCCGCCCTTCGGCGGCCGTATCGACTACCTGACCTATGCCGGCATCTATCGCGACGTCTGGCTCAAGGTGGTGCCGCCGGTTTCGATCGGCCGCGTCAAGATCGAAACGCCGAACGTGCTTTCCGCCAAGAAGTCGGTGCGTGTCCGCCTCGACCTCGCCAACCCTGCGAGGCTGCCGATCGCGGGCACGCTGACGGCAACGCTGCGCGATCCCACCGGCAAGGCGATTGCCACGGCCTCGGCACCTGCGGCCGCTGAAGTCGCGCTGGCGATGGACGGGCTCGACGGCATCACGCTGTGGGACCTCGACAGCCCCGTCCTCTACACCCTCGACCTCACGCTCGGCGACGACACCGTCACCCACACCTTCGGCTTCCGCGCGGCCGAGTTCACGCCCGAGGGCTTCCGCCTCAACGGCCGCCCGCTCAAGCTGCGCGGCCTCAACCGCCACCAGTCCTTCCCCTATGCCGGATACGCGCTCGGCCGCGCGGCGCAGGAACGCGACGCCGAAATCCTCAAGCGCGAGCTGCACGTCAACATCGTGCGCACCTCGCACTATCCGCAGTCGCCGTACTTCCTCGACGCCTGCGACCGGCTGGGCCTCCTGGTTCTGGAGGAGATTCCCGGCTGGCAGCACATCGGCGGCGACACATGGAAGGCGGAGGCGGTTGCCAACGTCCGCCGCATGATCACCCGTGACTGGAACCACCCGTCGATCATCCTGTGGGGCGTGCGCATCAACGAGTTGCGCGACGACCACGATTTCTATGTCGAGACCAACCGCGTCGCCCACGAGCTCGACACCACCCGCCAGACCGGCGGCATCCGCGTCATCACCGAGAGCGAGCTGCTCGAGGACGTCTACACCACCAACGACTTCATCCTCGGCAACGAGGAGCTCGGCGGCAACCGGCCGCGCACGGCGCTCCGGCCGCGGCGCGAGACCAGTGGTATCGACAAGCCAGTGCCCTACATGGTCACCGAGTTCAACGGCCACATGTACCCGACCAAGAGCTTCGACCAGGAACAGCGCCAGGTCGAGCATGTGACCCGCCATCTGGAGGTGCTCAACGCCGCCTACGGCGATCCCCAGATCGCCGGCTGCATCGGCTGGTGCGCCTTCGACTACAACACCCACAAGGACTTCGGCTCCGGCGACCGCATCTGCCACCACGGCGTCATGGACATGTTCCGCGAGCCGAAATTCGCCGCCTTCGCCTATGCCAGCCAGTGCGAGCCGGAGGAGGCCGTGGTTCTCCAGCCGGTGACCTTCTGGGCGCGCGGGGAGCGCAATATCGGCGGCGTGCTGCCGCTGATGGTGCTGACCAATTGCGATGAGGTCGAGCTCAGCTACGGCGACAACCCGCCCAAGCGCCTCACGCCCGACCGCGAGCGCTTCCCCCACCTGCCGCATCCCCCGGTCATCTTCCAGCGCGAGCACTTCAGCGCCGAAGAGCTGGGGCTGTGGGGCATGCTGTGGGAGGGTGCGACCATCACCGGCCTGATCGACGGCAAGCCGGCGACCGAGGTTCGCTACGTTGCCGATCCGGTCGCCACCCGGCTCGCGGTCGTCGCCGATCGCGCCGCGATCTCCTCAGAAGCGACCGAATGCGTGCGGGTGATGGTGCGCGCCCTCGATCAGGCCGGGCACAAGCTGCCCTTCCTGTTCGAACCGGTCGAGATCGCGGTGTCGGGCGCCGGCCGGCTGGTCGGCCCGAGCCTGGTGCCGCTGCGCGGCGGCTCGACCGGCTTCTGGGTCGAATCGACCGGTGCCCGGGGGGCGATTACCGTCAACGTGTCGAGCCCGCTTTTCGGCACCACCACCATTGCGCTCAGCGCCGAATAAGGAAGGAGCGATGAGCGAGCTGAAGCTGCGTGGGGTCCACAAGTCCTTCGGTGCCGTCAAGGTGATCCGGGGGGTCGACCTCGACATCGATAGTCGTGAGTTCGTCGTCTTCGTCGGCCCCTCGGGCAGCGGCAAGTCGACGCTCTTGCGCATGATCGCGGGGCTCGAATCGATCACGGCGGGCGAGCTCACGATCGACGGGCAGCGGATGAACGATGTCGATCCGTCCAAGCGCGGCATCGCCATGGTCTTCCAGACCTATGCGCTCTATCCGCACATGACGGTACGCGAGAACATGGGCTTCGCGCTGCGCTTCGCCGGCGTTGCCAAGGCCGAAATCGCCAGACAGGTGGCGGAAGCCGCGCGCATCCTGGAGCTGGAGCCGCTGCTCGACCGGCGACCGAAGGAGCTCTCCGGCGGCCAGCGCCAGCGTGCCGCCATCGGCCGCGCCATCGTGCGTCACCCCAAGGTCTTCCTCTTTGACGAGCCGCTGTCCAACCTCGACGCGGAGCTGCGCGTCCATATGCGCATCGAGATCGCCCGCCTGCACAAGGAACTGAAGACGACGATCATCTACGTCACCCACGACCAGGTCGAGGCGATGACGCTGGCCGACAAGATCGTCGTGCTGCGCGATGGCGCCGTCGCCCAGGTCGGCACGCCGCTCAGCTCTACGACGATCCCGACAACCTGTTCGTCGCCGGCTTCATCGGCTCGCCCAAGATGAACTTCCTGGCCGGTGTTGTCGCCAAGGGGCGGACGGTCATCCGCCTGCCGGCCTACGACGATCACGAGATCGCCCTCCCCGGCCTGGCGTCGATGCCCGCCGACGGCACCAACGTGACGGTCGGCCTGCGCCCCGGCCATTTCAACGCCAGCGGCTCGGCTCAGCTCGACCTGATGATCGAGATGATCGAGCATCTCGGCCTGGAGACGTTCGTCTATGCCCGCCACGGCAAGGGCAGCGTCGTCACCATCGCCACCCAGGACGGCCGCGACCTCAAGGCCGGCCAGCCCTACGCGGCGCATTTCGATCCGGCCACCGTCCTCCTCTTCGACACCGAAGGCCAGCGCATCCGCTAGCCTAAATCCGGCGCAGCGGCAGCAGCCACGCCAGAACCATCGCGGCGCTCACGAAGCCGGCGATGGTGAAGAACGCGGCCTGGAAGGCCGTCGTGATCCCCGCCTCGATCGCGGCGACACGATCGGCGCTCATCGAGGCCAGGGCATCCGCCCCCTGCTGCAGGATCATCGCGAAGGCATGGCCGGCATCGGGGTCGATGGCGGCCATGGTGGAGAACAGCACGACGCCGACCAGAGCGGTGCCCAGCGCTGCCCCGATCGAGCGCGAGAACTGCACCGATGCCGCCGCCGTGCCGAGCATGCCGGGACCGGCGGCGCTCTGCACCGTCACCTGAACCACCCCCATGACCGTGCCCATGAACAGGCCGGCCACCCCCAGAAGCAGGGAAAGCTGAACGCCGGTGAGATGCGGCAGCAGGACGCCCGCCGCCACCAGAACCAGGATGGCGACGATCAGGCCGACCGACGGGAAGATCGCGGTGTAGCCGGTCCGGCTGACGGCAATGCCGGTGATGATCGATCCGGACGGCACGCTGACCGTGACCGGCAGCAGCGAGGCACCGATGGCGCCGGCGTTCCAGCCCAGGCCGACGCTGAGATAGATCGGCAGGAAGGTGATGACCGAGACCAGGGCCGCGCCATGGAACAAAGCGAGCGCGTCGCTCCGCCAGATGGTCGGGTTGTGGAACAGGGAGACCGGGAACAGCGGCGAGGACGCCCGCCGCTCGTGCCAGACGAGCAGGATGGCGGCCGCGACGCTGAGCGCCAGCAGCCCCGCCACCGGAACCAGAATTGCGGCGGTGAACTCCTGAACCTCGCGGAACATCACCAGGGTCGAGACGATGAAGACGATGAACAGGACCAGTCCGCCGGCATCGAAGCGGAACGGCTCGCGCTTCGGCACCTGCCCCGGCAGGCGCAGGAGCAGGAGCATCGCCAGCAGGCCGACCGGCGCGCTGACGAAGAAGATCGAGCGCCAGCCGAGATGCTGGGTGAGCAGGCCGCCGGCGACGGCACCGAAGGCGTTGGAGAACACCGCGACCGACGCCAGGAAACCCTGGTAGCGGGCGCGCTCGCGCGGCGGCACCGCCTCGCCGATCAGGGCCTGCGACAGGGTCATCAGGCCGCCGCCGCCCAGCCCCTGGAGCACGCGGGCGGCGATCAGCAGGTCGACGTTGGGCGACAGCGCGCAGAGGACCGTGGCGACGACGATGATGGCCAGCGCCACGTACATCAGCCGCTTGCGCCCGAAACTGTCGCCCAGCCGGCCATAGACCGGCGAGGCGACGGTTGCCGCCATCAGATAGGCGATGACCACCCACGAGATGCGCTGCGCCTCGCCCAGTTCGCCGGCGATCACCGGCAGCGCCGCGGAAACGATGGTTCCGTCGACCATCGCCAGGAACATCGGCAGCATGATCGAGGGAAACAGCGACAGGAAGCGGTTCATCGGACTGCCGCACCGGTGTGCAAAGGTGGGGAAAAATCGAGGGGTTTGGCCATGGGCGGGAATGGGTTGCCGAACGGGGGGCGGGCTGGGCGAGGATTCGTTGTATAGTCTTGGCGTATTCCGATCCCTTTCCAAGTGGTCAATGCCATGAAGACGATCCTTGTCCCCGTCGAGCGGAACAGCCAGATCGAATCGACCCTGTCCACGGCCTGCCTGCTGGCACGCATGTTCGACAGTTACCTGGAGGGCTTCGCCCTCACCCCGGAACTCAACACCCTGGTCGCCGCCGAGGGCATCGGCTCGATGGTCGTCTACCCGACCGACCTGGCCGAGCAGGACGAAGCGGCGGCGGCGGAAGCAAAGAAGCTGTTCGAGGGCGCCATGGCCAAGCATGGCGTCGCCCCGGCCGGCGACGGGACGGGCGCGCCGGGCTTTGCCTGGAACCCGCGTGCGCTCGCCGGCGACGGCTTCCTCGGCACCCGCGGCCGCGTCTTCGACGTGACCGTGGTCGGCCGGCCAGGGTCGGCTGCCGCCAGCCCGCACATGAGCACGCTGGAAGCGGCCCTCTTCGACAGCGGCCGCCCGATCCTCATCGCCCCGCCGGCGGCGCCGGACCAGATCGGCCAATCGGTGACCATCGCCTGGAACGGCAGCACCGAGACGGCGCGCGCCATCGCCGCCGCCATGCCACTGATCAGGCGGGCCCAGCATGTCGTCGTGCAGGTGGTCGAGGGCGTCGGCGTGTCGGGGCCGAGCGGCGCCGAGGTCGCCCGCCATCTCGAACTGAACGGCATCGCCAGCGAAGTCGTCACGGTGCAGCGCGGCGCGCGCTCGCCCGGCGCCGCCATCCTGGAGGAGGCGCTGGCCGCCGGCAGCGACCTGGTGGTCAAGGGCGCCTACACCCAGAGCCGCCTGCGCCAGATGATCTTCGGCGGCGCCACCAGCCACATCATCGCCGAGACCACCCTGCCGGTGCTCATGGCGCACTGAGCGGACCGGTGAATGGTCAATGGTGAATGGTAAGCGGCAGAAGACGCTGCCCATTCACCATTCACCATCTATCACCGCATCCCCTTCAGCTCGTCCAGCACCGGGCCGAGCATCTTGTCCTCGATGCGCCCGAGCGTGCGCGCCACCATCGAGCCGTCGAGCACGCGGTGGTCGTACATGATGCGCACGCTGACCGTGCCGTCATCGGCGATGACGCCCCAGTTCATGGTCGCGGTCAGCGGCGACAAAGGATGCAGCGACTCCGCCCCCAGGCCCGGAATAGACGGTGATGCCGAAGGTGCCGAAATAGTTGCCGCGCTGGCGGCCAATGTTGAGGCCGAGCCACCAGATCAGGCGGCGGAGCGGCGTCGGCCACCGGGCGAGCGAGAACATCCGCTGGAAGTCGCGGTTGTCCTCGATCGGCTTGTCCTTGGTCGCTTCATGGCGTCGCTGAGCGCCTTCAGCGGCATCGTCTCCGGCGAGCGCATGAGCGTGGTCAGGATCACCATCTCGCCGTGCCAGTCGCGCTCGAACACCATCGACAGCGTGCTCTGCGGATATTCGTAGAGGTGCGGCCACGGGACCTTGACGTAGGCCCGTCTGAGATCGGCGATCTCGACGGCAACAAGGGCGAAGGCCTTGGCGAACAGCGAAGCCCATGCCGGCCGGTCGGCAAGCGCCGCGCGCGCCTCCATCACCGGCTTCAGGTGCATGACCCGCTGCACCGGCACGGTGGGCGCGCGGAGCACGGTCAGGTCCACCACCAGCTTGCGGATCGGTGAGAGCGGAATGCTGCGCCCGCGCATGGCAAGACAACCCATTACCTGAAGCAGCGCCTCCAATAGCGCCGCACCCGCCCATTCATCGCGAGAAATCGCGTTCCGATCAACCGGTCCGCTCGGCTGCGTCGATCAGCGCCATCCCGCGGCCGCCGGCCTTTGACCTCGGTCAAGGCAGTCAGGCGGAAATTCGCTATATATTTCAATGGTTTTAATGTAGCCGTTGCGATCGGCACGGGGCCAGGGCAAGCATGGCCAAGATCCTTCTTCCTGATCCTCTCCCTCATCCTGTCCGCGGCCCCCGTCCCCACGCCGGCCTTCGCCGCGAGCGGCAAGCCGGTCGACATGGTGCTGTTCTACGGCCGCGGCTGCCCCTATTGCGCGGCGATGCGGGAGTACCTCGCCGAAGCCAAGGCGGAGCATCCCGAGATCCGGCTCGACGAGCGCGAGATCTATTTCGACACGGACAACGTCGCCTTGTTTGAGAAGTTGACCGCAGCCTACGGCACCACCATCCGGGGCGTGCCGACGCTGTTCATCGGCAACGACGTCATCGTCGGCTTCGCCGAGGACATGAAGCCGGAACTCGAGCAGAAGATCGGCGCCTGCATCGCCGATGGCTGCCCGGCGCCGCTCGACCGCCTGGCGGGGTCGGCCGGCGGCGTCGCGCCCACCCTCACCTTGACGGCGGTGGTGACCGCGGCAGCGGTCGATGCCATCAACCCCTGCGCCTTCGCCGTGCTGATCATTCTGATCACGGCGGTGCTCGGCGCCGGCAACCGGCGGCGGGTGCTCTATGCCGGCCTCGCCTTCTCGCTCGCGGTCTTCATCTCCTATTACCTGATGGGCCTCGGGGTCTATTCGGCGGTCGAGGCGGCCGGGGCGACGCAAGCCATCTACGTCGTGGTCGGCGTCCTCGCCATCCTCATTGGCCTGTTCAATCTCAAGGACTACCTCTGGTACGGCAAATGGTTCGTCATGGAGGTGCCGCGCTCCTGGCGCCCGGCGATGAAGGGGATCATCCAACGGGTCACCTCGGTGCCCGGCGCCTTCTTCACCGGCTTTGTCGTCAGCCTGTTCCTGCTGCCCTGCACGTCGGGGCCGTACATCGTCATCCTTGGACTTCTGGGCAGAACCGCCACGCGGCCCCAGGCGCTGGCCTGGCTGGTGCTCTACAACCTGATCTTCGTCCTGCCGATGATCGCCATCACCGCCGCGGTCTATTTCGGCCTGACCACGGCCGAACTGGCGGAGGAATGGCGGGCGCGCAACTTGCGCCGGCTGCACCTCTTCGCCGGGATCATCATCCTGCTGCTCGGCATCGGCATGCTGGCCACCCTCTGGCTCGGCAAGGTGTGAGGCGGCGGCACGCCACGAGCGAATTCCGCCCGCAATCCATGGCGCTTGCCCGAGCCGTGTGGAAGCATGTGCGCTTCACCGATTCTCAAATCAGGTTCTCCCCGTCGATGAGCGCCCCCAAGAACCAGTTCAATTGCTCCAAGTGCCCGGCCTATTGCTGCTCCTATGCCGAGATCGGCGCCACCGACGCCGACATCCGGCGCCTGGCCAAGCATTTCGGCATCACCCCTGAAAAGGCGCGGAAGAAGTTCACCAAGAAGTCGCAGGACGGCAAGTCGCAGATTCTGCGCCACCAGAAGGATGAGCACTTCGGCACGATCTGCCAGTTCATCGATACCGAGACGCGCCGCTGCACGGTCTATGAATCACGGCCGCACATCTGCCGCGCCTTCCCCGGCACCGCCCGCTGCGGCTACTACGATTTCCTGTCCTTCGAGCGGCGCGCGCTCGAAGACAAGGACTACATCTCCACCACCTGGAACAACTGAGCGGATCGTCTTTCCGCGCTGTCGCCGTATTCGTCCCCCCTCCTCCCCGGCGGGGAGAGGGACAGGGTGAGGGGGCGAGAGCCTGTCCGGATGGCTCGGCTCCCCCTCACCCGGCGCTACGCGCCGACCTCTCCCCAATGGGGAGAGGTAACGCCACCACAAGCCCCAGCGACGCCTGGCTGGCGAGCCGGGCTCAGGTAGCCGGTTCTGCCGCGTCGATGACGCGGAGGCTCGGCGTGCGCCGGCCCTGATAGTGGTCGATCGACAGCGCGCCGGCGATGTGCAGGTTGCGTCCGCGCGCCTTGAGCAGCCCCTCGCCGAGCGGCGAGCCGGCGCCGCGGAAGGCCACCGCCTTGATGGTGGCGCCGTCATTGGCGGCGAGCGTCAGGCGGACGTGGCCGTTGCCGACCGTATCGGCATAGTCGATGCGGTGCGACGGGAAGGCATAGATCGGCTCGGGATGGCCGGCGCCGAACGGGCCCGCCTTGTCCACCGCCGCGATCAGGTCGAGGCTGGCGCCGCGCGCGGTGAGCGCCGCGTCGATGGCAAGCGCATGGATGCCGGCCACGGCCTTGACCCGCTCGGCCAGGCTCTGTTCGAGGAAGGCGCGGAGGTCGCCCAGCCGGGCCTCGGCCACGGTGAGCCCGGCGGCCATGGCGTGGCCGCCGCCCTTGACCAGGATCCCCTGCTCGACCGCACTGCGCACCGCCGCCCCCAGGTCGACACCGACGACCGAGCGTCCCGATCCGGTGCCGGTGCCGTTTGCCGCCATGGCGATGGCGATCGCCGGCCGCTGGTAGCGGTCCTTGAGGCGCGAGGCGATCAGTCCGACGACGCCCGGATGCCAGCCGCGATTGGCGGTGATGAGCACCGCCGGCCCCTCGCCGCCGCCGATCTCGGCGTCGGCCTCGGCCATCGCCTCCTCCAACTGCCGGGCCTCGATCGCCTGGCGCTCGCCGTTGAGCCGGTCGAGTTCGCCGGCAATCCGCGCGCACTCGGCCGGATCGTCGCTGATCGAGCAGCCGCGCCCCCAGCGCCGCGTCGCCGATGCGTCCGCCGGCATTGATGCGGGGGCCGAGGAGGAAGCCGAGATGATAGGGCGTCACCGGACCACCCAGCCGAGCGACGTCGGCCAGCGCCGCGATCCCGCGGTTGCCGCGGCGGGCGAGCGTCATCAGCCCCTTGGCGACGAAGGCGCGGTTGAGCCCGACCAGCGGCACCACATCGCAGACCGTGCCGAGCGCCACCAGGTCGAGCCATTGCAGCAGGTCGGGCTCGCGGCGGTTGGGGCCGTACCACCCGCGAGTCCTCAGCAGCCGGTTGACCGCCACCACGGCCATGTAGGTGACGCCGACGGCGGCGAGGTGACCAAGACCGGAAAGGTCGTCCTGGCGGTTGGGATTGACCAAAGCGCGTGCCGGCGGCCGCTCGGTGCCGAGTTCGTGATGGTCGATCACCACCACGTCGACGCCGAGCGCCTCCGCCTCGGCCAGCGCCTCGAAGCTGGTCGAGCCGCAGTCGACCGTGACGATCAGGCGGGCGCCCTGCCCGGCCAGCATGCGCAGCGCCTCCGGGTTCGGCCCATAGCCCTCGAACAGGCGGTCGGGGATATAGACGGTGGGGTCGAGCCCCTGATGGCGCAGGAAGCGCGCAAGCAGCGCCGCCGACGAGGCCCCGTCCACGTCGTAGTCGCCGAAGACGGCGATGCGCTCGCCGGCCATGACCGCATCGGCAATGCGTTCCGCCGCGGCTTCCATGTCGGTCAGCAGCGAGGGATCCGGCATCAGTGCCCTCAGGCTCGGCGCCAGGAAAGCCGGCGCCTCGTCGACGCCGACGCCCCGTCCCGCCAGGACGCGCGCCACGATGTCGTTCACCTGATGGCGCTGGGCGATGGCGAGCGCCACATTGGCGCCGGCCGCATCGAGCCGCTCGAGCCATTGGCGGCCGGTGAGCGAGCGCTGCCACCCCCATGAACGTCCGACGGTCGGGGCCGGCCTCGACCTGGTCACCGCGAATCGTGGGGGCTGCCTGTGCCATGCCTTCATGCATAACGCGGGACCGCGCCGCTGTCCGCCGTGGGGCGGCACCGGGCAAATTGCCCCATGTGCTTTCAAGTCGCGTCTGTGGACACCGATGAGGGCCCAAATTCCAAGGCGCCTCGGGGCGACGCGCTCCAACGCATTGTCGGGAAAGAGCGTTAGCCGGGGCACGATCAGATGGGGGCATCTGAGGAGTGCGCGAAATGCTGAAGAAACTCGCAGTCGGAGCAATGGTTGCTCTGGCGGGGATGATGATGGTCAGCGAGGCTGCCCTCGCCGCCCCACCCGGTTGGAGGCCTCCGCCGCCTTGGGGTGGACCGCCACCACCGCCGCCGCCGGTCTTTGGCGGCCCCGGTGTTGGAATCTACGTCGGACCGCCCGTGATCCGTCGCCCGCCACCGCCGGTCTTTGGCGGCCCGGGTGTCGGAATCTACGTTGGACCGCCGGTGGTCCGTCGTATGCCGCCACCGCCGCCGCCGCTCTATGTCCGTCCGGCGCCACGCTACTGCAACGTGTACGAATGCGCGGCCGCCTACCGGTCGTTTGACGCGCGTAGCTGCACGTATCAGCCCTATTACGGGCCGCGGCGTCTCTGCACGATTCCGTAGGGACGGTGCGCCAACACCATTCCCCCGGGGCGGCCGTCACGGCTCCCCCGGGGGTTTTGTTAGTGCGCGGCCGGGCTGCTACAGCGAGTCTTCGCCGGCGTTGAACTTGTCGACGTTCTGATGGTGCGCCCTGATCCAGCGCACCGTGCCCGATGACGAGCGCATGACGATGGTATGCGTGGTGATCGCCCGCTTGCCGAACTTGACGCCGGTGAGCAGGTCGCCGTCGGTGACGCCGGTCGCCGCGAACAGCACCTCGCCGCTGGCCAGTTCGCTCATGTCGAACTTGTGCTCGACGTCGGTGACGCCCATGCGGCGGGCGCGATCGCGCTGCTCGTCGGAGCTGATCACCAGCCGCCCCTGCATCTGGCCGCCCGTGCAGCGCAGCGCCGCGGCCGCCAGCACGCCCTCGGGCGCGCCGCCGATGCCGAGATAGATGTCGATGCCGGTGCGCTCCGGCTCGGTCACGTCGATGATGCCGGCGACGTCGCCGTCGCCGATCATGCGGATGGCCGCCCCGGTGGCGCGGATCTCGTCGATCAACTTGGCATGGCGCGGGCGGTCGAGAACGCAGGCGGTCACCTCGCTCACCGGCACGCCCTTCGCCGCCGCCAGGGCCCGGATGTTGTCGGTCGGCGAGCGGTCGAGATCGACCAGCCCGGTCGGATAGCCGGGGCCGATGGCGATCTTGTCCATGTAGACGTCGGGCGCGTTGAGCAGAGTGCCGGATTCGGCGATGGCGACCACGGCAATGGCGTTGGGCAGGTTCTTGGCTGCGATCGTCGTGCCTTCCAGCGGGTCGAGAGCGATGTCGACGGCCGGACCGCGCTTGTTGCCGACTTCCTCGCCGATGAACAGCATCGGCGCCTCGTCGCGTTCGCCTTCGCCGATCACCACCGTGCCGCGGATGTCCAGGCGGTTGAGCTCGCGCCGCATGGCTTCCACCGCCGCCCGGTCGGCGGCCATCTCGTCGCCGCGCCCGCGCAGGCGCGCCGCCGCCACGGCGGCCTCTTCGGTGACCCGCACGAGTTCCAGCGTGAGCACACGGTCGAGCGCAGTGGCGCCTTGGGCAATGCGGGCTTCCCGGTTCATCAAACTCTCCGCTTCAGCGCTTTGAGCGCGTCTTCCCCCTCAGGCCAGGGGCTCTATGCGTATCATCTGCGGTTCGCCGAGGACATGGCCGTCCGCCTTGATGGCGTCCAGCGCCTGGCGGATCGCCGTCTCCGTGGTTTCGTAGGTGATCAGGATGACCGGCGCCGGGCTTTCGGGCGCCGGATGCTCGGACGCCGCGGTGTGCGCGCTGCGGTGCCGCTGGACGATCGATTCCAGCGAGATGCCGCTCTCCGCCATGCGTCCGGCGATGGCGGCAAAGGCGCCCGGCCGGTCATATACCGACAGGCGGATGTAGTAGCCGCCCTCGTGCATGCGGATGCCCGCCCGGCGATAGGGTTCCAGCGTCGAAGCCGGCCGGCCGAAGGTGCCGACGCGGTCACCGCGGGCAATGTCGGCGATGTCGCTCATCACCGAGGAGGCGGTGGCGTCGCCCCCTGCCCCCGGTCCGGCGAGCACCAGCGAGCCGACGAAATCGGCGTCGACGGCAACCGCGTTGGTGACGCCGTCGACGCGGGCGATCGCCGAAGATTTCGGCACCATGGTCGGATGCACGCGCTGTTCGATGCCGCTGTCGGTGCGGCTGGCGACGCCGAGCAGCTTGATGCGGTAGCCGAGCTCGCTGGCCGCCTCGATGTCGGCCGGCGTGATCGACGCGATGCCCTCGACATAGATCGAATCGACGTTGATCTCGGTGCCGAAGGCGAGCGCCGTCAGCAGCGCCAGCTTGTGGGCGGTGTCGGTGCCCTCGATGTCGAAGGTCGGATCGGCCTCGGCATAGCCCAGGTGCTGCGCCGCCGTGAGGCAGTCGGCGAAGGACAGGCCGTCCTGCTCCATGCGCGTCAGGATGTAGTTGCAGGTGCCGTTGAGGATGCCGTAGACGCGGTTGACCGTGTTGCCGGAGAGCGCCTCGCGCAGCGTCTTGATGATCGGGATGCCGCCGGCGGCGGCGGCCTCGAAATTGATGCTGACGCCGGCCTCCTCGGCGGCGTGGGCGAGCTCCAGCCCGTGCTCGGCGAGCAGCGCCTTGTTGGCGGTCACCACATGCTTGCCGGCCTTGATCGCCGCCGCGATCGAGGCGTGGGCGGGGCCGTCGGCGCCGCCGATCAGTTCGACGAAGAGGTCGTTGCCCGGGTCGCGCGCCAGCGCCACCGGGTCATCGAACCAGCCGTAGCCGGAAATGTCGTAGCCGCGGTCCCGGTGGCGGTTGCGCGCCGACACGCCGACGATCGACAGCGGCCGCCCGGTGCGCACGGCAAGGTCGTTGCCGTGGCGCTCGAGGATGCGCACGAGGGCGGAACCGACCGTGCCGAGTCCGGCCAGGCCGATGCGCAGCGGTGGCAGGGGCGCGTTCATCGAACCCGCCGGTAGCCGTCAACCATATGAGAACGCAAGGATTTCACTCCGATCGCCGGCTACGCGCCCCGGCCCGAAACGGACCGGGACGGCGAAATCAGCGCCGGCTGCCCGACATCGCAACGACGTTGTGCAACGTCTTGTCGGCCGATTCAAGAAAGCGTCTCAGGTTCCTGGCGGCCTGGCGAATGCGCTGCTCGTTCTCGACCAGGGCGATGCGCACGAAGCCGTCGCCGTGCTCGCCGAAGCCGACGCCCGGCGCCACCGCCAGGTCGGCCTTTTCGATCAGCAGCTTGGAGTATTCCAGCGACCCCAGCGCCTGGAAGCGTTCGGGGATCGGCGCCCAGGCAAACATCGAGGCGGCCGGGCTCGGAATCTCCCAACCGGCGCGGCCGAAGCTCTCCACCAGCGCGTCGCGGCGGCCCTTGTAGGTCGCCCGCATCTCCTCGATGCACGCGGTCGGGCCGTTGAGCGCTGCCGTCGCCGCCACCTGGATCGGCGTGAAGGCGCCATAGTCGAGGTAGGATTTCACCCGCGCCAGCGCCGCGATCAGGCGCTCGTTGCCGACGGCGAAGCCGACGCGCCAGCCGGCCATGGAGAAGGTCTTCGACATCGAGGTGAATTCCACCGCGATGTCCATGGCGCCGGGCACCTGGAGGATGGAGGGCGGCGGGTTGTCGTCGAAATAGACCTCGGCATAAGCGAGGTCGGAGAGCACGATCAGGTCGTTGCGGCGGGCGAAGCTGACCAGGTCGCGGTAGAAATCGAGGTCGGCCACCTGCGCCGTCGGGTTGGACGGGTAGCACACCACCACCGCCAGCGGCTTGGGGATGGAGTGGATGACGGCACGCTCGAGCGCGTGGAAATAGTCGGCATCCGCCGTCGAGGGCAGCGCGCGGATCACGCCGCCGGCCATGAGGAAGCCGAAGGCATGGATCGGATAGCTCGGGTTCGGGCAGAGCACCACGTCGCCCGGCGCGGTGATCGCCGTGGCGATGTTGGCGAAGCCTTCCTTGGAGCCGATGGTGACGATCACCTGGCTGTCCGGGTTGAGCTTCACGCTGAAGCGGCGGTCGTAGTAGGCGGCCTGCGCCTTCCTCAGGCCATTGATGCCGCGCGAGGCGGAATAGCCGTGGGTGTCCGGCCGGCGGGCCGTCTCGTTGAGCTTGTCGACGATATGCGGCGGGGTCGGCAGGTCGGGGTTGCCCATGCCGAGGTCAATGATGTCGGCGCCGGCAGCTCGGGCGCTCGCCTTCAGCCGGTTGACCTGCTCGAAGACATACGGCGGCAGTCGCCGCACCCGATAGAATTCCGACATGGCTCAAGCCCCGTCCACGGTGAATCGAAGCGTCATCCGGCCTTTCCGGACGGGGCTATCTAGCACCCTCCGTCGCCAGTTGCACTGGCGACTCGCTGGGCCGGATCCAGATTATCGGCCGCGCAGGCGGCTTTCTTGTCCTTGTCCTTGTCTTGTCCTTGTCCAGCTGGGCGCTCTGCTTCTTGGCCATGGCCTCCAGCTCGGCGATCACCTTGGCCTTCTCGTCGGCCGTCAGAAGCTTGGCCTTCGGCTGCTCGGGTATCCGGTTGAGGTTCGTGGCGGCAGGGGCGATTCCCGGGTCGGAGGGATCGACCGCGGCGACCTCGGGTGTTGCGCGTGCCGCCGGCGCAATCGCCATCGGCGCCGTCGTGCGGGGCGCCTCTGCCGGAACGGTCCTCTCGTCGACCAGAATGGCCGGCCTGGCCACGCCCGCCGTCTGCGCGTCGCCGGGCGTCAAGGCGACCGGGGACGGCGTGTCGGCATTGCGGGCGAATTCGCTCATCGACTGGGCGCAGCCGGAGGCGGCAAGCCCCAGTCCGATGATCGCCGCTGCCGCTGCCAGGCGCCGCAAAAACGTGGCCGGTGGCGGGCTTGCGTGCCGCCAAACCGCTGAATTCATACTGAACAACCTGGTACGCAAAGGGGTGCTATTTCCGTGAGCCCGCCGTTAACTAGCACCATATTATGTCGAAAAAGCGGGCGATAGGCTAACGCTCTTTGTCGCCCACAACAGCGGAACGACCATGGCGGAGACCGACCACAAGGATGCCGCATCGGCGACCGGGATCAACAATCCCGAGGTCTTCGCCCGCAACCTGGCGCGCATGATGGAGGAGGCCGGCAAGGCCGCCGCCGCCTATCTGAGGCCACGCGAAGAGGGCAAGACCGCCGACACGGTCGACGGTTTCGTCATGGACGCGGTGCGCACGCTCTCAAAGATCGGCGAATACTGGATGGGCGAGCCTGAGCGGGCGGCGCAGGCGCAGAACCGGCTGCTGATGGGCTATCTCGACCTGTGGGCCTCGAGCCTCAAGCGGATGATGGGCGAGACGGCGCCGGCGACGGCCGAACCGGAGGCGCGCGACAAGCGCTTCGCCGACCCGGCATGGCGCTCCAACCAGTTCTTCGACTTCATCAAGCAGTTCTACCTGATCACCAGCCGCTGGGCCGAGGCAATGGCGGCCGAGGCCGCGGGGCTCGATGCCCACACCCGGCAGAAGGCGGCCTTCTACGTCAAGCAGATCGCCAGCGCCCTCTCCCCGTCAAACTTCGTCCTCACCAACCCCGAGATCCTGCGCCAGACGCTGGCCAGCGACGCCGACAATCTGGTGCGCGGCATGCAGATGCTGGCCGAGGACATCAAGGCCGGTCACGGCGACCTCAAGATCCGCCAGTCGGACACCGCCAAGTTCAAGCTCGGCGAGAACCTGGCGGTGACCCCCGGCAAGGTGATCCACCAGAACGATGTCTGCCAGCTCATCCAGTACCAGGCGACGACCGCCACCGTGCTCAAGCGCCCGCTGCTCATCGTCCCGCCGTGGATCAACAAGTTCTACATCCTCGACCTGACTGCCGAGAAATCCTTCATCCGCTGGTGCGTCGAGGCGGGCCACACCGTCTTCGTCATCTCCTGGGTCAATCCCGACCGCAATCAGGCGAAGAAGGGCTTTGCCGACTACATGCGCCAGGGCATCTTCGAGTCCCTCGACGTGATCGGCGCGGTCACCGGCCAGCGCCAGGTCAACGCGGCCGGCTACTGCGTCGGCGGCACGCTCTTGTCGGTCGCGCTCGCCTATGCTGCGGCCACCGGCGACGAACGCATCGCCTCGGCGACGCTGTTCGCCACCCAGGTCGATTTCTCCGAGGCCGGCGACCTCAAGGTCTTCGTCGACGAGGAGCAGGTCGCCGCGGTCGAGAAGACGATGGACGTGCGCGGCTATCTCGAAGGCCGCAACATGCACGCCGCCTTCAACATGCTGAAGCCCAACGACCTCATCTGGCCCTATGTGATCACCAACTACTTCATGGGCCAGCCGCCGGCGCCCTTCGACCTGCTCTACTGGAATTCCGACACGACGCGCATGCCGGCGGCCAACCATTCCTTCTATCTGCGCAACTGCTACCTCGACAACAAGCTGGCCAAGGGCACGATGGAGATCGCCGGCGTCACCCTCGATCTCCACAAGGTCACGATCCCGGTGTTCACGCTTGCCACCCGCGAGGACCACATCGCCCCGCCCGGCTCGGTGTTCATCGGCGCCACCCTGTTCGGCGGCAAGGTCACCTACGTGCTCGCCGGCTCCGGCCATATCGCCGGCGTCGTCAACCCGCCGGCGCGCGACAAGTACCAGTATTGGACCGGCCCCAGGCCGAAGGGCGACTTCGACGCATGGACCGCCAAGGCCAAGGAGCATCCGGGCTCGTGGTGGCCGCACTGGCAGAGCTGGATCGAGAAGCTCGACAAGGCGCGCGTTCCGGCCCGCAAGATCGGCAACCGCAAATACAAGCCCATCGAGGACGCGCCCGGCAGCTACGTCCGTGTCAGGGCGTAGTGCCGCTCACAGGTGACGCTGCGCGCGTCGGCGTTGCGCCCTTCAATGCTTCTTCTTGACGCTCAGCGCCGCGGCCGCCCTGGCGATGTCCTGCTTGGTCGTCAGGTCGCGATCGGCGTTGAGCACATCATCCATCATCAGTTCGGCCGGGCGTTCGGTGCCGGAGCGGTAGACGGCCGCCTTGGTACCGAAACGCAGGATGCCGAGCTTGGCCAGCACATCAAGCAGCTTCATGGGACATTTCTCCCTGCTGTCTTGCGCGCATTATCGCCCCGGCACCGGGCTGCGCCCTTGCGGCAAAACAGCTTGATCCGGCGCTTGGCACGCGGCCTGAGGCGTGATCAGAATCCGGCTCGGGGGAAGTCGTGCTCATCGGAGGACAAACCATGCGCCGGGCATTGTTTGGGATGATGTTGGCCGTCGCTTTTGCCGTCCCTGCGTCGGCCGCCGACGTGGTCGCCAAGGCAACCGAAGCCCAGACCTTGGCCGATCAAGGCAAGTTCATTGAAGCCATCGCCGCGCTCGACGAAGCCGCCGGCACCCTCTGGCAGGCAGCGCCGCTGACCTTCCGCCGCGCTCTGTGGGTGGCGGGCCCGCCCAACGGCTACGGCGCCTACAATCCACGCGAGACCAACGTCTACGCCGCCGGCGACCAGATGATCGTCTATGCCGAGCCGGTCGGCTTCGGCTGGGCCAAGTCCGGCGACATCTGGCAGACGGACCTTCGCGCCGATCTGGCGATCAAGTCGAAGGACGGTGAAGTCCTCCTCAGCCAGCCGGACTTCCAGAAGCTCGCCATCGCCAGCCGCGAGCGCAACCGTGAGTTCATCGCCACCATCACCCTGACGCTGACCGGCATCCCTGCCGGCGAATATGTCGCCGACACGACCTTCCGCGATCAGGTCACCGGCAAGACGGGAACCATGTCCCTGCCTTTCGTCATCAAGGAGTGACGGGCAGCGCCAGGCCGTACATTGACGGGATGGCCGCGATCCCGGGACGGCCCGGTTGCCGCCCGAGCACGTGCGGGCACAGAGAGCTCATGCGTTCCACGCGTGGCCGAATCGCCCACCGGGCGATTTCGGGGCGCAATTCCGCTCGAATGCGGCTAGTATGGCCGCCATGATCGACACCGCGGCCTCGCCGCCGACCGCCGGCGGCGGCAACTGGCCACGTGTTCTGGCGCGCTATCGCGACCCGAATCCGACCCGCAGCCTCTTCGAAATCGGCCTCACGGCGTTTCCGCTGATGGCGGTATGGGCCACCATGTGGGCCTCGCAGCTGACCGGCCTTTGGTGGCTGAGTCTGATCCTGGCGGTGCCCGCCGCAGGGTTCATGGTGCGGCTCTTCATCATCCAGCACGATTGCAGCCACGGCGCCTTCTTCCGCGGGCGGGCCGCGAACGACTGGGTCGGCAGGGTCATCGGGGTGTTCACGCTGACGCCGCACGACTACTGGCGGCGGACGCACGCGATCCACCACGCCAGTGCCGGCAATCTGGAGAAGCGCGGCATTGGCGACGTCACCACGCTGACCGTCGGCGAATATCTCGCGCTCGGCCGGTGGAGGCGGCTTGCCTACCGTCTCTACCGGCATCCGGTCTTCATGTTCGGCGTGGCGCCGGCCTATCTGTTCCTGCTGCAGCACCGCCTGCCGATCGGTCTGATGGGCAAGGGCTGGCAGCCCTGGCTCAGCACCATGGCGACCAATGCCGGCATTGTGGTGATCTTCGGCGGGCTCGCCTGGCTGGTCGGCATCAAGGCGTTTCTGCTCATCCAGTTGCCGCTGGCGGTGGGCGCCGGCACGATCGGCGTCTGGCTGTTCTACGTCCAGCACCAGTTCGAGGAGACGCGGTGGGAGCGCGACGAGGACTGGTCGCATCACGACGCCGCGCTCTACGGCAGTTCGTACTACGACCTGCCGCTGGTGCTCAGGTGGCTGACCGGCAATATCGGCGTCCACCATGTCCACCATCTGGCGAGCCGCATCCCCTATTATCGCCTGCCGGAGGTCCTGCGCGACCATCCGGAACTCGCGCGCATCGGGCGGCTGACGTTATGGCAGAGCTTCGGTTGCGTGCGGCTGACGCTCTGGGACGAAGCGCGACGTCGTTTGGTGTCGTTCCGCGACATGAGGCGAAACCGGACGGCCCGCCAGGCTTCGTGAAGCGCCGCGTGGCGGTCTCGGACGAACAAGTCGGGATCGCGCGGCCCTATCCGTCACCTTGCAGCTTCGCGAATTCATGGCGACCCTGACCCTGACGCTGACCGGCATCCCTGCCGGCGAATACATCGCCGACACCACATTGCGCGATCTCGTCACCGGCAAGAAGGGAACGATGTCGCTGCCCTTCGTCATCACGGAGTGACGGCAGCGTCAAACCGTGCACTGGCAGGATCGTGGTCGCGATCCCGGGACAAGCGATGTCCAGCTTCTTGCTGGCAAGGCGGACATCAGCCGAGTCTTCGTCCGAGGTCCGCTGATGACCCCAAGGCAGACGTCAGCCATGAAGGTCATCCGCGTTCAAGCCTTGCACCTTTTTGGCTGCTCGGCGAACCTGCCGGCTACGACCATCGCTCGTCAGCGGTAGGGTCCGGGCTCGTGCAGCGGTTGTTCCACTCGGGAGTTGTATTGTGGTGACCAACAGGCGGATGCGCCTCACACCAGAGTTGGTGGCGCGCGTATCGCGGGAGATCGCCGATCCGGGACCGTTACCGGGAATGGCAGAACCGAGCGCCGAGCAGATCATCGCGGCCCGGAGCGCCATTATGCGCGAGATTTCCGCGCGCAACGCTGTGTGGTTCTTCGCTTTCGGTTCGCTCATATGGAAGCCGGCTTGCGACGTCGTCGAGCGGCGAGTGGCCCTCGCTCACGGTTGGCACCGCGCCTTCTGCCTGGGCTGGGACATACGCTTTCGCGGCAACAAGGATGCGCCCGGGCTGATGCTGTCGCTGGATCGTGGTGGCCAATGCAAAGGAGTTGCCTTCCGCCTGCCGGCCGATGCGCTGGAATTTAATCTCGACAAGCTTATCCACCGCGAGCCCCCGTTCCCCTTGCGTTGGTTGAACCTCAGGACGGAGGACGGAACGATCCGGGCCTTTGCTTTCGTTGTCGATCGCAAGAATCCGAGATACGTCGGCGGCCTGTCGTCGGAGGCGGTGGCCGAGGTGCTGGCCAAGGCGGTGGGCATGTGGGGGTCGATGGCCGAATACCTTCGCAATACTGTCGAGCATCTGGAAGGGCTCGGCATACACGACCGACGGCTCTGGCAACTCCAGGAACTGGTCGCGGAGCGAATCGAGGCGGCAACCGCACCCGCGCAACCCAAGGAGCGCGCGATATCCCAAACCGGCTCGGCACCGTAGCCGGCGGGCACCGTCGCAACCAGCTAGCGTGATGGGTGACGAAGCACTAGAACTCGCAGATGGTTGAGGCGCACACCAGTCGTAGGCTTTCAGCGATCCTTGCGGCCGACGTGGTCGGCTATTCCAGGATGATGGGCGCCGACGAGGCGGGTACTCTGTCGCTGCTGAAACACCATCGCGAGGCGGTTTTTGATCCGGCCGTTGCCCAGCACAACGGCAGAGTGGTCAAGCTGATTGGCGACGGCACGCTGGTGGAGTTCGCCAGCGTCGTCGATGCGGTCAATTGCGCTCTCGCCATCCAGCGCGCCGTCAAGGCCGAAACAAAACCGGCGGGCATCAAGCTCAGGATCGGCGTCAACCTTGGCGACGTTATCATTGACGGCGACGACATCTACGGTGACGGCGTCAACATCGCCGCGCGTCTGGAGCCGTTGGCCGAGCCCGGCGGCATCTGCGTTTCCTCCATCGTCAACGAGAGCGTCGGCAACCGGATTGCCGTTGCCTTCAAGGATGGCGGCGAGGTTTCCGTCAAGAACATCGACCGGCCAATTCGGGTGTGGAAGTGGCACCCTGACGGCGACCCGGTTGTCCCTCAGCCCGCGGTGACAGCGTCGCCATCAGAAAAGGCGCAGCCTGAGCCGCCCTCTATCGCGGTTCTGCCCTTCAACAACATGTCCGGCGATCCTGAGCAGGAATATTTCTCCGACGGTATCACTGAGGACATCATCACCGATCTGTCCAAAGTCGCCGGGTTGATGGTGATCGCTCGCAATTCGAGTTTCGGATACAAAGGCAAGAGCCCCGACATACGCATCGTCGGGCGCGAGCTCGGCGTACGCTCGGTGCTGGAGGGCTCGATCCGCCGCGCTGGCAACCGCGTGCGGATCACGGCGCAGCTGATCGATGCGGCCACCGGCGGCCACGTGTGGGCGGACCGTTTCGACCGAGATTTGACCGACATCTTCGCCGTTCAGGACGAGGTGACCCAGCAGATCGTCGAGGCTCTCAAGGTTAAGCTCACGCCAAGCGAAGAGGCGCGGATCACCAACACGCCCACCAGCAGTCTTGAAGCGCACGATCTATTCCTGAAGGCGCGCGAATTGATTCAGGCGTCGAGCGTAGACCGAACGACTTTCGAGCAATCGGTGCAACTCTTTGAACGCGCAATCAGCCTCGACCCTGGCTATGCTCAAGCGCACGCCGGCTTGGCGTTCGCCTACCTTTTTGACTACTCCAATCGCTGGACGGGTGACCCGGATGGTTCGATGCGCCGTGCCTATGAGTTGGCCACGAAAGCAATCGCGCTAGACCCAAATGATCCCTATGGATACGCAGTCGCGTCGATTTCAGCGCGCCACCTGAAGGACGACCAGCGGGCGCAGTCTGCCATCGATGAGGCCTTGGCGCTCAATCCCAACTATGCTCTCGCATTGAACATTCGTGGCGCTGGCGCCGCATTCAGTGGTCATCCCGAGGCTGCCATCCCCGACATCGAGCGCGCCATGCGGCTCGACCCCGGCTTCAGTCAGCAATACCTGCACTATCTTGGTTTGGCCCACCTGATGCTCGGAAATTACGAGACCGCGGCGACCATATTCAAGGAGCGCATTCTGCTGTTTCCTCAAACCGACGTAAGTCGAGGCATGTTAGCCGCTGCGCTTGGTCACCTTGGCCGTGTCGACGAGGCGCGGCAGGTCTGGGACGATATGAAGAAGGCCAACCCGACATTCTCTTTCTTCGAGCATCTTTCTCGCATACCGATCCGTAATCCTGCGGACGTGGAGAGGATTGCCTCGGGGCCTGCGAAGGCCGGATTGCAGGATTGATATACGCCAGCGTCGGCGGCCGCGTAGTGAGGTCAATCACTTCCGCTGTTGGCGCTGACCTGACGTCGTGGGTCACGTCCAGCACGTCGGGATCTGACCGCTAGGCCGACATCATGGCGCCGATGATGCCGTCGATCGTCGCCGACATCATAGCCGCGCTTGGCAAGCAGGCGACGCTGTCCCTGCCCTTCATCATCAAGGAGTGATGGCGGCCTCTTGCGGCAAAGCGGACATCAGCCAAGTCAGCGAGGGTCGGTCGGGGTTGAGAGCTGCTGCAGCTCGACGAAGGCGCGATCGAGATAGTCGCCGAGCCGCACCGACGAATCCGCGAACCAGCGGTCGAGCGCGTAGCCCAATGCCGCAAGCCCGGCTTGGGCGGCCAGGTCGGCGCGATGCTTTTCGACGCCCCGCCGTTGCAACGCCTCTGCCACAACCCGGGTGAGAGCGACGTGTTTGGCGACTTCCCGTTCCTGCAAGGCCGGCGTCGCTGAAATGATGCGCTGACGGGGCTCGGAGAATGGGCGATTTTGCTCGAACATCGCCGTAATCGACGCGAAAGCCCGCTGGAGAACCCGCATCGCCGGCAGTTCGGGTGGAGCCTGCCCGATCGCGTCGGACAGCGCCGCGCCGAGGATGTCCTGGCCGTCGAACAGGACCTCGCGCTTGTCGGGGAAATGCCGGAAGAACGTGCGCTCCGTCACCCCCGCCCGCGCGGCGATCTGGGCAGCGGTGGTGTGGTCGAAGCCATTCTCGGCAAACAGCTCCAGGGCGGCGCGCTGAAGGCGTTTGCGGGCCTCGTCTCGGTTGCGTGGCATGCGGCCACAATATGGGTATTGTCAGTGACTGTCACTACCTCTATATGTCAGTGACTGACATTATAGAAGGAGATACCTCATGCGCGTCTTTGTCACCGGCGGGACTGGTCTCATCGGGTCTGCCGTCGTCGCCGAGCTTCTGGGCCACGGTCACACCGCCCTTGTGCTCGCCCGCTCCGACGCGTCGGCTGAGGCCGCCGAGGCAGCCGGCGCCAAGGCTCTGCGGGGGGCTCTCGCCGACCTCGATGTCCTTCGCACCGGCGTTGCCGAAGCCGACGGCGTGATCCACCTGGCATTCGCCAACGACTTCAGCAGCCCCGAGGCCCTTGCGCAGGCGGTGGCCGAAGAGACGGCTGCCCTGGCGACCCTCGGCGAGGCGCTCGTCGGCAGCGACCACCCCTTCGTCACGGTCTCGGGTACACCGTGGGTACCCGGCCGCGTTTCCACCGAGTCCGATCCGGTACCGACCGACGGGCCGGTCGGTGGTCGCGGTCGCGCGGTCACGGCGGTCCTCGACCTGGCCGCGCGTGGGGTCCGGAGCACGGCCATCCGCCTGCCGCGCACGGTTCATAATCACGGCACGGGTGGGTTCGCGGGTCTGCTGACCAACATCGCCCGCCAGACGGGCGTGTCCGGCTACCCGGGCGATGGCGAACAGCGCTGGCCGGCCGTTCATGCGGTCGACGCCGCGGTGCTTTTCCGGCTGGCGCTCGGAACGGGCGGAAGCCGGCACCGCGTGGCACGCCGTGGCCGACGAAGGCGACAAGGTGCGCGACATTGCGGCTGTCATCGGCCGGCGGCTGGGCCTGCCGGTCGCTTCGGTGCCGGCCGAGACCTACGGCCCCATCGGCGCGATCTTCGCCATGGACCAGCCCTCGTCCAGCATGCATACCCGCCGGGCGCTCGGCTGGGAGCCGAAGCACCCGAGCCTGCTGGAGGATCTGGAGAACATCCAGCCCTGACCGGCTTGAGGCGCTGACCCGACGTCGCCCAAGCCGACAATCGTGGCGCGTCGGGATCGCTCGCCCTACCCGCTCGCCTTGCAGCTTCGCCAGCAGCGCCTTGTCGGGGTAGGAATCCGCCGGCAGGCCGAACTTGACCTGCATGTCCTTGACGGCCGCGCGCGTATTGGCGCCGATGACGCCGTCGATCTCGCCGACGTCATAGCCGCGTTTTGCCAGCAGGCTCTGCACCTGGCGCACGTCCGCGGCGCTGAGCGGCACGGCCGAGCCGCGCGTCACCTTGGGCGCGCCGGCAAGGCGGGTGGCGAGATAGGCGGCGGTCGTCGAATAGACGATCGAGTTGTTCCAGATGAGATAGACGTCGAAATTCGGATAGGCCAGGAAGGCCGGTCCGAAGCGGCCCATGGGGAGCAGCAGAGAGGCGTCCGGTCCTTTGGTCGACAGCGGCTTGCCATCAGCTTGCGTGACGCCCCAGCCTGCCCATTTCGACAGCGGCAGCTTGATCGTGAGGTCGGCCTGGTCCCACGGCAGGCTTTGCGGCACCCGCACCTCTTGCAGCCACGGCGCGCCGGCCTGCCAGCCGATGCTCTTCAGATAGTTCGCCGCCGAAGCAAGCGCATCGGCCGGGCTGGCGAGCATGTTGACCCGCCCGTCATGGTCGAAGTCGACGCCATAGTCGAAATAGCGCTCGGGGATGAACTGGAGCTGGCCGAGTTCGCCGGCCCACGGGCCCTTCATCTCGGCAGCCGTCAGGTCGCCACGGTCGATGATCTTGATGGCGTCGATGAGCTGGGTGCGGAACAAGTCCGGCCGTCGGCAGTCATAGGCCAGTGTCGCCAGCGAGGTCAGCGTCGGTCCGTCACCGATGAAGGCGCCGAAGTCGGTCTCCAGCGCCCAATAGGCGGTGAGCACCGGCGCCGGCACGCCATAGGCCTTCTCGATGCCGGCGAAGGTGTTCTTGTATTTGGCGATGAGCTGCGGGCCCTTGGTCAGCCGGTAGCTCGAGACCATGCGGTCGGAGAATTGCAGGAAGTCCTGGGTGAAGACGCCCTGGGCGCGGTCCTTCTTGACGATCGCCGGATCGAAGGTGACGCTGCCGAGCGCGGAACTGATGGCGCCCTGGGACAGGCCGAGCGAGGCGGCCTCCTTGCGCACCCCGTCCAGCCACGCGGCAAAATTCGGCTCCTTGTGGCAGCCGGCCGCGAGCGCCGGACCCACCATCCACAAGAAAGCGGCCGCCAGCGCGGCCGTCCGTTTGACTGCTAGGGCTTCCATCAGCGTTCCTCGCTTTTGAATCGCCCACCCCGGGCGGGACTATGGCGGCACTTTCGGCCCGATGGAAGGCCCGCAAGCCAGCCCTTCTTGTGAGGCCATGGGAGGACTATATTCGTCCTGCCCGCGCGCGCGTAGCGTTCGGCGGGCGGGCTTCTGAAGGCAGGCCATTCAGGAGGCTCATCAATGAAGAGAAACCTGTTGTTCGCGGACTGGGTCAATCTGGTCCTGGCCATCTGCCTGGTCCTGAGCCCTTGGGTCCTCGCATTCTCCCCCGGAGTTGTCACCTATAACGCCGTGATCGCCGGCCTCGTCATCGGCCTGATCGCCGTCGGCGCGCTGGTGGCCTTCGCCCAGTGGGAAGAGTGGGTGAACCTGATCCTCGGCGTATGGGTCCTCATCTCGCCGTTCGTTCTCGGCTTCGCGACCGAAATGACGGCGATGTGGGTCCACGTCATCATCGGGCTCGTGGTCGCCCTGCTTGCGGCGGTTGAACTGTGGAGTGTCATGCGTCAACCACCGGCCCACTCGGCGGCCAGTTGACCTCGATGGCATGAAAACGAACGGCCCCCCGCGCCACGCGGCGCGGGGGGCCGTCGTCGCCTCTCCGACGCTCCACGGCGCAATATTCAGCGCAGGAGTCGGGCGAGCCGCTCGTCGCGGTCGGGAACACCGACATGCGGCTCGGCATCGATGTACATCACCGGCCCCTCGGGCGGGGTGTATGTCGGCCACACAGGCAGGCCCGCGCCGTTGGGGTCGCCGGTCTTCACGAAGTTGACCCAGTAGGCGGACATCGCCGCCGATGTCTGCCGGTCCGCCTCGCCGTAGACCCAGGGGAAAGCGTCGAGGTTGTCGAGCGCATAGACGATCTCGGCGGCGTGGAAGGCGCCCGCACCGGCGCTCGGCCGGCTGCCGAACCACCCTTCGGGCGTCCGCGGCGCATGGTCGAAGCGATAGCGGTAGACCGCCTTGGTTCCGCTCTTCACCTGCGCTTCGATCCAGGCCCAGGCCGGCCGGACGATGGCAAGATCGCCGCCGAAGGCACGGGCCGATTGCGGATCGTCCGCGGGATAGAGGTCGAGAATGCCTTGGGCGCGCGGCCCGAAGCGTTGGCGCACGACCTCGGCGAAGGTCATCCCGGTGCCGGCGGTGATGTCGAAGTCGAAGCCCTCGTCGCGGTTCCAGCCGGCAAGCAGCGTCACATCATTCTGCCTGGCGCTGGCAAAGATGTCCGCTGGCGGCTCCGGCAGGACGTAACCGTCGACGATCGGCCACAGGGTGTAATCGGTCGGCGCCGCCGCCACGATTGTTGCGGCGGGCAAAGCGCGCATCTCGGCAAGCGAATGGGCACCCAGCTTTTCGCCAAACCCGACGCCGTATCGCTCGGCCGCAGCGAGCGAACGGTCCGGCTTCTTCGGCGAGGCCGGGAACAGGGCACCGCTCTCGCCGATGGCGCGCTGGAACAGGCCGGCCGCCAAAGGCGAGGCCATCAGTGCCGAGACCGACATCGATCCGGCGGATTTGCCGGCAACGGTGACGCGATCCGGATCGCCGCCGAAGGCTGCGATGTTGCGCCTGACCCATTCAAGCGCGGCGATCTGGTCGAGCAGGCCGTAATTGCCCGACGCGCCCTGCGGCGACTCAGCGGTCAGCTCCGGATGGGCGAGGAAACCGAACGCGCCGAGGCGGTAGTTCGACGTGACCACGACGATGCCGCGCGCCGCCAGGTGTCCGCCGTCATATCGGGGCTCGGCACCGTGTCCGACGACAAAGGCGCCGCCGTGGATCCAGAAGAGGACCGGGAGGCGCTCGGCACCACTCTCCGCCGGCGTCCACACATTCAGGAAGAGGCAGTCCTCCGAGACGCCGGGTATGGTCTGATCGATATCGCCATAGATTGCCTTTTGCATGGCGTTTCCGCCAAACGCATCGACCGGGCGCACGCCTTGCCATGGGATCGGCGGCGTGGGCGGCTGCCAGCGCTGCGGCCCCACCGGCGGCGCAGCGAAGGGAATGCCACGGAACACGCGAACACCGGCAGAATCGGCGCCGGGAACGGCCAGCAGGCCGTTCTCGACGCCGACGGTATTGTTGAACGCCATACGAGACCCCGCTTGAGGGGCCGGCTTCAGGCCAGTGCCTGGTCGAGGTCGGCGATGATGTCGGCAACGTCCTCGATGCCGACCGAAAGGCGGATGACGTCCGGCCCGGCGCCGGCCGCCTTGCGCTGTTCCTCGGTCAACTGGCTGTGGGTGGTCGACCAGGGATGGATGATCAGGCTGCGCACGTCGCCGAGGTTGGCCAGGTGCGAGAACAGCTTCACCTTGGACACCACCGCGGTGCCGGCTTCGGCACCACCCTCGACGCCGAAGGTCATCAGCGCGCCGGCGCCCTTGGGGCAGTATTTCTGGGCGCGCTGGTGATAGCGGTCGCCGGGCAGCCCGGCATAGCTCACCCACGACACCTTGTCGTGGCCGGCGAGGAACTCCGCCACGGCCTTGGCGTTGTCGGAGTGCCGCTGCATCCTCAGCGGCAGCGTCTCCGAGCCGGTGAGGATCAGGAACGAATTGAACGGCGAGATCGCCGGGCCGAGATCGCGCAGGCCCAGAACCCGGCAGGCGATGGCGAAGGCGAAGTTGCCGAAGGCCTCGCCGAGCACCATGCCGTTATATTCCGGCCGCGGCGCCGAGAGCACCGGGTAGCGGTCGGAGGCCAGCCAGTTGAACTTGCCGCCGTCGACGATGATGCCGCCGATGGAATTGCCGTGGCCGCCGATGAACTTGGTCAGCGAGTGGACGACGATGTCGGCGCCGTGGTCGAAGGGCCGGCAGAGATAGGGGGTGGCCAGCGTGTTGTCGACGATGAGCGGCACCCCTGCCCGCTTGGCGATCGCGGCGACGGCCTCGATGTCGGTGACGGCGCCGGCGGGATTGGCGATCGATTCGATGAAGATCGCCTTGGTCTTGGGGCCGACCGCCTTCTCGAAGGTGGCGATGTCGTCGATGTCGGCCCACTTGACCTGCCAGCCGAAGGCCTTGAACGAATTGTTGAACTGGTTGATCGAGCCGCCATAGAGCTGGCGCGCGGCGACCAGCTCGTCGCCGGGCTGCATCAGCGCGTGCAGCGTCACCACCTGGGCCGCATGGCCGGAGGCGACGGCGAGCGCCGCGGTGCCGCCTTCCAGTGCTGCGATGCGCTGCTCGAGCACGTCGCTGGTCGGGTTCATGATGCGCGTATAGATGTTGCCGAAGGCCTGCAGGCCGAACAAGGCGGCGGCGTGGTCGGCGTCGTTGAAGACGTAGGACGCGGTCTGGTAGATCGGCGTCACCCGGGCGCCGGTGGTCGGGTCGGGTTTGGCGCCGGCATGGATGGCCAGCGTGGCAAAACCGGGTACGCGATCGTCGCTCATGGTCGTTCTCCCTTCGTCGCCGGGCGCATTGTCTGGCCGGGCCGGCGCTATCCCTAGCCGGTGATCCGGGCAAAATCCAAAGCAAATGCTGCCAAGACGGCCGGCGGGACCGGAAGGATTTGCCCCGCAGCCCCTAGATACCGAGGCGGGTGTGCTCGATCTTGATGCAGCGGTCCTGGATGACCGTGAGGCCCGCGGCCCGCGCCCTCTCGGCAGCCGCCTCATTGCGCAGGTGCAGCTGCATCCAGATGACGGCCGGCTTGCGGTCGAGCGCCAGCGCCTCGTCCACGGTCTCGCCGATCACCTCGCTGCGGCGGAAGATGTCGACGATGTCGATCGGCTCGGGCACGTCCTTGAGGCTGGCAAAGACCGTCTGGCCGAAGATCTTCTCGCCGGCATGGACCGGATTGACCGGGATGACGTTATAGCCGTGCTGGATGAGGTAGCCGACGATGGCGCGGCTGTCGCGGCCGGCCTTGGGCGAGGCGCCGACCACGGCGATGGTGGGGTTCGAGGTCAGGATTGCGCGCAGGGCGTCGTCGGGGGGAGCATCGCTCATCATGGCACTTCCGGAGGTGAATCAACGGGTGGGGCCGCCGGGGCGGCAGGTCGTCCCTCACTTAGTGCAATCGGCATGAACCACAATGGCCCTGCCAAGATAGCGGTATCTGGATACCGCTCAGCTAATAAACTGACAGAACTGCATTTTTCGGGCAATTGCGCTTGACGCGACGCGATGCTGCGGCTAGAAACCGCGCCATCCGGCGGCGCCCCTCAGCGCCGCCTCGTCGTTTTCAACACGCCGGAAGTACCGATGAACACTTTCAACCTGAAGCCGGCCGACGTCACCAAGAAGTGGGTGGTGATCGACGCCGACGGCCTCGTCGTCGGCCGCCTCGCGGCGATCGTCGCGCGCCGCCTGCGCGGCAAGCACCTGGCGAGCTACACGCCGCATGTCGACTGCGGCGACAACGTCATCGTCATCAATGCCGAGAAGGTCGCCTTCACCGGCAGGAAGCGCGAGGACAAGAAGTACTACTGGCACACCGGCTGGATCGGCGGCATCAAGGAGCGCACCGCTGCCAAGATCCTCGACGGCCGCTTCCCCGAGCGGGTGGTCGAGAAGGCGGTTGAGCGCATGCTGCCCGAGGGGCCGCTTGCCCGCCGCCAACTCAAGAATCTCCGCGTCTACAAGGGAGCCGAGCATCCCCACGCTGCCCAGCAGCCGGAAGTGCTCGATATCGCCAGTTTGAGCCGCAAGAACGTGAGGACTGCCTGACATGGCCGATCTGCAATCCCTCCAGGACCTCGCCACCACCGAGTTGGCGCCGGCCGCACCGGTCCACGTCCAGAAGCTCGACGGTTACGGTCGCGCCTATGCCACCGGCAAGCGCAAGAACGCCGTCGCCCGCGTCTGGGTGTCCCGCGGCGGCGGACGCATCATGGTCAACGGCAAGGACTTCACCGAGTACTTCGCCCGGCCGGTGCTGCAGATGATCCTGCGCCAGCCGATCCTGGCGGCCGCCCGCGACGGCCAGTACGACATCAAGGCCACGGTCACCGGCGGCGGTCTGTCCGGCCAGGCCGGTGCGGTGCGCCACGGCATTTCGCGGGCGCTGACCTATTACGAGCCGGAGCTGCGCGCCGTGCTCAAGAAGGCCGGTTTCCTTACCCGCGATTCGCGCGTGGTCGAGCGCAAGAAGTACGGCCGCGCCAAGGCCCGCCGCTCCTTCCAGTTCTCCAAGCGCTAGCCGGCGCTCCCGTTTTTCCCAGTTGCGAGGGCGGGCCGGTCGGCCCGCCCTTTTCGTTTGCGCCGGCAGGCGCTATCTGGCTGTCCGGTCAGGAGGATCGAGAAAATGGTTGCGACAGTCTTCATCGATGGCGAGGCCGGCACGACGGGGTTGCAGATCCGCCAGCGGCTCGAGGGCCGCACCGACATCGAGCTCCTGTCGATCGCGCCCGAGCAGCGCAAGGACGCGAAGGCGCGTGCCGAACTGCTCAACGGCGCCGACGCCGTCATCCTGTGCCTGCCCGACGAGGCGGCGAAGGAGGCGGTCGCCCTCATCCAGAGCAACCATGTTCGCATCGTCGACGCCTCGACGGCGCACCGCGTCGCCGATAGCTGGACCTTCGGCTTCCCGGAGATGGACGCCGGCCAGCGGGCGCAGGTCGCCGCCTCGCACCGCGTCTCCAATCCCGGCTGCTGGTCGACCGGCGCCATCGGACTCATCCGGCCGTTGACGGCGGCCGGCATCGTGCCGGCCGACACACCGCTCACCATCTTCGGCATCTCCGGCTATTCCGGCGGCGGCAAGTCGCTGATCGCCGAGTTCGAGGACGAGACGGCGGCGAACCACACCCACGACCCCGCGCGCATCTATGCCCTCACCCTCAAGCACAAGCATGTGCCGGAGATCATGAAGCATGGCGGGCTCAGCGTCCGCCCGGTCTTCGCGCCCACGGTCGGGCGCTACTACAAGGGCATGATCGTCGAGGTGCCGCTCCATCTCGACGCGCTTCCCGGCAGCCCCAAGCTCGCCCACATCCATGAGGTGCTGGCCGAGCGCTACCTGCGCGAGCGCTTCGTCGCGGTGCCGCCGCTCACCGAGACGGCCAAGCTCACCGGCCTCCAGCCGGAGGCGCTGAACGGCACCAACCACATGACGCTCTACGTCTTCGGCTCGGAGGATACGCGCCAGGCGCGGCTGGTGGCGCTGCTCGACAACCTCGGCAAGGGCGCCTCGGGCGCCGCGGTGCAGAACCTCAACCTGATGCTGGGCTTCGACGAGGCCGCCGGCCTCGCGTGACGGCTCAGGCCGCGGCCGCGGCCGCCGGCACCATCGGCACGGCCGGCCACATGCGCCGCAGGTGGATGACGGCGGCGATGAGCACGACCGTCGCGCCGAGCTGATGGGTCAGCGCCACGTCGAGCGGCACCACCATCAGCAGCGTGGTGATGCCGAGCGCCGCCTGGAGCGTGACCAGCAAGGCGAGCACCAGCGCCCCGCGGGCAAAGGGCGTGCCGCGGGCCTGCCAAGTGTGGGCCCAGGCGAGGGCGAACAGGAGATAGGCGCCCAGCCGATGGTCGAACTGCACGGTGAGCACGCTCTCGAACAGGTTGCGCCACCACGGCGACAGGCTGAACAGGCCTGAGGGCACCAGCGTCCCGTCCATCAGCGGCCAGGTATTGTAGGTGAGCCCGGCGTCGAGACCGGCGACCAGCCCGCCGAGGAAGATCTGAACGAAGGTCAGGCCGACCAGCAGCGTCGCCATGCCGCGCAGGCGCCGCCGTGTGCCGGTGAGCGGGCTTGGCGCCAGGCCGCGCGCCAGCCACACCGTATAGGCGAGGATCAGCGCGGCGAGGGTGAGATGGGTGGCGAGCCGATACTGGCTGACGTCGGTGCGCACGCTGAGCCCGCTCGCCACCATCCACCAGCCGACCGCCCCTTGCAGCCCGCCGAGCAGGAAAAGCGCCACCAGGCGCGGCTTCAGTCCGCGCTCGATGCGGCCGGTCACCCAGAAGAAGATCAGCGGCAAGAGCACGACCGCGCCGATCAGGCGGCCGAGCAGCCGGTGGCTCCATTCCCACCAGAAGATGCCCTTGAATTCATCCAGCGTCATGCCCTTGTTGAGCTGCTGGTATTCGGGGATCTGCTGGTACTTGAGGAACTCCTCCTGCCACTCGGCCGTGTTCAGCGGCGGAATGACGCCGTGGATCGGCTGCCATTCGGTGATCGACAGGCCGGAATGGGTGAGCCGCGTGGCGCCGCCGACCACCACCATGGCGACGATCATCAAGGCAACGACGGCGAGCCACGTCCGCACCATCGCGCGGTCGCGGCTGGGGTCTCGTACTGCCACTGGCGGGTTGTCGGCGATGCTTGCCAAGGACGCTGCTCCTGGGCCAAGGGTTACAGGACAGCCGCCCCTGCGGGCAAGCGTGCACCCGGTGCGGCCTTTAGTCCAATTCCAAGGAGTGGATCGCCCTGCCCCGTACCGTCCGCAAGCTGATCGGCGCCGTGCTGCTGGTCGTCTTCGTCATGTTCTACGCGCTGGTGGCGATGACCGTCGGCGCGGCCAAGCTGCCCGGCACCTCGCTATGGGTGCAGACCGCCTATTACGCCTTTGCCGGGCTGATCTGGGTCATCCCCGCCGGTTTCATCATCAAGTGGATGCAGCGCCCCGACCCGGGCGAGGAATAGGTCGGATCGACATTCACTAGATCACTGGCGTCCTTCTTGTCCCCCTCCCCCCTTGAGGGGGAGGGCGATTGCATATGGGCACGGCGCGACCCTCTCCCCTTTGGGGAGAGGGGCGAGCGGCTGGCATTGTGCCTCGTTTCGATAAGCCTCAGGCCGCCGCTTCGGCTGCCGGCTTCTCGCGCGGCATCAGGGGCTCATCGCCCTCGTCGCTCTTCTCCGCGGGAGCGGTGGGATCGACCATGAGCAGCAGGATGCGGGCGTCGCTCGCCGCCGTAACGCGGTCGAAGGCGCTCTTGGTGCGCGGATCGGAGGCACCGAACTCGCTCACCACCACGGCGAGGTTCGCCGTCTCGCCGACGGTCGCGATCATCGCATCGCTGGCATCGAAGACGACGCAGTCATAGGTGAGCGCCAGGGCCGAGAGGATCGTCTCCAGCCGCTCCTTGTCGATGAGTTCGGGGTCGAGCGGCACCCGCCCGGCCGGGATGAAGTGCACGCGCGAGCGGCGGTCGCGGAAGATGACCTGGGCGAAGGAGGCTTCGCCGTCGAAGAGGTCCGAGAAGCCGGGGAGATCGTCCCCCTCGCCCATCGACACCGTGTTGGCGTTGTCGCCGCGGAAATCGACCACGACGGTGCGCACGTCGGCGCGCGCCAAAGCGCGGGCAAGCGCGACTGCCGCCAGCGGCCGTCCGTTGTCGTCCGACCCTTCCGCCAGCGTCACCAGAACGCGCCTGGCATTGTCGGTCATGATCTCGCCGGCGATGGCTGCCAGTGACTCCTCGACGCGGTCGACCAGCTCGGGCGCCAGCGTCGGCTCCGCCGCCATCATGCGCCGCACGCTGTGATCGTCGGCCCAGCGCAGGTGGCCGCCGACCGGCATGGCGTCGGGCACCGCCGGCACCACGTCCTCGAAGACGACGCGGCGCATCGGCCGGCCGCTCGCCAGTTCACGCAGCAGCACGAAGGCGATCGCCAGGATCAGGGCCACCGCCGCGGCAGCGCTGGTCATCGGCGCGAGCTTGGGGAAGCTCGGGTCGCTGGGCACGCCGGCCTCTGAGATGACGCGGGCGTCGGCCGGCGGCAGGCTTGCCTGCTCGCGGGCCACGGCCTCGCGGTAGCGCCGGAGATAGGCGTCGAGCAGGTCGCGCTGGGCGGCGGCCTCGCGCTCCAGTGCCGCCAGTTCCACGCCGGCATCGTTGGCCTGGCCGGTCGCCACCTTCTGCTGCGACAGGGCGGCGTTCAGCTCCTTCTCGCGCGCCTGAGCCAGGCTCACCTCGGTATCGAGGGCATCGACGATCTTGTTCGATTCGACCGTGATCTGGCGGTCGAGGTCGGCGACCTGGGCGTTCAGCTCGCGCATGCGCGGGTGCTGCGGTCCCAGCGTCACCGAAAGCTGGGCGACCTGCGAGCGCAGCGCCACCTCCTGCTCGACCAGCCGCTGGATGAGCGGCGAATTGATCACGTCGGGAACGTTCGCCGTCACCCCGGCACTGAAGCGCGGCACGGATCTGGTCGGCCTTCGCCTGGGCGTCGGCCATGTCGCTGCGCACCTTGGTGAGTTCGGTCGAGAGATCGCCGAGCTGCTGCTGCGGCAAGGTGGTGTTGGCGATGTTGCCCGAGGCGAACAGGTCGTTCTGGCTGCGGAAGGTCTCGACCTTGGCCTCGGCGTCCTTGACCTTGGTGCGCATGTCGCCGATCTGCGCCGAAAGGTACGTGGCGGCGTCGGCGTTCGAATCGCGCTTGGTCTCGCGCTGCAAGGCGATGTAGCCGGCCGCGATGGCGTTGGCGGCATCGGCGGCGAGCTTGGGATCGGTCGAGTTCGAACTCGATGACGATCACCCGCGAATTCTCGACCGCGTAGACCGACAGCTTCTTGTAGTAGGCATCGAGGACCTGGTCGTCGACCGAGCGGGTCGCCTTCGATCCGAGGCCGATCATGGCCAGGACGCGGTCGAGCGGCGAACTCTTGCGCAGCGCCGGGTTGAATTCCGGCTTGCTCGCCAAGTCGAGCTTGGCGGCGACGCTCCTGGCCAGGTCGCGCGAGCGGATGAGCTGGACCTGGCTGGTAATCGCCTGTTGGTCGAGCGAGGTCGCCGTCTGGTCGGGGCTTGCCTGGGTGGTCTGGGTCAGATTCGACTTACCCGCCTGGATGAGGATCGTCGTCTGGGACGTATAGAGCGGCGCGACCCGGCTCAGGCCGTAATAGGTGCCGCCCGCCACAATCAGAACGAAGACAATGATATATGGCAGCTTTCTCAGCAAAACTGAGAACAGCGCGCGGAGATCGATCTCCATTTCTGTTGCCGTGGCAGTCGGGGTGTCCATCGCAAGACTCAGGTCCTGGGCTTGGATCGATCATCACGACTTATGGTAATCACATCGTTAACGCGGCGGCCGATGGCGCTAACACCTCGTTAAGCTTGCTTAACGTGTCGTTAAATACTTTCGAGTCCCGACTCGCTTTTACTCGCTCTTAACCATAATCGCCGGATAGTCCGCTCAAGCACCGCGGCACCAAATCAGAGCCGGCACATGCGTTCCTTCGGACTTTTCTCGCTGCTGATCGGCCTCACACTGCTCGCCGGCTGTGCCAACACACCCTCGGTCAAGGACGGCTATCACCCGGAACTGGTGTCCGCCTACCATCTCGACGCCGGCGACCGGGTGCGCGTCATCGTCTTCGGCCAGACCGACCTGTCGAACACCTATGTGGTCGACCAGGCCGGCAACGTCTCCATGCCGCTCATCGGCACGGTGCCGGCCCGCGGCCGCTCGACGGCCGCGATCGAGACCGAGATCGCCCAGCGCCTGCGCAAGGGCTATGTCCGCAACCCCGACGTCTCGGTCGAGATCGACCGCTACCGTCCGTTCTTCGCCATGGGCGAGGTCACCGCGGCCGGCCAGTACCCCTACGTGCCGGGCATGACCGTGCAGCAGGCGGTGGCGATCGCCGGCGGCTTCACGCCGCGCGCCAACAGCTCCGCCGTGCAGGTGACGCGCAGCATGGACGGCCAGATCGGCACGGCCATGCTGTCGCTCGACGACCAGATTCTGCCCGGCGACACCATCTACGTGCGCGAGCGTCACTTCTGACGATCCCGCGACGGGGAACGACACCCGTGAAGATCGTCCACTGCTTCCGCGAGCCCGTCGGCGGGCTTTTCCGCCATGTCCGCGACCTTGCCGAGGCGCAGCATGGCGCCGGCCATCAGGTCGGGATCATCTGTGATTCCTCCACCGGCGGCAGCCTTGACGACGCGCTCCTCGACCAGTTGCAGCCGTCCCTCGCGCTCGGCCTCGTCCGTTTTCCCATGCGCCGCCAGCTGTCGCCGTCCGATCTCGCCGCCGCCTGGCGCATGGCCGGCAAGGTGCGGCCGCTTGCCCCCGATGTCCTGCATGGCCATGGCGCCAAGGGCGGCGCCTATGCGCGGGCGATCGGCACCCTGCTCCGGACGACCGGCAGCCGCCTCGTCCGCTTCTACACGCCGCACGGCGGCAGCCTGCATTTCGACGCGAAGTCGGCCGCCGGCCGCGTCTATTTCATGGCCGAGCGGGCGCTTGGCCGCATGACCGACGGCTTCATCTTCGTCAGCCAGTACGAGGCCGACACCTACGCCGCCAAGGTCGGCCGCCCGCGTGCCAACGCCAGCGTCATCCCCAATGGGCTCCGGCCGGAAGAGTTCGAGCCGGTGGCGCCGGCCGCCGATGCGGCGGATTTCCTCTTCATCGGCACCTTGCGCGAGCTGAAGGGGCCGGACGTGTTCCTCATCGCGCTGGCGCTTCTGCGCGAAGAATCCGGCCGCGCACCGACCGCCGTCATGGTCGGCAGCGGCGACGACAAGCCGCGCTACGTCACCATGGCCGCCGACCTTGGACTTGCCGACACCGTGACCTTCCACGACCCCATGCCGGCGCGCGACGCCTTCCGCCTGGCGCGGGCCGTGGTCGTCCCCTCGCGTGCCGAATCGATGCCCTACGTGGTGCTCGAGGCGATCGCCGCCGGGGAGCCGCTGATCGCCACCCGCGTCGGCGGCATCCCTGAGATCTTCGGCACCGAATCAGGCCGTCTGGTCGCCCCCGGCGAGGCCGGCGAGCTCGCCAACGCCATGGCCGCCCTCATCAACGCCCCGGACGCCGCCCAGGCTGCGGCGAATCGGCTGAAGGCGCATATCCGCACGACCTTCACCGTCGCCGCCATGGCCCAGGCGATCGAGGCGGCCTACGCCGCGGCAAGGGTGCGTTAAGGATAAACCGCGGTTCGCCGCCGGAATCCCGACAAATCGGGCCTCCCACAAGCGTTTGTTAGCCGCAGTCCCGTAAGCATTGCAGCGGGACTGAAGGGGTTGAGTGGACGCTTGTGTGATGAACCAGCATGACCTGGCTCCCGGGCCCGGCGCTCGCCGTGACGCAGCCCGCTGGCGCCGACGCCTTCCAGCAACGCCCCGACCGGAGTCGCCAGCGATCCGGCGCTCTCCGCCGCTGCGCGTCTGGTCGCCTCGAGCCTGTCGTCGAGCCCGATCTCGCCGATCCTGATCGCCGGCATTGCCCGCATCATCGAGTTCACCGCGATCCTCGCCGCCGGCGTGGCGGTCTATCTCGGCTATGTGGCGCCGAGCGAGGGCTTCGCCTGGTGGTACGCCGCGCCGCTGGTCGGCGGGGCGGCGCTCGCCGTCGTCATGATCCAGCTTGCCGACGGTTATTCGGTGGTCGCCTTCCGCCGCGGCGCCCTCCAGCTCGGCCGCGTCTTCGTCGCCTGGACGATGGTCTTCGTCCTGTTCGCCGTGTCCGCCTTCCTGGCCAAGGCCGGCGATTCCTATTCGCGCGTCTGGGTGACCCTCTGGTACGTCTCCGGCTTCTTCGTCTTCACCGCCTTCCGCCTGGTCTTCGCGCGCGTGGTGCGCACCTGGATCCGCACCGGCCGTCTTGAGCGTCGTGCCGTCATCGTCGGCGGCGGCGAGCCGGCGGAGAAGCTGATCCACGCCATCGAGGCCGAGGCCGACAACGACATCCGCATCTGCGGCATCTTCGACGACCGCAAGGACGACCGCTCGCCGCCGATCGTCGCCGGCTACCCGAAGCTCGGCAACATCGCCGAGCTGGTCGATTTCGGCCGCCTCGCGCGCATCGACCTCCTCATCGTGGCGCTGCCGATCACCGCCGAGAACCGCGTGCTGCAGATGGTGCGCCAGCTCTGGGTGCTGCCGGTCGACATCCGCCTGTCGGCGCACACCAACAAGCTGCGCTTCCGCCCGCGCACCTATTCCTTCGTCGGCAAAGTTCCCTTCCTCGACGTCTTCGATAAGCCCATCGCCGGCTGGGACGTCGTCTCCAAATGGATGGTCGACCACATCGTCGGCGGGCTCATCCTGCTGCTCGCTTCGCCGGTGATGGCGCTCGCGGCGCTCGCCATCAAGCTCGACAGCAAGGGGCCGGTGCTGTTCAAGCAGAAGCGCTACGGCTTCAACAACGAGCTGATCGAGATCTACAAGTTCCGCTCGATGTACGTCGACCAGGCCGACGCCAACGCCGCCAAGCTGGTCACCAAGGGCGATCCGCGCGTCACCCGCGTCGGCCGCTTCATCCGCAAGACCTCGATCGACGAACTGCCGCAGCTCTTCAACGTCGTCTTCAAGGGCGACCTGTCGCTGGTCGGCCCGCGCCCGCATGCGCTCCAGGCCAAGGCCGCCGACCGGCTCTACAATGACGTCGTCGACGGCTACTTCGCCCGCCACCGGGTGAAGCCGGGCATCACCGGCTGGGCGCAGATCAACGGCTGGCGCGGCGAGACCGACACCGCCGAGAAGCTCCAGCACCGCATCGAGCACGACCTCTACTACATCGAGAACTGGTCGGTGCCGTTCGACCTCTACATCATCGCCATAACGCCATTCCGCCTGTTGCAGACGGAGAATGCGTATTGAGCACGGCGGCGGTCGCTTCCGCGGCCGTCACGGCCGCGCCCACCTGGCGCTTCGGCCGCAGGCTCGGCGACTGGGCGCTGGGCCTCGTCGTCTTCCTCGGCGGCTTCGTCATCCATGAGCCGGCGCCCTACGAGCTCATCCTGCTGCCGGTCATCCTGGCCTGGCTCTTCTTCGGCCTGAAGATCAATCGCGCCTTCCTGCCGCTGGTCCTGCTGCTCACGCTCTATCTCGTCGGCGGCATCCTGGCGCTGATCCAGCTGCCCTCGATCAGCGGCGGCGTCCTCTACATGGCGACCAGCGCCTTCCTGATGCTGTCGGCCGTCTTCTTCGCGGCGGTGATCGCCGAGGCGCCGGAGCGCCGCCTCACCGTCATCCGCCAGGCCTACATCGCCGCCGCCGTGCTCACCGCGCTTGCCGGCATCGGCGGCTATTTCCACGTCGTTCCCGACGGCGGCCTGTTCCTGCGCTACGGCCGCGTCATGGGCGCCTTCCAGGACCCCAACGTCTTCGCCCCCTTCATCGTGCTGCCGATCGCCTTCCTCTTCCGCGACATCCTCACCCGGCGCCTCGGCCAGAGCCTGGTGCCGGCGCTGCTGCTCGCCATCCTGCTGCTTGCCGAATTGCTTGCCTTCTCGCGCGCCGCCTGGGCGATGACGGTGGTGGTGCTGGCGATCGTCGGTGTCACGGCCTATGTCAACGAACAGCGCCAGCTCGGCCGCCTGCGCATCGTCGTCTATTTCACCGCCGGGCTGGTCGCCGTCGCCCTGCTGATCGCCTTCGCTTTGTCGATCCCGGCGATCTACGATCTCTTCGTCCAGCGCGCCCAGCTTCTCGAGAGCTACGATGCCGGCCATCTCGGGCGCTTCGCCCGCCAGGCGATCGGCTTCTTCCTGGTCCAGCAGCATCCGCTCGGCATCGGCCCCGAGGCCTTCGGCAAGCTCTTGGGCGAAGACGAGCACAACATGTGGCTCAAGGGCTTCACCACCTACGGCTGGATCGGCGGCTTCTCCTACATCATCCTGGTCGTGTGGACGCTGGTGGCGTCGTTCCCGCTGTTGTTCAAGCAGCGGCCGTGGACGCCGATCGTGCAGTGCACCTTCGCCGTCTTCGTCGGCCACGTGATGATCCACAACGTCATCGACAACGACCACTGGCGCCATCTCTTCCTGATCTACGGCATGCTGTGGGGCGCGGTCGCCGCCGACAGGATCCATATCCGCCAGATGCACCGCGCCGCGGCCCTCGGCCAGCCGGCGGCCGCCGTGCCGCGCCTGCCGCCGCGCCGCCGCCCGGCGGTCGTCGAGCGGGCGGCCCCGCCGCTCCCGCCCCGCCTCTGAACGCATTGACGCCAGCCTGCCAAGCGGCCAGTGTCTTTTTGCTACATCGGCGCGTGCGGCGCCGCAGCCCCCGAACCCAGGATTGACCGGCCCACCCCGTGTTTCCGATCCCATCAAGCTTCTTCCTGACCAGCGGCATCGGTGTCCATCGCGAGCAGCTCACCGCCTTCGAGCTGGCGCTGCGCGACGCCGACATCGAGCAGCAGAACCTGGTCACCGTCTCCTCGATCCTGCCGCCCGGCTGTGTGCAGCTCGACCGCGCCGAGGGCGTCAAGACGCTCAAGCCCGGGGAGATCACCTTCTGCGTGATGGCACGGGCGGAGACCAGCGAGCCGGGCCGGCGCATCCACGCCTCGATCGGCCTTGCCCGGCCGACCAACCCGGCCATGTACGGCTACATCTCCGAGCATCACGGCCACGGCATGTCCGGTGAGCACAGCGGCGAATACGCCGAGGATCTCGCCGCCACCATGCTGGCCTCGACGCTCGGCATCGAATTCGATTCCGACGCCGCCTGGAACGAGCGCCGCAAGGTCTACGAGACCAGCCAGCTCATCATCGGCAGCACATCGCTCACCGCCGCCTCGGAGGGCGACAGGTCCGGCCGCTGGACCTGCGCCGTCGCGGCCGCCGTCTTCCGCTTCGCGTGACCACCATGACCGACATCCCCACCTTCGCCGTCCCGCCCACCTTCCTCGGCATCCAGCGCCACGACCGCGACGCCGAATTCTGCATCGCCGGCGTCCCCACCGACATAGCCACCACCAACCGGCCGGGGGCGCGCTTCGGGCCGGCGGCCATCCGCCAGGCGAGCCGCATGCTCACCGACGGCCGTCATCCGCACTGGCTTATCAATCCGGCCACGCTGTCGCTCTCCGACATCGGCGATTTCTCGATTGCGCTCGGCGACATCGCCAACACCATGCGGCTGATCGAGCAGCAGGCCCTGGCGGTCGATCACCTGCTGGCGCTGGGCGGCGATCACGGCATCACCCTGCCGCTGCTCGAGGTCGCCACCAAGCGCCAGGGCACGCCGCTGGCGCTCATCCATTTCGACGCCCATGTCGATACCTGGGCGAACAATTTCGGCCAGCACTATGCCCACGGCTCGGTCTTCTACCACGCCATCAACGCCGAGCTGGTCGATCCGCACCGGATGATCCAGATCGGCATCCGCTCGCCGGTGAGCAAGACCACCCTGAACTGGACCCGCGACCAGGGCGTCACCATCATCGATGCCCAGACCGTCCACGAGATGGGGCCGGCGGCCATCGCCCAGCGCATCGTCGAGATCATCGGCAAGACGCCGACCTATCTCAGCTTCGACATCGATGCGCTCGATCCGGCCTTCGCGCCGGGCACCGGCACGCCCGAGGTCGGCGGCCTCGCCACCTGGCAGATGCAAGGCATCCTGCGCCGCCTCGTCGACTTGCGGTTCATCGGCATGGACGTGGTCGAGGTGGCGCCGGCATACGACCACGCCGAGATCACGGCGCTGGCGGCAGCGACCGTGGTGTGGGAGTACCTGGCGCTGGTGGCGGCGGCCCACAAGCGGCGCCAGCAGCAGAACCGCGAGGCGGCGGGCAGCTGAGCTTCATGTCACGACCGGCGATGCGACAGCATCGTCGAGCCGGCTCGCATCGTGGCCGTAGAGCCAGGCGACGCTTTTCGGCGACCAGTCGGTCACGTTGCCGGCCATCTCGGCATCGCGGGCGATCTGCTCGGGCCCGTCGGGCAGGTGGAACCGAATCTTGTTGCCCGCCGCCAGGCTCTGCACGCGAGACGTCCTCGGCAGCCGTCGTGCCTGGTAATCGCGCAGCGCCTCGGCCACATGTCCTCTGCCGTGTCTTGCCAGACAGGCTGCCAGCGTCGCCCCGTCTTCGATTGCCTGCGCCGCGCCTTGCGCCATGAACGGCAGCATCGCGTGGCAGGCGTCGCCGAGGAGGGTCACCCGGCCGACCGACCATTGCTCCATGGGCAGGCGGTCGAAGAGCGCCCAGACGAAAGTCTCGTCGACGGCGTTCAGGATGCCTTGGACCTGAGCATGCCAGCCCGCGAAGGCGGCGATGGCATCGGCGATGTCGCCGCGATCCGTCCAGGATTCGCTGGTCCACGTGTCCTGATCGACGATGGCGACGAAATTCAGCAAGTCGCCGTTGCGAACGTAATAATGGATGAAATGCCGGCCCGGCCCCATCCAGAGCTGGGACTCCACCGGGATATGCAGATGGGCGATGCGCCTCACCGGCACGAGGCCGCGATAGCACATGCATTTGGTGAAGTGCGCCTCCTGCGCACCGAAAAGGATTTGCCGCACGGTCGAATGAATCCCGTCGGCGCCGACGAGCACGTCGGCATGGGCGCTCGAGCCGTCCTGAAACCGCAGCTCAACCTTTTCGCCGTCGTCGACAAAGCCGGTGAGTGAATGCTCGACGTGCAGCCGGTCCGGCGGAACTGCCTCGACCAGCGCCTTGAGCACGTCGGCGCGGTGCATCTGGTAGTGGGGCGACCCGAACGTTGCCTCCATCGCCTGCGCCAGCGGCGTGCGCAGCAGCGTCCGGCCGTCCTGCCAGCGGCGCTGGTGCCAGGCCATTGGCTTGACGCCCAGGCCCGCCAATTTGTTGGCCAGACCGAGACCATGCAGCACGCGCGAAGCGTTGGGGCTGACCTGGATACCGGCACCGACCTCGCGCAGTTCTCGCGCCTGTTCGTAGACCTGGACGTCGAAGCCTGCCTTGAGCAAGCACAGCGCCGCGGTGGCGCCGCCAATTCCGCCGCCGACGACGGCAATCGAGAGATCCCCCATGGCCCACCCAGCCGATCGTTGTCGCCACCGCGATCACTAGGCCCTACCCACGCAAGGATTGCAATTCCAATTGGCGTTCACGTGCCGGGCGTGCGCTCTTCCTTGGCCGACGGCCTTCGGGCCGGGCGCTACAGCCAGTGGCTCTCGAAGCCGGTGAAGAGCAGGATGGCGATCGCCAGGACAAGCGCGACGGTAACGCCCCATCCGGTTGCCGGCGGCGGCTGGCCACCCCCGGCCGGGTCTTCGTCTTGCGGTGACATGCGGCTCAGTCTGGCAGGCCCCTACAACCGGCGCAACGCATGGCTGCGCTCGTGCCCCATGGTCCGGATGCCTTGGACGCAAACAGAAAGGCCGCCAACCGGCGGCCTCTCCGAGTTCCAAATCGGGTGCCTTGATCAGGCTGCCGTAGCGGCTACAGCCTTCCGTTTCTTGCGCCAACCAAGCAGCCCGAGGCCACCGAGGCCGGAGGCGAGGAGTGGGAAGGCGGCGGGAAGAGGTACGGTTGAAGGGTCCGTCATTGCGAAATGGCTCGAGGTCATGGGACCTGATATGATGTAAGGGCATCATCCGCCGTCGTATAAAAAAGAGCCACTTGGCAAGTCCGTCGCGGGATTGACGGTATACATAAGCTCTTGCGCGATAGTTTTAGGGAGTCCGCTTGCCAATCCTAGAGAATTATCAATTTGATTAAGTAATATTCTGCTATTGTTCCTCAGCCGCATAATGGTACTGTTCAGTTGCACCTGATGCTGCCCCAGAATTGTATCCTTGTATCTGAGAATAAGAAGCGTCTGTTAGGTCTAGAGCTTTTTGTTCTGCCATTAATTTCTATTGACGCACTCAATGCTGGGCTGGCGGCCGGATATTCGCTTCCCCCATATATGTATTCAGTCAAGGATGTATTAGCGAAATAAGTGTAAGGAGAGCCAAATACTACATCGAAAGCGTAGTTTGCCGTATATTCGACCGGCGCATCTTGAGTTGAAGCAAGACTAGCGCCAGGTGTGCCAAACAGCCCCAGTGTGTCTAGTCCGCTGGAAACGGTTCCGGCGTAGGTGACGTAGACCGTTGTTGCGTTGCTAGGCGCCGTTCCCAGCAACAGAAGCGACGCAAAAGAAACTGCACCCACCAATTTGCGGATCATCGTATTCCCCCCTGACCGCATCCGGACCGGCCTGCTCGAAGATCCTCCGGATGCTCCGAGACTGCCACGGCGAAAAACAACGTCTGGAATTAGTCTAATTCCGTTGACGGATGACCACCACTCGTATTTTTAACCCCTCGCGACTTCTAGTTTTAGGAACGACTGGTCTCCTGCACCAACCCATCAGGTCCAGCCCGGTGAGGGCTGCGGCGATCAGGGGCAAGGCGGGCTGGCAGGGGGGCGGCAGAAGAACGGGCAAAGGCGGCCGCCCGACGAGAATCAAGACCTCCTGCAACCAGATGCCGCTTTGGCGCGCCCGGAGAGTATCGAACTCCCGACCTTCGCGTTCGAAGCGCGACGCTCTATCCACTGAGCTACGGGCGCGAATGGCCGGCCACGGCCGGCTCCCCCGGAAGAAACTGGTCGGAGCGATAGGATTTGAACCTACGACCCCTTGACCCCCAGTCAAGTGCGCTACCAGACTGCGCCACGCTCCGACGGCGCGGACTATATGGGCGCCGGCGCCGCCATGCAACGCGCCATCGCGGGATTTGGCGCCCGTCCCCGCCTCAGCGCGACTGGTCGAGCAGGCGCTTCAACTCAAGCAGTTCGCTCAAGGTGGTCTGCAGGCGGTCCTTCTCGTCGTTCGACAGTGGCGGCCGTGGCCCGTGGGCCGGCGTTCCGGTGCCGTTGGTGGCCAGTTTCGGCGGCATGACGGCAGCGGGCTCGCTCGCCTCGAAGGCCGGCACGTCGCGGTCGTAGTCGCCGTCCGCCACCGCCAGATCGTCGTCCTGCTCCACCTCGGCGGACTGCCCGCCAGCGCGCGCCATGCGGCCGCTCACCTCGCCGCGGCCGGCGGCAATGACGAAGCGCCCACCCTGCTCCTTGAGGATGCGCTGGACGCCGCGGATGGTGTAGCCCTCGCCGTAGAGCAGGTGGCGAATGCCACGCAGAAGCTCCACGTCGTCGGGGCGGTAGTAGCGCCGGCCGCCACCGCGCTTGAGCGGCTTGATTTGGGTGAAACGCGTTTCCCAAAACCGCAGGACGTGCTGCGGCAGGTTCAGCTCGCTCGCTACTTCACTGATCGTTCTGAACGCGTCGGGCCCCTTGGACACTGTTCATCCCTGCAGTCGCGCCCGCCGCGGGCGCGGTCGTCATTGGCCGCTTTCCTCCCGGCTGCCACCGTCGATCAGCGCCTGGTTGATTTTCTGCTTGAGCACGTTGCTCGGCTTGAACACCATCACCCGCCGCGGTGATATCGGCACTTCCTCGCCGGTCTTGGGATTGCGCCCGATGCGCTCGCCCTTGCTGCGTACGATGAAGGACCCGAACGAAGACAGCTTCACTGCCTCGCCCGCAACAATGCGGTTGCTGATCTCATCGAGGACCAATTCAACAAGATCGGCCGACTCCGTCCGCGACAGCCCCACCGCCTGGTAGACCGCCTCGCACAGATCGGCCCGAGTCACCGTCTTGCCTGCCATGGCCTCGATTGTTTCCCCCGGAGAGTGTCGCCGCTTCCGCGCATTCTCGCCATCAATCCAATGCGATAGCCTATTGCGTTGGGAAGGGGGAATCAACTCTCCGACAAGCGGATACGGCGTTTCGCCTCCACCCCAGATGAGGGAATGGTCACCAGCGCAGAATTGCCGAACCCCAGGTAAAGCCGCCGCCCATGGATTCCAGGAGCAATAGGTCGCCGCGCTTGATGCGTCCGTCGCCGCAGGCCAGCGCCAGGGCCAGCGGAATGGACGCGGCCGAGGTATTGCCGTGCTGGACGACCGTCTTGATCACCTTTTCGTCGGGTATGCCGAACTTCTTGGCGCTGCCATCGATGATGCGGATGTTGGCCTGATGCGGCACGAACCAGTCGATGTCGGCGGGCGTCAGGCCGGTGGCGTTGAAGGCGTCCTCGATGACGCCGCCGATCGCCGAGATGGCGTATCTGAAGACCTCGCGCCCCTCCATGCGCAGGTGACCGACCGTGCCGGTCGACGACGGCCCGCCGTCGACGTAGAGCTGCAGCTTGTAGCGGCCGTCGGAGCGCAGGTGCGCGGTCAGCAGGCCGCGGTCGGCGGTCGTCCCCGTCTGCTCCTCGGCCGAGAGCACCAGGGCGCCCGCCCCATCGCCGAACAGCACGCAGGTGCCCCGGTCGGTCCAGTCGAGGATGCGGGAAAAGGTCTCGGCGCCGATCACCAGCGCCTTCCTGGCCTGGCCGGCGCGGATCATCGCGTCGGTTATGGTCAGCGCATAGACGAAGCCGGAGCAGACCGCCTGTATGTCGAAGGCGGCGCCGGAGGTCATGCCCAGCTTCTCCTGCACGGTCACGGCGGCGGCCGGAAAGGTGTTGTCCGGGGTCGAGGTCGCCAGCACGATCAGGTCGATGTCGCTGGCCGGCACGCCAGCCTGGTCGAGGGCGGCGCGGGCCGCCGCCACGGCAAGATCGGAGGTCACCTCCCCGTCGGCGGCGATATGCCGCTCGGCGATGCCGGTGCGCTGGCGGATCCAGGCATCGGACGTGTCGACCATTCTGGCCAGTTCGTCGTTGGTGAGGACTTTTTCCGGCAGGTAACCGCCGGCACCCAGAACAACCGAACGCAATTTGTTCACAGCGCACCTGTTTTGGCGACCGTATCAGCGGCTGCAACCGCCTGGCGGTGCGCGGACAGGTCCTTGTTGATCTTGTCGACGATCCCGCTCTCAGCCATGCTGTAGCCGACGTCGATGGCGGAGGCGAAACCTTCGGCGTCGGTGCCGCCGTGGCTCTTGATCACCAGGCCGCCGAGTCCGAGGAAGGCGCCACCGTTGCTGCGCCGCGGATCCATCCTGTGGCGCAGCTTCTCGAAGGCGCCGCGCGCCAGCAGGTAGCCGATGCGGGCCGGCAGGCTGGCACCCATGGCCTGGCGCAGATAGCTGGTGATCTGCCGGGCGGTGCCCTCCGCCGCCTTCAGCGCGATGTTGCCGGCGAAGCCCTCGGTCACCACCACGTCGGTGGTGCCCTTGCCGATGTCGTCGCCCTCGACGAAGCCCTGATAATCGAGATAGGGCAGATCGGCGTCCTTGAGCATCTGGCCGGCCAGGCGGATCTCCTCGATGCCCTTGATCTCCTCGACGCCGATGTTGAGCAGGCCGACGCTCGGCCGCTCCTTGCCAAACAGTGCGCGGGCCATGGCGGCGCCCATGACGGCATATTCGAAAAGCTGCTCGGCATCGGCGCCGATGGTGGCCCCGATGTCCAGGACGACCGCCTCGCCACGTAGCGTCGGCCAGATGCCGGCAATCGCCGGCCGGTCGATGTCGTTCTCGCCGCGCAGGCAGAACAGGGCCATCGCCATCAGCGCGCCGGTATTGCCGGCCGATACGGCAAAGTCGGCGCCATCCTTGATCGCCTCGATGGCGCGCCACATGCTCGACTTGCCGCGCCCGCGCCTGAGCGCCTGGCTGGGCTTGTCCTCGCCGCGGATGGTGACCTCGCAATGCTCGAAATCGGACGCGGCCTTGACGCGCGGATAGCGGTCGAGCAGCGGGCGCACCACCGCCTCGTCGCCGAACAGCCGGAAGCGCATGTCCTGATGACGGCGCAGCACCATGTCGGCGCCCGGCACCACCACCTCGGCGCCCTTGTCGCCGCCCATCACATCAAGCGATGCCGTGACCGTTGCCGCCATGGAGCCGCTAGCGCCTTTCCTGGTCAAGCGTGACCAATTCCAGCACCCGGCCGGCCAGGCACACCGGCGTCGCCAACCGGCCTGATCCTGCCACAAGGTCGCTCAATCGGGATCGTTCCATCTGACCAGGAAGGTTCTCCGCCATATTGTTTGATTCGCGGCCTTTCCGGTCGCTGCCCCCTCCCCGTGGGAAAGCGGCGGAACATTACAGGCTTCCTGATGGCAGACAAAGGCCCTGCGGCGAACAAGCCCGGTCACTTGCGGCCACGCATCACCTCGCGCAGCACGGCGAAAGGCGATTCCTTCGCGCTTTCCGCCTCTTCGCCGCTGCCCGCCGGCAATTCCGCGCCCGGGGCGCGCGGATAAGGGTCGATCGCCAGCACGAACATCTCCTCCGCCAGGGCGCCGAAATCGATGGTCGTGCCGTGCATGACCTCCGGCGGGTCCGGCGCCTCCGGGTCGATCGCCACTTCCCTGGCCGGCCCTGCCGCCGGTTGTGCCTCCGGCGAATTGGCCGGCACGAAGCGGACCGAGAACGCCTCGTCGATGTGCTGGCCGACCGGCTCGAGGCTGACCACGCAGGATTGGACGATGTCGGCGACGACCGCGCCCTCGACGATCACAGCGCCGTGCGCGGCCGGCGTCAGCGTCGCCGTGGCGGTGAGGCGGTCGACCGCCACCAGGTCATAGGCGGCGGCGAGTGCCGCCCGCTGTGCATCAGTGGCCGTGATGATCGCGGTAACGCCCGTCGCCGGCAGTTTGGCGGTGTCGGTGGGATGGGAAAGGATCGCCTGTTCGCTCATGTCTGGCCCTCGGCCCCGGCAAAGCCGGTCGGATCGGGAAATGCCACTCTGCCCTCGCCGATATCCGCCAGCGGCGCCTCGGCCAGCGCCGCGGCGCTGGCGATGGCGTAGTCGGCGAGCCGGCCGGCATCGGCGGTCGTGGCGCTGTCGGGAAACACGTTGCGGGCGATGGCCGCCGTCAGTTGCGCGCGGTCGGCAAGCGTGCGGCCATACGCCTCAGCCCGCCCGTAGAAGCTCTCGGCGAGCTTCTTCATCCGCTTGGGCACGCCGAAGTCGCCGAAGCCCAGTTCGCGCAGCGAGCGGTCCATGTCGCGGCAGAAGAGGTCGAAGACGTGCTGGCCGAGCTCGGCCCCCGCCGGCCCCTCCCGGCGCAGCCGCTCGATGACCAGCACCGTGTGCAAGACGACCATCTCGAAGCGGCCGGTGACCGAATCGGGCACGCCGAGGACGGCATAGAGCGCGGGGACGCGTGCCTGGGCGACGATGGCGCCATAGGCGGCCGCGGCGGCGCGTTCCGTCTCTCGATCGGCACCGAACAGGCGTGCAAACACCGGGGTTTCCCCTCCGATCAGGCTTCCGACACTCCTGTAGAGCGTTTCCCGGCGAGATAGAACCACCTCGGGGGTGATTTTGCGCCAGGATCGGGCTCCCGGGCGACGGCCGTAGCGGGAATCGTTGCAAGCGGCGCTGCGGCGGGTTAGGCCATGACGCGCGTCGCGAGCCGGACACCACGTTTCCGACACGATCATGCACAAGCCTTTGGCGGCGCATGCAATCCATGTCGCGGGCGGTCGCCGCGAGGCCACAAGCAGGACGGGGTGGAATGACCAAGATCGAGCAAGGGCAGAACGGCGTCGCTCCGGCTTCCGGACGCCTCGGGACCACGCTCAGCGCCGGCGTGGCCATGACGCTGGCCCTCGGCCTCGCCGGCTGCGGCGCCACCGGCGGCGGCAGCAGCATGTTCAGCGGCATCGCCGAGACCACCCAGCACGGCTATGTGGTGTCGCCGACCGCGCTCGAACAGATCCCGCCCGGCTCGAGCAAGGACCAGGTGATCATCGCGCTGGGCTCGCCCTCGACCACCGCCAACTACGGCAACGACGTCTTCTACTACATCAGCCAGACGCGCCAGCGCCCGGTCGCCTTCATGCGCGAGAAGGTCATCGACCAGCGCGTGGTGGCCGTCTATTTCGACAAGAAGGACCAGGTCGACCACGTCGCCAATTACGGCCTCAAGGACGGCAAGGTGTTCGATTTCATCTCGCGCACGACGCCGACCGGTGGTTCCGACCAGAGCTTCCTGCAGCAGGTGCTGTCGGGCGTCGTCGGTTTCGGCAAGCCGGGCCTGTAAGGCGGCCCGGCCCGGCCGCAAGGGCTCCTACGGCTTCAGATACTTGAAGTTGGCCACCACCCTCCGCGCGGGTGTGGGCGAAGTCGTCGGCGGCTTTCACCGGCACCTGCGACAGAACGAGATTGGCGACCGCCGCGACGCCGTCCGGCGCGTCCGGATTGGGCGATGACCTCCACCGCGTCCGTGGCGGACAGCTCCGTTGCAAGAGACGAAATGAAAAGGGGCGACCGCGCCTTTGAGCGCGATCGCCCCTGTTCAGGACCCGACGGGTCTTAGTGCGACAACACCGCCAAGAGAAGCAGAGCGACGATGTTGGTGATCTTGATCATCGGGTTCACAGCCGGGCCGGCCGTGTCCTTGTAGGGGTCGCCGACGGTGTCGCCGGTCACGGCCGCCTTGTGCGCGTCCGAGCCCTTGCCGCCGTAGTGGCCATCCTCGATGTACTTCTTGGCGTTGTCCCAGGCGCCGCCGCCCGCCGTCATCGAGACGGCGACGAACAGGCCGTTGACGATCACGCCGAGGAGCATGGCACCGAGCGCCGAGAAGGCCTCGCTCTTGCCGCCGATCCACAGGACCAGGAAGAAGGCGACGATCGGCGAAAGCACCGGCAGCAGCGAGGGCACGACCATCTCGCGAATGGCCGCACGGGTGAGCAGGTCGACCGCCTTGCCATAGTCGGGCTTGTCGGTGCCCTGCATGATGCCGGGCTTCTCCTTGAACTGCCGGCGCACCTCCTCGACGATCGCGCTGGCGGCGCGGCCGACGGCCGTCATGGTGATGCCGCCGAACAGGTAGGGCAGCAGGCCGCCGAAGAGCAGGCCGGCGACGACGTAGGGGTTGGCCAGCGAGAAGTTCACCTCGACGCCGGCGAAGAACGGGAAGTCCGTCGGGTTCTGTGCGAAGTGCGTCAGGTCCGAGGTGTAGGCCGCGAACAGCACCAGGGCACCGAGGCCGGCCGAACCGATGGCATAGCCCTTGGTCACCGCCTTGGTGGTGTTGCCGACCGCGTCGAGGGCGTCGGTGGTCTTGCGCACCTCGGCCGGCAGATCGGCCATCTCGGCAATGCCGCCGGCATTGTCGGTGACCGGGCCGAAGGCGTCCAGCGCCACGACCACACCCGCCAGCGCCAGCATGGTGGTCACCGCGATGGCGATGCCGTAGAGGCCGGCGAGGTTATAGGTGGTCAGGATGCCGGCGATGATGACGATCGCGGGAAGCGCGGTCGACTCGAGCGAGACGGCGAGGCCCTGGATGACGTTGGTGCCGTGGCCGGTGATCGAGGCCTTGGCGATCGACTGCACCGGACGGTGATCGGTGCCGGTGTAGTACTCGGTGATCCACACGATCAGGCCGGTGACGAGCAGGCCGGCGATGCCGCTGATGAACAGGCTGAGGCCGGTGAAGGTCTTGGCGCCGACGGTGACCGAGGTGCCGAAACCGAAGACCAGCCAGGTAACCAGCGCCAGGCCGACGATGGAGAGCAGCGCCGAGGCGATGAGGCCCTTGTAGAGGGCGCCCATGATCCAGTTGTTGGGGCCGAGCTTGACGAAGAACATGCCGCCGATCGAGGTCAGGATGCAGATGCCGGCGATCGCCAGCGGGTACATCATGCCGGTCGTCGCCATGTCGCCGGTGAGCAGGATCGAGCCCAGCACCATGGTGGCGACCACGGTGACCGCGTAGGTCTCGAACAGGTCGGCGGCCATGCCGGCGCAGTCGCCGACGTTGTCGCCGACGTTGTCGGCGATGGTGGCCGGGTTGCGGGGGTCGTCCTCCGGAATGCCGGCCTCGACCTTGCCGACGAGATCGCCGCCGACGTCAGCACCCTTGGTGAAGATGCCGCCGCCGAGACGGGCGAAGATCGAGATCAGCGAAGCGCCGAAGCCGAGCGCCACCAGGGCGTCGATGACGACGCGGTCGGTCGGGGCGTGGCCGAGGAACTGGGTGAGGATCAGGAAATAGACGCTGACGCCGAGCAGCGCCAGGCCGGCCACCAGCATGCCGGTGATCGAGCCCGAGCGGAAGGCGATCGCGAGGCCCGCCGCCAGGCTTTTGGTCGAGGCCTGGGCGGTGCGCGCATTGGCCCTGACCGAGATCATCATGCCGAAGAAGCCGGCCGAACCGGAGAGGATGGCGCCGATCAGGAAGCCGATGCCGACGGTGATCGACAGGAACCAGGTGATGATGATGAACACCACGATGCCGACCGCGGCGATGGTGGTGTACTGCCGGCGGAGATAGGCGGTGGCGCCTTCCTGCACGGCGGCCGATATCTCTTGCATGCGAGTCGAACCGGCATCGGCAGCCAGTACCTCGCGGGCCGACCACACGCTATATGCGATGGCGATCAACCCACACAGAATGATCAGGTAAATCACGGGTTTATCCCTCCGTCAGCTGGAGCCGACGAGCGCCCAAAAACCGCTCGCGCTCAGCCAGAATGACGCAAATTGGCCGAACGAAACCGCCCCCCCGGCGGCGTGGAACCGGGCGTGGGTATGGCCCGTCAGGCAACGGGCGTCAAGGAGGTGGATCAAAGCCGTTCCCGCCCCGCGCAGGGGAGCAGCCGCAAGCGTCAATGGTGCCGGCGCCAGCGCAGGACGAAGGCCACGGCGAGGGCCGCGACGCAGACCGCGATGACCGGAAAAGCGGCGAGATTCAGCCGTTCCCAGCCCATCGTGGCGTAGAGCGTGGCGGACGATAGCGAGGCCGCCGCCACCGAGCCGAAGACCAGGAAATCGTTCAGGCCCTGGACCGTGTTCTTCTCTTCCGGCCGGTAGGTCTCGGTCAGCATGGCGGTCGAGCCGATGAAGCTGAAGTTCCAGCCGAGGCCGAGGAGAATCAGCGCCCCCAGAAGTCCTGGTTGTAGCCACAACCGACGATGGCGATGGCGGCTGACATAGCCGGCCGGGATATTCAAATCACGCTAAAAGTGGGTGTGGCCGGCGCCGTCGAGGCGGATCGGCCGGCCGCCAGCGTCGAGCACGCTCGGCGGCCCCTTGCCCACCACGATGCGGCCGATGCGGGCGACCGGAACGCCCGCCTCCCGGGCGGCAGCGGCAAAGCGCGGCGCCGCCGATGGGCTGACGGTCGCCAGGATCTCGTAGTCGTCGCCGCCGGTGACGATGGTCCGCATCAGTCCCGGGTCGCCCATCGCCAGCCGCCGTGCCGGCGGCGACAGCGGCACCAGGGCCGCCTCGATCTCGGCACCGACGCCGGAGACATCGCAGATGTGGCCGAGGTCGCCGACGAGGCCGTCGGAGACGTCCATGGCGCTCGAGGCGAAACGGCGCAGGATCGGCGCCAGCGCCATGCGTGGCTCCGGGTGCAGGTAGCGGTCGATGAGGTGTTTGGCTCCCCTGCCCTCGCCGACCGCGATCCGCCCCAGCCTGACGGCAAGGCCCAGCGCCGCATCGCCGATGGTGCCGGAGACGTAGACCGCATCCCCCGGCCGGGCGCCGCCGCGGGTCACCATGCGCCCCTTGGGAATGCGGCCGAGCGCGGTCACCGAGATGGTGAGGCCGCCTGCGGCGCGGATGGTGTCGCCGCCGATAAGCGTGATGCCGTAGCGTTCCTGGTCGGCCTTGAGGCCGCGGGCGAAGCCGGCGAGCCAGTCTTCCGTCCAGTCCGCCGGCAAGGCCAGCGACAGCAGGTAGCCGAAGGGCGTGGCGCCCTTGGCGGCAAGGTCGGAGAGGTTGACGCGGAGCGCCTTCCTGGCCACCGACGCCGGTGCATCGTCGGCGAAGAAGTGAACGTCCGCCGCGATCATGTCGGTGGTCACCACCAGGTCTTCGCCCGGCCGCTGGCGATAGACGGCCGCATCGTCGGTCAGCGCCAGGGCGCCGGGATCGCCGGCGAGCGGCCTGAAATAGCGTTCGATCAGCTCGAACTCGCCCGGGCGCTCGATTCCGCTTGACCACCGTCGATCCTCAGGGCTTGGCGAATTCGCCCGCCCGCAATTCGTGGGCGAGCGCATCGAGCACGGCGTTGACCACGCCCGGCGCGTCGTCGTCGAAGAAGGCCTTGGCGACATCGACATATTCGCTGATCACCACGCGCGAGGGCACGTCCGCGCGGTCGGCCAGCTCGAAGGCGCCGGCGCGCAGGATGGCGCGCAGCGTCGTGTCGATGCGGGTGAGCGGCCAGCCCTTGGCGAGCGTGTGGTCGATCGCCGGGTCGAGCCGCTTCTGGTCGCGCACGACGCCGGCGACGATGTCGCGGAAGAAGGCGGCGTCGGCATCGCGGTACTGGTCGCCGTCGACCTCCTTGCCGAGCCGGTAGGTCTCGAACTCGGCGATCACCTCGGGCAGCGTCGCGCCGGAGAGGTCCATCTGGTAGAGCGCCTGCACGGCGGCAAGTCGCGCCGCGCCGCGCTGGTTGGCGGGCCGTGCGCTGCGTTCGGCAGGATTGGGTGAAGCCATCTAGAGCCCGAAGCGCGCGCGCAGCGCGATCATGCGCAGCGCCGCCTCGGCCGCCGCACCGCCCTTGTTGCTGCCGCCGTCGACGCGGGCCCGCGCCCAGGCCTGCTCGTCGTTCTCGACGGTGAGGATGCCGTTGCCGACGGCGATCGCCTCCTCCATCGCAAGATCCATGAGGCCGCGGGCGGACTTGTTGGCGACGATGTCGAAATGGTGGGTCTCGCCGCGGATGACGCAGCCGAGCGCGACATAGCCGTCGTATTCGACAGTGCCCTCCTCGACCGCCTCCAGCGCCATCGCGATCGCCGCCGGGATCTCCAGCGCCCCGGGCACCGACACGCGCTCATAGGTGGCGCCAGCCCGCTCCAGGGCACCGACGGCACCGCGCAGCAACTCGTCGGCGATGTCGTCGTAGAAACGCGCTTCGATGATCAAAAGATGCGGCACAGAGGCTCTCGGACTGCGGTGGCGGGAATTGGCGGTGAGCAATAGCGTGCGAGCCGGGCTTGTCCAGCGGAATCGTCGCGGAATGGCCATGTGCGTACCTCGCAACGACGGCGCCGCGCATCCGATTCATGCCCGCCCCCGAGCGGGCATGCCAGGCTGAGATTGTGCCGCTCCGGCACTTGGCCGCACCTGGCTTCGCTCGCCCTTCGCCGGGAACGAACGTGAGGACCCGCGGTCCCTACCCAGCCTCCGCCATGCGCGCCACGTAGCGGGCGATGGTGTCGACCTCGAGGTTGATCTTGTCGCCGGCCTTGCGCGCGCCCCAGGTGGTCACCTTCAGCGTGTGCGGAATGAGCAGGCAGTCGAAAAGGTCGCCGTCGACGCCGTTCACCGTCAGCGATACCCCGTCGAGCGCGACCGACCCCTTGTACGCGATGAAGCGGGCGAGATCGTGCGGCGCCTCGAAGACGAACTTGGTGGTCTCGCTGAAGTCCTCGCGCGAGACGATGGTGGCGAGCCCGTCGACGTGGCCCGAGACCAGGTGGCCGCCAAGTTCGTCGCCGAGCCTGAGCGAGCGTTCCAGGTTGATGCCGCTGCCCACCGCCCAGTCCTGCGCCGTGGTGATGCGTAGCGTCTCCGGCGCCGCCTCGACCTCGAAGACAGAGCCGCCGTCCGCGGCCACCGCCGGCGTCACCACCGTCAGGCAGATGCCGTTGCAGGCGATCGAGGCGCCGACGTCGATGCTCTCCGCCTGATAGTGGCTGGCGATCGCCAGACGGCGCACGTCGTTGCGCTCATCGACGCGCGTGACGCGGCCGACGTCGGTGACAATTCCGGTAAACATGATGCTCATGTCCTCACATAACGCCGCATGGTGTCCCCGCCGACGGCGCCCGTCTCCATCAACCGGTAGCGCGGACTGCGTTCGAGCGCCGACAGCGCCGTGCCGGCAAGCGCGCGCACGCCGTTGGGTCCGACCACGACGGGCGCGCGGAAGATGACCACCTCGTCGATGAGGTCGCCGGCAAGCAGCGAGGCGGCGACTTCCGCCCCACCTTCGGCATAGACGCGCGCGAAGCCTTCCTTGGCCAGCGCCTCGAGCGCCTTGCGGAGGTCGATGCCGCCGGAGGCCGCATCGACCTGGATGATCTTGACGCCGGCCGCTTCCAGCTCCGCCTTGCGGTTTTCCGGAGCCTGCGGCCCGACGATATCGATCAGGGGAACCTCGCGCACGCTCTGCACGAGGTTCGATTCCAGCGACAGCCGGGCCGAGCCATCGAGGATGACGCGCGTCGGGCTGCGCCCGGCCAGACCGGGCAAGCGCACCGTCAGCCGCGGATTGTCGACCAGCACCGTGCCCATGCCGACCATCACCAGGTCGAAGCCGGTGCGCATGGCCTGCACGGCGGCAAATGCCTGCTCCCCGGTGACGATCATGCGGCCGCCGCCGCGCGTGCCGATCATGCCGTCGGCGGAGACGGCGAGCTTCAAGGTGACGTGCGGCCGCCCCTTGGTGATCCTCTGGATGTGGCCGGAATGGGCGCGCGCCGCTTGCTCCGCGAGCACGCCGGTGGTGACCGCGATGCCGGCCGCTTCGAGCACGGCATGGCCCTGGCCTTGCGTGCGCGGGTCAGGATCGACCATGGCCGAGACGACGCGCGCCACCTTGGCGGCGACCAGCGCCTCGCTGCACGGCTTCACCCGGCCCTTGTGGGCGCAGGGCTCGAGCGTGACATAGGCCGTGGCGCCTTCGGCCAGCGCCCCGGCCTCCTTGAGCGCCTCCTTCTCGGCATGGGGCCGCCCGCCGACCGCCGTCCAGCCGCGGCCGACGACCACGGGCGTATCGCCGTCGGTCCTGACGATCAGGCAGCCGACCGCCGGGTTGGGATGGGTCTGGCCGAGATTGCGGCGGCCGAGGCGGAGGGCTGCGGCCATCATGCGCCGGTCGAATTCCGGGTCGATGCGTGGTGCGGTGCGTCGGGCTGGGCATGGCGCTACTTCTTCACCACCGGCGGCGGATCGCCGGAGAGCTCGCCGAGGGCGCCCCGGAAATCTTCGGCATCGCGGAAATTCTTGTAGACCGAAGCAAAGCGCACATAGGCGACCTCGTCGAGATTGCGCAGGCCCTCCATGGCCAACTGCCCGATCGCCTCCGATGGCACGTCGTTCTCGCCGCTCGATTCGAGCTGGCGGACGATGCCGTTGACCATGCGCTCGACGCGCTCGGGATCGACGGTGCGCTTGCGCAGCGCCACCTGCACCGAGCGCATCAGCTTGTCGCGATCGAAGGGGACGCGGCGGCCGTTGCGCTTGACCACGGTCAGCTCGCGCAACTGCACCCGCTCGAAGGTGGTGAAACGTCCGCCGCAATCCGGACAGACGCGCCGGCGGCGGATCGCGGTGTTGTCTTCCGACGGCCGCGAGTCCTTCACCTGGGTGTCGGGATTGCCGCAATAAGGACAGCGCATCGCCCCGCGTCCGCCTTCAGGCCCCTATTGGTAGATCGGGAAGCGGTCGGCGAGTGCCCTCACCTTCTGCTTGACCGCGGCCTCGACCAGCGGCGCCGAGCCGTCCTCGCTCTGCGCCACCGCGCCCAGCACCTCGGCGATGAGCTTGCCGACCTCCTGGAACTCGGCAACGCCGAAGCCGCGCGTGGTCGAGGCCGGCGTGCCCAGCCGGATGCCCGAGGTGACGAACGGCTTCTCGGGATCGTAGGGGATGCCGTTCTTGTTGCAGGTGAGCCCGGCGCGGCCGAGCGCCCTCTCCGAGACGCTGCCCTTGAGGCTCTTCGGCCTCAGGTCGACCAGCATCAGGTGGTTGTCGGTGCCGCCCGAGACGATCTCGAAGCCGGCGCTCTTCAGCGTCTCGGCGAGCGCGCGGGCGTTGTCGACGATGTTCCTGGCGTAGACCTTGAACTCCGGCCTGAGCGCCTCGCCGAGCGCCACCGCCTTGGCGGCGATGACGTGCATCAGCGGCCCGCCCTGCAAGCCCGGGAACACGGCCGAATTGAGCTTCTTGGCGATCGCCTCGTCATTGGCGAGGATGAGGCCGCCGCGCGGCCCCCTGAGCGACTTGTGGGTGGTGGTGGTGGTGACGTGGGCGTGGGGGATCGGCGAAGGATGGACGCCGCCCGCCACCAGCCCGGCGAAATGGGCCATGTCGACCATCAGATAGGCGCCGACCGAATTGGCGATCTCGCGGAAGCGCTTGAAATCCCAGTAGCGCGAATAGGCGGTGCCACCGGCGAGGATCAGCTTGGGCTTCGCCTCGTTGGCGATGCGCTCGATCTCGTCATAGTCGAGAAGCTGGTCGTCGCGGCGCACGTTGTAGGGCGCGACCTTGAACCACTTGCCCGACATGTTGACCGGCGAGCCGTGGGTCAGGTGGCCGCCGGCGGCGAGGTCGAGCCCCATGAAGGTGTCGCCGGGCTCGAGCAGCGCCAGGAACACCGCCTGGTTCATCTGGCTGCCGGAGTTCGGCTGGACATTGGCGAAGGCGGCACCGAACAGCTTCTTGGCGCGCTCGATCGCCAGCGTCTCGGCAATATCGACGAACTGGCAGCCGCCGTAATAGCGCTTGCCCGGATAGCCTTCCGCATACTTGTTGGTCATCACCGAGCCCTGCGCCTCGAGCACCGCCTTGGAGACGATGTTCTCCGACGCGATCAGCTCGATCTCGTGCTGCTGGCGACCGAGCTCCTTGGCGATGGCATCGGCGATCTCCGGATCGGATTCCGCCAGGGGCGCGGTGAAGAATCCGGGCGCGGTGTTGGCGTCGAGGGCGGCTGTCACGGACATGGTCGCGTTCATTCCTGTCGGCAGGGACAAAGACGGCTGACCGGCCCGCGGAAGCAGGCACGGAACCCGAAGCGGGGCTCTATCACAGTTGGGCGCCGGGCGCCATTGAAGCGCCCGGCCGGACCCTGAATGCGGGGGGCCTACTGGGTCGTCGGGATGGCGGCCGGGACCAGCAGGGGCGCCGCCGCGGCCGTGTTGTCCGGCGTGGCCGTGGCGTCGGGCGCCGCGGCGCCCTCGGCGGTCAACTGGTCGAGGCCGTCCAGATTGTAGATGTCATCGCGGAAATTGACGATGCCGTCGGTGGTCGACCAGGCGGTGATGTAGGTCCAGTGGAGCGGCACCGGATCAGTCACCCTGACATCCAGCCGCACCGGGTCGCGCAGCTCGGAATCCACCACGTCCGTGGTCTGGCCAGGCGTATCCTTGAGGATCCAGCCGATCAGCTCGCGGATGTTCTGGATGCGCACGCAGCCGGACGAATCGAAGCGGTAGTCGTCGTTGAACAGGCCCTTGTGCGGCGTGTCGTGCATGTAGACGCCGTCGGGGCTGGGGAAATTGATCTTGACGATGCCCAGCGAGTTCTCGTCGCCCGGATCCTGGCGGAACATGTAGCCCTTGGTCGCCTGGTCGGTCTGCCAGTCGATCTGGTCGGGCGAGATTTCGTTGCCCTTGGGGTCGTAGACCCGGATCTTCCACGTCGCCAGATAGGTCGGGTCCTTCTGCATCAGCGGGATCAGGTCCTTCTTGATGATCGACGCCGGCACCGTCCAGTAGGGATGGAAATTGATCTCGGTGATCTTGGAATTGACGATCGGCGACGGCCGCGTGACCTTGCCGACGACGGCGGTATGGCGCTGCACGACGACGCCGTTTTCGACCACCTCGACCGAAGCCGCCGGGATGTTGACCATGACGAAGCGCGGCGGCAACGGCTTGGCGGTCAGCACCTTGAGGCGGGTCAGGTTGGTGGCAAGCTGTTGCAGGCGCACCTGCGCCGGGATGTTGAGCGCGGCGAAGGTCGAATCGCCGACCACGCCGTCGGGCTGGATGCCGTGGCGCGCCTGGAAGCGCCTGACCGCCGCATCGACGTAGGAATCGAAGGCGGTCGAATCGTTGGCGGCCGCGCTCGGCAGGTCGCCGGCAATGGCCAGGCGCTGGCGCAACACCGCCACCGCCGGAGCGCTCGTGCCGATCCTCAGCGACTTGTCGGAGGGCACCGTCGGCCAGCCGCCGCGGGAAACGATGCCGGAATATTCGGCGATGGCCGCCTGCAAGGCGCCGATGATCTGCGGCGACATGGTGGGTATGGAGGTGCGCACATCGGCCGCACTCACCGAGGCGGTGTCGAAGCCGTCCGACCACTCCGAGCCGCCGCTCTGCTGCAACACCTCGCCGATCGGATCCTGGGCAAATGCCGGCAATGCGATCAGCCCCGCCGCCAGCATGGCGGCGGCAAAGATGCCGGTACGGATGTTCGTGGCGCAGTAACCGGCCATCAGCTTGCGGTCCTCCTGCAAGTCCATTGAATCTTCGACACTTTCGCCCTTTGCCTCCGGCGTAACATGCTCATCCACACGTGACAATTGCTGCCGTAGCAACCTCCGTGCCGGTTCGCGCAGTTGTGAACCGCAACCGGGACGCCGCCAGTGTGTGTTTATAGAGGATGTTATGTGGCGCTTTCGCGGCGCCAGTCCAGTGGGTGGCCCAAACGGAATCGAAACGGCCCGGCAGAGCCGGGCCGTTGCGCTGGCCATATCGCTTGGGAGGAAGGCTCTACAGCCGGTAGAGGATCTGGTCGGTCCAGAAGCGCTCGAGCCGCTGCAGGGAGCGGTTGAGGGTGTGGAAATCGTCGGCGCCGATGCCGCCGACCTGGTCGATCGAGCGGATGTGGCGCTCATAGAGGCCGTTGACGATGTCGGCGACCTGTTGGCCCTTCTCGGTCAGGCTGACGCGCACCGACCGGCGGTCCATGCGCGAGCGCTGGTGATGGATGTAGCCCATCTCGACCAGCTTCTTCAGGTTGTAGGACACGTTCGAGCCGAGATAATAGCCGCGCGTCCTGAGCTCGCCGGCGGTCAGCTCCGAATCGCCGATGTTGGAGAGGAGCAGCGCCTGCACGCTGTTCACGTCCGAACGGCCGGCGCGGTCGAATTCGTCCTTGATGACGTCGAGCAGGCGCCGATGCAGGCGCTCGACCAGCGTCAGTGCTTCCAGATAGAGGGGCTTCAGCTCAGCCCCCCGCGGGGGCTGCGCAACAACCTCCACTGCCCTTTTTGCAATAGCCATGATCGCCTCTCTGTTCGGCAGGTATTTTCCTGCTCTGGTGAAAGCAACCATACGCAATGCAGCTAAAAATCGGCTTAAGCACCAGCCTTAATACTGGCTTACCGCGATCGCTCCAATTTGGCGGAATTGCGGCCTTCTGTCAGCTTCGGCGGGCGAAAAAGGTCAAAACGACGAAGGCCGCGATGGTCAGGACGTGAAGGAGGACGATGGGCAGGTCGCTGCCGTAGGTGGGGATGAAGACCGTGTGCAGGGCGATGCCGGAGAGCGCCGCCAAGAGCCAGACGACCTTGCCCCAGGCGACCCGCATCCACAGGCCAACCGCCGCCACCAGGTCGATCACCGACAGGTACATGGTGGCGACCTTCCACGCCTCGCTCATGGCCTCGAACGAGCCGGTTGCGCCGGGGAGCACGCCGAGGATGACCGCCCATTCGCGCAGGCCGAGCAGCAGCATCAGGACCGAGAGGGCGATGAGGAAGATATCGAACGCCAACTCGAGCCGATCGCGTTCGACCTCCGGCTTCGCCGAGGGATCGTCATTTGCCATCTGCATGGGTCTGGATGGCCTCTTGGTTTGATCTGCCCCGGCCAGCCCCTTACATCTTCACCGTCGGCCTTGCCAGCGGCAATCGGCTGGCCGCCTCGCAAAAGGTGATATGGTCTGCCCCGCGCGAACCCTGCCGTTCCGCCTTCCATGAACACCGCCCCAGGACCACCGATGACCGCGCCCCTCAAGCCCGTCCTCCCCGATGTCGATCGAATCACCGGCCGGCGCCGGCTCCGTCGCAACCGCCGCGCCGACTGGTCGCGCCGCCTGGTGCGCGAGACCACGCTGACCGTGGACGACCTCATCTGGCCGATCTTCGTGATCGACGGGGCGAACCGCCGCGAGCCGATAGAGGCCATGCCCGGCATCGAGCGCCTTTCCGTCGACCTTGCCGCGCGCGAGGCGGAGCGCGGCGCCCGCCTCGGCATCCCGGCGATCGCCATCTTTCCCTATGTCGACCTGGCGCTGCGCGACCAGACCGGCTCGGAGATCCTCAACCCGGACAACCTGATGTGCCGTGCGACGCGGGCCATCAAGGCGGCTGCGCCCGAGATCGGCGTCATCACCGACGCCGCGCTCGATCCGTTCACCGATCACGGCCACGACGGCATCCTGCGCGACGGCATCATCGTCAACGACGAAAGCGTGGCGCAGATCGCCCGCGCGGCCGTGCTCCAGGCGGAAGCCGGCGCCGACGTGATCGCGCCCTCCGACATGATGGACGGGCGCATCGGCGCCATCCGCGAGGCGCTCGATGCCGCCGGCCATTCCGACATCGCCATCATGTCCTACACGGCGAAATTTGCCTCCGCCTTCTACGGGCCCTATCGCGAGGCGATCGGCACCAGCCAGACGCTGAAGAAGGGCAACAAGCTGACCTACTACGTCGCCCCGGAGAACAGCGACGACGCCATGCGCGAGGCGGAAACCGACATTGCCGAGGGCGCCGACATGCTGATGGTCAAGCCCGGCATGCCCTATCTCGACGTGCTCTTCCGCATGAAGGAGACCTTCGGCATGCCGACCTTCGTCTACCAGGTGTCGGGCGAGTATTCGATGATCCGCGCCGCCGCCGCCAATGGCTGGATCGACGGCGACCGGGCCATGATGGAATTGCTGATCGCCTTCAAGCGCGCCGGCGCCGACGGCATCCTCACCTATTTCGCCCCCTTCGTGGCGGAGAAGCTGAGGCGTTCGTAGCCCGCAAGGAGCGACGCGGATTGCAGGGGATCAGAAGCCTGGCTATGGCCAAAGACGATTGCGATGAGCGTCCGAAGCAGGAGCTGATGTCCGAGATCAAGGACGATCATCTCGAAAACGACCCTCGTTTTCTTCGCCGAATCGAGAATGCGCGGAGGAACTTGCGTGCCGGCCGCGGGACGAAGCTGGAAGACCTGTAGCGGGGGACACCCCTCCCCGGATTTCGCTGCCGCTCCATCGGCGCTACAAGCATCGCCCATGTCCAACACCCTCCCCACCCTCGCCGATATCCGCGCTGCCGCCGGCCAGATCGCCGGCGTGGTCATGCGCACGCCCTTCCTGCCCGCGCCGCGCCTGTCCCAGCTCACCGGCGCCGACATCTGGGTCAAATACGAGAACCTGCAGGCGACCGCCTCGTTCAAGGAGCGCGGCGCGCTGATCAAGCTGCTGTCGCTCAGCCCGCAAGAGCGCGCCCACGGCGTCATCGCCATGTCGGCCGGCAATCACGCCCAGGCCGTCGCCTGGCACGCCCGCCGCCTGGGGCTGCACGCCACCATCGTCATGCCGGCGCCCACCCCCTTCGTGAAGATCGCCGCGACGCGCTCCTTCGGCGCCGAGGTGGTGCTCGACGGCGACACGCTGGCCGATTGCCAGACGATCGTCGAGGAGATCGTCGGGCGCACCGGCGCGGTGCTGGTCCACCCCTACGACGACAGCCATGTCATCGCCGGCCAGGGCACCATCGGCCTGGAGATCATCGAGGACCAGCCGGATCTCGATTGCGTCATCGTGCCGGTCGGCGGTGGCGGCCTGATCGCCGGCATCGCCATCGCGGTCAAGGCGCTCCGGCCGGCAACGCAAGTCATCGGGGTGGAGACCGAGCTCTATCCGTCCATGTGGGCGGCGCTCCGCGGCGAGGCGCCGAAGATCGGCGGCGAGACCCTGGCCGAGGGCATCGCCGTCAAGAATGTCGGCAAGCTGACGCTGGAAGCCGTCCGCCGCCATGTGGATGACGTGGTGCTCGCCGCCGAGGCGGTCATCGAGCGGGCGGTCGCCGCCTATCTGATGCTGCAGAAGACCATGGCCGAGGGCGCCGGCGCTGCCGGCCTTGCCGCCGTGCTCTCCGACCCGGAGCGCTTCCGCGGCCGCCGTGTCGGCCTGATCCTCGCCGGCGGCAACATCGACCCGCGGCTCGCCGCCTCGATCATGGTGCGCGAGCTTGCCCGCGAGCAGCAGGTGGTCGCCGTGCGCATCATCATCCGCGACCGCCCCGGCGTGCTCGCCGAGATCGCCCGCACCATCGGCGCTGCCGGCGGCAACATCCTGGAGGTTTCCCATCGCCGGACCATGCTCAGCGTGCCGCCCAAGGGCGCCGGCGTCGACGTCACCATGGAGACCCACGGCCCCGACCATGCCGCCGAGATCATCGCGGCGCTCACGGCGCGCGGCTTCGGCGTAGAGCGCCTGGATACGGCGTAGCTGCCTGCAAGATCGTTCCTGCCCGCTCTGCGTTACCCGTCCCTGCCTCCCCGCTTGAGAGGGAGGTAACTTGGTGTCATCCCTGGAAGACCGTTGGCACCACCATGCCGCCGCGACATTGGCGCCGAATTCGCTATACTCAGGCGCCAAACCGACTCCGGCTATGGACCCTTCGATGAGCGACACCGGATACGCGCGCGATAGCAGCCGCTTCGTCTACGACCCCAGGACGCAGCCGGAACTGTTCGACGGCATCCTGTCGAAACGCATCGTCGCCTTCGTCATCGATGCCGTCCTCATCGTCCTCCTGATGGTCCCGGCGGGCCTGATGATCCTCGTCCTCGGGCTCATCACGCTCGGCATCGCCTGGCTGCTGTTCCCGGCGCTGTTCGCCATCGTGGCGCTCGGCTATTGCGCCTTCACGCTCGGCGGCTACGCCTCGGCGACGCCCGGCATGCGCATCATCGGCGTGACGCTGCGCACCTGGAACGGCCAGCGCATGTTTCCGATGCTCGCCGTCATGCACGCCCTCATCTTCTGGTTCTCGTGCGGCATCCTCACGCCGCTCGTCCTGCTGGTCGGGCTGTTCACGCCGCGCCGCCAGCTTCTCCACGATCTCCTGCTCGGCGTCGTGGCCCTCAATGCCGAACCGCTGGCCCGCCTCGGCCGGTAGCACATAATTGCGCCGAGGCGCCCCTTCACGCAAAAATGGCAGCTTGAGCGCCGCGCGCGCTCGGGCATGATGCGGGCTAGATGACGGCGGCGGCACCCACACTGCTCACCTGGCTGACCTATGCGGCGATCGTGGCGATGATCGTCGTCTATGCGCTCGAGCGCTGGTCGATCGAGGTCATTTCGCTGGTGGCGCTGGTCGGCTGGCTGGTGCTGTTCTGGGCGGTGCCGCCGCTGTTGGGGCTGGCGAGCCCGCTCACCCCCGATGACCTGCTCGCCGGGCTGGCCAACCCGGCACTGATCACCGTGCTCGCCTTGCTGGTCGTCGGCCAGGGGCTGTTCCACACCGATGCGCTGGAGCACCCGACCGCGCTGCTTGCCCGCCTCGGCGGGCGCACCGGCATGGGCGCCGTCTACCTGGTGCTAATCGCGGCGATGATCGCCAGCAGCATCGTCAACGACACCCCGGTGGTGGTGATGTTCCTGCCGATCATCACCGCGATCGCGGCGGCACGCGGCGTGGCCGCCTCCAAGACGCTGATGCCGCTGTCCTTCGCCGCCCTCCTCGGCGGCATGACGACGCTGATCGGCACTTCCACCAACCTGCTTGCCGCCGGCGTCGCCGAGAAGGTCGGCGGCCTCAGGATCGGCTTCTTCGATTTCACCGTTCCGGCGCTCTTCATGGCGGTGCGCCGGCTTCGCCTATGTCGCCTTCGTGCTGCCGAAGATCCTCAAGGCGCGCACCGGCATGGCCGCTGAGATCACCGGCGGGTCGGGCAAGCAGTTCATCGCCCAGATCGACATCGGCTTCGGCCACCCGCTGGCCGGCACCAAGGCGGTCGCCGGCATGTTCCCGGCGCTCAAGGACATGACCGTGCGCCTGGTCCAGCGGCGCGAGCACCCCTTCCTGCCGCCCTTCGAGGAGTTGACGCTGACGCCCGGCGACACGCTGGTCGTCGCCGCCACCCGCACGGCGCTGACCCGCGCCATCTCCGACCAGGCGGTCGGCGGCCCGCCGGCCGAGAACGGCGGGACGGCGGCGATCCCGACCAAGGACCTGACGCTGGCCGAAGCCATGGTCGCGCCCGGCTCGCGCGTCATCGGCCGCACCATCGAACAGGCGGCGATCCACCGCGACACCGACACCGTCGTCCTGGGCGTCGAGCGGCGCAGCCGCATGCCGCGCATGCAGCTCGCCGACATCCGCCTGGAGGCCGGCGACGTGCTGCTTGTCGGCGGCACGCGCGACGCCATCGAGGGCTTGCGGACCAACCGCGACGTGATCCTGCTCGAATGGTCGGCGGCGGAACTCCCCCAGCGCCGCTATGCGCGGCGGGCGCTGGTCATCTTCGCCCTGCTCGTCGTCTATGCCGCCAGCGGCATCGGCCCGGTCGTCATCGGGGCGCTCGCCGCAGCGCTCGCCATGATCCTCGCCGGCTGCCTCAACATCCGCCAGGCGGTGCGCGCCTTCGACCGGCGCATCTACCTGATGATCGGCGCGGCGCTGGCGGCCGCGGCGGCGCTGTCGGCGACCGGCGGCGCCACGCTCATCGCCGAGGGCACCGTGGCGCTCACCGCCGGCCAGCCGAACTGGCTCGTCCTGTCGGTGCTCTTCCTGGTGGTGAGCGTGCTCACCAACATCCTCTCCAACAACGCCACCGCCGTCCTGTTCACGCCGGTCGCGCTCGACATCGCCGCCCGGGTCGGCGCCAAGCCGCTGCCTTTCGTGGTGGCGGTGATGCTGGCGGCGAGCTGCGCCTTCGCCTCGCCCTTCGGCTACCAGACCAACATGCTGGTCATGGGCCCCGGCCACTACCGCTTCTCCGACTATTTCCTCGGCGGGCTGCCGCTGGTCATTCTGATGTGGCTCGTCTTTTCGATCGTCGGTCCTTGGTATTATGGTGTGTAGGGTGACACCTTAGCGCCGCGCCACCCATGACCCAGCATTCGACCGAAACGCCCCAGTTCTACCTGACCGCCCCGGCGCCGTGCCCCTATTTGCCCGGCCGTTCCGAGCGCAAGGTGTTCACCCACCTGGTCGGCGAGCGCGCCGCCGCGCTCAACGACATCCTCACCCAGGGCGGCTTCCGGCGCAGCCAGAACATCGCCTACCGCCCGGCCTGCGAGGGCTGCCGCGCCTGCGTCTCCATCCGCGTCGTGGTCGATGCCTTCGCCACCAGCCGCAACCTCAGGCGGGTCGCCCGGCAGAACCGCGACATCGTCGGCACGCAGACGACGGCGAGCCCCTCGGCCGACCAGTATTCGCTCTTCCGCGCCTATCTCGATGCCCGCCATGCCGAAGGCGGCATGGCCGACATGACGGTGCTCGACTACGCCATGATGGTCGGCGATTCGCACGTCGACACCCAGGTGATCGAGTACCGCTTCCGCGGGATCGACACCGCCATCACCGGCCGCGGCGACGGTCCGCTGGTCGCCACCGCCTTGACCGACGTGCTCGCCGACGGCCTCTCCATGGTCTACTCGTTCTTCGACCCCGACTATGCCGACCGGGGCCTCGGCACCTTCATGATCCTCGATCATATCCAGCGGGCGCGGAAGATGGGCCTGCCCTACGTCTATCTCGGCTACTGGGTCGAGGGCTCGCGCAAGATGGACTACAAGCGCCGCTTCAAGCCGCAGGAGCACCTGATGGCGCGCGGCTGGGTAAGGGTGGATTGAGGAGGAGCCTCATCTGATTATCGGGCGTGTGCGGGGACCCAGCAGCCGTGGACGCTTGTCGCGCGGTAGTCTCCTCGGCGAATCTGGGGTTGCGAGCAATTTCTATTCCCGCGCCAAGCTACCATCTCGCAGATTCAGTCGGCCAATATTTCGTCTATGACTTGCTTCATCCCCGAGGGGCGGAAATTGGCATCTCGCATTCTCGCGACGATCCCATCTCGAAACGCTTCATAGGGTAGCCCAGGCAGAAACTTTCCCGCGAAGCGGCGTAGTATCTCTCGCCCCCTGAAGTCACGCTTCCACCGGCCTGTGCCTAGGGCACTCCTGAGACGACGCTCGATATCTGCCTCCATCTTCTTCACTGCGACTTCGGAGAAATCGACGTCAACAATCCGCGCGATCTTCTCGCCCGACCTAACGAGCGCATCTCGAATCGCATCAGCTGCAGGAGCGCCCGGCTTCGCGGTGAGATTGATTGCCTTGATCATTTGGCCGTAGATGGAAACGCGGAGTTCGTGCTCGACCAAGTTAGTCGTCGTTTCACTGGCACAACGCCTCAGTTCGGCTTCGACATCCTCCGGTATATTTGAAAACGACTGGAAGTCCGACATCACCTTCTTGATGAACTCTGGCTCCAGCAGATAATTTTCGATGTGGTAGGCGTCCCAAATCAGTACACGCCGCTTACCCGTGCGATCTCCCCTATTGTCTTCGACGGTTAGGTCATCTTTGTCCGTAACCGCATAAATCGACACCGGCCACTTGAGTTTAGCTCCTACTCGGTCCAACGCTGCATAGAGCTGCTCCACATTCCTCCTATTTTCACCGGAGACCGCATTCACGGCGGACGCGAACTCCGGAAAAAGTTCGGCTGTCATTTTCGCGTCGAAGGAAGCACTCTCTGTGCTTTCAAAGATCACTACCTTCCCTTGAGGAAGGAAGGCCGCAAAATCTCCCACAAGCGACTCGATTAACCGCTGGATGTCGTCGAAGACTTCAACTGCCGTTGCCTGGTTTTCTGCTGTTTCCGCCTTGGGCGCGGAAAGATGAAATATAGAAAAACCACCGTCTCGAAACGCGTCGCGCAAGAACGCATCTGAGTGCGTTACCATCCAAATCTGATTGTTCAGTTGTCTACCCAAATGTTCTTTGTAGAATCGCGGTAGACCTGAAATCAATCTTGGATTCAGATGGAGTTCTGGTTCATCAATCATTATGATCGAATTCTTCGGCAAAACATTGCGAATCCGCAGATAGCCGTAGACAATCTCCTTTTCACCAGAACTCAGATCGTCGATGTCGTGTTCTTTTCCGTTGTCCAGCCTAACGTTGAAGGACAGTTGCCCGCCCTTACTCGGTCTCGGTCCATCAAAATGCTTACCTGGTATCAATTGTTCGAATAATTCTCGTAGTGTGCCAATGACAGATGGCGTCTCAATCCCATCTTCACCAGCTTTCTCAGCTATAAGATCGCGGATGAGGGCTGACGCAAGCTCGCTCTTGACGTTAGAATATTTGTTTTGAAGGTTATATAGTGAGCTTTGAGCCATCCTATCCCCTTCTTCAGCGATATCTACTCGAACGTTGTTGAACCTCTCACGTTGGTATTGTCGGTTAGCGCCGTGGTAGTCAATTATCCCAATGTGGTCGGGCGCGTACGTTGCAAAGACAAGCCCAAGAAGGGGCGCGGAACTCGTCTGCATATCGAGGTTTGGGCCGATAAATAGCTTGGCGCCATGTATATCGCTAGCGAGCGCGTCGCGGATTTGGGAAGTCAATAATTTAACTCTAGCATCTAGTTGAATGCCGAATTCGCCCTGTCCTAAGCCACCGCCCATAGCAGCCAAACGGTTTCGTGCCCCGTAATGCTCGCGGAGAATTACTCCGCGCGTCAGAGCTTCTAGGTTGTCCGAGATGTATCGTTGTTCGTCGGGGGCGAGCCGAAACCTCGCCTCGATCTCGACTGCCTTGCTACGATCGAAAAATATCTTCAGCACCTCATCTGGCCTATTCAGGTCGAGTTGGTATTCACCGAAGAATTGGTGCCATTCGTTCGGAGCTTGGTACCCCCCATAGGCAGACTTCAGAAGCCTAATCGCGTCATAAACACAGGATTTTCCAGTGCCGTTCACGCCGGCGATCACCACGCCATGGCTGAGGTCAGCCAGTTCGACGGCTTGGAGTCCCTTAAAGTTGCGTATCGAGATGCTTTCGATCTTCACGGCGACTCGCTCCGCGGTTGCACCTCAAATTCCTAACCCGCCAAAAAGAGCAAAGCCATCGCACTGGAGCGCTATCCGCGGCCCGAAGCCGATAGGATTCCGCTGCATCCCCGCGCATCAGATGCAGCGCCTGCTACATTTCGCCTTCCATGTTCGCCGTTTGAGCGCGCCGCAGGCCGGCGGCCCGCCCCATCTCGGCAGCGCGAGCACATTGCACTTGTGACCGCCGATTTGATTGGGAGGACTTAGGTCCTAGGGTAAGGGTGCGCGGATCGTCGCGAGGCAACGTCTCCTGACCCGGCGCTTCGCACCGACGCTCGCCCTAGGAGAGTTGGATTAGCGTTCGCCGCGCCCCCGAAAAGAAAGTTATCCCCCTCCTCTGAACCGCCCCCATATTGGTTGCCATCCTCGCTCGAATAGAGGGGCGTCTCCGGAGGCGTCTTGAGATGGAGCGGGGCGCGGTGCCCCCGCGGGCCGGATTCGCAAGTCCGGTTCCCGGGGCGATCCCGGCGGGACCGTCGGCACTATGACCGGCCGCCGAAAGGCTTGAACCCAGCGCAAATGCTGGGCGTAGAGCCCGCCGGGAAACGGAGCAGAAAATCACCGCGGCGGGCGCTCGGTGAGCGCCCTCAAGTTTCGCGGAGTAACCGCACGGCAATCGCCGGGCGCCCGCCACCCCCTCGTCGTGAGGGGAACGTTCTTTGAAAGGTTCATAGCTCGGTGCCCTTGGCACGCGAGAACGGAGGCTCGTGTCCCGGGCGCGGCGCGGGCGGAACGGGACAATGCGTCGCCCTCATCCTGCCTCACGGCGGGTTACACTGGTGACATGATCAGTGCGTTCCGTTCCCTGTTCCATCGCCAGCCGCCCGCACCGTCAGCCCCATTTGCCGAGCCCGCCCGCAGGCTTGCCGCCGAAGCGGGGGCCGAGTTCTTCACCTGGTTCCACCTTGAGCCGGACGGCGGGCCGGCCTCCGAGGGCGACGGCATCCGCCACCGCTTCCGCCCGGCGGGCGAGGCCTTCCGGGCGCTGGTCGGGCTCGACGTCACCGTCGATGCCGCCGACGCCATCCGCTCGGCTCGGCTCTGCCTCGACCGCAGCTTCGTCAACGGGCCCCAGGACGCCTTCGCCCGCGACATCGCCCGGAGCTTCCTCATGTGGATCCTGGACGACGCGGCCCAGGCGCAGGCCGCCCCGCTCATCGCCAATATCGGCAGCTTCGCCGCGGCCAACGGCCCGGTCATCACGGCCCACCCCCTGCCGCAGCCGCCGGTGGACCCGACCGACGCCTACGCCGTCTTCACCGGCGACGACGATGCGGCGTGGCTGGCGCTGGGATCGGCGACGCTGGCGCTCACCAATGACGGTGGCTGCCTCATCATCGACGTGGCCCTTGCGGCATGAACCCGTGCCTCGGGTGAGTGCCGGGGTGACGAACGGGGCAGGAGCCGAGGCCCCTACCCGATCGTGTTCTTGAGGATGTCGTAGTTGACGCAGACGCCCTTGGCGTAGGCCGGCCGCGCCGTCAGCCGCTCGTACCAGGCATCGACGTTGGCGAGCGGCGGGCGCTCCATGTCCATGGTGTACCAGCGATAGAGCAGCGCGCCGGCGGCAACGTCGCCATAGGTCAGCCGCTCGCCGGCCAGATATGGCGTCTTGCGGAGCTGGGCATCGAGGATGCGGAAGCACGGCTCGACGCCCTTGAGGGCCGCAGCGATCACCTTCTTGTCGCGGGCCTCCGGCTTGGTGCGCGCGACCGCGGTGAACACCGCGCCCCAGGCCGGCTGGAAGCGCATCGCCGTCCAGTCGGTCCACTGGTCGGCGGGGGAGCGCGCCTTCGGCGATTCCGGCCACAGATTGCCGGCGCCGTAGGTCGCCGACAGGTAGCGGATGATGGCATGGCTCTCCCACAGGATGAGCTCGCCGTCCTTCAGCGTCGGCACCAGGCCGTTGGGGTTCATCGCCAGGTATTCGGGCGTATCGACGCCGCCGAAGTTGAGGCCGACCTCGATCTGCGTGTAGGGAACGCGCAGCTCTTCCAGCACCCACACGGCCTTCTGCACGTTGACCGATGTCTTGCGCCCGTAAAGGGTGATGTCCGCCATATGAGCCCCTCTCCCGCCAAAAAACGGCGGCACTCTATTCCCCGATCAGGTGGAGCACCACATCCCTTCGATGCGGCCGCCGACGGTGTTCGAACAGGTAGATGCCCTGCCAGGTGCCAAGCACCATGCGCCCCTCGGCGACGGGAATGGCGAGGCTTGTCTGGGTCAGCGCCGAACGGATATGCGCCGGCATGTCATCCGGCCCTTCCAGCGTGTGGACGTAAGCGCCGGTTTCCGGCGCCAGCCGCTCGAAGAAGGCTTCCAGGTCGGTGCGCACGTCAGGATCGGCATTCTCCTGCACAATCAGGGAAGCCGAGGTGTGGCGGCAGAACAGGGTGAGCAGGCCGGTCCCGATTCCTTGGGCTCCCAGCCAGCGGGCGACCGGCTCGGTGATCTCGGTCAGCCCCTTGCCATGCGTCTCGACCACGAGGTGATGCTGCGCCTGCCGCATTGGTGGTCACACTCGTGCCGCAATCCTGACCGCCCGGCGGACCGGAATCACGGCTGAACCTATCGGGATTCTGCGGTTTTGGGCCATGTTTATTGCATCGCAATATGTGTGACAGAATTGTGCTGCGTTGCATGAAGCGCAAAGCCGGTATGCGATTTCGCGTCTGCAAATGGCCGAGCTATGCGCCTATCTTCCACATCGAAGGACGGCAGTGAGTTCCGTGTCGCCGTCCACACGAGATTTGGAATGCTAGAGGCACGAAGACCATGAACAACCGGATTGTCACCACCTACCGCGCCTGGCGCAAGTACCGCCAGACCTACAACGAGCTGATGCGGCTTTCCAACCGCGACCTCGCCGACCTCGGCATCTCCGCCGCGGACATCCCGGCGATCGCCCGCAAGGCCGCCGTCATGTAGTTCGCATTCGCTTCGGGGATCCTCCTCCCTCCCCCGAAGCGAACTGGACCGGTGCGGCGTCCTCCCACGCGACCGGTCCATTAGAGAAACGCCCGCCGATTTCCTCCCCGGCGGGCGTTTTTCATTTTTGCGGGTGCCGTTGAACCGGTGGGGGCGCCAGACTAGGGTCGCGCCCCATGATCGCACCCGTCCATGTCATCGGCGGCGGCCTCGCCGGGTCTGAGGCCGCTTGGCAGCTTGTCCGCCGCGGCGTGCCGGTGGTCCTCCATGAAATGCGCCCAGAGCGGCTGACCGAGGCCCACAAGACCGACCGGCTGGCCGAGCTGGTCTGCTCCAATTCCTTCCGCTCGGACGATGCCCGCAACAACGCGGTCGGCCTGCTGCATGAGGAGCTGCGCCGCGCCGGGTCGCTCGTCATGCGCACCGCCGATGCCCATCAGGTACCGGCCGGCGGGGCGCTTGCCGTCGACCGCGAGGGATTCTCCCAAGCCATCACCCATGCGCTCGGCGCAGAGCCGCTGGTGACCGTCTCACGCGGCGAGGTCGCCGGCCTGCCGCCGGCCGATTGGGACAACGTCATCGTCGCCACCGGCCCGCTCACCTCCGCCCCGCTCGCCGAGGCGATCCGGGAGCTGACCGGCGAGGATGCGCTGGCCTTCTTCGATGCCATTGCGCCCATCGTTCACTTCGATTCGATCGACATGGACATCGCCTGGTTCCAGTCGCGCTACGACAAGGCTGGCCCCGGCGGCAGTGGCGCCGACTACATCAACTGCCCGATGGACAAGGCCCAATATGACGCCTTCGTCGATGCGCTCACCACAGGCGAACCGCACAAGCACCACGACTGGGAGAAGGTCCCCTATTTCGACGGCTGCCTGCCGATCGAGGTGATGGCCGAGCGCGGCCGCGAAACGCTGCGCCACGGGCCGATGAAGCCGGTCGGGCTGACCAATCCGCGCAATCCCACGGTCAAGCCCCATGCCATCGTCCAGCTCCGCCAGGACAATGCGCTTGGCACCCTCTACAACATGGTCGGCTTCCAGACGCGCCTGCGCTACGCCATCCAGGCCGACATCTTCCGCATGATCCCCGGCCTCGCCAATGCCCAGTTCGCCCGGCTCGGCGGGCTGCACCGCAACACGTTTCTCAATTCGCCCAGGGTATTGGATGGGATTCTTCGCCTAAAGGCGGCCCCCCGCCTGCGCTTCGCCGGCCAGATCACCGGATGCGAGGGCTATGTCGAATCCGCCGCGATCGGGCTCTTGGCCGGGCGCATGGCTGCCGCCGAACGGCTCGGCGAGGTGATCGTGCCGCCACCGCCGACCACTGCCTTCGGCGCCATCCTCGGCCACATCACCGGCGGGCATCTCTCTTCCGACGACGAGCCCGGCAAGCGCTCCTTCCAGCCGATGAACGTCAATTTCGGCTTGTTCCCCGACATCCAGATGACGCCGGAGCCGGGTCGCAAACTGAAAGGTCCGGAACATGGCAAGGCCAAGCGCCAGGCGATCGCCGCCCGCGCGCTTGCCGACATCGACCGGTGGCTCGCCGGCCCCGCCGCAGACGCGGCCGAGTAGCTACCAGCGGCGCGCGGCGCGCCAGATGATCCACTGGCGTCTCAGCGGCGTGAGATCGACGCGACCAGAAAACGGGTCGTAGTCGGGCCTGTCCATGCGGTCGAGCAGCGGGCCGACCAGCGCCACCGGCAGGAACGCCGGTTTCAGCGTCTGGGGCAGGTTGGCAATCTCGGGCATGGCCAAAGCCAGATGGTTGCGCGCAACCCGGCGGAGGTCCGCGAGCATCGACAGCAGTTCCGGTGTTGCCTGCCCCTTGGCCAGCGCCTTGCGGTCGAAGCCGTGGGCGGCGGCGATATCGGCCGGCAGGTAGCACTGGCCGCGGGCGGCGTGGATGGGGAGCGCGCGCATCAGCCCGGTCATGGCATAGGCGACCCCGGCATGGCCGGCAGCCGTGGCGACGCGCGGGTCGTGGCCGCCGGCAAGCACGATCGCGGCAAGCTGGATCAGCGCCGAGGTGGTCTCCCCGGCATAGCCTTCAAGGTCCCTCTGGGAAGGCATCTGGTCGTCATAGAGGTCGAACACCCGCGCGTCGATCAGGCCCTCGAAACCGGCGACCGGCAGGGCGAAGGCGCGGATGGTCTCGATCAGCGCGGTGGCGACCGGATGACCGCCGCCGCCGGTGGTGAGCGCGTCCCGCCACCATTGCAGCCGGATCTCGCCCAGAGTCGGATCGCTCACCGTGTCGCGGATGCGCGCCACCTCGATGCTGAAGGCGTGGAGCGCGAACAGGTGCTTGCGCTGGGCCGTCGGCGCGAACAGGTCGGCGATGTAGCGATCGCGGTCGCGTTCGCGCACCGTGCGGGCGCAGTGCTCGTAGACGTCCATGGCCGACAGATATGGCCCGGGCGCCGGCCTCAGTCCACGGCAATCAGCGCCGCCGCGACCGCCCGCTCCTCGGCGAGCAGGACGTTGTAGGTGCGCACCGCCGCGCCGGTCGACATCGGCTCGGTGACGATGCCGGCCTCGCGGCAGCGCTGCCTGAGCGCGCCGGACAGCGGCACGATGTCGGCGCCGGTACCGACGAGCAGGATCTGGATGGCGCCGGCCTCGGCGAAGACCTGGTCCAGGCTCGCGGCGTCGAGTGCGGCGGGCGGCGGCGCCTGCCAGCCGTAGATGCCGCTCGGCAGGCAGAGGAGCGAGCCGCGGTGCGACATGGCGGCAAAGCGGAAGCCGCCATTGCCATAGCTCTCGATCGGAGCGCGACCGGGATAGTGGGCGGCGCGGATGACGACGCCCGCGGGCATGGCGCTAGGCGCTCCCGGCCGCCTCGGCGGTCTTGCCGCCCTCCGGCTCTTCCTTGCTCGGTCCGCCCGGCCTGAGCTTGAAGAAGATCAGCACCGGCGCGGCGATGTAGATCGACGAATAGGTGCCGACGACGACGCCGAACAGCATGGCGGCAACGAACGAGCGGATGACCTCGCCGCCGAAGATGAACAGCGCCAGGAGCGCCAGGAACGTCGTCATCGAGGTGAGCGTGGTGCGCGCCAGCATCTCGTTGATCGAGCGGTCGATCAGCTCCGGGATCGTCATCTTCTTGTATTTGCGCAGGTTCTCGCGAATGCGGTCGTAGACGACGACGGTGTCGTTGAGCGAATAGCCGACGATGGTGAGGATGGCGGCGACGCTCGACAGGCTGAAATCCACCTGCGACACGACAAAGAATCCGAGCGTCATGAACACATCGTGGCTGGTCGCGATGATCGCGCCGATGGCGAACTGCCATTCGAAGCGGAACCAGATGTAGGCGAGGATCGCCAGCATGGTGACCAGGAGGGCAATCGTGGCGGCAGAGGCAAGCTCGCTCGACACGCTCGGGCCGACGCTTTCGATGCGCCGGAACTCCACCGTGTCGCCGAAGGCGTCGCGCATCTTGGTGACGGCCGCCTGCTGGGCGGCCTCGCCGCCCTTCTGCTGCTCGACCCTGATCAGCACCGTCTTCACGGCGCTGACGTCGCTCACCTCGGTGACCTGCACGTCGCCGAGATCGAGCGAGCCGACCTTGGTGCGGATGTTGGCAAGGTCGTAGACACCGAGCGGCTTGATCTCGATCAGCGTGCCGCCGCGGAAATCGATGCCGTAGTTCGGGCCGATGGTGAGGAAGGCCGTCAGCGACAGAATCGACAGGATCAGCGTGGCCGGGAAGTTGATCCGCCACAGCCGCATGAAGCCGATCTTGGTGTTGTCGGGGATGAACCGGAACTTGCGCATGCGATTGGCTCCTTACCGCCCCGCGACCCTAGAGGTCGATCCGGTTTGGCCGCCGCCACGCCACCCACATCGAGACGATCATCCGCGTGAAGGTGAAGGCGGTGAAGACCGTGGTGACGATGCCGATGGCGTTGGTGATGGCGAAGCCGCGGATCGGGCCGGTGCCGAGCTGCATGAGCACCAGGGCCGAGATCATGGTGGTGATGTTGGCGTCGAGGATGGTGCCCAAGGCGCGCTGGAAACCGACGTCGATCGAGGCGATGGCGGTGCGGCCGTTGCGGAACTCCTCACGGATGCGCTCGTAGATGAGCACGTTGGAGTCGACCGCCATGCCGATGGTCAGCACGATGCCGGCGATGCCGGGCAGCGTCAGCGTCGCGCCGAGCAGGGTCAGCACCGCGAAGATCATCGCCACGTTGAACAGCACCGCGACGTTGGCGATGAGGCCGAAGAAGCCGTAGGTGGCGAACATGAAGAGGACCACGAAGATCGTGCCGATCACCGCCGCGATCTTGCCGGCGCGGATCGAGTCGGCGCCGAGGCCGGGGCCGACGGTGCGCTCCTCGACGATGTTGAGCTTGGCGGGCAGCGAGCCGGCGCGCAGCAGGATGGCCAGGTCGTTGGCGGTCTGCACGCTGAAATGGCCGCTGATCTGGCCCGAGCCGCCGAGGATCGGGGTCTGGATCACCGGGGCCGAGATCACCTTGTTGTCGAGAACGATGGCGAACGGCCGCCCGACGTTCTTGGCGGTGACCTCGCCAAAGATGCGCCCGCCCGAGGCCGACAGGCGGAAATTGACCACCGGCAAGTTGGTGCGGCTGTCGAAGCCGGCCTGGGCGTCGACCAGGTCCTCGCCGGTCATCAGCGCCGTGTCTTCGACCACGTAGACGGTGTTCGGGTCCTCCTCGGAGGGGAACTCGAGCGAGCCGGGCGGCACCGGCTGCGAGGCCGCCTGCTCCGTGGTCAGCGCCGACTTGACCAGATGGAAGGTGAGCTGGGCGGTCTTGCCGACCAGCGATTTCAGGCGGGCCGGATCGCCCAAGCCCGGCGCCTCGACCAGGATGCGGTCGTTGCCCTGGCGTGCGATCGACGGCTCGGTGGTGCCGAGTTGGTTGATGCGCCGGTTGATCACCTCGATCGACTGCTGGACGATGCCGCGCACGCGCTGGGCCAGGCCGTTGTCGTCGTAGCTGAAGCGGGCCAGGCCGTTGTCGGCGACCGAGAGATCGAACTCGTAGACGGTGGCGCCGCCGATGATGTTGGTGTTGAGCGGATTGCGCAGCGCGTCGAGACGCTTCTTCGCCTCGTCGATCTGGCTGAGATCGCGTATGCGCAACTGCACGGCGTCGCCCTGGATGCCGAGGCCGGTGTAGCCGATGCGCGGATCCTCGAGCATCGCCTTGCGGATGTCGCCGACCAGCGTGCGCAGGCGCTTCTGCATGTAGTCGGTCTTGTCGACCTCGTAGAGCAGATAGGCGCCGCCCTGCAGGTCGAGGCCGAGGACCACCTGCTGATGCGGCAGCCAGCTCGGCCATTTGGCCACGCTCGCGGCCGAAAACATGTTGGGAATGTCTATGATGATCGCCACCAGGACGACCAGCAAGGTCAGGACAATCTTCCAGCGGGAAATTTGCAGCATGCAATCAGGTCCGGACGCACATCAGTCGATTCGCCGCCTCAGCCGCTTTCCTTCACCGGCTCGCCCTTGGCGCGAACCTCGGCAACCATGCTGCGCGCGATGCGCACCCTGATGTCGTCGGCGATCTCGATCTGGATCTCGCCCTCGTCCACCTTGGCGACCTTGCCGATGAGCCCGCCCGAGGTGACGATGGTGTCGCCGCGGCGGACGTTGGCGATCATCTCACGGTGCTGGCGCTGCCTCTGCTGCTGCGGACGCAGAATAAGGAAGTACATGATGACGAAAATCAGGACGATCGGCAGCAGACTTCCGATCGGCCCGCCCAGAAATCCGGCGTCCGGCGTCGACGACGTCGCCGCATAGGCCTGGGTTACAAAGGACATTGCACAACTCCTGTCTTCGGCGGCTGACGGACCGGCCCGAAACGGCGCGGACTATACCGGGGTGGCATCCCATTGCAAACGATATAGGAACGGCCGCGACCGAATTGCACCGCTTGGCGGCCGGGCGGGCGCCATGCTAACCCTGCCGCCCGTCCACTGTCCCCGGCCGCCGGAGGATTCTCCTTGTCGAACAAGGACCTGAACGATATCGCCGACCGTCTCGACCAGCTCCTCCGGCTGATCGAGCGGGCGGTGCCGCCTGCCCCGGCGCGGCCCGATTTCGCCGCTGCGGACGCCTTTGTCTGGGCGGCGTCAAGCCGCAGCCTGCAACCGGTCACCCGGGTGAACCGGGTGGAGATCGGCCTGCTCAAGGGCATCGACCGGCTGCGCGACATCCTGGTGGACAACACCGAGCGCTTCCAGCGCGGGCTGCCGGCCAACAATGCCCTGCTCTGGGGGGCACGCGGCATGGGCAAGAGTTCGCTGGTCAAGGCGGTCCATGCCGGCCTCAACGCCGCCGACCCGGAGCGGCCGCTCAAGCTCATCGAGATCCACCGCGAGGACATCGAGACGCTGCCCGACCTGATGACGCTCGTGCGCGAGGCGCCGCACCGCTTCATCCTGTTCTGCGACGATCTCTCCTTCGACGGCGACGACACCTCCTACAAGTCGCTGAAGGCGGCGCTGGAGGGCGGCATCGAGGGGCGGCCGGCGAATGTCGTCTTCTACGCCACCTCCAACCGCCGCCATCTGCTGCCGCGCGACATGATGGAGAACGAGCGCTCGACCGCGATCAACCCGCACGAGGCGGTGGAGGAGAAGGTGTCGCTGTCCGACCGCTTCGGCCTGTGGCTCGGCTTCCACCGATGCAGCCAGGACGAATATCTGGCGATGGTCAGCGGCTACGTGGCGCACTACGGGCTGACGATCGACGCGGACAAGCTGGCGGCGGAGGCTTTGGAGTGGTCGACGACGCGCGGTGCCCGGTCGGGCCGTGTCGCCTGGCAGTTCATTCAGGATCTGGCGGGGCGACTTGGGGTCGCCCTAGCGGACGAGTCGCCCCGCCAGGCCTGATTGATCAGCGTCTCGATTGGAGGTCAGACGGTGATCAAATCGGCTAGCTTCGCCACGGATCAGGTGGCGAGGTAATCGAGCGGGTTCACCGGCTTGGCGCCCTTGCGCAGCTCGAAGTGGACCTGCGGCGAGGACACGGCGCCGGTCATGCCGGCATGGGCGACCACTTCACCGCGGTAGACCTTGTCGCCGCGCTTCACGGCCAGGTCCTTGTTGTTGGCGTAGGCCGACACCCAGCCGTCGGCATGACGGATGAGGACCAGGTTGCCGTAGCCTTCCAGCTCGTTGCCGGAATAGATCACGGTGCCGGCCTCGGCCGCCTTGACGGCGGTGCCTTCGGGAACCGCGAGGTTGATGCCGTCGTTCTTCTCGCCGTTCGGCTTGGTGCCGAAGCCGGCGATGATGCGGCCGCGCACCGGCCAGCGGAACTCGGTGCCGGTGGCGGAGCCGGAATCGGCCGCCTGGTCGATGGCCGCGCCGGCGGCGGCGGTGTCGTTGCTGCCGCCCTTGATCACGGGAACCGTGGGCACGGACGGAACCGTTGGGGCGCCGGCGGTGGAGGCCATCGGCGGCTCCACTGCAGCGGGCTGCGCCGGGATTTTGACCTTGGGATCGAGCGAAGCGACGCGGGTCGGCTGCGCCCCCGGGATGGTGGTCGGCGTGGCCGCCGGCCTGGCTGGGGCCGCGGAGGCGATGGTCGCGTGGCCGGCGCTGCCATTGATCCTCAGCGTCTGGCCGACGTGGATCGCCTCGGCCGAGGGCAGGCCGTTGAGGGCGACGAGCGCGCTCACCGTGGTGCCGTAGCGGCGCGAGATCGAATAGAGCGTGTCGCCGGCAACCACCGTATGGGTCGCGGCGCCGGTCTCCGGCGCCGGCGTATGGGCGGCGGGCGGGGCGTAGCTCACCGGCGTCGGCCTGACGGCGGCATCGGGGGCGAGCGCGACGCGGTGCGGAATGACGATGATGCGACCGGTGCGGACTTCGGCGGGACTGCGGAACTGGTTGGCGGCGAGAAGCTGCTCCTGCGGCACGCCATACTGGGCGGCGAGCGAATCCAGCGTCTGGCCGGCCCTCACCGTGATCACCTGGCCGCCGACGGCGGACCAGCCGTAATTGCCGTTGGCCATGGCGACGGCGTCAGCCGAGGAGCTGGCCGGAGAGATCGGCGCGGAGGCGATTGGAGGCGGCGGCAGTTCGGAGCGGGTGACGGCGGTGGACGGCGCCGGGATCCCCGGCATCGGCTGCGCATCGGCCTGGCCGATGATCTCGCGCTGGTTCTCCGTCGAGCCGGTGAAGAAGGGCTCTCCGAAGCGTGTCGCGTTGCTGCAGGAAGCGGCCAATCCGGCGGCGGCGACGACAAAGGCGGCACGACCCAGGACGCGGTACCGGAAGGCGTTGTCACGGTTACGCATTGCTCAACTCACACTACAGAACTCGGAACTGATGCGAGTAAACGCTGGTAACGTTGACAAAGACTAAACAAGGCGGCCCGCTTGTGCTTTTCCGTCTTGAATCTGGCGCCTCGCGTCGGCTCTCCCTCTCCCCTTGTGGGAGAGGGCTTTCGGCCTTGGCTTCGCAGGCGGCGTGAGCCGCAGAGAAGCTTAGGCCGGAAGGGAGAGGGGTCCTGGTAGAGCACCAATCGTTGCGAGACGGCGCAGCCAATTTCTCTGCCCCCACTAGGGCCCGGGGCGATCGAGAGAGGCGGCAGCGCTCAACCCAAGAGCTTACAGCCGCTGGGCCTTGCCGGGGATCAGCGGCACGAAGCGGACTTCGGCAAGCTCCTCGCCGCTCACCCCCTCCTCGCGGCGCTCGAAGCGCATCAGCTTCTGCACGCCCTCGGCCGGCCCCACCGGCATGATGAGGACGCCGCCGAGCCGCACCTGGCGAAGAAGTGCCTCGGGCACCGCCGCGTCGGAGGCGGTGACCATGATGCGGTCGAAGGGCGCCTGCTCCGGCCAGCCCTTGATGCCGTCGCCGGCAAGCGTGGTGATGTTGGTGAGGCGGAGCGTGCGGAAGCGCGATTCGGCGGCGGCAAGCAGCGTGCGGAAGCGCTCGATGGTGTAGACGCGCTTGGCCAGCCTCGCCAGGATCGCCGTCTGGTAGCCGGTGCCGGTGCCGATCTCGAGCACCCGGTCGCCCTCGCGGACGTCGAGCGCCGCGGTCATCTGGCCGACGAGGACCGGCGCGCTGATGGTCTGGCCGCAGTCGATCGGCAACGCCCGCTCGGCATAGGCGTCGTCGTTCATCTCGGGCGGCACGAACAGGTCGCGCGGGCTGGCCTCGATGGCCGAGACCAGGCGCCGGTCGGTGATGCCGGCCCGGCGCAGACGCAGGATGAGCTCGGCGACGTGCGTGCGGCGCGCGGCCTCCGGCGTTGTCATCAGAGCGAGCCGCCGGTCCCGTTCAGGTACTGGTTGAGCGGGTCGCGCAGGTCGTCGGCGGTCATGTCGATGCGCAGCGGCGTGATCGAGATCATGCCCCGGTCGATCGCCTCGACGTCGGTGCCGGGCACCGCCGTGGTCGGCGCCCGGCGGTACATCAGCCAGTAGTACGGCAGGTTGCGTCCGTCGCGGCGCTCGTCGATGTGCAGCGAATGGGCCAGCTTGCCCTGGCGGGTGACGGCGATGCCGGCCACCTCGTCGGGGGCGCAATTGGGGAAGTTGAGATTGTAGAAGACGCCTTCCGGGAAACCGAAGGCGAGCACCTTGCGGATGATCTCCGGCGCGTGGGTCTCGGCCGTCTCCCACGGCACGAAGCGCTCTTCCTGGCGGTAGGTGTAGCCCTGGCTGACGGCGATCGAATTGATGCCGAGCAGCGTGCCCTCGATGGCGCCGGCAACGGTGCCGGAATAGGTCACGTCCTCGGCCATGTTGGCGCCGGAATTGACGCCGGAGAGCACCAGGTCCGGCTTGCCGTCGGCGAGCAGCCGGCGGACCGCCATGATCAGGCAGTCGCTCGGCGTGCCGCGCACGGCATAGTGCTTGTCGCTGACCTTGCGCAGGCGCAGCGGGTCGCTGATCGACAGCGAATGGGAGAGCCCCGACTGGTCGAGCTCGGGCGCCACCACCCAGATGTCGTCGGTGAAGTGGCGCGCGATCCTTTCCAGGCTTGCAAGGCCGGGCGAATGGATGCCGTCGTCGTTGGTGATGAGGATGCGCATGGTTGTCCTGGGCAATAGGTAATCGGCAGTCGGCAATCGATCGACTGCCTACGGCCCGATCTTTTCCTTTCCCCCCATATAGGGCTTCAACACGTCCGGCACCGTGATCGAGCCGTCGGGATTCTGGTAATTCTCCATGACCGCGATCAGGGCGCGGCCGACGGCGATGCCGGAGCCGTTGAGGGTGTGGACGAAGCGCGTTCCCTTGCCCTCCTTCGGCCGGTAGCGCGCCTGCATGCGCCGCGCCTGGAAATCGCCGCACAGCGAGCAGGAGGAAATCTCGCGATAGGTCCCCTGCCCCGGCAGCCAGACTTCAATGTCGTATGTCTTCTGCGCGCCGAAGCCCATGTCGCCGGTCGACAGAGTCATCACGCGGTAATGCAGGTCGAGGCGCTTGAGCACCTCCTCGGCGCAGGTGAGCATGCGTTCGTGTTCGTCGCGTGACGCCTCGGGCGTGACGATCGAGACCAGCTCGACCTTGTCGAACTGGTGCTGGCGCAGCATGCCGCGGGTGTCCTTGCCGGCGGCGCCGGCCTCGGAGCGGAAGCACGGCGTGAGCGCGGTCACGCGGATGGGCAGTTCGTCCTCGTCGCGGATGGATTCGCGCACGAGATTGGTCAGCGGCACCTCGGCGGTGGGGATGAGCCAGGCGCTTAGTTATCGGCGGCACATCTTCGGGCCAATCGAAAGTCGCGTCGAATTCTTCAAGTGAAAATCCTGCGCCGCAACCTCGTCACGTTGCGCACGATTTCTTCAACACGCCGATCGTTCGATCGACTTAGTCCCGCATCGCTTCGGCTTCAGCCATCGCGATAGATCGCACGCCGTGTCTCGTTCAGCCCATTGAGGAGTCGCGACGAGTTGCGAAACAGATCCTCGCAAACTTTGGCAGTTGCCCCGTGCCGAAGGCGGCCTCATCACGCACCAGCAGCGGCGGCTGCACCTCCGTATAGCCGTGCTCGGTCGTGTGCAGGTCGAGCATGAACTGGCCGAGCGCCCGCTCCATGCGCGCCAGCTCGCCCTTGAGCACGACGAAGCGCGAGCCGGAGAGCTTGGCGGCCGCCTCAAAGTCCATGCCGCCCAGCGCCTCGCCCAGCTCGAAATGCTCCTTCGCGTCGTTGATGCCGGGCTTCGTGCCCCAGGTGCGATAGACCACGTTGGCGTGCTCGTCGCGCCCCACCGGCACGTCGTCCGCCGGCAGGTTGGGGATGACGGCGAGCGCGTCCTCCAGCGCCTTGTCGAGGCGCTTGCCCTCCGCTTCCGCTTCGCCGAGGAACGTCTTCAGCTCGCCAACCTCGGCCATCAGCTTGGCGGCCGTTGCCTCGTCCTCTCTGGGCCTTGGCCTTGCCGATCTCCTTCGACGCCGCGTTGCGCCGCGCCTGGGCCTCCTCCAGCTTCAGGATATGGGCCCGGCGCGCCTCGTCCTTGGCGATCACGTCAGCGACCGTGGCGCGGGCGTCCGCGGGCGAGACCCCGCGCTTCTCCAGCGCCGTGGCCAGAACCTCGGGGTTATCGCGAATCCATCTGATGTCGAGCATGGGTTGGCCTTCGTTCCGGAAGGCGAGACAGACGCTCCTCTCCCGTGGGGAGAGGGCTTCCGGCCTTCGGCGTCGCAGGCCGCCTGCGGCCGAGACGCTTAGGCCGGAAGGGTGAGGGTGTACGGCCCCTCGACAGGCCAAACGCCCTCACCCTTCGCGCCTAACTCGCTGCGCTCTTAAGGCGCGAAGCCCTCTCCCGACGGGAGAGGAGACCGTGCCTTGTCGTGTGTCGATGCGGGGTATATCCGCCCGGCCTCGCGGATGGAAGGGTCGCCCCCTACGCCGCCTTGCCCTCGGCGGCCTCGCGCGCTGCTTCGTCGCGGGCGCGGCGGCGCTCGACCAACCGCACCGAGAGGATCGAGCCCTCGTAGAGGAGCAGCGTCGGGATGGCGAGGCCGAACTGCGAGATGAGGTCGGGCGGGGTCAGCACCGCGGCGGCGATGAAGGCGAGCACAACAGCGTAGCGGCGGCCGCTCCGCAGCGTCTGCGACGAGACGACGCCGATGCGCGCCAGCAGCGTCAGGATGACCGGCAACTGGAAGACCAGGCCGAAGGCGAGGATCAGGGTCATGACCAGGCCGAGATACTCGTCGACCTTGGGCAACAGGTCGATCGCCGCCACGCCATTGCCGCCCGGCTGCTCCAGCGACAGGAAGAAGCGCATGGCCAGCGGCATCATGATGGTGAAGACGACCAGCGCGCCGACGACGAACAGGATCGGCGTGGCGATCAGGTAAGGCAGGAAGGACTGGCGCTCGTTCTTGTAGAGGCCGGGCGCCACGAACTTGTAGATCTGGATGGCGATCACCGGGAAGGCGATGAACAGCGCCCCGAACAGCGCCACCTTCATCTGGGTGAGGAAATATTCCTGCGGTGCGGTGTAGATCAGGCGCGGCACATCGCCATGCATGCTCGCCGCCCAGACATAGGGGATGAGCAGAATGTTGTAGATCTGCTTGGCGAAGACGAAGCAGACAACGAAGGCGATGAGCACCGCGATGATGGCGCGGATCAGGCGCTGGCGCAGCTCGATGAGGTGCGCCAACAGCGGCATGCGGCTCGCCTCGACCTCATCTTCTTCCGGCGGAACGGTCGTCACGACTTGACCTCAACCGTTGCGGCGGCGGGCTCGGCTGCGGCGGCAGGCTCGGCCACGATCGACGCGGGCGTCTCGGCTGCCGGCGATGTTTCGGACGCCGTCACGGGTTCGCTCGGCGTCGCGGGGGCGGCCAGCGTGCTCACATCCGCAGCCTTCTTGATGTCGTTGCCGATGCTGTTGACGCTCTGGCTGGCCTTGGCCACATCTTCCTTGAGGCCCTTGCCGATCGCCACGACGTCCTTGCGGACGTCCTCAAGCTCGGCCTCGCGCAGCGCTTCGTTGAACTGCCCCTGGAACTCGCGGCTCATGCGCTTCAGCTTGCCGGTCCACTGGCCGACCATGCGCATGACGCGCGGCAGGTCCTTGGGCCCGATGACAACGATCGCCACGACGGCGATCACCATCAGTTCGCTCCAGCCTATGTCGAACATGCTACAGCGCTCGCGATCGCCCGCTCATGAAGGACGGCACGCCGGTCGGTCCGCGCGCAAAGCGCGGGATCAGGCCTTGGCCTTTGTCTTCTCTTCGGGAACCGCCGCCTTGTTCTCGATCGGCTTGGCCGCCGCCGGCTCATCGTCGTCGTCGGCAAGGCCCTTCTTGAAGCTCTTCACGCCCTTGGCGACGTCGCCCATCAGGTCGGAGATCTTGCCCCTGCCGAAGAGGAGCATCACGACCACGATCACGACCAGCCAATGCCAAATGCTCAGACCACCCATGGGTCACTTCTCCCGATTTCACCCTTTGGCCGCCGCGCAAGCCCGCCATGCAGCGGCAATGCCAGTGCCTTGATGTAGGGGCAATCCGTGGCCTTGGCAAATGCGGGATTTCGGCACGGCTGGCGCTTCGCGCCGTGCCGGCAGGTGCCGTGCTGCCGGGAACGCCCTGCGGACCGGCTATTCCTCGGCCGCCTCGTCGATGGCCGTGCCGATGTCGCCATCTTCCAGCGGGTCCTCGTCCGCCGCCAGCCCCTCGCCGGCCTGCGGCTCGGGGATCGAGAAATCGGCGGGAATCCGCGAGTCGAGCAGCCCGGCGGCCTTGAGTTCCTCAACGCCCGGCAGGTCGGCAACGCTGTCCATGCCGAAATGCACGAGAAACGCCTCGGTGACGCCATAGGTGACCGGCCGGCCGGGGGAGCGGCGGCGGCCGCGCATCCTGATCCAGCCGGTTTCCATGAGCACGTCGAGCGTGCCCTTGCTGGTCGCCACACCGCGGATTTCCTCGATATCGGCGCGGGTCACCGGCTGGTGGTAGGCGATGATCGCCAGCGTCTCCAGCGCCGCGCGCGACAGCTTCTTCTGCTCGACCGCCTCGCGGCTCAGGAGGAAGGACAGGTCGCCGGCGGTATGGAACATCCACTTGCCGGCCACCTGCACCAGGTTGACGCCGCGCTCGGCATAGATGGTCTGGACGTCGCGCAAGAGCCCGGCAATATCGGCGCCTTCCGGAAGCCGGCCGGCAATCTCGGCCGCCGACAGCGGCTCGGCGGAGGCAAACAGCAGCGCCTCCACCATGCGCAGGTTCTGCCTATGGTCCTCGGGGCTCTGGCTCATCGCGGTCGCATCGTTGTCGACGGCGATTGCCACGGCGGCGCTGGAATTAGCCATTTCCGTTCTCCGGGGTGACCACGGCAACCGACGGCGGCCGGTCGCGGATGTAGAGCGGCTGGAAGTGTTCGGTCTGGCGCAGTTCGATCTTGCCCTCGCGCACCAGTTCGAGGCTGGCGCCGAAGGCGCTTGCCGTCACGCTGCGGCGCATGCCGGTCGCCTGCATATAGGGCGAGAAGAGCACCTCCAGCGGCGTCCATTCGGCGATGCGGCCGACCAGCCGGGTGAGCGCATCGCGCGCATCCTGCAACGACCAGACATCGCGCACGCGGACGACATGGGCCTCGGCGCCGACAAGATTCTGGCGCATGGTGGCGTAGGCGGTGAGCAGGTCGTAGAGGGTGGCGCCGTATTCGCCGCGCTTGACGATCTCGACCGGCTCCGGCAGGGCGCGGGCGAAGACGTCGCGGCCCAGCCGGTCGCGGTTGGCCATCCGGTTGGCGGCCTCGCGCATGGCCTCCAGCCGGCGCAGGCGGAAGGCGAGTTCGGCGGCCAGCTCCGCGCCGGTCGGCTCCTCGCCGTCGGCGACCTGGGGCAGCAGCAGGCGCGACTTGAGGTAGGCCAGCCACGCCGCCATCACCAGATAGTCGGCGGCAAGCTCCAGCCTCAGGCTCCGCACCTTCTCCACATAAGCCAGATACTGCTCGGCGAGCGCCAGGATGGAGATGCGGGTGAGATCGACCTTCTGGGTGCGGGCGAGCGCCAGCAGCAGGTCGAGCGGTCCCTCGAAGCCGTCGACGTCGATGACCAGCGCCTCGCCGCCCTCGTCGGGCTCGGCCGGCTGGTAGACCGCCCACAGATCGTCCTGGTCCTGGTCCTCGGCGTTCATGGCCCTAACTCACCAGCGTCGCGCCGAAGGGCGCGAGCAGCGCGCGATAAAGCTCGCGCGCTGCCGCGCGATCAAACGACGCCGGCGGGCGCCGCGCCTGCAAGGCACGGGCGGCGCGCTCGCCTGAAAATCCGGTAAGCTCCGGCGCCGCGTCGGCTACCGCAAGCATCTCCTCGGTCCGACCGTTGCAGTGAAGCACGATATCGCAGCCAGCGGCATAGATCGCCGCCGCCCGATCGCCGTAATCCCCAGAAAGTGCATTCATCGAGACGTCATCACTGATCAGCAGGCCGTCGAAACCGATTCGGCCCCTGATCATATCGCGGATGACAGCGGACGAGACGGTGGCCGGCCGGCCGGGGTCGATGGCGCTGTAGACGATGTGGGCGGTCATCGCCATGGGCAGGTCGGCGAGCGCCGCGAAGGGCGCAAAGTCGCTTGCCGCCAGCGTTTCCACCGCATCGCTGACCACCGGCAGGCCGACATGGCTGTCCGAGGTCGCTCGGCCCTGGCCGGGCAGATGCTTCATCACCGGCAGCACGCCGCCCTCCATCAGCCCGTCGGCGACCGCGCGGCCGAGGGCAGCCACGGCCGCCGGATCGCTGCCGAAGGAGCGGTCGCCGATGGCCTCGCTGGTGCCGGGGACGGAGACGTCGAGCACCGGCAGGCAATCGACGTCGATGCCCAGATCGACAAGATCGGCGGCGATCAGCCGCCCGTGCAGCCTGGCGGCCTCGAGGCCCGCCGTCGCGTCGGCCGCATGCAGCGCGCCGATCACGGCGGCCGCCGGGTAGGCCGGCCAGTGCGGCGGCTTCAGCCGGCGGACGCGGCCGCCCTCCTGGTCGATCAGCACCGGCGCGTCGGCGCGGCCGACGGCGTCGCGGAAGGCCGCGGTGAGGTCGCGGATCTCGTCGGGTTCGCGGCAGTTGCGCTGGAACAGGATCAGGCCGAAGGGCCGCTCATCGCGAAAGAAGGCGAATTCGTCGCGGCTCAGCACCGGCCCGGCGCAGCCGCTGACGAAGGCCTTGGCGGTGATGCCGGCCACGATCACCCTCCGTTCGGGGATCGGCCGCCGTCAGCGCGCCAGGATGCAGTCGCCACCGGCGCCCTTCAGCTGGTTGCACAGGCTCTGGGCGTTGGTCGAGCTGAACGGCCCGACGCGCACGCGGTAGTAGACGCCGCGATCGCCGAGGTCGGCCTTCTGGATGTTGGCGCCATAGCCGCCGAGGATGCCGGGATAGCGCGCCTGCAGGTCGCGGAAGGTGGCCTGGGCGGCATCCTCGGTACGCTGCGAGGAGACCTGGACCATCATGCCGCCGGCAGCCAGAGGCACGGCAGCGCCTGCTGCGGTCGGCGCGGCCGAGGCGACCTGGCTCGCCGCCCTGCCGGTGCCCGGCGTCAGGTCGATGGGGCCGCCGTCACCGCCGGTGGCAACCACCTTGGGGGCGGCTGGCGGCGGTGTCGGTACCGGCGTTGGTGTTGGCTTCGGCGTTGCGATCCTGGTCGGCGCCTGGGTCTTGGCGGCCGCCGGGGGGGCCGGCGTCTCGGTCGGGTTGGGCGTGATGGCCAGCTCCTGCCCGCTCTGTCCGCCGGCGATGGCGGCGGTATCGTCGTTGGTGGCGGGGGGCGGGACTGCCGGCACGTCGGGCACTGCCGGTGCCGCGGCCGTGTCCGGCGGCGCCGGGACCGCATCGCCAGAGGCCGGCGCGCTGCCGTCTGCGGCGACCGCATCACTCGACACGATGGTGCCGTCAGGGCGCACGATCACGGTGCGCACCTTGCGCGGGCCGATGGTTTCGGCGTTGCTGTCGTTGGCGGCAAGGTCGGTACCGCTGGTATCCGCGCCATTGCCGGCGTCGGCCGCAGGCGCGCTGCCGTCGCCGGGAGCCCCCGGCAGGATGACGCGCGCGATCGGGTTGTTCGTGTTGTCGGACGAAGGAACCGGCGCGATCGGCTCGTTGCCGGGCGTCACCAGGTTGGTGTCGGCGGTTCCGCCATTCTCCGAATCGACCCGGTCATAGATCAGCTTGTTCTGCTCGCCATTGCTGGCGGCGGGCGGCTCGGGCGGCGAGATCTTGGTGGGGCCGGCATCGGCAGCGATGATCGGCGGGGTGCCGCCGCCACCGCTGGTCGGCCGCAGCATGACGAAGCCGAGCACGCCGATGAGCACGACCGCGAGCGCGCCCGCGATCATCACCAGCGAGCGCGGCACACCGCGCTTGCCCATCCCCTCCAGCTCTTCATCCTCCGGATAGGGCGGCAGCTCGGCGTCCTCGCCATAGCCCGGCACGATGTCGAAGGCGTCGAGCGGAAACTCGTCGGCGGCGTCCTCGCCCTCATGGGCAAAGGGCAGGCCCTCGCCGAACGGCTCTTCGTCGGCGGCCGGCGGCGGCGGTGCTGCCGGCTGGCTCGGCGACGATTGCGCCTGGCTGGACACACGCGGCGGCGCGAAGCGGCTGGCGCCGCTTGACTGCGGCTTCGGCGGTTCGGCCGGCCTGTCCCAGCGCGACGACCTGGCGGCCGCTGGCGCCGGCTTCTCGGGCGCCGGCTTGTCGGCCGCCGGTGCTGCTGGCGGGCGCACATGCGGGGCCGCGGTGGGGCGCAGGTTGAAATTGCCGACGTCGACCTTCTTCGCGCCGGCCGGAGCGGCCGCTGCCGGCGGCGGCACGTGCGGCGCCTCGTGCGGCGGCGGCGTGGCCGGCTGAGACGGCTGGTGCGGCGGCATCTGCTGGAGCGGCGGCCGCGCGGCGGCCGAAACGCGCGGCGGCGCGGGCTGCTGCACCGGCGCGGGCGTATGCGGCTGGGGTGCCGGGTGCTGCTGCTGGTAAGCGGCTGCCGGCGGTTGCGGCGGGCGCACCGGCTCGACAACCGGCTCAGGCGGCGGGGCGGCAAACACCGGCGGTGGCGGTGGTTCCCTGGCGGGCTGCGTCGGGGCGGCGGTCGGCCGTGGTTCGATCGCGTCCCTGACAGCGGCGAAGGATGCCTGCAGGTCGCTCAGCAATTCCGCTTCGAGGTCGCCGAGGACATCGGGTTCGGCCGCAGGCTTGGCCGGCTCAGGCGACGGCGTCGGCCGCGCGCGCGGCGACGACGCCGGTGCGGCAGCAGCCGGGGTGGCGCCGGCGCCACGTCCGGAGACGATGCGGGCCAGCTCGAACAGTGGGTCGTCACTCGCCGCGGCACCCTCGTGTGCGTCTGAACCCTTGCGGTCAGTCATCGGCCGCACGGTGACTTTCGGGTCGTACCGGTCCGCCATTCTTCCTGCTTACCCCAGATCACGCGACGCCGTTGCCGGAGCCGCTAACGCATTTCCTCGGGCGCGCTCACGCCAAGCATAGTCAATCCCGACGACAACACCAGTTTTGTGGCGCGAATGAGGGCAAGGCGCGCGACCGTCACTTCGGGTTCGGCAGCGTTGATAAACCGCAATTGCGGCAACTCCTTGCCGCGATTCCAGTGGGCATGGAAGGCGGAAGCGAGGTCGTGCAGGTAGAAGGCGACACGGTGCGGCTCGTGCGCCGCGGCGGCCGCTTCGACCACCCGCGGATACTCGGCCAAATGGCGGATTAGAGCCATTTCTCCGCTGTCGGTGAGGCGCCCAAGCTCGGCCCCGGCGAGCGCCTCCGGGCCGATCGGGACCGCCCCCATCTCGAGCGCCGCCTGGCGGAACACCGAAGCCGTGCGGGCGTGGGCGTATTGCACGTAGAAGACCGGATTGTCCTTGGACTGCTCGGTGACCTTGTCGAAGTCGAAATCGAGCGGCGCATCGTTCTTGCGGAAGATCATCATGAAACGAATTGGGTCGCGGCCGACCTCCGCGACCACGTCGCTCAAGGTGACGAACTCCCCTGCCCGCTTCGACATCTTCACCGGCTCGCCGCCCTTCAGCAGCCGCACGAGCTGGCAGATCTTGAGGTCGATGGTGCCATCGCCGCCGGTGATCGCCCTGACCGCGGCCTGCATGCGCTTGACGTAGCCGCCGTGGTCGGCGCCCCACACGTCGATCATCTCGCCGTAGCCGCGCAGGAACTTGTCGTAGTGATAGGCGATGTCGGAGGCGAAATAGGTGTAGCTGCCGTCCGATTTCTTCAGCGGCCGGTCGACGTCGTCGCCGAACTCGGTGGCGCGGAACAGCGTCTGCTCGCGGTCCTCCCAGTCTTCCGGCAACTGCCCCTTGGGCGGCGGCAGGCGGCCCTCGTAGATCAGCCCCTTGCCCGCCAGCCAGTCGATCGCCTCGGCCACCCGGTCGTGGCGGCCGTCGTTGAGCGAGCGCTCCGAGAAGAAGACGTCATGGCGGATGCCGACCTCTTCGAGGTCGCTGCGGATGAGGTCCATCATCGCATCGACGGTGTAACGGCGCACCTTGGGCAGCCACGCGCTTTCCGGCTGGGTGACGAGCGAGTCGCCGTAGCGCCGCGCCAGCCTCCGGCCCACCGGCACCAGATAGTCGCCGGGATAGAGCCCCTCGGGGATCGCAACGATGTCCTCGCCAAGCGCCTCGCGGTAGCGCAGATAGGCCGAGCGGGCGAGCACGTCGACCTGGGCGCCGGCATCGTTGATGTAGTATTCGCGGGTGACCGCATAGCCGGCGAAGGCAAGCAGCGAGGCCAGCGCATCGCCGAAGACGGCGCCGCGCGTATGGCCGACATGCATGGGGCCGGTCGGGTTGGCCGAGACATATTCGACGTTGACCTTGCGGCCGCCGCCCATGGTGCTTCGCCCATAGACGTTCCCGGCAGCGACCATGGCCTTGAGGGCGCCGTGCCAGTAGGCCGGCCTCAGGCGAAGATTGATGAAGCCCGGCCCGGCGACCTCCGCCGTCTCCACGTCCGGATCCTCGGCGAGGCCGACGGCGATGCGGGTGGCGAGGTCGCGCGGCTTGAGGCCGAGGGGCTTGGCCAGCATCATGGCGACGTTGGTCGCCAGATCCCCGTGCTCGGCATCGCGCGGCGGCTCGACCAGAACCCGGTCGAGGTCCAGCGCGGCCGACTGATCTTGTTTCTTGACAATCGTTTCTACCGCGCTCTTCACGCGATCTGTGAAATCATGGAAGATATTCATTGGGCAGCCGGCGAAAAAACCGCAAGACGGGAGCGCGGCCTAACCCAATTCGCCTGCCGCGTCAAACGACTGTCATGCGCCGTGGAGGATGGCCAGGTCCTCGCCGAACAGCCGCTTGTATTCGGCGAGGGCGTAGCGGTCGGTCATGCCGGCGAGGAAGTCGGCGACCCGCCGGGCCCTGGCCGCGGCATCGTCGCCGGGCGGCGGCCGCCACGCCTCCGGCATGGCTGCCGGTTCGGCGGAATAGCGGTCGAAGAGACGGCGGAGCACGGCCTCCATCCGGTCCATGACGTCCATCACCTGGCGGTGACGGTAGACGTTGGCCTTGAGCATCGCCTTGATCGCGATGTCGGCATCCGCCATCGCCGCGGAGAAGGCGATCACGGGGGCGCCGGCGGCGCGGATGGCATCGGCCGATTGCGGCGCGAGCGCGGAAAGCCGCGCCCGGCTCTCCCCGACGACATCGGCGATCATGGTCGAGATCAGGTGGCGGATCAGCGCCGCCGTGGTGCGGTCCGCCGCCAGACCCGGATAGTCGGCCCCAATGCGCTTCAGGAGATCGCCGAGCAGCGGCGTGCCAGCCAGGCCATCGAGCGACAGCAGGCCGGCGCGCAGACCGTCGTCGATGTCGTGGGCGTCATAGGCGATGTCGTCGGCAATCGCCGCCGCCTGTGCCTCCGGCCCGGCATAGGTGGCGAGCTCGAGGTCCTGGCGGGTGGCGTGGTCACGGATGGCGAAGGGAAGGCCGTGTTCGGCGTAGCGGCCGATCGGGCGGCCGGCGGCATCGGTCAGCGGGCCGTTGTGCTTGACCAGCCCCTCCAGCGTCTCCCAGGTCAGGTTCAGCCCGTCGAAGCTCGGGTAGCGTCGCTCCAGGCCGGTGACGACGCGCAGGCTCTGGGCGTTGTGGTCGAAACCGCCATAATCGGCCATTGCCGCGTCGAGCGCGCGCTCGCCGGCATGGCCGAAGGGTGGATGGCCGAGATCGTGGGCGAGCGCCAGTGCCTCGGCCAGGTCCTCGTCCAGCCTGAGGGTCCGGGCGAGCGCCCGGGCGATCTGGGCGACCTCCAGCGAATGGGTCAGCCGTGGTGCGGTAATGATCGCCCTCATCATACAGAAAGACCTGGGTTTTTTCCTTCAGCCGGCGGAAGGCGGTGGAATGGATGACGCGGTCGCGATCGCGCTCGAAGGCGGTGCGGGTGGGGCTCGGCGGCTCCTCGAACAGGCGCCCGCGGCTCAAAGCCGGGTCCGAGGCATACGCTGCCCACCCACCGCCGCGCGCGTGAGTTGAATCGCTCATCAGCTCAACCGACACCTGTTCCGCAGCCCTTGTTTTCTGCCGGCGTAGTACTCACCGAGTATCCCGCCCGAAAGACGCAGAATTCCGCCCGTTGCTGCGCTGCACACAGACCGGCCGGAGCGAAATTCGCCTTGTCGTCCATGGTCTTGGAGGCAAGGCCGGGCTTCGCCGGCATTGACTCCCTTCCCTGTGGCCCATAACTATTGTGCCTGTAAGTCCTATGTAAAACCTTGCATTTCGGCAGCATTCGACATGCTCGACACAGCAGCCAGTGTGACCCTGTCGCAGAGCGCGGCCAAGCGGATCCTGCGCATCCTCGCGTCCGAGCCGCAGGGAACCGCGCTGCGCATCAGCGTGTCGGGCGGCGGCTGCTCGGGCTTCCAATACGGCTTCGACCTCGACCGCAACCGTGCCGACGACGACATCGTCATCGAGCGCGACGGCGCCGTGGTGCTGATCGACCCCATCTCGCTGCCCTACATGGACGGCTCCGAGATCGACTTCGTCGATGACCTCATCGGCCAGTCGTTCCAGATTCACAATCCCAACGCCACCGCATCCTGTGGCTGCGGCACCAGTTTCTCGATCTGAGGCGCGCCATGGCGGGTGCCAAGACGAAAGAACGCACCAAGAAGGCGCCTTCGGCGAAGGCACCGACCAAGTCTGCACGGGCCGCCAAGCCGGCGGCCAAGACCGCCGCGCACGCCCGCGCCAAGACCACGGCACGCGCCAAGACGGCGCCGGCCAAGCGCACCGCCCGCGCACCGGCAGCCAAGGCCGCGGCTGCGCCCAAGGCAGCGCCACGCCGCCCGGCCGCGGCTTCGGCTCCGCGCGCCGGCACCGTCGACAAGCTGCATCAGGTGGCGATGACCGCCACCAATCTCGACGCCTCGGTCGGTTTCTACCGCGACGTCCTCGGCCTCAGGTTCATCGCCCGCTTCGATCCGCCGGGACTGGCCTTCTTCAGCCTGGGCGGCAATGTCCGCCTGCTGCTCTCGGCAACCGCGTCGCAGGCCTCGCTCTATTTCCAGGTCGACGACGTCGATGCCGTCGGTCAAGGAGTTCAAGGATCGCGGCGTCCGCTTCCTGCAGCAGCCGCAGATGATCCAGCGCGACGAGGCCGGCGATTTCGGCAAGAAGGGCATCGAGGAATGGATGGCCTTCTTCAACGACCCCGCCGGCAACCTGCTGGCGCTGGTCGAGCGGCGCTAAGCTCCAAGTGAATGGCAAATAGTGAATGGTGAATGGGCGAACGCCATTCACCATTGACCATTCACAATTCACCGTTGGCTACTGGAACGCCGTCTCGGTGAAGCTTCTCAGCTTGCGCGAATGGAGCCGTTCGTGCGCCATCGAGCCGAGCTTCTCCATGGCGCGGATGCCGATCTCGAGGTGCTGGCCGACCTGCTGGCGGTAGAAGGCCGAGGCCATGCCGGGCAGCTTGAGTTCACCATGCAGCGGCTTGTCGGAAACGCAGAGCAGCGTGCCGTAGGGCACGCGGAAGCGGAAGCCGTTGGCCGCGACGGTCGCCGATTCCATGTCGAGCGCGATGGCGCGCGACTGCGAGAAGCGCTGCACCGGCTCGCGGTGGTCGCGGAGTTCCCAGTTGCGGTTGTCGATGGTGGCGACGGTGCCGGTGCGCATGATGCTCTTCAATTCGAAGCCGGACAGGCCGGTGACCTCGGCCACCGCCTCCTCCAGCGCCACCTGCACCTCGGCCAGCGGCGGGATCGGCACCCAGGTCGGCAGGTCGGCATCGAGCACGTGGTCCTCGCGGACATAGCCGTGGGCGAGCACGTAGTCGCCGAGCGCCTGGGTGTTCCTGAGGCCGGCGCAGTGGCCGAGCATCAGCCAGGCGTGCGGCCTGAGCACCGCGATATGGTCGGTGATCGTCTTGGCGTTGGACGGCCCGACGCCGATGTTGATCATGGTGAGGCCGCCGTGGCCGGCGCGCTTCAGGTGATAGGCCGGCATCTGCGGCAGCCGCGGCAGCGTGGCGCCGACCTCCGGCTCCTTGTGTCCGGCGAGCGTCACCACGTCGCCGGGTTCCACGAAACTTTCGTAGCCGTGCCCGCCCTCGGCCATCATCTTGCGGGCGCGCTGGACGAACTCGTCCATGTAGAACTGGTAGTTGGTGAAGATGATGAAGTTCTGGAAGTGCTCCGGGTGGGTCGCGGTGTAGTGCGGCAGCCGGTGCAGCGAGTAGTCGATGCGGCTGGCGTTGAACGGCGCCAGCGGCGTCGCCTTGCCGGGCGCGGCAACGAAGGTGCCGTTGACGATGGCATCGTCGACGACCGCGAGGTCGGGCACGTCGAACATGTCGCGCAGCGGCCGGTCGATCTGGTCGGTCAGCTCGCCCTCGACGTAGATGCCTTCAGCAAAGGCGAAGTGGAGCGGGATCGGCTCCTCCGACGGGCCGATCTCCACGGGCACGTTGTGGTTGCGGATGAGCAGCTGGATCTGGTCGATGAGGTAGCTGCGGAAGAGCTTGGGCTGGGTGACGGTCGCCGCATAGATGCCCGGCCCGACCACGTGACCATAGGCGAGCCGCGAGTCGATCTGGGCGAATGACGAGGTCTCGATGCGGATTTCCGGATAGGTGGCGCGCACCCGGCCGTCGAGATGGCCGGTCTCCAGCAGCCGGGCAAAACGGTCGCGGATGAAGGCCGTGTGGCGGTTGTAGATCAGTTCGAGCTGGTCCACCGCCGCCTCCGCATCGTGGTACGGCTTGCGGGCGATCGACCGGGGCTGGTCGAGCAGATTGGCGTCAGCTTTCATGGGGTGCACCATCCTTCAAGGTGCGCCGGAATGTCTTCCAGCCGCCCGTCCGGGTCAAGTCGTGGCCGCGCCGTCCGTGCCGCCCGCCGCCCCGCGGCGGTCGAGCCCCCAGGACAGGAGCGCCACGACCAAGGCGATTGCCACGAAAATGGCGCTCAATCCGGGCAGTTGGGCGTAGTGCCAGCCTGAGCCGAGGGCGACGCCGCCAAACCAGGCACCGGCGGCGATGCCGATATTGTAGGCAGTCGAGATGAGGGTCGAGACCAGGTTCGGCGCATGGTGGGCGGCGGCGAGGATGCGCGATTGGACTGGGGCGGAGAAGGAGAAGCTGACCAGCGACCACAGGAAGAAGACCGCCCCCATGGCGATGGCGTTGTAAACGGCCGGCAGGGCGGCGAGGTAGAGCGCCACCTCCAGCGCCAGGATGGCGACCATCGCCGGCATTGGCTTCCAGTCGCCGAGGCGGCCACCGATGAAATTGCCGAGGATGCCGCCGACGCCGGACACGAAGAGCAGCACCGGCACCTGGGCGGTCGGCAGTCCCGTCACCTCGGTCAGGATCGGCACGATGAAGGTGAAGGGCATGAAGAAGGCCACCATGCCGAGCGCGATCATCAGGAACGAGGTGAGCACCGGCTGGCGGAACACCGCCGCGATCTCAGCCGCGATGCCGGGTGCCGCATGGCTGCTGCCCTTGGGCGCGGCAGGGATCAGCGCCGCCACGGCAACGGTCGCGGCCACGCCCACGCCGGCGATCGCCCAGAAGGCCATGCGCCAGCCGAAGGCATTGCCGATGGCGGTGCCCAGCGGTGCCCCGATGACATTGGCCACGGTGATGCCGCCGACGACCAGGGACACGGCGCTCGCCTGCCGCCCCGGCGGTACCAGACGGGTGGCGATGACCAGCGCGACGCCGAAGAAGACGCCGTGGCTCGCCGAGATCACCAGCCGCGCGCCCATCAGCAGCCAGTAGCTCGTCGCCAGGGCGCACAGCGCATTGCCGGCGACGAACACCAGCATCATGGCGAGCAGCAGCGCGCGGCGCGGCAGGCGGCCGGTGGAGAGCGTCAGCACCGGGCCGCCGACGGCGACGCCCAGCGCATAGCCGGTGATGAGCAGCCCCGCGGTCGGGATATCGACCGAGAGGTCGGCGGCCAGCGCCGGCAGCAGGCCGGCGATGACCAGCTCCGTCGTGCCGATGGCGAAGGCGGCACCGAACAGGGCAAAGAGCGGCAGCGGCATGGTGATCCGCCGGGGGCGGCCTTCTTGCGAGATGCCGGCAGGGCCGGGCCGAAGGTCGCTCCCCGGCGCCGCGGACCATGGTTCAGTCGCGGCGCGCGGTCAACATGTCGAGCGCCCTCCCCGTCGCTGCAATGGGAACGAGGCGAGGCCATCCCGCAAAACGCCAGCGGCCCGATCATGGCGCCGCTGGCACCTCTGTCGTTCCCGGCATGGGTCCTCCCTCCGGCAGGCCCATGCACGCGCCGATCCTAGCGATAGGCCTTGTAGAAGGCGGCGCTGTCGTTGAGTTCGCGCCAGGCGGTGCACTTGCCGCCGGCGAAGGTGAAGATGTGCACCCAGTCGCTCGACAGCGGCTTGCCGGTCTTCTTCTGGGTCATGTCGTAGTGGCCGATGACCACCACCTTGTCGCCGGAGGCCAGGAACTCGCGCGGTTCGAAGCTGGAGAACTGGTTGTTCTCGGCGACCTCCTTGAAGAAGCTCGCCACGCCATCGAGGCCGGTGCGCGCTCCAAACGCCGGGAAATCGTCGTGTGCGCCGCCGGAATGCCACCGGATGTTGGGCGCGCACGCATCGAGGATCGCCCGGACGTCGCCGCGACCGAAGGCATCGTAGACGGCCTTCACCTGGGCGAGGTTGTTGGTCTGAATGTCTTGCACGGTCATGTCGCTTCTCCCTTGATCGCGGTTGCGATGGGGAGAAGCTAGCGACGGCCGCCAGGCGCCGCCTGAGGAGGATTCCCTATGTTTGCCCCGGCCTGAGCAGGCCGTGCTCAAGGGCGAACAACGTGGCGCCGCCGCGGGTGTTGACGCCGAGCTTGGCGTAGATCGACTGGATGTGATTGTCGACCGTCTTAGGCGACAGACCGAACGTGCGTCCGATCTCCTTGGTCGTGCCGCCGCGGGCGACGTGCACCAGCACATCGACCTCGCGCGCCGTGAGGCCGGCAACGAAAGGCACCTTCTTTCTACGGCCGCTCAGGCCGGCCGCCTCGAGGACGCAGGCAACCGCCTGGCCGTCCAGCGTTCCCGCGGTCACCGCCTCGCGCAGCTTCAACGCCGCCTGCTTCGGATTGATCGTCACCCGGAAGGGCCTGTCCTCGATCAGATTCTGATAGGCCTCGACCACGGCCAGCAGGCGACTTGGCGAAGACAGCTCGCTGGCCCGGATGCCACGATGGAAGCCGCTTCCATCCAGGCGTTCATGGTGCTCCGCGATCATCGCACCGATAGCGGCCAGGCCGGGCACGCGCTGCATCAGCCGCTCGGCGAAATAGGGGTGCAGGCGGCTCCGCTCCGATCCCTCGGCCGGCGCCGTGGCGCCGAAGCGCAGGGTCCCGGGAATGGCGATATAGCCGATGTCGTGCCACAGCGCTGCCCGGCGCAGCGCGGCACGATCGGGCTCCGCCATGCGGGCCGTGGCAGCAGCCGCATCGGTCAGCGCGCCGACCGCACGCGAGTGGCCGGCAATGACGGGCGACTTGAGGTCAATGAAATCGGCGATCACCTCGCTCGCCGCATCGAGATCCGCCTCCGACAACGCAACATCGTCGGCAGCCTCGAGCGCCATGGCGGTCGCCCACGCATCCTCGTCGGACAACGGTGCCAACAGTTCTTCCAGCCGCGGCACGAAAGCCGCGACGATGGCCGGGTCGTAGGGCCCGCCGCTGCGTCCCGCGATGACGTCCGGCACGCGGCCGAGCGGCATGATGTCGGCCAGCGACATGGCGTCCTGCACCGCCAGCACCAGACGCACGGGCAGCGAAATGGCCTCGCCCGACAGGCCCGCGGGAAAGCCGTGGCCGTCCCATCGCTCGTAGAGCTGGCGGAGGTTGTTCTGCACGTTCGCCGGCAGGCCGAGCCGCTCGGCGATGCGCGCGGCCACTTCGCAGTGGCTCGAGAACACGCCGACTGTCGCACCCATCACGCCACGAAAATTCTCGTCGCCGTGCTCGATCGGCGGGTGGTCGGCCCGCGCCGGACCGACATATTTCATCAGGATGCGGATCAGTTCCGGCCCGTCGGCGGGGTCGATGGCCGAGAAGTCCTTGCGGATGGCGATCTCGTCGCCGAACAGGGCATTCAGCCGATCGGTCTCGGCGGTGCATCCGCAGTAGCGCAGCAGGCCGTGATAATAGGCCTCGGTGGCCACGCTGCGGGCGAGGCCCATGCTGCGCGCCAACGCGGCGCTGGCGATCGCCGACCTGAGGCCATAGCCGAGTGGCTGTCCACAAGCGAAGTCGGTGGCCAGCGACAGAACGCCGATGACCTCGTTGCGCCTGACCGGCGGTACCGTCGCAGCGACCATTGCGCCCCCCAACGCTTCATCGCCGCCATAGTACGACATGCGCTGGCGGAAACCATCGTGCAGGGGTGCGCTCGCCCGCCGGCGGCGAAGAGGGGCGGCCGGCGCCGCCCCCGCCCGGCAGTGGCCTCAGCTTTCCAGCGTCGCGTCGAGGGTGATCTTCACCGCGCCCAGCGCCCGCGACACCGGGCAGCCGAGCTTGGTGCCCGCCGCGATCTCCTGGAACTTGGCGTTGTCGATGCCCGGCACCTTGGCGCCGACGGTAAGCTCGATCAGCGTGATGGTCGGCGCATTGTCGACGGTGTCGAGATGGACCTCGGCGCTCGCCCGGACGACCGCCGGCTTGAAGCCGGCCGCGGTCAGATCGGCCGCCAGCGCCATGGAATAGCAGCCGGCATGGGCCGCCGCGATCAGCTCTTCCGGGTTGGTGCCGCCGCCGTCGGAAAAGCGCGACGCCCAGGTGTATTCGCCGTCATAGGCCCCGCCGCCGAAGCGCATGTGGCCGCGGCCCTCGCGCAGATTACCGTGCCATTCGGCGTCGCTCGTCCTGATCGGCATCGTCGTGTCCTTCAAAACAGGGTTGGTCTTGGGGAATCGCGGGCGAGTGCCCGGCTGCAGTGCAATATGGTATCGGCCGCCGCGCAGTCCAGCGGCAGGCTAGCCTCGATGCCCAAATCCGTGCGATCACATCGCCCCATGAAGATCGCCACCTGGAACATCAACGGCGTGCGCGCCCGCATCGATACGGCGCTGGCCTGGGTCAAGGAGGCCGCGCCCGACATCCTGTGCTTCCAGGAGATCAAGTGCGAGGACGCCGCCTTCCCCTCCGAGATGTTCGAGGAGCTCGGCTACAACGTCGCCACCCACGGCCAGAAGGGCTTCAACGGCGTCGCCATCCTCTCCAAGCTGCCGCTCGAGGACGTGAGCCAAGGGCTTGCCGGCGACGACAGCGACACCCATTCGCGCTTCATCGAGGCGGTGGTGTCGCTGCCCAACGCGGCGCTCAGGGTGGTGTCGCTCTATCTGCCCAACGGCAACCCGGTCGACAGCGACAAGTTTCCCTACAAGCTTGCCTGGATGGAGCGGCTCGCGGCCTATGCCCGCGCGCGGCTCGCCGACGAGGAGGCCTTCCTTCTCGCCGGCGACTTCAACGTGATCGTCGAGCCGATCGACGCGCGCTTCCCGGAGAACTGGACCCGCGACGCGCTCTACCAGCCGGAGACCCGCGCCGCCTGGCGGCGGCTCGTCAATCTCGGCCTGACCGACGCGTTCCGCGCCTGCGCGCCGGAGGGCGGGCCACTATTCCTTCTGGGACTATCAGGCCGGCGCCTGGCAGAAGAACAACGGCATCCTCATCGACCACATCCTGCTGTCGCCGCAGGCCGCCGACCACCTCGCCGCGGCGTGGATCGAGAAGCACACGCGCGGCTGGGACAAGCCGTCCGACCATGTGCCGGTGGTGGTCGACCTCGATTTCGACGGGACATGATCGCCTGGGTAGCCATCCGCTCTGGCTGTGCTACCCTTCCCCATGCTCAGGCGGCTTCTCATCGCAACGGCCGCATTCGCGGCCCTCGCTCTGCCGGCACTTGCCGGGCAGAACGGCATCGCCTGCCGCTGTCTCTACCAGGGCAAATACTTCGGCCAGGGCGAGACGGTGTGCATCCGCGTCGACGGCCGCTCGCGGCTGGCGCGCTGCGACATGAACCTCAACAACAGCTCGTGGACCTTCCTGACGACCAAGAACGGCTGCCCGACGGCGCTGATGAGCCCGGTACCGCCGCGGCCTTGGCCGGCCCGCACGGTGGACGGGGACAGGCCGGCGCCGTTCTCGCTCTTGTGATCGAACACGGGATTTCGGCGGCCGGGCGGTCGCGCTAGTCTTCCTCATGGCAAGACGGTGGATGCTCGCGGCAGGTATCCTCACGGCGCTGTCGGCGCTTCCGGCGGCGGCCCAGGACGCGCCCGCCACGCCCACCCTGCCCGCAGCCCCGGCCGTGCCCGCCACGCCATTCCCGCCAGCCGCCTCGCCGTCGGTCTGCTTGAGCGCCGGCAACACCTATCACGTCGGCGAGTATGCCTGCATCCCCGCCTGCCACGGCCAGCGCCGGCTGGCGCGTTGCGATACCAGCGGCCAGCTCGCCTCGTGGACCTATGTGTCGAACGCCTGCCCGAGCGCCATGATCAACACGCCGTGGCCGAGCGACTGGAGCGCGTTGCCGGTCCCGACCGACATGACGCCGCTGCCGGAGACGGTGCGCATGAGTGCCATCGATCCGAAGATCGCGCCGCTCATCGGCTCGCATTTCAGGGAACCGGTGCTCACCCGCTAGGCTGCGGGTCGAGCCCGCGCCATGACCGTCGTCATCACCGCCTTCGAACGATCGCCCGACGGTGGCCAGGGGCTGTCGCGCGACACGCGGGTCCGCTGGGCGCTGGAGGAGGTCGGCCAGCCCTACGAGGTCCGCCTCGTCTCGTTCCGCGCGTTGAAGGAACCGCCACACCTGGCGCTCCACCCCTTCGGCCAGATCCCCACCTACCAGGACGGCGATCTCGTGCTGTTCGAGACCGGGTCGATCGTTCTCCACATCGCCACGCGCCACGCTGGCCTGCTGCCGGAGGATGCCAATGCCCGGGCGCGCGCGATCACGTGGATGTTCGCGGCGGTGAACACGGTCGAGCCGCCGATCCTCGACCTCGCCAACGCCCGGCTGCTCGAGCGCGACAAGCCGTGGAGCGCGGAGCGCCTGCCGCTGGTCCAGGACCGCGTCCGCGGCCGGCTGAAGCCGCTCTCTCAGCGCCTCGGCGACGGCGAGTGGCTCGACGGCGCATTCAGCGCTGGCGACCTGATGATGGCGTCGGTGCTGCTCAGGCTGCGGTCATCGGGGATACTGGACGAGTTTCCTAACCTCGCCGCCTATGTCGCCCGCGGCGAGGCGCGGCCGGCCTACGGGCGGGCGTTCGCCGCCCAGCGGGCGGTCGCGGTCCAGGCCGGCCGGCCGCCGACCGGCTGATGCATCGTCGTCCGGCTGGGGTCGGCTACTTGCCGCTGGCGAGCTTGGCCTGGTTCTTGGCGAGCCAGTCGTCGGCCATCTTCTTGGCCTGCTGCCACTGATCGGCGGTGGCCGCCGAGAGGGCTTCCTCGTGCATCCCCATGATCCACTCCTGGCCGGGGCCTGAGCGGGTGAGCGCGATGGTGAGATACATCAGCCCGTGGATCGGGTCGCGGTTGGCACCGTCGCCGACGAACAGGATGTGGCCGTAGAGCGCCTGGCCCTCGACGCTGCCATAGTCGGCGGCGAGCTTGGCCCACTGCGCCGCCTGGCGCAGGCTGCCGGGCTGGTCGGCCTGGTTGAGATGGTCGTGGGTAAGTTCCAGCGCGATCTCGATCAGCAAGTCCTTGGCCGCCGGGTTGCCCTTGTCGGCGGCGAGGTTGGCCCATTTCGCCGCCTGGATCAGATCGCGGTCGCCGCCCTCGCCGTTGTAGAACATGGCGGCGAGGTTGAGCTGGGCATCGGCATCGCCGAAATAGGCGGCGCGCCAGAAGTATTCGCGCGCGCGGTTCGGGTCGGCCTTGACGTCGGAATTGGGGATGCCCTTGCGGAAGAAGCTGCCGAGCTTGGCCCAGGCGCTGGTGACGAAGGGCGTCGGCTGGTCGCGACGGCTGCTGTCTTCGGCGGCCTGGGCGGCGACATCGCTGAACAGCTTGAAGGCGGTGTAGTCGTTCTTCTCCACCCCGTCGCCCTGGGCATACATGTTGCCGAGCTTCCACTGGGCGCCGGCACTGCCGTTCTTGGCAGCGAAGGAGAGCGCCTCGACCGCAGTGGTCTTGTCGCCACTGCGATAGGAGGTGATGCCGAAGCGCAGGGCTTCGGCCGGCGGCGTGTTGGCATTGAGGTTCTTGACGTCGAAGGCCGCGGCATGAACGGTCATGCCGAGGACGATCACCAACGCGCCATTGAACGCACTACAAGTCTGCATAGCTCACAGATTCCGCCGCGCCCCCCGGATGAGTCACCGCGCCCTTGCGGGCCGGCCCCACCTGTTGCGCGTATTTCCACAATGCCCCGCTGGTGTAGGTGCCGGCGCGCGGCTTCCAGCCCTTGCGCCGCTCGGCCAGCGTCGCCTCGTCGAGGCGGACCGAGATGGTGCCCGCCACGGCGTCGATGTCGATGATGTCGCCGTCCTTGAGGAGGCCGATGGGGCCGCCTTCCGCCGCTTCCGGGCCGACATGGCCGATGCAGAAGCCGCGCGTGCCGCCGGAGAAGCGGCCGTCGGTGATGAGCGCCACCTTGTCGCCGGCGCCCTGGCCATAGAGCGCCGCAGTGGTCGACAGCATCTCCGGCATGCCCGGGCCGCCCTTGGGGCCGACATAGCGGATGACCAGGACCTCGCCGTCCTTGTAGGTGCGGTTGCTCACCGCCTCGAAGCATTCCTGCTCGGTGTCGAAGCAGCGCGCCGGACCGGAGAACTTCAGGTTCTTCATGCCGGCGACCTTCACGATCGCTCCGTCGGGCGCGAGATTGCCCTTGAGGCCGACGACGCCGCCGGTCGGCGACAGCGGCTTGTCGGCGGGAACCACGACATCCTGGTCCGGGTTCCATTTCACGCCGGCAAGGTTCTCGGCGATGGTGCGCCCGGTCACCGTCATGCAGTCGCCGTGCAGATAGCCGTGGTCGAGCAGGGTCTTCATCAGCATCGGAATGCCGCCGGCCTCGAACAGGTCCTTGGCGACGTATTTGCCGCCGGGCTTGAGCGTGGCGATGTAGGGCGTCTTCTTGAAGATCTCGGCGACGTCGAAGAGGTCGAAATCGATGCCGCACTCATGCGCGATCGCCGGCAGATGGAGCGCGGCATTGGTCGAGCCGCCGGATGCGGCGACCGTGGTGGCGGCGTTCTCCAGAGCCTTGCGGGTGACGATGTCGCGCGGGCGGATGTTGCGGGCAAGCAGCTCCATCACCTTCTCGCCGGCGGCCATGCAGAAGCGGTCGCGGATCTCGTAAGGCGCCGGCGCGCCGGCCGAATAAGGCAGCGCCAGGCCGATCGCCTCGGAGATCATGGCCATGGTGTTGGCGGTGAACTGGCCGCCGCAGGCGCCGGCCGAGGGACAGGCGACCTGCTCGAGCTCGTAGAGGTCCTCGTCGCTCATCTTGCCGACCGAGTGCAGGCCGACCGCCTCGAACACGTCGACCACGGTCACGTCGCGGCCCTTGAAGGTGCCGGGCAGGATCGAGCCGCCATAGATGAAGACCGAGGGCACGTTGAGACGAAGCATGGCCATCATCATGCCGGGCAGAGACTTGTCGCAGCCGGCCATGCCGACCAGCGCGTCGTAGCCGTGGCCGCGCATGGTGAGCTCGACGGAGTCGGCGATGACCTCGCGCGAGGGCAGCGACGACTTCATGCCCTCATGGCCCATGGCGATGCCGTCGGTGACGGTGATGGTGCAGAACTCGCGCGGCGTGCCGCTGGCGGCCGCCACCCCGTGCTTCACCGCCTGCGCCTGGCGCATCAGCGAGATGTTGCAGGGGGCCGCCTCGTTCCAGCAGGTGGCGACGCCGACGAAGGGCTGGTGGATCTGCTCGGACGACAGACCCATGGCATAGTAATAGGAGCGGTGCGGCGCATGTTCGGGCCCCTCCGTCACATAGCGGCTGGGCAGTTTCTTCTTGTCGAACACACGCGCTTCCATGCTTCCCTCACCAGGTCGTTGCGCCCTTACCGGGCGTTGAGTTGACAGAACCCAAGCCGCGGCGACGACCCGACCTCCCCGCGCAAAAACCCCGCGCGGAGCCCTGATCGTGGCAGGTCGCTTGCCCCCCTGGCACGCCACCTGATCGGCCGCAGACTTCGTGTCAGTTTATGGCTGAAAGGCGGCGATGGGCCTCTTCATACGCCGCGGAGGTTAACTTCCCGCCACACTGTGGCGGGAACGCAACAAAACCGGCCAGGGCCGCCGCCCTGCCCGGTCATTCTGCTCGATCCAGACGGTTACTTCAGCGCTGGCCGTAGAGCACCCGGCGCTGTTCTTCCTCGCTGGCCGGCTTGTCATCCGGGGGCGCCTTCAGCGCTACGCCGGTCTGCACCGCCGGGCGGGCGGCCATGCGGTCGATCCACGCCTTGACGTTGGGGAAGTCGGCGATGTCGACATCGCGTGCCTCATAGCCCCGCACCCAGCCGAAGAGCGACATGTCGGCGATCGAATAGTCGCCGGCCACCCAGTCGCGGCCTTCCAGCCGCCCGTTGAAGACGCGGTAGAGCCGGTAGGTCTCGTCGCCGAAGCGCTTCAGCGCATAGGCGTTGTCAGGCGCCATGCGCTTGAAGTGGTTGTAGTTGCCGAAGATCGGCCCGACGTTGGAGTTCTGCCAGAACAGCCACTCGTTGATGGCTACCCGGTCGCGCTCGCTCTTGCCGTAGAAGCGGCCGAACTTGCTGCCGAGGTAGATGAGGATGGCGCCCGACTCGAAGACCGAGATGGGGGCGCCGTCCGGCCCGTCCGGATCGACGATCGCCGGCATGCGGTTGTTCGGCGAGATCTTCAGGAAATCGGGCTTGAACTGGTCGCCCTTGCCGATGTTGACGAAGTGGGTCGTATAGGGAACGCCCAGTTCCTCCAGCATGATGGAGATCTTGTAGCCGTTGGGGGTGTTCCAGAAATAGAGTTCGATCGGCTTCGTCTGGCTCGCTGGCATGGTAGGTCTTCTGGGGCTGGATGGGAGAAGGAAGGGTCGTGCGATAGTTAGGCCCCGTGCCTGACATCGCAAGGGTACGATTTGCCACAAGTAAACCGGCCGGCGGAATGCTGTGCGGCATCTGGCCCGGCCTTGGGAAAACCCTTCAGGAGGGGGCCGTCAGCTTCTCCAACTGCTCGAGCTTTTCCCGGCGAACGCGCTCGGCCAGCGGCGCCGCCAGGAAGCGGCGCAGCGCCGCCTCCGAGCGCTGCCTGGCATAGTGGTCGCGGAACAGCTCCAGCATCGTCACCCGGTCGCCCGCATGGGGCGTGACGGTGACCCCGTCGCCGGCGCTGACCTCGCCTTCGACGATCACCCGGCAATAGAGGCCGGGCCGTTCGGCATCGCGGAAGCGCTTGACGAACTGCGGGTTGCCGATGCGCTGGGCGAGCGTGTTGCACGGCATGCGCGGGGCGGTCGCCTCGATGACCACCGCGTCGCCGATCGCCAGCCGGTCGCCGACGGCAAGATCGCCGCTCACCAGCCCGTCCACGGTCAGGTTGTCGCCAAAGAAGCCGGGCTCCAGCGGGCGCCCGAACTGGAACGACCACCAGTCGTAGTCGTCGCTGCCATAGACGTAGACCGCCTGGTCGGGGCCGCCGTGGACGGTGCCGTCGATCACCGTGTCGCCGGCAAGACCGAGCCGGCCGACATGCACGCCGCCGAGGACCGGCCGCTTGTAGATGCCGGTGGTCGTCGTCCGCTCGCCGACGATGAGTTCCCTCGGCCGCCCGAGGTTGATGCTTGCCAGTCGCATGGGATGTGCTTCAGCCGGCCCTGATACCCTTTCGGCCAGCCTGAATACCCTGGCGGCAGGCTGCCGACAACCGGGCGCCCACGGGGCAGCGCGGCGGCGCCAGCAGGCGGTCGAGTTCGGCTTCCGCGACGCCCGTCATAGCCGGCGGGCAGCTGCTCCGGGCCCCGCCGGTCCCTGACGATGACCGCGGCGCGCCTCCCGCGGACTCAGCCGGTGTTGATCTTGCTGCGTGCGACCAGCCACTTGACCGATTCAAGCACCGCCTCGAACGATGTGTAGCGCGGCTCGTAGCCGAGCAGCCGGCGGGCCTTGTCGATGCTGCAATTGGGGCTGTGGTGGATGTGGTCGGCGGTCGCGCGGACCTCTTCGTCCGTGTGCCCGGCCTTCCACGCCTCGAACGGCAGGTAGGTCAGCTTGGCCTCACGGCCGAACCAGCCGGCCGCCGCCTCGGCATAGCCCCTCAGCGTCACCGCCTGCGGCGAGACCACGTGGAAGGCTTCGCCGACCGAGGCACCCCAGTTGGCGATCGCCTTCATGAAGCCCTGCGCCACGTCGTCGGCGTGGACGTGGTGCACGGTCTCGAGCCCGAGATTGGGCAGCGCCAGCTCCTCGCTGCGGGCCAGTTTGGAAAAGACCTTGGGGTCGAAATGGCCGGCCGGGTTCAGCGGGTTCCAGCCTTCGCCGACGATGTGGCCGGGATGGAGGATGGTCGCCGGGAAACCGTTCCGCCGCGCCTCTTCGATGAGATAGGCCTCGATCGCCGCCTTGCGGATGCCGTAGTCGCCGAAGGGGCGGCGCGGCTGCATCTCGGTGGTCGGCACGGTGACGCTCGGCCCATGCACCCAGATGGTGCCGCAATGCAGGAAATGGCCGACATGGCCGTTGAGCGCCTCGGCGATCTGGCGGGCGCTCTCCGGCGTAAAGCAGATCATGTCGATGACGATGTCGCCCTTGAGATTGCGGATGGCGCGGCCGAAGTTGCCGGCCTTCTCCTCGGCCTCGCGGTCGATGACCACGGTCTGCACCTCGCGCCAGGCGCCGTGCTGCGCATAGGGCTGGCGCTGGCCGCGCGTCACGTTGCAGACCTCGAAACCGGCTTCGGCCAGGCGCGGCACCAGATAGGTGCCGACGTGCCCGCTACCACCGATGATCACGACGCGAGACATGAGGCTCTCCTGTGTTTTTCGAAGCCATCATGCCCTGCCCTCTCCACCCCGTCATCCTTCGGCATTGTCTCACCCGGCGCCGCACGCTTGACCGGGGGACGCGCCGCCGCGAAAAGACAGGGCGCCCGGCTGCGCCGTTTTCGCCCTGCCGCCGAGGATGACGGCGGCGGGGGCCAATGCCAGACTGCCCGACACATGATTCGAGCCTCGAGAAATGCCGAAAATGCCCGCCGCCAAGAAACCCAAGTCCGACAAGTCCACCGACCTTTTCGCCCAGCTCGACCAGGAGGTCGGCAAGCTGAAGTCGGTCGCCAGCGCGGCGCGGCGCGAGAAGGCGGTGCCGCTGAAGAAGGCGGTCGGCGCCGAGGGCAGCTATACGGCGGCCGACATCGAGGTGCTGGAGGGGCTGGAGCCGGTGCGCCGGCGCCCGGGCATGTATATCGGCGGCACCGACGAGAAGGGCCTGCACCACTCTGTTCTCGGAGGTCGTCGACAACTGCATGGACGAGGCGGTGGCGGGACACGCGAGCTGGATCGAGGTCGAGGTCGAGGCGGACGGCTTCGTCACCGTCACCGACAACGGCCGCGGCATCCCCGTCGGCATGCACCCCAAGTTCAAGAACAAGTCGGCGCTGGAGGTGATCATGACCACCCTCCACTCCGGCGGTAAGTTCGATTCCAAAGTCTACGAGACGTCGGGCGGCCTGCACGGCGTCGGCGTGTCGGTGGTCAACGCGCTCTCCGAGAGCCTCGAGGTGGAAGTTGCGATCGGGCGCCGGCTCTACGCCCAGTCCTATTCGCGTGGCGCCCCCAAGGGGCCGCTGAAGGAACTCGGCGAGGTCCACAACCGCCGCGGCACGCGCATCCGCTTCAAGCCGGATGGGCAGATCTTCAAGAACGCCACGCTCCGCCCCGAGCGCCTCTTCGCCATGTCGCGCTCGAAGGCCTATCTCTTCGGCGGCGTCGAGATCCGCTGGTCGTGCGCGGCCGATCTCATCAAGGGCACCGACATTCCGGAGAAGGCGACGTTCCACTTCCCCGGCGGCCTGTCGGAATATCTCGCCGCCGAGCTTGGCGCCGAGAAGACCGTGGTGCCGATCTTCTCGGGCCACACCGACAAGGCGAGCGGCCACGGCGCAGCGGAATGGGCGGTCGCCTGGTTCCCCGGCGAAGGCTTCATCCGCTCCTACTGCAACACGATTCCCACCGGCGACGGCGGCACCCACGAGGCCGGCTTCCGCGCCGCGCTCACCCGTGGCCTCAAGGGATATGCCGAGCTCAGCGGCAACAAGCGCGCCAATGTCATCACCGCCGACGACGTGATGACCTCGGCCGCGGGGCTGCTCTCGGTCTTCATCCGCGAGCCGGAATTCGTCGGCCAGACCAAGGACCGCCTGTCATCGGCAGAGGCGACGCGCATCGTCGAGAACGCGGTGCGCGACCCCTTCGACCACTGGCTCGCCGCCTCGCCGGCCGACGCCACGCGCTTGCTCGACTGGGTGGTGGAGCGTGCCGAGGAGCGGCTGCGCCGCCGCCAGGAGAAGGAGATCGGCCGGCAGACGGCGGCGCGCAAGCTGCGCCTGCCGGGCAAGCTCGCCGACTGCTCGCAGAGCGGCAAGGCGGACACCGAGCTGTTCATCGTCGAGGGCGATTCAGCCGGCGGCTCGGCCAAGCAGGCGCGCAACCGCGCCACCCAGGCGGTGCTGCCGCTCAGGGGCAAGATCCTCAACGTCGCCAATGCCGGCCGCGAGAAGCTCTCGCAGAACCAACAGATCGGCGACCTCATCCAGGCGCTGGGCGTTTCGCCACGCACCGGCTACAAGGCGGCGGACCTGCGCTACGACCGCGTCATCGTGATGACCGACGCCGACGTCGACGGCGCCCACATCGCCTCGCTGCTCATCACCTTCTTCTATCGCGAGATGCCCGAGCTCATCCGCGACGGCCACCTCTTCCTCGCCGTGCCGCCGCTCTACAAGCTCAGTCAGGGCGCCAAGGTGATGTATGCCCGCGACGACGCCCACCGCGCCGAGCTGACGAAAAAGGAATTCAACGGGCGCGGCAAGATCGAGGTCAGCCGCTTCAAGGGCCTGGGCGAGATGCTGCCGGGTCAGCTCAAGGAGACGACCATGGACCCGGCCAAGCGCACCCTGCTCCGGGTCGAGATCGTCGAGGAAGCGGCGACCAGTGCGGCCGTCGAGAGCCTGATGGGCAACAAGCCGGAGGAGCGTTTCCGCTTCATCCAGGAGCGCGCCGAGTTCGCCAAGGATTTGGATATCTGAGGGTCCGGCCCTGATTTCGCACAACCCCGTCGCTCGCATGACGTGTGGCGCACAAGGCGATACATGCTGTGGTCCGTTCGAGCTTGTCCGCAATCCTGCCGGGGGCTGACCGGGCGAGCGTTTTCCGATAGGTTCGGCGCGACATCTCGTCCCTTGAGGGAGAGGCGCATGGTCCGCTCGTTCGTCCTTGCCGCAGCGCTCGTCGCCGGTCTCGCCGCCGCCCTGCCCGCCCGCGCCGACGCGCTCACCGACGGCCTGGCGACGATGCCCGGCTCGGTCGAGGACGTGCGCATCGCCGGCACCTGGGACCAGGGCGACAAGACCGGCGCCTACCGCGTCATCATCGCCCGCACCGTCGGCGAGGCGGTGACCGCCCGCCTGTTCGTCCAGTGGATCGCCTATCACGACGACGGCAGCGCCACGGTCGACAACACCATCGAGATCAAGGAGTTGGCCGCGCTCAAGCTGGATATCGTCGACTACACCTCGGAATCGGATTCCGACGGCCTGTCGGTCTTCATCCAGACGCTCAATCCGAACGGCAGTAGCGACCAGAACTACGAACTCTTCGTCACTTCGCCGACCGAATACCGCTTCGGCCCGGCAAGCAATTAGCTGCCTTTGTTTACGCAAATCATCGGGGATCATTGACATGGCGCCGTCACCCCCTATGTTGCAGCGCGTCAATCCCGTCGCGTCGGACTATCGAGTCGGCGCCGTCACACGGCGGCTATGAGCCGAGTCTATCGTTTCACAAATGAGCTTTGAATCTCTCGGACTGAGCCCGAAAGTCCTGGCCGCTGTTGCAGCCAGCGGCTACACGGAGCCGACGCCCATCCAGGCGCAGGCCATTCCCCATGCGCTGGCGCGCCGCGACGTCGTCGGCGTCGCCCAGACCGGCACCGGCAAGACCGCAGGCTTCGTCCTGCCCATGCTGACGCTGCTCGAGCAGGGCCGCGCCCGGGCGCGCATGCCGCGCACGCTGATCCTCGAGCCGACGCGGGAACTTGCTGCCCAGGTCGAGGAGAGCTTCAACCGCTACGGCCGCAATCACAAGCTGACAGTTGCGCTCATCATCGGCGGCGTCTCCTTCGACGACCAGCTCAAGAAGCTCGACCGCGGCGTCGATATCCTGATTGCCACGCCCGGCCGCCTGCTCGACCTGTTCGAGCGCGGCAAGATCCTCATGTCCGGCGTCGAGATCCTGGTCATCGACGAGGCCGACCGCATGCTCGACATGGGCTTCATCCCGGACATCGAGCGCATCTGCAAGCTGCTACCCCCCAACCGCCAGACGCTGTTCTTCTCGGCAACCATGCCGCCGGAGATCAAGCGCCTCGCCGACCAGTTCCTGCGTGATCCGGTGCGCGTCGAGGCCTCCAAGCCGGCGACCGCGGCGATCACCATCAGCCAGTACATCGTGCCGTCGGGCCGCGAGCCGGTCGACAAGCGCGCGGTGCTGAGGGCGCTGATCAGGGGCGCCGACAACTTCAAGAACGCCATCATCTTCTGCAACCGCAAGCGCGACGTGGCCACGCTCCACCGCTCGCTCGCCAAGCACGGCTTCTCCGTCGGCGCGCTGCATGGCGACATGGACCAGCGCGCGCGCACGGCCACGCTCGACGATTTCCGCCAGGACCGCATCAAGCTGCTGGTCGCCAGCGACGTGGCGGCGCGCGGCCTCGATATCCCGGCGGTGAGCCACATCTTCAATTTCGACGTGCCCACCCATGCCGAGGACTACATCCACCGCATCGGCCGCACCGGGCGCGCCGGGCTGACCGGCACCTCGATCACCATCGCCACCTCGCTCGACCGCAAGTATGTGGCCGGAATCGAGAGGCTGACCGGCCATCCGATTCCGCCGCTCGAGGTGGACGCCGGGGCCGAACGGGCTGCCGCCTTGCACAAGGGCCGCGCCGAGCGCGAGCACACCCACGAGGCGCACGAGCACCATGCGGGGGCGCCCGAGGCACACGAGCACCAGGCGGAGGAGGCCCACGCGCCGGCCGGCCGCCCGCCGCGTGGGCGCCATGGCAGGGAAGAGCCACGGCGCAAGGACGAGCCCCGTCACAAGGACGAGTCACGACCGCACCGGAACGGGGCCCAGCACCACGCCGAACAGCACGACCACCAGGAGCGCAAGCCGCGCCGCGACGATCACCGCCGCGACCGCCGCCCGCGCGAGGACGAGCGCGACGATGCGCCGGTCCTCGGCCTTGGCGACCACGTGCCGGCCTTCCTGCTGCGCCCGGTCAAGGTGCCGAGCACCTAAGCTACCTGACATTCGGCGCGTCCTGAGCGCCTGCCATCCCCACATCCCTCCTTGAGGGGGAGGCCGGATTTCCCCGGTTTGCGCCAGCAAACCGGTCTTGGAAATCCGCGTGGGGGGGGCACCGCTGCGGGACGGCAGTGCGGCGATGGAGCCGGCCGCGCCGGCGAAAGTGAGGCCGAGTTCGCGCGGACGCGGCCCGCGCTCCCGCAGGGGGAGAGGAGGCCGAGGATAGGCCCATCACCACTGAATAGCGATTGGATCAGTTGAATCGTTCGGCCAGACGGCGCGCCTGCTGCAAGGCCCGGCGCCTCGCGTCCGCGGAATTGTACGTGCGCGTATAGATGCGCATCAGCTGATAGATCAGGTGGATGCGATAGCCGAAATCGATCTCGTCGGGGTCCATCTGCAGCGACCGGCGCGTGCATCCCTGCCAGAGGTTGGACCTGATCCCATGGATGCAGCTCACCAGCTTGGCGTTGCTGTGCGGGATGATCAGCGGCGTGCGGCCATAGACCAGTTCCTCCATGCGCCACATCTGTTCGGCGACCGATCCATCGACCTCGAACTGCAGCGCGGCCTCGAACTTGGCAAAATCGATGTAGTGGCACCGGCTGCTCGCCGCTCTGGCGAAATCCACCAGGACCGGTGCATCGTCCCTAGTGAGCAGGACGTTGGTTGCGTGCAGGTCACCGTGGATGATGCCGTGGGGCGCGCGATACGATTCTGCCCGCTTGCGCAGCGCGTCGTATGTCTTGAGCGCCGCGTCCCACTCCGCGTCCTTCTCCAGGTTGTCCGACCGTATTTCCGGCATGGCGATGGGCTCGATCGTGTACTGGCCGTCGAGCCAATGGCACTTCTTCAGGATGACGTCGAAGATGTCGTCGACGATCCTGAGGATCTCATATGTCTTCAATCTCAGGATGGCGGTGTCCAGACGCCGGGCAAGTTCTCTCACCCGCCCTCCGGTGATGTAGCGATAGGCGATGGCGCCGCGATCCGCCTCGAAATAGACACCCTCCAACGGCGGGATGCTGAGCGGCGGAACCCGATCCCTGATCAGGCGATCGCCCTGATACTCCGCTTCGATGGCCGCGGCTGAATTGATCTTGACGATGAGGGGGAAGAGCGCCTCGGGCTTGAGGATCACCTTGGTTGCCGGAGAACGCCCGCGGGCGAGAGGCAGATAGCGCACGGTCCTCGGCTGGAACCGGGCTGTTGCCTTGAGCAGCACCGTCCGGTCGACGTCCGACAACGGCAATGCGTCGAACGCGACGAATTCACCGCCATAGTCGTCGACCACGTCCATGCACGCTGCCTCTGGAAGCCGGCGTCTTGGGCCGCCGGCAACACTAGCCAAGCGGCCGGGCGGGCGCCATGGGGCGGATTCACCCGGCCTGCGGCATGGCCCTCCGTTTCAGCGGGGTTTGCCGGCTTTTCCCGTTGCCTTGGGCCTGGTGGTGGCCTTGGCCTTCTTCGGCGTTGCCTTGGCCTTTTGGGTTCGCAGCGCCGCGGCGAAGGCCGCCCGCGCCCATTCGGCGAATTCGTCCGGCTCGTCGAACAGCCGCTCGGGTGCCCGCCAATAGGGCATGGGCATCGTCCGTCCCTGCATCTCGGGCGTCCATTGCTCGCAGCCTTCCGCCGCGAAGGCCGGCGCCGTCTTGTCGTCGGCCTTGAGGTAGAAGACGTCGCGCGAGGAGAGCAGCGCGAACATCAGCCCGTCCTTGAAGATGCCGCGCCCGCCGAACATGCGGCGGATCGAAACGCCGCCAACCGGCGCCATCAGCTCAGCGACGAGGTCTTCGAGCCCGGCCATGAAGCCAGCTTACAGCAGGAACGGGATCAGCGTCTTCACCCTGCGGCTGTAGTCGTCATAGGCGGCGCCGAAGGTCTGCCGCATGACCTTCTCCTCGAGGCTCAGCTTGTACCAGAGGCTGCCAATGACCAGCACGATCGCGATCAGTGCCCGCGCCTCGCCCACTGCCAGTGTCGTCCCCAGAAAGGCCAGCAGCATGCCGGTATAGATCGGGTGGCGGGTGAGCGCATAGGGGCCGCTGCGGATCAGCTCGTGACCCTGCTTCACCGACACATTGGCGCTCCAGTTGGCGCCCAGCACACGCCGTGCCCAGATCGCATAGGCGACGCCGGCGGCGGTGAGGATCGTCCCGGCGATCACCAGCCACAGGCGGATCGGATAGAGATGGGCGTCGAGGAACGGCCCGAGGTGGTGGTCGAAGAGCAGCACCGCCGCGATCCATAGCGGGATGCTGTAGGAGAGCCGCGATTGCCGGCTTTCCGACTGTGCCGCGGTCTTGACCCCGGCAGAGGCCGCCGCCCAGTAGACGAGCCAGGCGATCCAGATCAGCCCGATAACGAGAAACAAGGAGCCGAACATGCGTAGCGCGTCGGGCAGCCTGGTCAGGCGTCTTCGAACGTCGCCGGCTTCAGCTCCACCGACTTGCCGCAGCCGCAGGCCGAGACTTCGTTCGGGTTATGGAAGACGAAGCCCGAGCGCAGCTTGGTCGTCTCGAAGTCCATGGTGGTGCCGAGCAGGAAGAGCACCGCCTTCGGATCGACAAAGACGGTGACGCCGTGCTGGCTGACCACGTCGTCGGCCGGGTTCGGCGTCTCGACCATGTCCATCGTATAGGCCATACCGGCACAACCAGCGTTCTTGACGCCGACGCGCAGGCCGGTGAGCGGCCTGTCGCTGCCTTCGACCAGCTCGCGCACGCGCGCGGCTGCCGCCTCGGTCAGCGAGATCACGGTTGGGCGCGGGCGCGGCATGGGCTTTTCTTTCGTTTTGCGCGGCGCCGGTTCAAGGCCGGCGCCCAATACTGCGCAAAATGGGGCTGTTTGTGCCGTAAGGCAAGCCCCAATCAATGCGCTGATTTCGCTTCAGAAATCCCGGTTCCTCAGGAGATGCATGGGGATCGCCAGGCCGGCGCCGATGGCGCCCAGCGTGAAGATCACCCTGAGCATGTATTCCATCGCCAGCACGATGGTCGCGACCTCGTTCGCGGGAAGCGGCGCGGTCACCGCCAGCAGGCCGAGGATCGCCTGGCTCATGAAGGCGCCGGGCACCATGGGGATGCAGCCAGCGAGCGCCACCGCATTGCTGGCCGTGCCGAGGAAACGGTGGAAGGCCCAGGCGGCGCAGGAGGCGGCGATGGCCGCCACGAACGAAGCGGCTTCCAGGCTCCAGCCGGCGTCCTGGCCGAGCGTGCGCACCAGGAGCGCCAGCGCGCCGGCGCCCATGCACCACAGCAGCGTGCGCGGGCCGACATTGAAGAGGACGGCGAAGCCGGCCGCCGCCACGCCGCCGAAGGCGACCTGATGCAGCAGGTGCACGAGAGCGGCGTCCATCATCCCACTCCCAGCATGACTTCGGCGATCCACACGCCGACCGTGGCGAAGATCATCACCATCAGCACGGTCACCGCCCGGGCGCTGCCCATCGAGGGATAGCCGTCCATGATGTCGGTCTGGGCGTTGGTGGCCGGCACGCCGGGCACCAGCAGCAGGGTCGCGGCGATCATGGCGAGCGGCACGCGTGCCGCTGCCGGCCAGCTTGGCCCCCAGCCCACCCAGCGCGGCGCCGAGGAAGGCGATGACGGCGGCGACGACGTAGGGGTTGAGGCCGCGCGCGCGCATCAGGTGGCGGGCGTATTGCCCGGCAGTGCCGGCGACGAAGACCGGCAGGAAGGCCGCCCAGTCGACGCCGAGCAGCCGGCCGAAGGCGGCGCAGGCGATGCCGACGGCCAACGCCACCACGGCGGCCGGGTAGCGCGGTGTCGCGCGCACCAGCCCGTCGATGGCCGCATCGACCGCCTCGATGCTCATGCCGCCCCGCGACACCTTCAGGCAGAGGTCGCGCATGGCCTGGTCGAGCCGGTGATTGACACCGTGCGCACCGACCGAGGTCATGCGGGTGATGGTGTTGGCGCCGTGCGAGACGGTGATCTCGTGCGAGGCGTAGCCGGTGCGCTGGCCGATGTAGTCGGCGCCAAGTCCCCTGACGATGAGCGCGGTGCCCTCGTGCACCACCTTCACCCGCGCGCCGCTCTCGAGCAGGATGCGCGCGGCCTTGAGCGCCACCAGAGCGATGCGCTCCAGCTCGCGGTGCTTCATCTGGATTGGATCGACGTCCGCCATGGCCGTTCCGCTACACGACAAGCTGCGACCACGGCTTGATCGGGCGCAACATCCCAATATTTCCGCCGGGTCGCGGCGCTTGCGCCCGTTGCGCCCAACGGGTCAGCCCAGTCGACTTCGGCTGTGCCCGCACATAAGATTAGGACGATTACGAAGAAAAGCGCGGTTCTTTCGTTCGACTGAAGAGGATGGCGCGGCCAGTTTTGGGCGGCCGGCCAGTGACCGCAGACGCTTCAAGAGCATCCAGAACGATGGCTTTCTCCGCATCGCGCGGAAGAATAGCAGCGCGCGCCAATGCGCCATCTCAACCATGACATGCGTAGGTGGAAACCTTAGGGGAGGAACGGAATGGCCAAATATCTGATCCAGGCGACGCTCACCGGCGAAGGCATGAAGGGCGTCGAAAAGGACACTGCCACTGGCCGCAAGGAAGCGGTGTCGAAGGCGATCGAGGGCCTCGGCGGCAAGGTCGAGGCGTTCTACTTCGCCCTCGGCGAATTTGACGTGGTCGTGGTCGCGGACATGCCCGACGTCATCGCAGCCACCGCGATGGCAATGCATGTCAACGACAGCGGACTGGTGCGCACCAGGACAACCTCCCTGCTCACCGTGGAAGAGGTGAACAAGGCGATCAAGAAGAAGGTTGCCTACCGCGCCCCCGGCAAGTAACCGGCGGCCTTTCCGGTCGCCATTCGGCGAGCTGTTGCTCCGCACGTCGCGTGCAACAGCTCGCAGCCCCGCGGGCTCAGTACCAGTCGAGCGCGACGCGGGCGAGGTCGGACATGCGGTGCGGCGTCCACGGCGGGTCGAACACCATGTTCACCCGCACGTCGTTGACGCCGGGCACCAGGCTCACCGCGTTCTCCACCCAGCCCGGCATCTCGCCGGCGACCGGACAGCCGGGCGCGGTCAGCGTCATGTCGATGTCGATGTTGCGGTTGTCGTCGACGTCGACCCGGTAGATCAGCCCGAGCTCGTAAATGTCGGCCGGGATCTCCGGGTCGTAGACGGACTTCAGCGCCCCCACGATGTCGAGGGTCAGCCGGTCGAGTTCTTCCGCGGGAATCGCCGAGCCGGTCGCGCGCAGCGCCATCGGCACGCCGTGCCCGCCCTCGTGCTCGTGCGTCGGAGGTGTCTCAGGTGTGGTGTTGGGCTCGTCCATCATGGTCACGCGAAGAAATCCTGGGCCTTGTGCAGAGCCTCGGCGAGGCGGTCGACTTCCTCCTGGGTGTTATAGAGCGCGAAGGAAGCGCGACAGGTGGCGGTCACGCCGAAACGGGTGAGCAGCGGCTGGGCGCAGTGGCTCCCCGCCCTCACCGCGACGCCGGAGCGGTCGATGATGGTGGCGACGTCGTGCGCGTGGGCGCCGGCCATGTTGAAGGCGACGATGGCGCCCTTGCCCTTGGCCGAGCCGTAGAGCGTCAGGCTGTTGATGCGCGACAGCCGCTCATGGGCATAGGCCGCCAGCATCGCCTCATGGGCGTGGATGCGGTCGAGGCCGAGGCCCTGCATGTAGGTCAGAGCCGCGCCCAGCCCGATCGCCTGGACGATGGGCGGGGTGCCGGCCTCGAAGCGATGCGGCGGCTCGGCATAGGTGACGCGCTCCTGGCTGACATCGGCGATCATCTCGCCGCCGCCCATGTAAGGCGGCATGGCGGCAAGTCGCTCGCGCTTGCCGTAGAGCACGCCGATGCCGGTCGGGCCGTAGAGCTTGTGGCCGGTCAGCGCGTAGAAATCGCAGTCGATGTCCTGAACGTCGACGACCATGTGGACGGCGCCCTGGCTACCGTCGATGAGCACCGGAATGCCGCGCTCGTGGGCGATGCGGCAGACCTCCTTCACCGGAACGACGGTGCCGAGCACGTTCGACATGTGGGTGATCGCCACCATCTTCGTACGCGGGCCGAGCAGCTTCGCGAATTCCTCGATGAGGAAGGTGCCGTCGTCGGCGACCGGTGCCCACTTGATCACCGCCCCACGGCTCTCGCGCAGGAAGTTCCACGGCACGATGTTGGAATGGTGCTCCATGATGGAGAGCACGATCTCGTCGCCCTCGCCGATCAGCGAGCCGCCGAAGGAGGCGGCGGCGAGGTTGATCGCTTCGGTGGCGTTGCGGGTGAAGATCACCTCGTCGGTAAAGCGGGCGTTGATGAAGCGGCGGACGATCTCGCGCGCCTCCTCGTATTTCTCGGTCGCCAGGTTCGACAGGAAATGCAGGCCGCGATGGACGTTGGCGTATTCGGCGCCATAGGCCTCGCTGACCGCGTCGATGACGGCCTGCGGCTTCTGGGCCGAGGCGGCGTTGTCGAGATAGACGAGCGGCTTGTCGTAGACGGTGCGCTTGAGAATCGGGAAATCCCGGCGCACCGCCTGGACGTCATAGGGCTCGGTCCGGCTCGGCGCGTTCATGATTGCCTCCCGACCACCCCACCCACCGGCCTGCGGCCGGTCCCCCCTCCCCGTTCCGGGGAGGGATTGGAGCCCGCGGCTCGCGCGCGATGATCCTGGAAGCCTGAGTGTTCGGGAGCCACCCCTCCCTCCCCGTTTCGGGGAGGGGGGACCGCGCGCAGCGTGGTGGGTGGGGTCGCCTGCCGAACCATCACGACGCTGCCCCTCCCCGCGTCTTCAGCCAGGCGCTGACCACGCCCTTGAGCGCGTTCGCCGTCGCCTCGTCCTTGAGCAGGTCGATGGCATCGTCGAGGAAGGCCTCGATCAGGAGCTGCTCGGCCGCGGCCCGCGGCACGCCGCGCGCCATCAGGTAGAACAGCTGGGTGTCGTCGATGCGGCCCGAAGTGGCGCCGTGGCCGCACTGGACGTCGTCGGCGAAGATCTCCAGCTCCGGCTTGGAGACGAACTGCGCCTCCTGCGACAGCAGCAGCGCCTGGGTCATCATCTTGGCGTCGGTCTTCTGGGCATCGAAATCGACGACGATGCGGCCCTGGAAGACGCCTTCGGCAGTGCCGTCGACCACGCTCTTGAACAGCTCGCGGCTCTGCGAATAGCCCTGGGCATGGCGCACGACCAGCGTCTGGTCGCCGTGCTCCTTGCCGGAGAGCATGGTGGCGCCGTTGAAGGATAGCGTCACGCCGCGCCCGGCGACGGTGGCGAAACCCTGCCAGCGCCACAGGGCGCCGCCGGCATTGACGGTGAGGTGGCTCAGCGTGGCGTCGGCGGCCAGTTCGGCCTCGAGCGTACCGATGTGCTGGGCGGCGCCGCCCTCCGCCTGCAGCCGCGCCCATTCCACGCTGGCGCCGGCGCCGACGGTGAGCTCGGTGACGGCATTCACCTGATAGGCAAGGCCGGCCGGGCCGCGATAGGTATCGATGACGCGCAGGCTGGCGTTTTCGCCGACGGTCACGATGTCGCGCACGAACACGGCCGCCGCTGCGCTGGGCGCCGCCAGGTGGACGATCTCGAGCGGCCGGGCGGGCTTGGCGTTCCTGGCGACGTCGACCACCACGCCGCCCTGCATGAAGGCGGAGTTGAGCGCCAGCGCGGTATCGTCGGAATCGGCGAAGAGCTTGCCGACGCGCTCCGGCGCCTGGGCGAGCACATCGGTCAGCGCCGTCACGGTGACGCCGTCGAGGCCGGCAAGATCGGAAAGGTCGGTGCGGTAGCGCCCGTTGACGACCACGATGCGGGCGCGGTCGAGCCCGGCGAGCGGGTCGGCGCCGGCGAGCGCCGCCAGCACGGCGTCGTCAGCACCGACGGCCAGCGGCTGGGCGCTCTTCATCAGGGCGCGCAGGTCGGTGTACTTCCACTCCTCGACGCGGCGGTGCGGCAGGCCGCTCTTCTCGAACAGCGCCATCGCCGCCTCGCGCCGGCGCGCCACCGGCGTGCCGCCCGGCAGCGCCGTCGCGTGCGCGCGGTATTCGGCGATCAGCGCCTCTTCCGCCTTGGTGCGTATGGTCTTCGGCTCAGCGTTCATGGGGCTTGCTCAGGCCGCCGCGCCGGAGAACTCGGCGTAGCCCTTCTCTTCCAGCTCGAGCGCCAGCTCCTTGCCGCCGGAGCGCACGATGCGGCCGGCGGAGAGCACATGCACCTGGTCGGGCACGATGTAGTTCAACAGGCGCTGATAGTGGGTGATGACGATGGCCGAACGCTCCGGCGATTTCATCGCAACCACACCTTCGGAGACGACGCGCAGCGCATCGATGTCGAGGCCGGAATCGGTCTCGTCCATCACCGCCAGCGACGGTTCCAGCAGCGCCATCTGCATGATCTCGTTGCGCTTCTTCTCGCCGCCGGAGAAGCCGACATTGAGCGGCCGGCGCAGCATCTCCTGGGTGACGTTGAGCCGTCCGGAGACCTCGCGCACGCGGCGCACGAAATCGGGCGTCGACAGCTCCGCTTGCCCACGCGCCCTGCGCTGGGCGTTCAAGGCCGACTTGAGGAACGTCATGGTGGCGACGCCGGGAATTTCCACCGGGTACTGGAAGGCGAGGAAGATGCCGGCGGCGGCGCGCTCGTCCGGCTCCATCTCCAGGAGGTCCTTGCCGTTGAAGGTGACCGAGCCCTCGGTCACCACGTAGCCCGGGTGGCCGGCCAGCACATAGGCCAGCGTCGACTTGCCGCCGCCGTTGGGGCCCATGATGGCGTGGGTCTCGCCCTTGCCGACGACAAGGTCGATGCCGCGCAGGATCTCGCGCTCGGCCACGGTCGCATGCAGGTTCTTGATCTCGAGCAGTGCCATTCGTTCCACTTTCCTAGAGGCCCCAGCGAAAGCGGGGACCCATCCCATTCATTTGCCGCCCTAGCGGCGGCGATCGCCCCAGCGCCAGTGCCATCCGCCCTCGGTGTTGCGATGCGCGATCCAGATGATCACCGCCGACGCAACGATCATCACCGCCGCCCAGATGGCCAGACGGTCGAGCGGCATCCCGCCCTGGTGCGGCAGGATCAGCCACATGGTCCCAAGGACGAGCGCGACATAGGCGCCGACCAGCACCCAGCCCTGCCAGCTTACCGGCGTCGCGCCGATGCCGTAACGGCGCGGCCTGAACCAGGCGGCCATCATTCGCCGTCCCAATAGTCGAGCGAGTTCTCGGCGCGGCCGACATAGCGCACGCCGCCCTTACCGGTCGCCCAGTCGAAGCGCGAGGAGACGGCGAACTTCTTCGAGTTCGGGGTATTCGACCACGTCGCCGGTTCCGGTCGGATTGGCCGAGAGGCCGAGATATTTCAGCACCGTCTTGCCGGTGTTGATGATCTGGTGGGCGACCTCCGCTCCGCCGGCCGGCGCGGCGCAGACGTCGCCGGCCTTGACCGGGTAGCTCTCGGCCCCGAAGCGATAGGTGCCCTCGCCTTCCAGGATGACGAACAGCTCGCTGCGTCATGTGGTGGGCGTGGAAGGGAAATGCCTTCTTGCCCGGCTCGACCACGTGCAGCATGACGCCCATTCCGGTCGAGCCGATCGCCTTGCCGAACGAGCCGATCTTGGCTGCGAACGCCTCGCCGTGGGCGTTGTCGCGCAGCGGCACGTCGGCGACGTTCATCACGGGCTTCACAGTCTCGGTCATGGTGGTCGTCACCCTATGAAATCGGTCCCGGCGGCGGGCGCTAGCCCACGCTGCCTTCCAGGCTGATGCCGATCAGCTTCTGCGCCTCGACGGCGAACTCCATCGGCAACTGCTGGATGACGTCCTTGACGAAGCCGTTGACCACCAGCGCCACCGCTTCCTCGTCGGAGAGGCCGCGGCTGCGGCAGTAGAACAGCATGTCGTCGGAAATCTTCGAGGTGGTCGCCTCGTGCTCGAAGTTCACCGATGCGTTCTTCGCCTCGACATAGGGAACGGTGTGGGCGCCGCACTTGTCGCCGATCAGAAGCGAGTCGCAGTTGGTGTAGTTGCGCGCGCCCGTCGCCTTGCGGTGCGAGGTGACCAGGCCGCGATAGGTGTTGTTGGAATGGCCAGCGGCGATGCCCTTGGAGATGATCCGGCTCTTGGTGTTCTTGCCGAGGTGGGTCATCTTGGTGCCGCTGTCGATCTGCTGGTAGCCGTTCGACACGGCGATCGAATAGAATTCGCCGGATGAATTGTCGCCCCTGAGGATGCAGCTCGGATACTTCCAGGTGATGGCCGAGCCGGTCTCCACCTGGGTCCACGAGATCTTGGAGCGGTCGCCGCGGCAGTCGCCGCGCTTGGTGACGAAGTTGTAGATGCCGCCCTTGCCCTCGGCATCGCCGGGATACCAGTTCTGCACCGTCGAATACTTGATCTCGGCGTCTTCCTGGGCGACCAGCTCGACCACGGCGGCGTGGAGCTGGTTCTCGTCGCGCATCGGCGCCGTGCAGCCTTCGAGATAGGAGACGTAGGCGCCCTTCTCGGCGATGATCAGCGTGCGTTCGAACTGGCCGGTGTTCTTCTCGTTGATGCGGAAATAGGTGGAGAGCTCCATCGGGCAGCGCACGCCCTCGGGCACGTAGACGAAGGAGCCGTCGGAGAACACCGCCGAATTGAGCGTCGCATAGAAGTTGTCGGAGGTCGGCACCACGGAGCCGAGATACTTCTTGACGATCTCCGGGTGCTCGCGGATCGCCTCGGAGATCGAGCAGAAGATGACGCCGGCCTTGGCCAGTTCCGCCTTGAAGGTGGTCACCACCGAGACCGAATCGAACACCGCATCGACCGCAACGCGCGAACCCTCGACACCGGCCAGAATGGCGCGCTCGGAGAGCGGGATGCCGAGCTTCTCATAGGTCGCCAGCAGCTGCGGATCGACCTCTTCCAGGCTCTTCGGCCCCGGCGTCTTCTTGGGCGCCGAGTAGTAGTAGAGGTCCTGGAAGTCGATCTTGGGATAGCTCACCCGTGCCCAGGTCGGCTCGGTCATGGTCAGCCAGCGGCGATAGGCACCGAGCCGCCATTCGAGCATCCACTCCGGCTCGCCCTTCTTGGCGGAGATGAAACGGACGATGTCCTCGGAGAGGCCCTTCGGCGCCTTCTCCGACTCGATGTCGGTGACGAACCCATACTTGTATTGGTCGACGTCGATCTGGCGGACCTGATCGACCGTCTCGCGAACGGCAGGCATGCAGCGACTCCATCCACAGCGGCTTCAAGGGCCGCGGGTCGAGTAACGCAGGTGGCCAATTCAGGCCACCTGAATCTCCCCTGGCGCGACGTGCTTTAGCACGGCTTTCCAGGCGGTTGCGAATGAATCTAAGTCGTTTTCGGCCGAATCCCAGCCCAGGCTGAGACGAATAGCGCATTTTGCCAGATCCGGCGCCACCCCCATCGCCGCCAGGACGTGGCTTGGCGCCACCTTGCCCGACGAACACGCCGATCCCGAAGAGACCGCGATTCCGGCGAGATCGAGCGCGATCACCAGGGTTTCCGCGGACAGACCGGGCACGGCCAGGCACAGGGTCTGGGGCAGACGGGGCACGCCCGCGCTGAACACGGTCGCTCCCGGCCCGACGATCCCCGCCAGCCGGTCGCGCCAGCCGGACCAGCCCGCTGCCTTGCCGAGGTCCGCCAGCGCGGCTTCGGCCGCTGCGCCGAAGCCGGCGATGGCCGCGACGTTCTCGGTCCCGGCGCGCGTCCGCCGCTCCTGCCCACCACCGGTCAAGAGTGGCGCGAAGGTCGTCCCTTCGCTTGCCCGCACGATCGCGCCGGCGCCCTGGGGACCACCGATCTTGTGGGCCGAAAGTGTGAGAACATCCACGCCGAGCGCCTTGATATCGATGGGGATTCTCCCGGCGGCCTGGATCGCGTCGCAATGCACCAGCGCGCCCGCCTCGTGGGCGATGGCGGCCACCTCGGCCACCGGCTGGATGGCGCCGGTCTCGTTGTTGGCGAGCATCACCGAGACCAGCGCCCGGCCGCCTGTCCTGGCCAGCAGCGCGGTCAGCGCCTGCCGGTCGACGATGCCCTCGCCGTCAACGGGGATGGTGCGGATCTCGTCCACCGCGAAGCCGCCACCGGCCATCACCGAGGGGTGCTCGGTGGCGCCGACCAGCAACGTGTCGAGGTCGACGATCTCGCTGCCGATGCGCCAGTCGGGGGTGAGCGCGGTGTTGTTGGCCTCGGTGCCGCCGCTGACCAAGGTCGTGAGCTTGGCGTCGCCGCCGGCGAGCGCCGCCACGGCGCTCCGCGCATGCTCGATGCGCGCGCGCGCCGCCCTGCCCTCGGCATGGACCGAGGAGGCGTTGCCGACCTCGGCGAGCGCCGCGACCATGGCGTCTCGCGCCTCCGGGCGCAGCGGTGCCGTGGCGTTGTAGTCGAGATAGGTGCGCTTCATCGCGCGCCGCCTTTCCGCGCCGTCTCCACCAGTCCGGCCATGGCCTCTGCCTCGGCGCTCCCGTCTTGGCGCAGGCCGGCGACGACGCCGGCGCGGTCCGCCTCGGGGCGGTTCTGGCTCACCTTCCACTTGCCCGCGATGCGCGTGATCGCGATCTCGATGCCGACGATCCCGCGCAGCATCGCCGCAACGAAGGACTCGGGCGCATCGCCAACCTGCCACGGCTTCTGGCGCGCGCCCTCGCGCGCTGCGGTCAGGGCCTCGACCTGGGCGCGCAGCCAGTCGGCATCCTCGACGACGCGGAGCGGGCCGTGCACCTGCACCATGGCGTAGTTCCAGGTCGGAACCACCTTCCCGGTCTCGGCCTTGGTCGCGTACCAGGAGGGGGTGATATAGGCCTCGGCCCCCTGGAAGGCGACCAGCGCCTCGACCGAGGCGTCGAATGCGCGCCACTGGCGGTTGGCGCGGGCGAGGTGCCCCCTGAGCACGCCCTTCGGCCCGGCCGCGGCATCGAGAACGAACGGAATCGGGTTCGCCTCCAGCCCCTCCGCCCCGGCCGTCACCAGCAGACCGAGCGGATGGGCCCGGATCAGCCCATGCTGAACGGCAAGGTCGTCCTCGCGGTGGTGGTCCGGCTGGTACATGGTCAGGGCATTAGCATGCCCCGCGTGGCGCCGGAACCGGGGTTTCCGGCGCGCCGACCGGCCAGACCGGCGTGGGCGGCGCGTGACGGGGTGCGGCCGGACGTTGCCGGCTGTGGCGCGACTGCAACGGTCCCTGGCCAAGTGACGTGGGCGCGCCTGTTCTTCGCCGAAAAACTTGAGCAAAATCAATATTCAAATATTCTGTTATCATAATTCTTGCGCCGATGCCGCGGTGAAGGTGATTCAGGGCAGCGGCGAGACGGGGAGCGGAACGCATGAACAAACTGGGGGCGCGGCTTCTTCCAGCCGCTATCGGGCTGGCAGCGATCATCATGTTGCCGGCGGCGGCGGGGGCGACCGAAGGCTATTTCCAGCTCGGCTACAGCCCCGTGCAGAACGGGGTCGGCGGCGCCGGCGTGGCCAATTCCGAGGACGCCATGTCGATGGCGCTCAACCCGGCCGGCATTGCCGACATCGGCAAGCAGTTCCAGATGGGCGTCGGCCTGTTCATGCCCTATCGCGGCTATTCGTCGACGGGTGCGGGCTTCGTCGCGCCGGGCACCGGCACCGGTTCGGTGGAGAGTTCCAACAACCTCTTCCTCATGCCCAACATGGCCTACAGCCATCCGCTCGACGCCAATTCCGCGGTCGGCGTCGCGCTCTACGGCAATGGCGGTATGAACACGACCTACAAGGGCGTCACCAACAACAGCTTCTACTGCGGCGGCGGAGCGGGCGCCGGTGCCGGCGTCTTCTGTGCCGGCGACACGGGCGTCGACCTGATGCAGATGTTCATCTCGGCCGACTATGCCAGGCGCGTGGGCAAATTCTCGTTCGGCATTGCGCCGACCCTTGCCCTGCAGACCTTCGAGGCGAAGGGCCTTGCCGCGTTCGGCGGGAGTTCGATCGACGCGTTGAGCCTGACCAACCGGGGCTATGACTGGTCGGTCGGCGGCGGCCTGCGCGCCGGACTTCAGTTCGACGTCACCGACCAGTTCCGTCTCGCCTTTGCCGGCCAGACGAAGATGTGGATGACCAAGTTCGACAAGTATGCCGGCCTGTTCGCCGATCACGGCGGCTTCGACATCCCCGCCTCGATCACCGCCGGCTTCGCTTACGACTTCTCGCCGCAACTGACCGTCATGGCCGACTTCCAGCGCATCTTCTACAGCGGCGTCGGCTCCGTCGGAAACTCGTCGGCGAGCCCGCCGCTGTTCGGCACGACGGGCGGGCCGGGCTTCGGCTGGCACGACATCAACGTCTATAAGGTCGGCATCGAGTACCGGCCGAACACCATGTGGACGTTGCGCGCCGGCTATGCCTACAACGACAACCCGGTCCAGCCGGCCGACGTCATGCTCAACATCATCGCCCCCGGCGTCGTCCAGCATCACATCACGGCCGGTGCGACCTACAAGATCTCCGACAAGAACTCGGTCGATTTCGCCTTCGTCTATGCGCCCGACGTCAAGGTCACCGGAACGACGCCCGGGTTGTACGGCGGCCAGTCGGTCACCCTCCACATGCATCAGTTCCTCGGACAGGTGGGCTGGACCCACAACTTTTAGCCGCAAGGCTTCCGGCGCGGGCGCGGTCCTCGGGATCGCGCCCGTTTTGCGTTTCAGGCCGTGGCGGCCACCATCGTGAAGATCGCCCAGAAATGCACGGCGGCGGCAGTGACCACGAAGGTGTGCCAGATCGCCCGGCGGTAGGGCACCTGCTCCAGGGTGTAGAAGATGGTACCGAGCGTGTAGATGACGCCGCCGGCCAGCACCAGCCACAGGACCTCCGGGCTCAGCGCCGCCAGGAACGGTCGCGCCGCAAGCACGCCGATCCAGCCGAAGGCGATGTAGAGCAGCGTCGTGAGGTTGCGCAGCCCGTGCGGGGCAAGCATGGTCTTCAGCACCACGCCCAGGGCGGCGATCGCCCACACCGCCACGGTGAGGCCGACCGCCCAGCCGCCGGTGAGCACGCCGGCGGTGAACGGCGTGTAGGTGCCGGCAATCATGATGAAGATGGCGGCGTAGTCGAGCCGGCGCAGCAATTCGTGGAAATGCAGGCGCGAGCCCAGGCTGTAGGCCGCCGAAACGGTCAGCATGGCGATCAGCGCAAAGGCGTAGACGGCGACCGCGGCGACCCCGGTGCCGTGGATGGCTGCGGCTGCGATCAGCGCACGAGCGCCGACCACCGCCGCCGTGAGCCCGACGGCATGGACGAGCCCGTCGGCGACGATCTCGCCGCGCCTGTGCGGTCGCTCCTTGGTCCCTGCGGCCATCACCACTCCGTCCGGCGCCCCCCGTTTCGAGGATGTTCGCGCACCTCTACGCAATGTGGTGGCACGGCGCCGGCCCGGCCAGCGGCCTGCGACAAAGGGCGGCCCGCCCGGGCCTCGGCCTCAGGGCCGCCCGCCCCCCTGCTGTCGGTTATCCTTGAAACCGCCCCCGGCGATTGTGATATGAAGGCGCCCACTTACCCGCCGATCGGCGGGAACTGGCCAGTTCCGCCAAGCTTTGGTCCATGCGCCGGCTTTCCAGGCCGAAGCCTGGCGCGTCACCCCCGAGGTCCGCAAAACAGAATGCCCGAAGTCATCTTCACCGGCCCTGCCGGGCGCCTCGAAGGCCGCTTCCAGCCGGCCAAGCGCAAGAACGGCCCGATCGCCATCATCCTGCACCCGCACCCGCAGTTCGGGGGCACGATGAACAATCAGATCACCTACCAGCTGTTCTACATGTTCGCGAAGCGCGGCTTCGCGGTGCTGCGCTTCAATTTCCGCGGGGTGGGCCGCAGCCAGGGCGAGTTCGACCACGGCGGCGGCGAGCTCAGCGATGCCGCCGCGGCGCTCGACTGGGTACAGTCGGTGCACACCGACGCGCGCTCGTGCTGGGTCGCCGGCTTCTCCTTCGGCGCCTGGATCGGCATGCAGTTGCTGATGCGCCGGCCGGAGATCGAGGGCTTCATCTCGGTGGCGCCGCAGCCCAACCTCTACGATTTCACGTTCCTCGCCCCCTGCCCGTCCTCCGGCCTCATCATCCACGGCGACCAGGACAAGGTCGCCCCGCCCAAGGACGTGCAGACGCTGGTCGACAAGCTCAAGACCCAGAAGGGCATCCGCATCGAGCAGACGATCATCAAGGGCGCCAACCACTTCTTCGAGAACAATACCGAGGAGCTGATCGACCTCTGCTCCGACTATGTCGACCGGCGCCTGGCCGGCGGGGCAGTGCCGGGCTAGAGCCCCCCCTTACAGGAACATGCCGCCGCCGTTCACCGCGATCGTCTGGCCGGTGATGAAGGCGTTGCCGATGATCATCATGACCGCCTGGGCGATCTCCTCGGTGGTGCCGATGCGCCCGACCGGAATGCGCGCCACATAGCCCGCCGCGATCAGCGGCTGCGCCATCTCGGTTTCGGTCAGGCCCGGCGCGACCGCATTGACCGTGATCCCCTCCGCCGCCAGCCGCGAGGCGTAGCCCCGGGTCAGCCCCTCGAGGCCAGCCTTCGACGCGTTGTAGACGACGCTGACGCCGCCGGCGCCACGCGCCGCGATCGACGAGATGTTGACGATGCGGCCCCAGTGCCGCGCCCGCATAGGCGGCAGGACCGCCTGGGTGCACAGGAAGACGGACTTCAGGTTGACCGCGATCATGCGGTCGAAATCCGCTTCCGTGATGTCGTCGAGGCCGTGACGCTCGCCGGTGCCGGCATTGTTGACCAGGATGTCGATGGGGCCGAGCCGGGCCTCGACGTCCCTGACCATGGCCGCAACGGCGCTCCCCGCCGAGACGTCGGCGGCGAAGGCCTGGGCACGGCCGCCGCTGTTGCGGATGGCTTCGGCGACCGCCTCGGCCTCCTCGCCGCGGGTGCGATAGTTCACGGCGACGGCCGCCCCCGCCGCGCCAAGCGCCAATGCGATGGCCCTGCCGATGCCGCGCGAGGCGCCGGTGACCAGTGCCACGCGGCCATCCAGTCTCGACATGCAGAACCCCTCTGATTGACGGTAAGCAACCCGCTGCCGCCGTGCGGCGCAGCGGAACGCGGGAGCGACGCCGCGGCGATTGCGCCGCGGCGCTTGCCCGCAAGACACGCGGCTCGGGCTACATATAGCGCCAGATCACCATCGCAACGACCGTGATGACCAATAGCAACGCGGCGATGCGCTGCCCGATCATTGCCCGCCGGCGATCTGCCGCCTCGTTGGTGCTGCCCTGAGCGAGACGGCGTCGCGCCGGCCAGGCCACACCGTGCTGCACGCCAACCGCTGCGAGGGCGCAGAGTGCCCCGATGCCTAGGTCCCACTCCTCGGCGCCTGGCGCAACGTCGTAGCGGATCGCCATTAGGATGATGCCGACCACGATGACCAGACCCGCCGCTCCGGCCTGCGCCATGCCAAGGCTGCGGTCGCCCATCATCGGATCGCGCGCAAGCGCAAAGGTTGACCCGGCCCAGAAAACCCCGGGCACAACGTGCAGGACGATGAGGACCATCATCAACGCCGCCATTTCTTCTCTCCTTCCCACTTGCCACGATTGATCGGACCGATAGTGCACGCCCATGTGGGCGGACTTGGGCAGCCGCCCATGGTGCGCCGCAAGTGGCCGCTGCGGGCGCTCCCGTCGTCTTGACGATCGAGAGGCGCAAAAATTGACATGATGGGTCGATTCAGGCCGCCAGGGCTTTCAGCCAACGCGCCGGGGTCAGCCCATAGGCCTGTTTGAAGTGGCGGGTCATGTGGCTCTGGTCGGCGAAGCCGGCTGCCGCGGCGGCCTCCGCCAGTCCGACGCCCGCCGCCATCAGCCGGCGGGCTCGATCGAGCCGCCGCATCACGCGGAAGCGGTGCGGGCTGGTGCCGTAGGCCGCCCGGAACTGCCGCGCCAGCGTCCAGCGGTCGAGGCCGGAGATCGTCTCCAGCGCGGCCATCGGCGTCGCCTGGTCGCCTTCCGCCATCAGCGCCGCGCACACCCGCCTCAGCGCGGCGCCATCGAGCGCCGGCTGCCGTCGGGGCGGTTCGCCCGCCAACGCCGAGAGCGCGTCCGCCAGCGTCACGATCAGCGCACTCCGCGCGGCCTCGTCGAGTGGCGCATCGATGCCGGCGATCGCCGCTCTCAGCCGCCGCGCCGGCTCGCTCCCTGCCGCCATCACAGGGTCGGCGACGAAGGGCAGCGGCGTCCGCCCGAGCGCCGCACCGATCAGCGCCGGATCGACATAGAGGATGCGGTAGCCGAAGCCCGCCTCGGTTCCCGGCTTGCCGTCGTGGGTCTCGTCCGGGTGGAGCACGTAGAGCTCGCCCGGCAGGCATCGGCGGCCCTCCCCGCGATAGGCGAAGGCCTGCACGCCCGCCATGGTCATGCCGATGCCGTAGCTGTCATGGCGGTGGGGAGCGAAGGCGCGCTCGCGGAAGAAGGTGTCGGCCCATTCGATCCCTGCGCCTGCGGTCTTGGTGCGGATGCGCTCGACGCTCCCGTCCTTGCACGATCGTTCAAGACGGCCGACGTCGATCTGGGGAGACTGCCCGGTCATGAGGAGAGCCTAGCCAAAGGCGAGCGCGTGGTGAACTGGCAACCCGTCCTGTCGCTTCTCGTCGCCGCGATCGCGGTGATGGGCAGTCCCGGCCCGGCGACCATCAGCCTCGCCGCGGTGGGCAGCGCCTTCGGCGTCGCCCGCTCGCTCCCTTATGTCGTCGGCCTTACCATCGGCACCTGGGGCGTGCTCGCCATCGTCGCGCTGGGGCTCAGCGCCGCGCTCATGTCGCTGCCGGCGATCGGCCCGGCGCTCACCATGGCTGCGTTCGCCTATCTCGTCTGGCTCGCCTGGAAGATCGCCACCGCCCCGCCGCTGGCCGCCCTCGACGGCACGCGCGCGCCGCCGCCGCTATGGGGCGGGCTCGCGCTCGGCATCGCCAATCCCAAGGCCTATGTCGCCATCGCGGCGGTGTTCGTCGCCAATCGCATTGCCGTTGATCCGAGCATCGACGCCATCGCCAAGACGATAATCCTCGCCGCGATGATCGTGGTCATCGAGACCGTCTGGCTCACCGCCGGAACGCTCTTCGCGCGCCTGCTCACCCATCCGACTGCCGCGCGCATCGCCAATATCGCCATGGCGGCCGCCATGCTCGCCGCCTCGCTCATGGCGCTGTTGTCGCACCGGAGCTGACGTGGGGCTGCGGCAGGCGATCGTCTCAGGCGAAGCGCCTGGCCGCCAGCACCGCGTTAAGCCCGCCGAAGGCGAAGGAGTTCGACATGGCGACGTCGATCGTCATCGCGCGCGCCGCGTTGGGCACGTAGTCGAGGTCGCAGGCCGGGTCCGGCTCGAGGTAGTTCATGGTCGGCGGGGCGATGTTGTCGCGGATGGCCATGAGCGTGGCGACGAACTCCAGCGCGCCAGCAGCGCCGAGCGCGTGGCCGACCATGGACTTGGTCGAGGAGATGGGAATCGTCTTGGCGCGCTCGCCGAAGCTTGCCTTCAGCGCCTCGGTCTCGGTCGTATCGTTGGTCGCCGTTCCGGTGCCGTGGGCGTTGATGTAGTCCACGTCGGCGGGGGTGAGGCCGGCATCGGCGAGGCAGGCGTTCATCGCCCGTGCCATGCCGCCGACATCCGGGTTGGTCAGGTCGCGGGCATCGGCGCTCATGCCGAAGCCGACGATCTCGGCGATGATCTCGGCGCCGCGCGCCTTGGCGGCATCCAGCGTCTCCAGCACCAGCATGGCGGCGCCCTCGCCGATGACCAGCCCGCGGCGGCCCTTGGAGAACGGCCGGCAGGTGTCGGTCGCCATCACCCGCAGCCCTTCCCAGCCCTTGAGCGTGCCGAGATTGATGCAGGCCTCGGTGCCGCCGGTGACCGCCGCATCGGCGATGCCGGAGCGCACCATCTGATAGGCCAGTCCAATGGCATGGGTCGCCGAGGCGCAGGCGCTGACGACGCCGAAGGACGGGCCGCGAAGCCCAAGGAACATCGACACCTGGCTCGCCGGGGCGTTGGGCATCAGCTTGGGCACGGTGAGCGGAAAGACGCGCGTCGCCTTGTCGCCATAGAGCCGCTTGTAGGATTCATCCATCGTCGTCGCGCCGCCGATGCCGGTGCCGACGATCGCCGCCGTGCGCTCCGACAGCGCCTCGCCAATCGTCAGGCCGGAGTTGGCCAGCGCCTCGCGCGCGGCGATGACGGCGAATTGCGACACGCGGTCGAGCGGCGGCAGCTGGCGCTCGTCGAAATAGGCCAAGGGGTCGTAGTCCTTGACCTCGGCCACCACCTCGCGCAGCAGCAGTTCCGGCGCCACCAGCGTCGGCTGGGCGATGCCGCTCTGGCCCTCTTTCAGTGCCTGCCAATAGGTGGCGATGTCCTTGCCGACCGGCGAGACGACACCGCAGCCCGTGACGACGACGCGATGTGGCCAGTTCACGTTGGCTGCTTCTGGTCGACCAGGCCCTGGATCGCTTTCACCACGTCGGCGACGGTGGCGAAATCGGTCGCGGCGCTGTTGGCGTTGTAGGGGATCTGGATGTCGAATTTCTCTTCCAGGTCGAACACCATTTCGAGGGCGTCAATCGACTCCAGGCCGAGTTCCCGGAGATTATCGGTCAAGGTCACCGTCTTATCGCCGGGTACCTTCTTGGCGATAATCGCGATGACGTCTTGCGTTACGTCGGTCATTTTGTCAGCGCCTCCAGCCCCCTAGGCTATCCTGATTGTTCTTGCTACCGGCCCTTGGATTTATTTTCCAGAGCTTCCATTCGTTTTTTGAGATCGTCGACCCGCGGATAAAGCTGCCGCAGACGGCCGATATCCACCAGTCTTGATATGAACTTATCGTGATAAGTCGCTGGCGTACCGGTGAAAATCGCCCCCGCCGGCACGTGGCTGGCGACCCCTGCCGAGGCGGTGATGGTGGCGCCGTCGCCCACCGTCAGGTGCGGCGCCAGCCCGACACCGGAGGCGATCACAACCCGGTCGCCGATGACCACGCTCCCGGCGATGCCGGTCATGCCGCAGATCACGCAGTTCTCGCCGATGACGACGTTGTGGGCGATCTGCACCTGGTTGTCGATCTTGGTGCCCTTCCCGATGCGGGTGGCGCGCAGCGTGGCGCGATCGACGGTGGTGCCGGCGCCGATCTCGACGTCGTCGCCGATGGCCACGGTGCCCAGCGAATGGGTGCGCTTGGGCAGATCCAGACCGTTGCTGCTGCCGTCCGGATTGGACACCGGAATGAAGCTGAAGCCGTCCGAGCCGATCACCGTGTTGCAGTGGATGATGACCCGGTCGCCGAGGCGGACGCGGTCCTCCAGGCGGACGCCCGGATGGAGCACGCAGTCGCGGCCGACGGTGACGCCGGCGCCGACGCTGACATGCGGCAGGATGACGGTACCGGCGCCGATCGCGCTCCCCGGCCCCACCACCGCCGCGGGGCCGATGCTGGCGCCCGCGCCGATGACGGCGTCGGGCGCGACCACGGCCGCCGGGTGGATGCCTGGGGCATGGGCCGGGCCAGGGTCGAATAGGGCGGTCAGGACGGCGATCGCCACGCGCTCGTTGCCGCCGTAGAGGATCGCCGCAGCAGCCTCGGGCGGCGAAGCCGTCTCCGGGATGAGCACGGCGCCGGCGCGGGTGCCGGCGAGATGGGCCTGCGCGTCCTGCGACAGCGCCACCGCCAGGTCGCCGCTGCCTTCGGCATCGGCAGGATGGACGATGCGGCCGATGTCGAGGCTGCCGTCGCCGGAGACCTTCGCCGAAAGTGCGCTGGCAATGGTGCTGAGTTGCATGGAGGCGGGGCCGACCCGTTGTTCTTCTGGTTACCGTCGGTTCCTAGCGCACAATCCCGCGGGCGGCCATACAGCCGGGTCAGGGTGCGGCAAGCCGCCCGCCGGTTGTCGGCTGCGGCACGCCGGTGGTGCCGGGATAGGTCAGCGGCAATTGCCGGAGGCTGCGGGCGGCAAGATAGGCGAACGCCTCGGCCTCGATGAAATCGGGCGACCAGCCAAGCCTGTCGGCCCCTTCGACGGGTACGCCGGCCCCTCCCCGCAGCATCTCCATGAGCACCGGATTGCGCGTCCCACCGCCGCAAACGACGATGCGATCGGCGCCGCCGGCCATCACAATGCCTTTCAGAATCGTGTGAGAAGTGAAGGCGGTAAGCGTCGCCGCGCCGTCGGCATCGGAGAGGCCGGCCACCGGCTCGGCCGAGAAGGCGTCGCGGTCGAGCGACTTCGGCAACGGCCGGTCGAACCAGGGGTTGTCCATCAGGCGGGCGAGCGCCGCAGCATCGACGGTCCCGCGCGCCGCCAGCGCCCCGTCCCTGTCCATGGTGGCGCCGGTGCGTCCCCGCACGAAATCGTCAATGAGCGCATTGCCGGGTCCGGTGTCGCCGGCGGTGAGCCCGCCATCGGCGCCGATGCGGGTGAGGTTGGCGACCCCGCCGATATTGACCACGACCACGGTCCCGGAGAGCCCGGCGCGGTTCACCAGCGCCCGGTGATAGACCGGCACCAGCGGTGCCCCCTCGCCGCCTGCCGCCACGTCGGCGGCGCGGAGATCGAAGACGACGGGCAGGTTGAGCCGCCTGGCGAGCGCGGCGCCATCGCCGATCTGCACCGTGAGCCGGCGCTCGGGCGCATGGAACACGGTCTGGCCGTGGAAGCCGACGAGGTCGACGGCCAGCCCCGGATTGGCGCGGAAGAGGGCTTCCACCGCCTGCGCATGGGCGTCGGTAACCATCGCCTCGGCCTCGGCGAGCACGCTCGGGCGCGCGTTGCGGTCGGTCAGGCTGCGCGCCTGCGCCAACGCCCGGCGCAGCAGCGCCCGCTCGTCCTCGCTATAGGGGCGTGCGAGGCGCGGCCCGAAGCCTGCGATCGCCTCGCCGTCGGTGGTGATGACGGCGGCATCGACCCCGTCCATGGAAGTGCCGCTCATCAGGCCGAGAACGTTCATGGATCCCTCAACCCGTCCGAATCCCCGGGGTGAAAACCCCGCCTGATCCTGCTAAACAGCGCCGCGCGCCGCCGCAAGGCGCGCCTGCCACGGATTGCCGCCAATGACCGAGTTCAAGTCCGATTTCCTGCGCGTGATGACCGAGCGCGGTTTCCTCCACCAGTGCTCCGACCCCGAGGGGCTCGATGCGGCATTGGCCAAGGGCATGGTCACCGCCTATGTCGGCTACGACTGCACGGCGGCGAGCTACCACGTCGGCAACCTGCTCTCGATCATGATGCTGCGCTGGTTCCAGAAGACCGGCCACCGGCCGATCACGCTGATGGGCGGCGGCACCACGCGCGTCGGCGATCCGTCGGGCAAGGACGAGTTGCGCAAGCTCCTCACCTATGACGAGATCGAGGCCAACAAGCAGAGCCTCAAGGCGACCTTCGCCAAATTCGTCGATTTCGATCATGGCGCCAACGCCGCGATCATGATCGACAATGCCGAGTGGCTGGCGCCGCTCAACTACATCGATTTCCTGCGCGATGTCGGCAAGCACTTTTCGGTCAACCGCATGCTGGCGATGGACTCGGTCAAGCTCCGGCTCGACCGCGAGCACGAGCTCTCCTTCCTCGAGTTCAACTACATGGTCCTCCAGGCCTACGACTTCACCGAGCTCAACCGTCGCCACGACTGCATCCTGCAACTCGGCGGCTCCGACCAGTGGGGCAACATCGTCAACGGCATCGACCTCGGCCGGCGCATGGGCCTCAACCAGCTCTATGCGCTCACCTGCCCGCTGCTCACCACGTCGTCGGGCGCCAAGATGGGCAAGACGGCGCAGGGCGCGGTGTGGCTCAATGCCGAGCTCCTGTCGCCCTACGAATACTGGCAGTTCTGGCGCAATGCCGAGGACGCCGACGTCGAGCGCTTCCTCAAGCTCTACACCGAGCTGCCGCTCGCCGAGATCGCGCAGCTGGCGGCGCTTGCCGGCGGCGAGATCAACGAGGCCAAGAAGGTGCTGGCGACCGAGGCGACCGCCCTCCTCCACGGCCGTGCTGCGGCCGAAGAGGCGGCGGAGGCGGCGCGCCGCACCTTCGAGCAAGGCGGGCTCGCCGAGGCGCTGCCGACCATCGTCGTGCCGGCCCACGAGATCAGCGCCGGCATCGGCGTGCTCGGCCTGTTCGTGCGCGCCGGGCTGGTGTCGTCCAACGGCGAGGCGCGCCGCCAGATCCGCGGCGGCGGGCTCAAGCTCAACGACGTGGCGATCGCCAACGAGGCGGCGACGGTGGGCGACGGCGACGTCATCGGCGGCGTCATCAAGCTGTCGCTCGGCCGCAAGAAGCACGTGCTGGTCAAGCCGGAATAGACACCCGACCGTTACGCTGCGCTAAGGCTGGAACTCGAAGATCTTGCGGAAGATGCCCGGCGCCACCGCCGACAGCGGGTTGAAGAAGACGTGCGGATTGGCGATCGGCCCCTCGATCTTGAAGGTGACGCCGATCAGGCCCTCGGACAGGCCGCCGCCGGCGATCACGCCGATCAGGGGAATGCGGCTGAACAGGTTGTTGAAGGTATAGGCCGGCAGATAGGTGCCGGAGAGCGAGATGGACGCGCTCGGCAGGTCGTAGCGGCCGCTGAAGGTGGCGCCAAGGGCGGCGCCGCGCAACAGCGCATCCTCGATCACCACCGCCCGGTCGGTCTTGTTGAAGCGGGCGATCATGCGGTCGAAATGCACGCGCGTCGGATCGAACCCGTCGGCGCTGCCGCCCGGTGCGTTGCGCCCGACACCGACCTTGCCCATGGCCGGCTCGTTGAGCACGTTGAAATCAGCGACCTGCATCACCCCGACCATCGGCCCGTTCGGCGCGCCCTGCCCGCTGAGCGTCAGCGTGCCGCCGTCGACACGGGTGTAGAGGTCGATGAAGCGCAGGAGGTGGCCGGCATCGCCGGTGCTGGCGTTGAGCCGCGTGCCGCCGCCGCCGACGGCATAGTCGATCGCCACGTTCGAGCCGGCGATCTGGCCGCTGAAGGAGAGCTTCTGGGTCTCGCCGCCGACCGAGACCAGGGTCAGCGCCGCCCCGGTGACGACCTCCTGATTGAAGCCGATCAGCTTGTCGACGTGGGCATCGACGGCAATGTCGGGGAAGCCGCCGGACTGGTCGTTGCGATCGCGGATCTGGGAGAGCAGCCCGCGCAGGTCGAAGGCGGCGCCGCGCGCCGATATGGCGTAGCCGGCGTCGCTGCGCGTCAGCTTGAGCGACATCGAATCGCCGGCATGCAGCGACAGGCTGGCGATGTCGGCCGAGATGAGGTTGAGCGAGGCATCGAGCTTGGCCGAGCCGGAGAAGCCGAAGCCCTCGCCCTTGAGCACGAGGTTGTCGACCGACTGGCCGTCGGCGGTCTTGACCAGGTCGAAGGACAGCGTCGCCGGCACGCCGATCCCCTTCGACCAGCCGATGCCCTGGAGCACGACGCGGGCCTGCACCAGGTCGAGATCATAGTGCTGGGTTTCGTCGGCGTCGCCGCCGGTCACCGTCGCCGTCACGGTGCCCGACAGCACGTCCTCCAGCCCGACGCCAAGCTTCTTGCGCGCCGCATCGTCGAGCACCAGGCGGACGACGCGCCCGCCCGGCTGCGGCCGGGCGCCGCCGTTGGCCGGCAGCGACATGCTGACGTCGGCGGGGACGCCGTCGATCTTGGCCTTGCCATAGACCGTGACTTCGTCGGGATCGACGGTGAGGGTGACATCGGCATTGCTCAGCATGCGCCCGTCGATCGGCTTCTTGCTGGCGGCGCCCTTGATCTTGGCCGTGACCTTCCAGTCGACGTCGGCCGGGGCGATCTCGTCGCGCAGCGGAAAGCGCACCGAGAGCGAGGCGTCGGCCGTGCCGCTGAGGTCGTCCGGCGACATGTCGCGCTGGGACAGCGCGTTGATCGGGTCGGCGTTGGCGATCTGGGCCATGGCGGCGACCGGACCGGCAAGCTGGAACTCGATGATGCCGTCGCTCGGCCGCTTGGCGACGTTGGGGATGGCGAAGGCGGCGGCCTCCACCTTGACGGTGCCGGCCGGCACGTCGATTTGTCCGCTGGTCACGTCGACGCCGAAGGTCGAGCCGGACAGCACCACGTTGCCCGACGCCTTGGTCACCGCCGGCACCTTGCCGACCGTGGTGAAGGTCACGTTCTTGAGCTGCATGTCGAGGCGCATGGCCTTGTCGGGCAGCTGCACCGGCTTGCCCCACAGGATGCCGGCGGGCACCGAGGCCTCGTAGCTGCCTTCGGCGAGTTCGCCCGAGATGATGTGCTCCATCACCCAGTTGCGCGCCGCCGGCGCGATGAACGGGATCCAGATGGTCTTCAGCGTCGACACCGGCATCGGCGAGAACGAGGCGGCGAGCGCCAGCGAGGGCGTCTTGCCGGGCTCGAAGCCGAGCTTGCCGGCGGCCGCCACCGAACCGTCGGTGGTGACGATGACGGCATTGCCGACGGAGAGCGTGCGCGCCCTCAGGTCGGCGGTCCCGGAGAGGGAGATGCGCTGCGCCACCATCGGCGGGGCGCGCGAATTGGACGGCGCCATGACGGTCCCCGGCGATTCGAAATCGAAGGTGTAGCGCCCCGCGGATGGATCGCCCTCCGGCGCGATGGTGCCGGTTACCAGGCCGCGGGTATTGCCGAAGAAGAAGGTCGACGGGTCGATGACGATCGCCTTGTGGGGGATGTCCCAGTGCAGGCGCACGGTGGCGTCGTCGAGCAGCACGCCCTCCTGCTTGGCGGTGAGGTCCTCGCGGAAGCGCAGCATGCCGGCGCCGACGTCGATGCGGGCGCTGGCGTCCTCGACCTCGCCGGCGGCGCTGATGTGCATCGACGCCCGCCCGTAGAGCGGCACGTCGGCGACGAACAGGCCCTTGTCGTCGCCGAAGGCGGGGATCAGGTCGGCGAGCGTGAGCTGCGAGAAGGTCACCGATACGGCGTGCCCGCCCGAGTTGGCGTCGAGATCGCGCTCGATCGTCGCCTGCCAGCGTCCGCCGTAGCCGGAGGTGGTGAAGTTCACCGTCAGCGCCGCGGTCTGCGGATCGCGGTCGACGGTGAGGTCGGTCGAGGAGAAGCGCCGCTGGCGGTCGTCCATGGCGTCCCAGACGGAAATGGTGCCGTTGACCACGGAGAGCCGCTGGAAGCCGGCGGCGGTGGCCGAATCGATCGGCGGCTCGATGCCCTGGTCGAGGATCTTGAGGGCGGTGACCAGGTCCGGGAAGACGGGCGCCTCCTCGGCGCTGGCCGAAGCCTCGGGCGCGGCTGCCGGGTCGGCGGCCGCTGCCGCAGCGGGCGCCGGCACCGGCGGGGTCGCCGCCGTCGCGTCGGCAACCGCCGGCAGGGTGCCATCCAGCCCCGCAGCGGACGGCGCCGCCGCGGTTGCCGGCAATGCCTCCGGCTGCGGGGCGGCACCCAGCATGACGCGGCCGTCGCTGGTGCGCACGAAGGAGACCTGGGGCGCGTTGAACTCGACGGTGCGGATGTCGACGTGCAGGCGCAGCAGCGAAACCGGATTGATGACGAAGCGCGTCTCCGGAACGTCGACGACGACGGCATCCTTGTCGTCGCGCACGACGATGTCGTCGACGCGCACGACCAGCCCGAGCACCGGGTCGGTTTCGATCACCGCCCGCTTGATGGCGACCGAATAGCCCGGCCCGAGGCCGTCGCGCAGAGTGGTGGCGATCTGGTCGCGGACGAAGCCGAAATCGGTGCGGCCGACGAGCGCCAGCACCACCCCGCCGATGACCACGACGATCAGGATGACGGCCAGGATCGCCACCGCGCGGACGGCGAGCCGAAGCCCGGCAGCGGGCGTGTTGCGTTGCCGCAGCGGCCGCGCGGCGGCGGTCGGGGAGAATACCTTCAGGCGCATTGGTCGGAGCGTCGATCCCTCCCGACCCGGCACGACCGCCGGCTCGTGATTCCTAACTGCATGCGCCCCTTTGTACCAAGAAGCCCGGCGATGGCGACACTCCCTCACCCAGCCTGAGCTTGTCGACGCCGTACCAGCCGCAATAAACTCGGCGTTTGCTGCGCCGCCGGTCGATCAGCCCCGTGGTGCCCCCTTGAAGCCAGCTAAGTGCGACGAAAGGAAGGCGAATGACCGATTTGGCCGACGGAGACAAGGCTCCAGACTTCACCCTTGAGGCCGATGACGGCAGCCATTTCCGGCTCAGCGACCACAAGGGCGGCAAGGTCGTGGTGTACTTCTACCCCAAGGACGACACCCAGGGTTGCACCATCGAGGCGATCGATTTCACCAAGGCGGCGCCGGCCTTCGCCAAGGTGGGCACCACGGTGGTGGGCATCTCGCCGGACAGCGTCGCCTCGCACTGCAAATTCCGCGACAAGCACGCTTTGGCCATCACGCTGGCCGCCGACCCGGACCACAAGACCATCGAGGCCTACGGCGCGTGGGCCGAGAAATCGATGTATGGACGCACCTATATGGGGGTCGAACGGTCCACCTTCCTGATCGGCGCCGACGGCCGCATCGCGCGGGCCTGGCGGCGGGTCAAGGTTCCCGGTCACGTCGAGGAGGTGCTGGCCGCAGCCGAGGCCCTCTAGGGCCGCTCCGCGGCCGGCCGGATCGCTCCGGCCCAGCCAAAAGTCTCTGGCATTCGCCGCCTCTTTGCCTCATTCTCGCGCTCAAACCTGATCCCCGTGATGGGTGGGTCGTTAGGGCGACGTGTCCACCATTCAGTGGATGGAGCTGGAATGTGTCTATGACATTGAAACGAAGCCGGGCGATTTCGTCCTTCGGAATCGTCCTGGGAATTGTTGTGGCCTGTACCGGTGTCGGAGCATTGACGACCGCTGCGCTGGCCGCGACGGCGGCACCCGCGCCACCTGCCGCCGCCCCGCAGCAGCAACAGCCGCAGCAGCCACCCGTCGCGCCGAGCGAATGGGTCAAGGTGTGCGATCCCAACAACGCCCAGATCTGCCAGATCACCGAGGACTACGGGCTGGTCGGCGCCCAATCGCCCATCGGCAGCGTTTCCGTCCAGACCTCCCCCGACCCGAACAAATTCGGCATCGGCATCCAGGTGCCTCTCGGCTTCATGCTCCCGGCGGGCATCCCGCTCAGCATCGATGGGACCAAGAAGGGCAGCGCCCAGTTCATCACCTGCCTGCCGTCGCCGCAGAGCCAGACCTATTTCTGTCTGGCCCAGGCGCTGGTCGATGGCGGCTTCATCGATGCCCTGAAGAAGGGCAAGGCGCTCCAGCTCGCCTTGGCCGCTCCCGACAAGACCGGCACGACGCTCGTCTTTCCGCTCGACACCTTCGCCGATGCCTACACCGGCCCCGACCAGGCCGCGCTGGCGCGCCAGCGTGAGGATGCCGCCAAGGTGCTGGCCGAGAAGGCCAAGGAGCGCGCAAAGCAACTCGAAGGTCAGCAGAACCCGCCGAAGCAGTAGGCGTCGCTGCTGCGCACGCAATTCCACAAAAAAGCCGCCGGCGGGTGCGCCGGCGGCTTTTTCGTGCCTGTCCGAGGCCGTCGAGGCTCCGCTTTCGGCCGTCAGGCTGGCTTTCGCGGCGGTCAGCCAAGGTTTTGTTAACCTTAATGCTTTCTAATTGAACTCAACGATTTCCTTGCGCGTTCCTGCAACAATCGGTGAGTTCGTATGCCCGTTGCCGCTCCCCGACGCTCGACTTCCTTCGCCAAGCGGAAACCACCGCACCGGGTGATCATCACCCATGGCGGCGAAGTCAGATCCTTCACCATCAGGCCGTGGCTGGCCGGCTCCATCGTGGTCGGCGCCGCCGTCTTCGGCGTCCTCTATCTCGCCGCGACCGGCTACCTGTTCTTCCGCGACGACATCCTCAAGGGCTCCATCGCCCAGCAGGCGCAGATGAAGCAGGTCTACGAGGAGCGCATCGCAACGCTCAGGTCAGACATCGACCGGCTGACCAGCCACCAGATCCTCAGCCAGCAGCAGATCGAGGCCGACGTCCAGCGGCTTTCCGGCCGCCAGGCGGCGCTGGACGCGCGCCAGGACGTCATCGCCGGGCTGAGCCAGGCGGCCAGGCGCGTCGGCATCGCGGCCGACGCCGGTCAGCCCGTCGCGCCCAACACCGCCTCGCCGGCCGACAATGCCGCGGCGACCGGAACGCCAGCGCCGGCTGCCCCCAAGTCGCCCCTCGCCGACGCCACCATCCGCCCGGGCGAACCCGGCGCCGCCGACGAGGCGACGCGGATCAGCGCCGTCGAAAGCTCGCTCGATACGCTGGCGAGCGAGCAGATCTCTTATGTCGATGCCGTCGCGACGCGGGCAAAGCTGCGTTCGCAGAAGATCGCCGCCGTTCTTCGCCGCCTCGGCCAGGATGTGCCGCCTGGCCATGCCCAGAACGGCGGCGATGGCACCGGCGGACCGCTGGTCGCGCTTGCCCCCGATTCGGACCCGACCACCTTCCGCGCCGGCGTTTCGCTGATCACCAGCGAGGTCGAGCGCTTCGGCGCGCTGCGCCGCATCGCGCTCAGGCTGCCGCTGAGCCGTCCCATGCCCGGGGCGCCGATCACCAGCCGCTTCGGCGTGCGCCTCGATCCCTTCCTGGGCACGCCGGCCATGCACACCGGCATCGATTTCCGCGCGCCCATCGGCTACCCGGCCCGCGTCACCGCCGATGGCACCGTGACCATGGCCGGCTACAACGGCGGCTATGGCAACATGGTCGAGGTCGACCACGGCAACGGCATCACCACCCGCTACGGCCACTTGAGCAAGATCGAGGTGAAGGTCGGCCAGATCGTGTCCAAGGGCACCGTCCTCGGCCGCACCGGCTCGACCGGCCGCTCGACCGGCCCGCATCTGCACTACGAGGTGAGGGTCGACGGCGAGGCCATCGACCCGATGCAGTACATCAAGGCGGGCAGCGAGATCGCCTCGCTCCTGTGAGATTGGCGCCCCGTCCGCCCGACTAGGCGGCGGCGGCCTGCTTCTCGGCGCGTACGCCCTGCATCGCCCGGCTCCATGACGTGAGCTGGTCGAGCAGGATGCCGAGCTGCTGCTCGTGCTTGGGATCCGGCTTGAACACCGAGAAGTTCTCGAAGTCGGTGTAGAGCGACATCGAGACGTGGGCGCGCACGTTGGCGACCTGGACCTCGGCCATGATGCCGCGCAGGTGCTCCACGGCGCGCACGCCGCCGGTCGAGCCGTAGCTGACGAAGCCCGCCGCCTTGTTCGTCCATTCATGATAGACGAAGTCGATGGCGTTCTTCAGCGCGCCGGAGATCGAGTGATTGTATTCGGGCGTGACGAAGACGAAGCCGTCATAGGAAGCAATCGTCTCGCTCCAGCGCTTGGTGTGGTCGTGGGCGTAGTTGCCCATCGACGGCGGCATCGGCTCATCGAGCACCGGCAGGTCGTAGTCGGCGATGTCGACGATCTCGTAGGTTGCGTCGCCGCGCTTGGCCGCCAGGTCGCGCACCCATTTGGCGACGTCCGGCGCGCGGCGGTTGGGCCGGGTGCTGCCGATGACGATTGCAATTCTAAGCATATGATTTCCCCTGGCTACTGGTATAGAACGGTAACTGACGCTAGATAAGTGACCAGCTGGTGCCCAAAGACAAGGAGGCACTTTTTTGAAACAGAGTACCCTGAACCAGACCGAGCCGTGCCGACGGATCAGCGACATCCTCGCGCGCATCGGCGACAAATGGAGCCTGCTGGTCATCCGCCAGCTCGGCGACGGCCCGCTGCGCTTCAGCCAGATCAAGCGCAGCCTCGGCAGCATCTCGCAGAAGATGCTGACGGCGACGCTGCGCGGACTGGAGCGCGACGGCTTCATCAGCCGCACGGTGTTCCCCACCGTGCCGCCGCGGGTCGACTACGAGCTGACGCCGCTCGGCCGCGACCTGCTCGAGCCGGTGCGCGCGCTCGGCGACTGGGCGATGAAGAATGCCGAGCGCATCGAGCGTGCCCGCAAGCGCTTCGACGAGGCGGCCAAGGACAAGTCCGAGGCTGCCTGAGGCGGCGCGGACTCCGGGCGGCATGCTGCCGCCATCGTGGTTCGGTTGAAGAGACGGGGAGGATCGCCTTGAGCCGTGCACCGCAGCCGAGCACCTTGCAAACGCATGGGCACCTGTGGGGCGCCCAGGCCAGGGACTGGGCCGATTTTCAGGAAGTCACCTGCCGCCCGGTTTTCGCGGCCGCGCTCGATCGCACCAGGGTCGGACCCGGCACGCGCTATCTCGACGCCGGTTGCGGCAGCGGCATGGCGGCGGAGATGGCCGCCGCGCGCGGGGCGGAGGTGTCCGGTGTGGACGCCGCCGAGGGCATGCTGGCGATCGCGCGCGAGCGCGTCGCCAATGGCGACTTCCGCCGGGGCGACCTGGAGGATCTGCCGTTCGCGGACGGCACGTTCGATGTGGTGACCGGGATCAACGCGTTTCAATATGCCGGCAATCCGGTGGCGGCGCTCTCCGAGGCCGGTCGTGTCACCCGGCGCGACGGCCGCATCGTCGTCGCGGCCTTCGGCAAGCCCGAGGGCATGGGCGTCGCCACGCTCATCGGTGCGCTGGCGCCGCTGCTGCCGCCCAGGCCGCCGGGAACGCCGGGACCGTTCGCGCTCTCCGACGAAGACGCCCTGCGCCGCTTCGCCATCGACGCCGGGCTCGAGCCGCTCGACATCTTCGATGTCGACAGTCCGTGGATCTACGCCGACCAGACGGCGGCCATGCGCGGCCTGTGTTCGACCGGCAATGCGGTGAGGGCAATGGAACACACCAGTGCCGAGGCCCTCGCCGAGGTCTACACCAAGGCGCTGGTGCCGTTTCGCCAGCCCGACGGCAGCTATTACGCCAGCGCCTGGTTCCGCTGCCTGCTGGCGCGGCCGGGCTGAGGCCCCGAACGCGGCCGATCAGGCGTCCTTGCGGCTGAGCAGCAAGCCCATCGCCTGATGCGCCTCGAGCACGCCGTCGCCGCGCGCGAACGCCCCGGCGATCGCTTCGCGGAAGGCGGAAAGCTCCGCCTCGCCGGCGCGATCGCCCGGCGGATAGGACGTCAGCGCCAGGAACACGTCCTCGGGATCGGTGATCCGCATGCGTGCCGGGTGGACCGCCAGCGTCACGTTGCCGAACTGCGCTTCCATCAGTCTCTCGGCCGTGTCGAAGCCGAAGGCGACCGATGCCGGATCGACCGGCTGGCTGCCGAGCACCGTGGTCAGTGCGTAAAGCTCCCGCAGATTGCCGGCGCCGTTGGTGGTCACCGCGAGCGAGCCGCCCGGCTTCAGCACGCGCGCCATCTCGGCGATCGCCGCGGCCTGATCGGCGACGTGATACATCATGTGCATCGCCACGACCGTATCGAAGCTCGCGTCGGCGAATGGCAGGTGCGCGGCATCGGCCTCACGGCCTTCCACCGTCCACGCGCCGAGCGCACCGCAGCGCTCCACCGCCTCGCCCACCATCCCGGCCGACTGGTCGGCCAGCGTCAGCGCCATGTGCTGCGGCAGGTCGTCCGCGACATGCGCCCAGAACCAGCCGGGCCCGCAGCCGATGTCGAGCACACGGCTGGCGGAACGAATGGGCAGTTGCCGCGCCACCCAGGGGAACCAACCGACCTCGGAGATCGAATATTCTCGGTGGAGGCGCGCCCGCGCGGCAAGGCTTGCGGCTGTCGGCGTATTGCTCGGCATTGCCCTCGGTGATGGCGGACATGGGGCCCCTTCCCGGCCTGGCTACTCCGCCGCCTGTTGTCCGCGCCAACGCGGTGGGCGAGCGCCGCTTCCATGAAGGGCAGGAGCGCGCCGTTGAGGACGTCCTGCGGGCTGGTGCTCTCCACCCCCGTGCGCAGGTCCTTGACGAGCTGATAGGGCTGCAGGACGTAGGAGCGGATCTGGTGGCCCCAGCCGATGTCGGTCTTGGAGGCGGCCTCCGCCGCGGCCGCCTGCTCGCGCTTCTCCAGTTCCATCTCGTACAGCCGGGCGCGGAGCATCTTCCACGCGGTGGCGCGGTTCTTGTGCTGCGAGCGTTCGCTCTGGCAGGCGACGGCGATGCCGGTGGGGATGTGGGTCAGGCGCACCGCCGAGTTGGTGGTGTTGATGTGCTGGCCGCCCTTGCCCGAGGCGCGGTAGGTGTCGGTGCGCACGTCCTTCTCGTCGATGTCGACCTGGATCGTGTCGTCGACCACCGGATAGACCCAGACGCTGGCGAACGAGGTGTGGCGGCGCGCCTGGCTGTCGAAGGGCGAGATGCGCACCAGCCGGTGGACGCCGGATTCGGTCTTCAGCCAGCCATAGGCGCTGGGGCCGGTGACCTGCAGCGTCGCCGACTTGATGCCGGCCTCTTCGCCGTCGTGGATTTCCAGAAGCTCGGTCTTGTAGCCGCTCGCCTCCGCCCAGCGCGTGTACATGCGCAAGAGCATCAGCGCCCAGTCCTGGCTCTCGGTGCCGCCGGCACCGGCATGGACTTCGAGAAAGGCGTCGAGGTGGTCGGCCTCGCCGGAGAGCATCGATTCGACCTGGCGATGCTGCGCCTCGGCACCCAGCGCGCGCAGCGCCGCTTCGGCGTCGGCGATCACCGCCTTGTCGTCCTCCGCCTCGCCAAGCGCGATCAGCTCGCTCTGGTCGGCAAGCTCGCGCACCATGTGCTCGATGGCGCCGATCTGGCTCTCCAGATGCTGGCGCTCGCGCATCATCTTCTGGGCGCGCTCGCTGTCGTTCCAGAGGTCGGGGGCTTCGGCGGCGGCGTTCAGTTCCGACAGGCGGGCCTTGGCGCGATCCCAGTCAAAGATGCCTCCTCAGCAGGTCGATCGCCTGCTTGATCTCATCGACAATGGATTCGATTTCGGGACGCATTCTTTTCACCGCGGCTGGCTTCGCTGCCGCCTAGTTAGTGGGCCGGGGGTCGGCTGTAAACCCGCCTCCCCCGGCTCTGTCCCGGTCGCCCTGTTGGCAGGGGCGCTGAGATCAGCGGTTCTGCTGTCCGGGTCCGATCACGGTACCTGCCGGCAGTTCCGGCAGCAGCATCGGCTTGGCCGAGCGCTGGCGCCCGGGCGTCCAGTAGTCGCCGGCCTTGTCGTTGCCGGGGGTCACCTGGGAGCCGATCGGCTGATAGCCGTCGGCCACCGCGACCACCGCCGCGGTATTGCCCTCGGGGCCAGCCTCGGCGCCCGAGCGGAAGTGCCCGGCGGCGGCGCGCACCGACGCCGGGTCGACCTCGGGCGGCAGCTTGGCCTGCGCCTTGGCTTGGCGCTCGGCCGTCCACGGCAGCGCCGCACGTTCGCCCGTCCCGGTGCCGCCGGCGACGGGAACGGCAAGGGGATCGGTCTTGGTGCTCATGGTATCGGCGGCGGCTGTCCCGCACAGCATGATGAGGGCCGTCGTTGCGACGGCGAAGCGGCGTGCGTTCATCTGGACCTCGGTTGGTTGATTGTCCGTGGCTGGCAGCGATAGTCAAGCATTGGCGCGCCGGCGTGGCGTGGTTGAGGCATTTGCGCGGCGCTTGTGCGGGTTTTTCGGTCCCGCCCGGACGAAAAAGGCCACGGGCGGGGACGCCCGTGGCCTTCCGGTCGGGTGCTGTCGAGGCGGCTACTGGCAGCCGTTCTCGGCGTAGTCGAACAACGACTTGACCTTGTCGTCGAAGTACGGGCCGTAGGTGACGCCCGGCTGGTTGTCGTAGGTGAACGACTCCAGGCCGAACGAGTGCTGCAGCGCGCCATTGTCACCCTTGGACGTGGTCATCCAGGCGGCGCCGCCGAGAATGTCCTCGGCACCGCGCTTGCGGGTCATCTGGGCGATGCCCTTGTCCACGGAAACCTTGCCGGCTGCCGCCACGACGTGGCCGGTATCGTCGATGTAGCCGAACTCGCCGATCGACTTCCAGTTCCACACCATGCCCATCCAGCCTTCCTGCGATTCCGAGGCAAGCCTGACCATGCCTATGTCATAGGTCCACCTGCTGTCACCCGGCTGGTGCCAGCCCTTGAACGTGGCGGCGCAGTCGGTGTCGTAGACATCCTCCTTGCCGTTGGGCAGTTCCTGGACGAACTGCATGTTCTCGAAGTAGTCGCCCGACTTGTCGTCCTGCAGGCACTGCGCCGCGGTCAGGATGACGTCCTTGGAGACGAACTGGGCGGCACAGACATAGTCGCCGTCCGGCGTGGTGAAGTAGAACTTGCCGCCCCACTGCGGGAGATCGGCGACGATGCCGCGGCCGGTGGAACCGCCACCGGCACCACCACCACCACCGCCGCCGCCGCCACCGCCGCCACCGACGACATCGCCGCCGCCGGAACCGCCGCCGCCGCCGGAACCGCCGCCACCGCCGCCGACAACATCACCACCGCCGGTGCCACCATCGCCGCCCGAGCCACCGCCGCCACCGCCGACGACATTGCCGCCACCGGTACCACCGTCGCCGCCAGAGCCGCCGCCGGAACCGCCGATGCCGGAGCCACCGCCGCCGCCACCACCGCCGACGGCGCCACCGCCGCCGATGACGCCGCTGCCGCCCATGGAGCCGTTGGTCGCCCGTTCGGGCATCTCGGCGCGCGCCTGCGGGCCGGCTGCCGCGCGCGCGGCGGCCGGGTCGATGCTGGGCAGCAGACGCGGCTTGGCCGCCGACAGGGCCGACGGCGACCAATGGTCCCCGGCACGCTGGCCGACGGAGCGATGCATGGCGCTGAGCGCGGTCATGTCGTCGGCCAACGCCGGACCAATGCTGATGCAGAAGAATGGAAGCCGCGGCTGTCGCGGCAATTCTGATTGTGTTCACGGTTACCCCCTGTTTTCGGGCCAGTTGTGGTGAGGTCATTGCGGGCCTTGCCTGAGGGTCTGTCGCCGCGCCCTGCGGGAGCGGACGATCATGGCCTGAGGGTCGTCCCGATCGTTCAAGGCTTGCATTGCTTCCACACTCACGAGGGGCAGCCGAGGCCCGACTGATACAAAACCGGGCCGTCGCCTGCCCCGCCGTCTTCTTCGCCGAGCACGCCCCGGAAACAGGGCGTGGCTCGCTCACTTGCACCCGTTGCTCACGTAGTCGAAGAGCTGCTTGACGCGGTCGTCGAAATACGGGCCGTAGTCGACACCGGGCTTGTCCTTGAAACCGAACGACTCGATCGTGATGACGTGGTTCTTTTCGGCATCGCCCTTGGTGTCGTAATCGCCGATCCAGGCGCCGCCGCTCGAGCCCTGCTGGGCGTTGGTGTCGCCGTGGCGCAACTCGACCAGACCGTCGGCGACGGAGATCGGCCCGGGCAGGACCTGGATCACCTCGCCGTTGTCGATGCCCTGCGGATAGCCGATCTTGGTGGCCTGCTGATAGGTGCCCTGCCAGTCCCACTCAGTGCCGAACCAGCCGGTCTTGGAGTCATCGTTGACCAGGATCATGGCAAAGTCGGACAGGTATTTCTCGTCGCCTTCCTGCACCCAGCTGTTGAAGGTGGCGGCGCAGGTCTGCGTATACTTGGCGCTGGAATGACCTTTGTCATACTGCAGGAAGAAGGTCATGTTCTTCCAGAAATCGCCGCTCTTGTCGTCGCGCACGCAATGGGCAGCGGTGATCAGCACGTTCTTGGAAATGAACTGCGCCGAGCAGACGAAGTCGCCGTCGGGCTTGGAGAAGAACAGCCTGCCGGCAAAGACAAGCGGAACCGTGTTGATGTCGCCGGCGGCGCGTTCGTGCATCTTGGCGACCGCCGGACTGACCGCGGAGGCCATGGCGCCGGGGTTCTCGGCGGAGCGGCTGGTGCCGCCTGCCTTGCGCACCTTGGCAGGGTCGACGTCGGGCTTGGGTGCCTGAACGGCGGCCGATATGGCCTCGGGCGTCCAATGGTCGGCGGCGCGTTCGCCGGGCGTCGCACGGGCCGAGCCGATGGAATTGGCGTGCGCGGCCAATGCGCCACAAAGCATAAGAGAGGCCGCAACGGCGGCAACGCGAACAATATGCAAGACATCCTCCTTTCCGGTTAGCCGCTGATGGCGTGACAGGTTTCAACGAAAGATGAGCAATACAGGCGTGTCCTGAGCTTGGCCTGAATTTGCCGATCACACAACATTCCCGGCGGCGCTAATTGCACGCGGCAAGATGGTCGCCGGCCATGGCTCTCGCCCGAGGCTGTGATTGAGATTGCCGCCCGGCCGGCCTCAGCTCTGCGCCGGCGCCGCCTTGTCGGGGAGGACCAGCACGGACAGGTCCGTGGCGGCGGCCATGCGCGCCGCCGTCCAATAGTCGGCCGCGCGATCGCCGGTCGCGTCGGAGACCGTCGAACCGATGCTGTTGCTTGGTGAGGCGGGGTTGCCAGCGCTGGCAAGGGCCGGGATCGTGATGACCGCGACGGCCAGGCATGAGAGAACGAGCAGTCGGCGCATTGCGCTTCCTTTCCGCCCCGGCCGCGACGTTGCCCCGTCACGGCCCTGCACTTCCCTCTCCTGGCGCAATCTTCCAGGCGATCGTGGCGAATTGAAGGTCCACGGCAGCAACGAACGCCAGCAACGAATTGGCCCGGCAGGCGGTCGCTCTGCCGGGCCACGTCATGTCATGTCGGGTGGGCTAATAGAGCCCGCCGGTTCCCGAGATCACCGCCCGGTCGCTCTCGGGCGCCACCGTCAGCGGCCGCCCTTCGGTGTCGGTGTAGCCGATGATCGAATAGGTGTCGGGCGGCCCGGTGCCGGGCTTGAAGGCTTCGAGGATGGTGCCGGGATCGCCGGGATTGGCCCTCAGGCCGGTCTGCTGGTTGATCGGAATGAAGGTGATCCCCGGCGGCACGCGGAACGGAACCGGCGGCTTGTCGGCGAGCGCCATGGTCATGAAATTGGCGAAGATGGGTGCGGCGAGCACACCGCCGGTCTGGCCACGGCCGAGCGAACGCGGCTTGTCGAAGCCGACATAGACGACGGCGACCAGGTTGGGCGAGAAGCCAGCGAACCAGGCGTCGTGATAGTCGCTGGTGGTGCCGGTCTTGCCGGCCATCGGCCGCCCGACGACCTTGACCGCCGTGCCGGTGCCGCGCTTGATGACGTCCTCCATCATCGAGGTGATCTGGTAGGCGGTCATCGGGTCGAGCACCTGCTCGGCATTGTCGACGATGGTGGGCTCGGGCTGGTTGTGCCAGCTATCCGCGTCGCAGCCCTCGCAGGTGCGGTTCTCGTGGCGGAAGATAGTCTGGCCGTAGCGGTTCTGGATGCGGTCGATGAGCGTCGGCCGCACCTCCTTGCCGCCATTGTCGAACACCGAGTAGCCGGCGGCCATGCGCAGCACGGTGGTCTCGCCGGCACCGAGCGCCATGGAGAGCACCGGCAGCATGTTGTCGTAGATGCCGAACCGGCGGGCATATTCGGCGATCAGCGGCATGCCCATGTCCTGGGCGAGGCGCACCGTCATGACGTTGCGCGAATGGACGATGCCGGTCCTCAGCGTCGAGGGGCCGAGGAAGTCGCCTTCGTAGTTCTCCGGCTCCCACACGCCCTGGCCGTTGCCGAGGTCGATGGACAGCGGCGCATCCATGACCACCGAGGACGGCGTGTAGCCGTTGTCGAGGGCGGCGGAATAGACGAAGGGCTTGAACGACGAGCCGGGCTGGCGCTCGGCCTGGGTGGCGCGGTTGAATTCGGAGAGGTCGTAGGAGAAGCCGCCGACCATGGCGAGCACGCGGCCGGTGTGCGGGTCCATCACCACGATGGAGCCTTCCACCTCCGGCACCTGGCGCAGCGCATATTCCTTGGGACCGCCGCCGTCGGCCGGCTCGACATAGATGACGTCGCCAACCGACAGCACGTCGCTGGCGCTCTTGATCGCCTTGCCCGCCTTGGGGCCGGTCTGCCACTTGGCCCACTTGAGCTGGTCGAAGGGGATGGTGCCGGTCTCGCGGTCGGGAGCCACCTTGCCGGTGCCCTGCTCGATGCCCGGCTGCAAGCCGATCGCGGCTCCCTTGTCGTCGACCGAAAGCACGACGGCCAGCCGCCATTCGACGACGTCGGCAAGCGCCTGGATCTTGGCCAGCGGCGGCCCCCAGTCGGACGTCAGGTCGTTGATATGGTCGACGGGGCCGCGCCAGCCGTGGTCCTCGTCGTACTTGACCAGGCCGTTGACCAGCGCCTGGCGGGCCATCACCTGAATCCGCGGATCAAGCGAGGTGCGCACCGACAGGCCGCCTTCGTACAGCGTCTTCTCGCCGTACATGTCGATCAGCTCGCGACGCACTTCCTCGACGTAGTAGTCGGCGCCGAACATCGCCGGCGTGGTGTCGTGCACCACGACGCCGAGCGGCTCCTTCTTGGCCGTCTCGCCCTCGTCCTTGGTGGCGTAGCCGTTCTCGACCATGCGGTCGATCACCCAGTTGCGCCGTTCCATCGCCCGGTCGGGGTGGCGGAACGGGTTGTAGTTGTTGGGCCCCTTGGGCAGCGCCGCCAGGTAGGCGGTCTCGGCGAGCGTCAGCTCGTGCACCGACTTGTCGAAATAGGTGAGCGCGGCGGAGGCGACGCCGTAGGCGCCGAGGCCGAAATAGATCTCGTTGAGGTAGAGCTCGAGGATCTTGTCCTTGGAATAGGCCTGCTCGATCCTCAGCGACAGCATCGCTTCCTTGATCTTGCGGGCGATGGTCTGGTCGCTCGACAAGAGGAAGTTCTTGGCCACCTGCTGGGTGATGGTCGAGGCGCCGACCAGCGGTCCGCCGGCGCCGTCCACCTTGTTGCGCAGGTTGGTCAGCATGGCGCGGATGATGCCGTAGTAGTCGAGGCCGGAGTGCTCGTAGAAGGTCTTGTCCTCGGCCGAGATGAAGGCCGCCTTGACCCGGTCGGGGACCGCCTGGATGGGCAGGTAGAGGCGCCGCTCGGTGGCGTATTCGGCGACCAGCTGGCCATCGGCGGCGTGCACGCGGGTCATCACCGGCGGCTCGTACTTGGCCAGCACGTCGTAATTGGGCAGGTCGGCCGTCAGCCCGGAGATGTACCAGGCTGCGACCGCGGCAAGGGCAAGAAAGAGCACGGCACCAATCCCGAAAAGGTAGCCGAGGAATCGGAATATCATAGTCTGTCCACTACCCGGCCGCTCATGAGCAACGCACCGGTCGCCGGTCTGGCAGAAGCCCCGATTTGGCGGCCGCGGTCAAGGCTCCCGTGACCGGCTGGCTTTGTCCTGGCCATGATGCTCCGTCCACACCCCGTTCGCCTGTCTCAACACCCTTTGTGGAGATAATGGGGCGCGCCGCCCCTTCTGCGATGCCTCCGCCGCCAGGCGTGGCCAATCGGCAACAGCCGGTCAATTGCCGCCCTGCCCGGCGACCCGGGTGCGGAAATAGTCGTCGATCGCCTTGACCATCGCGCCGGCGGTCTTCTCCTGCCAGGCGTCGGTGATCATCAGCTTGGCGTCGTTGGGATTGGTCAGATAGCCGAGTTCGACCAGCGCCGAGGGAACATCGGGCGCCTCCAGCACCTTGAAGGCCGCCTCCTGGTGGGGAACCTTGAACAGGCGCGTCGACTTGCCGAGCTCCTTGACCAGGTTGCGGGCGAAGACAACGCCGAAATTGCGCGTTTCGCGCAGCGTCAGGTCGGCGAGAATGTTCTTCACGTCGTCCGAATCGGCCGCGTTGACGTCGACACCGGCGAGCGCGTCCGACTGGTTTTCGGTATCGGCCAGCGTTGCCGCCATCTTGTCGGAGGCCTTGTCCGAGGCCGTGTAGACGATGGCGCCGCGCACCGAATCGCCGGGAAACGAGTTGGCGTGGATGGAGACGAACAGGTCGGCGTTGGCGCGCCGGGCAATCGCCACCCGCTCGCCCAGCGCGATATAGGAATCGTCCTGGCGCGTGAAGATCACCTGGTAGCGGCCGCTGGCCTCGAGCAGCTTGCCCAGCGCCTGGCCGAAGGCGAGCGTCACGTCCTTTTCCAGAATGCCGCCGCCGCCGTGGGCGCCGGTGTCGATGCCGCCGTGGCCGGGGTCAACCACGATCACCGGCTTGTCGCCGTGCTCGCCCGCAGCGGCAGCCGGATCCTGGCCCGCCTCGGCGGTACCGCTGGCGATCTGCTGCTCCTTATAAGTGCGGGTGGCAGCCAGGAAATGGGCCCGGTCGGTCGGCACCGCATCGATCACCAGCCGCGCCGGCTGGCCGTCGACCGGGTCGATGACGAAGGTCTTCTCGATCAGCGCCGGCCCGGAGAGGTCCATGACGATGCGTGACTTGCCCGGCGAGATGAGGCCGTAGCGGAAGGCCGAAATGACGCCGCGGCCCGTGGTTCCCGCCAGTTCCGGCAGGGCGAAGCGCACCTCGGGCAGGTCGACGACGATGCGGTCGGGGTCGGCCAGCGTGAAGACCGTCGCCGTCACCTTCTTCGACAGATCGGCGACAAAGCGCACGCGGCTGTCATCCCCGACGATGCGTGCGCCGAGCATCACCAGGCCGTCGGGGGCGGCCGCCATCTCGGCGGCGCCCGCGGCATGGGCCATCGTCGCCAGCACGGCGACCATCAGGGCCGTCAGCCCGGCCAGCAGGCCATGCCGGGCGGCGGTTGCAGCCGTCATCACGCTCGCCTCCGGGCGCCGGCCCCCGTACCGGGCATCCAAGGTTCCCCGTCCCTCATAAAGCATGGAAGGTCAATGGTTAACCGCAACTTGCAAAACCCTGCTTGCGCTCCCAACTAATCGGCGTTCTTGCCAAGACTCGTTTGCATGCCTACAACACTGGCACGGAATTCATTCTCCGTCCGCGATGCCGTGACAGGCGGTCGCGGGTCGATCCGCCGGATTGCTCTAGCTGCGGATGGGTCGATTCCGTCGGTCGGTACCCCGATACGGGCAGCGGCGGAGAATGTACCGGAAGAGGGCCGGACCAATGCGCTCCCAAAGGTTTAGCGCGTTTACCTGCCCGACATCCGTAATCCGGATAGCCCGGCGCCTGCGGCGTGACGGCCGCGGGGAGCGCGGGTTGTTCTTTCTGATGGTTCCGCACGTAGAATTGTAACAAGGTAACGGCGCATTTCATGCCCCTGGCAAGACCGCTTCACCAGCCGACACCCGCTCCGGCCATCGCCGGCGGGGCTCCGTCGCGGGCGGCCGCGGGCATCAGCGCCCCCATCCCATCCAGACAAGCCGGTCCCTCCCCAGCCGCAGCGGCAAGGGCGCGAAGCGCCTGCCGCCAGCCCGGTGGAGGCGACCGTGGAGTGTTCATCCCATGGCAAACAAGATGCTCATCGACGCCGCCCACCCGGAGGAGACTCGGGTCGTGGTGGTGCGCGGTAATCGGGTCGAGGAATTCGACTTCGAATCGGCCAGCCGCCGGCAGTTACGCGGCAACATCTATCTAGCGAAGGTCACCCGGGTCGAGCCGTCGCTGCAGGCAGCCTTCGTCGATTACGGCGGCAACCGCCACGGCTTCCTGGCCTTTTCGGAAATCCATCCCGACTACTACCAGATCCCGGTCGCCGACCGGCAGGCGCTGATCGAAGCCGAGCAGCGCGAGATCGCCGAGGAGCGCGCCGGCGAGGCGCAGCCCGAATACGAGACGGCCGGGTCCGAGACCGAGGTCGCCGAAGAGCCGGCGGAAACGGCCGAGACCGATGCGGACATGGACGGCGGCGGCGAGGACGCCTCCCCCGCGATGGCTGCCGAGGCCGCGGAAGCGCCCTCGGTGAGCGAGCCGGCCGACGAGGAGCCGCCCGCCGACATGGCCGAGGGCGGCGAGGCTGCGGCCGCTGACGAGGATGGCGACGACAACGAACCGGCCTCCGCCGAAGACGATGCCGAGCCGGTGCCGACGGCCTCCGCCGGCGAGATCGAGGTCAACGGCGTCGAGGTGGTCAGCGACGACAGCGTCGAATCGGTCGGTGCCGAGGACGCGATGGAAGAGGTGCCGGAGCGGCGACGCCCGCGCGTGCGCCAGTACAAGATCCAGGAAGTCATCAAGCGCCGCCAGGTGCTGCTGGTCCAGGTTGTCAAGGAGGAGCGCGGCAACAAGGGCGCGGCGCTGACCACCTACCTGTCGCTGGCCGGCCGCTATTCGGTGCTGATGCCCAACACCGCCCGCGGCGGCGGCATCAGCCGCAAGATCACCTCGATGGCCGACCGCAAGCGCTTGAAGCAGGTCGTCTCCGACCTCGAGGTGCCGGAAGGCATGGGCGTGATCCTGAGGACCGCCGGCGCCGCCCGCACGCGCGCCGAGGTCAAGCGCGATTTCGAATACCTGCTCAGGCTGTGGGAGAACGTGCGCGAACTGACGCTGCGCTCCACCGCCCCGGCTCTGGTCTATGAGGAAGGCTCGCTGATCAAGCGCTCCATCCGCGACCTCTACAACAAGGACATCGACGAGGTCATCGTCGCCGGCGACGACGCCTATCGCGAGGCCAAGGACTTCATGCGCATGCTCATGCCGAGCCATGCCAAGAACGTCCAGCCCTACAAGGAAGGCCAGCCGATCTTCGCCCGCTACAGCGGCGTCGAGGCGCAGCTCGATGCCATGTTCAGCCCGCAGGTGACGCTCAAGTCGGGCGGTTACATGGTCATCAACCCGACCGAAGCGCTGGTCTCCATCGACGTCAACTCGGGCCGCTCGACGCGCGAGCACAACATCGAGGACACGGCGCTGCAGACCAACCTGGAAGCGGCGGAGGAAGTCGCCCGCCAGCTTCGCCTGCGCGACCTTGCCGGCCTCATCGTCATCGACTTCATCGACATGGAGGAGAAGCGCAACAACCGCGCGGTCGAGCGCAAGCTCAACGACGCGCTGAAGAACGACCGGGCGCGCATCCAGGTCGGCCGCATCTCCCATTTCGGCCTGCTCGAGATGTCGCGCCAGCGCATCCGCACCGGCGTGCTCGAATCGACCACCACCGTCTGCCCGACCTGCCAGGGCAGCGGCCACGTGCGGGCGCCCGCCTCGGTCGCGCTGCATGTGCTGCGCTCGCTGGAGGACCAGCTGCTCAAGGGCGTCACCCACGACCTGACCATCCGCACGCGCACCCCCGTGGCGCTCTACATCCTCAACCAGAAGCGCCCGCATCTCTTCGAGATCGAGCAGCGCTTCGGACTGCACATCACGGTGTCGGCCGACGAGACCATCACCAACGGCGCCCACTTCGTCGTCGAGCGTGGCGAGCCGGTCGACCGGCGCGAGGTGCTGCCGCGGTCGATCCAGCCGGATTCGGTGCAGCCCGACGTCGAGCCGAGCGAGCTGCCGGTCGCCGAGGTCGCGGGCCCGGCCGAGCTTGCCGACGCGGTGCAGGACGAAGCGCTCGCCGAACCCCGCGAGGAGCGCGGCGGTGAGGAAGGCGCTCGTCGCAAGCGCCGCCGTCGGCGCCGCCGTGGCGGTGGCAGCGAGCGTGGCGAGGCGGTGGCCGCACAGGCCGAGGACGACGATGAGGAGCCGTCAGCGGGCGAAGCCGGCGCCGATGAGGACCAGGTCGAGGCTTCGGCCGGCGGCGACGAGGCTGAGGGCGACGGTGGCGCGCGCAAGCGCCGGCGTGGCCGGCGCGGCGGACGGCGCGGCCGGCGCGGTCGCGGCGGCGACGACCGGCAGACTGCCGAGTCTGGCGAGACTGCGGCCGGCGAGACCGCCAACGGCGACAACGAAGCTGGCGAGAGCGAGAGCGAAGCCGGCGACGCCCCCATGGACGTGCTTCCCGCGATTGCCGAGGTGAATGGCCCCGCCGCCGAGGCGCCGATGGCCGCCGGCGAGGACGAGTGGTCGCCGTCGGAGCCTGCCCCGGAGCCGGCGCCGGAGGCCGCGCCTCTGTTCAGCCCGACCGCCGAGGACAGTGCGCCGCCTCAGCCGCGGCACAGCGAGGCACCGCCCGAGGAACCGCGCGCGGCCCAGCCGGAACCGGCGGCCGAGCAACCGGCAGAGCCGGAACAGCCGGACCCGGCGGCGCCCAAGCGCAGCGGCTGGTGGCAGCGGCGGACGTCGTTCTTCTGATCGGGCCTTGCGAGCGAGAGCCGATGTGGTCAATGGTGCGGGTATGAAAAACTTCCTGCTGCAGTTCTTCACTTGGTGGAACGGCCAGACGCTCGGCACGCGCTTCCAGATCTGGCGCAAGGGCGAGCTGGTCGGCACCGACGAGACCGGCAACCGCTATTACCGGCTGCGTGGCGGCAACAGCCGCTGGGTCACCTATGCCGGCTATGCCGATCCTTCGACGATCCCCCCCGGCTGGCATGCCTGGATGCATCACCGCAGCGACGAGCCGCCGGCGTCCTACAGCCCGCGCGAATGGCAGAAGCCGCACCAGCCCAATCTCACCGGCACGGCTCGGGCCTATCGGCCGCCAGGGTCGATCCTCGGACCGCAGCCGCGCACTCCCGGCACGCCCGACTACGAGGCGTGGCAGCCGTAAAGCAGGCGGCGGCATGAATCGACAAGGGCGGCCACTGGCCGCCCTTTTCTTTTGTACCGTTCGTCGGGCCTAGTGCTTGCCGCCCTTGGATCCGTTTTCCGAGCCGTGGCTTGCGCCGCCACCGGAGCTGTGGCTGGAACCCGAGCCGCCGTTCCCACCGGAACTGTGACTGGAGCCGGAGCCACCGCCACCAGAGCCGTGGCTGGAGCCGGAGCCGCCGCCACCAGAACGCTGCTAGAGCCGTGGTTGGAGCCGGAGCCACCACCACCGGAACTGTGGCTGGCGCTGGAGCCACCGCCACCCGAACTGTGGCTGGCGCCGGAGCCACCGCCACCAGAACCGTGGCTGGAGCCGGAACCACCACCACCAGAATTGCTGCTAGAACTGTGGCTGGAGGCGGAACCACCGCCACCCGAACTGTGGCTGGCGCTGGAGCCGCCACCGGAACTATGGCTGGAGCCGGAGCCGCCACCACCGGAACTTGGCTGGAGCCGGAGCCACCGCCACCGGAACTGTGGCTGGAGCCGGAGCCACCGCCACCCGAACTGTGGTTGGAGCCGGAGCTGGCCGGAGCCACCGCCCGAACTGTGGCTGGCGCTGGAGCCGCCACCACCGGAGCTATGGCTGGAGCCGGCGCTGCCACCACCGGAGCTGTGGCCGGCGCTGGAGCCGCCGCCCGAACTGTCGGCTGGAGCCGGAGCTTCCGCTGGAGCCACCACCCGAGCTGCCGCCGGCACCCGCGTTGGCGCCGGGCTGCCGCCGGTACCGGAATGGGCACCCGAGCCGTGTCCCGAACCGACGCTGGGACCACCCTGGCCGGTCGGGTTGCCCGCGACCGCCGTGTTCGGCCCGTTGTTGACGTCCGGCCCCTGCGGGCCGTGGCCGTGCGGGTCGGGCTGACCGGTCGTTGTCCGGCCGGGCGGGTTCGACGGCGGGCCGCCGGTGGTCAAAGTCTTCTTCCCATCAGGTGCTTGCTGCAGGTCGGGTCCCGCCGGGCCGGTGTGGACGTGGGGCGTCGGCCCATGCGGATTGCCGGGATGCGGCAGCGAGCCCAGCGGCGGATCCCAATGGGGCAAGCCTACGGGGTGCGACGGACCATGCGGCGGATCCCAATGCGGTAGCTGGGGCCAATGGGGTGGCTGCCCGGGATGCGGATCCCAGTGCCAGCCGCGCCCGTCGCGGTCGGGCCGGTGATGGTCCGGCCAATCGTGATCGCTTGGCCAATGATGCTCCGGCTCGTGACCGCGGTCGTGGTGCCGCGGATGATAGTCGCACTTCTCCGGCGGCGGCGGCGGCGGCGGCGGCGGCGGCGGCGGCGGCGGCGGCGGTGGCGGTGGCGGCGGCGGCGGCGGCGGCGGTGGCGGCGGTGGCGGCGGTGGTGGCGGCGGCGGCTGGGTGGCGGCGGCGGCGGTGGCGGCGGCGGCGGTGGCGGCGGTGGCGGTGGCGGCGGTGGCGGCGGTGGTGGCGGCGGTGGTGGCTGAGGCTGCTCCGGAATGATCAGGGCGGCCGGGATCAGAGCGCCACAGCTTCCGGTATTGGCCCGGAACTCCGGCAGCAGCTGCTGCTGATTGACGGCATACTTGAAATTCTTCAGCAGGGTCTGGTTGCGATCGGCGACCGAGGTGACCTTCTTGAGGCCCTGGCCGGCGCCGAAGGTGGCCAGGCTGCAGCCGCCCTGGATGGTGACGCACTGCCGCTTGGTGTTGTTGCCGCCCCGCTTACAGACCTCCGCGGCACCGCTGTAGATGACCACGCCCTTGTCGACGCTGACGTCGATCTGCGTGCCGCGCACGCCGATCGTCGCCGTCGGCGTCGTGATGCTGTAGGCGTCGTGGTTGCTGTTGCCCGAGATGAAGCGGAAGGCGCCCTTGAGCGCGTTGATCGACAGGCTGCGCGCGGTGTTGCCGGAAAAGATGAAGGCGTCGATGACCAGGCGCGAATTCGGTCCGACGACCAGCTTGGTGTTGTCGCGGAACTTCACCTGCGCGGAGCCGATCGGCCCGGTGACGATGGCGTCGCCCTGATAAGACCGGCGCGTCCTGCTGAAGAACGCGTGTGCCGCCGCTGCCGTTTGCCTCGGCTTGCTGAACGACGGCCAGCGCGACACCGCTCGGCGGCGTCGCAGCAATAACCGGCATCGAATAGCCACAAGCCAACGCGCTCAGCGCAAGCGCGCTCAAGCAACTCCCACGCAACGCCGCCACCGCCCCGCCCTACTCCAGCCACATACACGATCGGCTATCGCGGCCACTATAGTTGTTTTTACGCTTCGTTTACTAATTTCCTTAGAACTCGGTTAACCTGCTTCTTTGGCTAAACGTTAGGCATATCTCAGCCGGTACCGAGGCGCCCCGCAGGACACCTGCCCTGCCCGCCGATTCGGTGTTGAAGAATCTTGTGTAAGCATTTGTGCCAACTGGCATGTCTGCCAGTCGGCACGTCCGGCTTCGGCGCCGGCCGGCGGCGTCTCAGCCGCGAATGCCGATGGTCGCCGTCGGGGTGGTGATCTTGTAGACGTCCTTCGGGCTCTTGCCGCTGATGAAGCGGAAGGCGCCCTTGAGCGCGCTGATCGACACCTGGCGGGCGGTGTCGCCGGAGAAGACGAAGGCGTCGATCACCAGCGTCGAGTTCGGCCCGACCACCAGCTTGGTGTCGTCGCGGAACTTGATCTGCGTATTGCCGACATTGTCGGTGGTGATCCTGTCGCCGGAATAGACCGGGCTCGACTGCACCAGTACGCGGCGGCCGGTCTTGGCGTCGATGATCGTCCGCTGGACGACGGCGACGACGATGCCGTCCGGCTGGGCTTGCGCCACCGGTACGAAGGCGACAGCCGCGATAACGGCCGCAAGCGCGATGCGAAACGTGCTGAACCAGGTCATTGCCACCCCCTATTCCCCGCGTGGCCCACCCAAGTCAGGCGGCGACACTAGCATGGAAAGTGGTTTGTTAACGTTGGGAATCCAGGGGCAGCCTGTGATTGCAGTCACACCAGGCCCGGCACGACGTCCGGTTGTCCCGGCCTTGAACGGAATTCCCCGGAATTCCCAGCCCCCATGCATGAAACCTGATTTGTGATCAGCGCCTCGTTGACGCTCCGGCGCGACTCGCAATAGCGTCACTCAAGCGTCATGAGTTGGCGCTCCGGCGGCGCGTTGAGGCACCGGATTTTCCTTTGACAGCGGTACGCGTTCGAGCTCCTTGGCGGCGGTTAGCCGGCGTCGGGGGAACGGGTTGGTTTTGTGTGTGGACTGAGGTGTGGAATGAGCATTTTCCCCTCAGAAAAGACCTGACAAGGGACGCGAGTAACACTATATTTAGGGGTTCCGGGCATCGTCAGACACAAGCACTGGGGGAAAACCCCAGGCCCGGAGTGGGGCTGAGAGAAACAGGAGTTACCCGGTTCAATCGGGTCACCGGCCTGCGCGGGATGACGGCGCGGGCCCGACATTTGGGGCAGAAGCATGCGGATTGAGCGGCGCTATACCAAGGCAGATGCATCGGCCTATGACGGCATCGAGTTCCGGACGACGCGAAGCGAAATCCGCAACCCGGACGGCTCTGTCGTCTTCCAGCTCGACGGCATCGAGGTGCCGGCGACGTGGAGCCAGGTGGCCAGCGACATCCTCGCCCAGAAGTATTTCCGCAAGGCCGGCGTGCCCGCCCGCCTGAAGCGCTTCGAGGAGAACGACGTCCCGTCATGGTTGTGGCGCTCGGTGCCCGACGAGGCGGCCCTGGCCGAGCTGCCCGAGGGCGAGCGCACGGTCTCCGAGCACGACGCCCGCCAGATCTTCGACCGGCTCGCCGGCACCTGGACCTATTGGGGCTGGAAGGGCGGCTATTTCGACACCGAGGCCGACGCCCGCGCCTTCTTCGACGAGATGCGCGCCATGCTCGCCACCCAGAAGGTCGCGCCCAACAGTCCGCAGTGGTTCAACACCGGCCTGCACTGGGCCTATGGCATCGACGGCCCCAGCCAGGGCCACCACTACGTCGACTACAGGACCGGCAAGCTCACCGCCTCGGCCAGCGCCTACGAGCATCCGCAGCCGCACGCCTGCTTCATCCAGGGCATCGAGGACGACCTCGTCAACGAGGGCGGCATCATGGACCTGTGGGTGCGCGAGGCGCGCCTGTTCAAGTACGGCTCGGGCACCGGCTCCAACTTCTCCAAGCTCCGCGGCGAAGGCGAACGGCTGTCGGGCGGCGGCAAGTCGTCGGGCCTGATGAGCTTCCTCAAGATCGGCGACCGCGCCGCCGGCGCCATCAAGTCGGGCGGCACCACGCGCCGCGCGGCGAAAATGGTGGTGGTCGACGTCGACCACCCGGACATCGAGAACTACGTCAACTGGAAGGTGCGCGAGGAGCAGAAGGTGGCGGCGCTGGTCACCGGCTCCAAGATCCTCGCCGCCCACCTCAAGGCGATCATGCGCGCCTGCGTCAATTGCGACGGGCCGGACGGCTCGTGCTTCGACCCGGCCAAGAACCCGGCGCTCAAGCGCGAGATCAAGGCCGCCAGACGAGCGCAGATCCCGCAGAACTACATCCTGCGCGTCATCCAGTTCGCCAGGCAGGGCTACACCGACATCGACGTGCCGATCTACGACACGGACTGGGATTCGGAGGCCTACCTCACCGTCTCCGGCCAGAATTCCAACAACTCGGTGCGGGTCACCGACGACTTCCTGCGCGCCGTCGAGGACGACGGCGACTGGCAGCTCACCGGCCGCATCTCGCGCAAGGCCGACAAGACGATCAAGGCGCGCGACCTGTGGGAGATGATCGGCAACGCCGCCTGGCAGTCGGCCGATCCCGGCATCCAGTTCCACACCACCATCAACGACTGGCACACCTGCCCGGCCTCGGGGCCGATCCGCGCCTCGAACCCGTGCTCGGAATACATGTTCCTCGACGACACGGCGTGCAATCTCGCCTCGATCAACCTGATGCAGTTCAAGAAGGCCGATGGGCAATCGGCAACCGGCGACGGCCGGCTGCCGACCGCCAACTTCGACGTCGAATCCTTCGAGCACGCGGTGCGCCTGTGGACCATCGTGCTCGAAATCTCGGTGATGATGGCGCAGTTCCCCTCGCGCCGCATCGCCGAGCTCTCCTACGAGTACCGCACGCTCGGCCTCGGCTACGCCAATATCGGCGGCCTGCTGATGTCCTCGGCCATCCCCTATGATTCGGCGGAAGGCCGCGCCATCGCCGCCGCCATCACCGCGGTGATGACCGGCGTCAGCTACGCCACCTCGGCCGAGATGGCCGGCGAGCTCGGCGCCTTCCCCGGCTACGGCAAGAACCGCGAAGCGATGCTCCGCGTCATCCGCAACCATCGCCGCGCCGCCTACGGCCATGCCGAGGGCTACGAGGCGCTGCACGTCACCCCGGTGCCGCTCGACGCCGCGGCCTGCCCGGACGAGGCGCTCGTCGCCCACGCCCGCGTCGCCTGGGACCACGCGCTGGCGCTCGGCGAAGCGCACGGCTTCCGCAACGCGCAGGTCTCGGTCATCGCGCCGACCGGCACCATCGGCCTGGTCATGGACTGCGACACCACCGGCATCGAGCCCGATTTCGCGCTGGTCAAGTTCAAGAAGCTCGCCGGCGGCGGCTACTTCAAGATCATCAACCGCGCGGTGCCGGAAGCGCTGCGCGTGCTCGGCTACGACGACGCCGCCATCAAGGGCATGATCGATTACGCCGTCGGCCGCGGCAGCCTCGACGGCGCGCCGGTCATCAACCCGGCGGCGCTGAAGGCCAAGGGCTTCTCCGACGCGACCATCGCCAAGGTCAACGAGGCGGTGAAGACCGCCTTCGACATCAAGTTCGTGTTCAACCGCTGGACCATCGGCGACGAGCAGATGGCGGCCTTCGACGTGCCGGAGGAGAAGCTCTCCGACCCGTCCTTCGACCTCCTCACCCATCTCGGCTTCTCCAAGAAGGAGATCGAGGCGGCCAACACCCATGTCTGCGGGACGATGACGCTGGAAGGCGCGCCCGGCCTCAAGGACGAGCACCTCGCCGTCTTCGATTGCGCATCCCCGTGCGGCAAGATCGGCAAGCGCTTCCTCTCGGTCGACAGCCACATCCACATGCTGGCGGCGGCGCAGCCCTTCATCACCGGCGCCATCTCCAAGACCATCAACATGCAGAACGACGCCACCGTCGAGGACTGCAAGAACGCCTACATGCTGTCCTGGAAGCTGGCGCTGAAGGCCAACGCGCTCTACCGCGACGGCTCCAAGCTGTCGCAGCCGCTGAACGCCCAGTTGCTCGCCGATGACGACGAGGACGAGGACGATGCGGTCGAGGCGCTCATCGCCAAGCCCGCGGCGGCGCGCGCCGAGGTGGTCGCCGAGCGCATCGTCGAGCGCATCATCGAGAAGGCGGTGCGCGAGCGCGAGAAGCTGCCCAACCGGCGCAAGGGCTATGCCCAGAAGGCGATCGTCGGCGGCCACAAGGTCTATCTGCACACCGGCGAATACGACGACGGCCGGCTGGGCGAGATCTTCATCGACATGCACAAGGAAGGCGCCGCCTTCCGCTCGCTGATGAACAACTTCGCCATCGCCATCTCGCTCGGCCTGCAATACGGCGTGCCGCTCGAGGAATATGTCGATGCCTTCACCTTCACCCGCTTCGAGCCGGCCGGCATCGTCCAGGGCAACGACGCCATCAAGAACGCGACCTCGATCCTCGACTATGTCTTCCGCGAGCTCGCCATCTCCTATCTCGGCCGCCACGACCTCGGCCATGTGGTGCCCGGCGACAACGGCACCACCGCGGTCGGCGGCGAGCCGCAGATGAAGACGCCGGATTCGGCGGTCTCCCACGGCCTCTTCCGCGGCAGGCCGCTGGCGCTGGTCAACCGCACGGCGACCGACGCCCGCGGCAGCAGCGACACCGGCGGATCGCGCGGCCCCGCCTCCGGCTCGGTCACGGCCATCGGCGGCACCGGTGCCGGCGCCGCCCGGGCGGCGCTTGCCACCGCCGCCGTGCGCCGCGAGGTCGCGGCCTCCGCGCCGCAGATGAAGCTCGGCCTCGCCGAGGCCGCACCGGTGGTGAAGCCGAAGGCGGTCGAGGCGGCCCCCGCCACCAAGGCCGAAGGCCCGGCCTTCAAGCCGGCCGGCAGCTACGCCAAGAGCGAGGCGCCAAAGGCCGAAGGCCCGAGCAAGGCGGAGCGTTCAGCCGCGGCGCGCATGGCCGGCTATCAGGGCGACGCCTGCCCCGAATGCGGCAACTTCACGCTGGTCAGGAACGGCACCTGCCTCAAGTGCGACACCTGCGGCGGCACGACGGGGTGCTCGTAGACTCCATCCATATCAGCACTGAATGGGTGATGGCCGGGCCTGTCCCGGCCATTTCTTTCTCCAGGAAACCTTGACTTCTCAAACTTCCGGTCTGAATCAGACGTCAGAATATGCTAGGTTGACGGCCAAGACGCGCGAGCACTCGCTGCGCCAATGTGCTGGTGATGATGTACGCCGCGGCGGTGCTGGGCAGGCTGGATACGGGTGTGGCGATGAATCAAACAATCGGACAGCCGCCACTTCGCGGTCACCTTCGCTTGGACACTCGTGTTGGCAACACTGTAGAGAATTATTTTGACCGCACCCCGCTTATAGCGGGGAAATTAGCGCAATGCGACGCCTACCGACAGAAGCATCGCGACGCGGACCACTCGAGAGGCAACGCCACTGCATCTTATAACTGCCATGGGTTAACTTTTGCAGCGAGGCGCACCGGAATCTCTGAACCGTCTGCGATACGAAAAATACTTAAAGAAGACAACTATAAGCAGATCACTGAACTGGCAGACGTGAAGTGTGGTGACGTTGCGGTTTACGTCTCCTCGCAAGGGGACATGGAGCATTCAGGCTTGGTGGTCCGCGTAGAGAATCTCGGAGGGCTAAGGGTCCCGTACGTGCTGAGCAAGTGGGGCGAATGCCACGAAGTTATCCACGCCGTGGGTGACTGCCCATACCCTAATTCGACGAAGGAATTTTGGAGGGTTGTAGGATGACTTTGCCGGCTCATATCAATCTGGAAGGCGCTGCCACCGCCTTCGTCGTGGCGAATACGCCGCTGTACCTTATTCGACGATTGCAGGAAGACTCAAGCGTTCGTCTTCTAGGCAAGAGTATGTCCGGTGCTCAGCTTGTTGCAGAATATAAATCCTCTGCGTCAGTTCTGCCTCAAACCATGCGAGAACTTGTAACGCCGTATGCTTGTTTGGTCGCGCTCTGGATCAGGGGCGACATCTCCTCCCTTCGTGAAGAAACAATATCGATTGTTCCGCTGCCAGAATTCAAATGGCTTGAGCGTGTTCGTCAGTTGCTCATCGAGACCTATCGCCCCACTACGACAGCGACGAGAGTGGGCCCAAAGTTACTCAACTCAACCTTTTCTGATCGTTCGACAGCAAATGTTCAACAACTCGTAGTGTCGGCCTGACGTCGATGCAAAGTCAATTGTGCGCTTGCTGCGAAACCGCAGTCCAAGACGCAAGAACCAATAATATCAGCTTGGTCAATTTGATTGATGAGTTGTCGACGGCGTCGTTCCCTGTCGCAATACCCCAACTGACCGTCGTAACAGTCTTCGACCGCACGGTAGACGAGCCGGACGTGATCCCGGTCCGACTACGCGGTACGCTAAATGACGATGTCCTTTTCGATGTTTCCTTCGATGCTGAGTTTGGAGGGAAGCTGAGAACCAGGGGAATAGGGGTCTTTCAGGGTGTCTTAATCGGAGCAGCCGGACGCCTCCGCGTCGCGGTACTCCAAGCAGACGACGAGATTGGCGGATGGAACATCGCCGTTCGTGCGATAGGTGTCCCCCAAGCCGACCTCTTTAGTGTACCCACCTCCTAAGGCCGAAGGCGAAGTGTATTCCGCCGCTTCCTGAAGCTGCCGCTTGCGCGGCGGGTTACGCCTGCGGCCAACCCGCCCTACGAACTCGGAATCGCCCCTTCCTCCGTTCGTCCCCACGTAGATGGGGACCCAGGTCTGAATCGCCGAGTGGCACCTTTCGCCTGGATGCCCGGTCGGAGCCGGGCATGAACGGAGTGTGTTGCACGGTCTTGTCCCCATCCCGTCATCCCCCGGCTTGACCGGGGGATCGGTCTCCACAAGCACGACAGCCCTCGCCTGCCGAGGCCGGTCCTCCGCTTTCGCGAAGGACGACGCACAGAGAGCGGCGGCTCCAATTCGTCCCCCTCGGTGCTATATTGAGCCCATGAACAAGGCCCTGAACGATATCGTCCGTCGCGCGGATGCGTGGCCCGATGCGGCGCAGGAAGAGTTGGCGGCGCTTGCCCACGAGATCGAGGCCGAGGTCAATTCCGGCGCCTACCACGCGACGCCTGATGAACTGGCGGGCATCGATCGCGGCTTGCGGGATTCGGCAGAGGGTCGCTTCGCGACCGGGGCCCAGGTCGAGGCGGTCTTTACCAAGCATCGCAAATGAAACTCGTCTGGACCGAGTCGGCGCTGGCCGACCTGGACGAAATCCTCGCTTACGCCGCCGAGCACTATCCCTCCCTCATAGGACCGTTGGAGCGCCGAATTCGCGCGGCCGTCGCGCGTATCGCAACAACGGAATTGAGCCGCAGTTCTCCTAAGGGTTGAACCTGCCCTCTCCTGCCACAGTTCATTGTAGGGGCCCTTTGGGAGACGTCTCATGGGCCAGCAGATTGCGGGTTCGGTGGCGCTTGTCGTCGAAGACGACCCACTGCTCCTCCAGGAGTTGGTTGACCAATTCCACGCGGCCGGGTGCCTCGTCGTCGCGGCCAACTCTGCCGAGACTTCCCTGGCGCTGCTCCAGCGCGGCTACCAGATCGACATCGCCGTGATCGACGTGCGCCTCTCGGGCAACATGGACGGGCTCGAACTGGCACGGGTCCTGCGCGCGATCGGCTGTCCGGCGCCGATCCTCTACGTGTCCGGATTTCCGGTCCACACCAGCCAGATGGTGACCGACAGCCTCTATCAACCCAAGCCGGTCGCGGCGCGCGACGTGGTGATGATCTCGCAAACCCTCTTGGCGGGAGCCCGCACAGCGGAATAGCGCGGCGTCGCCGTCCTTAAGCTCAAGTGGACTTGGCGGCGGGCGCGGACACCAATTTTCCCGCGACCGGCCGCTTGCCTCTCTTGGCGATGCTGGCCAGCCCGTAGCCCGCGATGGTCATGGCGATGGCGAACATGGCGTAGGTCGCGAAGCCGGCTCGGATTCCCCAGTTTTGAGCGATCGCCGACATGATGAAGGGGAATACGAACGCGCCGATGCCGCCACCGGTTGCCGCGAAACCGATGACCTGGCTCTGTGCATGAGGAAAGCACTTGCCGAGCAGCGTGATGACGACCGGGTAGTAGATCGAGCAACCCAATCCGGCGAGGAAAACGAAGCCTTGGGCAATGCCGATCGTGAGCGGGGTGGCGGCGATATAGCCCAGCAGCGTGAGCACGGCGATCGACACGGTCGCCAGCATCGCGAATCCAACAAGCACGGCGTCCTGGCGCGACCCCTTGTACAGCAGCGGAACGCCGAAGCGCCCGGCGAGCAAGCCCGCCCAGAACAGTGAAACCAGCAGCGCGCCCGCCGCAGCCGAGTGGGCAAACGCGACAACGAAATACTCCGCCACCCAGTTCGAGACGCCCAGTTCAACGCCGACGTAGAGAAAAAGCGCGATAAACGAAAGCCAATAGGCGGGATTTGCACTCAAGCGTTCTGGTGCCTCCTCGCCTTCCGCCGCCTGGTGCGTGATTTTCGGCAATGCGATGAACGCCATCATCACGACCAGCAGCGCGGGAACGAGCGCCATTCCACGGTAGACCAAAATCCAGCTCAGGCCGCTCTGCACCAAAATGCCGACGGCGAGCGGCCCGAGGATCGCGCCGACGGCAAAGGCGCCGTGCATCAGGTTCATCGGCCGACCGGTGTTGTGCGGATCGATACGCAGCGTCGCCGTATTGACGCCGACTTCGATGCAGCCCTCACCGAGACCGATCAGCGCGCTGAGCAGCGTGTTGGCAAGAGGATCGGGGGTGATCGCAAAAAAGGCGAGTCCGACGACTTCGAACACCAGCCCGAGCACGATGGTCGGCTTGGGACCCCCGTACTTAATCAGATAACCTGCGGCAAACGACGACACGAAATAGGCCACGGCGCCGGCGCCGATCACCACGCCGGCGACGAAGTAATTCCAATGGAAGTCGGCGAGGATCTTGGGCAGCGTCGCGCCAATAATGGTGATCGACGTGCCGAACAGAATGAAGACGGCGAAAAGCGCCAGAAACAGCGCGCGGAAGCGACGTTCGATGATAGGCATGACGCTATTTACCGGCACCGCCAGATGAACGCCAGTTCCGAGTGTCAGCGTAGTCCCTTGGGCTCCCAGCGGCAATCTGGATGACGATCGCAGGCGGCCGATGCTGCCTCGCGGATTTTGCTCGCGGCCCATCCGGGCCACCGCAGCAACACGAACCCCGCAGATATTCCAAGGGACACCGACATCCGTTTGGCCGTCCCCTCGCCCCGTTGGGGAGAGGGACAGGGTGAGGGGGCGAGAGCCCATCAGGATAACTCGGCGCCCCCTCACCCGCTCGCTTCGCTCGCGACCTCTCCCCGCTGGGGAGAGGTGATTCAGCGCCCGTGGCGATGCCGCGAGAAAATACTTATCCCCCCTCCCCAAACCGCCCCCATATTGGTCGGCATCCTCGCTCAATGAGGGGGCGCCGTCCGGAGGCGTTCGTTCGGTGGAGCGGGGTGCGGTGTCCGTCCTGATGTTTCGCAAACAGAAGGGCGGAGCTCGGAACCCCGTCAGCGGAGGGCAGCCTCCGTGCGCTGAAGCCCTGAAATGGTGCAGCGCTAAAGGCGGGCAGAGGTCAGCCGCGGTGAGACCGGCCCGGGAAATCGAGGCCCCGGCACCGCGGTGGTTTCGGGCGGCCGACGTGCCAGCCCTGCCTCTGCCGGCCCAGACGGACCGGAACGCGTAAATCCCGCGGCGGGCGCTCGGTGAGCGCCACCACTGGACTACCCGACGCGGCACTCATCGAGCGCCCGCCACCCCCTCGCCGCAAGCGGCGAGGAGCGCCGCAAGGCGCGACAGGGACGTGAGAAATCTTCATCCCCCGGCGCTTCCAGCGCGCGGGAAGGGAAAAGTGCACCCTCCGCGCACCCCCCTGTGGCCGCCGCCACAGCGCCCTCACCGCTCATGCGGCATGATCGGGTGTGCAACCGCAGGGGGAAGATTGCCATGGCCGACGACACACTGCCGATTGTCTTCCGGTCGAAGCGGCTCACCAGCGGTGTCATGACGGCCTTCTTTGCCGGCATCGTTGCCGCGGGTATCGCCAAGGCATTCGACGACAGTTTCTCTTATGCCGACGACCACTTCGGGCCGATCGTGCTCAGCTCGCAAACGACCGGCTGGCTGATGATCGCGATCGCCCTGCCCTTCGCGCTCTATGCGCTGGTCTCGGCGATGCGCGGCTGCCCGACCTTGCGGCTCGATGACACCGGCCTGCTGTTGAGCCGCTGCCTGCAAAGTCCGGTCAGCCTGACGTGGGGCCAGCTCGCCGATGTGGTGATCAAGCGCATCCCCGCTCCCTCCCGCGGGCGGACGATCATCGTCGACGTCCTCTTTCTGGTGACCGACGAGGGCAAGGAGATCGGCGTCGGCAATATCGGGGAGCCGGAAACCATCGCCGAAACCATCCGCCGCGTCGCCGCAGTGATGAAGGGCGCTCGCGGAGGACGGTAAACAAACGAAGCCGCACCCCTCACCCGCTCCACACTTTGAGCGCTCGCCCGATCTCATCCATCACCGCCTCGATATCGCCGAGCACATGCTCCTCGGCGAAGCGGAGCACGAGATAGCCGGCGGCCTCGAAGGCGGTGGTGCGCGCATGGGCGTCGCTTGGCGCACGCGCGGCACCGTCGACCTCGACGACGAGCTTCGCTTCATAGGAGCCGAAGTCGGCGGTGCGCCGGCCGACCGGCATCCGGCGCTTGAACGTCGCGCCGAAGGGCGCGGTGCCAAGGCGCGCCGACAGCGCCTCCTCGGCCGCGCTCATCCCTTGGCGCGCCGAGCGATGGAACCCTGCCCGCCGCAATGCCACCCGCCGCTTCATGCCCGTCGCTCCGCTTGCCGGCCGCCTCTGTCTGGGCTCTTCCCCCGATTGCCAACGGCGCCACCGGTGATACGGTCCGGCCCCGCGCGGACTCATCGCCGCCAGCACACCCGCCCCCAAGGAAACGGTCCATGACGCTCTCCATGTACGCCATATCGGTACCGGTCTACGCCAACATCCTGACCAAGCTCGCCGCCACCCTCGACAAGGCGGCCGCCCATGCCGAGGCGCACAAGATCAAGCCGGAGGCGCTGATCACCGCCCGCCTCTATCCCGACATGTGGTCCCTGGGCGAACAGGTGCGCGCCGTCTGCAACCACGCCACGCGCGGTCCGGCGCGGATCGCCGGCCTGCCCATCCCCGAGTTCGACGGCAAGGACGCGAGCTTCGCCGACCTCACGGCGCGGGTGGGCTGGGCGCTGGCCTTCGTCAAGGGCCTCTCCGCCGACCGCTTCGAGGACAGCGCCGACCGCCCTATCGCGTTCCGGCTCGGCGGCCATGACGTGACCATGACCGGCGAGCAGTACCTGCTCTTCTTCTCCATGCCCAACTTCTATTTCCACGCCACCGCCGCCTACGCCATCCTGCGCCACAACGGCGTGCCGCTCTCCAAGTCCGACTTCCTGGGCGATGCCTGAGGCTGGCGGCTAACCGGCCATTAACCACGCTCGGGTTTCAATGGCGCTGCGCCGGGCACGTCCGCCCGCCGCCGGAGGGTCCGCCATGTTGCACCGCTGCCTGATCGCCGTCGCTTTCGCCTCAGCCCTGTCGGCCCCTGCCAGCGGCGCCTTTGCCGCCGATCTCGCCGCTGCCCCCCCGGCCTATGCCCCGAGCGGCTGCGTCGCCATCAACCACGCCCCGCTGGCCGCCGGGCACAAGCACAAGTTGGGCACCGACTATGTGCGCATCTACGACGTAGCGCCCTACGATCCGCGCTGCCCGCAAGGCCAGCCGGCCGGCATCTACGTGCCGCCGCAGATGGCGTATCTGGTCTCCTCGCCAACCCGCTACACCGAATGCGTGTGGCCGTGCATCGATTCGGTCCACCACGACTGGTATGACGGCCGCCTGTGGTACCACAATGCCGGCACGCCCAACCGGCCGGACGTCTTCATGATCCTGCAGAAGGATTGAGCCGGCCACCAGCATCGGGCGAAGGCTTTGCAACTGCTAGGAATCTCGTCGCGGCATTAATCGCGACTTCACCCCCTCGTGGCATACCTGATGAGGAAAGGGGGACCTCGCTCTTGACCTGGTTGTGGTCGCGACGCGGACGCTTCACCCTCGGCGCCGTCGGTTTGGTCCTGACGATCGCGCCGATCGTCGGCGCGCAGGTGCTCGTCGACCGCTTCACCCACGAGCGCGCCCACGTGGAAACTGCCGCGCTTGCCGCGGATTTCCTCTCCCTCAGCGTCAACGCCATCGCCAGCGGGGTCAACGCCGTCAACCACCTGGTGCTCGACGGCATCAGCGGCTGCGACCCGCACGCCTTGTCCACCATGCAGCGCGTCACGGCTACGTCGGTGCCGGTCAAGGCCGTCGCGATGATCGACGCCGATGGCAGCGTGCGCTGCAACCAGTTCGGCGGCACCGATGCGATCGAGCCCCTGTCACTCATGCAGCCGCTCGCCGACGGCACGACCAGCCTCGGCCTGGTTCGCCTGAAGTCGACCGATGGCGAGGCGGTCATGGTCCTGCGCGCGCGACCCGATGGCAGCCGCGTCGCCGCCTTCGTCGCCAGCGACGCGCTGGCCATCGGCAACCTGCCGCGCGTGCTGAGAGGCAGCATGGTCGGCGCGCTGGAGCTTGCCAACGGCGTGTCCCTTGCCGGCTTTGGCCCGTCGCCGACGGAGGCGGCGGAACACGACCCGATCTCGGCCGTGGCCACATCGCTGCGCTTCCCGGTTTCCATGCGTCTATCGGCGCCCTACAGCGTCTACGCGGTCAGGTATGCCGACCTGCTGTTCTACATTCGGCTGTGCGGCGGGCTCGTCAGCACGCTGCTCTTTGCGCTGCTGGTCTACCTGCTCAAAGGCCCGCCGGTGGAAATCGCCCGGCTGCGCGAGGCCGCCGCGCGCGGCGAGTTCGTGCCCTATTACCAGCCGATGATCGACATCAGCACCGGCCGCCTGGTGGGCTGCGAGGTGCTCATGCGCTGGCAGAAGCCGAACGGCACGGTGCTCGACCCCGATTCCTTCATCCTGCTCGCCGAATCGAGTGGGCTTGCCGTGTCGATGACGCGCTCGCTGATGCGTGCGGTGCGCGCCGACCTCGACCAGGTCATGGGCGCCCGTCCCCAGCTCAAGGTCGGCATCAACCTGTTCAACGACCACTTCACCCAGCTCAGCACGGTGCGCGATATCGAAGGCATCTTCCGCGGCGCCAGCATGTCGTTCAACCAGCTCGTCTTCGAGATCACCGAGCGCCAGCCGCTGCGCAACATCCAGCGCGCCAAGGTCATCATCCGCGCGCTTCAGGCCCTGGGAGCCCGCGTCGCGCTCGACGATGCCGGCGCCGGCCACGGCGGACTTGCCTACCTGCATCACCTGGGCGTCGACGTGGTCAAGATCGACCGGCTGTTCATCGAAACCATCGGAGCCGGCCGGACGGCGTCGCCGATCGTCGATTCGCTCATCAAGCTCGGCCATGACCTGGGCATGGAAGTCGTCGCCGAAGGCGTCGAGACTTTCGAGCAGCTCGACTATCTGCGCCAGCACGGCGCCGACAGCGCCCAAGGCTATCTGTTCTCGCCACCGCTGACCGGGCGCATGTTCCTCGACCTGGTCGGGGCCATGGAGCCGGCCGGCCGCGACCTGCCGGGCCGCCCGGTCGTGCCGCCCGCCCGGGCGCAGGCCGAGCCGGCGCAGACCCTCAAGGCGGTGTGACGCCGGGCCGGCGGCCGGCCCGCGATGGCCGGCCGAGGCCGCATCATCCGCCTTGTCCTCGCCGCGATGTACAGCGAATATCGCGCCCCTATGGCTGGCGAATCCGTCAGCCGCCAAGCCATTGCCCGGGAGGGGGACCATGCTTCGCAAAGCGTCGCATCTGGCCGCGTTCGGCTCGTTTCTGATTGCCATTCTCGCTGCCGCGGGCGCCGCCGCAGCGCCTGACGCGCATGCGGTCGCCGACGCGCTGGTCGCCGCCTTCGGCGCCTCCGGCAAGGCCCAGGCCAGCTACGCCGACGCCACCGTCAGCGGCGACACGATCATCATCACCGGGTTCAAGGCGGTGCAGCCCAAGCGCACCAGCCGCGACATCGACATCGCCACGATCGTCGTCAGCGGCGCCGCCGAACGCCAGCCGGGCGGCTTCACCGCCACTAGCATTGCCTTCAACAACGGTACCGCCAAGGACCGCACGTCGACGGTGGCCTGGCAGACGGCGGTGGTCGCCAATGCCGTCGTCCCGACGGCGGACGAGATCAAGGGGCTCTCCAACAAGATCCTGCCGTTCAGCACCGCCACGGTGAGCGGCATCACCATCAGCGACCCCCAGCTCGCCCAGCCGATCGACGTTGCCAAGGTCGATTTCACCATGGGGGCCGACGCCAACGGCGAACCCAACAGCGTCACCTTCACCACGACGGGCGTTCATCTGCCGGCCTCCGCCTTCAGCACGCCCGAGGTGCGCGGCATGATGCAGGGCCTCGGCTACACCGACCTGGTCCTCTCGGTGGCCCTCGATGCGGGCTTCGACACCGCCGCCGACAAGTTCGCGCTGCGCGGCTTCACCCTCGACGTCACCGACGTCGGCAAGCTCGCCATCACCGGCGCCTTCAGCGACGTCAAGGTGCATGGCATGGTCGGCGCCAGCACGGACGGAACCCCGGCGGCCAAGCAGTCGCCCAGCCTCGACGCGCTGAGCATCCGTTTCGACAATGCCGGCGTCATCGAGCGGGCGCTCGACATGCAGGCGCAGATCCTCGGCAGCTCGCGCGAGGACGTCGCCGCCCAGTGGCCGATGCTGCTCATGTTCCTGATCGGCGATGCCGGCGGCATGGACTTCCAGCAGAAGGTGCAGACGGCGCTCACCGATTTCCTGAAAGACCCGAAATCGCTGACCATCACGTTGGCGCCGCCGGCCCCGGTTCCGTTCGGCAAGGTGGCCGAAACGCTTAACGCCGATCAGACGAAGTTGCCGGAGCTGCTTGGCGTCGATATCGCCGTCAACAAATGAGCGCCCGCTTGCGGCCGCTCCGACAAGGGGGGTGATCATGCTGTTCCGGTTCGCTGCCGCCGGCCTCATCGCCGGTGCCGGCCTCGCCCTGTTCGTGCAGACCGCTGCCGCCGAGGCGCCGGTCGAAACCGCGATCAAGGGATGGGTCGCCTCGGTCGACGCCTCGCCCGACTGGCAGGCGACGTACAAATCGCTCGCCTATGACGCGGCGAGCGACCGCGCCGTGCTCACCGGGCTCGCGATCGAGAGCGCGGTGCCGGGTGTCCGCGTCGAATTCGGCAATGTCGCCATGACCGGCTACGTCGGCGTCCCCGGCGGCGGCTTCACCGCCAGCCACGTCACCGTCGACAAGGGCGCGCTGCAGGCGGGGCCGTTCAAGGTCGCCCTGGCGGACGGCGAGGTCAACGCATTCGCCATGCCGGCGCTACCTGCCTTCGTGTGGGATCCGCAGCATCCGTTCACCTCGGCGGTCAAAGCCTATGCGCCGTTCACCCGGCTGGCGATGACCAACGGCCGCATCGGTTCGCTGACCTTCACCGAGGACAATGCCGGCGTATCCAGCCGCCTCGTCTACAACCAGTTCCGCATCGACCGCTGGCAGGGCGGCAAGATCGCCGCGGTCACCGCCGGGCCGCTCACCATGGAATCGCCCGACCCCGACGGGCTGATGACCATGAAGGTCGCCAGCTTCGAGGCGCACGACATCGACATCGACGCCGCGCTCAGGGTGTTCGACCCGGACCGCTACGCCGGCGGTGTCGGCGACGGCGGCTGGCACACGGTGACGGGCCTTGCCGCCTACCACGATTTCGCCGTGTCGGGGCCGGGCGTGCAGATGACCATGACGCTGATGTCGCTGGTCGACTTCAAGCTGCGCCAGCCGGGGCGGAGCTTCGCCAGCTACATTGACCGGATCATCCTCGATCCGAACACACCCACCGACGACCCGGAGTCGGCACGCGCGGTGGTCGACATGCTGTCGGCCTATGGCCTCGGCCGCCTCGGCATCAGCGGGCTCGATATCGCCGCCACCGGCATGAAGAGCTTCCACCTCGGCGGCTTCAACATGTCGGACCTCTCGATCGAGCGGCTGGGCGAGTTCGCCGTCGACGATTTCGCCACCGAAGTCCCCGACGTGGGCGCCTTCAAGCTCGGCCATTTCGCCATCGGCAACGTGGTGCTGCCGGGCGCCGATGCGCTGATCCAGGCGATCGCGGCAAACCAGGGGGGGAATGGCACCCCTGATCTCACCGGCCTCGCCCCGAAGCCGGGCTTCATCGAGATGTCGGGCCTCGATGTCGATGCAGCCGGCGCCCCGCACGTCACCCTCGACAAGATGCGCATCGACCTTGCCAGCTATGTCGGCGCGGTGCCGACCGCGGTCTCGGCCGACGTCAGCGATGCCGTCGTGCCGGTGTCGGCGCTCGATGCCAACGGCCGGGCGGTCTTCGCCAAGCTCGGCTACGACACGCTCGACATCAGCTATCACCTCAAGGTCAACTGGAACGAGACCGACGAGACGCTCGCCGTCGACCGCCTGCAGTTCGACATGAAGGGGGCCGGCGGGCTCGCTCTGTCGATGCTGCTCGGCGGCCTGCCGCGCGAGGCGCTGGAGAACCCGCAGGCGCTGCCCGACGTGCTGCCCGACCTGTCGCTCAAGCAGGCCAAGCTGACCCTCAAGGACGACTCGATCGTCGGCAAGGGCCTCGACCTGCTGGCCGAGAAGATGCACGCCAATCCCGACAAGTTCCGCCAGCAGTTCGCCGACGCCATGCCGCTGCTCTTGTCGCTGTTCGTGCTGCACGACCCGCAGGTGGCGGCGGTGGTGCGCGAGACCGGCATCATGGCGAAGCTGGCGCCGGTGGTGAAGGCGTTTGTCGCCGCGCCGGGATCGTCGATCAGCGTCTCGATGGCGCCGCCGACGCCGGTCGGCCTCATGGCCATTTCCGCGGCGGCAGACAGCGAGCCAGCCTCGCTGATCTCGCTCCTCGGCCTCACCATCGATACATCGGCCATGCCGCCGGACAACGGCGGCGGCCAGCCGCCAGCGCCCCCCAAGGGCGACGCGCCGGTCGGCGGCGACATGCGCTCGACCGCGCCGGCGCAATAACGGAAGGCCGCGGCCCCGGGCCGCGGCTATTCCGGCAGGTTCAGGCGGATGTGAAGCTCGCGCAACTGCTGGGCGGTGACCTCGGAGGGTGCGCCCATCATCAGGTCCTCGGCCCGCTGGTTCATCGGGAACAGCGTCACCTCGCGCAGATTGTCCTCGCCGCAGAGCAGCATGACGATGCGGTCGATGCCGGGCGCGATGCCGCCGTGCGGCGGGGCGCCCATCTGCAAGGCGTGCAGCATGCCGCCGAACTTGGCGTGCAGAACGTCCTCGCCGTAGCCGGCGATGGCGAAGGCCTTCTTCATGATCTCCGGCTTGTGGTTCCGGATGGCGCCCGACGACAGTTCGACGCCATTGCAGACGATGTCGTACTGGAAGGCGCGGATCGACAGGATCGCATCCTGGTCGGCCGGGTCGAGCGCGACGAAGGCGTCGTGGTCGTAGTTGGGCATCGAGAACGGGTTGTGGGAGAAGTCGATCTTCTTCAGCTCCTCGTTCCACTCGTACATCGGGAAGTCGACGATCCAGCAGAAGGCGAAGCGATCCTCATCGACCAGCTTGAGGTCGCGGCCGACCTTCTGGCGCGCCGCGCCGGCAAAGGCGACGAACTTGTCGGGCCGGCCGGCGATGAAGAAGACGGCGTCGCCGTCGCTGAGGCCGAGCTGGTTGCGGATCGCCTCGGTACGGTCCTCGCCGATGTTCTTGGCGATCGGCCCGGCGCCGGCGCCGTCGTCGCGGAAGAAGATGTAGCCGAGGCCCGGCTGGCCCTCGCCCTGCGCCCAGGCGTTCATGCGGTCGCAGAAGGCGCGGTTGCCCCCGGTCGGCGCCGGGATCGCCCACACCACGACCTTGGCATCGGCCTCGATCTGGCTGGCGAAGACCTTGAAGCCGGAGCCGGCGAAATGGGCCGTCACGTCCTGCATCTCGATCGGGTTCCTGAGGTCCGGCTTGTCGGAGCCGTATTTCCTCAGCGCCTCGACATAGGGGATGCGCGGGAACTCCTGGGTCACCGGCTTGCCCTCGCCGAACTCCTCGAAGAGGCCGCGCAGCACCGGCTCGACCGCCTGGAAGACGTCCTCCTGCTCGACGAAGCTCATCTCGATGTCGAGCTGGTAGAACTCGCCGGGCGAACGGTCGGCGCGGGCGTCCTCGTCGCGGAAGCATGGCGCGATCTGGAAGTAGCGGTCGAAGCCCGCGATCATGATGAGCTGCTTGAACTGCTGGGGCGCCTGGGGCAGCGCGTAGAACTTGCCGGGATGCAGGCGCGAGGGCACCAGGAAGTCGCGCGCCCCCTCGGGCGACGACGCGGTCAGGATCGGCGTCTGGAACTCGAAGAAGTTGGAAGCAATCATGCGCTGGCGCAGCGAGGTGATGATCGCCCCGCGCTTCATGATGTTGCGGTGCAGCTTGTCGCGGCGGAGATCGAGGAAGCGGTACTTGAGCCGCGTCTCCTCGGGATAGTCGAGATCGCCGAAGACCGGCATGGGCAGCTCCGCCGCCTCCGACAGCACCTCCAGCGTATCGATGAAGACCTCGACCTCGCCGGTCGGCAGGTTGGCATTGGCGGTCTCCGGCGTGCGCACCTTCACCTTGCCCTCGATGCGGATCACCCATTCCGCGCGCACCCGCTCGGCGGCGCCGAAGGCGGGCGAATCGGGGTCGGCAACGCACTGGGTCAGGCCGTAGTGGTCGCGCAGGTCGATGAACAGCAGGCCGCCGTGGTCGCGCACCCGGTGCACCCATCCGGAAAGGCGGACGGATTGGTCGACATCGGCGGGGCGGAGGGCGCCACAGGTATGGCTGCGATAGCGGTGCATGGGAGGTCTTCTCAAGTCGTCAAACGGTCGCCCGGCGGGCGTGAAATGGCCGGTTTCTGGCCGCCGGAAAAGCGCACGCGTTCGCTTGGCTGTCAAGGCCCGGCCCGTCGCGGTTGACGGGATGCGGCGGCCCGACTCGGCCGCTCGGCGGCGCAGGATCGCGGCAGATTGCTGCGGTCGCAGCCCCTGGTCCGTCAAAATTGACAATACGGCCTGGTGCCCAGCCCAGAAAAGCCTTGCAATACTGGCACTTGTCGATAATTCGATAGATTCAGCAAAAGCGTCGCGGGCGACAGATAGATGAGGGACAAATCGCCCCCTGGTCGGCTATACGAACACCATGACTATCGTCACCTCGACCGCTGATCTTGCCGCCCTGTGCCGGCGCCTTGCCCACTTCCCCGCGATCACGGTCGATACCGAATTCATGCGGGAAACGACTTTCTGGCCAAAGCTTTGCGTGATCCAGATGGCTGGCCCGGAGGAGGCGGCGATCATCGACGCCACCGCGCCGGAGCTCGACCTCGAGCCGTTCTTCAAGCTGATGAAGAACGAGAAGGTCATCAAGGTCTTTCATGCCGCCCGCCAGGACATCGAGATCGTCTACCACCTCGGCGGCCTGATCCCGCATCCGGTGTTCGACACCCAGGTCGCGGCCATGGTCTGCGGCTTCGGCGAGTCGGTCAGCTACGACCAGCTCGTCCAGAAGCTCACCGGCACGCGCATCGACAAGTCGTCGCGCTTCACCGACTGGAGCCGGCGGCCGCTGTCGGAAAAGCAGGTCGAATATGCGCTGGCCGACGTCACCCATCTCCGCGACGTCTATCAGGCGCTCGCCGCCCGCCTGGACGAGCAGAAGCGCAGCGAATGGGTGCGCGAGGAGATGGAGGTGCTGACCTCGCCGGGCACCTACAACATGGAGCCGGAAGAAGCGTGGCAGCGGCTCAAGCTCAGGGTGCGCAAGCCGATCGAGCTTGCCGTCATGCGCGAGGTGGCCGCCTGGCGCGAGCGCGAGGCGCAGGCGCGCGACGTGCCGCGCAGCCGGGTGATCAAGGATGACGGCATCTACGAGATCGCCGCGCAGCAGCCGACGACCCCGGCGGCGCTGGCGGCGCTGCGTACCATCCCGCGCGGCTTCGAGCGGTCGCGCGCGGCCGAGGAGATCCTCGCTGCGGTGCGCACCGCCATGGCCATACCGCGCGAGCAGCTGCCGCGCATCCCCAAGCACAAGCCGGCATCCAACGGCAACGGCGCAGCGGTCGACCTGCTCAAGGTGCTGCTCAAGATGACCAGCGAGAACCACGGGGTGGCCTCGAAGATCATCGCCACGGTCGACGACCTCGAGGCCATCGCCAGCGACGACGCGGCCGACGTGCCGGCGCTCTCCGGCTGGCGGCGGGAGCTGTTCGGCGAGGCAGCGCTCAAGCTCAAGTCCGGCAAGATCGCGCTCGCGGTCAAGCAGAACCACGTGGTGACCATCAACAAGGGCTGAGCGTTTCGGTCAGATGTCCGACAGCGTTTTGCGACAGGATCAAGCCGGCGGGACGGACGTACCCGGGGTACGACCGAGACCGACGGCGCCGATAATGGCGAAAGCTCGGGTTCCGACCGGCGGGCGCCGACGCGATCCCGGCTCGACCGATGCCCGGCATCGCCCTTCGCCGGTCTCGACGCCGGATCGCTTCGCCGGTCGAGAAACGGAACTGCTTCTATCTGCGAGGTCGCGCCGGCCGCCCCTACTCCACCACGATTGCCGGCTCAAGACCGGCAAACTTCGCCACCTGCGAGAGACGACGCAGAACGCGCGCCCCGCCGAGCGCGGCGAGGTCCCCCGGCAGCACCAGCGCCAGCGCCTTGCCGCGCGTTTCCAGGTGCGTGCGGTTGACCACGCCGGGGGTCGCCGCCGAGATGAGATGCACCACGCGCAGCACCGCGCCCAGCGCCCGGGCGCGTTCCATCAGGCGGGTCGAGACCAATTCGCGGATGCGCGGCGAGAGCTGCTCGTCGATCAGCCCCTCGTGCCGGTAGAAGTTGGCCAGCGCCAGGAAGGCGCGGCCGGGATGGTCGATGCCGATGAACGAGGCGTGGGCGATCAAGTTGAGGCTCTGCTCGCCGCGATATTCCGGGTGGGCGCGCCAGCCGAGGTCGGTCAGCAGGCAGGCGGCATGGCGCAGGCGCATCTCGGCCTCGGTCTCGTCGAGGCCGATGACGCCGAACGCCATCGCCGACCAGTCCGCCAGTTCGCGGGCATGGCGCGGCGAGCGCGAACGCAGATAGGACAGCTCCTCGCAGGCGGTGAGCAGCGGGTCCTTCGCCTTCTCTTCCGGGTCGAGCAGTTCGTAGAGCAGCCCCTCGCGCATGCCCAGCGCCGAGACGACCACCTGCGACGGTTTCATCACCCGGATCACCTGCTCCAGCACGACGGCGCCGTAGGGCAAGAGTGGCCGGCGATTGCGCGAGACGACCTCGATCGAATCGAGCGAATCGATCTCGCGCCTGGCGACCATGCGGCAGAAGTCGGCAGCCTCGTCGGCGCCGATCGTATAGTGGTGCATGACGTGCAGCGGATAGCCCGCCTGGCGCATGTGCAGCCGGGCGAGCGAGCGCCAGGTGCCGCCGACCGCGTAAAAGGTGCGCTTGTCGCCGGCAGGCAGCACCTTCGATTTGGCGAGCGCCTCGGCGGCGATCTTCTCGGCCCGCTTGATCGATCCGTCGGCGGCTTCCTCCAGGCGGAGGCCGCCGAGCGGGAAGCTCTCGCCGGTCCCCGTCCGGCTGTTGCGGACGTCGACCACCTCGATCGAGCCGCCGCCAAGATCGCCGGCGACGCCGTCGGGCTGGTGGAAGCCGGAAACCACGCCCTGGGCGGAGAGCCGGGCTTCCTCGCTGCCGGCAAGCACCGTGGCCTTGACGCCGGTGATCGCCTCGACCGAGGTGATGAAGTCCGGGCCGTTGGATGCGTCGCGCACGGCGGCCGTGGCCAGAACGTGCAGCGCGGTGACGCCGATCTGGCGGACGAGGGCGGCGAAGCGGCGGATGGCGGTCAGCGCCGAAGCGATCGCCTCCGGCTCCAACCGGCCGCGCGTCGCCAGCCCGCGGCCGAGCCCGCACAGTTCCTTCTCGTTGAACAGCGGCGTCGAAGAGCGGCTTAGCCGCTCGTAGACAACCAGGCGGACCGAGTTCGAGCCGATGTCGACGACCGCGATCGGCCCGCCGCCATTGAGACGCCCGGGCGCCTCGGGGGTGATGGTGAGGTCAGATACCAGGCTCACGCTCCCCGACCGCGCCGGCGGCCCGACTTGCCGGTGCCGATCTTGAGCGCCGCCTTGCCTCTGCCAGAAAGGCTCGGGTTGGTCATGAAATACTGGTGGGCGTTGATCAGCGGCTCGCCCTTGCGCGGAACGATGCGCTCCGACGTCCCGTCGGGCAGCACGCGCCAGCTCTGCTGGTTGTCGGCGAAGTTGGTGACCATGATCTGGCCGAGGATCTGCTCATGCACGGTCGGGTTGAGGATGGGCACGATCGCCTCGACGCGGCGGTCGAGATTGCGCGGCATCATGTCGGCCGAGCCGATGAAGACCTTGGCCCCCGCCGAGGGCAGCCCGTGGCCGTCACCGAAGCAGTAGATGCGGGCGTGCTCGAGGAAGCGGCCGACGATCGACTTGACGCGGATGCGCTCCGACAGGCCGGGAATGCCCGGCCTCAGGCAGCAGATGCCGCGCACCACCAGGTCGATCTCGACCCCGGCCTGGCTGGCGTCGTAGAGCGCGTCGATGATCTGGGAATCGACCAGCGCATTCATCTTCATCCAGATCTGCGCCGGCCGGCCGGCCCTGGCGTGCTCCACCTCCGCCGCGATGAGACCAAGGATGGCTCCGCGCAGCATATGCGGCGAGATCGCCAGGCGTTCCAGCGTCTCCGGCTCGGAATAGCCGGTGATGTAGTTGAAGATGCGTGCGACGTCGCGGGCGATCGCCGGGTCGGCCGAGAAGAACGACAGGTCGGTGTAGATCTTCGCCGTCACCTGATGATAGTTGCCAGTACCGATATGGACGTAGCTGGCGAGCTGGCCGCCCTCGCGGCGCACCACCAGAGACAATTTGGCGTGAGTCTTCAGTTCGATGAAGCCGTAGACCACCTGCACGCCAGCGCGCTCGAGGTCGCGCGACCAGCGGATGTTGGCCTCTTCGTCGAAGCGCGCCTTGAGCTCGACCAGCGCCGTCACCGACTTGCCGGATTCGGCTGCTTCGGCCAGCGCCTTGGCGATCGGGGAATCGTTCGAGGTGCGGTAGAGCGTCTGCTTGATCGCCACCACATCCGGGTCGGAGGCCGCCTGGCGCAGGAACTGCACCACCACGTCGAAGGACTCGTACGGGTGATGGACGACGATGTCCTTCTCCCGAATGGCAGCGAAACAGTCGCCGTTGTGGTCGCGCAGGCGCTCGGGATAGCGCGGCGTGTAGGGCGAGAACTTGAGGTTGGGCCGGTCGATGGCGACAAGCTCGGCGAGATCGTTCAAGGCGAGCAGGCCGTGGACCAGGAAGATCTCGTCGGCGGTCACCGCCAGCGCTTCGGCGACGAGCTGACGCAGGCCTTCCGGCATGGCCGCCTCGATCTCGAGGCGGATCACCGAGCCGCGGCGGCGGCGCTTGAGGGCGCTCTCGAAGAAGCGGACCAGGTCCTCGGCCTCTTCCTCCACCTCGATGTCCGAGTCGCGGATGACGCGGAAAGCGCCCTGCCCGTCGACGCCGTAGCCAGGGAAGAGGCTGTGCACGAACAGCGTCACCGCCTGTTCCAGGCTGATGAAACGATCCTTGCAATTATCGTTCGACGGCAGGCGGATGAAGCGCTCGATCGAGCTCGGCACGCGCAGCAGCGCCGTCATGTGATGGCCGCTCGACTTGCGCGTCATCTGCAGCGCGACGGTCAGGCCGAGATTGGGGATGAACGGGAACGGGTGCGCCGGGTCGATGGCCAGCGGGGTGAGCACCGGGAAGATCGAATCGAGGAAATAGTGCTCCAGCCAGTCGCGGTCGGCATCGGCGATCCCGGCGGCATCGATGAGATGGATGTCGGCTTCGTCGAGTTCGCGGCGCAGCTCCGTCCAGCGCGTCTGCTGGTCGCTGGCAAGGCCGGCGCACGCCTCGCCGATGGCGCTGAGCTGGCCGCTCAGCGAGCGGCCGTCGTCGGACACCATGGCGATGCCCTGGCGCTGCTGGCCCTTGAGGCCGGCGAAGCGCACCATGAAGAATTCGTCGAGGTTGTTGGCCGAGATCGACAGGAAGCGCAGCTTCTCGAGCAGCGGATGGTTGGGGTTTGCCGCCTCCTCCAGCACCCGCCGATTGAACTGCAGCCACGACAACTCACGGTTGATAAAGCGCGACTTCGACTTGCGCAGCTCCATGCCGGCCGCGACGTCGGGTTCGACGGTCGCAGCGCTTTCCATGGCGGCGTGTGGGTTCTTCTGATCCATCGGGCCTTGAACCGCAGGCTCCTTCAGCCTTGTTCTAGCCCCGGATTATGACGATTCCGACAAGAACGCCAGAACATAGGTGCAACGCCGGCTATGACCCCATGCCGCGCGCGTGGAGCGCGCCGGTGATCTCGTCGAGCGCCGCCGGGTCGTCGATGGTCGCCGGCACGCGGACCTGATCGCCGTCGGCGATCTGGCGCATGGTGGCGCGCAGGATCTTGCCGGAGCGGGTCTTGGGCAGGCGCGGCACCACCAGGACCGTCTTCAGGGCCGCCACCGGGCCGATCTGCTCGCGCACCAGCGCGATGATCTCCTTCTCGACCGTGGCCGGGCTCGTCTTGACGCCCATCTTGAGGACGACGAAGCCGATCGGAAGCTGGCCCTTGAGATTGTCGTGGATGCCGATAACGGCGCATTCGGCGACCGCCGCGTGGCTGGCCAGCACCTCCTCCATGCCGCCGGTCGACAGGCGGTGGCCGGCGACGTTGATGATGTCGTCGGTGCGCCCCATGATGAACAGATAGCCGTCGCTGTCGATGTAGCCGGCGTCCGCCGTCTGGTAGTAGCCGGGGAAGGCGGCGAGGTAGGCGACGCGGAAGCGGTCGTCGTTGCCCCACAGCGTCGGCAGCGCGCCGGGCGGCAGCGGCAGACGGATGGCGATGTTGCCGAGCGTGCCGGGCTTCACCGGATGGCCGAAGTCGTCGAGCACCTTGACGTCGTAGCCGGGCATGGCGGTGGTCGGCGAGCCGCGCTTGACCGGCAAGAGCTCGATGCCGAGCGGATCGGCGGCGATCGCCCAGCCGGTCTCGGTCTGCCACCAGTGGTCGATGACCGGCACGCCGAGCACCTCCTCCGCCCAGCGCACCGAATCCGGGTCGGCGCGTTCGCCGGCGAGGAACAGGCTGCGCAGGCTGGAGAGGTCGTGGCGGCCGATCAGCTTGCCCTCCGGGTCCTCCTTCTTGATCGCCCTGAGCGCCGTCGGCGCGGTGAACAGCACCGCCACCTTGTGCTCTTCGATTACCCGCCAGAAGGCGCCGGCATCGGGCGTGCCCACCGGCTTGCCCTCGTAGAGCACCGTCGTGCAGCCGTGGATGAGCGGCGCATAGACGATGTAGGAGTGGCCGACGACCCAGCCGATGTCCGAGGCCGCCCAATAGACCTCGCCCGGCGCGACGCCGTAGATGTTCGCCATCGACCAGTCGAGCGCAACCATGTGGCCGCCATTGTCGCGGACGATGCCCTTGGGCTGTCCGGTCGTGCCGGAGGTGTAGAGGATATAGAGCGGGTCGGTCGCGGCCACCGCCACCCACGGCTCGCTGCGTCCGGCGGCGCCGTGCCTTCGCCATCTCCTCCGCATAGTCGCGGTCGCGGACGGGATCGAGTTCAGCGCGGTGCTGCTCTCGCTGGACGACGATCATGGTCGCCGGCTTCTGGGTCGCCTGCGCGATCGCCGCAGCGGCCAGCGGCACATAGGGGACGACGCGGGTGGGCTCGATGCCGCAGGAGGCGGTGACGATCAGCTTGGGCTCGGCGTCGTTGATGCGGCTGGCGAGCTCGTGGGCGGCAAAGCCGCCGAACACCACCGAATGGATCGCGCCGATCCGCGCCGTAGCGAGCATGGCGACGATCGCCTCGGGGATCATCGGCATGTAGATGATGACACGGTCGCCCTTGCCGATGCCGTGGTCGGCGAGCACTGCGGCGAAGGTCGCCACGTCGTCGAGGAGATCGCGATAGCTGATCGCCCGCTTCACGCCGGTGACCGGGCTGTCATAGATGATCGCGGTCTGACCGCCGCGGCCCGCCTCCACGTGCCGGTCGAGGGCGTTGTAGCAGGTGTTGCAGGTCGCCCCGGTGAACCAGCGGCCATAGACGCCGGCCTCGGGATTGAAGGTGGCGCGGGCCGGCGTGGCCCAGTCAATCGCCTTGGCGGCCTCGGCCCAGAAGCCGATCGGATCGTCCTGCCAGCGCTGATAGGTGTCCGCGTAGGTGCCCATCGCCCTTGTCCCCTCCCGTCCACCGGGCCACTGGCCGGCGGAGCTTATTGATGCTTTTCCGGGAAAGGTAACACGAACGCCGCGCTGTGGTAGCGGCGCGCCCTGCCCTACTCGGCGAACAGGTCCGGCTGGTTGCCGATCACCCGCGCCAGGGTCTTGGCGGCAAGGCGGCGGCTGATGGGGCAGCCGCCGGCAAGGAGGTCTCGCGCACCGTCACCTGTTCGCGGCACCAGGTCGGACGGCTATGGACCTGATGCGCCACCCGTGGGGGCGAATTTGGGGGCGATTTTGCCGGATTTGCCCACCGTGCCTATTCTATTTCCTATGGGATTGGTTGACATATTAATCGCATGACATTTGTTGTTTTTGCAATAAAAACAGGCGCCAGTGCTGTAACTGCATCCGATCAATCCTCCAGGATTGTTCGTCAGGATTTCACAGTTTGGTCCTTCATGCTTGCATGCGGCCAGCATATCTCGCTGTGGAACGTTCTTGGCGGCGTTTGCCGGGGAGGACAACGCCGCTCCGAATGCGATGAGAGCCGCGGCCACCAGGCCGAGGAACCCCAATTTCCGCATGAACGAGATGGACATCTGATCTCCTCGCTTGGGTGACAGCCCCGATCGATGACCGGCGAGGCTTCGCATCAATCTGATCGGGAGCGCGGCACAGCGTTTGTCCTGGACCGAAGCCGGCTTGCACGCTGACGCGCCAGTGGCCGGTTCCGCGAACCGGCCGTTCGGCTTGGACTCCCGCCGGGAAGCCGGCCTATGCTGCCAACGATCCGGTGCGGGTTACATGGAGGCCACCATGAAGAGCATCGCATTCCGATCGGAAGACCTTCCCGCCGGCTTTGATGACCGCGCTCGCCTGTCGGTCTGGCGCGATTTCCTGAGTGAGGTCTACGGTCCGCACGATGTCACGATGCTGCCCGGCCGGCGCTTCACCGAGCGGCTGCGCGGGGCGCGCTTCAACCACAGCCCGACCCCGGTGGACGTGCTGCGCTTCACCGGGACCGTGGATCGCATGTCGTGGATGTCGCACGGACAGGCCGGGCTGAACTCGCCAAATTTCGTGCTCCTCATCAACCGGGGGCCGCGACCGCTGTCGCTGGCGCAGTCCGGACGCGAGGTCCTTCTCGGCGCCGAGACGGCAGCCCTTTTCAGCTGCACCAAACCCGGCGATCTTCGCTTTGCCGACCCGCACGATTTTTCTGCCATCGCGATCGACCAGGCGCGTCTGCACCAGCTGTCCCGGCCGGTCGAGGACTTCGTGGCGAGGCCGCTCGAGCGAAGCGGCGGGGCGATGCGGCACCTGCGCCGATATCTCGACATCCTTCCGGCCGCCGACGACATCGACGACAATTCGGATCTGGCCGTGCATGTGGGAACGACGATCGTCGATCTCGTCGCCTTGGCGCTCGGCGCCGAAAAGGACGCCGCCGACGAGGCATGCATGCGCGGTCTTCGGGCGGCGCGGTTGCACGAGATCGTCACGGCGATCCGCACCGGCTTCGCCGATCCGGCATTCTCGCCGCGCGGCGTGGCCCGACGCATGGGCGTAACCGACCGCTACGTCCAGGACCTGCTGCGCCAATCCGGATCGACCTTCACCGAGCGCGTGCTCGAACTGCGGCTCCAGCGGGCGCGGTCGATGCTGGCGGATCGCCGCCATGACCTCATGAAGATAGGCGAGATCGCGAGCGCCAGCGGCTTCAGCGAAATTCCCTATTTCAACCGCTGTTTCCGCCGGCGGTTCGGAGCAACGCCGACGGAATTTCGCGGCGCCGCTTGAAACGAACGCCGGCGACGGAGCCCCGCCCCTACTCGGCGAACAGGTCCGGCTGGTTGTCGACCACCCGCGCCAGGGTCTCGCTGGCGAGCCGGCGGCTGATCGAGCGGCCGCCGGCCAGCGCCTCGCGGTCGAGCTCGTCGACGATGCGGCTGGCCGCCTCCAGCGAGCGTTCCATGCGGGTGACGATGGTTTCGATGACGCCGGGATCGACGGTGAGCTGGCGGTCGGCAAAGAGCTTGACCAGCACCAGCCTGAGCAGCGCGTCGTCGGGCGCACCGAGGGCGATCGGCCGGGCAGCGCGCAGGCGCGAGGCAAGGTCGGGCAGCCGCATGGGGAGCGCCCCGGCCGGCAGCCGGCTGGTCAGCATGAGCGGCCGATGGCGCTCGCCGCTGAGATTGACGAGATGGAAGAGGCCGGCCTCATCGAGCGGACCCAGGTGGAGATCCTCGACCGCAATCGCCGGCGCGGCGGAGAGCGCCTCGACGTCGCCGAGCGCGTTTGCCGCCCTGACGGCGGCGCCGCTCGCGTGGCGCCAGATCTCGACCAGATGGGTCTTGCCGGAGCCGGCCGGGCCCGAGAGCAGCACGGCCCGGTCGGGCCAGGCGGGCCAGGCGTCGATGAGCGCGATCGCCGCCCGGTTGGCATCGCCGGTGAGGTAGTCGGCGCGCGTCATGGCGGCGCGATGCGGCAGGCTGAGCGGCAACTGCCGTGCGGACGAGGGACGCTCACTCATGGTCGGGCCCGGCGCCGCCGCCGCCGCGATAGAGCGGGCTTGCCTGATAGCGTTCGATGGCGAAATGGAGGAGCACGCCGACAGCCGCGGCCGCCGGAATGGCGACGAGCAGGCCGAGGAAGCCGAAGAGCAGGCCGAAAGCGAAGAGCGCGAAGAGCAGCCAGACCGGATGCAGGCCGACGCGGGTGCCGATCAGGTATGGCTGCAGGATGTAGCCTTCGAGCACCTGGCCGGCCATGAAGACGGCAACGGTGGCGACCAGCCAGATCCAGTTCGGCCAGAACTGGACCAGCGCGATGATGATCGAGGCGACGAACCCGCTGGTGAAACCGAGATAGGGGATGAAGCTCAAGATGCCGGCGGCCAGGCCGATGAGCAGGCCGTAGTTGAGGCCGATGGCCACCAGGCCGGCCGCATAGAACATGCCGAGCACCGTTCCCGACAGCATCTGGCCGCGCACGAAGGCGGCGACCTTCTCGTCCATGGCGCGGGCGAGCCGGCGGATCTCGTCGGCATAGTCGCGCGGCAACAGCCCGTCGACCCAGGCGATCATGCGGTGCCAGTCGCGCAGCAGGTAGAAGACGACGAAGGGCGTGACGAAGAACAGCGACGCCACGTCGATGACCGTGCGCCCGCCGGTCAGGAGCGAGGAGAGCAGCGTCTGCATGATGCTGGCGCCGTTGGCGAAGAAGCCGGTGAGCGAGGCCCTGAGGCTCGCAGCATCGATGCCGAGATAGCGCGCCCAGTCGCTTTCCAGCCACGGGCCGAGCAGCGTCTGCAGGCGCGCGATCAGGTTCGGCAGCTGCTGCAGGAAATCGACCAGCTGGCTGATCAGCACCGGCACGATGAGGATGAAGACGGCGACGAAGAGGATGGCGATCAGCACGACGATGCCGAGCGCCACGATCGTGCGGTTGAAGCCGCGCTTCTCCAGCCAGTTGGCGACCGGGTCGAGGGCATAGGCCAGCGCCATGCCGGCGGCAAAGGGCAGCAGGATGGCGCGGAACAGGACCAGCGCCGCGACCATGGCGGCCAGCGCCCCCAGCCAGAACAGCACGATCTGGGTCTGGCGCTTCATCTCGGCCAGCGCTCGTCGCTCTGTCCGTCGGGCGAGCCGGCGGCGCTCTCGCCCATGCCCATGTGGCGGACCCAGTCGACCAGATAGACGGCGGCCGAGGCGACGGTGAGCAGGCCGACCACGATAGGCCAGGATCGTGCGCAGCATGTCGAGACCGGCGCCGAGCGCCAGGTCGCCGAGGACCACGGCGGCGAGCACGATCTGCACCACCGTGTTGATCTTCGAGATGATCAGCGGGTGCATCTCCATCGGCTGGTCGAGCATCCACGACAGCACCACCGCGCCGACGATGAACAGGTCGCGGCTGACCACCAGGATCACCACCCACAGCGGCACCTCCCCGATCACGGCGAGCGAGATGTAGATCGAGACGAGCAGCGCCTTGTCGGCGAGCGGATCGAGATAGGAGCCCAGCGTCGAGCGCAGGTTGAAGCTGCGCGCCAGGAAGCCGTCGACGGCATCGCTGACGCCGGCCAGGATGAACGCGGCGAAGGCCGCCCCCGACTGGCCGGTGATCATCAGCCAGACGATCAGCGGTACCAGCAGCAGCCTGCCGATCGTGATCAGGTTGGGTATCGTCACCTGGACTTAAGCCCCTGCTTCCAAGCCCGGCCGCCAACCGGACATTGGACAAGACATGGCATTATCGGCCGGTGAGGCCAAGGGTCTCAGCCTATCCCCAGGCATCTTGCTTTCCGATATCTTTTCATGGATTGGGATGCCAGCGGCTGGAGGCCTTGCGAATCCCATGACCACCCCTGCCCGGCGACCGGGCGCGTCCTATGCCGACGCCGGCGTCGATATCGACGCCGGAAACGCCCTTGTCGAGGCGATCAAGCCCATGGTGCGGGCGACGCGGCGGCCCGGCGCCGACGCGGAAATCGGCGGTTTCGGCGGCCTGTTCGACCTGAAGGCCGCCGGCTACCGCGATCCGGTGCTGGTCGCGGCCACCGATGGCGTCGGCACCAAGCTGAAGATCGCCATCGATACCGGGATCGTCGACACGGTCGGCATCGACCTCGTCGCCATGTGCGTCAACGACCTCGTCGTCCAGGGGGCGGAGCCGCTGTTCTTCCTCGATTATTTCGCCACCGGCAAGCTCGACCCGGCGGTCGGCGCGCGTATCGTCGCCGGCATCGCCGAGGGCTGCCGCCAGGCCGGTGCGGCGCTCATCGGCGGCGAGACGGCGGAAATGCCCGGCATGTACGCCGGCAAGGATTTCGACCTCGCCGGCTTCGCCGTCGGCGCCGTCGAGCGTGACGGCATCCTGCCGCGTGCCGATGTTGTCGCCGGCGACGTGGTGCTGGCGCTTGCCTCCTCCGGCGTCCACTCCAACGGCTTCTCGCTGGTGCGCAAGCTCGTCGCCGACGCCGGCATCGCCTTCGATGCGCCCGTCCCCTTCGACAACGCCATGAGCGTCGGCGAGGCGCTGCTGACCCCGACCCGCATCTATGTGAAGCCGCTGCTTGCGGCGGTGAGAGAGACCGGCGCGGTCAAGGCCATGGCCCATATCACCGGCGGCGGCATTACCGAAAACCTGCCCCGTGTGCTGCCGGAGCGGCTCTCCGCCCGCATCGACCTCGACCGGCTGCCGGTGCCGCCGGTCTTCCGCTGGCTGGCCGGGCTTGCCGACATCGCCCCGGACGAGATGCTGCGCACCTTCAACTGCGGCGCCGGCATGCTGCTGGTCGTGCCCGCCGCCTCGGTTGCCGCCGTGACGGCGGCGCTTGCCGCGTCCGGCGAAACGGTGGTCGCCGTCGGCGAGATCGCCGAGCGCAAGGACGCGCCGGTCGCCTATTCGGGAACCCTCGACCTCAAAGCGCCATGACCGACCGCAAGCGCGTCGCCATCCTGATTTCCGGGCGCGGCTCCAACATGAGCGCGCTCATCGGCGCCGCGGCGCGGCCGGACTATCCGGCCGAGATCGTTCTGGTCCTCTCCAGCCGGTCGGATGCCGCCGGCCTCGCCAAGGCGGCAGAGGCCGGCATCGCCACCGCGATCGTCAGCTCCAAGGAGAACAAGGACCGCGCCGCATTCGAGGCGAAGATCGAGGCGCACCTCGAGGCGGCGGAGATCGACATCGTCTGCCTCGCCGGCTTCATGCGCCTCCTGTCGGAGGATTTCGTCGAGCGCTGGCAGGACCGGGTGATCAACATCCATCCGTCGCTGCTCCCCGCCTTCCAGGGGCTCAACACCCACGAGCGGGCGCTTGCCGCCGGGGTCAAGCTGCACGGCTGCACCGTCCATTTCGTGCGACCCGCGATGGATGCCGGGCCGATCATCGCCCAGGCGGCCGTGCCGGTGCTGTCGACCGACACGCCCGAGGCGCTGGCCGCGCGCGTGCTCGGCGCCGAGCACCGCATCTATCCGGAGGCGCTGGCGCTGGTCGCGGCAGAGCGCACGCGGGTGGTCGGCGAGCGGGTGGTGATCGCCGACCTGCCGCCCGAGGCCGCCTTCGGCGTGCTCGTCTCGCCGGCGAAGATTTAGGAAGGCCATGAACTACCGCCACGCCTTCCATGCCGGCGGCTTCGCCGATGTGGTCAAGCATTCGGTGCTGGCGCTCCTGATCGAGCGGCTGAAGCTCAAAGACAGCGCTTTCCGGGTCATCGACAGCCATGCCGGCGCGGGCCTGTACGATCTCGCCGGCGATGAGGCGACGCGCTCGGGCGAGTGGCGGGAGGGCATCGGCCGGCTGTGGCAGCGCGACCTTATCCCGACCTCGCCGCCCTCCTCGCCCCGTGGCTGGAGGCGGTGAAGGCGGCGAACGCGCCAGGCGATGCGCTCAGTGTCTATCCCGGCTCGCCGTGGATCGCCCGGCACCTCTTCCGCCGGCAGGACCGGCTGACCGCGGTCGAGCTGCACCCGGAGGACGCCGAGGCGCTCACCGCGCTCTTTGCCGGCGACATCCAGGTCAGGACCATCGCGCTCGACGGCTGGCTGGCGCTCGGCGCCTTCGTGCCGCCCAAGGAGCGGCGCGGGCTGGTGCTGGTTGACCCGCCCTACGAAGAGGCGAACGAGTTCGACCGGCTTCTCGACGCCTTCGCCAACGCCCATCGCCGCTGGCCGACCGGCATCTACTGCCTGTGGTACCCGGTGAAGGACCTCGTCGCCGTCGACCGGCTGCGCCTCGGCCTGGCCAAATCCGGCATCCGCCGGCTGCTCAGGGCCGAGCTCAGCGTGCGCGAGCGCGGCGCCGGCGGCACCTTCAACGGCACCGGCCTCGTCATCTGCAACCCGCCCTGGCAGTTCGCGGAGGCACTGGCCCGCCTGCTCGGCGGCCTCGTGCCGATCCTGGCGCAGGGCGACGGCGCCGGACACACCATCGACGAAATCGCTGGAGAGTGACCGCGAAAGGCCCTGCTCGCCTTGACCGGGCTCCGGGGCCGTCGCATTGTCGGCCGACGAATTACGGGGAGACGACAGCCATGCTGCGCATCCTGTTGGGCTTGGCGGCGCTTGGCCTTCTGGCGGTTCCGGCCCAGGCGGCCGACTATACCTATGGCGCGAGCTATGCGGGCACGCCCTATTGCGCCCACCATCACTGCCTGCCGGTCTGCGACCAGCCCAAGGTGCTGGCCCATGTGCGCGAGAAGTTCGCCTTCTACGACCGCAGCATCATCCACAGCGGGCTCACCATCGCCAGTGTCGGCGACATCCGCGAGACCAAGGTCAACGTCGACGGGCCGAGCCTCATCCCGCGCCGCTATTGCCACGCCACGGCCTATCTCTCCGACGGCCGGCGCTCGGAGCTGGTCTATCTGATCGAGTTCCAGGCCGGCTTTGCCTCGTTCCATTGGGGCGTTCAGTCGTGCCTGCCCGGCTACGACCCTTACCGGGTCTACGGCGCCGCGTGCCGCTCCATCCGTCCTTGAGGCTCGCCGGTCTTCTCGCCGCCCTGTGTTTCACCGTCGCGCCCGCATGGGCCGGCGGCACGCCGGGCGATTTCGATTTCTACGTCCTGTCGCTGTCCTGGTCGCCGACCTATTGCGCCACCGCCAGCCGGCCCGACCCCGCCGAATGCGGGCACCCCAGCGGCTTCATCGTCCACGGCCTGTGGCCGCAATACGAGAACGGCTACCCGTCCGACTGTCCGTCCAACATGCCGCGCCGCGTCAGCCAGGCGACCGTCGATTCGCTCGCCGACATCATGCCGGGCGGCGGCCTCATCAATCACGAATGGCAGAAGCACGGGATGTGCTCCGGCCTCAACCAGACGAACTACTTCGCCACGCTGCGCCGCGCCTTTCAGGCCGTGAAGCTGCCGACGACGCTTTCCGGCCGGACGCTGGCGCCGCGCGAGGTCGAGCAGGCCTTCATCGCCGCCAACCCGCGCCTGGTCGAGACCGGCATCGCCGTCACCTGCTATCGCGGCCTCATGGAAGAGGTGCGCATCTGCCTGACCAAGGACCTCAGCTTCCGCCGCTGCCTGGAGGTCGACCGCCAGGGCTGCGGCGTGCCCGAGATCAAGGTGCCGCAGTAAGGCGCCTGTCCTGGGCGCGGTGCAGCACGACGGAGCATCCCGGTTCTCCGTCATCCTCCGGCTTGACCGGAGGATCGTTCTCCACGGGGTGGAGCGCAAATCGCTGCGCAGTCGCGGCTCAACCGACCTGAAACCAACCGTGGTCGTGCAACCAGGAAACCGATCCTCCGGTCTCCGCTGCGCTCCGCCGGAGGATGACCGAGAACAAATGATCGGCGCCCTCCTCCTCCCCCAAAACGGAAACGCCCCGCCGCGGGCGTGCCGCAGCGGGGCGTTCGAGCCTGACAGGACAGGCCGATCAGAACTTCATGGCGACGCCGACCATGAGGTCGTTGGCGGTCTGGCTGACGGTCGAGCCGCCGACCGACGCCGAGCCGAGATCGGTGTAGCGGTACTCGACCCGCCCGGTGACGTTGCTGGTCAGCGCCGCTTCGATACCGGCGCCGATCGTCCAGCCGGTCCTGGTCTTCGATGCGCCGGCGTTCTTGATGTCGCCGAACGCCACGCCGCCGGTCCCGTAGAAGAGATAGCGGTCATAGGCATAGCCGAGGCGGCCGCGGATCGTCGAATCCCAGCCGTTCGAACTCTTACCGGTGGCGACGATATCGCCCTCGACGCCGACCACGACATTGGGATTGACCTGGAAATTGTAGCCGGCGAAGCCGCCGCCCAGCAGGCCGCTGGAGGTGCCCCAGCCATAGCCGCCGGTGAGACCGACATAGGGCCCCGTCCAGTCGAAGGCCGGTGCCGGGTTGTACACCTGGGCAGCCGGCGGCGGCTGATAGTTCGGCAGGTCCGCGGCAAGTGCGATGCCGGCGCTGCCCACGAGCGCCAGCGCGCTTGCGCCGATGGTTCGGATGGCAAACATGATCTACTCCTCGTTTTAGCCCGGCGACATCCAGACACGGTCGCCCACGACGCCAGGCCCCCAACGCTTTACTGGCCGCCATATGCGAGCAGGAATACGGCGTAAACGTTAATGAAATACGGCCGCACAGCGGCGAATCAGTGATCGATTATGGCGTTGCAGCAAGGTGACAGTTCGTTTCTAAAGCATTGATTTAAAAGGCGTTTGAATATCCACCCGGCGCCTCCCATGTAGAGTGGGTCCGCTGTCCCCTCCGTCGTTACTGTTAAATAGGGTTAACCAATGGTTGCGCCGTTTGCCCCTTCCGTCGCGCTGGTGACCGGTGGTGCGCGCCGCATCGGCCGCGCCATCGTCGAGGATCTCGCCGCGCACGGCTGGGCGGTCGTCATCCACTGCAACTTTTCGCGCACCGAGGCCGACGACCTCGCCGCCGCCATCAGCGACAAAGGCGGGCGCGCCGCCGTCGTCACCGGCGATTTCGCCGATCCGGCGACGCCGGCCAAGGTCGTCGGCGACGCCGTCGCGGCACACGGCCCCCTCACCTTGCTGGTCAACAACGCCTCGATCTTCGCCTTCGATGCGGTCGGCGCGCTCGACCGTGACCTGTGGGACCGACAGATGGCGATCAACCTGGCGGCCCCGATCTTCCTGGCCGAGGCTTTCGCCCGGCAACTGCCGGAGGGCGTCGAGGGCAACGTCGTCAACCTGCTCGACCAGAGCATCTGGCGGCCGACGCCGGCCAACTATTCCTACCAGATCAGCAAGGCGGCGCTCGCCACCGCCACCCAGTCGCTCGCCCTGGCGCTGGCGCCCAATGTGCGCGTCAACGGCATCGCCCCCGGCCCGACGCTGCCCAGCGTCTACCAGACCGACGAGGGCTATCGCCGGCTGGTCGAGTCGGTGCCACTCCGCCGCGCACCGGCACTGACGGAATTCGGCCGCACCATCCGCTATATTGTCGAGACGGGCTCGATCACCGGCCAGGTGATCGCGCTCGACGGCGGCCAGCACCTCGGCTGACCGGCCCGCCATATCGATCGGACCCATGACCACATCCGCCGACATCGACACAGCCGAAAGCCCGAAGACGCCGCGCCGCGTCGGCCCGGAGGTCATCGCCGACGCGGTCAAGCGGCTGCCCAACGGACCCGGCGTCTATCGCATGATCGACGTCAAGGGCACGGTCCTCTACGTCGGCAAGGCGCGCAGCCTCAAGAAGCGGGTGCAGAGCTACACCCGCGTCGTCGGCCTCTCCGGCCGCATCCAGCGCGTCATCATGGCGACCGCGGAAATGGAGTTCGTCTCGACGCGCACCGAGACCGAGGCGCTGCTGCTCGAGGCCAATCTGATCAAGCGCCTGAGGCCGCGCTACAACGTGCTGCTCCGCGACGACAAGTCGTTCCCCTACATCCTCATCACCGGCGACCATCAGGCGCCGCAGATCGCCAAGCACCGCGGCGCGCGCACGCGCAAGGGCGACTATTTCGGCCCCTTCGCCTCGGCCGGCGCGGTCGGCCGCACGATCAACGCGCTGGAGCGCGCCTTCCTGCTGCGCTCGTGCTCGGATGCGGTCTTCGACAGCCGCACGCGGCCCTGCCTGCTCTACCAGATCAAGCGCTGCTCGGCGCCCTGCACCGGCGAGATCAGCCTCGACGACTACGCCGGCCTGGTGCAGGAGGCGCGGGACTTCCTCTCCGGCCGCAGCCAGGCGGTGCGCGCCACCATGCAGAAGGCGATGAGCGAGGCCGCCGACCGGCTCGATTTCGAGCAGGCGGCCCGCTATCGCGACCGGCTCGCCGCGCTCTCCCACGTCCAGGGCCATCAGGGCATCAACCCGCAGACCTTCGAGCAGGCCGACCTCTTCGCCATCCATCAGGCCGGCGGATCGACCTGCATCCAGGTCTTCTTCTTCCGCACCGGCCAGAACTGGGGCAACCGCGCCTACTTCCCGCGCGCCGACAAGGGGTTGGAACCCGGCGCCGTGCTCGGCGCCTTCATCGCCCAGTTCTACGACGACAAGCCGGCGCCGAAGCTCATCCTGCTCTCGCACGACTTCGACGAGCGGGCGCTGCTCGAGGAAGCGCTGTCCGAACGCAACGGCAGCCATGTCAGCGTCAGCGTTCCCCAGCGCGGCGAGAAGAAGGACCTTGTCGAGCATGCGCTTGCCAATGCGCGCGAGGCGCTCGGCCGCGAGCTCGCCGAATCGTCCTCCCAGCGCACCCTGCTCGACGGCTTCGCCGAGCGCTTCGGTTTGCCGGAAGCGCCGCGCCGCATCGAGGTCTACGACAACAGCCACATCATGGGCACCAACGCGGTCGGCGGCATGATCGTCTCCGGCCCGGACGGCTTCGTCAAAGGCCAGTACCGCAAGTTCAACATGCGCTCGCAGGATCTCACCCCCGGCGACGACTACGCCATGATGCGCGAGATGCTCGGCCGGCGCTTCTCGCGCCTGATCAAAGAGGCCGGCCCGCGCCAGGCGGCCGAACCCGACGAGGACAGCGAGGCGGTGGCCGGAACCATCGGCCCGTGGCCCGACGTGCTGCTGATCGACGGCGGCCGCGGCCAGCTCGCCGTGGTCACCGAGACGCTGGCCGAGCTCGGCGTCACCGACCTGCCGCTGATCGGGGTCGCCAAGGGACCGGACCGCGATGCCGGGCGCGAGACCTTCTACATGAACGGGCGCGAATCCTTCATGCTGCCGCCGCGCGATCCCGTGCTCTATTTCGTCCAGCGCCTGCGCGACGAGGCGCACCGCTTCGCCATCGGCTCGCACCGGGCGCGGCGGAAGTCAGACATTGCCCGCAATCCTCTCGACGAGATCGACGGCATCGGCCCGGCGCGCAAGCGCGCGCTGCTGCGCCATTTCGGCACCGCCAAGGCCGTCGGCCGGGCGGGCATCGACGACTTGCGTGCGGTGCCCGGCATCTCCGACGAGATGGCCCGCGCGATCCACGGTTTCTTCAATCAGGCCAGCGATTGACCGCGTCCCGGGGTGCCCCACATAGCGGACGAGGCCGGTTGTTGCGGGAATCGGCCCGGTCAGGCGTGCCTTCCTGGCGACGAGGCGCTAGGATCAGGGTCCGGCAAATGAGCGCGGTCCGGGCCTCCACCCGGCCGGCGGGTAGAATTTGATGCATGAGACGCAGCCAATCCAGCAGCCGCGTGGCGGGCAGGCCCATGCCTTCTCGCTGCCCAACCTGCTGACCTATTTCCGCATCCTGGCCGTTCCGCTGCTGGTGGCTTTCTTCTACATGGAGAGCACCGCCAGCCGCTGGCTGAGCTTCGCGATGTTCATTGCCGCCACGGTGTCGGATTTCTTCGACGGCTATCTCGCCCGCGCCTGGCAGCAGCAGTCGGCCATCGGCCGCATCCTCGATCCGATCGCCGACAAGCTGCTGGTGGCGACCGCCCTTCTCCTGCTCGTCTCGGACGGCACCATCTCCGATTGGTCGGTGCTGGCCGCCATCGTCATCCTCACCCGCGAGATATCGGTGTCGGGCCTGCGCGAGTTCCTGGCGGAACTGCGCGTCAGCGTGCCGGTAACGACGCTGGCCAAGTGGAAGACGACCATGCAGATGATCGCCATCGGCTTCCTGCTCGCCGGTCCGGCCGGCGACAAGCTGATGCGCTACTACCTGCAGGACTTCGGCCTGTTCACCTATGTCGGCCTGCTGCTCCTGTGGATATCGGCGCTGATCACCGTCTATACTGGCTACGACTATTTCCGCGCCGGACTGCGCCATCTGATGGGAACCGAGCCGTGAAGCTCGTTTATTTCGCCTGGGTGCGCGAGCGCATCGGGCTCGAATCGGAAGAGGTGACGCCGCCGGCAAGCGTGCGCACGACATCCGAGCTGGTCGACTGGCTGAGGACCCGCGGCCCCGGCTACGAGCTGGCCCTGGCCGAGCCCAAGGCGGTGCGCGTCGCGGTCGACAAGGTCCATGCGGCCGGCGACATGTCGATCACGCAAGCGCGGGAAGTGGCGATCTTCCCGCCCATGACCGGCGGCTGAGCCCCCGTGTCGGTGCCGATCACGGTCCGCGTGCAGGCCGACGACTTCGATATCAACGCCGAGATCGAGCTCATCAGGCGTGCCGGCACGGACATCGGCGCCGTGGTCAGCTTCACCGGTGTATGCCGGGCGGAAGGCGGCCGCCTGGCGGCGCTGGAGCTCGAACACTATCCCGGCATGGCCGAGGACGAGATCGCCCGCATCGCCGGGAACGCTGCGACGCGCTGGTCGCTCTCCGCAGTGACCATCATCCACCGCCACGGGCTGATCGCTGTCGGCGACAACATCGTTCTGGTCGTCGTCGCCTCGTCGCACCGACAGGCAGCCCTCGAGGCGGCCGACTTCCTGATGGACTACCTGAAGAGCCGGGCACCCTTCTGGAAGAAGGAGCACTTGGCCGCCGGTGCCGAAGGCGGCTGGGTGGAGGCCCGCGCGGCCGACGAAGACAGCGTCAAGCGCTGGCGCTAGGACCAATCGACATTCAGGAGCGATGCGAAACGCTCCCCCTCTCCCTGGCAGGGAGAGGGCAGGTTCGCCTTGGCGAACTGCAAGTGAGCTTAGGCGAACCGGGTGAGGGTGACGCCACTGAGGGAAGGCACGCGGGCGTGCCGCCTCTCACTCATAGAGGTTGAGGTTGGCCCACTTGTCCTTGGGGATCGGCTTGCCGAGCTGATAGGCAAACGACGTCACCTGAAGGTGGTCCGGCGAGGTGACGCAGTTGAACGAGAACTGATACCACTTGTCGCTGCTGCGCAGCGCGCCGCCGGCACCCTTCATCTCATTGCCGTTGATCTGCGGCGGCGCCAGGGCGTCGACGGCCGCGTGCGTCGGCCTGAGGCCGTTCTTGTCGGCGGCGATCTTGATCAGCGCCTCCAGGCTGCACGCCTGGACGAAGCGGGTCGCTCCCGACAATGTTTCGAGCTGCTTGGTGAGCGAAGCATCGAAAGCCGCGGCCGGCAGGCTGCCGGCAAGCACCAAAGATGCGGCGACGAGGACTTTGTGCATGGTTCCGCCCGGTAAGGTGTGGTCGATCGAAGGAATGCGACTCAGACCGAGCCGCAGCCTTCGCCTAGCCCGCAATTTTGCCGGTTCGATGGCGGCCGCGGCCGCCTAGCCGACGATCTCGATGGCCGGGAACCAGTAGGCGATCTCCTCGCGGGCGGTCTCCGGGGCATCGGAGCCATGCACCGAGTTCTCGCCGATGGAATTGGCGAAATCCTTGCGGATGGTGCCCGCCGCCGCCTTGGCGGGATCGGTCGCGCCCATCACTTCCCGGTTCTTGGCAATGGCGTTGTCGCCTTCCAGCACCTGGACCACGGTCGGCCCGGACGACATGAAATCGCACAATTCGTCGAAGAACGGCCGGCCGCGGTGCACGGCGTAGAAGCCCTCCGCCTGCTTGCGGCTCATCCACACCCGCTTCTGCGCGACGATCCTGAGCCCCGCTTCCTCTAGCCGGGCGTTGATCTTGCCGGTGAGATTGCGCTTGGTCGCGTCCGGCTTGATCATGGAAAAAGTGCGCTCAACTGCCATTCTGGTCGTTCCTCGCTGATGGGAAGGGTTGCGGCTGTATAGCCAGCCGCCTGCCGGCCGACAAGGCGGCGCGTTCCCCCCGCCCGTGCGGTTCAGAAGGCGATCAGGATGGCGCCGCCGCCGACCAGGGCGACGCCCAGCCAGTTCATCAGGCTGAGTTTCTCGCCGAGGAAGAGCACGCCGAAGATCGCCACCAGCACCACGCTCATCTTGTCGACGGGCGCGACCTGGGCCGCATTGCCGATCTTGAGGGCGCGGAAGTAGCACAGCCACGAGCCGCCGGTCGCCAGCCCCGAAAGCGTCAGGAACAGGTAGGTGCGCGGCGAAATCGAGGCGGGCGAGCGCATCTCGCCGAGGCCGAGCAGAATACCCGCGATGACGATCAGGATGACGATGGTGCGGATGAAGGTGGCATAGTCGGAGTTGACGTTCTCGACGCCCACCTTGGCGAAGATCGCGGTGAGCGCCGCGAAGGCGGCCGACGCGATCGCCCAGAATTGCCAGCTTGCCGTCATTGCCCCTGTCTCCTTGTGCGTCCATGCCGCGCCGCCGCCATCTTGCCCGAGTTCGGCCGGCCGCAGCAGGTCGACCAGCGCCAGGAAATGCGCCCGCCGGGGCGAGACCCGGCGCCAGGCAAGGCCGATGGTGCGGTGGGGTTCGGGCGGAGCGAAGCGCACCACCGCCAGGCGCGGGTCGGCCGACATGCCGGCATCGACCGCCATCTGCGGCAGGAGCGTGATCCCCTGCCCCGCCGCCACCAGTTGCACCACCGTGGCGATCGAGGTGGCGCCGAAGCTTCTCAGCCGCCGCGGGTCGATGCGGTGGCAGACGGCCAGCGCCTGATCGCGCAGGCAGTGACCGTCTTCGAGCAGCAACAGCTCGTCCGCCGCGATCGCCTCGGCCAGCGCCGGCGAGCGGCGGGCATGGGGCGAGCCGGCAGGTGCGGCGAGCAGGAAGGTGTCGTCGAAGGCCGGCGCCTCTTCGAAGTCGCCGGCATCGAGCGGCAGGCTCGCCACGATCGCGTCGAGGCTGCCGTCGGCCAGTTCCTCGATGAGGTGGGCGGTGATGGTCTCGCGCACGACAAGCTGGAGCGCCGGATACGCCCTTGCCGCCCGGGCGAGCAGCCGCGGCAGCAGGAACGGCGCGACCGACGGGATGACGCCGAGGCGGAGCGGCCCGGCGAGTCGACCGCTCTGGGCACGCGCCACCTCCTCGAGGTCGCGCACGGCGGAGAGGATGTGCGTCACCCGGCCTTCCACGTCGCGGCCAAGCCCGGTCAGGCTGGCGCCGTCCGGGCCACGCTCGACCAGGGGGCCGCCCAGCGTCGTCTCGAGCTCGCGCAACTGCATGGAGAGCGCCGGCTGGGAAATGCCCGAGGCCGCCGCCGCCCGCCCGAAATGGCCGGACGCGGCGAGCGCGTGGAAATAGCGAAGCTGGCGCAGCGTGATCATGTCGATAAGAATACCTTATCGACGTGCCATGACAATATGATTTGATTTTATTGCGCTGAATTGACATCGTTCCAAACAAATGCGGCCGTCCTACTCTGCCGGCATCACCAAGGTGACGCGGCCGAGGGATAAGCTGCGTTCAACCAATTCCCCGGAGGAGGCTCAGACAGACATGGACGCGAAGGTCGACAAGAATGCCGGCAAATGCCCGGTCATGCACGGCACCACGAGCGTGGGCATGCGGTCGAACAGCGACTGGTGGCCGAACCAGCTCAACTTGCGAATTCTCCACCAGCACTCCGCCCTGTCCGATCCGCTGGGCGCGGCGTTCGACTACGCCGGAGAGTTCAAGAAGCTCGACCTCAAGGCCGTGAAGAAGGACCTCACGGGACTGATGACCGAATCGCAGGAGTGGTGGCCGGCCGACTACGGCCACTACGGCGGACTCTTCATCCGCATGGCCTGGCACTCGGCCGGCACCTACCGCACCGGCGATGGCCGCGGCGGTGCCGGCGCCGGCCAGCAGCGCTTCGCCCCGCTCAGCTCGTGGCCGGACAACGGCAACCTCGACAAGGCGCGCCGCCTCTTGTGGCCGATCAAGCAGAAATACGGCAACCGCATCTCGTGGGCCGACCTGATGATCCTGGCCGGCAACGTCGCGCTCGAATCGATGGGCTTCAAGACCTTCGGCTTCGGCGGCGGCCGCGCCGACACCTGGGAGCCGGAGGAGGACGTCTACTGGGGCGCCGAGACCGAGTGGCTGGCGACCAGCGACAAGGCCAACAGCCGCTATTCGGGCGAGCGCGACCTGGAGAACCCGCTGGCCGCGGTGCAGATGGGTCTCATCTACGTCAACCCGGAAGGGCCTGACGGCAATCCCGATCCCGTCGCCTCCGGCCGCGACATCCGCGAGACCTTCGCGCGCATGGCGATGAACGACTACGAGACGGTGGCGCTCACCGCCGGCGGCCACACCTTCGGCAAGACCCACGGCGCCGGTCCGGCCAGCAACGTCGGCCCCGAGCCGGAGGCCGCGCCGATCGAGGCGATGGGCCTCGGCTGGCTGTCGAGCTGGAAGAGCGGCAAGGGCGTCGACGCCATCACCTCGGGCCTCGAAGGGGCGTGGACGTCGACCCCGACGCGCTGGGACATGGGCTATTTCCACGTCCTGTTCAAATACGAGTGGGAGAAGACCAAGAGCCCGGCGGGCGCCTGGATCTGGCACCCGATCGGTCTTGAAGAGCAGGACATGGCGCCGGAGGTCGACGGCTCGGGCAGGAAGGTCTCGATCATGATGTCGACCGCCGACATGGCCATGAAGATGGACCCGATCTACGGGCCGATCTCGAAGCACTTCATGGAGCATCCGGACGAGTTCGCCGACGCCTTCGCCCGCGCCTGGTTCAAGCTGACCCACCGCGACATGGGGCCGAAGGCGCGCTATCTCGGCCCGGAGGTTCCGGCGGAAGACCTGATCTGGCAGGATCCGGTGCCGGCGGTGGACCACAAGCTCATCGGCGCCAAGGACATCAAGGCGCTCAAGGAGCAGATCCTCGCCTCCGGCCTGACCACCGCCCAGCTCGTCTCGACCGCCTGGGCCTCGGCCTCGACCTTCCGCGGTTCCGACAAGCGCGGCGGCGCCAACGGCGCCCGCATCCGGCTCGCGCCGCAGAACAAGTGGGAGGTCAACCAGCCCGCCCAGCTCAAGAAGGTGCTGGCGACGCTGGAAGCCATCCAGAAGAAGTTCAACGCCAAGGCAACCGGCGGCAAGAAGGTTTCGCTCGCCGACCTGATCGTCCTCGGCGGTGCGGCGGCGATCGAGCAGGCCGCCGAGAAGGCCGGCCACAAGGTCACGGTGCCCTTCACGCCCGGCCGCACCGACGCGACCGCCGAACAGACCGACGTCGAGTCCTTCGCGGTGCTGGAGCCGCCTGCCGATGGCTTCCGCAACTACCAGAAGACCAAGTACACGATCTCGCCCGAGGAGCTTCTGGTCGACAAGGCCCAGCTCCTCACCCTGACCGCACCGGAAATGACGGTGCTGGTCGGCGGCCTGCGCGTGCTCGGCGCCAACCACGGCCGCTCGAAGCACGGCGTCTTCACCCGCAAGGCGGGGACGCTCACCAACGACTTCTTCAGGAACGTGGTCGACATGGGCACGGTGTGGGCGCCGACCGCCGACGACGCGGACGTGTTCGAGGGGCACGACCGCAGGACCGGCAAGGTCAAGGGATCCGCCACCCGCGTCGACCTCGTCTTCGGCTCGAACGCGCAGCTTCGCGCTCTGGCCGAGGTCTATGCGCAAGACGATGCGCAGAAGAAGTTCGTCAAGGACTTCGTGGCGGCCTGGGCCAAGGTAATGGAACTCGACCGCTTCGACCTGCACCGCTGAGCGGTCGCACCAGACAATGGGGGAAGGATGAAACGCCGGGCCTTGCGCCCGGCGTTTCTTTTGCCCGCTGGTACGGGGAAACTCAGGGCTTCTTGGCCGCGCACTCGGTCGCCGCCTTCATCGCGGCAAGGGCCTTCGACTCGGTCGGGTAGCTGGTCGTGCCGATTTCCTTCATCGTCGTGCCGTTCGGCTGGTGCGTGGTGACGTAGCAGTGGCTGGTCTTCACGCTCTGCTCGACGAAGTAGGTCTTGGCCGCCGCGAATGCGGGGACGGCGAAGGTGGCGATGATGGCGGTCGCGATAAGCGCCTTGCGGAACATGGGTGTCACTCCTTGAGTCGGCTTCGTTGGGTCACAGCGCCGTGGCATCGGCCACGGCATGGAGCGCAATGAAGCAGGCCGGCGTAACTCCGGTATTTCAGGGATTGGCCGGCGTGTAACAGCCGGTTGCAAAGCCGACGCGGTGCGGCCTCGGGCCGCCGCCGGCATCAATTCGCGCCATCCGGCCCAATGCGGGCCGGGCGAGGATTGTGCCGCCGCAGAAGCCGCCCGGGGTTCCTATTCCGTCCTGCCTCTGTCACCCTCCACTGGTCGTTGACGTCGCTGCTTGCGGCAATCGGAACGAGAGGGAACCCTTATGGGCGATGTTCACGTTGTCTTCGGAACAGGCGCGGTCGGTCGCGCCCTGATCGATGCGCTCCTCGAGCGCAAGCTGCCGGTGCGGGCCGTCTGCCGCAGGCCCCGAGACCTGCCCGAGGGCGTCGAGACGGCCGCCGGCGACGCCGCCGACCCCGCCTTCGCGGCAAGCACGGCCAAGGACGCGGCCGCGCTCTATCAATGCCTGAGCCCGCCCTATCACCGCTGGGGCGAGCTTTTCCCGCCGCTGCAGAGCTCGGCGTCGACGAACGCCGCAGCGCGGCACCGGCGCCCGCTATGTCTCCTTCGAGAATCTCTACATGTATGGCGACACGCACGGCGCACCGATTGCCGAAGACACGGCCGTGGCGCCGACGACGCGCAAGGGCAAGGTGCGCGCGGCCATGGCGGCGGACCTGAAGACGATGGCGGATGCCGGCGACCTCGCCGTGGCGACCGTGCGGGCCTCCGACTATTTCGGTCCCAACGCCCGCGAGCAGTCACCGCTCGGCACGCGGGTCATCGGCCGGGCGCTCGCAGGCAAGCCGGCGCAGGTGGTCGGCGATCCCGATCAGCCGCACAGCTACAGCTTTCTGCCGGATATCGGCCGGGCGCTGGCCGTTGCCGGCACTGACGAGCGCGCCGTCGGCCAGGTCTGGCACGTGCCCAATGCGCCGGCCCGAACCACACGCGCGCTGATCGCCATGATTGCCGACGAGCTCGGTCATGAGATCAAGGTCGCGCCGACGCCGAAGTTCATCCTTCAGGTGCTCGGCCTCATGAACCCGGCCGTCGGCGAGCTGATCGAGATGCTCTACGAGTTCGAGCAGCCCTTCGTGGTCGACGGCGGCAAGTTCGAGACGACCTTCGGCATGGGCGCCACGCCCTTCGCGCAGTCGATCCCGGCAACCGTCGCCTGGTGGCGTTCTCAGACCGAGTCGCTGACGACCGGGCGCGGGGCTTTCCCGGCGGCATTCCGGTCAGTATCCTTGACCTATTCCCGCCCGTGACAAGGTCAAGCCATGCAGACGCATTTCGCCATGTTCGCCGCCTACAACCGCTGGGCCAATGAGCGCCTCTACGCGGCGGCGGCGAAGCTCTCCGACGCCGACTATCGGCAGAATCGCGGCGCCTTCTTCGGCTCGCTCAGCGGCACGCTCAATCACCTGCTGGTCACCGACCGCATCTGGATGCGCCGCTTCACCGGCGCGGGCCCGCAACCGACGCGGCTGGACGAGATCCTGTTCGACGACCTCGCCCCGCTCGCCGCAAGCCCGCGCCGCCGAGGACGCGCGCATCATCGCCTATGTCGATGGGCTCAGCGAAGCCGACCTGGAGAACACCTTCAGCTACCACACCATCACCCGGCCGGCCGCGATCACCCAGAAGCTGGCGCCGGCTCTGGCGCATTTCTTCAACCACCAGACCCACCATCGCGGCCAGGCGCACACGCTCCTCACCATCGCCGGCGGCAGGGACGCCGCCCCGCCGCTCGACCTCATCTATTTCCAGCGCGAGACGGGGATCGGGCTCACCTGATCGGCAAGCACTGCCCCTCACCTACTGGCCTCGCCGCCCGGTCTTCTCCTTCATCACGCGCTTGACCATGCGGCCGAAGTCGCGGTCGCGGGCGTGGCGCTCGTGCAGGGCCTCGGAGTTGCGCGCATCCTCGCGGGCGAGCTTGACGTAGCGGGCATAGCGCGCCTCATCGAGCCTGCCGTCGTCCAGCGCCGCGCGCACGGCGCAGCCCGGCTCGCCGTCGTGGCCGCAATCGGCGAAGCGACACTCAGCGGCAAGCGCCACGATGTCGGCGAAGACGTCCTCGATGCCGCCGCCGGCGTCGGCGAGCTGAAGCTCGCGCATGCCGGGCGTGTCCATGAGCAGCCCGCCCGCCGCCAGCCGGTGCAGCGAGCGGCCGGTGGTGGTGTGGCGGCCATGGGCGTCGTCCTCGCGGATCGGCCGCGTGGCGATATCGCCACCGGTCAGCGTGTTGACCAGCGTCGACTTGCCGACGCCGGACGAGCCGACCAGCGCCACGGTCTGGCCCGGCCCGCACCACGGCTTGAGGTGCGCCGCCTCCGCCGCCGCGCGCGCATCGAGGCACTCGACCAGCAGGCCCGGCATCAGCCTGGCGGCGCGGGTGACATAGTCGCGCGCATCGTCGGCGAGGTCGGCCTTGGTGAGCACGATCACCGGCGTCACGTCGGCCTCGCGGGCGAGCGCCAGATAGCGTTCCAGCCGCGCCACGTTGAAGTCCTGGTTGCAAGAGGTGACGATGAACAGCGTGTCGACGTTGGCGGCGATGAGCTGCACGCGCCGCCCCGTCCCGGCCGCCCGGCGCTTGAACAGGCTCTTGCGCTGAAGCACGCGCTCGGGCGCCCCGCTGTCGCGGTCGATGAGCAGCCAGTCGCCCACCGTGGCGTTGGCCTCGTTGTCATCGGCGACGATTGGCAACACGCGCCCGTCGAAGTCGGGGCCAGCCACCGCGAGGCCGTTGCGATGGACGGCGAATACGCGCACGGGAAGAAAGCCCGCCAGATCGGCGACGCTCAACTGCGATTGGAAGAACTGGGACCAGCCATAGTCGGCCAGTCCGGAATGTCGGTTGGTCATTGGTCTCGACCGTTTCGGCTTCGCGATCCGAGCGAAGCAGGCAACGACGCGCCGCCCGAAGGGCAGCGGGTGAAGACGTCACGCTGGTCGAGAGAACGCCGGCCGCAACGGCCGACGGGCAGTCATATGGGTCCGATGCCGCCTAGGCGGCGATCCCCTCGCCAGCGGAGAGGCGGGCAATGGCCGTTGACATGAACGCTCCTTCTGGCTGTTTGGGCCGGTGGCGGCCCGGTTTCGATGGCGTTCCAGATACGCCTCGACGCGGCCGGAGGCAAGGGCAAGACGCGGCCGTTCCCCGGACGCGCTGCAGCGTGTAAACGGTGCAGCGCAGATCCGGCATCCACCCAATTCATGGGTCCCGGTTCAGCAGCGCAACACGTGCGCTCTTGCCGGATCGCATTGCTCTGGCCTCTTGGCGTGCTGCGCCGCGCCCGGGACACGGGGGCTCTGCGCCGCCCACCCCTACTCCGTCACCGTGCAACTGACGATCCTGCAGCTCTGCGGATGCTGGCTGCGTGCCTGGCAGTCGCTCATGACGACCGACTCGGCGAAGTTCCTCGCCTGCCAGTCGAAGACGCCGGGCTGCTTGCTGACGTATGTCCGGCTGTCGGAATCCTGAGCGACGCATACCCCAAGGAATGCGAAGGCTGGTGATGCCGCCATGAGCACCATGGTCGCGGCGAGTACCGCGAGGCCGGCATGACCGTGTTGCATGCTTCTCCAGAGCCTCAGTTGCGGCCGCGCCCGCTTACTTCGTCATCTTGCAGCCGACCACCTGGCAGGTCGCGGGGTGCTTGCTCTTGTCCTGGCAGTCGGCCTTGGCGAGCGCCGAGGCGATCGTCTTGACCGAGAAGTCGAGCAGGCCGGTCTGCGTCTCGGTCCAGTGCTTGCCGGCGGAATCCTTGGCCGTGCACACCGCCGTCGCGGCGAAGGCCGGCGAAGCAGCCATGAGGACGATCGCGGCCAACGCCGCCGGGGCGAATATCCGAAGGTGCATCGTGCTCTCCGCTCTGATCAGGAATGCTTGTGGATCGGGTCGACCCACTTGACCTCTTGCGGCTTCTCCACCGCCTCGATGTCGAGATTGACCACCACCGCCTCGTTGTCGGAGCGCACCAGCACGCATTCGAGCGGCTCGTCGGTGGAGGCGTTGATCTCCTGGTGCGGCACATAGGGCGGCACGAAGATGAAATCGCCGGGCCCGGCCTCGGCGACATATTCGAGATTGTTCCCCCAGCGCATGCGCGCTTTGCCCTTGACCACGTAGATGACGCTTTCCAGGCTGCCGTGATGGTGGGCGCCGGTCTTGGCGTTGGGCTGGATCTTCACCGTGCCCGCCCAGATCTTCTGCGCGCCGACGCGGGCGAAGTTGATCGCCGCGGCGCGGTCCATGCCCGGCGTCTGTGCGGTGTTGGGGTCGAGCTGGCTCGCGGGGATGACCTTCACCCCGTGCGTCTTCCAGTCGACCGTGTCGGTCGCGGTCATGGGCTCCCCTCCCCTTTGCCGGCTCACCAGGCCATGGCCCGGCCGTCCAGCGCGCTGATCAGCTTGGCATCCTGATCGTAGATGTCGTTGCGGAAGTTGGGCGTGCCGTCGTCGACCCAGGCGGTCAGATAGGTGATGTGGACCGGCAACGGCTGAGCCAGGTTGACGATCGTTCGGTCACCACCGGCAACCACGGCATCGATGCGCCCGCGGCCCCAGCCGGGCGTGCCGGAGAGCACCTCGGTCGCCAGATCCAGCGGGCGCGACAGGCGCACACAGCCATGGCTGAAGGCGCGACTGTTCTCGGCGAATGCCCCGCGCGACGGCGTGTCGTGCAGGTAGACGTTGAACTGGTTGGGGAACATGAACTTGACCCGCCCCAGCGCGTTGGTCGGCCCCGGCCGCTGGCGCAGCTGGAAGGGGAAGTTGCCCGGCCCGTACTGGCTCCAGTCGATATCGGTGAGCTGATAGACTTGGTCGCCGCGCACCGCCTCGAAGCCGGCCGCGGCGCGCGCCGCCGGGTTCGCCTTCAGCTTGGGCAGCTCCTCCTTGATGGCGATGTCGGCCGGCACGTTCCAATAGGGATTGAATTCGAGATAGCGCACGCGGTCGCTGAACTCCGGCGTGCGGCTGTAGGGCTTGCCGACCACCACCGCCATCTTGTCGACGACCTTGCCGTCGGCGACGTGTTCCAGGTTGAAGCCGGCGATGTTGACGATCAGGTGGTCGCGGCCAAGGTCCTCCGGCATCCACCGCCAGCGCTCCATGGCGACCACGATCTCGGCGATGCGGTCCTCGACCGGCGCGTTGAGCGCGGCGACTGTGCTCTTGCCGACGAAGCCGTCATCCTCGAGGCCGTGGCGCTTCTGGAACCACTTCACCGCATTGGCGAGGCCCTCGTCGTAGAACTCGGGCGGGCCGGACGGCAGCTTCGGGGCGCCGTCGGTCAGGAACAGCCGTGCCCGGAGCAGCGGCACGCGCGGATCGCTCATGCCGGGCTTCAAGGTGTCGCCGAGCGGCACCGACTGCCAGCCGCCGGTCGCTGCGATGGCGCGGTAGTCGGAGAGCGCCAGCTTGAGCGCCGCGTAGTCCGGCTGCTGCGGCTGCCAGGCATCAAAGAAGGCGTCGATGCTCTTGGCCTGGCCGAGCTGGTTCAGCGCGGCGAGCTGGTCGATCGTGCGGTTCTCGAGGAAGAAGTTGGGATCGACCTTGTGCGGCAGCAGCCGGCCGACCTTGAGGTCGGAGGCGTATTCGAGGAAGGCGGCGGAGAAGTAGAGCTCGATGATGGCGCGGCTGCGCGCATCGGTATGGCCGGAAGCGTCGACCAGCTGTCCCAGCTTGTCGGCGGGATAGGAGGTCGGGTCGAGCCCGTCCTCGGCGGCGTTGCTGAGGCGGGCGACCAGGTCCTCCATGCGCTGGCGGCCGACCCAGAGCAGCGGCCCGCCGTTTTCCTGGTAATAGGCGACCAGCGCGTCGGCGCGCTGGCGCACGGGCAGCGGCAGGCGCGGCTCGTTGGCGAGCAGGTCGGTGACGTTGATGGTCACCGCGGTCATCTCGACGGGCGCCAGCGAGCGGACGGCCGCAGTGGCGGGCGAGGCCAGCAGCGATACGGCAATCAGCGCCGCTGCGGCGGGGAGGATCGGGTTCCGCATGACGGTGGTTGCTCTCACATGGGTGGGGCGTAGAGGATGCCGCCCTCGGTCCACAGGGCGTTCATGCCGCGGCGGATGCCGAGCGCACTGCCCTCGCCGAGGTTGCGGTCGAAGACCTCGCCGTAATTGCCGACCTTGGCGATGACGACGGCCAGCCAGTCGTCGGCCAGGCCAAGCGCCTCGACGGCCGGCTTGCCCATGTCGACGGCCTGCTGGCGGAGCGCCGGGCCGCCGAACGTCTGCGGATCGGTGTTCACCGAGGTGAGGCCGGCCTCCTCGGCGTCGATCAGCCCGAACAGCACCCAGCGCACCAGGTCGGTCCAGGCGCGGTCGTCGTCGCGGGTCACCGGCCCCAGCGGCTCCTTGGAGATGACCTCGGGCAGGATGATGTGGTCGGCCGGGTTGGGCAGCAGCGAGCGTTCGGCGGCGAGCGCCGAACGGTCGGCGGTGAACACGTCGCACTCGCGCGCGGCATAGGCGGCCCGCGCCTCGGGGCGCGTGGCATAGGTCTTGAAACTGACCTTCATGTTGTGCGCGGCAAACCAGGCGGTGGCGTTGGTTTCGGTCGTCGTCCCGTCGATGACGCAGATGCGGGCGCCGTCGAGCTGCAGCGCGCTGGTGAAGCCGTCGAGGGCCAAGGCGAGGAAACCCTGGCCGTCATAGTAGGAGACGCCGGCGAAATCGATGCCGAGCTTGAGGTCGCGCGTCATCGTCCAGGTGCTGTTGCGCGACAGCACGTCGATCTTGCGCTGGGTGAGCGCATCGAAGCGTTCCGCCGCCGACAGCGGCACGAAATCGACCTTGTCCGGATCGCCCAAGGCGGCGGTGGCGAGCGCCCGGCAGAAATCCACGTCGAAGCCGCGCCAGGCGCCGGAGGCGTCCTTGTCGGAGAAACCGGGCAGCCCCTCGCTGACGCCGCAGGTGAGCCGGCCGGCGGCGCGGACGTCGTCCAGCGTGCCGGCGGCCGCACCGTGCGGCTGGCCGACCAGCACCGCCAGGCAGGCAACGGAAAGGCAGAGGGTGAGGTGTCTCATCGTCACTGCTCCAAAGGATTCCGGCCGGGATGGCTCGCCCCCGATACTAACCGATGCAGGGCCAGGGCCAAGTCGCCGCCGATTCTCTGCCAAGTGCCCATGCAATTCGGGAGAAACTTCGGCAAGCCGGCCAGAAACCCGTTCGTCCGCGATCTGCTATCCTCGTCGCGGGAGCAGATCGCACGAGGAGGCAGATCAATGGGATTTTCTCCGAACGGCCACGCATTGGTTGCCGCGGCGGCCATCGCATGGATTGCGGCCGTGACACCGGTCGCCGCGGCAAGCTTCGACTGCGGCAAGGCGAAGAAGGCCGATGAGATCGCCATCTGCGCCGACCGGACGCTGTCCGAGCTCGACGTGGCGATGGCGACGCTCTACGGCGTGCGCATGCAGATCCCCATGCTGATGGGCGCCCGCGGCGCGGCGCAGGACGAGCAGCGCGCATGGCTCGCCGATCGCGGCGCCTGCGGTGCCGACGTGACCTGCCTGACGGCGCGCTACGAGCAGCGAATTGTCGACCTCAACCAGACGATCGGCGAAGCGATGCAGGACTACTGCAAGCTCATGGGCATCTGCGGCTGACCTTACGGGTGCGATTTAATGACTTGGCAAGTGCGCGGAGCGACGCTTTTCGCCCGGCATTTGGTGAGGGCGAAGTTGCATGTGCTGGGCCGGATGGGGCCGGCTACCATGAAGCGCGCACCGGTGGCGTCAGTGGCCGTGCACACCCAGGCGAAGGCGGGCGAGGCCGCGGCGGTCATCACACCGGCGACGGCGGCAACCAGAAGAAGGCGTGAACCAGCGAGCTTCATGGGTCAGTCTCCTTTTCATGGACCGGCGACGGCGTGACGCCCCCCTGTCGCCCGCGCCGCCCGGCGAGGGTAGTTTAAACCGACTTCAATCTTCCCGGGAATCCCCCGCGACCGGCGGAACAGCCGCCCTGCCCCTTGCCCGACCGGCCGCTTCCGGGCACAAACCCGCCGCCATGCTGCACATCAACGACCTCACCTACCGGATCGGCCATCGCCTGCTGATCGACCACGCCACCGTGGCGCTGCCCGATGGCGCCAAGGTCGGCCTGGTGGGAGCGAACGGTGCCGGCAAGACCACCCTCTTCCGCCTGATCGCCGGCGAGATCGGCCCGGAGAGCGGGTCGGTCGGCCTGCCCAGGCATGCGCGCATCGGCCAGGTGGCGCAGGAGGCGCCGGGGGGGCCGGAAAGCCTGATCGCGGTGGTGCTGGCCGCCGACCACGAGCGCGAGGCGCTTCTTGCCGAGGCCGAGACGGCGCATGATCCGCACCGCATCGCCGAGATCCACACCCGCCTCGCCGACATCGATTCCCATTCGGCGGAGGCCCGCGCCGCCACCATCCTCGCCGGCCTCGGCTTCGGCGAGGCGGCGCAGAAGGAGCCCTGCGCCTCCTTCTCCGGTGGCTGGCGCATGCGCGTGGCGCTCGCCGCGACACTGTTCACGCGGCCGGACCTGCTGCTTCTCGACGAGCCGACCAACTATCTCGACCTGGAAGGCACGCTGTGGCTGGAGAGCTACGTCGCCAAGTACCCGTACAGCGTCATCATCATCAGCCACGACCGCGACCTCCTGAACCGCGCCGTCGACACCATCGTCCACCTCGACCAGGGCAAGCTCACCCTCTATCGCGGCGGCTACGATTCGTTCGACCGCCAGCGCCGCGAGCGCCAGGCGCTGCAACTGAAGATGAAGGCCAAGCAGGACGAGCAGCGCCGCCACCTGCAGTCCTTCGTCGACCGCTTCCGCTACAAGGCGTCGAAGGCGACCCAGGCGCAGTCGCGCCTGAAAATGCTGGAGCGGCTGGAGCCGATCGTGGCGCTCGCCGACAACACCGTCGTGCCCTTCCACTTTCCCCCGCCGGCCAGGCCGGCGGCGCCGCCGATCATGCAGATGGAGGATGTCTCGGTTGGCTACGAGGCGGAGAAGCCGGTGCTGCGCGGCCTCGATCTGCGCCTCGACGATGACGACCGCATCGGCCTGCTGGGCGCCAACGGCAACGGCAAGTCGACGCTGGCCAAGCTCATCGCCGGCCGGCTCGACGCGATGGGCGGCCGCTTCCGCCGCCTGCACCGGCTGGAGGTCGCCTATTTCGCCCAGCACCAGCTCGACGAACTCAAGGCCCAATGGTCGCCTTATGACCATGTGCGCGCGCTGATGCCCGATGCCACCGAAGCGCAGGTGCGCGCCCGCACCGGCGCGCTCGGCTTCGTGCGCACCAAGATGGATACCAAGGCCGCCGACCTCTCCGGCGGCGAGAAGGCGCGCCTGCTGCTCGGGCTTGCCACCTTCACCGGCGCCAACCTGATGATCCTCGACGAGCCCACCAACCACCTCGACATCGACAGCCGCGAGGCGTTGGTCCAGGCGCTTGCCGATTATCCCGGCGCCGTCATCCTGATCAGCCACGACCGCCACCTGATCGAGGCTTCCGTCGACCGCCTGTGGCTGGTCGCCGGCGGCACCGTCGTCCCCTATGACGGCGACCTCGACGACTACCGCCGCGACGTGCTCGACAGCCGCAACGGCAACAACGGCAATGGCAATGGCGCCCGCAAGGCACAGGCGTCAACGGCGCAGGACCGCCGGCGCGAGGCCGCGGACCGGCGCCAGCAGACCGCGCCGCTTCAGGAAAAAGATCAAGGATGCCGAATCCTTGATCGCATCTCTTCAGAAAGAGATTCGGCAGATCGACGCAAAGCTTGGCGATTCCTCGCTCTACGAGCGCAATCCGACCGAGGCCGCCTTCCTCGCCAAGGAGCGCGCCGAGGCGGTTCGTAAGCTGGCTAAGACCGAGGAGACCTGGCTCACCGCCAGCACGGAATTGGAAGTGGCGATGGCGGAACTGGAATAAAGCCGGCTAAGGAGCCGTAGCCCGCAAGGAGCGAAGCGGATTGCGGGAGCGTGGTTCCCGGATTGCGCTATCCCCCGATGATGTCCTTCGCCGCCGCGATCAGCCGGCGGATGTCCTCGTCGCTGCCGACGGTGATGCGCAGCCACGGTGCGGTGCGCGGCTTGTCGAAATGGCGCACCAGCACCGCGCGTTCGCGCAGCGCCGCCGCCAGTTCTGCCCCGCCTCGTGCCGGATGCCGGGCGAAGACGAAATTGGCGCTCGACGGCAGGACGATGAAGCCGAGTGCGGCCAGGTCGCGTGTCATCGCCGCGCGGGCCGCGACGACCCTGGCGCAGGTCGCGCGGAAATAGGCGTCGTCGCGAACCGAAGCCGTCGCCCCGGCCTGGGCGACGCGGCCGAGGGGATAGGAATTGAAGCTGTCCTTGACCCGCGTGAGCGCTTCGATCAGCCCTCTGTCGCCGAGCGCATAGCCGACGCGGAGGCCGGCGAGCGCGCGCGACTTCGACATGGTCTGCACGACCAGCAGGTTCGGATGACCGGCGATCAGCGGCACCGCGCTCTCGCCACCGAAATCGACATAGGCCTCGTCGACCAGCACCGGGATGTCGGGATGGTCGTCGAGCAGCCGGGCGATCTCGGCGCGCGGCAGCGCCACGCCGGTCGGCGCGTTCGGATTGGCGATCACGATCGCCCCCGCCGCGCGCCGATAGTCCTCGACGCGGACGCGCATCGCGTCATCCAGCGGGACGGTCTCATGCACGATGCCGAAAAGCTGCGCCCACACCGGATAGAAGCTGTAGGTGACGTCGGCGAAGAGCAGCGGCTTCGGCTGCTTGAGGAGCGCGACGAAGGCATGCGCCAGCACTTCGTCCGACCCGTTGCCGACGAAGACCTGCTCCGGCCTCAGGCCGTGGTGGGTGGCGAGCGCCTGGCGCAGCTCGGTCGCTTCGGGATCGGGATAGAGCCGCAGGCTGTCGGCCACGGCGGTTCGCATCGCTTCCAGTGCGCGCGGCGACGGGCCGAAAGGGCTTTCATTGGTGTTGAGCTTGACCAGATTGGCGATACGCGGCTGCTCGCCGGGCGTATAGGGCGAAAGCGCGCGCGCGATCTGGCTCCACAACGGGTTCATGGGGACGTCCGGGTCGGGGTTCGCTACGCGGCCCTCAGCGCCCGCTCCACGGCTGCCGGGTCGTGTTCGATCACCTTGAGCAGGATGCGGGCCGAACGCTCGGGATGACGGCGGCCCTGTTCCCAGTCCTTGACCGCGTCCTTGGCGAAACCGAAGCGAGCGGCGAATTCCTCGCGGGTGAGATCGAGGCTGCGACGGATGGCGCGCACGTCAACGTCCTCCGGCACGTGCACGACGAAGCCGTCAGTCTCCTCGCCGCGCGCGAAGCCCCGCGCACGCCGCGCGCTCCCGAGAATCCGTTCACCGGCCTTCGACATGTCGCTTCGCTCCCTTGCGATAGTCCTCTGCCAACCCGTCCAATTCCTCGCGGAGCGCGTTGATCTCGGCCTTGCTCAAATTCACCCGATCACCCTTGGCGAAGATATTGAGCAGGAAGACCGGAATGTCATCGCCGCCGAAATAGGTGATGACGCGATAGCCTCCGCTCTTGCCCTTGCCGCGGCCGCGGAAGCGAAGCTTCCTTGCGCCGCCGGAGCCGACGATGAGATCGCCCGCCTTCGGGTTCTCCGCCACGAAATCGACGATTGCCGCGCGGTCCGCCTCGGTCAGCCCGCTATCCCGCGCATCGGCCAGATAGTCAGGCGTTTCGATAACGCTCCGCTTGGAAGCGAGATGCGGCATTGCCGCTCCAATGTCAAGAAATTAGTGCGGCATTGCCGCTCTCCGCTCAGCCCTTCTTCTCCCAGCTGCCGCGTTCGGACTGCTGCCAGTAGGTGGCGGCGTGGCCGGCGGCCTTGGCCGCCTTCCAGGCCGCCCGCGCCTGGTCGACGGCATCCGGGTCGTTGCCGTCGAAGAGCCGCACCACCCGCTTGTAGGCGGCGTAGTCGGCGATGTCGGCGCCGTCGGCGAGGAAGCGCACTTCCGCCGCGTTGGGGTTGCCTTCGTCGCTGGTCAGCCACACCGGCTGGGCTTCGGCGTGGCCGTCCTTGACGGTGCCGTGCGGCAGGAAACCGTCGTCGCGCCAGGTCCACAAATGGGCGTCGAGGGCGTCGCGGCGCTCCTCCGAGCCCACCTGCACCACCGCCCGCCAGTGCCGTTCGAGGCATTGCTCGAGCAGCTCGGGCAGCACCCGCTCAAGCGGCTGGTTGGTCAGGTGATAGAAAAGGACCTCGGTCATTGCACCGCAGGAAATCACTTCTCGTAGTGGTCGGCGACCAGCCGGTCGAGCAGGCGCACGCCCCAGCCCGACGCCCACGAGCGGTTCACCTCGGTATGCGGCGAGCCCATGGCGGTACCGGCGATGTCGAGGTGGACCCAGGGCGTGTCCTTGACGAAGCGCTTGATGAAATGGGCGGCGGTGACCGAGCCGCCGTCGCGCCCGCTGGCGTTCTTGACGTTGGCGAACTTCGAATCGATCTGCTTGTCGTATTCCTTGCCGAGCGGCATCCGCCAGACGCGCTCGCCGGTCGCCTCGCCGGCGGCGGAGAGTTGCGCCGCCATGGCATCCTCGGTGGCGTACATGCCGGCATAGTGGTGGCCGAGGGCGATGATGATGGCGCCGGTCAGCGTCGCCAGGTCGATCATGAAGCGCGGCTTGAAGCGCTCCTCGGTATAGGCGACCGCGTCGGCGAGCACGAGGCGCCCCTCCGCGTCGGTGTTGATGATCTCGATGGTGCGGCCGGTCATGGCGGTGACGATGTCGCCCGGCCGCTGGGCGGCGCCGTCGGGCATGTTCTCGACCACGCCGATGACGCCGATTGCGTTGACCTTGGCCTTGCGCCCGGCAAGCGCCCGCATCAGGCCGGTGACGGCGGCAGCACCCGCCATGTCGCCCTTCATGTCCTCCATGCCCGCCGCCGGCTTGATCGAGATGCCGCCGGTATCGAAGACGACGCCCTTGCCGACGAAGGCGACCGGGGTGTCCTTGGCGCGGCCGCCGTTCCAGCGCATCACCACCAGACGCGGCGGGCGGGCCGAGCCCTGGGCGACGCCAAGGAGCGCGCGCATGCCGCGCTTCTTCATGTCCGCCTCGGTCAGCACCTCGACCTCGACGCCGAGGTCCTTGAGCCCCTTCGCCCGCTCGGCAAACTCGATGGGGCCGAGCACGTTGGGCGGCTCGTTGACCAGGTCGCGCGCCATCAGGACGCCGTCGGCGATGGCGTTGCGGGCAGTCCATGCAGCTCGTGCGCCAACCAGCTCGGTCACCTGGATGGTCAGCTCGACCGGCTCCTTGCGGGTGCCGTTGTCGCCGTTGTCGCTGGCGTTGCCATCGGTCTTGTAGTTGTCGAAGGCGTAGGCGCGGAGCCTCGCGCCCAGCGCGAAATCGGCGGCCGCGGCCCTGCCGACGCGGCGGCCGTCCGGGCGCTCGAAGAGCACCGTCGCGGCCTTGGCCTTGCCCAGCGCGCCGACGGCGGCGCCACCGAGCTCGACCCAGCCCTTCTCGGTAATCTCGCCCGGGGCGCCGGTGCCGACCAGAATCAGCCGGTCGAAATCAACCCCGGCGGGTGCGAGCAGGTCGAGGATGGACTTGGCCTTGCCGGTGAAGCCGGCCGCGGCGGCGGCGCGGGCGATGGTGGCATCGAGCCCGAGGCCGCGGGCCTGCGGGCCGAGGGCCAGGTCAGGGCCGGCCAGGGCGATCACAGTTGTGGCGAATTTGCGGCTCGGCTTGGCAAACTGAATGCGGGCAAGATCGGTCATGGCTGGCTCGGGCCTCACTCAGGAAGGGCGGATTTCGGCGCTCACGATAGCAGACCGCGCGCCAACGGGCATGATTTCTCGGTTCAGCCCCGGTGGCCTGTTGCGCAATGCAGCAATCCCACCATAATCGCGGCCGGCGACGTTGGCCCCGAAGGCGCGCATGAAGCTCATCGAGCGCTACATCTTCCAGAAGATCTTCGCGGCCACAACCATGACCTTTGTGGCGCTGGGGACGATGGTCTGGCTGTCCCAGGCGCTGCGCCAGTTCGACCTGGTCACCGCCAACGGCCAGACGGTGTGGACCTTCTTCTTCGTTTCGGCCCTGCTGATACCGGCGCTGGTCACCGTCGTGCTGCCGGTGGCGCTGCTCATCGCCGTGATCTACGCCCTCACCCGCCTCAACGGTGATTCGGAGCTGGTCGTGGTCAATGCCAGCGGCGCCGGCCAGTTGACCGTCCTGCGCCCGGTGCTGCTGGTCGGCACCATCGTCACGCTCCTGGTCGCCTCGATGTCGCTCTATTTCGCGCCACTGTCGTTGCGTTCCTGGCAGGAGCTGATCACCAATGTGCGCAGCGACATCCTGACCTCGGTGCTGCGGCCGGGGCAGTTCATGCAGCCGGTCAAGGGGTTGACCATCCACATCCGCAACCGTGACCCGGATGGGACGCTGCGCGGCGTCTTCGTCTCGGACGAGCGCGAATTGGGACAGAGCTCCACCTACCTCGCCGAGCGCGGCGCCGTCATCGACAACCCGCTTGGCGTGTTCATGCTGATGAACAACGGCACCATCCAGCAGCGCACCACGGCCGATCGGTCGATCTCGATGATCGAGTTCTCGTCCTATGCCTTCGACCTGTCCTCGTTCAGCAGCAAAGCAACGACGCCGCAGCTCCGTCCCGCCGAGCGTGGGACCGCCTACCTGCTCAATCCGGACCCCGATGACAAATATTTCCGCCAGTTCCCGGGGAAGTTCCGGGCGGAACTGCATGGCCGGCTGTCGTCGCCGCTCTACGGCCTGCTCTTCGCCGTGCTGCCGCTGGTCTTCCTTGGCCAATCCGAATCACCACGGCAGAGCCGCGCGGCCAGCGTGACGATGGCGGTGGTCATCACCACCGCGCTGCGCGCGCTCGGCGTCTTCCTGCCCAACCTGGCCGAGACCAGCACGCTCGCTGTGCTTCTGATGTACGCCATACCGCTCGGCGGCGTGCTCGTCTCCTGCCTGCTGATCATGAGCGGCCGCCAGGTGCGGCCGCCGGAGGCGATCATCGGCGTCGCCGAGGCGATGTTCGCGCGGGCCAGCGGCATGCTGCGCACCGGCGCGACGGCAGCCGCCGGAGGTGGGCGCTAGACACGATGTTCGGCCGCACCCTCTCGCTCTATTTCGCCGGCCACTTCGCCAAGATGGTCATCTCCATCTTCATGCTGGCCTTCGTGCTGATCACGGTCATCACCTTCGTCGAGTTCTTCAATCGCGCCTTCATGGGCGACTACATCGGCGGCTTCACGCTGGCCGCCGTGGCGCTGTTCCGTGTGCCGAGCGTGACCGAGGACGCCCTGCCCTTCGCCGTCCTCTACGGCTCGATCGCCGCCTTCGTGGTCGCCAACCGGCGGCTTGAGGTGGTGGTGGCGCGCGCCGCCGGCGTGTCGGCCATCCAGTTCCTGCTGCCGGCCTGCGTCGTCGGTCTGATCATCGGGGTGGTCGGAACCACGCTCTACAACCCCATGGCCGCCAGCCTGCTCAACTGGTCCAACGAACTGACGGCCTATGTGGTGCCGGGGGGCCATCGGCCGACCGCAACCTATCGCGGGCCGGTCTGGGTGCGTCAGGCCACCAAGGACAGCGAATCAATCGTCGGCGCCCCCCGCTCCTTCGACGATGGCCTCGGCCTCCTCGGGGTGACCGCCTATGTCTTCGAGCCCGGCGGCAAATTCCGTGAGCGAATCGACGCAGACAAGGGCCACTACGAGCCCGGCATGTGGCGCCTGGAGAACGCCATCGTCACCGCCCCCAGCGCCACTCCGCGCAAGGTGGCGGACTATGAGTTGCCGACCAACCTGTCCGCCGAAGAGGTGAAGAGAACGTTCTTAGAGCTTGATTCCGTTTCGTTTTGGCAGCTCCCCAGCCTCGCCGCCTCGGCGCAGAGAGCAGGTGTGCCCGGCAACCGCTTTCTGCTACAATACAACGTGCTCTTGTCACGGCCGATTTTGCTCCTCGCCATGGTGCTCATCGCCGCCAATGTGTCCCTCAGATTCTCGCGTTCTCGGAACGTTGGATGGATGATTATTGCTGGCGTGGGCGTGGGCTTCATGCTTTATGTTCTCATGAAGATTGCGTGGGATTTGGGCAGTGGTGGAATCGTTCCTCCGCCCCTGGCCGCGTGGTTGCCGGCGGGTGTGGCGACCTTGTTCGGAATAACGGTTCTGTTGCATCTGGAGGACGGATGATCGGGGCGGCGGCCAAGGTCGCTGAAGGGGGACGAACCGGCCGTATTTTCGGCCGGGGCCTGATGTGCATCGCGTTGGCCGCGGCGCTCATTGGCTTTGCCGTTCCCACGCCCGGCTTCGCCGCGACAAGCACCCAAGATGTGTCGATGATGCCGCGCCCGGCGATAGCTCCCGGCGAGCGCATGCTGGTTGAGTCCGATCAGCTGGTCTACGACTACGACCACGACACCGTGTCGGCCATCGGCAACGTGAAGATCTACTACGGTGGCTACACGCTCGAGGCCGAGAAGGTCACCTACAACAAGGCAAGCGGCCGCCTGTACGCCTTCGGCCATGTGAAGATGGTCGATCCGACGGGTTCGGCATTCTACAGCGACTACCTCGACATCACCGACGACTTCCGCGATGGCTTCGTCCAGTCGCTGAGAGTCGACAGCGCCCAGCACACCCACTTCGGCGCCGTGAGCGCCGAGCACGGCGCCGACGAGACGACCTTCACCGACGGCAGCTACACCGCCTGCGAGGCGTGCAAGGACCACCCGGAACGGCCGCCGCTGTGGGACGTGAAGGCCCAGAAGATCGTGATCAACCACAAGGAGCACACGGTCTACTTCTCCAATGCCCGGTTTGAGTTCATGGGCGTGCCTGTGGCCTGGACGCCATACTTCTCGACCCCCGACCCGACCGTCAAGCGCAAGTCAGGCTTCCTGGCTCCCAATTTTGGCTACGCCGAGAAGCTCGGCTTCTATACGTCGGTGCCCTACTACTGGGTGATCGCCCCCAATATGGACGTCACCTTCACACCGGGCTACCTCAGCCGCCAGGGGTTCCTGGGGCAGATCGAGTTTCGTCATCGCCTGTCGAACGGCCAGTATACGATCCAGATGGCGGGCATCAGCCAGCAGGATCCGAACGCCTTTTCGCTCTGGCACGCAAACCTTCCGCGGAGGCGCCAGCTTCAAAGGCTCGATCAATCTCACCCAAGACTGGACCTTCGGCTGGAGCGGGACGCTGCTCACCGACCGCACCTTCACGCGCGACTACGGCGTCATCAATGACGATGTCTCGGGGACGCAGTCGACCGCCTATCTGACCGGCTTGAGAGACCGCAACTACTTCATGGCGCGCGTGTCGAGCTATCAGGTGCTCACCGCATCCAACGACGCCAGCTACAAGCAGCGCCGCCAGGCGATGGCGGTGCCGGAGATCGACAGCAAGAAATACGTCGACCACCCGGTGTTCGGCGGCGAGATGTCGTTCACCTCCAACCTGACGACCCTCGTCCGCGGCGAGGATGACTCGTTGCCAGTACGGCAACCTCAGCGGCGGGACTGACATATTCACCGGCGGCACGGCCGGCACCTTCGTTCGGGCCACCGAACAGGTCGATTGGCAGCGGCGCTTCATCGGCCCGATGGGCCAGGTGATCACGCCCTTCGCCTATCTGCGCGGCGATGCGTTCTATCTGAACGGGCAGACCGCGGCAGCCCAGACCGCAGGGCTGACATCCGATTCCAGCGTTTATCGCTTCATGCCGGCCGTCGGCGTCGACTGGAGCCTGCCGGTCCTGGTGCAGACGGCCCATGTCACCAACATCATCGAGCCGCGGGCGCAGTTGATTGTGCGACCGAACGAGATGAGTTCCGGCGTGCTGCCCAACAACGACGCCCAGAGCCTGGTGTTCGACGCCTCCAACCTGTTCGAGCACGACAAGTTCTCCGGCTTCGACCGCGAGGAGGGCGGCACGCGGCTGAACCTCGGCGTCCACTACAACGGCAGCTTCGACAACGGCGCCTCGCTCGATGCGACCTTCGGCCAGTCGTATCAGCTGGCCGGTGCCAACCCCTATGCGACGCAGGATCTCGCCGGCGTCGGCGGCAGCGTCGGGGGCATGTCGAGCGGCCTCGAAACCAACGTCTCCGACTATGTCGCCGGCGCCACGGTGAACACCGGCCTGGGGCCGCGCATCACCGCCAACGGCCGCTTCGACAACGCCGACTTCGCGCTCAATCGCGGTGAGGTCGAGGCAACCGCGGCGCTCGGCCCGGTCAGCGCCTCGGCCGCCTATCTCTACCTCCGGCACAACCCGTACGACACCAACCTGGCCTCGGCTTCGGTGTTCCGCGGCGCCGGCTCGTTCAATCTCACCGAGAACTGGCGCGCGTTCGGCTCGGTGATCTACGACATCAACCGCGACACGCTCGCCGGCGACGGCATCGGCCTCGCCTTCGACAACGATTGCCTGACCTTCTCGGTCGCCTACAACGAGCAGCGCAAGGGCTATACCGACCTGCCAAGCCGCTGGCTGACCTTCCGCCTGCAGCTGCGTACCCTTGGCGACACGTCGTATCAGACCAACCTGACCAGCGCTTCGAACTGACGGTTTGCTCGGGTGCAGCACCCTTGTTTTTGCCAGATTTGGCGCAATGATGCGGCGACATCGTACCCGGTGGACATCGCTTGATGTTTTGCCGTCCCGCCGTTCGTCGCCGCCCAATGCCGGCGCCGCTTGCCGAGGAATGCCGTTGAACCTTGCCCAAGGGCCTTTGTTGCGTCGTCTGGCGGTTGCCGGGCTTGCGGTGGGCCTTGCCGCGTGCAGCGGCGACGGCATCGGCGGTCTCTTCGATACGGGCGGCAGCAAGGTCACCGGCCCGCCGGTCACCGGCAACACCCAGATGCCGGACATCCCGACGCTGAGCAAGAGTGCCAGCTCGATCGCGGTGCTGGTCAACGAGGTTCCGGTCACCGACTACGACATCTCGCAGCGGCAGAAGCTGATGGCGCTCGGCGGCACCAAGACCAGCACCAAGCTCGCCACCGACGAGCTGATCGACGACACGCTGGAGATGTACGAAGCGAAGAAGCGCGGTATCAACGTCTCCGATGCCCAGGTCAATAACGCCTTTGGCTCGATCGCGCAGAACCTCAAGCTGTCGCCGGCCCAATTGACCCAGGCGCTGGCCTCGCGCGGCATCGACGCGGCGACGCTGAAGCAGCGCCTGCGCGCCCAGTTGACCTGGCAGATTCTGGTGCAGCGGCGCACCCAGTCCAAGGCGCAGATCAAGTCGCAGGACATCACCACCGCGATGCTCGCCAAGGGCGACCTCAACCAGATGATGCTCAACGAATACATTCTGCAGCAGATCGTCTTCGTCGTGCCGCAGGGGTCGTCGCCCGCCCTCTACGCCCAGCGGCGGCGCGAGGCCGAGGCATTCCGCCTGCAATTCCAGGGCTGCGACAGCAGCCTGGCGCAGGCGCAGAAGCTGCGCGGCGTCGTGGTCAAGGATATCGGTCGGCGCGATGCCACCCAGCTCAACGGACCCGAGGGCGAGGACATCAAGAAGACGCCGGCCGGCAAGACGGCCTCGCCCTACCAGATGGAACAGGGCATCGAGCTGATTGCCGTGTGCTCGGTCAAGCAGGTGCAGAGCCAGGAGGCGGCGCGGGCCGCGGTGACCAACGATCTCTACGGCAAGCAGGCCAAGGACCTCGGCAAGGACTACCTGGCCGAATTGCACAAGGCCGCGATCATCGAATACCGCTAGAGGTTCCAGGCCGTCGGAGGGGCACAGGGGATGCTACCGCCACTTGCCCTCACCATGGGGGAACCCTCCGGCATCGGGCCGGACATCACGATTGCGGCGTGGCTCAGGCGGCGCGAGCTGGGGTTGCCGCCGTTCTACTGCCTGGCCGACCGGACCGTGCTCGCCGAGCGCGCCGCCATGCTGGGCGTCGACTGTCCGATCGAGATCGTCACCCCGGACACGGCCGCCGCCTGCTTCGACCGGGCGCTGCCCGTCGTGCAACTGGAGGCGCCGGTGTCGGCGCGCGTCGGTGAGCCCGACCCGGCCAACGCCCAGGCGGTGATCGAAGCGATCGCCCGTGCCGCCGGCGATGTGCGCGCCGGCGTCGCCGCGGCGGTAGTCACCAACCCGATCAGCAAGAAGGTCCTCTACGACGCCGGCTTCAGCCACCCTGGCCATACCGAGTTCCTCGGCGCCATGTCGGCGGCGTGGACTGGCGAGCCGGGCAAGCCGGTGATGATGCTCGCCAGCCCCGAGCTCAAGGCGGTGCCGGTCACCATCCACATCCCGCTGCGCGATGTGGCGGCGACGCTGAGCGAGCGCCTCATCGTCGACACCGGCCGCATCGTTGCCGATGCCCTCAAGCGCCGCTTCGCGGTTCAGAACCCGCGCCTGGCCGTTGCCGGGCTCAACCCGCACGCCGGCGAGAGCGGCTCGATCGGCGACGAGGACGAGCGCATCGTCCGCCCGGCGGTGGCGATCCTGCAGGGCGAAGGCATCGCGGCGCGCGGGCCCCTCCCCGCCGACACGCTGTTCCATCCGGCGGCGCGGGCGACCTACGACGCGGTGCTGTGCATGTACCACGACCAGGCGCTGATCCCGGCCAAGACGCTGGCCTTCGACCACGGCGTCAACGTGACCCTGGGTCTCCCCTTCGTGCGCACCTCGCCCGACCATGGCACCGCCTTCGACATCGCCGGCAGTGGCCGCGCCGATCCGTCGAGCCTCGCCGCCTCGCTCAGCATGGCGGCGGAGCTCAGGCGCAACGAACTCGCGGAATGATCGACGACCTGCCGCCGCTGCGCGACGTCATCGCCCGCCACGAGATCGGTGCCCGCAAGAGCCTCGGCCAGAATTTCCTGCTCGACTTGAACCTGACCGCACGCATTGCCCGTGCCGCGGGGCCGCTTGCCGGTGTCACCATCGTTGAAGTGGGGCCGGGTCCGGGCGGGCTCACCCGGGCGCTCCTGGCCGAAGACGCGGCGCATGTGGTCGCCATCGAGCGCGACCAGCGCTGCATCGCGGCGCTGGAGGAGATCGCCGCCGCCTATCCCGGCCGGCTGACCATCGTCGCCGCCGACGCACTCACCGTGGACATGGCAACGCTGGCGCGACGGCCCGCCCGCATCGCCGCCAACCTGCCCTACAACATCGCCACGCCGCTGCTGGTCGGCTGGCTCAAGACCGAGCCGTGGCCGCCGTGGTACGAATCGATGACGCTGATGTTCCAGCGCGAGGTGGCCGAGCGCATCGTCGCCGCGCCGGGCTCGAAAACCTACGGCCGCCTCGGCGTTCTCACCGGCTGGCGCGCCCAAGCCGAGATCCTGTTTGATGTGTCGCCGCGCGCCTTCACGCCGCAGCCCAAGGTCACCTCGTCGGTGGTGCGGCTGACGCCGCGCGCCGAGCCGCTCGCCTGCGACCCCGCGGTTCTCGAACGGGTGACGGCGGCGGGCTTCGGCCAGCGCCGCAAGATGCTGCGCCAGAGCCTGAAAACGCTCGGCCTCGACGCCCAGCGCCTGCTCGCAGAGGCCGGCATCGACGAGACGCGGCGGGCCGAGGAGATCGACATCGCCGGTTTCGTCGCGCTCGCCAATGCCGTCTCAGCGACGTTTCGTCTCGGCTGAGTCGATATTCCGGAGCCAGACTCTCCCCCTCTCCCAGGAAGGGAGAGGGCCGCGCACCTTGTGAGCGCAGCGAATTAGGTGCGCGCGGTGAGGGTGACAGCGGTGAGGGAAGGCACGATGTTGATGGCGCGCGCTGCGTGCGCGGGAGCTCGGACTCGCGCACGCGCCGGCGCGGCCGGCTCCATCGTCGCTTTGCCATCACTGCGGCGGTGCACCCCCCCACCAGGATTTCCAAGACCGGTTTGCTGGCGCAAACCGGGGAAATCCGACCTCCCCCTGGGGATTCCTCAGACGCCCGGGATCAATCGCCTGCGGTCCCTAGTCCATCTTCTTGAGGTCGGAGAGGAGCTTGTTGACGAAGCGCTCCAGGTCGGGGCGATAGACGCGCTTCAGCCGCTCGGCGGTCAGGATCGAGCGCAGGCGCTGGAAGCTCTTGTCGAGGTCGCGGTTGACCAGGACATAGTCGTATTCGGTCCAGTGGGGCACTTCCGCCGCCGCATTGTGCAGGCGCTGGCTGATCACCGCGCCACTGTCCTCGGCCCGCCGCTCCAGCCGCGCCTTCAGTTCCTTGGCCGAGGGCGGCAGCACGAAGACGCTGACCACGTCGGCGCGCATGCTGTCATAGAGCTGCAGCGTGCCCTGCCAGTCGATGTCGAAGAGGACGTCGCGGCCGACCTTCAGCGCCTCCTCCACCGGCACGCGCGGCGTGCCGTAGAGATTGCCGTGGACCTCCGCCCATTCGAGCAGGTCGCCGGCATCGCGCATGACCTCGAACTGCCGCCGGGTGAGGAAGTGATAGTGGACGCCGTCGATCTCGCTGGCGCGGCGCGGCCGCGTGGTCACCGACACCGACAGGCTCACCCCCTCCTCCTGCTCGAGCAGGTTGCGGGTGAGCGTCGTCTTGCCCGCCCCCGACGGCGAGGAGACCACCAGCATGATGCCCCGGCGGGCGATGTCGCGCTGCCTGGTCATTCGACCTTCTGCACCTGCTCGCGCTGTCTCATCATTCCACGTTCTGCACCTGCTCGCGCAGCTGGTCGACCACCGCCTTCATCTCCAGGCCGATGGCGGTGAGCGCCCGGTCGTTCGACTTGGAGCAGAGCGTGTTGACCTCGCGGTTGAATTCCTGCGCCAGGAAATCGAGCCGGCGGCCGACCGCCGCCCCGCCGGCGATGAGCTCGCGCGCGGCGGCGATATGGGCATAGAGGCGGTCGATCTCCTCGCGGATGTCCGCCCGCGTGGCGAGCAGCACCGCCTCCTGGTGCAGACGGTCGGGGTCGAGCGCCGGCGCCGCGTCGATCAGGGCGGCGACCTGTTCGGCAAGGCGGCTGCGGATCGCTTCCGGCGTCCGCGCCGGCGAGGCTTCGGCGGCGCGGGTGAGACGCTCCAGCTCGTCGAGGCGCGTGGAGAGGACGGCGGCGATGGCCGCGCCTTCGCGCGCGCGCATGGCGATGAGCTCCGCCACCGCCTTGTCGAGATCGGCGATGAGCTGCCCGGCGAGCGCGGTGCGGGTGGCTTCGTCGGGATCGCTCTCGACCGTCTCGACGACGCCGCGGATGGCGAGGATCCCGTCGAGCGTCGGCGGGGCCGCCGTCACCCGCTTGCTGACCTGCTCGATGGCCGCGATCACTTCGGCGAGCACGTCCTCGTTGACGCGCACATGGGTGGTGCCCGCCTCGTGCTGGGCGGCGAGGCCGGCCTGGACGTTGCCGCGGGCAAGGCCGGCGGCGATGCGCTCGCGCGCCACCGGCTCGACGTGGTCGAAGCCGGCCGGCAGGCGCAGGCGGATGTCGAGGCCCTTGCCGTTGACGCTGCGCACTTCCCAGGTCCAGCGGAAGCCTTCCCCTGCCCCGTCAACGCGGGCGAAGCCCGTCATGCTGCAAAGAGGCATCGTCGGTCCCAGCCAGAATCGGTTCGGCGCCGCTCGGGCGCTTGAGACGCATATGAACCGCCTGCCAGGGCAGGTTCAAGGGCGGCGGCTCACGAGATTACTGGGGGGTCAGGCCTGGGTGTCGGCGACAAAGCGAGCGGCGGCGCGGCGGCGCCATTGCTGCCGGCCGCGGTCCCGTCCGCCGCCGCTCCGGCCTCACTTGCGGCCGCGTCGGCGGCAGCGGCATTGGCGGCGTTGAAGTCGCGCCAGCGGGCGACGTTGCGCAGGTGCTGCTCGTAGCTCTCGGCGAAGGCGTGGCCGCCGGAGCCGTCGGCGACGAAATAGAGGTCGCGCGTGCGCGACGGGTTGGCGACCGCCTCCAGCGAGGCGCGGCCGGGATTGGCGATCGGCCCCGGCGGCAGCGCCGGGATGACGTAGGTGTTGTACGGCGTCGGCGTCTCGAGGTCCTTGCGGCTGAGCGTGAAGTCGGATGGTTTGCCGGCGCCGCCGAACATGCCGTAGATCACCGTCGGGTCGGATTGCAGGCGCATGTTGAGCTTGAGGCGGTTGATGAACACCGCCGCGACGCGGCTGCGCTCGTCGGCAAGCGCCGTCTCCTTCTCGACGATCGAGGCGAGCGCCACCAGTTGCGCCGGCGTCTTGATCGGCAGGTCCGGCGCCCGCCGGGTCCACACGTCGGCGAGCACGCGGTCGCGCTCGCGCTGCATGCGGTCGATGATGTCCTGGCGCGTGTCGCCGCGGGTGAACTTGTAGGTCTCGGGCAGCAGGCTGCCTTCCGCCGGCACCTGCTTGACCTCGCCGGTGAGCACGCTGTCGCCGTTCAGGCGATCGACGATCTGCTGGCTGGTGAGCCCTTCCGGAATCGTCACCGAGTAGAGGATGCCCTTGCCGGTCACCATGGTGTCCATGATGTCGCGCATGCTGGCGTGGGAGGGGATCAGGTATTCGCCGGCCTTGAGGTCGGAGGTCTGGTGGCTGAGCCACACGCCGAAGACGAACAGCCACTTGGTGTCGATGATGCCGTCCTTGACCAGTTCGTCGGCGATGGTGTTAACGCCGGCGCCGCGGGTGACGGTGAAGCTGCGCGCCGAATCGAGGCTGGTAGCGCTGTCGAAGCGTGCCTTGGCGAAGAACACGCCGCCGCCGATGGCGATAACGCCGACGACGATGATGGTGATGACCAGGTTGAGAAACACCACCATGGGATGGCGGACGGCGCGCGAACGTGGCGGCGGCGGCGGCACCGGCTCGGGCTGCAGCGCCTCCGTCGGGCTGCGCGGCGCCGTGCGGCCGAGCGAGGATGCCAGCCGCGCCGACAACACCTCGGTGTCGTCGTTGTACGGCTCTCTCCTCAAGTCAACCATCGACTGCGGCTCTCGTTGCGCCCTGCGGCTTTTCCGGCCGGAAGGCGACTGTAGCATCTATTGTGGCAAAAGCGGGATAGCCCGCCCAGCCGATCAGGGGTGGCGGCGCATGACCAGCGAGGCGTTGGTTCCGCCAAAGCCGAAGGAATTGGACAGCACGGTGTCAATCTGGCGCTTGCGCGCGGTGTGCGGCGTAAGGTCGATCGCCGTCTCGACCGACGGGTTGTCGAGGTTGAGGGTCGGCGGCGCGATGCCGTCGCGGATGGCGAGCAGCGAGAAGATCGCCTCGATGGCGCCGGCCGCGCCGAGCAGGTGCCCGGTCGCCGACTTGGTCGACGACATGCTGATTCGCGCCGCGGCGTTGCCCACCAGGGTCTCGACCGCCTTCAGCTCGATCTCGTCGCCGGTCTGGGTCGAGGTGCCGTGGGCGTTGATGTAGTCGAGGTCGCCGGCGGAAATGCCCGCCCGCTTGAGCGCCATCTCCATGCAGCGGCGGGCGCCATCGCCGTCCGGCGCCGGCGAGGTGATGTGGTAGGCGTCGCCGGACAGGCCGTAGCCGACGACCTCGCCGTAGATGCGGGCGCCGCGCGCCAGCGCATGCTCGCGCTCCTCGACCACGACGACGCCGGCCCCCTCGCCCATGACGAAGCCGTCGCGGTCGCGGTCATAGGGGCGCGAGGCCGCCGTCGGCCGGTCGTTGAAGTGGGTCGACAGCGCCTTGGCGGCGGCGAAGCCGGCAATGGCGATGCGGCAGACCGGTGATTCGCTGCCGCCGGCGACCATCACGTCGGCATCGCCCAGCGCGACCAGCCGGGCAGCGTCGCCGATGGCGTGGGCGCCGGTGGAACAGGCGGTCACCACCGCATGGTTGGGGCCCTTGAGGCCGTGGCGGATCGACACCTGGCCGGAGGCGAGGTTGATCAGGCGGCCGGGGATGAAGAACGGGCTGACACGCCGCGGACCACGGTCGCGCAGCGTGATCGATGTTTCCTCGATGCCCTGCAGACCGCCGATGCCCGAGCCGATGAGCACGCCGGTCGCCACCTGGTCGTCGTAGGTCGCCGGATGCCAGCCAGCGTCATCGAGCGCCTGCTCGGCGGCGGCCATGGCGAAGACGATGAAGGGATCGACCTTGCGGCTTTCCTTCGGCTCCATCCAGTCGTCGGGATTGTATTTGCCGTCCGCCCTGGATCCGGGCGGCAACTGACCGGCGATCTGGCAAGACAGATCGCCAATTTCGAACCCTTCGATCCGGGCAATGCCGCTCTGGCCGGCGAGGATCGCCGCCCACGACACTTCGACGCCGCAACCAAGCGGCGACACCATGCCCAGCCCGGTGATGACGACCCGTCTCACGAGAACATCACGACCCTGGCCGAAAGACGACCGGGTCGACTGCTCCGACTGCGGCGCCGTTCAGGCGGTGTTCTTTTCAAGGAAGCTGACGGCGTCACCGACCGTCAGGATCGTCTCGGCCGCGTCGTCCGGAATCTCGACGCCGAATTCCTCCTCGAAGGCCATGACCAGTTCGACGGTATCCAGGCTGTCGGCGCCCAGGTCGTCGATAAAGCTGGCGTTCTCGGTGACTTTTTCCGCATCGACGCCGAGGTGCTCGACGACGATCTTCTTTACCCGTTCAGCGACATCGCTCATTTTTCAGAACCTCGATTGCCCCAAAAATCACTATCCGATGGACCCCTTGCCCGGCAAGGGATCGACGACTGCCTTGTGTACGGAACGGGTAGAAGCGTTGGAAACCGCCGCGCTTCCGGCACCGGCCGGTGGCCCGTAACACACTTTGCGGACCTTTGCCAGCCAACGAAACCGCCCCCGTTTCCTCCTCCGTGCCGGCCGGCGCTGAAACTGCCGTGCCGCTCATATCATGGCCATGCCGCCGTTGACGTGCAACGTCTGACCGGTGAGGTAGCTGGCCTCGTCCGAAGCCAGATAGACGACGGCGCTGGCGATCTCGTCAGGCGTGCCGAGGCGCTTGGCCGGCACCCGCTGAAGGATCATCTCCTTCTGCTTGTCATTGAGCGCGTCGGTCATCGCCGAGGCGGTGAAGCCGGGCGCCACGCAGTTGACGGTGACGTTGCGGCTGGCGATCTCGGCGGCCAGCGACTTGGTCATGCCGATGAGGCCCGCCTTGGAGGCGGCGTAATTGCCCTGGCCGGCATTGCCGGTGACGCCGACCACCGAGGTGATCGAGATGATGCGGCCGGTACGGCGGCGCATCATGCCGCGCAGCACCGCCCGCGACAGGCGCATGGCCGCCGTCAGGTTGACGGTGAGCACCGTGTCCCAGTCCTCGTCGGTCATGCGCGCGAACAGCATGTCGCGGGTGACGCCGGCATTGTTGACCAGGATGTCGATCTCGCCGCCAAGCGCCTGCTCGGCCTGCGGCACGAGCTGCTCCACTTCACCAGCATTGCCGAGATCGCAGGGCAGCACCGCGCAGCGATCGCCGAGTTCGGCGGCGAGCGCATCGAGCGCCTCGCGCCGCGTGCCCGACAGCCCGACGGTGGCGCCCTGCCTGTGAAGGTTGCGGGCGATGGCGCCACCGATGGCACCACTGGCTCCGGTCACCAAGGCGCGCTTCCCTGTCAGCTCGAACATCACCCCTGCCCTTTCCTCACACCAGCTTGGCGACGGCGGCGTCGATATCGCCCGGCGCGCCGACCGCAAGCGTCTCGGCGCCGTCGACGATACGCCGGGCGAGGCCGGAGAGCACCTTGCCGGCGCCGATCTCGACGAAGAGATTGACACCGGCGCCGCCGAGCCAGGCGACCAACTCGCGCCAGCGCACCATGCCGGTCACCTGTTCGACCAGCCGGCTGCGGATTTCCTGCGGATCGCTGATCGGGCGGGCAAGCACATTGGCGACGACCGGCACCACCGGCGTCCTGATCTCGACCGCGGCGAGCGCCTCCTCCATCACCTTGGCCGCCGGCGCCATCAGGGCGCAATGGAACGGGGCGCTCACCGGCAGGAGGATGGCGCGCTTGGCGCCCTTCTGCTGGGCGATCACGATCGCCCGCTCGACCGCGGCCTTGGCGCCGGAGATCACCACCTGGCCGCCGCCATTGTCGTTGGCGGTGGTGCACACCTCGCCGTCGGCCGCCTGTTCGGCGACTTCCCTGGCGGCGTCGAGTTCCATGCCGAGCAGGGCCGCCATGGCGCCGGTGCCCACCGGCACGGCCGCCTGCATGGCGCGCCCGCGGGCGCGCAGGAGCTTGGCGGCATCGGGAACGCTGATCGCGCCGGCGGCGGCCAGCGCCGAATATTCGCCGAGCGAATGGCCGGCAACGTAAGCCGCGGCATTGCGGACGCTGACGCCGCGCGCCTCCAGCACGCGGAGCGCCGCCAGGCTCACCGCCATCAGCGCCGGCTGGGCATTCTCGGTGAGCGTCAGGGTCTCGATCGGCCCTTCCCAGATGATTTTGGACAGCTTCTCGCCAAGGGCCTCGTCCACCGCCTCGAAGACGGCGCGGGCCTCGAATTCGGCGTCGGCCAGCGCCTTGCCCATGCCGACCACCTGGCTGCCCTGCCCGGGAAACGTGAATGCGACCGTCATCTGCCTCGCGCCGCCCCTCTCCATTTCGGCGAGTCTCCGCCGTTGGGCGCGGGTTTGAGCGCGCCCAGCCGAGGCTGTCAAGACGGGCGGGCGAATGCTAGGATTTTGCCCCATTCAGGAGCCGGACAATGGGGCGTATCCGGACCGTTCTGGCAGGGCTGACCGTGGTCGTCGCCATGGTGGCCGGGCAGGCAGACGCTGCCTCGCTAGAGGCATGGACGGCCTCGCGCTGGAAATGGATGGAAGGCGTCGACCACATCACCGCCGAGAAGGTCGCTCGCGCTTATCTGGTCACAGTCGAAATCGCGGACGTCCCGCTCGGGACAGGCGACGTGTACGTCGCCCTCACCTGCACCGACGGCAAGCCCGTCATGGATTTCGACTGGAGCATCAAGGTGGCCGGCAAGGCGCACCTGACGGTGGAATACCGTTTCGCCGGGCAGCCAGGGCGCAGCATCAAGGCGCGCTACGTCAACCGCGCCCACCAGCAGGCGACCGACATCGATGGCATCCGCCAGTTCCTTTCCGATGCGCGCTACGCGGACCGGCTGCGCCTGCGGGTGACGTCGGACCTCTCCGGCGTCGTCGAGGCGTCTTTCAACGCGAAGGCCGGCGCCGACATCTACAATCGCTTCACTGCCGCCTGCCCCACCACGGCATCGCGGTAGGTTCAGCGACCTGTCTATCCTTCCCCACCTCCCCCTGTGGGAGAGGGCTGTTTCTCTTGGCGAGCCCCCTCGATGGCGCGACAGGGAAGCGAGGATGGCGAGCCTGGAGAAACAGGGTGAGGGGTGCGCACCGCCGCAGTGACGGCAAAGCGATGATGGAGCCGGCCGCGCCGGCGCAGGCAAGGCCGAGTTCCCGCGCACGCAGCGCGCGCCATCAGCGTCGTGCCTTCCCTCGCCGCTGCCACCCTCACCCGGTTCGCCTAAGCTCACTTGCAGTTCGCCAAGGCGAACCGCCCTCTCCCCTCCAGGGAGAGGGCGAAGGAGTCTGACCTGGTCGCTGGAGGTCGACTTACCCTACAGCTTCTTCGCGGCCGCGCGTTGGTGCGCTGGCGCTATGCACCAGCTTGGCGTCGTAGCGGGCCGTGTCGCCGGGCCGGGTGATGTAGCAGGCATCGGCGGCGACCGGCCTGCCGGCTTTGATCAGGTCGGCGACGGTCAGGAAGCGGTAGCCCTCGGCCTTCAGCTTGGGGATGATCGTACGCAGCGCTTCTGCCGTGTGGGTGCCGCGGCCATTGGCGTGCATGACCACGATCGAGCCGGGCTTCACGGTGGCGAAGACGTTGCGGATGATCGCCTTGGCGCTGGTGCCGTCCGGGTCACCGGAGACCGTGTCCCACTGGATGACCACCGAGCCGATGGCGTTGACCGCGGCGACGCCGGCCGGCGCGCAGGAGCCGTAGGGGAAGCGGAAGAGCCGCATGGGCGCCGCCGCCGCGCTCGCCGGACAGGCGGTGGCGGCCGCCTCGCGGGTGGCGGCCAGCGCCGCCTCGGTCAGCAGGATCTCGTCCTTGATGCGCCCGGCCGAAGCGGCGTGCAGGTCGGGATGGTCGAAGCTGTGATTGCCGATGAGGAAGCGCCGGTCGCCGGCAAGTTCCGCGGCCCGCTCTTTGTGGGTGAGCAGCCAGCGCCCGGCGGCGAAGAAGGTCGCGGCCACGTTCTCTTGGCGCAGCGTATCGACGACGGCGCCGTCATAGCCGGCGATCGGGCTCACCGTCTGGCAGAGGTCGAAGGTGAGCGCCACCGCCTTGTCGCCCGGCGGCAGGTCGACCCGGCGGAGGATGCCGGCGAGCGCCGCGCTCACCGGCGCCAGCGCCGCCGCTGGGGCTGGCTTGACGAAGGCGTCGGCGGCCGTGGGGCGGCGGCGCAAGTGCCTCGCCGGGCACGGCCGCCAGTTGTTCGGGCGTCCAGCAGGCGGCCAGCGCCGGGCCGGCGGCGAGCGTCCCGGCACCCGCCAGCAGGCCGGCAAGCATGGCCCGCCGGCTCAAACCTTCGCATTCGCTGCACATGAAGCTTTGGTTCCCGGAGGTCGCCCGTGCGAATTCCTCTAGTCCAATTCGCTTGCAAATGCCTAGCATTTCCGTATAACCGCGCGGTCCAGACGGACCCCGGCCGGGGGCTGAACGGAAGGCGGCACAGCCGCAGGATCGGAAGCGATCCGTCTTCCCGTGCTCCTGCTCTCGAAGTGTCATCGAGCCTTTCCATCAGAAGGCTTCGACGAGGCTTAGCGCCGGTCAACATGAGGAAAGGCATCCATGGCCTTATACGAACATATCTTTTTGGCGCGGCAAGACATCTCCGGCCCGCAAGTCGATACGCTTGTCGAGCAGTTCAAGGGCGTCATCGAACAGGGCGGCGGCAGCGTCGCCAAGATCGAACCCTGGGGGCTCAAGTCCCTCGCTTACCGCATCCGCAAGAACCGCAAGGCGCACTTTGTCCTGATGAACATCGACGCGCCGGCCGCGGCGATTGCCGAGATGGAACGCCAGGAGCGGCTGAACGAGGATGTCATCCGCGCCATGACCATCAAGGTCGAGGCGCTTGAGGAAGGCCTCTCGGCGATGATGCAGAAGCGCGACCGCGACGATCGCGGCGACCGTGGTGATCGCGGCGGCCGCTTCGGCGATCGCGACCGTGGACCGCGCCGCGACTTCGGCGACCGTCCGCCGCGTGAGCGCCCGCGCCGCGACGAGACCGAGGGCAACAGCGAAGGGGGAGACGCGTGATGGTCGACATCAGCCAGCTGCCGACGCGCCGGCCCTTCTTCCGCCGTCGCAAGACCTGCCCGTTCTCCGGCGCCAACGCGCCCAAGATCGACTACAAGGACGTGCGCCTCCTGCAGCGCTACATCTCCGAGCGCGGCAAGATCGTGCCGTCGCGCATCACGGCCGTTTCGGCGCCCAAGCAGCGCGAGCTGGCGCGGGCGATCAAGCGCGCCCGCTTCCTCGGCCTGCTGCCGTATGTGATCAAGTGACGGTGTGAATGGCGAATAGTGAATGGTGAATGGTACGCGTAGAAACCATTCACCATTTCACCATTCACAATTCACCGTTTCAGTTGGGGTACGGCCGGAGCATGGGCTCCGCGACCCTCCCCTAACCGCTCGAAAGGCGGGACAGCGATGATGCAGGTGATCCTGGTTGGCATTGCAGCGGGCATAGCCGCGGCGCTGATGTTCCTGGCGCCGGTCGGCGGCACCGCGCTTGCCTTCCCGCTGTTCATCCTCACCGGATTGCCCATTGGGCTCGCCGGCCTCGGCTGGGGCACCATGGCCGGCGCCACGGCGGTCATCGCCGGCACGCTCACCATCTTCGCCGTACTGTCGACGATGGGTGCCCTGTCGTTTCTTCTCCTGTTCGCCGCACCGGTCTTCTGGGTGGCACGGCTCGCTTTGCTGTCGCGCCCGCCCGCCGGGCCTGACACTTCCCGCGAGTGGTATCCGCTCGGCCGCATGCTGGTGCATCTCGCCGGTGCCGTCGGCATCGGCGTCGTGCTCGTCGGCTTCCTCATCGGCTTCGACCGCAACACCATGACCCCCGAGGTCACCCAGGCGCTGGTCGACCTGTTCTCCGCCATGCAGGCGTCGGGGACGCCGCCGACCGCCGCCGAAGTGACGCCGTTCGTCGATTTCTATCTCGCCATCATGCCCTTCTCGATCACCGCCATCCTGGTCTTCATGCTCACCTTCGACCTGTGGCTGGCGGCATTCGTGGCGCGCGCCTCGGGCCGCCTGCAGCGGCCGCACCAGAAGCTGTGGGGCGTGGAGCTGCCCGCCCAGGCGCTGGTCGCGCTTGCCGGCGTCACCCTGCTTGCCTTCCTGCCCGGCGCCGCCGGCGAGGTCGCGCGGGTCTTCACCGGCGCTCTTGCCGGGGCGGCGGCGCTCACCGGTCTTGCCGTCATGCACGCCCTCACCGCGGGCTTCAGCGGCCGCACCGCCCTTCTCGTCGTCGTCTATGCACTGATCGTCTTCTCCGGCCTGCCGCTCATCCTGTTCGTCCTGCTGGCGGTGGCCGAGGTCGTCTTCCACCTGCGCGCCCGCCGCTTCAAGGGCGTGCCCCCACAATGATCCTCAACGTCTCGAACGGAGTGAACTGTCATGGAACTCATCCTGCTTGAACGCATCGCCCGGCTCGGCCAGATGGGCGACGTCGTGCGCGTGCGCGACGGCTATGCCCGCAACTTCCTGCTGCCGCAGGGCAAGGCGCTGCGCGCCAACGACGACAACCGCAAGCGCTTCGAATCGCAGCGCGTGCAGTTCGAGGCGCGCGACCTGGAGCGCCGCCAGGAAGCGGAGGCGATCGCCACCAAGCTCGCCGGCCAGTCCTTCGTCCTCGTCCGCCAGGCGGGCGAGACCGGCCAGCTCTACGGCTCGGTCACCACGCGCGACCTCGTCGAGGCGATGGACGCCGGCGGCTTCAGCGTGAGCCGCAGCCAGATCGCCCTCAACCAGCCGATCAAGACCATCGGCATGCACAAGGTGCGCATCGTGCTCCACCCGGAGGTCGAGGCCCACATCGTCGCCAATGTGGCGCGCAGCGAGGACGAGGCGGCGCGTCAGGCGCGCGGCGAGGACGTCACGCTGGCGGGCGCCGGCGAGGCCGAGGAAGAAGCGGCAGCGGCGGCGGCAGAGAGTGCAGAGGCCGCCGCGGAAGACGGCGACGAGGCCGCCGAGGCCCCGGAAGCCGCAGAATCCTGACAGCATGCCAATGGGTTGAGACCAAACCCAAATAGGGCTTATCATCCGCCGGCGTCGCGGGCCGCCGGCGGAGGTGGCCACGCATGGGGAAGGATTGCGACGGCCTGGGCGATTGCCAATGAACTCCACGTTGAAGTCATATCTAACCAAGGCCATCCGCAAGGGATCGCTGGAGATCGTCGATGCCGAGGGCAAGACGTTTGCCTTCGGCGACGGGCGGCCCGAGACCGTGCGCGTGCGCCTCACCACCGCCGAGGCCGAAGCCGCGATCATCCGCGACCCCGACCTCAAGCTCGGCGAGGAGTTCGCCGATGGCCGCCTGATCGTCGAGCAGGGGTCGATCTTCGACTTCCTGATGCTGCTCTTCTTCAATGCCAGGAACGCGCTGCCGCCGTGGCAGATGATCGCCATCACCGGCTGGCGGCTGGCCACGCGCCGCTTCCACCAGATCAACTCGCCGCGCCGGGCCAAGCAGAACATCCATTCCCACTACGACCTCGACGGCAGGCTCTACTCGCTCTTCCTCGACGCCGACCTGCAATATTCCTGCGCCTACTGGGAAGACGGCGTCACCAGCCTCGACGAGGCGCAGCACGCCAAGAAGCGCCACCTCGCCGCCAAGCTCGACCTCAAGCCGGGCCAGCGCGTCCTCGACATCGGCTCGGGCTGGGGCGGCCTCGGCCTCTACCTGGCTCAGCATTGCGACGTCGAGGTCGTCGGCGTCACCCTGTCCGACGAGCAGTACGCGGTGTCCAACCGCCGCGCCGAGGAGATCGGCCTCAAGGACAAGGCCAAGTTCCTCTTGCAGGACTACCGCAAGGTCGAGGGGCCGTTCGACCGCATCGTCTCGGTCGGCATGTTCGAGCATGTCGGCGTCGGCTACTACCGCGCCTTCTTCAACGCCTGCCGCGAGTTGCTCGCCGACGACGGCGCCATGGTGCTGCACTCCATCGGCCGCACCGACGGGCCGGGCGACACCAGCGCGTGGATCCAGCGCTACATCTTCCCCGGCGGCTATATCCCGGCCATCTCCGAGGTCATCCCGGCGGTGGAGAAGGCGCAGCTCCACATCACCGACATGGAGATCCTCAGGCTGCACTACGCCAAGACGCTGAGGGCCTGGCGCGAGCGCTTCCTCGCCCGCCGCGAGGAAGTGGCGGGAATGTACGACGAGCGCTTCTGCCGCATCTGGGAGTTCTACCTGGCCGCCTCCGAAGCCGCTTTCGAGGTCGGCCTGATGATGAACTTCCAGATCCAGCTCACCAGGAACCAGCTGGCCCTGCCGCTGACGCGCAGCTACATGTTCACCAACGAAGAGACGCTGCGCGCCAAGGACGGCGAGACGACGGTGCCGCTGAAGCTCACCAAGGTGCCGCTGAAGCTGGCGGGGGAATAGGCCCTACGCCGACGGCCGTCCGCCGCCTCAGCCGAGCACCCGGTTGAGGAAACCGGTCACCGCCTTCTCATAGGTCGCCGGAGCGACGTTCCAGGCGCGCACGTGGGTCGCGTCCGGCACCTCTACGAAGGTGACGATGTCCGGCCGGTCGGCCGCGAGCTTCCGGCTGGTGCGGATGCTGACCAGCCGGTCGGCCTCTCCATGGAAAAGCAGGATCGGCACCTTCAGTTCGCTGCTGCGGCTCAGGTAGTCGCGCCTGGCCCAATCGACGTGATAGCGGAGGCCGGCCGCGGTCACGCCGATCCACGTCATCCACGGGGGCAGATGGCGCTCCTCCGCGGCGAAGGCGATGGTGTCGGCAATATCGAGGGCCGGCGCATCGAGCACCGCGCCCCTCACCTTCCCGGCGAGGTCGGAGTGCAGCAGGAAGCTGGTGGTGATCGCGCCGCCCATGCTGAAGCCGACCAGCCCGACGTCCTTGGCGCCCTTCGCCAGCGCGTAGCGCACGGCCGCATCGCGGTCGCGCCATTCGCTTTCGCCATAGCCGTAGAGCCCGTCCCGCGAAGGGGCGTAGCCGACGTCGTTGCGATAGTGGATGACGAGTGCCGGCATCCTGGCGGCGACGTAGATCGGCAGCGTGCGCAGGGCCTCACCGGGGCCGGCGCCCTTGCCATGCGTGAAGATCGCCCAGGTCTTGCGCGGCCCGTTGATCTTCCACGCGCCGAGCGGGCCGAGCTCGGCGGGGAAGGTCACGTCCTGGAACGGAATATGGCGCGCGGTCAGCGGATCACCCTCGAAGGCATCGGCCGCGAGGTGGACCTTGTCGCCGACGGCAAGGACGCCGCGGATCGGCGCGTAGGTGCGCGCCACGCGATCGGCTGCGAGCGAGACGATCCGGTTCACCTGCGCGAAGCCGCCGTCCCATTCGACGCCCCACAGGCCGGGCATCTTCCAGTCGCCGTGAGCAATATCCGTCTTGTCGGTGACGTCGAGCGTGACCGTGTCGGCGGTGACCGTACCGACCACGAGGTCGGGCATGACCGGCGCACGGTCGGGAACCAGCACGCCGTTCCCGATCTCGCCCTAGAAATACCAGCCGACAGCCCCGACCGCCGTGACCAGCAGGCCGAGCAAGACGACGGCAAGAGTGATCCACCGTTTCATCGGCATCCCGACCGTTATTATCATAGCACGGCGGGCGATGGCGGACCCGGGGCTCCCCGCCGCTACGCCAGGTGCAGCGACCAGATCAGCGTCAGGCTGATCGTGCCCAGTACCAAGAGCGACAGCACCACCGCCGCGGTTACCCGCCCGCCGGCGCGGGCGACGCTGCGCACGTCGACGCCGAGGCCAAGTGCGGCCATGGAGATGATGGTGAGCCAGGTCGCAATGGTTGCGGTCGGCCCGAGCACGACCTCAGGGATCGCACCGGCCGAGCGCAGCATCATCAGAGCCAGGAAGCCGACGACGAAGAACGGCACCATCTGGTTGAGGCTCGGTCGGCGCCCCTCCGCGTCTTTTCGCCCGAGCGACAGAACGATCACCACCGGCCCCAGCATGAGCACGCGGACGAGCTTGACCAGCGTGCCGACATGGACGCTCAAGGTTGCCACCGGCGCCGTCGCGGCGATCACCTGCGGCACCGCATAGACGGTGAGGCCGGCGAGCACGCCGTACTGGGTGTCGGAGAGATGCAACAGCGGCACCAGCATCGGCAGCAGCAGGACGACCACGACGCCCAGAACCGCGGTGAAGGCGATCGAGGCAGCGATGTCGCCCGCGGTGGCGCCGATGACCGGCGCGGCGGCCACGATCGCCGAGTTGCCGCAGATGGAATTGCCGCAGGCGACCAGCGTCGCCAGCTTGTGCTCCAGCCCCAGCGCCCGGCCGATGCCGTAGCTCGCCGTGATGGCGACGACGACCACGCCGACGATGCCGGCAAGCAGCATGGGACCGGCGGCCATCACCGCGCGTGCGCTCACCGAAGCGCCGAGCAGGACCACGGCGATCTCGAGCAGCGTCTTGGCGCTGAAGCGGATGCCGAGGCTGAAGCGGTCGTCCGGCCGCAGCAGCGTGCGCACCGCCGTTCCGATGAGGATGGCCAGAACCAGGCTCTCCAGCCAGGCGCGGCCGAACAGGCGGGCTTCGACCGCCTGGAGGCCGACGGCCGCCAGGGTGACGACGATGCTGAGGCCCGTGCCGGGCAACAAAGGCAGGATGCGCGCGGCCAATCGCGTGTCGGGCATGGACAGCTCCGAGTGAAGGGAGCCGCAGGATCGTCCAGTCCGTCTGTTCAATCCATTGCAAAGAATGGTATGTTTCATTCAATCAGATCGAATGATTGGCCATGACCCTCGACCAGCTCCGCATCTTCATCGCGGTCGCCGAACGCGAGCACCTCACCCGGGCCGCCGCGGCGCTCAACCTGACGCCCTCGGCGGTCAGTTCTGCCATCCGCGTGCTCGAAAGCCGCTACGGCGCCGCCCTCTTCCACCGGGTCGGCCGGCGCATCGAGCTCACCGAGGCGGGCCGCATCTTCCTGCCCGAGGCCCAGGCGACGCTGAAGCGGGCCGAGGCGGCCGAACTGGTGCTGTCGGAGCTCGGCGGCCTCAGCCGCGGCTCGCTCACCGTTGCGGCCAGCCAGACGATCGCCAGCTACTGGCTGCCGGCGCGCGCCGTGCGCTTCCATGTCGCCCATCCCGGCATCGACGTGCGCCTGTCGATCGGCAACACCGAGACGGTCGCCAAGGCGGTCGTCGACGGCGGCGCCGATCTCGGGCTGGTGGAGGGCGAGATCGACGCGCCGGCTCTGTCGGCGGTCACCGTCGACCGCGACCGCGTCATCGTGGTGGTGGCGCCGGACCATCCCTGGGCCGGGCGCGGGGACCTGCCGGCGGACCAGATCCTCGCCCGGCCGTGGGTGCTGCGCGAGCCGGGCTCAGGCACGCGCGCGGCCTTCGAGACGGCGCTCAAGCGCATCGGCATCGACCCCACCGACCTCGTCGTCGCGCTGGAGCTCCCCTCCAACGAGGCGGTGCGCTCGGCGGTCGAACTCGGCGGCGGCGCCACGGCCGTCTCGGAGCTGGTGGTGGCGACCTACCTTGCCGCCGGGCGGCTGGTGCAGGTCCCCTTCGCGATTCCTGAGCGTTCGTTCCGGCTGCTCCGCCACAAGGAGCGCTACCGCACCAAGGCGAGCCGCGCCTTCGAGGCGATGTTGGCGGGCGACGGTCCGCTGAGCCGAGGCGCCGGTTCAGGCGGTCATCCGGGGCCTTTGGCCCTCCAGCCACGTCAGGAAGTCGGCGCTCGGGGCTGGTCGATGAATGAAGAACCCCTGCCCGAAGGTGCATCCCCAGTCGCGCAGCAGCGCCAGCGCCCCGGCGTCCTCGATCCCTTCGGCGACGGTCTCCAGGTCGAGCGCCTTTGCCAGTCCGAGGATGGTCTGCACGATCTTCTGATCGTTGACGTCGCGGGTGAGCCGCTTCACGAAGCTCTGGTCGATCTTGATGGCGCTGACCGGCAGATTCTTGAGATAGGCGAGCGAGGAATGCCCAGTGCCGAAGTCGTCGATTGCCACGCGGTATCCTCGTTCGCGCAGCCGCGAGACGAGTTGCGCGCAGTAGTCGAAGTCGTCCATGACCGCACTTTCGGTAATCTCGAGCTCGACCGATCGCGGATCGATGGCGTGCCGTGACACCGTCTCGTCGAGCGTCTCGAGCAACGTTCGATCGTGCAGATTGCGTACCGACAGGTTCATCGCAACGCCCAAGGCGTGCCCGCGTGCTTTCCACGCCGCCACGTCCGCCAGCGCCGCTTTGATGACCCACTGCGTCAGGTTGTTGATGAGGACGGATTTCTCCGCCTGGGCAATGAAATCGCAGGGCATGACGAGACCGCGGCCGGGAAGCTGCCAGCGCAGCAGCGCCTCGGTGCCGGTGACCTGGCCGGTTGCCAGCGACATCTTTGCCTGATGCCAGATGACGAATTCGTCGTTGGCGAGCGCGGCCGGAATTTTTCCAAGCAGAATGAGGTTGTCGCGGCTGGTGCGGTCGGTCGCGCTCTCGTAAAGGTAGAAGGGGCGCATGCGGGTGGCGGCCGTGTGCATCGCGATGCTGGCCTTTTGCAGGAGTTCCTCCGGCGTTCGCGCATGCGTTGCGAATTCCGCCGCACCAATCGCGAAATCAACGTGAACCGGCACGCCGTCGATCATGTATGGAGAGCGCACGTGCGCTTCTATGTCGGTGAGCAGCTGTTGTGCCTCAGTGCTGCTGCCGAGGGCGGCGGCGAGGCGGTCCGGCTGTATGACTGCCATGGGCACGTCAAGCGGAAGCAGAGACCGCCCGCGGGCGCAAACCTGCTTGAGCAGTTCTTCGGCAAATGCCGAACCGAAGGTGTTCTGGATGTCGAGGAAATTGTTCAGCTGCATCACAACCAGGAAGGGCTGGGATTTGTCCCCTTCCTGTTGGATCAGTCGCTGGAGTGCGTTCAGCAGGCCCGTGCGATCGAGCAATCCGGTGCGGGCGTCATGCTCATTCAGCCAATCGAGGATCGACAACTGTTTGCGCAGAATGCCGACGCCGATGCCGACGAAGCCGCCAATCAGACAGAAGAAGGCGGTGCGGTAGAGCCAGTTCGCAAGATTCTGGGATTCACCGGTGAGCGTATCGAGCGGCATGAAGGGGCCGATCAGCAAGCCGGCACAGGCGCCCGCCAGGATGCCGCCCGGCGCCCCAAATACCAGCGCGGCGAAAATGATCGGCAAGTACAAGATATGCAACGTGGCGTATTTTACGCCCCCGGTGGAGTACACGAACCAAGCACTCCCCAGCAGGCTCAGCACGACCACAAGAATCGCCAGAATCTTTGGACGACGGGACGGTGCAACAAATGAACCGAGGGCGCGCTCCGGTAGGTCGCGGAGCCATTCGCGCATGCGATGTCTCCTTTACGCTTAAGAGGACTTTGCGTACCTTCCAACCTCAGTCGCTCGCAACCTGGGCGCAATCCCTTACCAATTCGATAAGTTGAGGATATGCAGGCCCGCCAAACTGTGGAAAAGCCGCCATTTCTCAGCCGGACGTGGGTGGCGACGGCCGTGTGAAGACGCGGCCGCGGCGTGCGGCAGCGTCCTATTCTTCCGGCTCGGTGGTGAACTGGAGCGGGTAGCCGGCGCTCTTTCCCAGTTCGGTGGCTTCCGTCGCCTTGGTCTCGGCGATGTCCTGGGTGTAGACGGCGACGACGCACACGCCCTTGCGGTGGGCGGTGATCATCACGCGATAGGCCTGGTCCTCGCTGATGCGGAACACCGCCTTCAGCACGGTGACGACGAACTCGCGCGGCGTGTAGTCGTCGTTGACCAGGATGACCTTGTGCAGGCGCGGCCGCTCGACCTTGGTCTTCGGCTTCACCTTGCGGCTTGGTCAGGGTGTCGTTGTCGCCCATGGGCAGTCCCCTGCTGATGGTCGGGGGTGGACGGCCGCGCCGGCAGGCCGGCGCCGTCCGGTTTCGCCCCTCCCCCTTGAGGTGATAGCGCGCCGGCGGCCAGTTTCCAGCGCCACCCCGTCACGACGGCGTCACCGAAAGGTGCGAGGAACGCTCATGCGCCGGTTGACTCGGCCTTGAGCCGGCTAAAGACTGGTGCGCAGTGATGACAGGGGTGCCGCCCCGGCTCCGTGCGCGGGCCGCGGCGGCCGTTTTCATAATGAGGAGGCTCCTTTGATGTCCACCACACGACGACTGGAAATCAACCGCCGCCGGTTCCTGCTCGGGTCGAGCGCCTTCGGCGCGCTGGTGATGATGCACCCCTATTCGGTGCTTGCCGCCGCCGGCCAGGCCCACCTCAGGATCATGGAGACCACCGACATCCATGTGAACCTGCTGCCCTACGACTACTACGCCGACAAGCCCAACGACACGATGGGCCTGGCGCGCACCGCCACCATCATCCAGTCGATCCGCGACGAAGCCACCAACGCGATGCTGATCGACAACGGCGACCTCCTCCAGGGCAGCCCGATGGGTGACTACATCGCCTATGAGAAGGGCATGAAGGACGGCGACGTCCACCCGATCATGAAGGGCATGAACCTGCTCGGCTACGAGTGCTCGACCTTCGGCAACCACGAGTTCAACTACGGCCTCTCCTTCTTCGACAAGGTGATCGCCGGGGCCAACTTCCCGTTCGTCTGCGCCAACCTCGTCCGCGGCACGACGCTCGCCTCCGATCCGCGCAAGGACACCCTCTACGCCAAGCCGTACATCATCCTCGACAAGACGCTGAAGGACGGCGACGGCAAGGACTATCCCATCAAGATCGGCATCATCGGCTTCGTGCCGCCGCAGATCATGATCTGGGATTCGAAGAACCTGGTCGGCAACGTCATGACCCGCGACATCGTCGAGGCGGGCAAGGCGTGGGTGCCGGAGATCAAGGAAGCCGGCGCCGACATCGTCATCGCGCTCGCCCATACCGGCATCGACGCCAACAAGACCGACCTGATGGAGAACGCCGCCCTGTTCCTCGGCGACGTTCCCGGTCTCGACGCCATCTTCACCGGCCACCAGCACCTAGAGCACTTTCACTGAACGCAGAGTCGGAAGGGATTCCGGTTCGGGGCATTGTCTGATTCACTCTCCTGCGGTGATTTGCAGGGAGATGATGATGACGCGCAGTCTGAGCGAAGACCTTCGCGGCCGGGTGATCGGGGCGATCTGGGACGGGATTTCGACGCGGGAGGCGGCGCGGCGGTTCAGGATCGGGATATCGACGGCGGGGGCCTGGTATCGGCGCTATCGGGAGACCGGTGAGACGGTGGCCCGCAAGCAGGGCCAGCCATCGCGCTCGAAGCTTGATCCGCACGCGGGGTTCATCCTCGACCTGGTCGAGGCGACCCCGGACATCACGCTGGCCGAGATCGGCGAGCGGCTGGCGCGGGAACACGGCGTGCGGGTGGTGCCGTCGACGGTGTGGATGTTCCTCGCCAAGCGCGGCATCACGTACAAAAAAAGACGGCGCATGCCAGCGAGCAGCAGCGGCCGGACGTGAAGGCTCGCCGGGAGGCCTGGTTTGACGGCCAGCTCGACCTCGACCCCGAGAAGCTGATCTTCATCGACGAGACCTCGGCCTCGACCAAGATGGCGCGCTTGCGCGGCCGGGCAAAGCGGGGCGAGCGCTGCCGCGCCCCGATCCCGCACGGTCATTGGAAGACCACCACCTTCACTGCCGGGCTGCGCCTGGCCGGTATGACGGCGCCAATGGTGCTCGATGGTGCCATGAACGGACCCGCCTTCTTCGCTTACGTCGAGCAGGTCCTCGCGCCAGAACTCGCACCCGGCGACATCGTCGTCATGGACAACCTGCCCGCCCATAAGGTCGCCGGCGTCCGCAAGGCGATCGAGAAGGTCGGCGCCCGCCTTCTCCTGCTGCCGCCCTATTCGCCCGACTTCAACCCTATCGAGATGGCCTTCGCCAAGCTCAAGGCGCTTCTGCGCAAGGCTGCTGCCCGAACCATCGACGACCTGTGGGCCGTCATCGCTGACTGCCTCAACCAGTTCTCCCCAGCCGAATGCCGAAACTACTTCCAGGCCTCAGGCTATGACCCCGAGTAAGTCGAATCTGCTCTAGTCTTCCCCGGCGGCAAGTCCTTCGACAACCTCGAGGGCGTCGACAACACGGCCGGCACGCTCAAGGGCAAGCCGGCGGTCATGGGCGGCTTCTGGGGCTCGCACATGGGCCTCATCGACCTCCTGCTCGAGCGCGACGGCAACACGTGGAAGGTGGTCTCGGCCACGTCCGAGGCGCGGCCGATCTACGAGCGCAAGGACAACAAGATCGTGCCGACGGTCGCCGACTTCCAGAAGATCGACGATGCGCTCAAGGACGACCACGAGGCGACGCTCGCCTATGTCCGCCGCCCGGTCGGCAAGACCGCGGCGCCGCTCTACAGCTACTTCGCCCTGGTCGCCGACGATCCGTCGGTGCAGATCGTGAGCATCGCGCAGACCTGGTACATCGCCCAGATGATGAAGGGCACCAAGTGGGAGGGCCTGCCGATCCTCTCCGCCGCGGCGCCGTTCAAGGCCGGCGGGCGCAGCGGACCGGACTACTATACCGACGTGCCGGTCGGGCCGGTCGCCATCAAGAACGTGTCGGACCTCTACCTCTATCCGAACACCGTGCGGGCGGTCGAAATCAACGGCGCTCAGGTCAAGGAATGGCTGGAGATGTCGGCCGGCATGTTCAACCAGGTGAAGCCCGGCGTCGCCGACCAGCCGCTGATCAACCTCGATTTCCCGAGCTACAATTTCGACGTCATCGACGGCGTCACCTACAAGATCGACGTCTCGCAGCCGCCGAAATACGACGCCAAGGGCAACGTCATCAATGCCGGCGCCAGCCGCATCGTCGACCTCGCCTTCGACGGCAAGCCGATCGACCCTAAGCAGAAGTTCATCGTCGCCACCAACAACTACCGCGCCGGCGGCGGCGGCAACTTTCCCGACATCAATGACAAGGTCATCGTCTTCGTCGCGCCGGACACCAACCGCGACGTGATCGTGCGCTACATCGTCGAGAAGGGCACCATCGACCCCAAGGCGGACGGGAACTGGTCGCTGGCGCCGGTTGCCGGTGCCTCGGTCATCTTCCCGTCGGGCCCCAAGGCCAAGGACCATCTCGCCGACGTCAAGGGCATCGAGTTCGCCGGCCCCGGCGCCGATGGCTTCGACAACTACCGCATAAAGCTCTGAGCATCCCCGGATGCTGCATCAGGGGCGGGCTTCGGCCCGCCCCTTTTCTTCGCTCATCAGGGTCAGCTGCGCCGATCGGCGATGGCAATCATCTCCACCGGCGCCACGACGGCATCGTCGAGCCCGAGGACGTAGTCCGCGATCTTCTCGCGGAAGTCCGCCTTCATCAGCAGATGGAGACCGAGCTGTGGCGGTCCGCCGGCGGCTTTCGTGCGCTCGCTCAGCTTGCGGAAGAAGTCACGGGCAAAGTCGCGCCGGTTCCTCTCGTGACGCAGGGTGAAGCCGGCCTGGGCAAGCGCGCCGGCATAGGCGGCAGGGGTGGCGAGGAAGCTGGTCCTGGCAGAGGTCGCCCAGGGCTGCGGATAGACCGGCTCCGCATCGCCGATCCGCATGATGTCGAAGACGGCGAAGGCGGCGCCCGGCTTGAGCACGCGGCGCACTTCGCCGAACAGCCCCACCTTGTCGGCAATGTTCATCCCGACATGGATCATGTAGGCGCCGTCGAATGCGGCGTCGCCGAATGGCATATGTTCGGCGCCGGCACGGCGATAGTCGACGGTGCCATTGAACCCGACACGGCGCGACAGCGCCGCGGCGGTACGCACGTAGTCTGCTGTGAGATCGACGCCGGTCACGCGGTAGCCGCGCCCTGCGAAGAAGCGGGACGCCCCGCCGATCCCGCAACCGACATCGAGGAGATGGCTGCCGGCGCCGAAACCGACCGCCGCCGCAAGGTCCGCCGTCGCCTCGCGGCCACCAGTGTGGAACTCGTCGACCGGCGCAAGGTCGTCGGCCGTCAGCTTGTCCGCATCGATGCCCGACCTGGCGATTGCATCGAGAATCGCCGCCTCCAGGTCGGGCCGCGCGTAATGCATCTCGATGTCTTTCTCGATGTTGTCCGACATAGGCAACTCCGCTTGGTTGGCCCCGCCTTGACGGTGCCCGCGGTCAGGGTCATGGAATAGTCCAATATCTGTACTATCGAGACTGCCCGAGTGGTCCTAACGACGGCAGACGCAAGGGACCGATGCGATGCGCAGCTATGGCCAGTTCTGTCCGATTGCGAAGGCCGCGGAGCTCTTCTGCGAGCGCTGGACACCGCTCATCCTGCGCGACCTTTCCGCCGGCGCCACACGCTTCTCGCAATTACGGCGCGGCGTGCCCCTCGCCTCGCCGACGCTGCTGTCGCAGCGCCTGAGAGCGCTCGAAGCCGAGGGCGTCGTCGAGCGGCGCAAGAGCGGTCGCAGCTACACCTACCACCTCACCGAGGCCGGGCGGGATTTTGCGCCGCTGGTACACGCGCTGGGCGTATGGGGGCAACGATGGTCGCGGCGCGATCTTGCCGAGAACGAGACCAGCCTGACGCTGATGATGTGGGGCCTGGAGACCTGCATCCGGCCCGATGCCTTCGGGACGCGCCGCGGCGTCGTGCTGCTGACGTTCACCGACCAGCCCGCGGCAAAGCGCAATTGGTGGTTCGTGAACGAGGACGGTCGCGCCGAGCTGTGCATCGATGATCCCGGCTTCGAGGTCGATCTCTATCTGGCGACCACGCTTGACGACATGATCCGCTTCTATCGCGGCGACCTGTCGCTTCAGCGGGCGCTGGCGGACGGGCAGTTGAGGGCGGACGGCTCACCGGCGGCCCTTCGCATCCTGCCGCGTTGGCTGAAGCAGCCGCCCTTTGCTTCCGTCGCCTCGCGACGTGCCGAGGCGCACGCGACGTAAGCAGCACGGCGCCAGGGGCGCGTTCCGCCTGCCTTGCGGCCGTGTCCCCCGCGTCTTTTTGGTCCGAAGGGGTTTCCGTTGGGCCACAAACCTCCCACATTGATCGCGTCGCCCGTCCGGCGGCGCCTTCCCACATCACGAAGAGCATCACCCATGTCCACACCAAACGCAGCGCATGCCGGCACCTTCAAGATCGGCGGCACCCTCGAGGTCAACCGCCTCGGCTTCGGTGCCATGCGCATCGTCGGCCGCGGAATCTGGGGCGAGCCGGCCGACCGGCCGGAAGTCCTCCGCACGCTGAAGCGCCTGCCGGCGCTCAACATCAATTTCATCGATACCGCGGATGCCTACGGCCCGGAGACGTCCGAGTTCCTCATCCACGAGGCACTCCACCCCTACCCGGCCGGCATGATCATCGCCACCAAGGGCGGGCTGACCCGCTCCGGCCCCGACCACTGGACCCCGCTCGGCCGGCCGGAATATCTGGTCCAGCAGGCCCATCTCAGCCGCCGGCGCCTGGGCGTCGATGTCATCGACCTGTGGCAGCTTCACCGCATCGATGCCAAGGTGCCGCGCAACGAGCAGTTCGCCGCCATCGGCACCCTGCTCGACGAGGGCGTCATCCGCTTTGCCGGCCTCTCCGAGGTCACGGTCGAGGAGATCAAGGCGGCGATGAAGTTCTTCAAGGTCGCCACCGTCCAGAACCGCTACAACCTCACCGACCGGCACAGCGAAGACGTGCTCGACTTCTGCACCGCCGAGGGCATCGGCTTCATCCCTTGGGCGCCGCTGCATACCGGCCACCTGGCAGGGTCGCAGTTCGAGGCGATCGCCAAGCGCCACAAGGTCACCGCTTCCGAGATCGCCCTTGCCTGGCTGCTCAAGCGCAGCCCCGTCATGCTGCCGATCCCCGGCACCTCGCAGGTCTCGCATCTGGAGGAGAACGTCGCCGCCGCCGACATCGCGCTCAGTGACGACGAGTTCGCCGTGCTCGACGCGGAGGGCAAGGCGCACACCTAGCCACGCTGCATTCCTGGCGAGGGGCTGGCCTCGGCCCGCCCTTTTGCAGCTTCCTTCACCCGTGAATCGCGCTGCCCCAACCTGCGCCTGAGTCGCAAGCGCCAAGAGATTTTTGTGGCCTCTCTGTGAACAGCGGTGAACCGGTTCCTAAGCGCCGGCGGGTCGCGCTTGAGCATTCCGCGAGCCGAAGGGATGTGGTTAAGAAAACGTCACAGCGCGGCGAATCGGGGCACAATCCGCGTCAAGAGTACCTCCGGTTTTTCGGGTGAAGGATGTGAGGCTGCGGGCGGTCCGTTGCCCGCCCACAATTTCGATTCCGCGGGCTGGTGTTGGAGGAAGGAAGGCACATGGCATTCGCGGTTCGCGCGGTCGCTGACAACACGACCAACGAGGCCTATCGCACCGCGCCGCAGAACGTCGAGGCGGAGCAGGCGCTGCTCGGCGCCATCCTGGTGAACAACGAGGCGTTCTACCGGGTCTCCGACTTCCTCGAGCCGCAGCATTTCTTCGAGCCGGTGCACAAGGCGATCTTCGAGGTCGCCGGCCAGCTCATCCGTGCCGGCAAGGTCGCCACGCCCGTCACCATCAAGACCTTCCTGCCGAGCGAGCTGGCCATCGGCGACATCAACCTCGCCACCTACCTCGCCCGTCTGGCGGCCGAGGCGACGACGATCATCAATGCCGAGGACTACGGCCGCGCGGTCTACGACCTGGCGCTGCGCCGTTCGCTCATCGGCATCGGCGAGGACATGGTCAACGTCGCCTACGATGCCACCATCGAGCAGACGCCGGGGGCGCAGATCGAGGAGGCCGAAAAGCGCCTGTTCGACCTCGCCGAGAAAGGCCAGTACGGCGCCGGCTTCCAGTCCTTCGACACGGCGCTGACCGCGGCCATCGACCTTGCCAGCGCCGCCTACAAGCGCGACGGCCACCTGTCGGGGCTGGCCACCGGCCTCGACGACATGGACCGGCTGATGGGCGGGCTGCAGGCCTCGGACCTCATCATCGTCGCCGGCCGCCCGGGCATGGGCAAGTCGGCACTGGCCACCAACATCGGCTTCAACATCGCCAAGCAGTGGCGCGGCGAATTGCAGCCCGACGGCACCATGAAGACGGTCGACGGCGGCATCGTCGGCCTGTTCTCGCTGGAAATGTCGGCCGAGCAGCTCGCCACCCGCATCATCGCCGAGCAGTCCGGCGTGTCCTCGGCCAATATCCGCCGCGGCCGCATCGACGAGAGCGATTTCGCCCGCATCGTCGAGGCCTCGCGCGCCATGCAGCGCATCCCCTTCTACATCGACCAGACCGGCGGCCTTTCCATCGCCCAGCTTGCCGCCCGCGCCCGGCGCTTGAAGCGCCAGCGCGGCCTCGACCTCCTGATCATCGACTACATCCAGCTCCTGGTCGGCACCTCGCGGCGCAGTTCAGAGAACCGCGTGCAGGAGGTGACCGAGATCACCACGACGCTGAAGGCGCTCTCCAAGGAGCTCAATGTCCCCATCGTCGCCCTGTCGCAGCTCTCGCGCCAGGTCGAGCAGCGCGACGACAAGCACCCGCAGCTTTCCGACCTGCGCGAATCGGGCTCCATCGAGCAGGATGCCGACGTGGTGCTGTTCATCTACCGCGAGGAGTACTACCTCAAGAACGCCGAGCCGAAGCCCGGCACCGAGGAATACTTCAAGTGGCAGGACGACATGGGCAAGGTCCACGGCATCGCTGAGGTCATCGTCGGCAAGCAGCGCCACGGACCGACGGGCACCGTGCGCCTGCATTTCGAGGACACGGTCACCCGCTTCTCCAACCTCGCCCCCGACGGCTCCTACCCGGTGCCCTTCGAGGGGTAGCTCGGGTGCTCCGAGCGATCGATCTCGTTTCCTTCGTTGTCCTCCGCCCCTCCTCCGCCCCTCCTCCGCCCCTCCTCCGGCTTGACCGGAGGATGACGGTTCGGAGGGCCTTCGCCCGGCCGCTGACGGCCGCCGCCTGAGGCGCCCACCCATCGCTGTTCTGGCCCGTCACGTGCCCTCCCCCGGCGAATTCCTGTAAGGTGCCGGCAGAAAGGGAGTTGAAGCGCATGTTCAAGTGGCTGTTCGGCAACAAGGAAGAAAGCGGCGGCGGCGCAGAGGCGAGCGGTACCAAGGAGCTGCTGGTCGTCAGCCGCACGGTGACGGCGACGCCGGAGCGCGCCTTCGCGGTGTTCGTCGACGAGTTCGCCTCCTGGTATCCCAAGCAATACACGCTTGCCGGCGACAACCTCGCGACGATCATCATCGAGCCGAAGATGAACGGCCGCGCCATCGAACGCGACAAGAGCGGCGGCGAGACCGTATGGGGCACGGTGCTCTCCTTCTTCCGGCCGAGCCATCTGGTGATCGCCTGGCAGATTTCGCCCGACCGCACCGTCCTCGACAACGAAGCCGCCGCCAGCCGCGTTGACGTGCGCTTCGTCGCGCAGGAGGGCGGCAAGACCGAGGTGGTGCTCGTCCACCGCGACTTCCCCCGCCACGGCCCCGGCTGGGAGAAGTACCGCCAGAAGATGAGCGTCAAGGAAGGCGGCTGGCCCCTCTTGATGGACCGCTACGCCAAGGCGGTCGCCGGCGAGCCGTTGTAGGACGCGCTCGCCACGTCATTACCGGCGCTTCCCGCAGCGAAATCCCCTATACTCGGCCGTCATGGTTTCATCCTCTGAATCGCTCGCCGCCGGCGGCCGCCTGACCATCGACCTGGTGGCGCTTGTCGCCAACTGGAAGGCGCTCGCCGACCACGTCGCCGGCGGCGGCCACGCCACCGCTGCGGTGGTCAAGGGCGACGGCTACGGCACCGGGCTGGAGCAGGCCGGCAAGGCCTTGGCGGCGGCCGGTTGCACCACCTTCTTCGTCGCCCTCCCCGATGAAGGGCGGCGGTTGCGCGCCGTCCTCCCCGACGCGGTCATCTATGTCCTCAACGGGCTCATCGGCGGCGCCGACGCCTATGCCCGCTTCGCCATCCGGCCGGTGCTCGGCTCATGGCCTGAGATCGAGGAGTGGACCGCCTTCCGCAAGGCAGGCGGCACGACCGGCGCGGCGATCCACGTCGATACCGGCATGAACCGCCTCGGCCTGACGCTGCACGACGCGCTCGACCTCCGCCGCAATGCGCGGCTGCTGGCGACGCTGGCGCCGGACCTGCTCATCTCGCACCTCGCCTGCGCCGATACGCCGGACCACCCGATGAACCGCCGTCAGCTCGCCCTCTTCCGCGAGGTGCGGGCCGAGTTCCGCGACCTGCCGGCGTCGCTCGCCAACTCGGCCGGCGTGTTCCTGGGGCCCGACTATCACTTCGATCTGGTGCGGCCGGGAATCGCGCTCTATGGCGGCGTCGCGGTGCAGGGGCTGACCAATCCCATGCGCGCGGTGGCGACGCTGGAGGCGCGGGTGCTCTCCGTGCGCGAGGCCGAGGAAGGCGAAACCGTCGGCTATGGCGCAACCCAGACCCTCAAGGCGACGACGCGGCTTGCCACCCTCTCCGTCGGCTATGCCGACGGCTACCACCGGCTGGCCAGCGGCAGCGACGAGCGCCCCGGCGCTTCGGTGTGGGTCCGCGGTCAGCGGGCGCCGCTTGCCGGACGGGTGTCGATGGACCTGATCACGGTCGACGTCACCCACGTTCCCGGCGTCACCCCCGGCGACTGGGTCGAGCTCTTCGGCCGTCACATTCCGGTCGACGAGGTTGCCCGCCATGCCGGCACCATCGGCTACGAGCTCCTCACCGGCCTCGGCCATCGCTACCAGCGGGTCTATGTCGGCGGGCCGTAGGTCCGCCGCCGGCCTATCGGCAAAACCGTCCCATCGCATCTCCCTCCTCCCCCTGGAAGCAGGGCAATCGCATATGGCACAGCGCGACACCTCTCCCCGGTGGGGAGAGGTCGCCCTGCGTAGCCGAAGGCGAAGCAGGGCGGGTGAGGGGGAGCATGAGCAAGCATACCGACGCCTGCGCCCCCTCACCCGCTCGCTTCGCTCGCGACCTCTCCCCGCTGGGGAGAGGTGATTCAGCGCCCGTGGCAACGCCGAAGAAATACTTATCCCCCCTCCTCTGAACCGCCCCCATATTGGTTGCCATCCTCGCTCGTGAGGGGCGTCTCCGGAGGCGTCTTGAGATGGAGCGGGGCGCGGTGCCCCCGCGGGCCGGATTCGCTTATCCGGTTCTCGGGGCGATCCCGGCGGGACCGTCGGCACTACGACCGGCCGCCGAAAGGCTTGAACCCAGCGCAAATGCTGGGCGTAGAGCTCGCCGGGAAACGGAGACGAAAATCACCGCGGCGGGCGTTCGGTGAGCGCCCTCAGTTTTCGCGGAGTAACCGCACGGCAATCGCCGGGCGCCCGCCACCCCCTCGTTCGCGAGGGAACGTTCTTTGAAAGGTTCACAGCTCGGTGCTCACCGCACGCGAGAACGAACAACCTTGTCGTCCCGGCGAAGGCCGGGACCCAGTAGCCACTGCCGCCAGCAGCCCAATCACGGGCGCCTGCGTTTACTGGGTGCCCGCTCGGGGGCGGGCACGACGATGCCTGTGACGCTGGCAGGTACTTCACCCCCCTCTCTGCGAAGCCGCCGAGAAGCTTAGGCCGGAAGGGAGGGGGTACTGGCATGGCGCGTGATGCGGTGTTGATCGCGAACCCATCGGACAGCGGAGGTAGGCACCGTGACGATGTGGTGCGATGTCCATGCCCCCCGTTCGCTCCCGCCAGGCGGGAGCCCAGACAGGACTCACCGGGGGGCACGCCTCGCCGGGATGCCCGCCATCGCGGGGCATGAACGGACAGCACTGCATGGCTGCCCATTGCCTTCCACGCCAACCTATGAGAACATAAAGAGAACATCAATTCGGAGAACGCGCGTGGCCCGATCGTCCGTCGTCCGCCTGAAGACCTCCTTCACCTGCCAGAGCTGCGGGGCGGTCTCGTCCCGCTGGCAGGGCAAGTGCGACGACTGCGGCGAATGGAACACGCTGGTCGAGGAATCGAGCGGTGGCGGGGTCGGGGCGAGCCCGGCGGCGCGCCGGCTCGGCAAGGGCCGCGCGGTGGCGCTCACCTCGCTTGCCGGCGGCACCGACGATGCGCCGCGCATCCGCTCCGGCATCGCCGAGTTCGACCGGGTGACCGGCGGCGGCTTCGTGCGCGGCTCGACGCTCCTGGTCGGCGGCGATCCCGGCATCGGCAAGTCGACGCTGCTCCTCCAGGTCGCCGGCGCGCTCGCCAATAGCGGCCAGTCGGTCGTCTATGTCTCGGGCGAGGAGGCGATCGCCCAGATTCGGCTGAGGGCCGAGCGCCTGTCGCTCTGCCAGGCGCCGGTAAAGATCGCCGCCGAGACCAGCGTCGAGGACATCCTGGCGACGCTGGCCGCCGACAGGCCGCCTGCCCTGCTCATCGTCGATTCCATCCAGACGCTGTGGACCGACCTCGCCGATTCCGCTCCCGGCACCGTCACCCAGGTGCGCGCCGCCGCCCAGGCGCTCATCCGCTACGCCAAGCAGACAGGCACCGCCGTGGTCTTCGTCGGCCATGTCACCAAGGACGGCCAGATCGCCGGCCCGCGCGTTGTCGAGCACATGGTCGACGCGGTGCTCTATTTCGAGGGCGAGGGCGGCCACCATTTCCGCATCCTGCGCGCGGTCAAGAACCGCTTCGGCCCGACCGACGAGATCGGCGTGTTCGAGATGACCGGCGCGGGGTTGGGCGAGGTCGCCAACCCGTCCGAGATGTTCCTCGGCGACCGCAACGCCGCCACGCCCGGCGCCGCGGTCTTTGCCGGCATGGAGGGCACGCGGCCGCTCCTGGTCGAGATCCAGGCGCTGGTCGCCCAGACTGCGCTGGGCACGCCGCGCCGGGCGGTGATCGGCTGGGATTCCGGCCGGCTGGCGATGGTGCTGGCGGTGCTCGAGGCCCATTGCGGCGTGCGGCTCGGCGACTGCGACGTCTACCTCAACGTCGCCGGAGGCCTGAGGATCGCCGAGCCGGCCGCCGACCTTGCGGTCGCCGCCGCCCTGGTGTCGTCGCGGCTCTCTGCGACACTTCCGGCCGACACGGTCTATTTCGGCGAGATCAGCCTGTCCGGGGCGGTGCGGCCGGTGCCCCACGCCGCGGCGCGGCTCAAGGAGGCGCAGAAGCTCGGCTTCTCCCGCGCCTGCCTGCCACAAGCCAAGGATTCCGGCACAGCCGAGGGGACCACCATTGCTGCCCTCGCCGACCTGGTGGCCACGATTGCGGCCGCCGCGCGCTCCCGCGACTGAACGTCCGCCTCGGCCTGTGCATGGTGTTTGCGAAAGCCATTGATCCCAATGGCTTGGATCGATATGTGAAGCGCGAGATTCAGGCCCTCGGCGTCCTGGACTCAGTCTCGAAGGTAAGCCGGCGCACACTCAAACCGCCAGAATCGTGCTAGAGCCTGTCTCGGCCGCAGCCAGTCCGTGAGACCATGCCATCGCTTCTCGACATCATCGTCCTAGTGGTTCTGCTCATTTCGGCACTGCTCGCCATGATGCGTGGCTTCGTGCGCGAGGTGCTGACCCTGGTGTCATGGGCAGCCGCCGCCGGCGCGGCCTACCTCCTCTACAAGCTGCCGCTGCCGCTGGTGAAATCCTTCCTCAACAACACCACGGCCGCGACCATCGTCTCGGCGGCGGCGATCTTCCTGCTGGCGTTGATCATCGTCAGCTTCGTCTCGATGAAGATCGCCGACTTCATCCTCGACAGCCGCGTCGGCGCCGTCGACCGTGGCCTCGGCTTCCTCTACGGGGCGGGCCGCGGGCTGTTGCTGATGGTCGTGGCCCAGGCCTTCTTCCTGTGGCTGGCGCAAACGACGCCCGCCTGGATGGCCAACGCCAAGAGCAAGCCTATATTGGAGGCCTTGGGCAACCAGTTGATGGATGCCCTGCCGCAGGATCTTGAGGCTTCGGTCAAGAAGGTCTTCGGCGGCCATGGCGGCACCGGCGAAGCCAGCCAGGCGCCGGACGATTCGCCACCCGACGCTGCCCCCGCCGCGAGCGATGCGGGCTCCGGCGCCGGTGATACGAGTGCCAGCCCGAGCGACGCCTCGCGCCAGCAGCTCAACCAGCTGATCGAGAACGGCGGCAACTGACGCCGCAGGATTGAGGACCATGGACGAGCTGACGACGCAGCCTTTCGACGACAAGCTGCGCGAAGAGTGCGGCGTTTTCGGCGTCTTCGGTCATCCCGATGCGGCGGCGCTCACCGTGCTCGGCCTGCACGCGCTCCAGCATCGCGGCCAGGAGGCGTCCGGCATCGTCTCCTTCGACGGCGTCAACTTCCATGCCGAACGCCATGTCGGCCTGGTCGGCGACACCTTCACCAACCCGGACGTGGTCGCCACCCTGTCGGGCGATCGCGCCATCGGCCACAACCGCTATTCGACCCACGGCGGCTCGATCGAGCACAACATCCAGCCGCTGTTCGCCCAGTTCTCCGGCGGCGGCTTCGCCGTCGCCCACAACGGCAACCTGACCAATGCCCTGACGCTGCAGGACCAGCTCCAGCGCCGCGGCTCGATCTTCCAGTCGACCTCCGACACCGAGGTGATCCCGCACCTCATCGCCACGTCGGGCCGCACGCTGCTGGTCGACCGCATCGTCGATGCCCTGCAGAAGATCGAGGGCGCCTGGTCGCTGGTCTGCCTGTCGACCAAGAAGATGATCGGCTGCCGCGACGTCCTCGGCGTCCGCCCGCTGGTCATCGGCGAACGCGACGGGGCGACCATCTTCGCCTCGGAGACCTGCGCGCTCGACATCATCGGCGCGCGTTTCGTGCGCGACGTGAAGCCCGGCGAGATGGTGATCGTCACCGAGGACGGGATCGAGAGCCTGTTCCCCTTCGCGCCGGCGAAGAGCCGCTTCTGCATCTTCGAATACGTCTATTTCGCCCGCCCCGACTCCTCGGTCGAGGGCCGCGGCGTCTACGAAGTCCGCAAGCGCATCGGCGCCGAGCTTGCCCGCGAGAATCCGGCCGGGGCCGACCTCGTCGTGCCGGTGCCCGATTCCGGTACGCCGGCGGCGATCGGCTACGCCGAGGCAGCGGGCCTGCCCTTCGACCTCGGCATCATCCGCAACCACTATGTCGGCCGCACCTTCATCGAGCCGTCGGATGCCATCCGCCACATGGGGGTGCGCCTCAAGCACAACGCCAACCGCGACGTTCTCGCCGGCAAGCGCGTGGTGCTGGTCGACGATTCGATCGTGCGCGGCACCACCTCGCAGAAGATCGTCAAGATGATCCGCGATGCCGGCGCGGCCGAAGTGCACATGCGCATCGCCAGCCCGCCGACCGTGCATTCGTGCTTCTACGGCGTCGACACGCCGGAGGAGGCGCAGCTCATCGCCGCGCGCATGTCGGTCGACGAGATCGCCGCCTTCATCAAGGTGGACAGCCTCGCCTTCGTGTCGATCGACGGGCTCTATCGCGCGGTCGGTGCGGCCAACCGCGACAGCGAGTCGCCGCAGTTCTGCGACGCCTGCTTCACCGGCGCCTATCCGACGCGGCTGACCGACCGCGAGGCCGCCGACAACGTCCATCCCTTCGCGCGCGCCGCCGGAGCCGGTTGACCCTTGCCCGATCTCAGCGGACGCATCGCCGTGGTCACCGGCGCATCGCGCGGCATCGGCTATGCCGCGGCGCTGGGGCTGGCCGAAGCCGGCGCCCATGTGGTGGCGGTGGCGCGCACCACCGGCGGGCTGGAGGAGCTTGACGACGCCATCCGCGCCAAGGGCGGCAGCGCCACGCTGGTGCCGCTCGACCTCAAGGATTTCGCCGCCATCGACCGCCTCGGCGGGGTCATCTTCGAGCGCTGGGGCAAGCTCGACATGCTGTTCGGCAATGCCGGCGTGCTCGGCGTGGTGACGCCGCTCGGCCATCTCGAGCCGAAGGTATGGGACCAGGCGGTGGCCATCAACCTGACTGCCAACTGGCGGCTCATCCGTTCGCTCGATCCGCTGCTGCGCCGTTCCGACGCGGGCCGCGCCCTGTTCATGACCAGCGGCATCACCAAGTCGCTCGGCGCCTATTGGGGCTCCTACGCGATCACCAAGGCGGCGCTGGAGGCGCTGGTCAGGACCTATGCCGCCGAGGTCGCCAATACGAGCGTGCGCGCCAACCTGTTCAGCCCCGGCGCGCTGCGCACCCACATGCGCGCCCAGGCCATGCCCGGCGAAGACCCCGACACTCTGAAGACGCCGGACGTGGTCGTTCCGGACATCCTGCGCATGCTCTCGCCCGACTACAGCGAGAACAACGTCCTCTTCGAATACGCCACCGGCGAAACGACCCGCTTCCCGTAGCCGCTCAATTCTTCCGGCGCTTGCGCCCCTCATAGGGGTTGTCGCCCTTGCGCAGCGTCAGGCGGATGGGCACGCCGGGAAGGCCGAAATCCTCTCGCAGCGCGTTCATCATGTAGCGCCGCCAGGCGTCCGGCAGCGCCTCCGGACGCGAGCAGAAGGCGATGAAGGTCGGCGGGCGCGCCTTGGCCTGGGTCAGGTAGCGCAGCTTGATGCGCCGCCCGGCGACCGCCGGCGGCGGGTGGCGCTCGAGGATTTCCGGCAGCCAGCGGTTCAGCCTGGCGGTGGCCACGCGGCGGTTCCAGAGCGCGTGGGCCTTGAGCACCGCCTCCATCAGCCGGTCGATGCCCTCGCCGGTGACGCCAGAGACCGGCACCAGCGTCACGCCGGCGATCTGCGGCAGCAGGCGCTCCACCTCCCCTCTCAGGTCGGCCAGGACGTGCTGGCGGTCGGCGACCGTGTCCCATTTGTCGAGGGCAATGACGATGGCGCGGCCCTCGCTCTCGATCAGGTCGGCGATCTGCAGGTCCTGTTTCTCGAAGGGCTGGCCGACATCGACGACCAGGATCACCACCTCGGCGAACTGGATGGCGCGCAGCGTGTCGCCGACAGCGAGCTTCTCGAGCTTGCCCTCGACGCGCGCCTTGCGGCGGAGGCCGGCGGTATCGAACAGGCGAAAGTCGCGCTCGCCCCAGCGCCAGTCGACGGAAATCGAATCACGGGTGATGCCGGCCTCCGGCCCGGTCAGCAGCCGGTCCTCGCCGATCATGCGGTTGATCAGCGTCGACTTGCCGGCGTTCGGCCGGCCGACGATGGCAACCCGGATCGGACGGTCTTCATCGTCCCCCGCCGCCGCCTCGTCGATCTCCTCGGCGTCGTCCTCGCCGGCATGGGCGAGGAGCGCGTCGTGGAGCTCGCCGAGGCCCTCGCCGTGCTCGGCGGAAAGCGCCACCGGATCGCCGAAACCGAGCGCGTAGGTTTCCAGGACGCCCGCCTCGGCGGCGCGGCTTTCGGCCTTGTTGGCGACAAGGATGATGGGCTTGCCGAGCGTGCGCAGGAACTCGGCGAAATGGCGGTCGAGCGGGGTGAGTCCGGCCCGGGCATCGACCACGAACAGGCTGACATTGGCCGAGCGGACGGCCGCCTCGGTCTGCGCCCGCATGCGCCCGGCGAGCGAATCCGGTGCCGCATCGTCGAGGCCGGCGGTATCGATGGCGGTGAATTCCAGCGCGCCGATGCGCGCCTCGCCCTCGCGCCGGTCGCGGGTCACGCCAGGCAGGTCGTCGACCAGCGCCAGGCGCTTGCCGACGAGCCGGTTGAACAGAGTCGACTTGCCGACGTTGGGCCGGCCAACGATGGCAACGCGCAGCGGCCGTCTGCTGGTGGACATCACACGCTCCGCCGCCCTTGCCGGCCGCCGAGGATCGCGGCCCGCCCCGATTACGACTTCGCGGGCGCGGGCGGCGCCCCGATGCGCGCCGTGATCAGGGAGAGCATCACCTGGGCCCGCTGGCGCAGGTCGGCCGGCGCTTCCTGGTCGCTGTTGATCTCGTCGAAATACTTGCGCGCGGCCTCGTAGTCACCGACCCGCCATGCGGCCAGGCCGAGCAGTTCACGGGCGTTGTGGCGCCACACATTGCCGGTGCCGGCGAGATCGCTCAGGCGCTTCTCGAGGTCGGCCAGGCTGTCGCTGTCGACCAGGAGCGCGGCGGCGCGCAGCCGGGCGAGAGACTTCAGGTCGGCCGAGATGCCGCTCTTGGCAGCGATCGCGTCATATTCGGCGAGCGCATCCTGGGTCTTGCCGGTCGCCGCCAATTCGGAGGCGATGCGGAAGCCGGCGAGAATGGGATAACCGCCGCTGCCGTTGGCCTCGATGGCCTTGAGCGCGGCGATGGCCTCGTCGTGCTTGCCCTGATCCGACAGGGTGAGCGCGGCAAGGAAACGGTCACCGTTCGCCTGCGCCTGCCTCTCCTGCCAGTAGATCCAGCCGCGGTAGCCGGCGGTCCCCACGACGATGAGAATGGCCAGCCCGATGACGTAGGGGCCGAAACGGTCCCACAGCTTCCTGAGCCGCTCGTGGCGGAGGTCCTCATCGACCTCTTTGAAGATATCGCTCATTTCCCCTCGTGGGCGTGGCCGGTTGATGCATGGCTCGGTCAGCGCGGCGGCACCATATCGCCGGCCCCGCACGGTTGCAAACGCCTGGATTCCAGCCTTCTTGTGGCAGGTGACCGCACCCCACGATCCAGGCGCCAACGGCTCTGTTCACGGAACTTTGTCCAAATTCCGGCAGAAATCAGCCAGTTACGTGTTGTTCACGGTCGGTGTGCTAGTCTAGCCTGATACTAGTTACCAGGAGGCTGAGCGGCTCTCCAAGGCCGCGCGATGAAAACAGGGGCTACGACCAATGAAGAAAGTTGTCTGGGCGCTGGCGGTAACGGCGATGCTTTGTGCCGCACCTGCCATGGCTTCGTCTATTGTTGCGCGCATTGATCTGTCCGAACAGAGGATGCACGTCTTTGTCAACGGCGCCCAGCGCTATGTCTGGCCCGTCTCCACCGCACGCAGTGGATATGTCACGCCGGTCGGCACCTACCGGCCGCAGCGCCTGGTGCCGATGTGGTACTCGCGCAAATATCACATGTCGCCGATGCCGCATTCGATCTTCTTCCGTGGCGGCTATGCCATTCACGGCACCTACTCGACGGGGCGCCTGGGCAGCCCGGCCTCGCACGGTTGCATCCGGCTTCATCCGAGCAATGCGGCGACGCTCTATTCGCTGGTGAGCCAATCGCTGGGCAGCACCACGATCGTGGTCTCGCGCTGAGACCACGGAGGGGGTGATGCCTGCCAACGGACATACGGCGGGGCGCGCATCGCTGCGCGCGCCGCGGCTGCTGGTGCTCGCGGCAGCGATGGCGATCGCCGGCCTCAACGGCGGCCCGTCACGCGCTGAAGAGCTCAGGATCGCCAATACGCCCATGATGGAGGTCACCGACGTCGACGTGGGCGTCGCGGCGGCCGCGCCAACCGGCGCGGAACCGGCGGAGCCGTCGGTACCGACGGTGGTGGCGCGCATCGACCTCTCCGAGCAGACCATGACGGTCTATGTCGGCGAGAAGCTGTCCTATGTGTTCAAGGTGTCGACCGGGCGCAAGGGCTACGGTACGCCGACGGGACAGTGGACGGCCAAGTGGCTGTCGCCGCGCCACCGTTCGAAGAAGTATCACAACGCTCCGATGCCCTGGTCGGTGTTCTTCAACGACGGCTACGCCGTCCACGGCACCACCGAGGTGCGCCGGCTCGGGCGGCCGGCATCGCACGGCTGCGTCCGCCTGCTTCCGGCCAATGCCAAGATCTTCTACCAGCTGGTTCAGGAAAACGGCAAGGAAAACACACTGGTTAGCATCGTTCGTTGAAGTTGGGCGCGGGCGCCTGGCCCTGCGCACTGTGATGCGGGTCACAGACAGAAGACGCCCGACTCCCTAGGTTAGGGTGCGTAAGCGATCAGGACCACCGGTTCCCGAGTCCCCGCTCGGCAAACGCCTTTACCCGCCCCCCTCTGAGGCGCCCGCGTCCTGATCTTTTCGTTGCCGCCGTCCGGTCCCCGCCGGGCGGCGGTTTGCGTTTCAGGACGGCGCAGATATCAGGCGTTCTTCTCGACCAGCACGGCGACCTCGGCGAGCCAGCCGGCGCGCTCTTCGGGCGTGCTGCCGGCGACCGGCCCATACATGCGGCGGACAACGTTGCCAACTCCGCAGAAGCCGAAGACGCAATCGCGCCAGAGCCGCTCCAGCGGGTCGCCGAACACCTCCATCTCTCGCCGGGCCGACGTATTGGTCGTGTTGAAGACGAAGGCGCATCTGGCAGGAAGGAGACCGACAGGGGCTGCGTCGAAGCCGGTGCCGTGGGGATAGGCATAGGCGGTATCGAGGCGAAACACCCTGTCGATCCATCCCTTCAGGATGGCCGGCGGCTGGCCCCACCAGTTCGGATGCGAGACGAGGATCACATCAGCCTTGGCGAGTTCGGCGCAATGCTGTTCCACCAGCGCATCCAAGGCCCCCACTCCGCCCTCGCCTGTCCGGTGCACCGGATCGAAGCTTTCCACGTAGAGGTCGTGGTGGGCGACCTCGTAGCCGCGCCGCGCCAGGACGTTGCGCGCCACCACGTCCATGGCGTGGCTAAGGCTGTTGTTGGTGTTGGGGTGGGCGACAATGGATAGGGCGAACATGGGTGATCCTTCGACGGCTGCTCGCGGTTCAGCCCGATTGATGCGTTGCTGGCGCGCCCAATGCGACGCGCCCTATGGTCACAGCCGAAATGGTGTCAGCTCTGGGCGCGCCCGAGATGGCGACCGAGCCACAGCAGCGGGATGAGCAGCAGCCAAGTATCGCGCGCATAACCCGGCACAAGCACGGCCACGACGATCGACAGGGCGAAGACACCCGGCACGGTGAGCGAACGGAGGGCCTCCACGCGCCGAGTGATCCCGGACAGAGCCACGTGCTCGCGGCTCAGGGCATAGCGCCAGACGAGGGTGAGCAGCAGCGAGGCGACGATCATGGTGGCGGCATAAAGAATCGTCGCGACGCGCCCCTCGTTCTCGCTCAAGACCGAGGTGACGAAGGGAATGAAGCCGATGGCCAGCAGAAACAGGATGTTGAGCCAGAGCAGCGTGGCATCGACCGATTTCAAGGTCCGCAGCCGGCGGGTATGGCCGAGCCAGAAATTGGCGATGACGAGGAAGCTCAGCGCATAGCCGAAATACTTGGGCCAGATGGCGAGAAGGTCGGCCAGCAGCGCGGCATCGTCGAGTTCGCCGGCAGGACGCGGCAGGCGGATGTCCAGCACCAACAGCGTCATGGCGATGGCGATGACGCCGTCGGTGAAGGCGGTCAGGCGTTCGACGTCGCGGTTCTCGCTCATGTGCCCCCCAAGGTATGTGCCCCCTCATACGACCAAAAGTCGATGTTGACATGCCGGAACCCGAGGAGCCGGCATCGAACGAAGGGCGTCGCGGTTCAATAGCGCCGCGCGCCTGCGGCCCCCGGTTGCGGCAAATCGAGGGCGGACATGAGCCGTCCCTGCCCGCGCCGATAGAGCATCGCATAGGCCGCCGGGGCCAGGAGATCGGCAGCCGGCACAAAGCCGGCGATGACGCGGTTGAACGGAATGGCGCCGCAACCCGGCACATCGCATTCTCGCTTGCCCTTGGGACAAGTGCTGAACTTGCAGAGCCGGCCGAGATAGCGGTCGGTGCCGGGTTCGAAAAGAAAGGCATCCACCTGATGACCTGTCGGGCCGCTGCCGCCGCCACGGGTCTCGCGCAGGGCGCGTTCGCGCTCCCGCCGCAAGACATCGAGCCGGTCCAGCGACGAGAGCCAAACGGCAAGATCGAGATCCCCGCACTCGTGCCACACCTCGACGCGCGCCCGGCGGAATTCACGGAACCGTGGGATTTCCTTCCACAACGGCTTGGCGACTGAACCGATCACGGCAACGGCTTCGACCTCCGCGAAGGCCATGAAGGCGTCGGTCACCACGTCGGCCGCAACGCGAAATTCCCGCTGCTGGCGCAACAGGCCATTGTCTTGCTCCTCGATCGCCGCGCGCCGCATCGGCCTCACCCCAGAAGCTTCATCAGATTGCGCTTGCGTCCATGACGCTCCTTGAGGCCAGCCACATAGGCCGCCTGCTCCGCGGCATCCTGCAGCGTGGCGATGCGGGCGATCAGCGCGACGGCCGCGGCATAGGCCGGGTTGCCGCCAGCCGTCACGAGCTGCTCGACGCGCTCCGCATAGACCGCGCGCGCTTCGCTTGCATGTGTCGTCTCGCTTGCCCTGGCAAGAGCTTCCCTCCCGTCTCGCGATACTTGGTGGCCGCGGGCAATGCCCCAGGCGTCTTCGAACAACTTCTCTTCGATCATGACCCTTACGAGGAGGTCTGCCGGGGAATACCACCGCGCGGAAGACGGGCTGACCAGCCTCTGTTGCAGGAAGGCGATCGCACGTCGCCTCGCCGCCTCGCCGCCAAGCTTGCGCAGCCGGGCATAGAGGCCGAGGCCGGGCTCCTTCTCGAAGGCGCGCCACAGATGCGCCTCTGCATCTGCCTTCCGGTCTGCTTCCAGCAGCAGATTGACGGCGAAATGGACCAGCCGCTCGTCCGGCCGTTCGTCCTCGAAAAGCCAAAGTCCCTCCTCGGCACGGCGCAGGGCTTCCTCCTCCCTGCCATGCTCCTTGCAAAACTCGGCGAGTTCGAAATAGTCCCACGGGGAGGCCAGGTTCTTGGCGCGCAGCGCGATGCGCGCCTCCAGGTCGCCGTCGCGTTCGGCGAAGAAATCCAGGATCGATTCCAGCCGGAGGTGGGCGTATCCGTGGTGCTCTGCGCCGCGGCGCGGACCGATGCGGTCCGGCAGCTTGTCCCAAGCCGCCTGCGCCAAGCGGCGATATTCGGCGAGCCCCTCCTCGCCGAGGACATCCGCATACTGCACGACTGCGGCGTCGAACGTGTCGTAGTCGTCTTCCGTCTCACGCCGGAAGAGGTCGCGGGCGAGCGCTACCGGTTCGGGCTTGGCGGCCTGGCACGCAGCGAGATGAATCTGCTGCACCTGCGCGAGCAGCCTGCCGCAATGGCCGTCGGAGTCGTCGATGGCCTCTGCGGCACGCTCGATCCGTTCGATCGCATAATTGGCGAGATCAGGCACCAGCGGCGCGCGCGGGCTGGAGGCCAACTCGGCCAGCATGTCCAGCGCGGCGTCCACGCCGGCAGCCCATCCTCGCGCATGCCCGTAGTCAATAAATCCGCGCGTGCGCGTCGCGTCGCGGATTGCCGCGCGCAATTGCGAAGCGAGCGCCTCGTCGTCGGTGCCGACCGCCGCCGCCACGATCTCCAGCTTGCGGAGCTGCACTGCGTCCCGCGCGGCCATGTCCATGATCAGTTCGACCAGGGCATCGACGCTCTTGGTCTTGAGGTAGTCCCGAACCTGTCTCGGCGTGTTGTCGCTTCCGGCTTGGCCGGAGAGAATTTCGCCGTTCGCCGCCATGGCCACCGCAACCATGTGCTTGCAGAACCCCTCGCGCGCGTAGGCCGGACACGAGCACGTGCCGCCGATCGATGTACCGTGTCCGGTGACAATGGTCCGGTAATCCTCAGAGCCGGCAACGCGAGCGACGACCTGGCTCGGCTCAACGTCGAGAATGTCCACCAGTCCGTCACGGAAATAGGCTTCCCCGCGCTCGAACACCCTGTCACCGGCCAGGTCTCTGAGCGCTTCCGGGTCAAATCGGGGAGAGTCGGTCGACGTCACAGTGGTGGATGGAGCAATCCGTCGGTTTCGATCAGGTGCAATGCCGCCTCCAGCGTAACCGAGGCTTGGCGGCGGAACCACTGTCTCGTCGGCGGCGGGCTGAAACGCCAGCCGCCGGACGAAGTCACTTTCGTCCGGCGGCCGGTAGGCAACCTGATTTCAATACGGCGTCAGGCGAGGCCGTGCAGCTTGCGGCTCTCAGTCTCCTGCGCCTTGAACTGGTTGAAACGCGGCATGTACTTGTCCCACTCGATGGTGTGGGCATCGAACTCCGGCCCGTCGATGCAGGCGTGGAGGCGCTTGGTCTTGCCTTCCGCCAACACCGGCACCATGCAGGCGCCGCACATGCCGGTGGCATCCACCATGATGGAGTTGAGGCTGGCGACGGTCGGCACGCCATAGGGCTTGGTCAGGTCGCTGACCGCCCGCATCATCATCGGCGGACCGACGGCGACGACCTCGGCGATCTTGCGTCCCTTGTAGACATTGCCCGCCTTGAGCATCTCCTCCAGCGGCGTGGTGACGAACCCCTTCATGCCGAAGGTGCCGTCATTGGATGTGTAGACGATGTCGAGCTGGTCGCCGAACTCCGTCTGAAGCTTGCCGAGGCGTTCGTCCTTGCCGGTCCAGAACAAGAGGCTGGCGGAGCGGAAACCGACAATCAGCGTGACGTGGTTGCCGATCCTCAGGTGCGCCCGGGCGATCGGATAGATCGCCGGCAGGCCGACGCCGCCGGCGGTGAACACCACCGTCTCGTCGGCCCCGCAGGACTTGACGTCGCTCGGCCGTCCGAGCGGACCGGCGATGCCGGCGAATGCGTCGCCCACTGCCATCTGGTTCATGAGCTGCGTGGACGTGCCCATGCCCTGGATGACCAGATCGATGGTGCCGGCCGCGGCATCCCAATCCGCCAGGGTGAGCGGGATCAGTTCGCCGTCGTCGCTTGCCAGCACGCGCACGAACTGGCCGGCATGGGCCGAGTGGGCGACCATCGGCGCACGCACGGTCATTTCCACGATACCGGTGGAAAGAACGGTGTGCTTGACGACGGTCTGGCTGGCCTGGCCGAGTTCGGTGTAGTGCGCGGCCTTCTCGACCATCTGGCGCACTTCTTCCGGGCTGAACGGGATGTCCCCGACGATCTGGCGCGCTGCCGCCTGGCCGTCGCCTGCGGCGAGGATGGCGGTGGAGCCGCCGCGGGCCGCGTCGCCGCCCGTGTAGATGCCGGAAATCGAGGTTTCCTGGGAGTCCTCACGGACCTCGATGGTGCCCCACTTGCTGACCTTCAGACCGGGCTCGGAGTCCTTGATGATCGGGTTGGCGGCATTGCCGAGCGCCATGATGACGAGGTCGGCCGCCACCTGCCTGGTCTCGCCGGTGGGCTTGGGCCGCCGGCGGCCGGAAGCGTCCGGCTCACCCAGCTCGTTGACGTCGACGATGGCATGGGTGACGAAGTTGGTGTGGGCGTCGCCGACGAATTCGCGCGGCGAAACCAGCACCGAGAGATTGATCCCTTCTTCCAGCGCGTGGTGGAGTTCCTCGACGCGGGCCGGCATTTCGGCCTGCGTGCGGCGATAGACGATGGTGACGTTGCCGCCCAGCCGCTTGGCGGTGCGGGCCGCATCCATGGCGGTATTGCCACCGCCGATCACTATGATGTTCTTGCCCGCCACCTCCGGCAGGGGCGTCTCGTATTTCGGGTCGAGGCCGCGCATCAGGTTGACGCGGGTGAGGAACTCGTTGGCCGACATGACGCCGAGCAGGTGTTCGCCCGGCACGTTCATGAAGGTCGGCAGGCCGGCACCGGTGCCGACGAAGATCTTCCAGAAACCTGCCTGCTTGAGGTCCTCCAGCGTCGCGGTCTTGCCGACGACGAAGTTCTTGACGAAGCGGCCGCCGAGCGCGTCGATCTTGGTGACCACGTCGTCGATCAGCGAGTTGGGCAGGCGGAACTCGGGAATGCCGTAGCGCAGCACGCCGCCGAGCTCGTGGAACGCCTCGAACACCGTGACCGGGAAGCCTTCCACGGCCAGCAGATAGGCGTTGATCAGGCCGGACGGGCCGGAGCCGACGACCGCGATCGGCGGCTTCTCCGCCCGCGCCCACGGGCTGATCCTGCCGACGAAGCGCTTCATGCTGTCCGGATCGGCCAGCTTCTCGTGCTCAGGCAGGTACCATTCAAGCTGACCGATCTCGATCGGCCGCTTGGTGTGGGTGCAGACGCCCTGGCACTGGTTTTCCTGCGGGCAGACGCGACCGGTGACATCGGGAAGCGGGTTGGCGGCCTCGATCAGCTCGAGCGCCTGGCGGATCTTGCCCTTGCCGATCAGGTCGATCATCTCGGGGATGTGGATCTTGACCGGGCAGCCGCCGAGCTTCTTCTTCTTCTGCCCCTCGAGCAGGACCCCGACTTCGCACGGCCGTTCGTCGCACTGCTTGTCGCGCAGCACCTCCAGCCAGACGAAAAGCTCCACCTCGCGCAGCGAGTAGCCGAGGTTCATGTAGCCGAGATAGCCCTGGTTGACGAGGTCGAAGTCGTGCGAGCGCTCCTCCGGCGGCCGGATGTAGGGCGGGATGAAGCTTTCCGCCGGCCACCCCTCCGAGAGACCCTTGAACATCGGATAGCGGGCCGAAAGATGAACGTCGATCGCCTTGATGAACCGCCGCTTGAACTTCAGCGGCAAGTCCCAGATGAAGCGCTGCAGCACGGCGCTCATGTCGTCGCCGCGCAGGAGGAGATTCCACAGAACGCCGATGAAGCGCTCGCCGATCTCCGCCTGTTGGAACTCCCAGGCGATAGCCTGAGTACCGTCGGCCACGAACAGGTGGCGCAGCGACTTCGGGTCGGCGGTGAGGTGCTTCTTCAGGACGTCGAGCTGAGCGCGAAACAGCTCGTCCTGGGATTCGCCCTGGGGCGAGGCAACAGCGACGTTCATCGCACGATCTCCCCATCGCAGTTGGCGGCGACCTTGGCGAGCCGCGCCTTGAGTTGCGGCGTGACCTCGATCTTCTCAAGCGCACCGGGGATGGTGCGCGCGACTTGCTTCACCTCACCGTCGACCACGATGCGGGTCAGCTCGAAGAGCTCGGGCACCTCCTGGTAGCAGGTCTTGCAGTTGGTGCAGAGGTGCATGTCCTCGTCGCGGATATAGGGAATATCCGCCGCGCCGTTCGCTGCCGGCGCCGGCGCAGCTGCCGGCGCACCGGCCGTGACCGGAGCCAGGCCACCCGCAACACCGACCGCCGCGGGCGCGGCGGAAGCGGCTGCCAGTTCGCTCATGCCGCGCGCGATGCTGTCCATCGTGGCTTCCTGAGCCTTGACCGCTTCGTCGTAACGCTGCCGCAGGGCGACGATCTCGGCGTGGTGCTCCGCGTCGAGCTGCGCGACGCGCTGCCCGGCGAGATGCTGCAGCGTGCGCCAGTACTTGCGACGCTCCTCGACCAGATGGACCACCATGGACCCGACTTCGCTGCGCACCAGATGGCGTTCAGCGTCCGTCGACAGCACATACGGGGTCTTGCCGGCACGCTCGGCGAGCGGCAGGTCGATGTACTCGTGGATCGGCACGGCATTCGCGCCGTCCTTCAGCGGGCGGAACTGCTTCTTGAAGCGGGTCTCGCCGCGCGCGAATTCCGCCGGGGTCAGCGGCATATCCATGAGCTGGACCTTGCCGTCCTCGACATATTCGAGCGTCGTCGTCGCCCAGTCCTTGTCGAGCGCCGGATTGCCATCGAGCGAGAAGCGCTCCTCAAGGGAGGCACCCGGCTTCGGGTCGTGGACGAACACCGGGCTGACGCGGCTCTCGACCGCGAGCTTCGCCCGCCGGCTGGCCGCGGCATCGGCAATGCCGTGCTCGGCCTGGCAGGGCGTGTAGACGTCGAGCACTGCCGGAGAGCTGTTGTGCTCGAGGTAGGCCATCATGCTCTTGAGGAAGTGGCCGGGCATCGCCGTCGCGCTCTGGACGACGAACACGTCCGGGTGGAACGCGGCGATCAGGCCGAGCTCCTTGCGGTCCTCCTGCTTGCCGGACATTGCCGAACCGAAACGGCTGAGATCGCTGTCCTGTGCGGAGAGACTGGCGGTCGAGGTCTGGCCGCCGGTGTTGGAATAGACACCGCTGTTGAGCACCACCACCTTGACCGGCGTCTTGCTGGCGAGCAGCCGCGACAGGCTGCCAAAGCCGATGTCGTAAGCCGCGCCGTCGCCGCTGATGCTGATCACCGTCGGCAGGATCGAGCGTTCCTCGGACGAGAAGTCCGGCCAGCTGAAGTTCTTGAGGAACGCATCGTCGGTCGCCGAGTTGTAGGCGTCGGCAAGTTCGAGCTTTGCGATCCGCATGGCCTTGAAGTCCACGGCGGCGCCGGCAGTCAGGCCCTCGAAGATGCCCTTCGACAGCGCCGGGCTGTCCTGGAACAGGCTGTTGACCCACGGATCGTTGTAGGGATTGAACGGGAAGGTCGAGGCGTAGACGCTCGAGCAGCCGGTGGCATTGGCGATCACCGCCGCGGCCGGTCCGTTGCCGGTCGGCCCGCTTTCCATCAGGAACAGCCGCTTTTCAAGCACCTTGATCGCGTCGGAAATCCGCGCCGCGCGCGGGGCATCGCCGGCAACCGTCGGCAGCTTGTCCGTCAGGTCGGCGAGGAGCCCTTCCAGTTCGCGGATATGCGGTTTGCGACGGCGGTCGTGGAGAGCGTGGCTGGCCGCAACCACTTGGCGAATGGCCGTGACCTCGCCGCAGCCGCGGCAGGCACCGTGTCCGCCGGTCGTGGCGTAGTAGGTGTGGCGGTCAAGCATGATGCGCTTGATGTCGCCTTCCGGGTCGAACGCCGAGTCGATGAAGCGCGCCGGCGTGTTCGGCGTCCGCGACAGGAACTCGAACTGGGTCTGCAGCGATTCGAGCAGCGAAGCGTCCTGTTCCGCCTCCTTGAGCGCGCCGGGACCGCAGAGATCGATACACTCCAGGCACCCGGAGCACTTCCAGGGGTCGATCGCGACCGAGAACAGCCCACCGGAACCGGGCTGCGCCTTCTCCATGGCATCGAAGAACGGCTTCGTCCGCGCCACCGGCAACGTCCCGGCAGCCTCGGCCATGCGAGACAGATTGCGCTTGACCACGGCGCTGTCGACATCGAGGCCTTCGATAGCTTCCGCCACCACCGCCCCGAACGCCTTGGCGTCACCGCCGGCGCGATAGGCCGTGCGTACCGCCTCGCCGATCGGCCGGACATAGTCGCGCGCCTTATCGCGCTGCGCGGCCGGCATGTCGGCCTGCTTGAGGGCCGTCAGCAGCAAATCGTCGATATCATGCACGGTCGCGGGAATGGCCGCGTCCGGACAGACCATGGTGCATTCCAGGCACCCGGTGCACAGATCGGGGTTGAAGACCGGCACATTGCGCCGGAACAAGCCCTTGTCCTTGGCGGCTGCCGTGCCCGACGGCATGAACATGCCGCTGCCCGGCAGGACCGGCGCCTCGGCGATGGTGCCCTCGCGGAAGGGAGTAGCGACCGTCTCTTCGTAATAGTCGTGATCGAACAGCCCGGCCGGCGAAGAGTCGTGCTGGATGCGACACATGGATTCGGAAACCGCGGCAGTCAGCACCAGCTTCGGCGCCACCTTGGCGGCGACATTGGCGAATTCGGGCGCCGCATAGTCGACAGCGATCGTCGCCTCCGACCCGTCGCGGATCACCGCCATGTTGCCGTCGACGATGGCGCCGCCCTTGGCGCCGAACTTCTTGGCGATCTGGCTGCGGATCTTCTCCATCACAGCCGCCTGGTCGGCCCCTTCCAGGACGCGTTCGACATGGCCGCAGACCGCGCCGATGAAGGCGATGCCCATCATGCGGGTCTCGAGATCCGGCGTCGGGGCATGGCGCTTGGCGATGGCAAAACCGTCGAGCACGAAGAAGCGGATGTTCTTCGTGGTGATGGTCTTGCGTACGAACTCCGGCAGTTCCTTCCACACCTCGAGCGGAGACAGGTTCGACTGCAGGATGAAGGTGCCGCCGGCGATGAGGCCGCGCAGCGGATTGCTGTGGGCGAACACCTTGTGGTCCGGCGATACCACCACCTCGACCTCTTCGAGGTCGGCGTTGGTGATCTTCACCGGTTCGGGGCTCAGCGTGATGTAATAGTTGGTCGGCGCGCCGCTCTTTTCCGAACCATATTTCGGCGCCGCTTTCGAATGCAGGTCGAGCGCGCCGGCGAGAATATCGGTCAACAGCTTGCCGGTGGCGATGGTGCCGTAGCCGCCAACCGAGTGGAAACGGATGCGCAGCGCGCCGTCCGGCAGCAACCTCGGATTGGGCTTGGTCTGCAGGGCCATCAGTTCGGTTTCGGGATAGGCGGCCCTGAGCTTGCCCTGAAGCTCGGCCATGTGCGGGCTCGGGTCCTTGGAGAAGAACTGGCTGCCCAGATAGACAAACGGCGCGGACTGTTCGTCCATATTGTCGAAAGCCGCGATCAGGTGGCGCGGCTGCAGGTCGTGGGCGCCGAGACCGAAGATCGCGGTGGTGAGCCTAGGCAGCCGTTTCATCGCCGGGATGCCGGGATAGCGTTCTTCGTCGGCGTTCTCGACCGCCTTCACCAGCGCCTGATTGACGAGCGAGGTGAGCGCCGTGACATCGGAGCGCTCCAGCACCGTCACTGCCCGCTTACCCTTGAGGGCGGCCACCACTTCGGCTTCCGGGAAGGGCTGGAGCATCTTGATCGACATCACGCCGACCTTCTTGCCCTGGCGACGCAGATAGGCGGCAACCGCCTCGGCGTCGTCGGTGACCGAGCCAAGGCCGATGACGACGGTTTCGGCGTCGTCGCATTCGAAGGTCTTGATCGGACCATAGCTGCGGCCAGTGAGCGCCGAATATTCGGCCATGGCTTCACGGGCAAACTGGGGCACGTCGCGCACGAAATGGGTGCGATGGTCGGCGCTGCCGGACTGGAAGTCGGCTTGGTTCTGCACGCCGCCGGTGAGGCCAGGATTGTTGACGTCGACCTGCGCCGGCACCCGCTGGCGGGTGCCCTTCTGATAGGCGTTGACCCACTGGCGGCGCCACTGCTGCTGCAGTTCCTCCGGCAGATAGGCGAGCGTCTTGTCGACGAGATCGCCGGCATTGTCGGCCTCGACCGCATCGGCATTGGCGTCGAGGAACTTGATCAGCTTCCTGACTTCGTCGGCCTCGACATCGGCCACGTGACGGTCGAGATAGCGCTTGAGCTGGAAGACCCGGCCCTTGGCGCCGAACAGCATTTCCTGCGCGACGGTCGGGCACATGATGCGGTCGGCCGGATCGCCGACGAATCGACGCAGAAGATCGTCCTCGGGCATCATCACCTCGCTCAACATGTGGCTGGTGACGAAACCGTCCATGACGTTGGCGACCGGGATCAGCGACATCGCGCTGATCTTGTAGGAGATCGCGGCCAGGTCGGCGGCTTCCTGAGGATTGGAGCCGAACAGGATGGTGTAGCCGGATTGCAGGAGGGCATAGACGTCGTCATGGCCGGCCATGACGTTGAGTGAATGCTTCGACACTGAGCGTGCGGCGACCTGCAGGACGAAGCCGCCGACCTTCTTGCCGACGGTGACGTAATGCGACTCGATGCCGTAGAGGATGCCCTGGCTGGACGAGGCGTTGGAAACGTACTGGCCGCCGGTGAGCGCGGCGCCGAGGGCGCCGGACTGGGCGGAATGTTCGCCTTCGGGCTCGAAGAAGAATGGGTGCCTGCCCCAGATGTTGACGCCACCACCGGCGCGGAACGCCTCATAGATCTCGGAGATCTCGGTGGATGGTGTGATCGGGTAGCCGATCACGCCGCCGCAGACCTGCCCCATCACCTGGGCAATGGCGCCGTTGCCGTGGATCACGCTGGGCGTTCCAGGGAATTCCGGCTTCGAGGATTTGTCGGTAATCGGGAGCTTGGTGGTCATCGTGGTTGTGTCGTTCATGGTTTCCGGCCCATTCGCTTGCCGACGTGAAACGACGGTATTCCGACCACGGCGGCGTCGGCCGGCACTCTCCCTCAAAAGGCAGCGGCAAAATATCGAATAGATCAAAAAGTGGCGTTTTCGACCGCACAAAAGGCAGGCAGCTTGCCGGCGCGAACGCCAGTCAAACCCGAGGTTGCCCGGCCAGCCAGACAGTGTAATTCGTGTGGCCAAAGACGCGCGTCTCGGCGCCGAATTCGCAATCGTTCTCGTGATGGAACAATTACGGGACAAGATTCGGAGAGACTGTCCGATACTGCGTGTATTCACCACATGCGCCGGCACACCGCCGGTCAAAGAATGCGGTGGACTTCCCCCAGCAACGAAACACGCGCACCTTGCGAATACATCCAATTCTACCCTGCGGGATGCCCGATTATTCCCATTCGATTGTTCCGGGCGGCTTCGAGGTGACGTCGTAGACGACTCGGTTGACGCCCTTCACCTCGTTGATGATGCGGGTGGCGGCGCGGCCGAGGAATTCCATGTCGAAATGGTAGAAATCGGCCGTCATTCCGTCGGTGCTTGTCACGGCTCGTAGGGCCAGTACGTGATCGTATGTACGCCCGTCGCCCATGACACCGACCGTCTGAACCGGCAGCAAAACCGCGAAAGCCTGCCAGATGGCGTCGTAGAGGCCGGCGCGACGTATCTCGTCGAGATAGACAGCGTCGGCGCGGCGCAGAATTTCAAGCTTTTCGCGCGAGACCGCGCCGGGGATGCGGATGGCGAGCCCCGGGCCGGGGAACGGATGGCGGCCGACGAAGGCCTCGGGCAGGCCCAGTTCGCGGCCGAGGACCCTCACCTCGTCCTTGAACAGCTCGCGCAGCGGCTCGACCAGCTTCATGTTCATGCGCTCGGGCAGGCCGCCGACATTATGGTGCGACTTGATGGTGACCGAGGGGCCGCCGGTGAAGGAGACGCTCTCGATCACGTCCGGGTAGAGCGTGCCCTGGGCGAGGAAATCGGCGCCGCCGACCTTCTTCGCCTCCTCCTCGAAGACATCGATGAACAGGCGGCCGATGGTCTTGCGCTTCAGTTCCGGGTCGGAAATGCCGTCGAGCTCGGCGAGGAAGCGGTCGCTGGCATCGACGTGGACGAGCGGGATGTTGTAGTGGCCGCGGAAGAGGCCGACGACCTCGAAGGCCTCGTTCATGCGCAAGAGGCCGTGATCGACCAGGATGCAGGTGAGCTGGTCGCCGACCGCCTCGTGCAGCAGCACGGCGGCAACGGCCGAATCGACGCCGCCGGAGAGGCCGCAGATGACGCGGCCCTTGCCGACCTGCTCGCGGATGCGCTCGATCGCCTGGTCGCGGAAGGTGGCCATGCTCCAGTCGCCGGCACAGCCGGCGATGCGGTGGACGAAATTCGACAGCAGGCTTGGCGCCGTCCGGCGTGTGGACGACCTCCAGGTGGAACTGGGTGGCATAGAAGCGCCGCTTCTCGTCGGCGATCATGGCGAAGGGCGCGCCCTCCGATACGCCGAGGATGCGGAAGCCCTCGGGAAGGGCCGTCACCCGGTCGCCATGGCTCATCCACACCTGATGGCGCTCGCCCGGCTGCCAGATGCCGTCGGTGAGCACCGACTTGTGCTTGACCTCGACCAGCGCGCGGCCGAACTCGCGATGGTGCTCGCCCTCGACCTTGCCGCCGAGCTGGAGGGCCATCGCCTGCTCGCCGTAGCAGATGCCGAGGATGGGAAGGCCGGCCTCGTAGACCGACATGGGCGGCAGCGGCGCGTTCTTGTCGAGCACGGAAGCTGGGCCGCCGGAGAGGATGATCGCCTTGGGCTTGAGCCGGGCCATCCCCTCCTCCGCCCTGGAGAAAGGCACGATCTCGCTGTAGACCCCCGCCTCGCGAATGCGGCGGGCGATGAGCTGGGTTACCTGGCTGCCAAAGTCGATGATGAGGACGGTGTCGGTCATGGCCCCGATTAGCCGAGTCAGCGGCGGCCGGCAATGCTCACGAGGACGCGCCGGGCCGGAAGCGGCCGGCGGTGACGGCGCCGGCGAAATCTTCCAGTGCCAGCGCCAGCTTCTCGTCGATGACGTGCAGGTATTCGGTCCAGTCGTGGAGGCCGGTGAGGTCGTTGCGGCCGTCGCTGATGCCGCGCAGGCCGACCATCGGCAGGCCGAAGCGCCGGGCGGCGCGCAGCACCGCGAAGCTTTCCATGTCGACCATGTCCGCCGTGATGGCGTCGTAGCCGGCGCCGGAGATGATGGCGCCGCCGGTCGAGATGGAGGCGGCGGGAATGTCCGGGATGCGGTCGGGGATCGGGATCACCGCCGGCTCATCGAGGAAGGGCGTGGCGCCCTTGGGGAAGCCGAGGATCGAGGCATCCATGTCGCGATAGGAAACGCTTGCGATCTGGTAGATGCCGGCATGGTCCAGGGTGCGCGACCCGGCCGAGCCGAGGGAGAAGACGAGGTCCGGCATCTCGCCGGCAACGGCCAGCCGCGCCAGGGCGGCAGAGGTCGCCGCGGCCCCCTCCACCGGCCCGACGCCGGTGATGAGCGGGGTGATCATGCCTCTCAGGAAGGGACCGTATTCCTGCTCGGTCGCCATGACGAAGAGCACGTCGAGGTTGCCCATGCGGGACAGGTGGGGTGCCTGGTTGGCGGTCATGCGCGCCTCATGACTGAAATGAAGAAGCCGTCGGTTTGGGTCAGCCGCGGCGACAGCACGAGACCGTTGCCGGTGTCGTGGGCGGCGGCGTGGAGAGCGGGGATCGTTGCCGCCACCTCGGCCGGCGGCAGCGCGGCGAACTCCGGCCGGGCCGCGAGGAAGGCCGCGACCTGGTCGGCGTTCTCGTCGGGCAGCAGCGAGCAGGTGACATAGACGAGGCGGCCGCCGGGCTTGACGTAGCGCGCCGCGTCGGCAAGCAGCGCCGCCTGCTCGCCGACACGCAAGGCCAACGCCTGATCGGTCAGCTTCCACTTGGCGTCAGGCCGCCGCCGCCAGACGCCCGTGCCGGTGCAGGGCGCATCGATGAGAACGGCGTCCATGCGGCCCGCCAGATCGTCGAGCGCGGCCCCCGCCTCGCGCACCTGGACGTTGCGGGCGCCGGCCCGCTTCAGCCGCTCGAAGATCGGTGCAAGCCGCGCCCGGTCGCTGTCGGTGGCAAAGACCTGGCCCTTGTTGTCCATCGCCGAAGCCAGAGCCAGCGTCTTGCCGCCGGCGCCGGCGCAGAGGTCGAGCACCTGCTCGCCGTGGTTGGCGCCAACCATAAGGGCGGCGATCTGGCTGCCCTCGTCCTGCACCTCGAACCAGCCCTTCTGGAAGGCGGGCTCGTTCTGGACGTTGGGGTGGCGCCCCTCGCCTGCCGTCGCGGCGATGCGCAGGCCGTCGGGCGAGAACGGCGTCTCGGCCGCGGCGAAGCGGGCGAGCGCCTTGAGGACCTTCGGCCGGTCGGCCTTCAGCCGGTTGATGCGCATGTCGAGCGAGGGCCTCAGCGCCAGCGCCTCGCCTTCGGCGGCCCAGCTATCGCCGAACAGGCGTTCGAAACGGGCGGCCAGCCATTCCGGCACGTCGGCGCGGACATGGGCCGGCGCAGAGGAGAGATCGGCCGCCGCCAGGCGATGGCTCTCGTCCTCGGTCAGCGGCTCGGGCGCATGGGCGTCCTCGGCGAAGAGGACGGCAAGCCCGTCGGCGCCGAGGCCCCAGCGCCAGCCCACCGTCGCCAGCGTCAGCGCCCGCGGCGTGTCGGCGCCCATCACCCAGGCACCGGAGGCGCGCCAGCGCATCGCGTCGTAGACGATGTTGCCGATGGCCGCGCGATCGCCCGAGCCGGCGAAGCGGTGGGCGACGCCCCAGTCCTTCAGCGCCTCGGCGACCGGGCGGTGACGCTCCTCGATCGCACCCAGCACCTCGATTGCCGCGGCAAGCCGCCCGCCCCGTTTCACACCAGCACTCCGATCACAGACCGAGGAAGACGGTGGCCGCGAAGATCAGCCACATGAGGGTGAGGATCGCCGCGCCGGCAAGGAAGACGAAGAAGCGGCGCGGCACATTGTTGGTGGTGACGTGGATGAGCGTGTGGAACAGGCGGGAGAGGACGAACAGCCACGACAGCACCACCATGCCGGGGGTCGCCGGCGCGACGAGCAGGACCAGCGCGACCAGCACATAATAGAGAACCGGAAGCTGGAGCTGGTTGTGATAGGCGTTGATGACCTTGGTCGCCTGCTCGGGCCAGGCGGGCTGGCCGAGGGCGATGTCATGGACCCTGGTCGCGCCGCTGCGGATCGCCTGGACGCGCAGCGTCCCGCCCCAGAAGATGAGGCCCAGCGTCAGCACCACCTGGACGAACAGCGGCAGGAGAAGGGCATTGAAGCTCATGGTACGCTTGTGCTCCTCAAGGCGCCCCCGCCCGCCCGTTCAGTCGCACTCAGGTGCCGCTCCCGGAATAGTTCGGGCTCTCGCGGGTAATGGTCACGTCGTGGACGTGGCTCTCGCGGAACGCCGCGCCGGAGATGCGCACGAAGCGCGCCTTGGCCCTGAGCTCGGCGAGGTCGGCGGCACCGACATAGCCCATGGCGGCGCGCAGGCCTCCGGCAAGCTGATGCAGCACGCCGGAGGTCGGGCCCTTGTAGGGCACCTGGCCTTCGATGCCCTCCGGCACCAGCTTGAGCGTGTCGCGCACCTCGGCCTGGAAGTAGCGGTCGGCGGAGCCGCGCGCCATGGCGCCGATCGAGCCCATGCCGCGATAGGCCTTATAGGACCGGCCCTGGTGCAGATAGACCTCGCCAGGGCTCTCGTCGGTGCCGGCCAAGAGGCCGCCGATCATGGCCGAGGCGGCACCGGCGGCGAGCGCCTTGGCGAGATCGCCGGAGGTCTTGATGCCGCCGTCGGCGATCACCGGCACGTCGGAGGATTCGGCCGCCTTGACGACGTCCATGATGGCGGTGAGCTGCGGCACGCCGACACCGGCGACGATGCGCGTGGTGCAGATGGAGCCGGGCCCGATGCCGACCTTGACCGCGTCGGCACCGGCATCGATGAGCGCCCTGGCGCCGTCGCCGGTGGCGACATTGCCGGCGATGACCTGGACGCGGTTGGAGAGCGTCTTCACCCGGCGCACGGCGTCGAGCACGTGCTGCGAATGGCCGTGGGCGGTGTCGATGACCACCAGATCGACGTCGGCGTCGATCAGCCGCTCGCTGCGCTCGAAGCCCTTGTCGCCGACGCTGGAGGCAGCGGCGACGCGGAGCCGCCCCTGATCGTCCTTGGTGGCGCTGGGGTTGAGCTGGCTCTTCTCGATGTCCTTGACGGTGATCAGGCCGACGCAGCGATAGTCCTCGTCGACGACCAGCAGCTTCTCGATGCGGTGCTGGTGGAGCAGGCGCTTGGCCTCCTCCGGGGCGATGCTCTCGCTCACCGTGATCAGGTTCTTGGCCGTCATCAACTCGGCAACCTGCTGCGACGGATCGGAGGCGAAGCGCACGTCGCGGTTGGTGAGGATGCCCATCAGCCGGCCGGGCGTGCCGCCATTGGCGACCACCGGGATGCCGGAGATGCGGTGGTGGGCCATCAGCGCCAGGGCGTCGGCGAGCGTCGCCTCCGGGTGGATGGTGACCGGGTTGACCACCATGCCGGACTCGAACTTCTTGACCTGGCGCACCGCCTCGGCCTGCTCGTCCGGCGTGAGGTTGCGGTGGACGACGCCGATGCCGCCGGCCTGGGCCATGGCGATGGCAAGCCGCGCCTCGGTGACCGTATCCATGGCCGCCGACAGGATGGGCAGGTTGAGGGCAATCGAGCGGGTCAGCCGGGTGCGGATGTCGGCCTCGCCGGGAAGGACGGTGGAATAGCCCGGCGTCAGCAGGACATCGTCAAAGGCCAGGGCCTCGCCGCCGGTTGGAGATTCGATGATCGCGGCCATGGCGCACACTCCCGGATATGCGAAAACGCCGCCGGTGGCGCCAGACAGCGCCGGACGCGGGCAGCGATTGGAAAGTGGCGAGGGTCAATATCACGCGGTTTCGATTCGCGAAACAGGACGATGTGTCCATCGACCCCCGGATTGCCTGGAAGATAGGTACTGGCCGGGCGCGTTCCATCGGCACGGCCGGAAAAGACCGCCGGGCGCTGGCGGCCGGCTGGGATCGCTCTAGAATGCGATGGTGACGGCCGCAAGACGGGTGAGTCCGACATGCGCCGCGCACCGGTTCTGCCGGTGAAACGCCCGGAATCCCGCCCTTCCCCGCCTGCTTCCCGAGCTCCCCGCCGATGCAAGACCGAATGCTGGTGCCCCTCATCGTCGCGTCGGCGCTGTTCATGCAGAACCTCGATTCGACCGTGGTCGCCACGGCGCTGCCGGCGATCGCCCAGGATTTCGGGTCCAATCCCATCCATCTCAAGCTGGCGCTGACCACCTACCTGCTGACCATCGCGGTGTTCCTGCCGGCCTCCGGCTGGATGGCCGACCGCTTCGGCGCCCGGCTGGTGTTCCGCTCGGCGATCGCCATCTTCATCGTCGGCTCGGCGCTGTGCGGGCTGTCCCGGTCCATCGAGATGCTGGTCTTCGCCCGCATCATCCAGGGCATCGGCGGCTCGATGATGGTGCCCGTGGGGCGGCTGGTGGTGCTGCGCACGGTGCAGAAATCGGAGCTGGTGGCGGCGCTCTCCTGGCTCACCGTGCCGGCGCTGACCGGCCCGATCCTCGGCCCCCCGGTCGGCGGGTTCCTGACCACCTATGCCAGCTGGCCGTGGATCTTCTGGATCAACGTGCCGGTCGGCTTCCTCGGCATCGCGCTGGCGACCTGGTACATACCCGACCTCCACGGCGACAGCCGGGTACGCTTCGACACCTCGGGCTTCTTCATGGTCGGGCTCGGCCTTGCCGCCTTCATGACCGGGTCGACGACGCTGGGGCTGAACCTGCTGCCGCTGGTCGCCGACGTTATCTTCATCGCCGGTGGCGCGGCGCTGCTCATCGCCTACGGGCTGCACGCCAGGCGCAGCGACCACCCGATCCTCAACCTCGCGCTGTTCCGCATCCCGACCTTCTGGCACAGCGTCATCGGCGGCTCGGTGTTCCGCCTCGGCATCGGGGCGACGCCCTTCCTGCTGCCGCTCATGCTCCAGCTCGGCTTCGGCATGACGCCCTTCCAGTCGGGTCTGATCACGTTTGCCACCGCGGTTGGCGCCGTGGTGATGAAATTCACCGCGCCGCAGATCATCAGGCGCTACGGCTTCCGCAACGTGATGGTGGTGAACACCATCGTCACGGCGGTCTTCACGGCGCTGCCCGCGATCTTCGTGCCGACGACATCGGTGGCGCTGATGGTGGGCCTGCTGCTCATCGGCGGCTTCTTCCGCTCGTTGCAGTTCACCGCCATCAACGCGCTCTCCTTCGCCGACGTGGACCACGCGCAGATGAGCCAGGCGACGACGATCACCAGCGTCGCGCAGCAGATCGCGGTGTCGCTCGGCATCACCGTCGGCGCGATCGTTCTGCAGATCTCGACCAATGTGCACGGCGGAACGATCACCTGGGACGTGTTCTGGCCGGCCTTCATTACCGTGGGTGTCACCACCCTTCTGTCGGTGTTCTCGTTCTGGATGCTGGCGCCGGACGCCGGCGCCGAAATGTCGGGGCAGTCTCCGGCGCCGGGCAGCAAGCCGGCGGCGTGATTCAGCCGCCGCGAAAGCCGAGCGCGACCAGATAGAGCTCGACCGATTGGGCGCGGCTGGCCGGTGGCTTGACGTGATGCAGGCTGGTGAAGTCGCGCTTGAGGCGGGCGAGCAGTTCGCCCTCGGTGCCGCCGCGAAAGACCTTGGCGACGAAATGGCCGCCGGGCTTGAGCACACTGACGGCGAAATCGGCGGCGGTCTCGCAGAGATACATGGTGCGGAAATGGTCGGTCTGGCGGTGGCCGGTGGTCGGCGCCGCCATGTCGGAGAGGACGACGTCGGCAGGGTGGCCGCCGAGCGCGGCGCGGAGCGCCTCCGGCGCGTCGTCGTCGAGGAAGTCTTTCTTGAGGACGGTGACGCCGGGGACCGCGTCCATGTCGAGATAGTCGATGGCGACGACCAGCGGGTTGGCGTCGGTGGAACGCACCTTGGCGGCGACCACCTGCGACCAGCCGCCGGGGGCGGCACCGAGGTCGACCACCCGCCTGCCGGGGGCAAGCAGATGGTAGCGCTCGTCGATCTCGATCAGCTTGTAGGCGGAGCGGGCACGGTAGCCCTCGTCCTGGGCGCGGGCGACATAAGGGTCGTTGAGCTGGCGCTCGAGCCAGCGGGTGGACGACGCCTTGCGCCGCTTGGCAGTCTTGACGCGAACCTTGAGCGCGCGCCGTCCCGAGCCACCGGACTTCTCGGCCATCGCCGCCTCAACGCCCCCGCCGGCGCGAACGCGGGTGCCAGCGGCCGTCCTCGGCCATCAGTTCCACCAGCATGCCTTCGCGCAGGCCGCGGTCGGCGACGCGCAGCCGGTCGCACGGCCAGCGCCGGCGGATGGCCTCGAGGATGGCGCAGCCGGCAAGAACCAGGTCGGCCCGCTCGCGGCCAATGCAGGGATTGGCCATGCGGGCGTCGTAATCCATGCCGACCAGGGTTTCGATCAGCTCGCCCACGACCCCGCCATTGAGCCAGGTGCCGTCGACCCGCCGGCGATCGTAGCGCGGCAGGCCGAGATGGACGCCGGCGAGCGTGGTGACCGTGCCCGAGGTGCCGAGCATGTGGATGCCGCCCTGGGCGACGGCGCGGTCGAGCTCTTCGACCTGGGGGAAATCGGCGAGCATGGCCGAGACCTCGGCGACCATATCGGCGAAGGCGGCGGGGCTGACATGGCGGCCGCCGTGGCGCTCGCTGATCGAGACGACGCCGACGGGGAGCGACATCCAGGTGCGGATACGGTCGGCCATGCGCCGGCGGCGACCGTCGGGCGCCGGCGCGAGGTCGATCCAGACGAGCTCCGACGAGCCGCCGCCGATGTCGAAGAGGAGGACGCCGGTGGCGGTGGGATCGACCAGCGAGGCGCAGCCGGCGACCGCCAGCCGCGCCTCGGTCTCGCGCGAGACGATCTCCAGCCTGAGGCCGGTCTCGACCTCCACCCGCTCGATGAACGTGGCGCCGTTCTCGGCCGTGCGGCAAGCCTCGGTGGCGATCAGCCGGGCCCGGCGGACATGGCGCTCGGCGAGCTTGTTGCCGCACACGGCGAGCGCCTCGATGGCGCGCCCCATGGCCGCCTCGCCGAGGCGCCCGTTGGCGCCGATGCCCTCGCCCAGGCGAACGATACGCGAGAAGGCATCGACCACGCGGAAGCCGTAGTCGCGTGGGGTCGCCACCAGCAGGCGGCAGTTGTTGGTGCCGAGGTCGAGGGCGGCATAGAGCGGATCGTCCGAGTGCTCGCGCCGCGCAGGCGTCACGATGGCCGCAGCGGCGACGACCGCCGGGTCGCCAGCCGGGGCCGCGGCGGGCACGCCATTCACCTTGCTGCCGTTGATCTTGACGGGCTCGGAAGCGCCGGACGCACGCGCGCCATGCGCAAAGACCGGGCCGCGGCGGCGGCGCCGATTCTTCTTGCGCTTCGACCCTTTGCCGCCAGACGCCGGGCTGACAGGCGCAGAGGACCCGGAATCGGGCCACACGGCACCTGTCGCGACAGATTCATCCGCGCGACCGGCGGGCTCGTCCGCGGCTCGCGGACCCTCGCCCGTCGACAAACTCTCAATTCCTTCAGGAGGAGGCGCCGCAGGGCACCGCTGCCGGCACCGCGCACTTCCTCGGTTACTTTGTCGAGATCCAGTCTAGCAGGCAGCGGACGGCTGGCAAGCGGTGGGCGATGGGCGGGGAAACGGCGGGTCTTCGGGAGTGTGGAGGCTGGCTGGGGAACTAGGATTCGAACCTAGACTGGCGGAGTCAGAGTCCAGCATGCCTCTTTGATCTTGCAACGCTTTTCTCCCAACCAAGGGGCAAAGCGCCAATGCAATATCAATATCGTAGACCGGGTTTCCCAACTAAGTCCGACCCGCCCGCATTCACGACTGACCCGCAAGGTGTATTTCCGGCGCTTCCCGCACCGCCCTCTACGGTCGATGGGGGGTGCCACCCGGCAAGCCATCCGAACGACGAGTCCTTTCAGGAAGGGCGTTCTGAAGCCGAGCAAGTGCTCGCAAGCCCCTCGCTTGATCAACAGGCAATCTCTGCGACAGATCAGAACCTTAAGTCCCTGGGCGATGTCGCCGCCAGGATCGCCGGTACTTTAGTTAGTATCAGGGGCACGACCACGCAGGCGGCGCCGTCCATGAGCGCGGCCGTCAGCGTGGGCGGCCCTCGGAAACGGAAAAGGACCGCAGACAAGAAGCGGGCCGGTGGTTGGCAGCCATCGCCTCGCCTGTCATGGCAGCAGGTCAAGGAAATTGACGAGGCGGTGCACCGGCTGGCCGGGCTGGGCGTTGCACCAACCCACTGCATCACGATCATGCCGCCCAGCTCAATCGTTGCCGACAACAAGCGCAAGCGGTTCTGTGTCGGGAAAATTGCCCACATCGGCGAGGCGCTGGAGCGGCACGGCAAGCCTCGTATCGGATTGACCACCATCGAGAAGCCGCTCGATGCCGATCTTCACGCCAACCTTCTGGTGTTTGTTCCGCGTGGCGAGGGCAAGACGATAGAGCGGTTCCACAATCCGCCGAGTGTCTATGTGGAGGCGATCTACGACCTTCCCGGTGTCATCGCCTATGTCACCAAGGAGCGTCAGCGCCTGTCCCCGGATTTCGAGAAAAGGATCAATCGCCCCTGGCAACGCTGCCTGCCTGTTCCCGGTAAGCGGTGGACCCTAACGGGTGACGCCCGCGCTGCTCTCGCCGCACCAGAGGGGAGCGGCGCCGCCCATTCAAACGCGTCTCGCCAGGCCATGGCGCCGAAGGCATCCAAATTAGACGAAATTAGAATGCCGCCAGCGATGTCAGCAAATGTGAACATCGAGCAGCGCGTCGAGCCGGTGCAGCTTGCCCTGGCGCTGGCCGCGCCGGTCATCGACATCTTTGCCATCGCCGAAGAGAAACGGAGGTCCTGGGGCATCCCGCAGCACCAACTCGCCAGCCAGCTCGGTATCCGCCAACCGCAATATTCAAACGCCGTCGTCAGGCATCACGACAGGCTGTCGGCATGGGCTTGGACCCGCTTGTGCGAGTTCGTCGTCGACAGGCTGGGGGCATGACAGCAAATGAAAGCAAATCAAAACATATGTCGTTGAAAAACGGACGCACGCTGAAGGCTGCGAGGGTTCTCGCCGGCATGACGCAGCGGCAGCTCGCCCTCGCCGCCGGCTTGCATCCGAACGCGGTGAAATACTGGGAACGTCACGCAAGCCGCATCGGTGGCCACGCCGTCAGCCAGATGCTCACGGCGCTCGAACGACACGGTGTACACGTCGGCGAAGAACACGCCGCCGGTGTCACCGTTGCTGTGCTCCGGGGATAATTTCTTCAGTCCCCAAAAAGGGCGGCGCTTATACCGCACGGACAGTTTTCGGACACCCTACAAAAAAAGGCCTCCATTCTGTTCATAAATTCAATAAAATCAATTAGTTATGCGTATTTAAATAGGGGGTTTTTGGGCATTCGCTAGTTGATATGCGCCCTAGTCAGTTCATAATAATCAATGAAATCAATTCGTTAATCATTGAGAGCAAGGGGGCTAGCCTTTGTCGCCTCCTCCCGGGGCCTCTATTTGCGAACACAAACCCCGTAGATCGAGCTGGCCGATTTGAGGCATCGACTGCCGGGGCCGCAGTTGGTGTCAAACGAACAGGTATTGCCGAAGGTGCCGTTGAGATCGAGCGGCGAATAGACCGGCTGATTGTCGTTGGAGTTGCCTGGAAGCAGCCCGCCGGCACAGACGCCATAGATGGAGCCCTGGGCTTTGACGCACTGGCTTCCCGGCGCGCAGTCGGTATTGAAGGAACAGGCGAGCGCAGCGGTGGTCGCGAGCATCAGGGCGAGGGCGGGGGACCGTGCCATCCCGGCGGCCGCCAGCCTAACAACCACGCCCAACAATTTCCCGAGCATCGCAGTTCTCCCATGACCATCGGTCTGGACTGCATCTGCCGGTAGCCTACGCCGATGACAGAAACCGGCAACCGCTGATTTAAGGCGGGCAGACGCCGCCGCCGGGAAGCGGCAAGGGCTTATCCCGCCCAGCCGCTTCCACCAGGGCCGCGCCGGCGCCGCGCGCGTATTTGTCGCCGCCCCCCATGAACCGGGCGCCGAGATGCCGAGCGACATCAAAGCGAAGCGGGAAGCCGTGCCGGTCACCTGCGGTCCGCGGTAAGGCCGTCTGCCGGATGGACGGCGGTCTGTCGCCGGGAGCGCCGAAGGGGAACCGTAATGCCCGCAAGCACGGGCTCTACACGGCGAAAGCGCTAGCTGAGAAGCGGTCCATTTCCGGACTGCTGCGGCGCAGTCGGCGGTTGTTCGAAACCGTCTAGCGAGCCCGCCTTGCCAAGGGGGATTGCGGCACTTCCGGCCTACACCGCACAAGATGATCCTGCCGCGACGCAGGCAAAGACCTCAGACGGCCTGCCAGATGTTGGTGGCGTTGCTGGGATGGACCACGTGCCGGTGGGCATTGCTGTCCATCAGCCAGACGGACACGTAGCCGGTCGACGTGTTGCGCCAGGCGATGTCGTCGATGCCGTCGCCGTTGTAGTCGCCGGGGCTGAGCGCCTGCCAGCCGCTACTGGCGTCGCCGGAATGGACGGCGTGCCGGCGGCCGTTGCCGTCCATCAACCACACCGACACATAGCCGCTCGCGGTGTTGCGCCAAACGATGTCGTCGATGCCGTCGCCGTTGAAGTCTCCGGGGGCCAGCGCCTCCCAGGCGCTGCTGGCGTTGTTGGGATGGACGACGTGCCGATGGCCGTTGCTGTCCATCAGCCAGACCGACACATAGCCGGTCGACGTGTTGCGCCATGCGATGTCGTCGATGCCGTCACCGTTGAAGTCGCCGGGGCTGAGTGCCTGCCAGGCGCTGCTGGCATCGCCGGTATGGACGACGTGGCGGTGGGCGTTGCTGTCCATCAGCCAGAGGGACACATAACCGGTCGAACTGTTGCGCCAGGCGATGTCGTCGATGCCGTCGCCGTTGTAGTCGCCGGGGGCAAGCGCCTGCCAGCCGCTGCTGGCGTCGCCGGAATGGACGGCGTGCCGGTGGCCGTTGCTGTCCATCAGCCACACGGAGACATAGCCGGTCGAGCTGTTGCGCCAGGCGATATCGGTAATCCCGTCGCCGTTGAAGTCGCCGGGGCTGAGTGCCTCCCAGTCGGTGCTGGCATCGCCAGAGTGGACGACGCGCCGCTGACCGTTGCTGTCCATCAGCCAGAGAGACACGTAGCCGCTCGGCTGGTTGCGCCATGCGATGTCGTCGATGCCGTCGCCGTTGTAGTCGCCGGGGCTGAGCGCCTCCAGGTTGGTGCTGGCATCGCCGGGATGGACGAACGTCCGGTGAGCGCTGCCGTTCATCAACCAGGTGGCGACGTAGCCGCTCGATCGGTTGCGCCAGGCCATGTCGTCAATGCCGTCGCCGTTGAAGTCGCCGCTCATGAAGAACTGCGGCTCGGCGACGAACTGGGTGGCGCCGATGTCGAGCCCGTCCTGGGTGCGTGGATTGCCGTTGGCGTCGATCGGCAGGGTCTCCGCCGTGTTGCCGTCGTGATCGACGTCGAGCGTATCGGCGGGCAGCAGCGCGGCATCGCCAGCATTGATAAGCGGGCTGCCCCTGAGGAGCGCCAGTGTCTGGACGGTGCCGCCGTGATCGCCCAGCGCGCCGAGCAGGGGATCGCCGGCATTGATCTGGTTGCCGCCGTTGTTGTTGAAGGTGGCGACGCCGGAGACGTCGGTGCCGAAGAAGCTGTCGAAGGCGTTAAGTATGCTGGAAGTTCTGCCGAAGTCGCTTATGTCGTTGTCGATATCCTCCATCGCAGTGATATAGACGATGTTGCCAGCAACGACCGAATTGACGATTGTCCCGTAGATAGAGCCCGAATTGTTGTAAGGATAAGGAGCGCCAAGACTGACGCCGCCGCCAACGAAATAAGCATGATTTTTGGCAATTGTGCTGTCGTAGATGGATAAGCTTGAGTTGCCACCGATGGAGACGCCACCGCCATTGCCGGCACCGTCTAGAAAGGTTCCTGCGCGGTTCCCGGTGATGGTGACGTTGGTCAGAGAGACCGACCCGCGAGCAGAGATGCCGCCTCCGTCATGCCCCGCGGAATTGTCCGAGATCGTCGAGTTGGCGATACTCAGAGCGCCATTGGCGAAAATTCCCCCGCCAGAACCAGCGAAGCACGCGGTGACGGTGCTGTCGGTGATGGCAAGCGTTGTCCCCGTCCCGCTATAGATCGCCCCGCCATTTCCGCCGCTGTACAAATCGGGGTCATAGAAGCGGGCATGGGCCAGCGTCAGGCTCGTGAGCGCAACGTCCGTGCCCGAGCCGGTGATGTCGAAGATGCGGCTGGAATTGGCGCCGGAGATGGTGATGTCGGCCCTGTGGTCGCCGTTGACGTCGCCGTCGATGGTGATGTCCTGGGTCAGCGCCAGCTCGCCCGAGGTGAGCCTGATGGTCTGGCCGTTCAGGCCGGACGCGAACTCGATGGTGTCGCCGGCATTGGCTGCGCCGATCGTGTCGCGCAGCGAGCCGTCGCCGGAGTTGGCGGTGTTGGTGACGGTGCGGAGGGTCATCTGGTTCTCCCGCTGGGCCTGCTGGCGCCCTTAAGCATAGAAGCCCTCCGCTGTTCGCTCCCGTCTACCTTGGCGCTGCAAGTGATCGCTTCACCGTTTGTCGCCATTTCGGCAACCGCCAACCGAACAACCGCGCCCATCAATTTCCGGAGCATCGCAGTGCCCCCTTGACCGAAGTCCGGACTGCGTCTGCCCGCAGCCTACGCCCAATGCAGAAAGAGACAACTGGAGCGCGACCCTGTGCCGCGCAATACGCGCCGCAACAACCTTTGTAAAATATTTAAACGGAAGTATAACTATTTACAGAGAAGGTTCGAAGGGACCAAGCCATGTCGAAGCCCATCGTCGCCTACTACCGCGTCAGCACCCGCGAGCAGGGCAAGAGCGGCCTTGGCCTCGACGCCCAGCGCCAGGCAGTCGCCCGCTTCGCCGAGGCCGAAGGCTTCCAGGTCGTCGCCGCGTTCACCGAGGTTGAGACCGGCAAAGGATTTGATGCGCTCGACCGTCGCCCACAACTCGCCGCCGCGCTTGCCGAAGCCCGCCGTCATGGTCGCTGTGCGGTCGTCGTCGCGAAGCTCGACCGGCTGTCGCGTGATGTGGCGTTCATCGCCAACCTAATGGCGCATCGCGTGCCATTCGTCGTTGCCGAACTGGGAACCGACGCTGACCCGTTCATGCTCCATTTGTACGCCGCGCTCGCTGAGAAGGAGCGGCGCCTAATTTCCGAACGCACCAAGGCCGCTCTGGCGGTCGCTAAGGGCCGTGGCGTCACGCTCGGCAACCCACGCCTGGCAGACGCCCGCGCGGTCGCCCACGCCCGCCTGAAGGGCGAGGCAGATACCTTCGCGCGCGCCGTCGCGCCCGCCATCCACGAAGCCCGCGCTGCGGGTGCCACGTCGCTACGGTTGATTGCCGGTGCGCTCAACGCTCGCGGCATCGCCACGGCTCGTGGTGGTCGCTGGGAAGCGCAGACGGTGGCGAACGTTCTGCGGCGTATGGGGTAGGCTGCCCAGGGCCAACCATGGAGGGGCGCCGCCGAGCCCGGCTGAAATTCGCAGAAACCTATGGGCAATGCCGCGAAACCTTCCGCAGCCGTGATTCGCAGCAGGGCTGGTTCCGACCGCGGCTATTGTCACGCCCAAAAACATGGAGAATGAAAAAAAACGGACATTGTGGATAACTACGGCTTTCCTCGGACTGGTATCATGCGAGCCCGTAGATTCAGCGGGTGATGATTTGCACCCGTTCGATTTCACGGACGACCCTATACGGCATCGCCGACGTGTTGAGGGGTGACGCAATATGAGCCGCGCCGCCTGCACTTTTCGTAAAGCCGATGTCACCCGCGCCTGCGAGGCCGTCGCCGCTGCCGGCTACGAGGTTCAGCGCGTCGAGGTGGACAAGAAGGGCACAATCGTCGTCGTTACCGGCAAGCCCAGCGTAGAGGCTTGCAAGGTTTCTGACTTCGACGAGTGGAAGGCGCGCCATGCGAGTCAGGCTTAGCAGGCTGTTGAAGAAGTCACCAACGGCGGGCTTTGAAGGTGGATTCGTCGCCGAGGTGGAAGGCGATTTCGCCGGTGACGGTTCCGTCATCGTTGAGTTCGGCGGAGCCGCTGCCGGAGGCCTCGTCCATCTCGTCATGGCCGGCCCAAGTGAAGAAGATGGTGGTTGGTGCATATTCGCAGTCGAGGCCGCCGGTGACGGCTCCGAAGACGAACTCGCCCGAGCCTTGCGCGTCGAATGCGATGTAGGCGGGCTCGACCAGATCGGCGAAGTCGCTGTCCCACAACTCCATCTCGACGATCCGCCACTTGCCGATCAGAGGATGGGTCGCGAGGTCGCTCATCCGGATGCCTCGGTCAGAGCTTGGGCAGACGGACGAGATTGTATGCCGCGGCGGCGAAGGTGAAGGCCCATCCGACGCGGCCGACCCCTCTGAAGCGGGTCTTCTCCTGACCGGCGACGGTCTTGATCCAGCCGAAGGCTTCCTCAATGCGCTTGCGGATACGCTGGCTGACCACGTAACCGCCGTGACGCGTCGTCCGTCTGTCGATTGCCGATCGTCGGCCGCTGGTGTTCTGGGCAACGTGCGGCGTCACCGCCATCGACGCAACTCGTTGACGAAGTCCCGCGTGTCGTACCCCTTGTCGGCGCCCAACGTGATCGCCTTTGGCCGGTCGGCACGGGGCTCGATCATATGCAGCCCGGCCACCCGCTCGGCATGACCGTCAGCCGGCGTCAGGCATGCATCGACCAGGAGCGCCGAGCGGTTCTCCATCAGGCCGTGGCCGATGAAGCAGAGCTTGGCTTCCTTGCCCGCTCCCTTCTTGTAGAGCCGGGCATCGGGATCGGTGGTCGAGGCATGGGTCTCGTTCGACCGCTTCTGGCCGTGGAAGTCCGCTTGCGGGTTGCGTCCTCCGCCACCCGCCGGCGGCTCGTCCGACCCGTCCCGCGGCTTGAAGCTCTTCATCGATGCCCAAGCCTTGATCATGCGTCCCGTCGACCGAGAAGTGATCGCTGGACAGCAGCCTCTTCACCCGTGGCTGCGCCAGGATCGCGGCCAGGAACTTCGCCGCGATGTCGCCCTCCAGCAGCCGATCACGGTTCTTCGAGAAGACCGAATGATCCCATGCCGGTTCGTCGACACCGATCCCGACAAACCATCGGAACAGGAGATCGTACTCCAGCCGCTCCATCAGCTGCCGTTCAGAGCGGATCGAATAGAACGCCTGCAGCAGCATCGCCCGGAGCAGCTTCTCTGGCGGGATCGACGGCCGTCCGATCGGTGCATAGAGCGGCGCGAACTCCCGTTCCATCGCCGCCAGAGCCTCGTTCACCACCGCTCGGATCGCTCGCAGCGGATGATCCGGGCGAACCCGCGCCTCAAGGTCGACGTAGCTGAACAGCTCCCCCGACCGCCCGTCTCCACCCCGCACGATCCACCCTCCAATCCTCTATGATCGGAGTGAATCGCCACCCAAGCCGAGCCGCAAGCGCCTTCTTCAACAGCCTGTTAGAGGCATAAACAGCGTTACGAAGCGGCTCGCCAACGGCACCGCCGAAACCTACTGGTATGCGTGGAAGAGTGGTCCGCGTCTTCGCGGCAAGCCGGGAACGCCTGAGTTCATCGCGTCGTACAACGAGGCGGTAGCCCGGAAGGTTACGCCGCCCGCCGGTGTGATCGTGAGCATCCTGCAAGGCTATCAGGCGAGCGACGATTTCCGAGCCTTGGCCGAGCGGACCCGCTTTGATTACATCCAGAAGATCAAGCTCATCGAAAAGCGATTCGGCGACTTCCCGCTGACGGCGCTCACCGATCGGCGGACGCGGGGCGAGTTCATGGCATGGCGCGACGGCCTCGCGCTCACCTCTCGACGGCAAGCCGACTACGCCTGGGTGGTCTTGGCTCGCGTCCTATCGTGGGCGCTCAACCGTGGCCTCATCGGCGCGAATCCCTGCGAGAAAGGCGGCAGGTTGTACCGCGGTACGCGGGCTGACAAGATTTGGACGGCCGACGACGAAGCAGCATTCCTGCGGCTGGCGCCGGCTCATCTTCACCTTCCGCTGATCCTCGCCTTGTGGACCGGACAACGGCAGGGCGACCTGCTTCGCTTGCCGTGGTCAGCTTATGACGGCTCTCATATTCGGCTGCGGCAATCGAAGACCGGCGCTCGCGTCACGATCCCTGTCGGCAAGCCGCTGAAGACTGCGCTCGACGCCACCAGGAAGATCGGCCCGATCATCCTCACCTCGACGGACCGCAAGCCGTGGACCGAGGAAGGGTTTCGATCGAGCTGGGGAAAGGCCTGCAAGAAGGCCGGCATAGTGGGGGTCACGTTCAACGATCTTCGCGGGACCGCAGTAACCCGCCTCGCGATTGCCGAATGCACCGAAGCCGAGATCGCCACCATCGCCGGACACACCTTTAGGGACGTGCGCTCAATCCTCGACGCCCACTACCTCCACCGCGACCCGGCTCTCGCCGAGAACGCCATCCGTAAGCTCGAAAGAGGAACGAAAACTCCCAACTGAGCGCCCAACGGGCCTCAGGTAGTCCACCGTCTAGGGAGAAAAAGCCGAGTAAGATCAAGTGGCTGGGGAACTAGGATTCGAACCTAGACTGGCGGAGTCAGAGTCCGCTGTCCTACCGTTAGACGATTCCCCAACAGGGTCGTTCCGGCGGCATCAGCCGCTGTCGGCATGCGCGTCACGCGCACGAACCTATAGGCATGCTCCCGGATCGCGTCAACCGTCGCGCGCCGGTGTCGGAGGCCCTGTCGTCGCTCCGGCACTGGGCGAGGGCCCCGGTCGGCGCGGGCGCCCCCGATCCAACCGCAGACGCCTGCGATTATCGGGTGCCCGGCCGGGGGCCGGGCACGACAGGGCCCTCCTGCGGCGACCCCACGGCCGCAGAGCCCCGTGTGGGCGCCCCGGCGTAGGCCCAACCGGCCGCCATTGCGGCGAAATGGCGCCGGCCGACAGACCATGCACAGGCGGCAAAGTGTGGGTTTCCTGCCGATGGCCGCAGCCCAAAGTCCCTGCCTCAGGCGGCGGGCTCGGCGTCGAGGACCAGAACGTCGTCCGGCATGAAGCTGACGGTGACCTTGTCGCCAGGGGCCGGCGGGCGGTTGACGGTGCTGTTGAAGGTATCGAGGTGCACGGCGCTGGCGGCGAAGCGCACGCGAACGCGAACGATGGCGCCGAGGAAGCTGACGTCGTCGACTTCGCCGCGCATGGTGTTGGCGCCCTCGCCGGCGCCGGTGAGGAAGATCGCCTCGGGGCGGAGCGCGATCGAGCGCACATCGCCGGGCCGGGAGTCGGTGACACCCTTGGTGGTGGCGATCTCCTGGCCGTCGACCAGGATCTTGCCGTGCGCGGGATCGACCACGGTGGCATCGACGATGTTGAGTGTGCCGACGAAGGAGGCGACGAAGCGGGTATGCGGGAAGCTGTAGATCTCGAATGGCGTTCCGATCTGCTCCACCCGCCCCTCGTTCATCACCACGACGCGGTCCGACATGGACAGCGCCTCCTCCTGGTCGTGGGTGACGTAGATGGTGGTGATGCCCAGTTCGCGCTGAAGCGCGCGGATTTCCTCGCGCAGCGATACGCGGATCTTGGCGTCGAGCGCCGACAGCGGCTCGTCGAGGAGCAGCACCTGCGGCTTGACGGCAAGCGCGCGGGCGAGCGCGACGCGCTGCTGCTGGCCGCCGGAGAGCTGGTAGGGGTAGCGCCCGCCGAGCTCGGGCAACTTGATGAGCGCCAGCATCTCGGCCACCCGCGCCTTGATCTCGGCACGCGAGCGCTTGGCGATCTTGAGGCCGAAGCCGATGTTGTCGGCGACGCTGAGGTTGGGGAACAGCGCATAGGACTGGAAGACCATGCCGACATTGCGCTGGTTCGGCTTGAGGTGGGTGATGTCCCTGCCGTCGACGCGGATAGAGCCTTCGGTCGGCGCCTCGAAGCCGGCGACCATGCGCAGCGTCGTGGTCTTGCCGCAGCCGCTCGGCCCCAGGAAGGAGACGAACTCGCCGCGGGCGATGTTGAGATCGAAGCCGCGCACGACAACCGTCGAGCCGAACTGCTTGCGAACCTTTTCAAGCTCCAGAAACATGGCTCGGGCGCCTACTTCTGCTTGGCTGTCGACTGGGTGCGGCCGACGAGCTGGATCAAACCCATGCATGCCCAGGTGATGGCGAAGGCGATGATCGCCAGCGCCGCCGGCTCGTAGGCCCGGTTGGCGCCGATGTTCTGCATGTAGGGGCCGAACATCGGGCGGTTGAGCAGGCTGGCGATGACGAATTCGCCGATGACGATGGCGAAGGTCAGAAAGGCACCGGAGAGCACGGCGACCAGGATGTTGGGGAAGATCACCCGCATCAGGATGGTCGGCGTCTTGGCGCCCAGCATCTGCGCCGCCTCGGTCAGCGTGCGCACGTCGATGGCGCGCAAGCCGGTGTCCACCGCCCGGTACATGTAGGGCAGCGACAGGGTGGCATAGCCGCAGATGAGCAGCAGGTCGGTTCCCCGCGCCGTACCGGTGAGCGGCAGGAAGGAGGACGAGTTGAACATGCGGATATAGCCGAACACCAGGATGATCGGCGGCACGATCAGCGGCAGCAGGGTGACGAACTCGACATAGGGCCTGAGCACCGGCAGGCGCAGGCGCACGAAATAGGCGGCCGGCACCACCAGCACCACGCCGACGACGATGGTCAGGAGCGCGATCACCACCGAATAGGTGAGCGTGCTGGCGAACTGCGGATCGTGGAGCACATTGGCGTAGGCGTCGAAGGAGTAGGTACCGCGGCGGATGCGCAGCGAAAACTCGAAGGTCGCGACCAGCGGCACCAGGAAATAGACGGCACCGGCGATGAAGGTGAGCCAGGGGGCGAAACGGGAGCGCTTCATTTCAGCCACCGTTCGGCGCGGGTGCGGAAGATGATGTAGATCAGGTTGGCGATCCCGGTGATCACCACCATGCCCAAGGCCAGGGCGGCGCCGAGATTCTCGTTGTGGAGAACGTCGCCGCGGATCTGCGCATAGAGCAGGATGGGCACGATGTTGAGCGATGAGCCGGTGAGCGCATAGGCGGTGGCGATGGCGCCGAAGGCATTGGCGAAGAGCAGCGCCAGGGTGCCGAGGATGTTCGGCCACAGCACCGGCAGGCCGATATAGCGCCAGAACTGCCAGCGGCTGGCGCCGAGCGTTTCGGCGGCCTCGCTCCACTCGCCCTTGAGGCCGTCCAGCGCCGGCATGACGATGAGGATCATCAGCGGGATCTGGAAGTAGAGATAGGTGAGCGTCAGGCCCCAGAAGCTCAGGATGTTGAAGCCGTAGCGATAGAGGTCGAGGCCGAACACCGCCTTCAGGATGATGGTGACGAGGCCGAGGCGGCCGAGGGTGGCGAGGAAGGCGAAGGAAAGCGGGATGCCTGCGAAGTTGGAGGCGACGCCGGAGAAGGTGAGCGCAGCCGTGCGGATCCACGAGGGCAGCCCGCCGCGGCCGACGGCCAGCGCCAGCAGGAAGCCGGCGAGCGCGCCAAGGCCGGCGGAAGCGGCCGATACCTTGATCGAGATGAGGTAGGCGCTGACGATCGTCGGCTGGGCGAGATCGGCGAAATTGGCGAGCGTCAGGTTGCCCGCCTTGTCGAAGAAGGCGCCACTGACGAGGTAGAGCGTCGGAACGATCAGGAAGAGAAGCGCGAAGACGAGGAAGGGGATGACGCCGAAAAGTCCGGCGACATCGAATTGGAGCAGGCGCACGAGCGCGGTCGTCGCGGTGGCCGCCGGCCCGGAATCCTCCGGGCCGGCGAGTTCCGTGCTGCTACTGGACATTGGCTCCGACGACCGAGTCCCAATTCTTGACGATCACGTCCTTGGCCTTAGCCTGATCGTCGAGGCTCGGGAAGACCGCCTTGGCATAGTTCTCGGCCGGCGGCAGCTTGGCGAGCAGCTCAGCCGGGATCTTGCCCGCCTTGCTCATGGCGTTGAAGCGGATCGGGTGGCAATAGCCCGTGAGCCAGCCGACCTGGCCCGCATCCGAATAGAGATACTCCATCCACAGCTTGGCGGCGTTCGGGTGCGGGGCATAGGCGCTGATCGCCTGGATGTAGATGCCCGCGACGACGCCCGAGGCCGGCACGATGGTCTCGACCGGCGGGTTGTCCTTGAGGTTGTCGCGGTCAGCGAGCGACAGGTAATCCCAGCGCACGATGATCGGCGTTGCACCCTGGGCGAGCGAGGCCGACTTGCCGATGACCGGCACGAAGTTGCCCTTGCTGTTGAGGTCCTTGAAGAAGTCGAGGCCGTTCTGGGCGATGGCAGCGCCATCGGCACCACCCTTCGAGAGGCCGGCGCCATAGACGCCCATGATCGCCTGCGCGGCGGCGCGCGGGTCACCGGCAAGCGCCACGGCATTGGCGTATTCGGGTTTCACCAGGTCCGACCAGTCGGCCGGCGGATTGGAGACAAGGTCCTTGTTCACCTCGAAGGACATGACGCCGTAATAGTCGCCGTACCAGAAGCCGTCGGCGTCCTTGGCGCTGTCCGGAATCTCGTCCCAGGTGGATACCTTGTAGGGCTGAATGAGGCCGTCGGCCTTGGCGGACGGGCCGAACTGCAAGCCGACGTCGATCACGTCGGGCGCCTGCGGGCCCTTGTTGTCCTTGTTGGCCTTGATCGCCTCGATCTCGTCGCCGGAGCCGGCGTCGGGGTTGAGCTCGTTGACCGTGATGCCGTATTTGGCCTTGAACGCCTCAATCATCGGGCCGTAGCCGCACCAGTCGTGCGGCAACGCGATGGTGGTGAGCTGGCCTTCCTGCTTGGCAGCCGCCACCAGATCGTCCATCGAGGCTGCGAAGGCCGTGCCCGCCATCGCGCTGAGTGCGAGCACTGATACCGAAACCAAAAGTGTCCTGGTCATCCTGTTTCCCCATCAGATACGGAGTGCTTGCGCGAGGTCTCGCGCCTGGAGTTGCAAGGCGCTGCTAGCACCGTCGTCTGACGTTTCCATGTCGGAACAGTCAAGCTCCGGGGCTGCTTGGCCACCTTGGACGTTAGGTCCAAACCACCGTTTCCGCCACAACAATGCACGCGAAGCAGGCGGGAACTCTATTTTGCCGGCTATCCTTCCTTTCAAAAAGAGACGCCGACCCCGCGGCGGTGGGGCCGGCGTCGTATTGGCCGGATGGCGCCCGGCCAGGCAACGCTGCTACGCGACACGATCATTCCGGCCATTCGAGCGGCAGGGGCCTGTGCCGAAGGTCCGGAACATCAGGAAATCCGCAGGAACTCACGGCGGCGCATGGATCAGGCAAAACTCGCAAGGCGCCTGTCAACACCCGATTTGCCTCCCTGACGGGACGTCATTAGCCGGGGCATATGACAGGTCGATTTCAGTTTGACGACAGGCGGATCATCGCCACGCGCGGCGGCAAGTTATCCACAGGCAAGGCTACGGCCGGGCGTTACGGGCCGCCGGCCTTGACCAGGACAAGGCCGACCACGACCAGCGCGGCCGCCAGCCAGCGCAGAGCGCCGAAGCGCTCGCCAAGCACCGCCGCGCCGATGACGGTGGCGAAGAGAACCGAGCTCTCGCGCACGGCGGCGACGGCGCCGATGGGCGCCACGGTCATCGCCCACAGGGCGATTCCATAGGCGGCGTAGGTCATCGCTCCGCCGACGAGCGCGAGCGGAACGCGCGCCCTCAGCCCGACCAGCGTCGCCCGCCTCTGGCGCAACAGGCGGGCGCTGATGGTGGTCGCCCCGGCGGCAACGACAACCCAGGCGACATAAGTCTCGGGGGCTCCGCTCAGGCGGGCGCCGAGGCCATCGACGAGCGTATAGCCGGCAATGACAAAGGCATTGGCCAGCGCGCTGCCGATGGCGTGTTGGCGCCTGAGGCCCTCGGCCCCCAGCGACACGATGCCGAGGGCGACCACGGCGACGCCGGCGAGAACCCGGGTGCTCGCCGGCTCGACGAAGACGATCGCCACCAGCGTGACGATGAGGGGCGCCAGGCCGCGCATGATCGGATAGGCGACCGACAGCTCGCCGTCGCGATAGGCGCGGGCAATGAGCGCGTAGTACGCCAGATGAATGATGCCCGACACCAAGATGTAGGGCGCCGCCAGCGGGGTGATCGCCGGCAGGAAGGGCAGCAGAACGAGGCCGACCACCGCCCCGCCGGCTGCCATGGCGGTGGCTGCGGCGTTGCGGTCCGGGTCGCGGCGGACCAGCGCGTTCCAGCCGGCGTGCAGCATCGCCGCCAGCAGCAGCATGGCAAAGACCGTGAAGCTCATGCCCTGCTCCGGCGGGTGGCTTGGCGGCTGGCTGGTGGCAAGAGAGGTCCGGGCACGGTCTTCCTGAAAATGTGAATTGACCAAGCACTCCGTTTACCCCGCGGCAACCAGTCTGTCGCACACTCAGCGTTTCCACCTGGGGCATGACGCACCAGAAGGGACGGACATGACGACCGTCGTCAAAACAGCGCATGAAGGCGCTGAACGCCGCCGCGAGCGGCGCGCGCGAGCCTTGAAGGCCGCCAAGATTGTCTTCAATCTTGGCCGGTCGGTCTTTGATTGCACGGTGCGCAACCTCTCCCCGAGCGGCGCCCTGCTGGAAGTGCCGAGCATGGTCGGCATCCCACCGAAATTCGACATGCTCATGGATCAGGGTGTGACGCGGCGGGCCTGCACCGTGCGGTGGAACACCCAGCGCCTGATCGGCGTGCAGTTCGACGAGGCGACGCAGAAAGCTGCCTGAAACCGCCGATCCCGCTAAACTTGGCGGGATACACGCACCACCCCGCCTGGATACCCAACTCATGCCCAATCCTCTCGCCGGTCTCTGGCCACCGGCCTCAACGCCTTTCACCGCCGATGGCGCCGTCGACGAGAAGAAGCTGATCCGCCATTGCCGCGGCATGCTCGACGACGGTGCCGCGGGCCTGGCCGTGCTCGGCACGACGAGCGAGGCCAATTCGCTCACCCTCGGCGAGCGCCGGCGCGTGATCGACGCGCTCGTCGAGGACGGGGTGGCGCCGGCCCGGCTGCTACCGGGGACAGGTGCCTGCGCCATCGACGACGCGGCGGCGCTCTCCCGCCATGCCGGCGAGCTCGGCTGCGCCGGCGTGCTGCTGCTGCCGCCGTTCGATCACAAGAACGTCTCGGATGACGGCCTGTTCGCCTTCGTCGCCAAGGTCATCGAGCGTTCGGGGCCGAAGGTGCCGCGCATCCTGCTCTACCATTTTCCGGCGATGGCGGCGGTCGGCTGGTCGAACACGCTGGTCGGCCGGCTGCTGGAGGCATTTCCCGGCATCGTCGCGGGCATGAAGGATTTCCTCCGGCGACGCGGCGCACACCAAATCGGTCATCGACGACTTCCCGGGTTTCGCCGTGTTTCCCGGGTCGGAGCTCTATCGCTTGACGCGCTGAGGTGGGGCGCGCCCGGCTGCATCTCGGCGACCGCCAACATCAACGCCCGCCCCATCGCAACGCTGATCGACCGCTGGCAGGAGGCCGACGCGGCCGAACGGCAGGAGAATTTGGTGGCGGTCCGCAAGTCCTTCGCGGATTTCCCGACGGTCGCGGCGGTGAAGACGGTGAAGGCAGCCCTCACCGGCGACGAGAGCTGGCTCACCGTGCGCCCGCCGCTGATGCCGCTCAGCCCGGACCAGCGCAAGACCCTGCTGGCGCGGCCGGCGATCGTAGAGTTGGTGGAAACAGTCGCCGGCTGAGCCGTTCTCCCTTTCCCCGGACGCGGTGCGGCGTGAAACGACGCACCGCAGATCCCGGGGTCTGTCCAGCTCGTAGATCCCGGGTCTGCAGCGCACCACTCCGTGCTGCGCCGCGCCCGGGACACGCGTTACCCCACTCACACCGGCTTGTGGTGGGCGTGCCAGTGCCAGGCGATGTCGATGCGGCGGGGCAGCCAGACCTTCTCCTTCGACTGGACGTAATCGATGAAGCGGGCAAGCGCCGCGGCGCGGCTCGGCCGGCCGACCAGGCGGCAGTGCAGGCCGACCGACATCATTTTTGGCGCGCCCTTCTCGCCCTCCGCCCACAGATAGTCGAAGCCATCCTTGAGGTAGGTGAAGAACTGGTCGCCCGAATTGAAGCCCGCGGGCTGGCGAAGCGCATGTCGTTGGCGTCGAGCGTGTAGGGGATGAGCAGAAACGGCCCGTGCGGACTGTCGATCCAGTAAGGCAGATCGTCGGAATAGACGTCCGAGCAATAGACGAAGCCGCCCTCCTCCGCCGTCAGCTTGATGGAATGGACCGACGAGCGGCCGGTATACCGCCCGAGTGGGCGGGCGCCGGTGACCTGTTCGTGGATACGGATCGCTTCCTTCAGATGTTCGCGTTCGGCCGCCTCGCCGTAGTCCTTGTAGTCGATCCATTTGAGGCCGTGGCTGGCGATCTCCCACTCAGCCTCCTTCATGGCGGCGACCGCTTCCGGGTTGCGGGCAAGCGCCAGCGCCACGCCGTAGACGGTGGGACGGATGCCGCGATCGGTGAACAGGCGCCACAGGCGCCAGAAGCCGGCGCGCGAGCCGTATTCGTAGATCGACTCCATGTTCATGTGGCGCATGCCGGGCCACGGCTGGGCACCGACGATCTCGGAGAGGAAGGCCTCCGATGCCGCATCACCGTGCAGGATGTTGTTCTCGCCGCCCTCCTCGTAGTTGACGACGAACTGGACGGCGACGTTGGCGCCGTCGGGCCATTGCGGATCGGGCGGATTGCGCCCGTAGCCGATCATGTCGCGTGGATAGGGTTCGGTCATGGAGGCACCTCTGGCGGAAAATTCCGGTGGAGACAGTAAGCGTTGTCACCGGACATTGAGACAATGATTTCGCATCGACCGGCGGCAGCGCAATTCAGTTTCTTAATCGATCGTTAACGTTCGGTCCTCACCCTCCGCCATAGCCGTCTCGTGATCTCTCATGAAGCGAGCGAGGACCCATGACGAGCTCCGGAAGCAACAAAGGGACCAAGTCGGCGGATCAAGCGGCCCACGAGGCCGAACTCGATCAGCAGATCGCAAGCATGCGCGAGATGCTCAGGCTGATGGCACCGGGCAGCGGCGCCACGGCGCTGGGCGCCATGCGCAAGGCCTTCCCGAACGTCCCCTTGAGCGAGCGGGTGCAGGCGCTCAAGAGCTACCGCTAGGAGCCCTCGCCGCCTTCGGCGGGAGCGGCCTTCGCCTCGTTCTCGGCGCGCTGGTGGCGCTGGTGCGACCGCCACGACAGCGGCAGGCAGGCGATATAGCAGAGGGTGAGCACGGTCATCGTTTGCCAGGGGAAACTGGCCAGGAAGGCGACGATGAGCACTCCCGACACGAACAGCGGCGTCACCAGCTCGCGCGAGATGCGCCGGCCGACGAGCTTGCCCGACCAGGTGGGCAGCTTGGACACCATCAAGAGGCCGATCGCGATCGTATAAACGAAGACCACCGGCGCGGTCAGGAAGCCGTGCGGGATGGCGACGAATTCGACATAGATCTGCAGGAGAACGATCATCGCGCCGGCGGGCGCCGGCACGCCGACGAAGAAGCTGGCGTGCCAATCGGGCTTGTCGGGCGCATCGAGGGCGACGTTGAAGCGGGCCAGCCGGAGCGCCGCACAGATGGTGAAGATCAGCGCCGCCATCCAGCCCACCGACTGCATCTCGCCGAGCGCCCAGACATAGAGCAGGATCACCGGCGCCACGCCGAAATTGAGGAAATCCGTGATCGAATTGAGCTCGGCGCCGAAGCGCGAGGTCGATTTGAGGAAACGCGCCATGCGCCCGTCGATGCCGTCCAGTGCCGCGGCGACGGCGATCAGCGCCACCGCCAGCTCGTATTTGTGCTCGATCGACATGCGGATGGAGGTGAGGCCGGTGACCAGCGCCACCAGCGTCACCAGATTGGGCAGCACCATCCTGAGCGGCACCTGCGGCAGCGGCGGCAGCCGGCGCTTGGTGCGCTCGGGATCGAAGGGATCGAAAGGCTGGAACAGCGACATCGGGGGCGACCTTC
>CAWHLP010000040.1:0-43135 GCA_963830205.1 uncultured Alphaproteobacteria bacterium | reverse complement strand
CTCAGGCGGCGGGCTCGGCGTCGAGGACCAGAACGTCGTCCGGCATGAAGCTGACGGTGACCTTGTCGCCAGGGGCCGGCGGGCGGTTGACGGTGCTGTTGAAGGTATCGAGGTGCACGGCGCTGGCGGCGAAGCGCACGCGAACGCGAACGATGGCGCCGAGGAAGCTGACGTCGTCGACTTCGCCCCGCATGGTGTTGGCGCCCTCGCCAGCGCCGGTGAGGAAGATCGCCTCGGGCCGGAGCGCGATCGAGCGCACATCGCCGGGCCGGGAGTCGGTGACACCCTTGGTGGTGGCGATCTCCTGGCCGTCGACCAGGATCTTGCCGTGCGCGGGATCGACCACGGTGGCATCGACGATGTTGAGTGTGCCGACGAAGGAGGCGACGAAGCGGGTATGCGGGAAGCTGTAGATCTCGAATGGCGTTCCGATCTGCTCCACCCGCCCCTCGTTCATCACCACGACGCGGTCCGACATGGACAGCGCCTCCTCCTGGTCGTGGGTGACGTAGATGGTGGTGATGCCGAGTTCGCGCTGAAGCGCGCGGATTTCCTCGCGCAGCGAAACGCGGATCTTGGCGTCGAGCGCCGACAGCGGCTCGTCGAGGAGCAGCACCTGCGGCTTGACGGCAAGCGCACGGGCGAGCGCGACGCGCTGCTGCTGGCCGCCGGAGAGCTGGTAGGGGTAGCGCCCGCCGAGCTCGGGCAACTTGATGAGCGCCAGCATCTCGGCCACCCGCGCCTTGATCTCGGCACGCGAGCGCTTGGCGATCTTGAGGCCGAAGCCGATGTTGTCGGCGACGCTGAGGTTGGGGAACAGCGCATAGGACTGGAAGACCATGCCGACATTGCGCTGGTTCGGCTTGAGGTGGGTGATGTCCCTGCCGTCGACGCGGATAGAGCCTTCGGTCGGCGCCTCGAAGCCGGCGACCATGCGCAGCGTCGTGGTCTTGCCGCAGCCGCTCGGCCCCAGGAAGGAGACGAACTCGCCGCGGGCGATGTTGAGATCGAAGCCGCGCACGACAACCGTCGAGCCGAACTGCTTGCGAACCTTTTCAAGCTCCAGAAACATGGCTCGGGCGCCTACTTCTGCTTGGCTGTCGACTGGGTGCGGCCGACGAGCTGGATCAAACCCATGCATGCCCAGGTGATGGCGAAGGCGATGATCGCCAGCGCCGCCGGCTCGTAGGCCCGGTTGGCGCCGATGTTCTGCATGTAGGGGCCGAACATCGGGCGGTTGAGCAGGCTGGCGATGACGAATTCGCCGATGACGATGGCGAAGGTCAGAAAGGCACCGGAGAGCACGGCGACCAGGATGTTGGGGAAGATCACCCGCATCAAGATGGTCGGCGTCTTGGCACCAAGCATCTGCGCCGCCTCGGTCAGCGTGCGCACGTCGATGGCGCGCAAGCCGGTGTCCACCGCCCGGTACATGTAGGGCAGCGACAGGGTGGCATAGCCGCAGATGAGCAGCAGGTCGGTCCCCCGCGCCGTACCGGTGAGCGGCAGGAAGGAGGACGAGTTGAACATGCGGATATAGCCGAACACCAGGATGATCGGCGGCACGATCAGCGGCAGCAGGGTGACGAACTCGACATAGGGCCTGAGCACCGGCAGGCGCAGGCGCACGAAATAGGCGGCCGGCACCACCAGCACCACGCCGACGACGATGGTCAGGAGCGCGATCACCACCGAATAGGTGAGCGTGCTGGCGAACTGCGGATCGTGGAGCACATTGGCGTAGGCGTCGAAGGAGTAGGTACCGCGGCGGATGCGCAGCGAAAACTCGAAGGTCGCGACCAGCGGCACCAGGAAATACACGGCACCGGCGATGAAGGTTAGCCAGGGGGCGAAACGGGAGCGCTTCATTTCAGCCACCGTTCGGCGCGGGTGCGGAAGATGATGTAGATCAGGTTGGCGATCCCGGTAATCACCACCATGCCCAAGGCCAGGGCGGCGCCGAGATTCTCGTTGTGAAGAACGTCGCCGCGGATCTGCGCATAGAGCAGGATGGGCACGATGTTGAGCGATGAGCCGGTGAGCGCATAGGCGGTGGCGATGGCGCCGAAGGCATTGGCGAAGAGCAGCGCCAGGGTGCCGAGGATGTTCGGCCACAGCACCGGCAGGCCGATATAGCGCCAGAACTGCCAGTGGCTGGCGCCGAGCGTTTCGGCGGCCTCGCTCCACTCGCCCTTGAGGCCGTCCAGCGCCGGCATGACGATGAGGATCATCAGCGGGATCTGGAAGTAGAGATAGGTGAGCGTCAGGCCCCAGAAGCTCAGGATGTTGAAGCCGTAGCGATAGAGGTCGAGGCCCAACACCGCCTTCAGGATGATGGTGACGAGGCCGAGGCGGCCGAGGGTGGCGAGGAAGGCGAAGGAAAGCGGGATGCCTGCGAAGTTGGAGGCGACGCCGGAGAAGGTGAGCGCAGCCGTGCGGATCCACGAGGGCAGCCCGCCGCGGCCGACGGCCAGCGCCAGCAGGAAGCCGGCGAGAGCGCCAAGGCCGGCGGAAGCGGCCGATACCTTGATCGAGATGAGGTAGGCGCTGAAGATCGTCGGCTGGGCGAGATCGGCGAAATTGGCGAGCGTCAGGTTGCCCGCCTTGTCGAAGAAGGCGCCACTGACGAGGTAGAGCGTCGGAACGATCAGGAAGAGAAGCGCGAAGACGAGAAAGGGGATGACGCCGAAAAGTCCGGCGACATCGAATCGGAGCAGGCGCACGAGCGCGGTCGTCGCGGTGGCCGCCGGCCCGGAATCCTCCGGGCCGGCGAGTTCCGTGCTGCTACTGGACATTGGCTCCGACGACCGAGTCCCAATTCTTGACGATCACGTCCTTGGCCTTAGCCTGATCGTCGAGGCTCGGGAAGACCGCCTTGGCATAGTTCTCGGCCGGCGGCAGCTTGGCGAGCAGCTCAGCCGGGATCTTGCCCGCCTTGCTCATGGCGTTGAAGCGGATCGGGTGGCAATAGCCCGTGAGCCAGCCGACCTGGCCGGCATCCGAATAGAGATACTCCATCCACAGCTTGGCGGCGTTCGGGTGCGGGGCATAGGCGCTGATCGCCTGGATGTAGATGCCCGCGACGACGCCCGAGGCCGGCACGATGGTCTCGACCGGCGGGTTGTCCTTGAGGTTGTCGCGGTCAGCGAGCGACAGGTAATCCCAGCGCACGATGATCGGCGTTGCACCCTGGGCGAGCGAGGCCGACTTGCCGATGACCGGCACGAAGTTGCCCTTGCTGTTGAGGTCCTTGAAGAAGTCGAGGCCGTTCTGGGCGATGGCAGCGCCATCGGCACCACCCTTCGAGAGGCCGGCGCCATAGACGCCCATGATCGCCTGCGCGGCGGCGCGCGGGTCACCGGCAAGCGCCACGGCATTGGCGTATTCGGGTTTCACCAGGTCCGACCAGTCGGCCGGCGGATTGGAGACAAGGTCCTTGTTCACCTCGAAGGACATGACGCCGTAATAGTCGCCGTACCAGAAGCCGTCGGCGTCCTTGGCGCTGTCCGGGATCTCGTCCCAGGTGGATACCTTGTAGGGCTGAATGAGGCCGTCGGCCTTGGCGGAGGGGCCGAACTGCAAGCCGACGTCGATCACGTCGGGCGCCTGCGGGCCCTTGTTGTCCTTGTTGGCCTTGATCGCCTCGATCTCGTCGCCGGAGCCGGCGTCAGGGTTGAGCTCGTTGACCGTGATGCCGTATTTGGCCTTGAACGCCTCAATCATCGGGCCGTAGCCGCACCAGTCGTGCGGCAACGCAATGGTGGTGAGCTGGCCTTCCTGCTTGGCAGCCGCCACCAGATCGTCCATCGAGGCTGCGAAGGCCGTGCCCGCCATCGCGCTGAGTGCGAGCACTGATACCGAAACCAAAAGTGTCCTGGTCATCCTGTTTCCCCATCAGATACGGAGTGCTTGCGCGAGGTCTCGCGCCTGGAGTCGCAAGGCGCTGCTAGCACCGTCGTCTGACGTTTCCATGTCGGAACAGTCAAGCTCCGGGGCTGCTTGGCCACCTTGGACGTTAGGTCCAAACCACCGTTTCCGCCACAACAATGCACGCGAAGCAGGCGGGAACTCTATTTTGCCGGCTATCCTTCCTTTCAAAAAGAGACGCCGACCCCGCGGCGGTGGGGCCGGCGTCGTATTGGCCGGATGGCGCCCGGCCAGGCAACGCTGCTACGCGACACGATCATCCCGGCCATTCGAGCGGCAGGGGCCTGTGCCGAAGGTCCGGAACATCAGGAAATCCGCAGGAACTCACGGCGGCGCATGGATCAGGCAAAACTCGCAAGGCGCCTGTCAACACCCGATTCTGCCTCCCTGACGGGACGTCATTAGCCGGGGCATATGACAGGTCGATTTCAGTTTGACGACAGGCGGATCACCGCCACGCACGGCGGCAAGTTATCCACAGGCAAGGCTACGGCCGGGCGTTACGGGCCGGCGGCCTTGACCAGAACAAGGCCGACCACGACCAGCGCGGCCGCCAGCCAGCGCAGAGCGCCGAAGCGCTCGCCGAGCACCGCCGCGCCGATGACGGTGGCGAAGAGAACCGAGCTCTCGCGCACGGCGGCGACGGCGCCGATGGGCGCCACGGTCATCGCCCACAGGGCGATTCCATAGGCGGCGTAGGTCATCGCTCCGCCGACGAGCGCGAGCGGAACGCGCGCCCTCAGCCCGACCAGCGTCGCCCGCCTCTGGCGCAACAGGCGGGCGCTGATGGTGGTCGCCCCGGCGGCAACGACAACCCAGGCGACATAAGTCTCGGGGGCTCCGCTCAGGCGGGCGCCGAGGCCATCGACGAGCGTATAGCCGGCAATGACAAAGGCATTGGCCAGCGCGCTGCCGATGGCGTGTTGGCGCCTGAGGCCCTCGGCCCCCAGCGACACGATGCCGAGGGCGACCACGGCGACGCCGGCGAGAACCCGGGTGCTCGCCGGCTCGACGAAGACGATCGCCACCAGCGTGACGATGAGGGGCGCCAGGCCGCGCATGATCGGATAGGCGACCGACAGCTCGCCGTCGCGATAGGCGCGGGCAATGAGCGCGTAGTACGCCAGATGAATGATGCCCGACACCAAGATGTAGGGCGCCGCCAGCGGGGTGATCGCCGGCAGGAAGGGCAGCAGAACGAGGCCGACCACCGCCCCGCCGGCTGCCATGGCGGTGGCTGCGGCGTTGCGGTCCGGGTCGCGGCGGACCAGCGCGTTCCAGCCGGCGTGCAGCATCGCCGCCAGCAGCAGCATGGCAAAGACCGTGAAGCTCATGCCCTGCTCCGGCGGGTGGCTTGGCGGCTGGCTGGTGGCAAGAGAGGTCCGGGCACGGTCTTCCTGAAAATGTGAATCGACCAAGCACTCCGTTTACCCCGCGGCAACCAGTCTGTCGCACACTCAGCGTTTCCACCTGGGGCATGACGCACCAGAAGGGACGGACATGACGACCGTCGTCAAAACAGCGCATGAAGGCGCTGAACGCCGCCGCGAGCGGCGCGCGCGAGCCTTGAAGGCCGCCAAGATTGTCTTCAATCTTGGCCGGTCGGTCTTTGATTGCACGGTGCGCAACCTCTCCCCGAGCGGCGCCCTGCTGGAAGTGCCGAGCATGGTCGGCATCCCACCGAAATTCGACATGCTCATGGATCAGGGTGTGACGCGGCGGGCCTGCACCGTGCGGTGGAACACCCAGCGCCTGATCGGCGTGCAGTTCGACGAGGCGACGCAGAAAGCTGCCTGAAACCGCCGATCCCTGCTAAACTTGGCGGGATACACCGACCACCCCGCCTGGATACCCAACTCATGCCCAATCCTCTCGCCGGTCTCTGGCCACCGGCCTCAACGCCTTTCACCGCCGATGGCGCCGTCGACGAGAAGAAGCTGATCCGCCATTGCCGCGGCATGCTCGACGACGGTGCCGCGGGCCTGGCCGTGCTCGGCACGACGAGCGAGGCCAATTCGCTCACCCTCGGCGAGCGCCGGCGCGTGATCGACGCGCTCGTCGAGGACGGGGTGGCGCCGGCCCGGCTGCTACCGGGGACAGGTGCCTGCGCCATCGACGACGCGGCGGCGCTCTCCCGCCATGCCGGCGAGCTCGGCTGCGCCGGCGTGCTGCTGCTGCCGCCGTTCTATTACAAGAACGTCTCGGATGACGGCCTGTTCGCCTTCGTCGCCAAGGTCATCGAGCGTTCGGGGCCGAAGGTGCCGCGCATCCTGCTCTACCATTTTCCGGCGATGGCGGCGGTCGGCTGGTCGAACACGCTGGTCGGCCGGCTGCTGGAGGCATTTCCCGGCATCGTCGCGGGCATGAAGGATTCCTCCGGCGACGCGGCGCACACCAAATCGGTCATCGACGACTTCCCGGGTTTCGCCGTGTTTCCCGGGTCGGAGCTCTATCTGCTTGACGCGCTGAGGTGGGGCGCGCCCGGCTGCATCTCGGCGACCGCCAACATCAACGCCCGCCCCATCGCAACGCTGATCGACCGCTGGCAGGAGGCCGACGCGACCGAACGGCAGGAGAATCTGGTGGCGGTCCGCAAGTCCTTTGCGGATTTCCCGACGGTCGCGGCGGTGAAGACGGTGAAGGCAGCCCTCACCGGCGACGAGAGCTGGCTCACCGTGCGCCCGCCGCTGATGCCGCTCAGCCCGGACCAGCGCAAGACCCTGCTGGCGCGGCCGGCGATCGTAGAGTTGGTGGAAACAGTCGCCGGCTGAGCCGTTCTCCCTTTCCCCGGACGCGGTGCGGCGTGAAACGACGCACCGCAGATGCCGGGGTCTGTCCAGCTCGTAGATCCCGGGTCTGCAGCGCACCACTCCGTGCTGCGCCGCGCCCGGGACACGCGTTACCCGACTCACACCGGCTTGTGGTGGGCGTGCCAGTGCCAGGCGATGTCGATGCGGCGGGGCAGCCAGACCTTCTCCTTCGACTGGACGTAATCGATGAAGCGGGCAAGCGCCGCGGCGCGGCTCGGCCGGCCGACCAGGCGGCAGTGCAGGCCGACCGACATCATTTTTGGCGCGCCCTTCTCGCCCTCCGCCCACAGATAGTCGAAGCCATCCTTGAGGTAGGTGAAGAACTGGTCGCCCGAATTGAAGCCCTGCGGGCTGGCGAAGCGCATGTCGTTGGCATCGAGCGTGTAGGGGATGAGCAGAAACGGCCCGTGCGGACTGTCGATCCAGTAAGGCAGATCGTCGGAATAGACGTCCGAGCAATAGACGAAGCCGCCCTCCTCCGCCGTCAGCTTGATGGAATGGACCGACGAGCGGCCGGTATACATGCCGAGCGGGCGGGCGCCGGTGACCTGTTCGTGGATACGGATCGCTTCCTTCAGATGTTCGCGTTCGGCCGCCTCGCCGTAGTCCTTGTAGTCGATCCATTTGAGGCCGTGGCTGGCGATCTCCCACTCAGCCTCCTTCATGGCGGCGACCGCTTCCGGGTTGCGGGCAAGCGCCAGCGCCACGCCGTAGACGGTGGGACGGATGCCGCGATCGGTGAACAGGCGCCACAGGCGCCAGAAGCCGGCGCGCGAGCCGTATTCGTAGATCGAACTCCATGTTCATGTGGCGCATGCCGGGCCACGGCTGGGCACCGACGATCTCGGAGAGGAAGGCCTCCGATGCCGCATCACCGTGCAGGATGTTGTTCTCGCCGCCCTCCTCGTAGTTGACGACGAACTGGACGGCGACGTTGGCGCCGTCGGGCCATTGCGGATCGGGCGGATTGCGCCCGTAGCCGATCATGTCGCGTGGATAGGGTTCGGTCATGGAGGCACCTCTGGCGGGAAATTCCGGTGGAGACAGTAAGCGTTGTCACCGGACATTGAGACAATGATTCCGCATCGGCCGGCGGCAGCGCAATTCAGTTTCTTAATCGATCGTTAACGTTCGGTCCTCACCCTCCGCCATAGCCGTCTCGTGATCTCTCATGAAGCGAGCGAGGACCCATGACGAGCTCCGGAAGCAACAAAGGGACCAAGTCGGCGGATCAGGCGGCCCACGAGGCCGAACTCGATCAGCAGATCGCAAGCATGCGCGAGATGCTCAGGCTGATGGCACCGGGCAGCGGCGCCACGGCGCTGGGCGCCATGCGCAAGGCCTTCCCGAACGTCCCCTTGAGCGAGCGGGTGCAGGCGCTCAAGAGCTATCGCTAGGGTTCCGCGGAGCCCTCGCCGCCTTCGGCGGGAGCGGCCTTCGCCTCGTTCTCGGCGCGCTGGTGGCGCTGGTGCGACCGCCACGACAGCGGCAGGCAGGCGATATAGCAGAGGGTGAGCACGGTCATCGTTTGCCAGGGGAAACTGGCCAGGAAGGCGACGATGAGCACGCCCGACACGAACAGCGGCGTCACCAGCTCGCGCGAGATGCGCCGGCCGACGAGCTTGCCCGACCAGGTGGGCAGCTTGGACACCATCAAGAGGCCGATCGCGATCGTATAAACGAAGACCACCGGCGCGGTCAGGAAGCCGTGCGGGATGGCGACGAATTCGACATAGATCGGCAGGAGAACGATCATCGCGCCGGCGGGCGCCGGCACGCCGACGAAGAAGCTGGCGTGCCAATCGGGCTTGTCGGGCGCATCGAGGGCGACGTTGAAGCGGGCCAGCCGGAGCGCCGCACAGATGGTGAAGATCAGCGCCGCCATCCAGCCCACCGACTGCATCTCGCCGAGCGCCCAGACATAGAGCAGGATCACCGGCGCCACGCCGAAATTGAGGAAATCCGTGATCGAATCGAGCTCGGCGCCGAAGCGCGAGGTCGATTTGAGGAAACGCGCCATGCGCCCGTCGATGCCGTCCAGTGCCGCGGCGACGGCGATCAGCGCCACCGCCAGCTCGTATTTGTGCTCGATCGACATGCGGATGGAGGTGAGGCCGGTGACCAGCGCCACCAGCGTCACCAGATTGGGCAGCACCATCCTGAGCGGCACCTGCGGCAGCGGCGGCAGCCGGCGCTTGGTGCGCTCGGGATCGAAGGGATCGAAAGGCTGGAACAGCGACATCGGGGGCGACCTTCAGGACCTCAGTCGATCCTGACCCGGCGCTCGGCGGCAGGCTCGCCGAAGCGGGCGATGACGGTCTCGCCGGCGATCGTGCGCTGTCCTTCGGCAACCAGCACGTTGGCGGCGAGCGGCAGCCAGACGTCGACGCGCGAGCCGAAGCGGATGAGGCCGATGCGCTGGCCGGCCGACAGCCCCTCCCCCTCCGCCACGAAGCAGGCGATGCGGCGGGCGACGAGGCCGGCGATCTGGACGACGCCGACCGGACCGTGGACGGTATCGAGCACGACGCCGTTGCGCTCGTTGCCCTCGCTCGCCTTGTCGAGCTCGGCATTGAGGAACTTGCCGGGCGTGTAGACGATGGCCTTGACGGTGCCCGGCAGCGGCGCCCGGTTCACGTGGCAGTCGAACACGCTCATGAAGATCGACACGCGCCGGCGGCTCTGCTCGCCGAGCCCCAGCTCCTTGGGCGCCACGCCGATGGCGACCGCCGAGACGCGGCCGTCGGCCGGGGCGACGACGATGTCCGGGTCAAGCGGGGTGACGCGTGCGGGATCGCGGAAGAAATAGACGCACCAGGCGGTGAGGATCAGGAAGATCCACAGGATCGGCTGCCAGAACCAGCCGAAGAAGAGCGCGATGAAGGCCAGGATGGCGATGAACGGCAGCCCCTCGCGCCGGATCGGCACGAGCATGTTCCTGACCGAGTCTATGACGGATTCCATCGTCTTTCCCACGACGTTCGGCGCCTAGAAAGCACGGAACGGAGGCGAAAGAAAGCTGCGCGGGCAGTCCCCCTGAGACGGCGACCGCGGTACGGGCCAGCCTCGTCCCCCGGACGCCAGCGATGCCCCTACTCCGCCGGCACCACCTCGGCATCCTTGGCGCGCGGCTTCAAGTGGTCGATCGCCTCGATCTCGCGCGCGGCGCGCAACGCCTCCTCGGCCTCGGTCGCCTGGCGCTGGCGGTTCCACATGGAGGCGTAGAGGCCGTCCGCGGCGAGCAGCCGCTGATGGGTGCCGCGTTCGACGATCACGCCATCGTCGAGCACGATGATCTCGTCGGCATTGACGATGGTCGACAGGCGATGGGCGATGACCAGCGTCGTGCGGTCGCGCGACACCCGGTCGAGCGCCGCCTGGATCTCGCGCTCGGTGTGGATGTCGAGGGCCGAGGTGGCCTCGTCGAGGATGAGGATCGGCGGCGCCTTGAGCACGGTGCGGGCGATGGCGACGCGCTGCTTCTCGCCGCCGGAAAGCTTGAGGCCGCGCTCGCCGACCTCGGTATCGTAGCCGTCGGGAAGGTCGGCGATGAAATCGGCGATCTGCGCGGTCGCGGCCGCCGCGTCGATGTCCGCGTCGCTGGCATCAGGGCGGCCGTAGCGGATGTTGTAGGCAATCGTGTCGTTGAACAGCACGGTATCCTGGGGGACCATGCCGATGGCGGCGCGCAGCGACTCCTGGGTGACGTCGCGCACGTCCTGCCCGTCGATGGTGACGCGCCCACCGGTGACGTCGTAGAAGCGGAAGAGCAGCCGCGAGATGGTCGACTTGCCGGCACCGGACGGCCCGACGATGGCGACGGTCTTGCCGGGCGGCACGGCGAAGCTGACCCCCTTGAGGATCGGCCGCGACAGGTCGTAGTGGAAGGCGACGTTCTCGAAGGCGACGGCGCCGCCAGCGACGGCGAGCGGCTGCGCGCCGGGCCGGTCGACGATCTCGGGCGGCACCTTGAGCAGATCGAACATGGCCTCGATGTCGATCAGGCCTTGCTTGATCTCGCGATAGACCGTGCCGATGAAATTGAGCGGGACGGACAACTGGGTAAGCAGGGCGACGATCAGGAAGAAATCGCCGATGGTCTGCTCGCCGTGCATCACGGCGATGCCCGACATCACCATGCACACGGTCATGCCGACGGAGAAGATGACCGACTGGCCGATGTTGAGCCAGGCCAGCGACGTCCAGATCTTGATCGATGCCGCCTCATAGCGCGCCATGGCGCGGTCGTAGCGGCCGGCCTCCATCATCTCGTTGCCGAAATACTTCACCGTCTCGAAGTTGAGCAGCGAGTTCGATCGCCTTGGAGTGGGCGTCCTGGTCGGATTCGTTCATGGCGCGGCGGATCTGGATGCGCCAGTTCGAGGCCTGAACCGTGAACCAGATGTACAAGACGACCGTGACGGCGACGACGAGGAGGTATTTCCAGTCGAACTGGTAGGTGATGATCAGCGCGGCGAAGGCGAACTCGAGGAAGGTCGGCAGCGTATTGAGGATGGTGAAGCGGACGACGGTCTCGATGCCGTTGATGCCGCGCTCGATGATGCGCGACAGGCCACCGGTGCGCCGCTGCAGGTGATAGCGCAGCGACAGGTCGTGCATGTGGACGAAGGTCTGGTAGGCGAGATTGCGCACCGCATGCTGGCCGACGCGGGCAAAGAGCGCGTCGCGCAGGTTGTTGAACAGGCCCGTCAGGATGCGGCCGACACCGTTGGCGACGACCAGCAGGACGGGAACGCTGACCAGCAGGGCGACGCCAACCGTAGCCACTTCGCCCGGCGACGACTTGGTGAGCGCGTCGGTCGCCCATTTGTAGGTGTAGGGCACCAGCACGGTGATGAGCTTGGCAGCGACCAGAACGGCGAGCGCCAGCACGACGCGCAGCTTGAGGTCGGGCCGGTCGCCCGGCCACATGTAGGGCCACATGTCGCGCAGCGTGGCGAACATCGACTTCTGCATGGTGGTGGTCGCCGACGGGGCGGACTTCTGACTGGGCCGCCTCATCGCATCGCCTCCATCGAAGATTCTGCCGCGAGGTGCTGCATGGCCTCGACGACGGCGGCGAGCGCCGCGCGGTCGAGGCAGTAGCAGGAACGCGGGCCGGAAATCTCGCCGTGGATGAGGCCGGCCTGGCGCAGCACCTTCAGGTGCTGGGAGACCGTCGATTGGGCGAGCGGCAGGGAACTGACGATATCGCGGCAGCAGCAGCCATCGCCGCCGACCTGCATGAGGGCGCGGACGATCCTCAGGCGGGCCGGATGGGCCAGTGCCTTGATGCGCCGGGCAAGGACCTGATCCTCATCGTCGAAGGCCATCGTCGCTCCATCGTAGAATTACGATGGCGGCACTTAGGCCGGCTGCGCCGGTAAATCAATACCCTCTGGTGCCCGCCCCCGAGCGGGCACCCAGCAAACGCAGGCGTTTGTTGTCGAATCGCCGGGCTTCGGCGATTGCTCGGTCCCTCGCTTTTGCGGGGACCGCATGACAGCGGCGACCAGAACCCTAGTTCTTGGCCACGTTCGGGCTCACCGGCATGATGAACACCTGGCCGGGATAGATCCAATGGGGATTGCGGATCTGGTCCTTGTTGGCCTGGTAGAGCGTCGACCAGCGGATGCCGCGGCCCCAGGCCTGGCGGGCGACGCGCCACAGGTTATCGCCGCGCTTGATGATCACGGTCTGCACCTGAGGCAAGGCGCCCGACACGTCGGCACCGGCGGCAGTGCCTGTGCCCCCGGACGCCTTGAGGCTGGCAACTTCGATGTCGCGCTGGAACGGCACCTCGGCACGGGCAATCACGCTGCCGTCCGTGCCCGACACCTGGTCGGCGCGCACGCTGTAGGTGCCCGGCGCAACCTCGTGATGGACTTCCACCAGCCAGGTCCCGGCCGGGGACGGCGTTGCCTCGCCAAGCGGCTGATCGTTGAGGTAGACGCGCACCGGCTCAGCGGTCGTGGCCGTGCCGGCCACATAGAGCATGCCGGCGGTATCGGCCTCAACAGCCGACACGACGACCTCCGGCGCTGGCGGAGCCGGCTCGGCCGGTGGCGGCGTCGCAGCGACCGCAGGCGCGGCGGGCTTCTCGGCAGGCGCAGCCGTGCCGGCGACCGGCTCGGGTGTCCCTGAGGCGGCAGGCGCGGGCACAGCAGTGCCGGGCTGGGGCTCGAGGGCCGCCGTTGCGGCGCCGGGCGCCGGGGTCCCTGGCTGGGCGGCCGGCGCTGCCCCGCTGGGCGGCGGCTCGGCGGCAGCCACCGGCTCACCGCCGGTGGTCGGCGCTGCGGTGCTCGCCGGCGGCTCGGCGGCGGCCACCTGCTCACCACCGGTGGCGGGTGCTGGCCCGCTGGCTGGGGGCTCGGCGGCAGCCACCTGCTCACCGCCGGTGGCGGGCGCACCCGCCTTGGGCAGTTCGAGCACGCGGCTCGGCGCGTCCGGCGAATTGAGGACCACCAGAACGTCCTTCGAGCCGGGCCGCGGCACTTCAACCGCGACCCGCTGGTCGGACAGCGTCGACACGGCGCCGTCCTTGGAGGTGGTGCGGATGGCGAGGTCGTGGGTGCCGGGCGACAGGGCATTGTCGAGCGCCATCGCCCACTCGCCGTGATCGTCGGCGTTGGCCGTGGCGACGGCCGTGGCGCCGTCGAGCACCTCGACCTTGGATTCGGGCGCGGCAACGCCGGCAACGACCGTCTCGCCGGTCGGCTCGACGCGCACGATGTCGAAGGACGGAACGACCGGCGCCGCCTCGGCGGCAGCCGGGGCGCCGGACGGCGCTGCGGGTGCCTCAGGCGCCGCGGCGGTGGGCGGCGGCTCGGCGGTGGCGACCTGTTGCCCGGCGGGTGGCGCCGGGGCTTCGGCGGCCGGTGCGGCGCGCGGCCTGATCGGCCGGCGGCGTGCCGGTCGTCGGCGCCGCGGCGGCGGGGGCCGCAGGCGGCTCCATGGTCGGCGCGGCCGCCATCTGGTTGCCGGCGTCAGGCGCCGCCGTTCCGGCGGCAGGCGCTGCCGCCACCGGCGGGTTGGCCGGGGCCTCTGCCGTCGCGCTGGCGGCGGGCGCCGGGGTTTCGGCAGCGGGTGCTGGCGGGTTCGCAGGCGGCTCGGCCGTCGCACTGGCGGCAGGCGCAGGAGTTTCGGCAGCAGGTGCTGGCGGGTTCGCGGGAGCCTCGGCCGTCGCAGCTGGCGGCAGGCGCCGGGGTTTCGGCAGCCGGTGCTGGCGGGTTCGCAGGAGCCTCGGCCGTCGCACTGGCGGCAGGCGCAGGAGTCTCGGCAGCAGGTGCCGGCGGGTTCGCAGGAGCCTCAGCCGTGGCACTGGCGGCAGGCGCAGGAGTCTCGGCAGCAGGTGCCGGCGGGTTCGCGGGCGCCTCGGCCGTGGCGCTGGCGGCAGGCGCAGTGGGCGCTTCGGCGGTCGCGCCGGCGGCGCCGGAATCGCCCTGGGTCAGCGCGGCGGGCGGGACGATCGGCTTGTCGCCTGGTGCCAGCGTTTCATCGGAGTCGGGCGGGTTGCCGAGAAGCGTCTGCTTCGCCGGCAGCTGGCTGAACTCGTAATAGGTGAGCCCCCCAACCAACAGGATGGCAACGATCACTACGATGAGCCCGCTCAGTCGGTTATTTTTCATGAGACACCCGATAAGGCGGCAGCCCGCCACGCCAACTCTAGGACCGGGCTGCAAGGGCCACAAGGTTCGTCACCGGCGTATGCTGCCCAAGCTTGACGGGCGACATGTCGCGATGCAACACAGCCTTATGGCCGAATTGAGAAGCATCTGCGTCTATTGCGGGTCCAATACCGGCGCCCGGCCGGACTATGCCCATGCCGCCGAAGCGCTCGGCCGGCAAATAGCCGAATCGGGCACGCGGCTGGTCTATGGCGGCGGCGCCGTCGGCCTGATGGGCATCCTGGCGCGCGCCGCCATGGCGGCGGGGGGCCTGGTGACCGGCATCATTCCGCAGTTTCTCAAGGACCGCGAGCTGATGCTGCGCGAGGTCAGCGACCTCATCGTCACCGCCGACATGCACGAGCGCAAGCGTCTGATGTTCGACCGCGCCGACGCCTTCGTGGCGCTGCCCGGCGGCATCGGCACGCTGGAGGAAGTGGTCGAGATGATGACCTGGGCGCAGCTCGACCAGCACGTCAAGCCGGTGCTCATCCTCAACCTCAACGGCTTCTACGACCCGCTGGTCGCGCTCTTCCGCCGCATGAACGAGGAAGGCTTCCTCAACAAGGCGTTCGCCGGCGGCCACAACCCGTTGCCGGTGACCTTCGTCGATTCGGTCGAGGCGGTGATCCCGACCATCCGGGAGGAACTCGCCAGGACGCCGCAGGCGGAACTGGAAGCCAGCGACGGCGCCAGGCTGATGTAGGGGCCCTCAGGCCGGCTCAACGCCGGCCTTGAGCAGCTTGTAGACGACCGAATCGAAGAGCGCCTCGAAGGAGGCATCGACGACGTTCTCGGACACGCCGACGGTGAACCACGAGTCGCCGGTTGAGTCGCTCGATTCGATGAGCACGCGGGTGACCGCCTCGGTACCGCCATTGAGGATGCGCACCTTGTAGTCGGTGAGCTCGAGGTCGGCGATGACGTTGCGGTAGGCGCCGAGGTCCTTGCGCAGCGCGCGGTCGAGCGCATTCACCGGGCCGTTGCCTTCGGCGACGGTGAGCACGCGCTCGCCGCCGATCAGGGTCTTGACCACCGCCTGGGAGACCGAGACGAGCTTGCCCAGCGCATTGTGGCGGCGCTCGACGCTGACCGAGAAGCCTTCGACCTCGAAATAATCGGGAACGCTGCCGAGCGTGCGGCGGGCGAGCAGCTCGAAGGAGGCATCGGCGCCCTCATAGGAATAGCCGACCGCCTCGCGCTCCTTGACCTCGCGCAGCAGCGTATCGAGGTGCGGATCGTCCTTGCTGACCGCGATGCCCATGCGGGCGAGCTCGGCGAGCAGGTTGGACTTGCCACCCTGGTCGGAGACCAGGATGCGGCGACGGTTGCCGACCGCCTCGGGCAGGACGTGCTCGTAGGTCTTGGGATCCTTGGCGATGGCCGAGGCATGGATGCCGGCCTTGGTGGTGAAGGCGCTGGCACCGACATAGGGCGCCTGCCGGTTGGGGGCGCGGTTGAGCAATTCGTCGAAGCGGTGGGCGAGCGCGGTCAGGCCGCCGAGCCCCTCCATGGTGACGCCGGTCGCAAAGCGCTCGGCATAGGCCGGCTTCAACAGCAGCGTCGGGATCAGCGACATCAGGCTGGCATTGCCGCAGCGCTCGCCGATGCCGTTGAGGGTGCCCTGGATCTGGCGGGCGCCGGCGCGCACCGCGGCCAGCGAATTGGCGACCGCCTGGTCGGTGTCGTTGTGGGCGTGGATGCCGAGATGGTCGCCGGGGACGACCTTGGCCACGTCGGCGACGATCGCCTCCACCTCCTCGGGCAGCGTGCCGCCATTGGTGTCGCAGAGCACCACCCAGCGGGCGCCGGCCTCGTAGGCAGCGCGCGCGCAGGCGAGCGCATAGGCGGGATTGGCCTTGTAGCCGTCGAAGAAATGCTCGGCGTCGAGCAGCACCTCCCTGCCCGCCTCCTTCGCCGCCGCCACCGACTGGCGGATGCCGTCGAGGTTCTCCTCGTTGGTTGCGCCGAGGGCGACGCGGACGTGATAGTCCCAGGTCTTGGCGACGAAGCAGATGGCATCGGCGCTGGCGTCGATGAGGGCGCGCAGGCCGGGATCGTTCGATACGCTCACCCCGGCGCGCTTGGTCATGCCGAAGGCGGTGAAGGCGGCGTGGCTGGTGCGCTTGGCTTCGAAGAAGGCGGTGTCGGTCGGGTTGGCGCCCGGATATCCGCCCTCGACATAGTCGATGCCGAGTTCGTCCAGCAGCCCGGCGATCAGCACCTTGTCTTCCAGCGTGAAGTCGATGCCGTTGGTCTGGGCACCGTCACGCAAGGTGGTGTCGAAGAGATACAGTCGTTCCTTAGCCATCAGACCATTCCTCGGCGCGTGACGGTTCTTGTTGGTTTTGCCCGTCCTCGGCGCGATGCGCCTGCGGGCGGACGGGCGCTCCGTCGTGTCGAAGAGATACGAGTCGTTCCTTAGCCATCAGACCATTCCTTGGCGCGTGACGGTTCTTGTTGGTTTTGTCCGTCCTCGGCGCGATGCGCCTGCGGGCGGACGGGCGCTTCGGTGGCGTCGGACAGATAGAGACGCTCTTTACTCATGGCGTTCGCTCAGGCCGCTGGCGGCCACTCCCTGGTGTCGTGGTCGGGGTGCTGGTGGTTGGTGCGGGCGATGGCGGCGGCGAGGTCCGGCGTTTCCTGCTTCGGTGGTCTTGTCGCCGGGGAGCGTTGCGAGCGCGGCGAAATAGGGCAGCCGACCCTCGATGCCGTACTGAATGGCGGGCGCCACCCTCGCCGGCTCGTCGAGCGAGCCGATGGAGACGCTGATGCGCGGGCCGCCGACCGAGTGATAGGTCAGCGGCGTACCGCAATCGCGGCAGAAGCCGCGCTCGGCCTCGTCGGAGCTCTTGAAGATGGCGAGTTCGCCGCGGGTGACCTCGAAGCTTGCCACCGGCACGCCGGTGAGCGGCGCGAAGAAGGAGCCGAAAGCCTTCTGGCACATGCGGCAATGGCAGATGTGGGGGTCGGTCGGCGGCTCATGGAGACAATAGCGCACGGCGCCGCACTGGCAGCCGCCGGTCATGCGGAACGCGGTCATCGGGCGGGTCCTCCGGCTGGCGGCCAGACGGCCGTGTCGTGGTCCGGGTGCTGGTGGTTCGAGCGCGCGATGGCCGCCGCCTTGTCCGGCACGTCCTCTTCGGTGGTCTTCGAGTCGCGGATGGTCGGAAGGGCGGCGAAGTAAGGCAGTCGGCCTTCGATGCCGTATTGATACTGCGGCGCCATCCTCGCCGGTTCGTCGAGCGAGCCGATCGAGACGCAGATATCAGCGTCGTTGTCGTCCTGGACCGTCAGCGGCGTGCCGCACGCGCGGCAGAAGCCGCGCTCGGCGATGTCCGAACTCTTGAAGATGGCGAGTTCGCCGCGGGTGATCTCGAAGCTGGCGACCGGGATATGGAAGAACGGCGCGAAGAAGGAGCCGAAGGCCTTCTGGCACATGCGGCAGTGGCAGATGTGCGGATTGGTCGGCTTCTCGTGCAGGGCATAGCGGATGGCGCCGCACTGGCAGCCGCCGGTCATGCGAAACGCGGTCATTGCGGAAACCCTCCGGGCGGCGGCCAGACGGACGTGTCGTGGTCGGGATGCTGGTGGCTGACGACGGCGGCCTTGAACGCTTCCGGCCCCGGCTCGGCGACGGGGTCGCGGAAGGGCAGCGCCGACAGGCCGTCGACGAAGGACAGCTTGTCGGCGGGGTTCGCCTGGATCGTCGGGGCGGCGCGCTCGGGATCGTCCAGTGCGCCGATGGCAAGCTCGACGCCGCCCTCGTACTCATAGGTGAGCGGCGTGCCGCATGCGCCGCAGAAGCCGCGGCGCACCTTGTTGGAACTCTGGAAGCGCGCGGGTGCGCCGCGCGTCCAGGTGAGACCATGGGCAGTGACCAGCGGCCCGTAGAAGCCGCCGAAGGCCTTCTGGCACATGCGGCAATGGCAGATGGAGCCGCGCCCCAGGCTCTCGACCCGGAAGCGCACGGCGCCGCACTGACAGCCGCCGGTCAGAGGCCCCTGGCTCATCGCTTCGTCTTCCGTCCGCGGCCGTCCGGCTTGCGCACCGCCTTCTTCTTGGCGACTTTCTTGGTGGCCTTCCTGGCGACCTTCTTCGCCGGCTTCTTGGCCGCAGCCTTCTTGGCAGCGACCTTCTTCTTGGCCGCCTTCTTCGCCACCTTCTTGCGCTTGGGTGCTGCGGCGGCGCGTGCGGCCGCGTTCAGCTCGGCCAGCGAAGAGTGACAGACGGCCTCGATGTTGTGGCCGTCCGGGTCAAGCACGAAGGCGCCGTAGTAGTTGGCGTGGTAGTGCAGGCGCAGGCCGGGCGGGCCGTTGTCGGTACCGCCCGCCTGCATGGCGGCGGCGTAGAACTGGTCGACCTGCTCGCGCGTCTCGGCGCGGAAGGCGACGTGGACATGCGGCGCTGTCTTGTCGCCGGTGGTGATCCAGAAGAACGGCTTGCCGGCAACGCCGAGCCCGGCCATGGCGAAGGGCCCGACGGTACCCTCGGGAAACTCCATGATGACGCCGCCGCCGAGCGGCTTCAACGCCGCCACGTAGAAGGCCTTGGCACGCCCGAAATCCGATACGCTCAGTCCCATGTGGTCGATTTCAATGGTCATCGCTTCACCTCCTCGTTCAGCCGCGCCCGTCCGAGCGCGGTCGCGATGTCGGCGCCAACGCCCTCCGCGTTGGTAAGGACATCGGAATTCCAATAACGCCTGACTTTAAAACCCTGCACCGTGAGCCAGTGGTCGCGCAGCCGATCCGCGATGCTTCCCGCGTGCTGGCTGCCGTCGACCTCGATGACAAGACGCGCCGGATAGGAAACGAAGTCGACAATGTAGCGGCCGACCGGCACCTGCCGGCGGAACTTCGCCGTACGAAACGGCGGCTGCCGCAGCATGGCCCACAGGCTTTCCTCGGCATCGGTGGGGCGCTTGCGCAATGCGCGGGCGCGCTTTGTTTCGGTGGCGACCTGCCGGGTCTGTTTCTTCCGCCTGAGTTTCGCCCCCTCACCCGGCGCGCTGCGCGCACCACCCTCTCCCGCGAGGGGAGAGGGTTTGGTGCCTCGAGCCTTCGCTGAGAATCGCGGCCTCGGAACCGAAGTGGTGGCATCCACCCGCTCACCCGGTGCGCTGCGCGCACCACCCTCTCCCGCGAGGGGAGAGGGTTTGGTGCCTCGAGCCCACGCCGAGGCCAGTGGCTCTTGCAGAGAGGGCGCGGCGTCCGGACCCTCTCCCTTGACGGGAGAGGGTGGCGCGGCCGCAGGCCGAGCCGGGTGAGGGTGAATATTCACCGCTTCACCTCCCAGGTGGTCACGAGTTCGCCGGTTGCAGGGTCTTTCGAATCCTTGAGCGCGATGCCCATGGCATCGAGCTCGGCACGGATGCGGTCGGCTTCCTTGTAGTCCTTCGCCTTGCGGGCGGCGGCACGGGCGGCTATCAATGGCTGAACTGCGGCGTCCTTATGCGATTTGAAAAAGTCCGAACCTCGAGCCCGCTCCTCTTTTTGCGCGCGCTCGGTCAAAGCCCTTCAAGTGCGAGATCCCAGCAAGTTCGAGGTCGATCTCCGTTTGATATGACGCGGCTTAGGCGTGCTTGGCAATTGCCCTAGACGAGTTTTCGCTTGCTGTTCAGATTTCAGCAGACGAATTGCGTTGTCGGATGCCGCTGAAGCGGCAGGGGTATTTGAAGTCGTCACTAAGCGCCTCTACGAACTGCGGCGAGCGGCAGTCTTGGAAATGGCGGTCGTCAAGACGCTTGATGCCGGAGCGTGTCTCGCCTCAGACGTCAAAACTCGATAGGCAGTATCCCTCATTGCGTCGTCACAGCGATTCCACCTTCTGCCGCTTCTTGGACGGTTGAGCGCGTCCACGGTCCAATCGATTGGCTGTCGGTAATGCGTTTGTAGCATCGCCAGGCGCAGAACGGGCCCCGGCCAGGTGCGCCCACCGAAGGTGTCGGTCGCCAGCAGCTCGTTGATCGTGACGAAGTTGCCGAGCGACTTCGACATCTTCTCGCCCTCGACCTGGAGGAAGCCGTTGTGCAGCCAATAGCGCGCCATCAGCGGCGTGCCGTGGGCGCAGCGCGACTGGGCGATCTCGTTCTCGTGGTGCGGGAAGATCAGGTCGAGGCCGCCGCCATGGATATCGAACTCGTGCGGATGGGCGCGGCCCTCCGGCGAGAGGCCGGCCTTCACCTCGTCCCACAGCCACCTGTCGGACATCGCCGAGCATTCGAGATGCCAGCCGGGACGGCCGGGCGCTGCAATGCCGGCCGGCGACGGCCACGCCGGTTCGCCCGGCTTCGACGGCTTCCACAGGACGAAGTCCATCGGATCGTCTTTGTAGGGCGCCACCTCGACGCGGGCGCCGGCGACCATGTCATCGAGCGAACGATTGGAGAGCCTGCCATAGTCGGCCATCGCCGAGACGCGGAAGAGCACATGGTCGGCGCCGACATAGGCGTAGCCCTTGGCGAGGAGTTCCTCGACCAGTGCCTTCATCTCTTCGATGTGCTCGGTGGCGCGCGGCTCGACCGTGGGCGGCAAGCAGCCAAGCGCCGCAACGTCCTCGTGGAACTGCCGGGTAGTGCGCTCGGTGACCTTGCGGATCGCCTCGTTCAGCGGCAGATCGGGAAATTCCTCGCCCGCGCGCACGATGATCTTGTCGTCCACGTCGGTGATGTTGCGGACATAGGTGACATGCTCGGCGCCATAGAGATGGCGGAGCAGGCGGAAGAGCACGTCGAAGACGATGAGCGGCCGCGCATTGCCGATATGGGCGAAGTCGTAGACCGTCGGCCCGCAAACGTACATGCGCACGTTCGAGGGGTCGATCGGGACGAAGTCCTCCTTCGTCCGGGTCAGCGTGTTGTGCAGTCTCAGGCCCATGTCGAGACGTCTTCCTCCGACCGCCGGCCGGGGGATCGTCTCGTCTTCAGGTGGGCAAAGAGAGGACGGCCTCAGCCAGCGCGATGCTAGCCGGTAATGATCCCGCAAATGCAAATGGCACGTGAATGCGCGATTGCCGTCATGGCGTTCCCATTGGCGCATTTGCACGCAAAGGTCAAGCGGAGAGCGCAAACCGCGCGGCGTTCAACTCGCCGCGACTGGCGGGCGGCGAAGCCTTGCGGCGCCTGGCTTTCGGGCGCGCCGAAAAGCGCGTCGGAAGATCGCAGGCGCCGTCCCCTCGCCCTCGCCTACCGCGCCTCTAGTTTCCCGAATGGCTGGTGGGGCGACACCCAACGGAGCCTGACATGAAATTCCGTCTCACCGCCCTCCTCGCCGTCGCCGCCGTCATCGCCGTGCCTGCCGTCGCCTCGGCCGCCACCATGGGCGACACCGACATGTTCTCCCGCGCCCCGGCCCTGTCGTTCCCGACGGTCGTCATTCCGCGCGACGGCGACGCGACGGCGATCACGTTCAACGCCGAGAACAATTACCTCGCCAACGCCTGCCCGACGGTGCTCAAGCATCCGGGCAGCTATTCGAGCGTGCTCGACCGCTTCTGCCAGGAATACCGCGGCTAGCCCCGGCAACCGCTCGGGAGGACAAGGGCGGGTGGCCGCGCGCTGCCTTGGCCGGCGTGACGTGCCGCCCGCCCTCTCCATCGCCATGGGGCGACAGACAAGGAGCCTGACATGAAACACCGCCTCACCATCGTCCTGGCGCTCGCCGCCGTCGTCGCCACGCCGGCACTCGCTTCGGCCGCGACACTGATCTATCCCGACATCCCTGCCAAGGTGACGATGGACGACCACATGGCCGTCCTCGTGCCGATCAAAGGGGCCGTGACGACGCCGCACGCAAACGGCCCTCATCGTGCCGCAGAACGGCGATGCGTCGGAGAGGCTGGCCAGCGCCGAGGGCACCTACCTCACAAGCGAGTGCCCGTCGGTGCTGTCGCACCCGGCCGACCATACGGCCATGCTCGAGCGTTACTGCCAGAACGGGCGCGGCTGACCCGCCCCGCCCTTGCCGCGATCGGTGGCTATGGCTTACGGGATTGCCATGGCCACCGTCGTCCTCCGCTTCGCCGTCACCGTCCTGCTGCTCATTGCCGGCGTCACCGCCGCGGCCGCGGCGCCCGATCGCGCGCAGGTGGAGGCTCAGTTCCAGGCGTGGCTCATCTCGGACATCTGGCCGGAGGCGAAGGCCGCCGGCGTCTCGCGCCCGACCTTCGATCATGCGCTCGCCGGGGTGACGCTCGACTGGACCCTGCCGGAACTGGTGCCGCCGGGAACGACGCCGAAGCCGCCGAGCATCAAATGGCAGACCGAGTTCGGCAGCCCCGGCGCCTATTTCAACCAGCGCATCCTCTCCAGCCTCGCCCAGATCGGCCGGGCGCGCATCGACCAATGGCGCAAGACGCTCGGCGCCATCTATGACCGCTACGGCGTGCCGCCGACCATCCTCGCCGCGATCTGGGCGAAGGAATCCGCCTTCGGGCAGGAGAACCTGCCGGAGCCGGCGCTGCGGGCGCTGGCCACCGAAGCCTTCATGGGCTACCGCAAGGACACGTTCAGGCCGCAGCTCATCGCCGCGCTGCAGATCATCGCGAGCGGCGACATCACGCCGGACCGCATGCGCTCCTCATGGGCGGGCGCCCTCGGCCAGCCGCAGTTCCTGCCCGCGCTCTTCCGCAAATATGCCGTCGACTTCGACCATGACGGCAAGCGCGACATCTGGACCTCGGTGCCCGACAGCCTCGCCTCCATGGCCAACTACCTGAAGGGCGAAGGCTGGAAGAGCGAGCGCGGCTGGGGCGTCGAAGCGAAGGTGCCGGCGAGCGTCTCCTGCACGCTGGAAGGGCCCGAGCAGGGCAAGCCGATGGCGGAATGGGCCCGCCTCGGCGTCACCCAGGCGGACGGCAAGCCGCTTCCGGTCAAGGCCAAGCGGCAGGGCTTCCTGCTGATGCCCGCCGGCCGCTTCGGGCCGGCCTTCATCGTCACCGAGAATTTCTACGTGCTGAAGCAGTACAATTACTCAGATCTCTACGCCCTCTATATCGGCCACCTCGCCGACCGCTTCAGCAACGACAAGCCGTTCATCGGGCAATGGCAGCAGGTCGGCGGCTTCAGCCGCGGCGACGTCAAGGGCATGCAGGATGAGCTGGTCAAGGAAGGCTACGACGTCGGCAATGCGGATGGGCTGGTCGGCTACAAGACGCGCATCGCCGTCGGCCTGTGGCAGGCGAAGCAGGGCCAGGCGCCCACCTGTTTCCCCGACGCGAAGCTGGTGAAGAGCATCCACTGATCTGGGCGCCGGGGCGGCGCGATCCATGGGGCTTGTCTCGGGGAAATGTAATGTTATAACGTTGCGCTTCGCCACTGGAGACCACCGATGAAATCCCTACTTCTTGGCGTGCTCGTTGCCGCCGCCTTCACCCTTCCCGCCCATGCGGCGCCGATCACCATCCTTGCCGCCGAGAACTTCTACGGCCAGGCGGCGCAGGCGATCGGCGGCGACCGCGTCGCGGTCGACGAGCGTCATCGTGGCACCGGGCACCGACCCGCACGACTACGAACCGACGCCTTCGGTGGCGCGGGAGGTGAGCCAAGCCCAGATCATCGTGCTGAACGGGGCTGATTATGACCCGTGGATGACGCGCCTGTTGGACGCCAACAAGGTCGCCGGCCGCATCGTGATCGACGTTGCGGCGCTCTCCGGCCACAAACCCGGCGATAATCCGCACGTCTGGTACGATCCCAAGGCAATGCCAACGATGGCGAACGCGCTCACCGCGGAACTGGAGAAACGCGATCCCGCCGGCAAGGACGGCTATGAGCAGCGGCGCGACGCTTTCCTTGCCTCGCTGGCGCCGATCGCGACACGCGTGGCGGAGATCAGGCAGAAGCACGCCGGAACGCCGGTGGTGGCGACCGAGCCGGTCTTCGGCTACATGGCTGAGGCGCTCGGCCTGAAGATGGAGAATCAAGCCTTCCAGACCGCGATCATGAACGGTACCGAGCCGGGGGCGAGCGACGTTGCGGCCATGGAAGATGCGATCCGCCAGGGCAAGGTGAAGGTGCTGTTCTATAATTCCCAGGTCGAGGATGCCTTCACGCGGAACCTGGCGGCGCTGGCGAAATCGTCCGGCGTGCCGCTGGTGCCGGTAACCGAGACGGAACCTGAGGGCAAAACTTTCGCGCAATGGATGCTCGACACGCTTGATGCGACAGCCAAGGCACTGGACCATACGACATCTTGAGCAATCCCGCCGTACTGCTTGACAAAGTTACCCTTTCCGTCGCTGGCCGGGCGATCCTCGAGGATATCAGCCTGGCCATCGGCGAAGGCGAGTTCGTCGGTGTGCTGGGTGCCAACGGCGCCGGCAAGACGACGCTGTTCCGGGCGATCCTCGGCCTGCACGGCGTCAGCGCCGGCAAAGTCAGCATCTTCGGCAAGCCGGTCAGGCGCGGCAACCCGGCCATCGGCTACCTGCCGCAGGTGCGCAGCCAGCCGCCGGCGGCCTCGCTCGCCGGACGCGATTTCCTCGCCGCCAGCATCGCCGGAAACCGCCTCGGCCTGCCCGTCCTCTCGGCCGCGGCGGCCCGCGACATCGACCGGGTGCTCGAACTGACCCGCGGCGAGGCGCTAGCCCGGCGCCCGCTCTCCGAGATGTCGGGCGGCGAGCGCCAGCGGCTGCTTGTTGCCCAGGCGCTGCTTGGGCAACCGCGCATGATCCTCTTCGACGAGCCGCTGATCGGGCTCGACCCGCACCAGCAGCATGTGGCGGTGACGCTCATTCGCGACCTATCGCGCGACCTCAAGCTGACGATCCTGTTCAGCGCCCACGAGCTCAACCAGCTGCTCGGCGCCATCGACCGGGTGCTCTATCTCGGCCATTGCTGCGCGGCGCTCGGAACCGTCGACGAGGTCATCCAGCCGGACGTGCTGTCGCGGCTCTATGGCGCGCCGATCGAGGTGCTGAGGGCCGACGGCCATATCTTCGTGATGTCGGGCGGCGAGGACATCGAGCGCGAGCACGCCCACGCGCACGAACACCAGCAGACGCACGACCACGACCATGCTTAGCTACGATTTCATGGTCCGCGCCTTCCTGGCCAGCGGCATCGTCGCGGTGGTCGCCGGAGCGGTCGGCTATTTCCTCGTGCTGCGCGGCCAGACCTTCGCCGGCCACGGCCTCTCGCACATCGCCTTTGCCGGGGCGACCGGCGCGGCGCTCTTCGGGCTGTCGCCGCTGTGGGGCGTGCTCGCCTTGACACTCGCCGCCGGCGTCGCCATGGGGGCGCTCGGCGAACGGCTCTCCGGACGCGACGTGACCATCGGCGTGGTGGTGTCGCTGTCGCTCGGCTTCGGCATCCTGTTCCTGAGGCTGACGACCACCAATGCCGCGCAGGCGACATCGCTGCTCTTCGGCAGCGTGCTTGCCGTGTCGCCGGCAACGCTCGCCGGGCTGGCGGTGCTCGGGCCGCTGACGCTTCTCGCCCTTGCCGTCATCAGCCGGCCGCTGCTCTTCGCCACGCTTCAGCCGGAACTCGCCGAGGCCAAGGGCGTGTCGCTGCGCCTGACCGGCGTCCTCTTCCTCGCCCTGGTCGCGCTGGCGGTGTCGCAGTCGATCCAGATCGTCGGTGTTCTGCTCGTCTTCACCCTGCTGGTCGGGCCGCCGGCCGCGGCACAGCTTCTCACCAGCCGACTGCTTCCCGGCATCGCGCTTTCGGCCCTGCTGGCGCTGGCGCAAGCCTGGCTCGGCGTCACGATTGCCTATTACACCGACTGGCCGACCAGCTTCTGGATCACGGCGCTGTCGGCGCTGGTCTATGGCGCCGCGGTGGCGGTGCGGTCGGTTGCGCCCAGCGCCAGCCGTTGACCGCCGGCCGGCGGCTCCGCATAATTTCCGAGGGGTCGATGTGAATCGGCCGCTGCTGGCGGCCTGGGGGGCCTGGCTGAGCGCGTGACCGGGCGTGGTCAAGCGTTGGAGGCGAAGGGCCTGGGATGAGATTCGCGCAGACTGCACTGGCAGCGGCGGTCGGCCTGGCGGCCGCCGGCGGCATTCATGCGGCCCTGGCGCAGGACGACGTGTGCACGGTGCTGGAGGCGGAACTAGCGACCCTCGAACAGGGGCCGCCCTCGGGCTCGATCACCAACTACCGCCAATACGACGCCTCCGTCATGCGCCAGCGCGCCGAACTGGACAGGGCGAGCGCGGAGGCGCAGCGCTCGGGCTGCACCGGCGGCTTCTTCATCTTCCAACCCAAGCCATCGCCCAAATGTCCGCCGCTGATGGCGACCATCGCGCGGATGAAGGCCAACCTGCAGCACTTGACCGCCCAGCGCGACCAGTACAGCACCGACCCGTTCCAGCTTTCCCAGCGGCGGAGCCAGGTGCTGAGCGCGCTGGCGGCCAACCGCTGCGGCGCCAACTACACCGCCGCCGGTGTCCAACAGCCGCCGGCGGACAACGGCAACATCCTCGACATGCTGTTCGGCAACGCGCGCCTGCGCGGCTGGACCGACCGCACCTATTCGCCCAGCGGCCAGTTCGGCACCTACCGGACGCTGTGCGTGCGCACCTGCGACGGCTACTACTTTCCGATCAGCTTTTCGACGGTGCCCGCCCGCTTCGCGGCCGACGAGCAGACCTGCCAGTCCATGTGCCCGGGCTCGGGCGTCGCCCTCTACGTCTATCGCAACCCCGGCGAGGACGTGAACCAGATGGTCTCGCTCACCGGCGAGCCCTATTCGGCGCTGCCCGCCGCCTTCCGCTACCGCCAGGAATACGATGCGGCCTGCACCTGCCGCGCGCCGGCTTCCGCCGCGCTCTCGCCGATCACGGCGCCGGCCGACCTGAGCCCGCAGATTGCCGCGCCGACCGCGATCCTGCCGATGCCGCTGCCGAGGCCGGCGCCGGGCGAGGATCCCGAGACGCTTGCCAACCGGGCCGGCGATTTCGCGCCCAGGCCGGTGGCGGCCAACAACAGCGACGGCGAGGCGGTTGCCGGTGTCGCAACCGGTGAGCGGCATGTCAGGATCGTCGGTCCGAAATACTATTACGGTCAGTGACGATTGGACGCGGTGTGATCGCGGTCACACGCGGACGATTCTTTCACTGTGCCCCCTTTCCCCCGGCCCCGCGCTCTGCCAAACCATGAGGGCTGCGGCGGATCCTCGGCGTCATGCCGAACAACAGTCGCGCTTTTGAAGACGCGACGGCCGAAGGCGGGAGGCAGGATGGCTAGACATTCTGCGATTGGCGGACCCGGCCGCTATCGGGCGGCCGCGATCGTGGCTTTGGCCTTGGCGGCGACGGCATGCACCGATCTTGCCGTTGACCCGACGATGCCTCCCATGCCTTCGGCGGCCGAGATGTATGCGGCGGTCAGCGACGACGGCTTCAACGTTCCGGCGGTGCCGCTCTACAAGGTCGATCAGCGCTATCGCCGCCAGGTCGTCGGCCTGCCGGGCCGCATTCCCGACGAGCCGGGCGCGATCGTCGTCGATCCGCAGTACCGCAATCTCTATTACGTGCAGGCCGGCGGCACCGCCATCCGCTACGGCATCGGCGTCGGCCGCGCCGGCTTCGCCTGGTCGGGCGAAGCGACGATCGGGCGGAAGGAGCACTGGCCGACCTGGACGCCGCCGCCGGAAATGGTGGCGCGCGATCCCAATGCCGCGCCCTATGCCAAGGGCATGAAGGGCGGCCTCGACAACCCGCTCGGGGCGCGGGCCATGTACCTGTTCCAGGGCAAGACCGACACGCTCTACCGCATCCACGGCACCAACGACCCGTCGAGCATCGGCAAGGCGGTGTCGAGCGGCTGCATCCGCATGATCGATCAGGACGTGATGGACCTCTACGAGCGGGCGCCGGTCGGCACCAAGGTGATCGTGCTCAAGCCGGACGAGAACTTCCCGATTGCCGACATGTTCGACCAGCTCTTCCCGCCGTCGCAGCCGCCGCCTCCGCCGGTGCCGGCGAAACCGGTGGGTGGCACGAAGAGCTGATCGAGCAGTGTAGCAGCATTGCCGAGGAAATGCTGGGCGACACGCTGCCCGTCTCACCTCGCTCCTGCCCGCCCGGTCAGCGCACCACGGTGAGCTTGGTCGCGGCGCGGGTGATGCCGGTATAGAGCCAGCGCGCCCGGTTCTCGCGGAAGGCGAAGCTCTCGTCGAAGAGCATGACGTCGTCCCACTGCGACCCCTGAGCCTTGTGGACGGTGAGCACGTAGCCGTAATCGAACTCGTCCGAGCGGCGGCGCTCGGGCAGCGACAGGGCGTCGGCGGTGCCGTCGAAGAAGGCGGGATTGATGGAAACGGCGGTGCCCTTGGCCGCTTCGCCGTCGTCGGGCATGAGCGTGTAGCGCAAGAGCCCCTTGCGCGGTTTGCGCACCCGCTCGACCTGCCACAGGCTGCCGTTGAGCAGGCCGCGCTTGCGGTCGTTCCTGAGGCAGACCAGCGTTTCGCCGGCGACCGGCACGGTGCCCTCGCGGCCGAGCAGCTCGCGGATGCGGGCATTGTAGTTGCGCCGGGTGACGTTGCGCCCGACCAGCACCTGGTCGGCACCGAGCACCTCCTCCGGATCGATGGCGTCGCGGCCGACGACACGGCTGTCGCCGTAGCGCCCCTCCTCCAGGCGGCCGCCTTCGCGGGCGATCATCGAAAGATGCACGATCGGGTCGTCGGCGGCCTGGCGATGCACCTCGGTCAGCATGACGTCGGGCTGGCCTTCCGAGAAGAAGCCGGCGCCGGCGATCGGCGGGAGCTGGGCGGGGTCACCCAGTACCAGGACCGGCGTGGCGAAGGACAGGAGATCGCGGCCGATCTCCTCGTCGACCATGGAGCACTCGTCGATGATGATGAGCGCCGCCTTGGCGGCGGCACTGTCATGGTTGAGGACGAAGGTGGGGCCGTTCTCGTCCTCGCCGCGGGTGCGGTAGATCAGGCTGTGGATGGTGCTTGCCCCGCGGCAGCCCTTGGCGCGCATCACATGGGCCGCCTTGCCGGTGAAGGCGGCGAAGGCGACATCGCCGGAAACGTCCTCGGCGATGTGGCGGGCGAGCGTCGTCTTGCCGGTGCCGGCATAGCCGAACAGGCGGAAGACCTGGGGAGTGCCGGCCTTCAGCCAGCGCGAGACGGCGGCGAGAGCGGCATCCTGCTGCGGCGACCAGAGCATGGGCTGTGTCTATCTGCTACGCTCGCCGGTTGACAAATGTACATACGAATGTCCACATAAGGCATGAACCGGATTGATGGGTTCGACTGGGACGACGGGAACCGGGCGAAGTGCCAGAGACACGGCGTCGCCATGGGGGAGATAGAGAGCGTCTTTGAAGGATCGACCTGCCGTGGCCGTCGATCCGGTGCATTCGCTTTCGGAAAACCGTATGCGGGCGGTAGGTCGGGGCAGCAGCGGGAGGTTCATTTTCGTGGTCTTCACGATCCGCGAGCGCTCGGGACAGCATCTGATCCGCCCAATCAGCGCACGCTATATGCACCCGAAGGAGGTGCGTCGCTATGACGAAACAGGACCCTAAGCTCAAGCCGTTCCCGAGCTTCAAGACAGACGAGGAAGCGGAAGACTTCGTCGCCAACGCCGACCTGAGCGAATACGACTTCTCGGGGTTCAAGCGCGTGCGCTTCGAATTCCAGCCGAAGTCGGCGCGGGTCAACATGCGCCTGCCGGAATCGTTGCTGAAATCGGTCAAGGCGCGCGCCAGCAAGCGCGGCATCCCCTATCAGCGGTTCATTCGCGAGGCGCTCGAAGAGGCCGTCACGAAAGGCAAGTGACCCCTACCCCTTGTCCCGGAACTTGTTGGTGATCGGGTAGCGGCGGTCGCGGCCGAAGTTCTTGCGCGTGATCTTGACGCCGGGTGCCGCCTGGCGGCGCTTGTACTCGGCGATGTAGAGCAGCCGCTCGACTTTGCGCACCGTGTCGATGTCGTGGCCGCGGGCAACCACCTCGGCAACGCGCATCTCGTTCTCGACCAGGCATTCGAGGATGTCGTCGAGGACATCGTAAGGTGGGAGCGAATCCTGGTCGGTCTGGTCGGGGCGCAATTCGGCGGAGGGGGCGCGGGTGATGACGCGCTCGGGGATGACCGTGCCGGCTGGCCCCAGGGCTTCGTCCGGCCGGTGGGCGTTGCGCCAGCGGGCGAGATCGTAGACCTCGGTCTTGTAGAGATCCTTCACCGGGTTGAAGCCGCCGTTCATGTCGCCGTAGAGCGTGGCATAGCCGACCGACATCTCCGACTTGTTGCCGGTGGTGACCACCATGGCGCCGAACTTGTTGGAAATCGCCATCAGGATGGTGCCGCGCGCCCGCGACTGGAGATTCTCCTCGGTGATGTCCGCGGCGCGGCCGGCGAAGACCGGCTTGAGCGCCTGGGTGAAGCCCTCGACCGGCTGCTCGATGGGCACAATGTCGTAGCGCACGCCGAGCGTTTCGGCGATCTCGGCGGCGTCGGAGAGGCTGACATTGGAGGTGTAGCGATAGGGCAGCATGACGCAGTGGACTCGGCTCGCGCCCAGCGCATCGACCGCCATCGCCGCGGTGACGGCCGAATCGATGCCGCCGGAGAGGCCGAGCACGACGCCGGGAAAGCCGTTCTTGTTGACGTAGTCGCGCAGGCCCATGACGCAGGCGCGCCAGTTGGCCTCGTCGACACCGGGCAGGGACGCCTTCGGCCCTTCGACGCAACGCCAGCCGCCCTCGCCTTTCTTCCAGGTGGTGAGTTCGACGCCTTCGGCAAACTGCGGCATCTGGAAGGCCAGGCTGCGGTCGCCGTTCAGCCCGAACGAGCCGCCGTCGAAGACCAACTCGTCCTGGCCGCCGCACTGGTTGACGTAGATGAGCGGCAGGCCGGTCTCGACCACGCGGGCAAGCCCGACCTGCTGGCGCACGTCGGCCTTCTCGCGCCAATAGGGCGAGCCGTTGGGCGAGATGAGCATTTCGGCGCCGGTCTCGGCCAGGCACTCGGCGACCTGCTCGAACCAGATGTCCTCGCAGATCGGCAGGCCGAGGCGAAGCCCGCGAAAGCCGACCGGCCCCGGCAGCGGCCCGACGGCGAAGACGCGGAGCTCGTCGAAGACGCCGTAATTGGGCAGCTCGACCTTGTAGCGCAGCGCCTCGACCCTGCCGCCGTCGAGCAGGGCGACGGCGTTGTAGCACTTGTCCTCATGCGGCCACGGGGTGCCCACGACGACGCCCGGGCCGCCATCGGCGGTGTCGGCGGCCAGCGCCTCGACGGCCCTGCGGCAGGCATCCTGGAAGGCTGGCTTGAGCACCAGGTCCTCCGGCGGGTAGCCGGCGATGAACAGCTCGGACAGGACGAGGAGGTCGGCGCCGGCGGCGGCGGCCTTGGCGCGCGCCACACGGGCCCTGGCAAGGTTGCCGTCGATGTCGCCGACGATCGAATCGAGCTGGGCAACCGCAATGCGGATGGTGTCGGTGAGGTCTTCTGCCATGGCCGCCGGTGTAGCCCGCCGGCAGACGGCGGGCAATCACCTCGCGTTTCAGCCGGCCTTGGCCTGCGGCCAGGCCTGCGCAACGACACGGACGCTGGGGTGCGTTCCGGCAAGCGGCGGCCACACCTGGTTGCGCCCGGCACGCTTGGCGGCATAGAGCGCCGCGTCGGCCGCCGCCAGGAAATCATGCTGCGCCAGCTCGGGACCGGGGATGCCGGCGGTGACGCCGATGCTGGCCGTCACCACGCCGGTGCGTGATGCCTGATGCGGAATGCCGGCCGCCTCGACCGCGCGACGGATGCGCTCGGCAATGGCGATGCCTTCGCCAAGGGTCTTTTCGCCGAGGACCATGACCAGTTCCTCGCCGCCGAAGCGCGCGATGACATCCTGCGGGCTGCGCAATTCGGCGGAGACGACGGCACTGATGCGCTGCAGGCAGGTGTCGCCGGCAAGGTGCCCGTAGCAGTCGTTGAATGCCTTGAACTCGTCGATGTCGAGCATCAGCAGCGCGATGCTCTCGCCGCGTGCCTGAGCTTCGGGCCAGAGCCGGTCGAGGGTGTGATTGAGCTGACGGCGATTGCCGAGACCGGTCAAGGGGTCGCGGTGCGCCATCTTCTCGAGTTCGTCGCGGCGCAGCCCATCCTGCAGGCGGAAGAGGAACTCGCGGCGGGTGTCGCGCTCGAGCGCGTGGTTCGCCATGAGGGTGAAGAGGACGATGTTGGCCAGCACGACGATCGCCGTCATGCGGCCGACCAGCGGGATCTCGGACATGTCCATGACTGTCGCTGCGAAGATGACCAGCGATGCCAGCGACGCGGCCGTGGCATACCGGAAGCGGATGCGCTGCACGACATTGGCAAACAGGACGACGAGGATGACGCCGACGGGCCGATAGACATGTGTCGGGCTCTGGCTGGCGGCCGTCAGCCAGAGGATGCTCGCGGTGACGACGACGATCAGGCCGGCCTGCAGCGCCTCGCGCAGTGCCGGTGCCGGGTTGAAGCGCATGGCCAGGATGACCGCCAGAAACAAGGGCGTCACCACGCCGAGCCGCACTACCAGCGCGCTGGCAAAGATGTCCGGCACAAGGCGCAGGTCGGACAGCAGATAGACGTCGTAGAGCACCAGGCCGACCAGACCGTAGATGATCAGTCGGCGGCAACGCGCCGGGCCGGTCTCGGCCTCAAAAGCAACTTCAAGCGCCGGCGGAAGCGCGAGCTTCCACCACGGTCGTTGCAGCGCGATCTCCACTTCATGTGGAGAAATCTGCCAGGGTCGTTCCAAGCGTGGCGCCTCTCATGGCTCCGAGGAGCGCCAATCAATCATCAGAACGTCAAGAAACTATTGCGCCGATCGCCGGATTCGGCAGCGATCACGCAATTTATCTCTGTGAGTCAGCCCAGGTGCTGGCGCAGGAAGGCCAGGCTGCGCTCGCGGGCGAGTTCGGCGGAAGGGGCATGCCAGGCCGGGTTGCCCTTGCGGTTGAAGGCATGGCCGGCGCCAGCATAGGTAAACACCTGCACGATGTTCGGGTCGACCGCGGCGCGGATGGCGGCGATGTCGTTCTGCGTGATCGAGCCATCCGCCTCGCCGAAATGGAGCATGATCGGGCATTTTGGCGTCTCGCCGAGGCTCTTGGCAATCGTGCCGCCATAGTAGCCGATGGCCGCCGACAGGCCGGCGATGCGGGCGGCGGCCAGCCAGGCGAGCGAGCCGCCGAGGCAATAACCGACGATCGCGATCTTGCCGGCGGGCTTCAGCGCCGCAACGCAGGCGGCGATGTCGAGAAGCATGTCCTCGGTGGTGATCTTCTGGCGGAGCGCCATGCCGCGCTGGACGTTGTCGCGGTCATAGTCGAGTTCGACGTCGCGCTCGGCACGATCGAAGATCGCCGGGGCAAGCACGCGATAGCCGTCGGCGGCGTAGCCATCGGCGACGTCGCGGATGTGGGCGTTGACCCCGAAGATCTCCTGCACCACGACGAGGCCGCCGCGCGGGTTTGCCGCCGGCACCGCCTCGTAGGCGGAGAACTGGTGGCCGTCGCCGGCCGTCAAGGTGATCGTCGTCATCGCTGCCCTCCCCTTCTGTCCCCCCGTCTCTACATCGCCAACCGCCCCACCCGCAAACAAGACCGGCTGCCGCCAGGGTGCTGGCGGCAGCCGGTGCGGCACGCCTCCCCGGGAGGGTCGGAGCGTGCACCTGGCGGTGGGCCGCCGCAGGTCTTACGGCCCACCGAACGGTCGTCAGGCCCTGATCTCCTGTCGCTGGAAGTTGACGTAGGCGACGGTGTAGACCACGACCATGGCGGCGAGCAGCCCGGCGAGCTGCGGCCAGATGAGCAAGGCGCTCTGGCCGAAGGGCAGCGGCGCGCCCATCAGGGCACCCTGGAGCTGGCTCAGGAAGACGATGCCGAGCGTGCGCGTCGCCGGGTCGAGCAGCGCCAGGGTCATCTCGCCATAAAGCGTGTTGGGCGAGATGCGCGAGATGATCGTCGTCAGCTGGGCGTTGTTGTAGGCCGTCATCGGGTCGAGCGGGTCGACCGGGGCCACCGCGTTGGCGATGAGCGGGGTCAGCATCGACCAGAAGATGGCGAACAGCAGCCACAGGGTGAGCGCCGCCAGCGCCGAGGTCGCCGGCGAGCGGAAGACGGTGGAGAAGAGGAGCGCCACCGCCAGCCACACACCGCCATAGGCGAGCGAGCACAACAGGTAACCGACGCCGCGCAGCACCTCCTCGCCGCTCGGCGGCAGGCCGAGCAGCAGGATGCCGAGGCCGGTCATCAACAGCCACAGGGTGAGCAGCACGATGGCCAGCACCAGCAGGCCGCCGAGGAACTTGCCGGCAAGCAGCGCGTCCCGGTAGATCGGCTGGGCGAGGATGCGGCTCATGGTCCGCCGGCCGTACTCGCCGTTGATGGCATCGAAGGCGAGCGCGATCGACACCAGCGGCAGCAGGAAGCCGAGGAACGAGACGAAGGACGGCAGGGGATCGCGGGCGGTGGTGAACAATCTGAGGAACAGGAACGGGTCCTGGCCCACCGTGTCCTTGATCTGGCCGATGGCGCCGTAGATGGCGCCGATGGCGGTGAGCAGCACGAGCAGCATCACCAGATGCATGCGGGCGCTGGTCAGGTGATCGGCCGCCTCCTTGAGGGCGACCGTGGCGACCCCGGTAAAGGGTGATCCTTCACGCCGCATTGGCCACCTCCGTCTGGCTTGCTTCGGCTTCCTCGAAGTAGCGGACATAGACCTCGTCCAGGCTCGCCCGGCGGATGGCCATGTTCCTCAGCGCACCGCCGGCGGCGACGACGCGCCGGGCGATCTCCGGGCGAACGTCGCGATCGGCATCGACGCGGGTGGTCACCGCGCCGACCGCGGTGACGGCACCGACGCCCTCGATGCCGGACAGGGCGGCCACGAGGTCGACCCCTTCGGCTTCGACCTCGACGGCATAGGCGCCGCCGAGGACCTTGCGGGCGAGTTCGTCGACGCGGCCGACCAGCCCGATGCGTCCCATGCGGAACAGAGCGACCCGGTCGCAGATCGACTGCACCAGGCTGAGCAGGTGCGAGGAGAGCAGGATGGTCATGCCCTCCATGCGCAGCTCGCCGATCAGCTCGAGCAGCTCCTGGGTGGCCTGCGGATCAAGGCCGTTGGTGGGCTCGTCGAGGATGGCGACCTCGGCCTGCTTGACCAGAAGCTCGGCCAGGCCCAGGCGCTGGCGCATGCCGTGCGAAAAGGTGCCGACCCGGCGGTCGGCCACGGCGGTCAGGCCGACGCGCTCGAGAGCCTCCGCGAACCGCTTGGCGCTGTCGGCATGCTCGATGCCGGCCAGCCGCGCCGTATAGGCGAGGTTCTCGCGCGCCGACAGGTTGTCGTAGAAGCCGACCTGGTCGGGCAGATAGCCGACATGGCGCTTCACCTCGAGCGGCTGGCGGAACGGATCGTAGCCGAGCACCTTGACGCTGCCGCCGCTCGGCTCGGTCAGGCCGAGCAGCATCAGGATGGTGGTCGTCTTGCCCGAGCCGTTCGGTCCGAGCAGGCCGAAGACCTCGCCCTTCTCGACCGAGAGGTCGAGGCCGTTGACCGCCGTCGCCTTGCCATAGCGCTTGGTCAGACCGGCGGTCTCGATGACGACGGTGCTCATCGCCGGCCGTACCGGGTCACCGCGAAGGCAAGCACGACGACAGCGGCGCCGATGATGCCGAGGCCGGCGATGCCCCACATGGTCGAGGTGAGGACGGTCACGCGGAAATCGGCGTGGTCAAAGGTGCCGTCGCCATTGGCGCTCACCGTGACCATGTAGTCGCCGGCGATCGCCTTGTCGGAGGGGGTCATGTTGACCGAGACCGGCAGCGTGGCGCCGGGGGCGATGGTGGCGACCTTCTCGGGGTCGAAGGTGACCTTCCAGCCCTGCGGCGAGGACGCGCTCAGCATGACGTTGGCGGCCGGCGCGCTGCCCGAGTTCTCGACCGAGAACTTGAAGGTGCGCTCCTGGCCGGCGGTGGCATCGCCCGACAGGCGGCCTTCCGGGCCGGTGAGCGAGAGGGTCGGCTGGCCGGTGATGTCGAGGAGCAGCTGGGACTGGCCGGAGGTGGTCGGGCTGGCAGCGGCGATCTGCACCTTGTACTGGCCGGCCTGGACGGACTGAGGCGGCTTGACGCTGACCTTGAGGGTCTTGGATTCACCGGCCTTGATCGGGATCGAGGTCAGTTCCTGGGTGCCGTACTGCTCCTTGAAGGTGGTGTCGAAGCCGTCGGGCGCCTTGGCAAGCAGATTGAAGGTCTGGTCGGTGGGGGCGTCGTTCTTGACGTCGACATCGAAATCGAACGCCGATTTTGGCGAGCCGCGAAGCGCCGGAAGCTTCGGCGTCACCTCGACCTTGGCGGGCGCCGCATCGGTAAGCGCCAGCGTGATCGGCAGATCGAGCGCCTGGCCGTCGGTCTTGCCGTCGACGGTGAACTGGTAGCTGCCGCTCTTGGCGTCCTTGGGCGGGGTCAGTTTGAGCGTCAGGTTCTGGCTCGAATCGGGCTCGACCATCGCCGCGGTGACGGGCTTGCCGCCGCCGTCCAGTTCGTAGGTCCAGCCGGTGGGCAGGCCATTGAGGCTGAACTCGACCCGCTTGGGCGGCAGGTTCCGGTTCTGCAGGGTGAGGTTCAGGCTGATGCCATCGCCGGCGTGGACGGTGAGCGACGGGTAGCCGGTGGTCAGCCACAGTCCGGTCAGCGGTTGGCTGGCCGAAGTCGGCGCAGCCGTTGCCGTATCCTGGGCGTTTGCTGCCGCACCGAACAACAAGCCCGAGGCGATCAAGCACGAAGCAAGCATAGCGTTCGTAAGACGCATGTTCTTCATCCCCCTTTTATTGTGAGGCGAACCAATAGTTCCGCAACCTGGTCTTTGGGCCAACCAGTTCCGGCTCAGTAGAATGGGTGGTCTAACTTGGCTGAAAATGTGGCAGGAATCTGGCGAGCGCCCCGTGCGGGCATTACAGTTTCGTAAGATTAGCGCGGAATTCCGCGACGTTTTGTCATCAGGAATAAGGCAAAACGGGGCGCACAGCGCCCCGCATTAATTCTTGGTAATACTAGAGCCTTTTTCGACCAGATAGAGCCAATTCCGTTTCTCGACCGGCGGAGCGATCCGGCGGCGGGACCGGCGAAGAGCGATCAAGGAGCATCGGGCGAGCCGGGATCGGCGTCGGGCGGTCAGGCCGAGGCGGCAGCGTGCTGGGCGCGCTCCAGGCGGTTGCGCTTGAGCAGCTCGGCGACCAGGAAGGCCAGTTCCAGCGACTGGTCGGCGTTGAGCCGCGGATCGCAATGGGTGTGGTAGCGATCGTGCAGCTCGTCCTCGGTGATCGCCCGCGCCCCACCGGTGCATTCGGTGACGTTCGAGCCGGTCATCTCGATGTGGATGCCGCCGGGATGGGTGCCCTCGGTGCGATGCACGGCGAAGAAGCCCTCGACCTCCGACAGGACAAGGTCGAAGGGCCGCGTCTTGTAGCCGGTTGCCGAGGTGATGGTGTTGCCGTGCATGGGGTCGCACGACCAGACCACGCTCCGCCCCTCGCGCTCGACGGCGCGCACCAAGGCGGGGAGCTTCTCGAAGACCTTGCGGGCGCCGAACCGGCAGATGAGCGTCAGGCGGCCGGGCTCGTTGTCCGGGTTGAGGATGTCGATCAGCCGGATCAGCTCGTCGGCGGCCAACGACGGCCCGCACTTGAGGCCGATGGGATTCTTGACCCCACGGCAATACTCGATATGGGCATGGTCGGGCTGGCGGGTGCGGTCGCCGATCCACAGCATGTGGCCGGAGGTGGCGTACCAGTCGCCGCTGGTCGAATCGATGCGGGTCATGGCCTGCTCGAAGCCGAGCAGCAGCGCCTCGTGGCTGGTGTAGAAGTCGGTGGCGCGCATCTCCGGGTGAAGCTCGGGATCGATGCCGCAGGCGCGCATGAAATCGAGCGCCTCGGTGATGCGGTTGGCCAGCTCCTGGTAGCGGTTGGACTGGGGGCTGTCCTTGACGAAGCCGAGCATCCACTGGTGGATGTGCTGGAGGTTGGCGTAGCCGCCGGTGGCGAAGGCCCGGAGCAGGTTGAGGGTGGCCGCCGACTGGCGATAGGCCATCTCCAGGCGGTTGGGGTCGGGCACCCGTGTCGCCTCGTCGAACTCAATCCCGTTGATGATGTCGCCGCGATAGCTGGGGAGTTCCACCCCGCCCTTCTTCTCGGTGGGGGCGGAGCGCGGCTTGGCGAACTGGCCGGCGATGCGGCCGACCTTCACCACCGGCACGGCGCCGGCGAAGGTGAGCACCACGGCCATCTGCAGGAAGACGCGGAAGAAATCGCGGATGTTGTCGGCGCGGTGCTCGGCGAAGCTCTCGGCGCAGTCGCCGCCCTGGAGCAGGAAGCTCTGGCCCGCGGCAACGCCGGCCAGGGTCTTCTTGAGCTTGCGCGCCTCGCCGGCGAAGACCAGCGGCGGGTAGGAGGCAAGCCGTCCCTCGACGGCGGCGAGCGCCTCCTCGTCCGGGTAGACCGGCACCTGTTCGATCGGTTTTGCGCGCCAGCTTGCCGGCGACCATGCGCTCTTCGTCACGCCTAAACCCTCGCGAAAGCGCCAAAATCCGGGCTCGCCGGCGCCTTATACACGCCGCATGGGGTGAGTTCCACCCGAATGCTCGCGGGCGCCTCGGCGGCTACTCCGCCGCCTCGCGACGGATGCGCTCGGCCGGCCGCGCCATGGTGACGATTTCCTCGGCGAGCGTCGGGTGCAGCGCGGTGGTTGCGTCGAAATCGGCCTTGGTGGCGCCCATCTTCACGGCGATGGCGACGACCTGGGCCAGCTCGGCCGCATTGGGCCCGACGAAGTGGCAGCCGAGCACCCGGTCGGTGTCGCCGTCGACGACCAGCTTCATCAGCATGCGTTCGTCGCGGCCGGCGACCCGATAGGGCAGCGGCTTGAAGTGCGAGCGGTAGATGTCGAGCGCGGCGTAACGCTCGCGCGCCGCCTCCTCGGTCAGGCCGACCGAGCCGACCTCGGGGTTGGCGAACACCGCCACCGGGACGTTGTCGTAGTCGATCGCAGTCGGGCGATCATGGAAGACGGTCTCTACGAAGGCGGCGGCTTCGCGGATGGCAACCGGCGTGAACTGGAGGCGGCCGGTGACGTCGCCGACGGCGTAGATGCTGGCCGCGTCGGTGCGCGAATAGGCATCGACCTTGATCGCCCCCATGCCGTCGACGGCAACGCCTGCCTTCTCCAGGCCGAGGCCGGTGGAATTCGGGTGGCGGCCGATGGCGAGCAGCACCTGATCGGCAAGGATGGTGGCGTCCGACTTGAGCGTGGCGACGAAGCCGCGCTCGGCCTCGGCGATGCCGGCCAGCTCCTGGTTGGTCATCACCGTGATGCCGCGCCGCTCGAGCGCCGAGCAGAGCTCGCGGCGGACCTCGTCGTCGAAGCCGCGCAGGACCTGGGCGCCGCGGTGGATGATCGTCGTCTCGGTGCCGAAGCTGGCGAAGATCGAGGCGATCTCCATGGCGATGTAGCTGCCGCCGACGATGAGCACCCGCCGGGGCAGGCGCTCGAGGTGAAAGAACTCGTCGGAGGTGATGGCGTGCTCGATGCCGGGAACGGCCAGGTCGCGGCGCGGCCGCCCGCCGGTGGCGATCAGGATGTGCTCGGCGGTCACCGTCTGGTGGCGGGCGAGCAGGTGCACGCTGTGCGCGTCTGCGAGCACGGCGCGGCTGCGGATGATCTCGGCGCCGGCCTTTTCGAGATTGCGGATGTAGATGCCGCTCAGCCACGAGACGTCGCCGGCGACGTTGCTGACCAGCGTCGGCCAGTCGAAATGCAGGCCCTCGACGCGCCAGCCGAAACCGACGGCATCCTCGAAGGCCTCGGCAAAGTGGGCGGCGTTGACGAACAGCTTCTTCGGCACGCAGCCGCGCAGCACGCAGGTGCCGCCGACGCGGCTTTCCTCGGCGATCGCCACGCGCTTGCCGAGTTCGGCCGCAAGGCGCGCCGCACGGACACCGGCAGAGCCGGCGCCGATGACGAACAGGTCGTAGTCGTAGCCCGCCGTCACGGCCGGCCCCCCATCACGCCGAGCGGCCTGCTACATCGGGTGGCCCTGCTTCTTCAGCTCTTCCCGGGTCTTGTCGAGAAGCTCGGCGCCCACCCGGTCGGTCCACGCCTGGACCGCCTGCAGCGTATCGCTGACCACCTGCGGGCCGATCTGTTGGTACTTCTGGCCGGCGGGGCTCTTGAGGAAGGCGGCGATGGCCTTGAGCTCGTCCTCGCTGAACGCCTTGGCGTAGATGCGCGCCACGTCCTGATTGAGCTCCTTGCGCCGGACGACCAGCTTGAGCGCCACCGCCTGGACCGTGTCGGCGATCTCCTGGTGGAGGTCCGGGCGGGCGCGGATCAGCTGGTTGGTGACCTGGTTGGCGATGAGCGGCAGCTGCGTATCGAAGCTGGCGGCAGCGACCGTGGAGTTGACCACGTCGAGGGCAGCGGCGAGCTGCGATGCGCTGATCTCCTGGGCGAAAAGCGCAGAGGCCGGCGCAGTAATCAGGACGGCCGCAACCGCCGCCGTGCGGATGAATTTACCGAGCAGGGTCATCACGTGCTCCATCTGGACAGGTAACAGCTCTATTTGGCCAAGCGGGTGACGCCGTCGCTGCCCGCCGCGATGACGAGCGAGGCCAGACCAATGAACAGGCCATGCTCGACAACGCCGGGCATCGAATCCAGCTCCCGCGCCAAGCGATCGGGGTCGTCTATACGACCGAAAGATGCGTCAAGAATGTGGTTTCCGCCGTCGGTGACATAGGGGCCGGCGCCGGCCTGGCGCCAGGCCAGCGACCCGGTGAGGCCGAGCCGGCTGGCGAGGCGCTCGACACCGAGGCGAACCGGCGTGCTGCCGAAAGGCACGATCTCGATGGGCAGGGGAAAGGCACCCAGCGGGTCGACCAGCTTGGCCTTCTCGATGACCACCACCATGCGGCGCGAGGCGGTCGCCACGATCTTCTCGCGCAACAGCGCGCCGCCGCCGCCCTTGATCATGCGCAGCTTGGGGTCGACCTCATCGGCCCCGTCGACGACCATGTCGAGGGCGGGCTCCTCATCGAGCGTGGCAAGGGTGATGCCCTCGGTCCGGGCCAGTTCGGCGGTGCGCGCCGAAGTCGGCACGCCGACGATGGCAAGCCCGGCGCGCACGCGCTCGGCCAGCAGCCTCACGAAATGCTCGGCGGCGCGGCCGGAGCCGAGGCCGAGCTTCATGCCGGGGCGCACCTCGTCCAGTGCGGCCGCTGCGGCAGCCCGACGATCCTCGTCGCCGGGGCCTGGTGGCTTGGCCAGCATCAGCGGCCTCGCCTGCCGCAGGAAACGGAAATCGAACGCGGATTCATGGGAGGTCTGGTCCTTTCCGGGGGCCTTGTTAGCATCTGACGGGCCTTGACGCCACGCCGACGGCATGCCCCGATTTGGACGTCCACCGAAGGAGCACCGCCCTATGACCGACCTCCTGCTCGCCATCGCCCACCACCTGCTGATCTTCGCCCTGGCCGCCGTACTGGTTGCCGAGATGATGCTGGTGCGGCCGCAGATGAGCATCCGCCGATGCCGCCAAGGTGGCGCGCATCGACATCGCTTTCGGGGTGCTCGCCGCCCTCGTCCTCATCGTCGGCTTCGCGCGCGTCTATTTCGGCCTCAAGGGGGCGGACTACTACTGGCACAACAGCTTCTTCCACGCCAAGCTCGGCGCCTTCCTGCTGGTCGGTATCCTGTCCATCTTCCCGACGCTCCGCTTCATCAAATGGCGCCGGGCGATAACCAGCGCCCCGGACTTCGCGCCGCCGCTGGCCGAGGTTGAAAACGCCAGACGATTCATCCATCTAGAGCTGGTTGTTTTCTTTCTGATTCCGGTTTTCGCAGCCCTCATGGCGCGCGGCTACGGAAGCTGAGCACGAAGTACCCGCCTTGACTGCCCCCACGCTCGTCTTCGATCTCGATGGAACTCTGGTCGACACCGCCCCCGACATCGTGCGGGCGCTGAATACGGTGCTGGCCGGGGAAGGCCTGGCGCCGCTGGCCACCGAAACGGCGCTGACCATGGTGGGCCGCGGTGCGCGGCTGCTCATCAGCACGGCCTTTGCCGCCTCGGGCCGGCACATCGAAGGGGCGGAGCTGGAACGGCTGTTCAACGCCCTCATTGGCCACTATGCCGCCCACATCGCCGATGAGAGCCGGCCGTATCCCGGCGTCGAGGCGGCGCTCGACCGCTTTACCGCGGCCGGCTGGCGGCTGGCGGTGTGCACCAACAAGCCGGATCCCCTGGTGCGGCCGATCCTGGAGGCGCTCAATCTGGCGCCGCGCTTCGCCGCCATGGTCGGCCAGGGCGCCCTGCCCTGGCTGAAACCCGACCCGCGCGTCTTCGACGAGACCGTGCGGCTGGCCGGCGGGGCGCCGAAGCATGCGGTCATGGTGGGCAACTCGACAGCGACATCCAGACGGCGCGGGCGGCGGGCGTTCCGGTGGTGGCGGTCACCTTCGGCTATAACCCGGTGCCGGTCGCCAGCTTCGGCCCCGACCGGCTGATCGATCATTTCGACGCACTGTGGGACCCGGCTACGCGCTTCGGGGCCTTTCGCAGCGGAACAGCGCTGGGGCGACGCTTCGCCTTGACGGCGGTCCCGCCCGTCCCTTAAATCCCGGCACCTTCGGCCTCACGGGCCGGGCGGGCGATTAGCTCAGCAGGAGAAAAAGCACTCCCCTTCACACGGGAGGGGTCACTGGTTCAATCCCCATATCGCCCACCATTCC
>CAWHLP010000039.1:0-111226 GCA_963830205.1 uncultured Alphaproteobacteria bacterium | reverse complement strand
CGCACCGCCGGCGGCGACGACGCGCCGGGCGATCTCCGGGCGAACGTCGCGATCGGCATCGACGCGGGTGGTCACCGCGCCGACCGCGGTGACGGCACCGACGCCCTCGATGCCGGACAGGCGGCAACGAGGTCGACCCCTTCGGCTTCGACCTCGACGGCATAGGCGCCGCCGAGGACCTTGCGGGCGAGTTCGTCGACGCGGCCGACCAGCCCGATGCGTCCCATGCGGAACAGAGCGACCCGGTCGCAGATCGATTGCACCAGGCTGAGCAGGTGCGAGGAGAGCAGGATGGTCATGCCCTCCATGCGCAGCTCGCCGATCAGCTCGAGCAGCTCCTGGGTGGCCTGCGGATCAAGGCCGTTGGTCGGCTCGTCGAGGATGGCGACCTCGGCCTGCTTGACCAGAAGCTCGGCCAGGCCCAGGCGCTGGCGCATGCCGTGCGAAAAGGTGCCGACCCGGCGGTCGGCCACGGCGGTCAGGCCGACGCGCTCGAGAGCCTCCGCGAACCGCTTGGCGCTGTCGGCATGCTCGATGCCGGCCAGCCGCGCCGTATAGGCTAGGTTCTCGCGCGCCGACAGGTTGTCGTAGAAGCCGACCTGGTCGGGCAGATAGCCGACATGGCGCTTGACCTCGAGCGGCTGGCGGAACGGATCGTAGCCGAGCACCTTGACGCTGCCGCCGCTCGGCTCGGTCAGGCCGAGCAGCATCAGGATGGTGGTCGTCTTGCCCGAGCCGTTCGGTCCGAGCAGGCCGAAGACCTCGCCCTTCTCGACCGAGAGGTCGAGGCCGTTGACCGCCGTCGCCTTGCCATAGCGCTTGGTCAGACCGGCGGTCTCGATGACGACGGTGCTCATCGCCGGCCGTACCGGGTCACCGCGAAGGCAAGCACGACGACAGCGGCGCCGATGATGCCGAGGCCGGCGATGCCCCACATGGTCGAGGTGAGGACGGTCACGCGGAAATCGGCGTGGTCAAAGGTGCCGTCGCCATTGGCGCTCACCGTGACCATGTAGTCGCCGGCGATCGCCTTGTCGGAGGGGGTCATGTTGACCGAGACCGGCAGCGTGGCGCCGGGGGCGATGGTGGCGACCTTCTCGGGGTCGAAGGTGACCTTCCAGCCCTGCGGCGAGGACGCGCTCAGCATGACGTTGGCGGCCGGCGCGCTGCCCGAGTTCTCGACCGAGAACTTGAAGGTGCGCTCCTGGCCGGCGGTGGCATCGCCCGACAGGCGGCCTTCCGGGCCGGTGAGCGAGAGGGTCGGCTGGCCGGTGATGTCGAGGAGCAGCTGGGACTGGCCGGAGGTGGTCGGGCTGGCAGCGGCGATCTGCACCTTGTACTGGCCGGCCTGGACGGACTGAGGCGGCTTGACGCTGACCTTGAGGGTCTTCGATTCACCGGCCTTGATCGGGATCGAGGTCAGTTCCTGGGTGCCGTACTGCTCCTTGAAGGTAGTGTCGAAGCCGTCGGGCGCCTTGGCAAGCAGATTGAAGGTCTGGTCGGTGGGGGCGTCGTTCTTGACGTCGACATCGAAATCGAACGCCGATTTTGGCGAGCCGCGAAGCGCCGGAAGCTTCGGCGTCACCTCGACCTTGGCGGGCGCCGCATCGGTAAGCGCCAGCGTGATCGGCAGATCGAGCGCCTGGCCGTCGGTCTTGCCGTCGACGGTGAACTGGTAGCTGCCGCTCTTGGCGTCCTTGGGCGGGGTCAGCTTGAGCGTCAGGTTCTGGCTCGAATCGGGCTCGACCATCGCCGCGGTGACGGGCTTGCCGCCGCCGTCCAGTTCGTAGGTCCAGCCGGTGGGCAGGCCATTGAGGCTGAACTCGACCCGCTTGGGCGGCAGGTTCCGGTTCTGCAGGGTGAGGTTCAGGCTGATGCCATCGCCGGCGTGGACGGTGAGCGACGGGTAGCCGGTGGTCAGCCACAGTCCGGTCAGCGGTTGGCTGGCCGAAGTCGGCGCAGCCGTTGCCGTATCCTGGGCGTTTGCTGCCGCACCGAACAACAAGCCCGAAACGATCAAGCACGAAGCAAGCATAGCGTTCGTAAGACGCATGTCCTTCATCCCCCTTTTATTGTGAGGCGAACCAATAGTTCCGCAACCTGGTCTTTGGGCCAACCAGTTCCGGCTCAGTAGAATGGGTGGTCTAACTTGGCTGAAAATGTGGCAGGAATTTGGCGAGCGCCCCGTGCGGGCATTACAGTTTCGTAAGATTAGCGCGGAATTCCGCGACGTTTTGTCATCAGGAATAAGGCAAAACGGGGCGCACAGCGCCCCGCATTAATTCTTGGTAATACTAGAGCCTTTTTCGGCCAGATAGAGCCAATTCCGTTTCTCGACCGGCGGAGCGATCCGGTGGCGAGACCGGCGAAGAGCGATCAAGGGGCATCGGGCGAGCCGGGATCGGCGTCGGGCGGTCAGGCCGAGGCGGCAGCGTGCTGGGCGCGCTCCAGGCGGTTGCGCTTGAGCAACTCGGCGACCAGGAAGGCCAGTTCCAGCGACTGGTCGGCATTGAGCCGCGGATCGCAATGGGTGTGGTAGCGGTCGTGCAGCTCGTCCTCGGTGATCGCCCGCGCCCCACCGGTGCATTCGGTGACGTTCGAGCCGGTCATCTCGATGTGGATGCCGCCGGGATGGGTGCCCTCGGTGCGATGCACGGCGAAGAAGCCCTCGACCTCCGACAGGACAAGGTCGAAGGGCCTCGTCTTGTAGCCGGTTGCCGAGGTGATGGTGTTGCCGTGCATGGGGTCGCACGACCAGACCACGCTCCGCCCCTCGCGCTCGACGGCGCGCACCAAGGCGGGGAGCTTCTCGAAGACCTTGCGGGCGCCGAACCGGCAGATGAGCGTCAGGCGGCCGGGCTCGTTGTCCGGGTTGAGGATGTCGATCAGCCGGATCAGCTCGTCGGCGGCCAACGACGGCCCGCACTTGAGGCCGATGGGATTCTTGACCCCACGGCAATACTCGATGTGGGCATGGTCGGGCTGGCGGGTGCGGTCGCCGATCCACAGCATGTGGCCGGAGGTGGCGTACCAGTCGCCGCTGGTCGAATCGATGCGGGTCATGGCCTGCTCGAAGCCGAGCAGCAGCGCCTCGTGGCTGGTGTAGAAGTCGGTGGCGCGCATCTCCGGGTGAAGCTCGGGATCGATGCCGCAGGCGCGCATGAAATCGAGCGCCTCGGTGATGCGGTTGGCCAGCTCCTGGTAGCGGTTGGACTGGGGGCTGTCCTTGACGAAGCCGAGCATCCACTGGTGGATGTGCTGGAGGTTGGCGTAGCCGCCGGTGGCGAAGGCCCTGAGCAGGTTGAGGGTGGCCGCCGACTGGCGATAGGCCATCTCCAGGCGGTTGGGGTCGGGCACCCGTGTCGCCTCGTCGAACTCAATCCCGTTGATGATGTCGCCGCGATAGCTGGGGAGTTCCACCCCGCCCTTCTTCTCGGTGGGGGCAGAGCGCGGCTTGGCGAACTGGCCGGCGATGCGGCCGACCTTCACCACCGGCACGGCGCCGGCGAAGGTGAGCACCACGGCCATCTGCAGGAAGACGCGGAAGAAATCGCGGATGTTGTCGGCGCGGTGCTCGGCGAAGCTCTCGGCGCAGTCGCCGCCCTGGAGCATGAAGCTCTGGCCCGCGGCAACGCCGGCCAGGGTCTTCTTGAGCTTGCGCGCCTCGCCGGCGAAGACCAGCGGCGGGTAGGAGGCAAGCCGTCCCTCGACGGCGGCGAGCGCCTCCTCGTCCGGGTAGACCGGCACCTGTTCGATCGGCTTTTCGCGCCAGCTTGCCGGCGACCATGCGCTCTTCGTCACGCCTAAACCCTCGCGAAAGCGCCAAAATCCGGGCTCGCCGGCGCCTTATACACGCCGCATGGGGTGAGTTCCACCCGAATGCTCGCGGGCGCCTCGGCGGCTACTCCGCCGCCTCGCGACGGATGCGCTCGGCCGGCCGCGCCATGGTGACGATTTCCTCGGCGAGCGTCGGGTGCAGCGCGGTGGTCGCGTCGAAATCGGCCTTGGTGGCGCCCATCTTCACGGCGATGGCGACGACCTGGGCCAGCTCGGCCGCATTGGGCCCGACGAAGTGGCAGCCGAGCACCCGGTCGGTGTCGCCGTCGACGACCAGCTTCATCAGCATGCGTTCGTCGCGGCCGGCGACCCGATAGGGCAGCGGCTTGAAGTGCGAGCGGTAGATGTCGAGCGCGGCGTAACGCTCGCGCGCCGCCTCCTCGGTCAGGCCGACCGAGCCGACCTCGGGGTTGGCGAACACCGCCACCGGGACGTTGTCGTAGTCGATCGCAGTCGGGCGATCATGGAAGACGGTCTCTACGAAGGCGGCGGCTTCGCGGATGGCAACCGGCGTGAACTGGAGGCGGCCGGTGACGTCGCCGACGGCGTAGATGCTGGCCGCGTCGGTGCGCGAATAGGCATCGACCTTGATCGCCCCCATGCCGTCGACGGCAACGCCTGCCTTCTCCAGGCCGAGGCCGGTGGAATTCGGGTGGCGGCCGATGGCGAGCAGCACCTGATCGGCAAGGATGGTGGCGTCCGACTTGAGCGTGGCGACGAAGCCGCGCTCGGCCTCGGCGATGCCGGCCAGCTCCTGATTGGTCATCACCGTGATGCCGCGCCGCTCGAGCGCCGAGCAGAGCTCGCGGCGGACCTCGTCGTCGAAGCCGCGCAGGACCTGGGCGCCGCGGTGGATGACCGTCGTCTCGGTGCCGAAGCTGGCGAAGATCGAGGCGATCTCCATGGCGATGTAGCTGCCGCCGACGATGAGCACCCGCCGGGGCAGGCGCTCGAGGTGAAAGAACTCGTCGGAGGTGATGGCGTGCTCGATGCCGGGAACGGCCAGGTCGCGGCGCGGCCGCCCGCCGGTGGCGATCAGGATGTGCTCGGCGGTCACCGTCTGGTGGCGGGCGAGCAGGTGCACGCTGTGGGCGTCTGCGAGCACGGCGCGGCTGCGGATGATCTCGGCGCCGGCCTTTTCGAGATTGCGGATGTAGATGCCGCTCAGCCACGAGACGTCGCCGGCGACGTTGCTGACCAGCGTCGGCCAGTCGAAATGCAGGCCCTCGACGCGCCAGCCGAAACCGACGGCATCCTCGAAGGCCTCGGCAAAGTGGGCGGCGTTGACGAACAGCTTCTTCGGCACGCAGCCGCGCAGCACGCAGGTGCCGCCGACGCGGCTTTCCTCGGCGATCGCCACGCGCTTGCCGAGTTCGGCCGCAAGGCGCGCCGCACGGACACCGGCAGAGCCGGCGCCGATGACGAACAGGTCGTAGTCGTAGCCCGCCGTCACGGCCGGCCCCCCATCACGCCGAGCGGCCTGCTACATCGGGTGGCCCTGCTTCTTCAGCTCTTCCCGGGTCTTGTCGAGAAGCTCGGCGCCCACCCGGTCGGTCCACGCCTGGACCGCCTGCAGCGTATCGCTGACCACCTGCGGGCCGATCTGTTGGTACTTCTGGCCGGCGGGGCTCTTGAGGAAGGCGGCGATGGCCTTGAGCTCGTCCTCGCTGAACGCCTTGGCGTAGATGCGCGCCACGTCCTGATTGAGCTCCTTGCGCCGGACGACCAGCTTGAGCGCCACCGCCTGCACCGTGTCGGCGATCTCCTGGTGGAGGTCCGGGCGGGCGCGGATCAGCTGGTTGGTGACCTGGTTGGCGATGAGCGGCAGCTGCGTATCGAAGCTGGCGGCAGCGACCGTGGAGTTGACCACGTCGAGGGCAGCGGCGAGCTGCGATGCGCTGATCTCCTGGGCGAAAAGCGCAGAGGCCGGCGCAGTAATCAGGACGGCCGCAACCGCCGCCGTGCGGATGAATTTACCGAGCAGGGTCATCACGTGCTCCATCTGGACAGGTAACAGCTCTATTTGGCCAAGCGGGTGACGCCGTCGCTGCCCGCCGCGATGACGAGCGAGGCCAGACCAATGAACAGGCCATGCTCGACAACGCCGGGCATCGAATCCAGCTCCCGCGCCAGGCGATCGGGGTCGTCTATACGACCGAAAGATGCGTCAAGAATGTGGTTTCCGCCGTCGGTGACATAGGGGCCGGCGCCGGCCTGGCGCCAGGCCAGCGACCCGGTGAGGCCGAGCCGGCTGGCGAGGCGCTCGACACCGAGGCGAACCGGCGTGCTGCCGAAAGGCACGATCTCGATGGGCAGGGGAAAGGCACCCAGCGGGTCGACCAGCTTGGCCTTCTCGATGACCACCACCATGCGGCGCGAGGCGGTCGCCACGATCTTCTCGCGCAACAGCGCGCCGCCGCCGCCCTTGATCATGCGCAGCTTGGGGTCGACCTCATCGGCCCCGTCGACGACCATGTCGAGGGCGGGCTCCTCATCGAGCGTGGCAAGGGTGATGCCCTCGGTCCGGGCCAGTTCGGCGGTGCGCGCCGAAGTCGGCACGCCGACGATGGCAAGCCCGGCGCGCACGCGCTCGGCCAGCAGCCGCACGAAATGCTCGGCGGCACGGCCGGAGCCGAGGCCGAGCTTCATGCCGGGGCGCACCTCGTCCAGTGCGGCCGCAGCGGCAGCCCGACGATCCTCGTCGCCGGGGCCTGGTGGCTTGGCCAGCATCAGCGGCCTCGCCTGCCGCAGGAAACGGAAATCGAACGCGGATTCATGGGAGGTCTGGTCCTTTCCGGGGGCCTTGTTAGCATCTGACGGGCCTTGACGCCACGCCGACGGCATGCCCCGATTTGGACGTCCACCGAAGGAGCACCGCGCTATGACCGACCTCCTGCTCGCCATCGCCCACCACCTGCTGATCTTCGCCCTGGCCGCGGTACTGGTCGCCGAGATGATGCTGGTGCGGCCGCAGATGAGCACCGCGGACGCGGCCAAGGTGGCGCGCATCGACATCGCTTTCGGGGTGCTCGCCGCCCTCGTCCTCATCGTCGGCTTCGCGCGCGTCTATTTCGGCCTCAAGGGGGCGGACTACTACTGGCACAACAGCTTCTTCCACGCCAAGCTCGGCGCCTTCCTGCTGGTCGGTATCCTGTCCATCTTCCCGACGCTCCGCTTCATCAAATGGCGCCGGGCGATAACCAGCGACCCGGACTTCGCGCCGCCGCTGGCCGAGGTTGAAAACGCCAGACGATTCATCCATCTAGAGCTGGTTGTTTTCTTTCTGATTCCGGTTTTCGCAGCCCTCATGGCACGCGGCTACGGAAGCTGAGCACGAAGTACCCGCCTTGACTGCCCCCACCCTCGTCTTCGATCTCGATGGAACCCTGGTCGACACCGCCCCCGACATCGTGCGGGCGCTGAATACGGTGCTGGCCGGGGAAGGCCTGGCGCCGCTGGCCACCGAAACCGCGCTGACCATGGTGGGCCGCGGTGCGCGGCTGCTCATCAGCACGGCCTTTGCCGCCTCGGGCCGGCACATCGAAGGGGCGGAGCTGGAACGGCTGTTCAACGCCCTCATTGCCCACTATGCCGCCCACATCGCCGATGAGAGCCGGCCGTATCCCGGCGTCGAGGCGGCGCTCGACCGTTTTACCGCGGCCGGCTGGCGGCTGGCGGTGTGCACCAACAAGCCGGATCCCCTGGTGCGGCCGATCCTGGAGGCGCTCAACCTGGCGCCGCGCTTCGCCGCGATGGTCGGCCAGGGCGCCCTGCCCTGGCTGAAACCCGACCCGCGCGTCTTCGACGAGACCGTGCGGCTGGCCGGCGGGGCGCCGAAGCATGCGGTCATGGTGGGCGACTCTGAGACAGACATCCAGACGGCGCGGGCGGCCGGCGTTCCGGTGGTGGCGGTCACCTTCGGCTATAACCCGGTGCCGGTCGCCAGCTTCGGCCCCGACCGGCTGATCGATCATTTCGACGCACTGTGGGACGCTGTGGCGAGCCTGGGGCCTTTCGCAGCGGAATAGCGCCGGGGCGACGCTTCGCCTTGACGGCGGTCCCGCCCGTCCCTTAAATCCCGGCACCTTCGGCCTCACGGGCCGGGCGGGCGATTAGCTCAGCGGGAGAGCACTCCCTTCACACGGGAGGGGTCACTGGTTCAATCCCAGTATCGCCCACCATTCCCTAAGCCTTTGAATTATCTTTAGTTCCGGCATCACATCGGACGTCTTCCAGATCGTTCGAAGTCAGGGTACACGCTGTCTGGGCGCGCGGTTCCCGCGGCCGCCGAAGACGGATGTCCGGATAGGCTGAGGAGCACGGAGACGACCGTGGCGACACTGCCGGGCCTGATCAGCCTCTATCTCCTGCTCGCCGGTTTGCTGACATTGATCGTCGCCCCCGTGCTGGTGGTTCTCTACCGCCGCAGGGTTCGACACCATATGGCGGCGGGCGCGCTCCCTCATGGCGCGGGATCCGGCGACTTCTTTGAGGCGTTCGAGCCTTCGCCGCCTGCCGGCCGCTCCGCGAGCGCCGCCAAGTACCTTCCGGACGCTTTGCGCGCTGGCGACGCCGCCTATGGCCGCGCGGCCATCGTGTACGCCATTGCCGGATTGACCCATGCGGGCCTGAGCGTCGTCATCCAGCTTTCAATGTGGGAGATCGATTTCCTCCCGCTGCGCAGCCTGGTGGCGTTCTGGGCCTTTGCCTGGCCCACCCTCCTCACGCTCGTCCTGTTCTGGGGGCCCGATCGCGCCCGGCAGGGCCTGACGGTGCTGGCCTATTTCGCCGGACTCGGCCTTCTTTGCCTCTGGGGCGGCTTCTTCTCCAAGACGCCACCGCTGCATCTGTCATCGCCGATCGACATGACGCTGCCCGCCTATGCGCAGCCGCTGTTCCTGTGGGCGCTGGATGTCCCCAGCTCGCTCTTCCTGACGGTCTTTCTGAACCGGCGCGTGCGCAACGTCGGACCGCTGATCCTGCTGTTCATGACCATCGCGGTATCGGGGGCCGCCCTGGTCAGCGCAGCCTACGTGTCGGCGCCGAAATGGGCATCGGGAATCCTGGGCCCGATCGCAGCCGCGCTGGGCGAGTGGCTGCCAGCGCTGAGCAACGGCCCGGATGTCGTGATCGTCGTCTACGGCACGCAGCTCATCGGCGTGCTTCTCTTCGCCTTCGTCGCCTGGCGCTTCGTCCGGTGGCTGGTCGCGGCCTACTCAGCCAAGAAGATCAGCGACCAGGGCCTGATGTTCGATTCGCTCTGGCTGCTGACGACCCTCTTCTTCTGCGTCCCTCTGGTCGCGGGTCGAGGACTCATCGGCTTCGCCGGTGCCGCGACATTCGTCGCCTACAAGGCGATCACCCATTTCGGCCTGGCGCCGCTGCGCAGGGCGGCAGCCCGATGCGAAGCGCCGCAGCTGCTCCTCCTCAGAGTGTTCGGAACGCGGCGGCGCAGCGAACCGCTGTTCGACCTGCTGGCGACGCGCTGGCGCTACGCCGGCAATATCGAGCTCATCGCCGGCCCCGACCTCGCGACGAGCGCGCTCGATCTCCACGACTTTCTCGATTTCGTCTCGGGCCAGCTGCGCGCGAATTTCATCCATTCGCAACAGGACCTCGATCGCCGGATCGCGGCCATCGATCACGGTCCGGACCCTGACGGTCGCTTTCGCATCGACAGCCTGTTCTGTGGCCCCGAGGCTTGGCGTTTTGCCGTCGCACGGCTGATGGGCGACGCCGACGCGGTGCTGATGGATCTGCGCGGCTTCACGGCGAAGAACACCGGGTGCATCTACGAGCTCACCGCCCTGGCGAAGATGAACCTGCTCGATCGGGTGATCCTGCTGATCGACCACACGACCGATGAGGCCTTCCTGAACAAGCTCCTCGCCGAGTTCGCGCAAGCTGGGGCGATGGCAGGCGGAAGGTGGCGGATCCTGCGTGCCGATCGCGGTATCGCTTCGGCGGTGCAGAGCGTCATCACGATGATCGGCAGGCCTGAGCCTGCGAGGATCGCGTCAGGGGGCTAGTGTAGAAGGCGGCAGCTTTCGGCTTTCGTCTACCGACGCCTCGTTGCGGCTGCAATCGGGGAGCCGTAGTCCAGGCCGAGGGGCAAAACCGAAGCGATTCGGGCGAAGCAGGGAGCAACCCAAGCCATGTCCGCGATGCCATTGTTCAACGATCCGGTCTTCGACATGGCGCGCCGGCAGTTCGACGGCGTTGCCGACCACCTGGACATGCCGGAGGGCGATCGCGACCGGGTCTTCTACCCGAAGCGCTCGCTCGCGGTCTCCTGCCCCATCCATCGCGACGATGGCTCGACCGAGGTCTTCCAGGGGTTCCGCGTCCAGCACCACCTGACGCTCGGGCCGACCAAGGGCGGCACGCGCTTCGCCAGTTCGCTGACCATCGGCGAGGTAGCGGCACTGGCGATCTGGATGAGCTGGAAATGCGCCCTGGTCGGCCTGCCCTATGGCGGCGCCAAGGGCGGCGTCGCCGTCGACCGCAACGCGCTTTCGGTACGCGAGCTGGAGGCCCTGTCGCGCCGCTACATGCAGGAGATGATCCCGTTCGTGGGGCCGAAGACGGACATCATGGCGCCCGATCTCGGCACCGACGAGCAGGTCATGGCCTGGTTCATGGACACCTATTCCATGTACCAGGGCCAGACGGTCACCGAGATCGTGACCGGCAAGCCGATCGGCATGGGCGGCATCGAGGGCCGGCGCGAGGCGACCGGGCTGGGCGTCGCCCATCTCATCGGGCGGGCGATGGAACGGCTGAACCTGCCGATTGCCGGCGCAACGGCGATCGTGCAGGGCTTCGGCAATGTCGGCAGCAACGCCGCCACGGCGCTGGCCGAACGCGGCGTGCGCATCGTCGGGGTCAGCGACCACACCGCCGCCTACTACTCGCCGGCGGGGCTCGATGTCGCAGCACTGCTGGAGCACATGCGCAAGCACCGCGTGCTCGCCGGCTTCTCCAGCGAGCTTGCCATCGAGCCCGACCTCCTGCTCGTCCAGCCCTGCGACGTGCTGGTGCCGGCGGCGGTCGAGCGCGTGATCAACGAGAAGAACGCCGGCCGCCTCAGCTGCCGCATCCTGGCGGAGGCCGCCAACGGGCCGACCACGCCGGAGGCCGACCGGCTGCTCGAGGAACGCGGCGACGTCTTCGTCATTCCCGACATCCTGTGCAATGCCGGCGGCGTCATCGTCAGCTATTTCGAGTGGGTGCAGGACCTGCAGCAGTTCTTCTGGGGGCGCCCCGAGGTTCTCGACCGGCTGCACCGCCTGCTCGACGATGCCTTCCGCCGCGTGCTCGATCGCGCCGCGCGGGAGGGCGTTTCGCATCGCACGGCGGCAATGGCGATCGGCGTCGCCAGGGTGTGGGAGACCAAGCGCACGCGCGGGCTGTTCCCGTGACAGCGACCAGCAGGACGGCGCAGCACGAGGGAGTTGATCCATGACCAAGGTTGCAATCGTCGGCGCCGGCCTCATCGGCCGCGCCTGGGCGCTGAGCTTCGCCCGCGCCGGCACCGAAGTGGCGCTGACCGACGCCAACGCCGGACAGGTCGAGGCGGCCCTCGCCTTCATCGACGGCGCGCTGGAAGAGCTGGCCGGCTTCGATTTGCTCGACGGCGCTGCGCCAGCCGCGGTGCGCCAGCGCATTCATGGCGTCGCGGACCTTGGCGAGGCACTGGCCGGCGCCAGCCATGTGCAGGAGAACACGCCGGAGGATCTCGACACCAAGCGGGCGGTCTTCGCCGAACTCGACCGGCAAGCGCCGGCCGATGCGGTGATCGCAAGCTCCACCTCGGCACTGCTCCCCTCCGCCTTCACCGAGGGACTCGCGGGCCGGGCGCGCTGCCTCGTCGCCCATCCCATCAACCCGCCGTATCTGGTGCCGGCGGTGGAGATCGTGCCGGCACCGTGGACCTCTGCTGAGACGGTGGAGCGGACGCGGCAGATCATGGCAGGCGCCGGCCATGCGCCGATCGTGCTCAGGCAAGAGATCGACGGCTTCGTCGTCAACCGCCTGCAGGGGGCGCTGTTGCAGGAGGCCTTCCGGCTGGTCGCCGACGGCGCCGCCTCGGTCGAGGACGTGGACGTGGCGGTCCGCGAGGGGCTGGCGCTGCGCTGGAGCTTCATGGGGCCGTTCGAGACCATCGACCTCAATGCGCCCGGCGGCGTGCGCGACTACGTGGCGCGCTATCACGGCATCTACGATCACCTGTTCGCGCAACAGACGCGCCGCGCCGAGTGGACCGGCCCGGTGGTCGACACGATCGAGAAGGAGCGGCAGGCGCGCCTGGCGCGCAGCGACCTCGGCAAGCGGGCAGCCTGGCGCGACCGCCGGCTGATGGCGCTCGCCGCCCACAAGCGCGCGGCCAAGGATGAGATCGGCGACTGAGGGCGGCGCGCCGACGCCTCTGGCGGCTGAAGATGGCGGCCCCGGCTTCCACCGGGGCCGGCCGTTTACGCCGGCTGTTGCGGCGCCTCCTCAGGCGTTTCCACTGGCTTGTCGCCGCGCAGCACGACGTAGATCGCCGGAATCACCAGGACGGTGAGCAGCGTCGATGAAGCGAGGCCGAAGAGCAGCGAGATCGCCAGCCCTTGAAAGATCGGGTCGGCGAGGATGACCGCCGCGCCGATCATGGCGGCGAGCGCGGTCAGCAGGATCGGCTTGAAGCGGGTGGCCCCCGCGTCAAGCAGGACATCGAGCAACGGACGGCCAGGCGTGCGCGCCATGCGGATGAAATCGACCAGCAGGATCGAGTTGCGCACGATGATGCCGGCGAGCGCAATGAAGCCGATCATCGAGGTCGCCGTGAACGGCGCATGGAAGATCCAGTGCCCGAGCATGATGCCGATGAGCGTCAGTGGGATAGGCGTCAGGATGACCAGCGGCACCTTGAACGAGCCGAACTGCGCGACGACCAGGATGTAGATGCCGAAGATCGCGACCAAGAAGGCGGCGCCCATGTCGCGGAAGGTCACCCAGGTCACCTCCCATTCGCCATCCCACAGCAGGGTCGGCTTGGACTCGTCGTCCGGCTGGCCATGCAACGCGATGGTCGGCTTGGGCACGTCGCCCCAGTCCGCGCCGGCGATGATCTTGTCGACGGCGAGCATGCCGTAGAGCGGTGCCTCGTAGGTACCGGCAAGATCGGCGGTCACCATCTCGGCGGTGCGGCCGTTGTGGCGGAAGATCGGATAGGAAGTCTTTTCGCGCACGGCACGCACCACATCACCGAGCTCGACCACGCCAGTGCTGCCGGGGATGCTGTTGGCACCGACCGGCAAGGCAAGAGCGCGCTCGTTGGCCACGTTGTTGGCCTTCGACGCTGCCAGCACGATGGGGATGGGCTGGCGCCCACCGCCACGATGCGAATAACCGACCGTTTCGCCGCCATAGAAGGCGGTGATCGTGTTGTAGACGTCGCTCTCGTCCACCTTGTGGTATTCGAGATTGTTCTGGTCGACCTTGAGGCGCACGCGCTCGGTCTGCGTACCATACGAGTTGTCGACGTCGACGATGAAGGGCACGCTCTGGAAAGCCTCGCGAACCTTGGCGGCGATGGCACGACGGGTGTCAGCGTCCGGCCCGTAGATCTCGGCGAGCAGCGTGGACAGGACCGGCGGCCCCGGCGGCGGCTCGACCACCTTGATCGAGGTGCCGGCCGGCGCGTCGAGCCCCTTGAGACGCTCGCGAATCTCGAGCGCCACCTGATGGCTCTCGCGGCTGCGTTCGCCCTTCGCCGTCAGGTTGACCTGAGCATCGCCCTGATAGGACTGCGCGCGCAGATAGTAGTGGCGCACCAGGCCGTTGAAGTCGAACGGCGAGGCCGTGCCGGCATAGGTCTGGAACGACTTGATCTCCGGAATCGAAGCAACGCGGTCGACGGCCTCCTGCAGCACCCTGTTGGTCTCCTCGACCGACGACCCTTCCGGCAGATCAGCGAGGATCTGCAGGTGGTTCTTGTTATCGAAGGGCAGCAGCTTGACGGTGACGTGCTCGGTATAAAGCAGGCCTAGCGAACCGATGGTGAGGATGCCGACGATGGCCAGAAACGTCCAGGCGCGGCCCTTGGTGGCCAGCACCGGGCGGGCAACGACCATATAGCCGCGGGCAAGCAAGCCACGGTGGCCGTGATGCTCTTCATGCTCCGGCGCGCCTGTCTTCCTGAAGCGCATCATCAGCCACGGCGTCAGGATGACGGCGACGAAGAACGAGAACAGCATCGCCGCGGACGCATTGGCCGGGATCGGGCTCATGTAGGGGCCCATCAGGCCCGAGACGAAGAGCATCGGCAGCAGCGCGGCAACCACGGTCAACGTCGCCACGATGGTCGGGTTGCCGACCTCGGCGACCGCCTCGATCGCCGCCTGGCGGTGACTTCGCCCATCATACATGCCCCAGTGGCGGGCTATGTTCTCGATGATGACGATGGCGTCGTCGACCAGAATGCCGATCGAGAAGATGAGCGCGAACAGGCTGACGCGGTTGAGCGTGTAGCCCATCATGCGGGAGGCAAAGAGCGTCAGCAGGATCGTCGTCGGGATGACGATGGCGACCACGATCGCCTCGCGCCAGCCGATCGAGAAGGCCACCAGGAGGACGATCGACACCGTGGCAAGGCCAAGGTGGAAGAGCAGTTCGTTGGCCTTCTCGTTGGCGGTCTCGCCATAGTCGCGGGTGACCGTCATGTCGACATCTTCAGGGAAGATGCGGCCGCGCAGCTCCTCGAGCTGCTTGATGACGTTTTCGGCGATGACCACGGCATTGGTGCCGGAGCGCTTGGCGATGGCCAGCGTCACGGCCGGTGCACGCTCCAGCACGCCGTCGGCCTTGCGCACCTCTGTGGCACGCGTCTCGTCCGGCTGGGTGGCGAGCGACACGCTGGCCACATCGCGCACGTAAACCGGCCGCCCGTCGCGGGTGGTCAGCAGGATATTGCCAATCTCCGGCAGCGTCTGCAGCGTCTGTCCGGCGACCAGAGCGACCTGGTTGCCGCTGTCGCGCACCAGGCCGGCCTGGAACGACCGATTGGCCCCCTGGATCTTGGCGGAGAGCTGCTGCAGCGTAACGCCGAACAGCGACAGCTTCTCCGGGTCGGGCTCGACGCGGATCTGCTCGGGCTGCTCGCCGACGATGTAGGTGAGGCCGATATCCGGCAGCTTGGAAATCTCGACCTGAAGTTCGCGTGCCAGGCGCGTGAGACCGTTGGCCGTCCAGTGCGCCGCGGCGCCGGGCTTGGGCGTCAGCGTGACCGTGACGATGGCGACATCGTTGATGCCGCGGCCGACGATGAGCGGTTCGGGAATGCCAACCGGGATACGGTCCATGTTGGCGCGCACCTTCTCGTGCACGCGCAGGATCGCCGTATCGGCGTCGGTGCCGACGACGAAGCGGGCGGTGACCATGGCGCCTTCGTCGGTGGTCTGCGAATAGACGTGCTCGACGCCGTCGATGCTCTTGACGATCGTCTCCAGCGGCTCGGTGACGAGCTTGACCGCGTCCTCCGCCTTGAGGCCGTTGGTGCTGACGTGGATATCGACCATCGGCACCGAAATCTGCGGCTCTTCCTCGCGCGGCAGGGTGACCAGCGCGACGATGCCGAGGATCACCGCTGCCAGAAGGAACAGCGGCGTCAGCGGCGAACCGATGAAACCGCTGGTCAGGCGCCCCGCAATGCCGAGCTTCATGGCACCAGCACCTTGTCGCCGGCCTGCAAGCCGGTGAGGATTTCGGTCAACTGCGCACCGTCGCGCTCGAAGGTCTCGCCGAGGATGACGGCGACATCGACCGGCGCTTCCTTGGCGCCGCCCAGGCGGACGTAGTCGACGCCGTGGCGGGTGGTCACCGCCGCGTCCGGTACGGCGAGCACCTGTCGGTGGGCGACAGGCACCCAGACCAGCGTGCGCTCGCCGACGAAATAGTCGCCGAGGCCGTCGACCTCGACATCGGCGAGCACGCGGCCGTCGGTGATCTCCGGATAAATCTTGACCAGCTTGCCGGTGCGCGCCTTGGCCGGATCGGGGCCGGCACCGGTGCCGATGTCGGCCGACAGCACCCGCTCGCCGACGAGCACCGTGCCGCCTTCGGCGATTGCGGTGGCGTGGCGCTCGGGCAGCGACAGGCGCAGGAAATAGCCGCCGCCGGCAACGGTGGCGATCGAAATCACCCGGCAGCACCACCGAACCCAGCGTCACCGGCACGGCGATAACGCGGCCATTTTCGGGGGCGACCGTGTCGCCTTCGGCCGCCTGCTGGCTGAGAACATCGCGCTTCGATTTTGCCGAGGCGAGCTGACTGGTGAGCACGTCAACCTGGGTCTGCGCCTGATCGAGCACTGCCTTGGTGGTCGCACCGGTCTTGAAGAGGCTCTGGGCCCGATCGAGCGCGACTTGAGCGCTGTCGAGTTGCGAGCTGACGGCCTTGATGTCGGAGTCGGCCGCATCGATCTGCAATGCGATCTTGGGGTCGACAATGCGGGCAATGACCTCGCCCTTGGTGACCTCGGTTCCCTCGGTCACCGTGATTTCGGCGATGGTGCCGCCGATGCGCGTGCGTGCCGGCACGACATGGCGGCTCCTGACCTCGCCGAAGACGGCCTTGAGATCCTCGATGCTGAGCGGCGTGACAGTGAATTCGGCCGCTCGGGCGACCTCTCCGGCGAACGCGGCAATGCAGATGGCGGCCATCGCGAGGATGGCAGGGCGGGCCCTCATGGGCAGACTCCGGGTAGCGAGGGGCCGCCCGTCAGCGGCCGATCGATGTCTCTGGGCGAAGCGGAACGGTCAGTGGCTGCCGGCGGCTTGCGATTTCAGGCCGAGCATGCGCAGCACATTCTTCGCCGGGCAGATGCCGGTGAAAGCCGACTGGACCATGTTGAGCCCGACGAAGGCGGTGAGCAGGAACCAGTAGGGCGAGACGAAATAGCCGAGCGCGACGGACGCCAGAACCAAAGAGCCAGCCACAACGAAAATGGCGCGTTCGAGGGTCATGTTACAACTCCTGCGAGATTCGTAGGCGCCGGAATGCCGCCACCCGAATGTCCGAATGGCTGGATCGCCCGGCAGTCGCACTTGCATCTAGCATTCAAAGATAATAAATTCAAGAACATGAATGTGAAGGAGATGATCCCGGCCAGCGACATGGCGGCGGGCCTGATGCGCAGCCTCTCGCACCCGCAGCGGCTATTGGTCCTGTGCGCGCTGGGCAACGGCGAGAAGTCGGTGTCCGAGCTGCGCAGCCTGCTCGGCGGCGTCGAGCAGGTGCCCATGTCGCAGCAGCTCATGCGGCTGAGGGCCGACGGCCTGGTGGAATCGCGGCGTGAGGGAACGACGGTCTACTACCACATCGCCCGGCCGGAGGTTCTGCTGGTCATCGGCGCGCTGGAGACCGCCTACTGCGCGCCGGCGGGCAAGGGGTTGCCGGAGAACTGATGCTGCCGCTCAGCGCAGGCTGAGGCCCCGCCCCGGTGCCAGGACGAACGGCGGCAGCCAGCCGGCGAGATTGCTGAAGGGGAGAACCTCCGGCTTCAGGTGGATGCCCAGAACGTCGGCCATGAAGGCGCGGCGGGCCTGGACGCGCTGCCAGGCGCCCGGGTGGCGCTCGGCGAATTCGGCACGGCCACGCTCATCGAGCAGCGCAATGCCATCCTCGATGTTCGATGTGAACCATTGCGTGCCGGTCGCCGGAATGATGTCGATCTGCAACGCCTGGCCGGAGCGCAACGTCTCGGCGCTGCCCGGATAGATCGGCGTGTTCATCCATTCGTCGAGATGGATGAGATGGCCGGGATTAAGCCCGACATTGAAGAAGGGATCGCCGAGGTGGCGCTTCACCAGGGCGTCCATGGTGGCGCCGGTGACGCCGATGCCAATCGTCTCGTACCACTCGGCGGCACAGGCGAAATAGGGCGCGGGCACACGCGCGACATAGTCGCGAATCGCCTCCGGCAGATCGTCCGGACCTTCGGCGACGAAGCCGGCGCGGGAGGTGAGCGCACCCCAGACGCCATAAGCCGCGGTGAAGGGATCGCCGCGTTCGATCGGCCGGTCGAGGGGGCTGCCGAGGCCGAGCGCCGCGCGCGGACCGGCCGAGAGCATCAGGTGGCAGCTCAAGGGCATGCCGATCGGCCGCATCAAGGTCGCGGCTTCCGCCTCGCGCATGCCGACCTTGAGGCCGGTGAGGACGCGCTTGACCCCTTCGGAAACCTGGACGGCGGCGAACTCGAAGGCGGCAAGCTGGTCGATCTCGTTGATGGCCCTGAGGCCCATGCTGGCGTGCATGAAGAGCGCCGTCGCATTGACCACCGCGCCGCCCTCCCCGGTCAGCCGGCGCAAGGTGTCGACGATGAAGGCCGGGCTCTCGATCCATTGCTCGGGATGGGCCGATTCCTGCGGACCGTAATACTTCCAGCCGGCGATACCGACGCGCATATTGCGGGTGATACCGGCCTCGGCCAGCAGGTCGGCGAGCGGCGGAGTGCGCGTGCGGTCCTGACCGAGCAGCCCGAAAGGCGGATAGAGCCGGACATCGAGGGCGACCGACGCGGCGCGGCCGGTGCCCTGATTCTCCGGCCCGGCAAGCAGCATCGCATCCCTGCCCGGCACCAGGATGAGCAGCGCCTCCTCGAAGCGCGGATCGAAGCCGGTCGCCCAGGCGAGATTGGCGAAATGCTCGCGGTCGCCATAGACGACCAGCGCCGACAGCGAGGCCGCATCGACGGCACTCATGAGCCGCGCCAGCCGGCCGGCATAGACCGACGGCGGCAGTTCGGGGCGGGTGTCGGGGACACCGAATTCGGGAAGGGTCGCCTCGATGAGGCGCACGTCTGCTGGCGAGCCGGTCATGGGTGTTCTTCTTGTTTTTCTGGATGGTTCGGTGGGTGCGGTCAGTTGGCGGGCGGCGGCTCGGGCAGCCAGTACTCGGCCTCGTCCTTGCCGCGCTCGATCCTGACGAAGTTGTTGGCGAAGACGCGGAACGAGCCGCTCCACTGTCCGTCCGGCCATTTGACGCGGACCTCGGCACGTTCCGCCGTGCCCAGGCCAACATGGACGAAGCCGGCCTGGCCGGAGGCATGGCCGCCGCCGACGGAGACGGTACGGTCCATGACGTTGTTGCCGGCCTTGACGTTGATGTGGGCACCGACGGCGTTGCGGTTGGCCGCTGACTGGACCAGCTCGATCTCGAGCCAGTTGCCGAGCGGCTCGTCGGCGCCCCAGGCGGTCTTGGTGCCGAGATTGCGGAACAGGCTCACCGGCGCCTCGCGGTTGACCACCACCAGGTCGAGCATGCCGTCCATGTTGAGATCGATCGCGGCGGCGCCGCGACCCTTGCGCGGCAGCGCAATGCCGGCGCGCCCGCCGACCTCGGTGAAGGTCTTGTCCCACTGGCCGAGCAGCAGGTTGTCGGGATCGTCGGACGCGAAATCAGGCATCGCATCGACGTTGCCCTTGGCGATGAACAGGTCGAGCAGGCCGTCATTGTTGAAATCGGCGAACTGGCTGTGCCAGCCGGTCGACGGCCGCACGTCGCCGCCGGCATAGGGCCGCGCCGCGGTGGCGCCCGTGGGATAGGCGATGTCCTTGTAGACCGGGCGATCGGTATCGGCCTCCTCGGACAACTGCTGCAGCTTGGTGTCGCCCATCGAGGTCAGCGCATAGACCGGGTAGTTGTTGCCGAAGAGGTTGGCCTGGGCGATGCCCATGCCGTAGATCGACAGGTGCTGCCAGCCCTCGGAAGCCGTGTAGAGGCGCGGCGGCTTGCCCGGATCGACGTGCCACATCTGCTCCTCGCCGCCGCGATAATACTGGCGGTCGTTGGTCACCCGGAGCGATGGCACGCCCGACTGGTTCCAATCGGTGAACAGCATCGACAGCGAGCAATAGCTCGGCGACAGCGCGACGGGATCGCTGTAGTCGGGCTTGTCGCGCGAGGTCGAACGGTCGAGGTAGCTGTCGGCGCAGGTGCCCCACGGCGCGCCCGGCGCCATGCGGTCGACATAGTTGCCGATGGCCAGCGTCGGGAAGGTCTGGTCCTGCTCCCAGGTCGCCGTGAAGGCCGTCGTCCAGTCCCGGCCTCCGTCGAAGGCAAACAGGCCGTTGGCCACCTGAAACTTGCAGTCGGGCTCGCCCTTGAGGATGAGGTTGCGGCCCAACCGCAGGACGACGAGGTCCATCAGGCCGTCATTGTCGATATCGAGCGGATAGGCGCCGGTGACGTTCTTCAAGTCGTCGACCGGGATGCCCATGTCGACCTTGGTGAACTTGAGCGCGCCGCCGGTCGGGCTGTCGTTGCGGTAGAGCTCGGCAAGGCTGGTGCCGCCGGCGAAGAAGAGGTCCGGCTTGCGGTCGCCGTTGCAATCGAAGGCGGCGACGCCACCGCCGACGAAGAACTCCCAGCCGCCGGTGTATTGGTGGTTGATGCCGGCAGCGACCGCTTCCTCGTGCATGTCCGGAATGTCGTTGGGCACCGGCTGGTTCATGTCGTCGGCACGCGCCGCCACGGCCGCCACGAGGCCGGCAGCAAGCACGACTGCGGCGAACAGGCGGCGGGTCATTGCGGGATCACCAGGGTCTTCAGGAAGGCGATGAGGTCGGAGCGATCGGCATCGCTGGCGTCGATGTAGTGCTGGCGGGCATCGCGCCCCTCGCCGCCGTGGGCACGGATGACATCGTCGAGCGTGGTGATGTCGTTGCGGTGACCATAGGGCGCGGTCGAGCCGACGCCCCACAGCTCGGCGGTGATGAAGACGTCGCGCTCGACGAAGCGCTGGGCGAGCAGCTCGTTGCCGAGCCGGCTGACCTCGCTGTCGGAGATGTGGTGGCGCTTGAGGTCGCCGAAGAGCGGCACCAGGATCTGGCCCTGGTCGTTGCGCGGCAGGGTCTTGGCCCAGTCGAGCATGCCCAGATCATAGGAGATCGGCTTGGCGACCTCGCCGGAGCGCAAAGTGCCGGCGGTATCGTAGGGGGCGGGATCGGTGAAGGTGAGGCTGTTCAACGGCAGCGATGGCCGATGGCACACGGCACAGCCCATCGACGTGAACAGCTTCTCGCCCTGAGCGGCCGCGTCGCGCCAGGCGGGATCGTCCGGCACCATGCGGGCGGGCGCCGGCAGCGTCGCCTGGAAGGAGACCAGCGCCGAGACGTCGCCCGGCGACAGTTCGTCGGGAACGCCGTCGCCGTCGAAATCGTCGGTTCCGGTCCAGCGCTTGCCCCAGCGCTCGCTCGCCTCCATGCCGAGATGGATGTTGCCGGCGTTGACGGTGAACTGGCGCAGCGAGGCGAAGACGCCCTTCTGGCCGAAGGGGCGCACGGTCAGGTCCGAATCGATGCCTTCCAGGGCGGAGAAATCGACCAGGCCATCAGGCATCACGGTGAGCTTGCCGAAATCGACGCCCTTGGACGACAGGCTGACGGTTTCGGGCTGGCCGCTGGCGCGGGCGGCGGCGACCGCCTTGTTGCGTTCGCTGCGCAGCTCCGCCGTCATCTCGCGGGCGAGCAATTCGACCAGGCCATCGCCGAACAGGCTGACCGAGCCGCGCTCGTTGGAGAACTGCGGGTCGAGCGTATCGAAATCGGCGCTCTCGAAGCCCTCTGAGATGAAGGCATTGGCGGAGAAGTCACCGGCGCCGCCGAGGATCGGCACGCTGTGGCAGGACTGGCAGTTGTTGGAATCGAGGCCGGCCGTGCGGCGGAACATGACGTCGACCGGATGCTTGCGCAGCGTCGGGATGATCGCCTGGGTCGCCATCGGACGGCCCATGCCGTCAGCCGTGGTGAAGCGCGCCGTGAACAGGCTCTTGCCGTCGGCGATAAGCTGGTGGAGCTGGTCGGGGGTCAGCGCCCCCTCGAACTGGGTGAAATCGACGTGGCTGTGGATCGCCTTCTCAGCCCAGGGAACAGCATCGTCGGCAGCGGCCGAACCGCCGACCAGCAGGGCTGCGCAGATTGCAGCCGTCCCTAACCGAGCCTGGTGTCGCCTTCCCAGCCCGCGAGATCCATGCGTCATGCCCTCGCCTCTGAATAGGCGTTGGCGATCTTCACTCCCGGCGGCACGGTGCCGCCGATGATCATGCCCAACACCTGGTCCGTATCGACGTCGTTCTTGTTGACCGTGCCGACCATTCGCGCCGTTTTCATGACGGTGATGCGGTCGGCCAGGTCGAAGACGTCATGAATTTCATGGCTGATGAGGAAGATGCCGATGCCTTCCTTCTTCAACTGCTTGACGAGGTCGCGCACCTGGGCGGTCTCGGCCGGTCCGAGCGCGGCCGTGGGCTCGTCCATGATCAGGATGCGGGCGTTGAAGTAGATTGCCCGAGCGATGGCCACCGACTGGCGCTGGCCGCCGGAGAGCGCCGCCACCGGCGTCTTGAAGCCCTTGAACAGCGGATTGAGGCGGCCCATCACCTTGCGGGTGGCCGCCTCCATGGCAACGTCGTCGAGCGTGTTGAAGCGGCCCAGCATCTCGCGACCGAGGAAGACGTTGGCCGGCGCATCGACGTTATCGGCGAGCGCCAGGTTCTGGTAGATCGTCTCGATGCCCAGCGCCTTGGCGTCGCGCGGGTTGTTGATCGACACGTGCTGGCCGGCGACGAAGATCTCCCCCGAATCGGGCTGGTAGGCGCCGGAGAGCACCTTCATCAGGGTCGACTTGCCGGCGCCGTTGCCGCCGACAAGGCCGACCACCTCGCCCTCATAGAGCGAGATCGTCGCGTTCTCCACGGCGTGAACGCCGCCGAACGAGACGTAGATATTGCGCATCTCGACGAGCGGTTCGCGGTCGTCGGCCATTGCTCGGCACTCCTAATCCGTGAGCGCTCACTTGGTCCGCCTGCGATACATCGTGTCGATGCCGACGGCGATCACGAGCACCAGACCCGAGACGATGTTCTGCAACGGCGACTCGATGCCCATGAGTTGCATGCCCGACTGCAGCGACTGCATGACGATGGCGCCGAGCATGGCGCCGGGCACGGTGCCGATGCCGCCGGCGAACGACGTGCCGCCGATGATGGTGGCGGCGATGACGTAGAGTTCGTCGTTGGTGCCGAGCGCATTGGTGGCTGCGTTCAGGCGGGCCGAAGCGACGATGCCGGCGATGGCGCAGAGGACCCCCATGAGGATGAAGATCTTCATGATGATCCAGCGGGTGTTGATACCGCCGAGTTCCGCCGCCTCCGGATTGCCGCCGATGGCGAAGACGTAGCGCCCGAAGCGCGTGCGCGTGGCCAGGAACGTCACCGGAAACGCCGACACCGATGGCGATCAGAACCGGGATCGCCAGGCCGAGCGAGAAGTACAGCTCACCGTCTGTCCGGCCAGGCGATGTCGTGGAGCTTGCGCATACTGCTTCGCCAGGCCGATCGGCATCGGATAGGCATTGATGACGGCGATGGCGCCGATCACCGCGCCGCAGCCGATGATGCCGAGGGTGAGCTCGGCCCAGACCGGGCGCAGCGGAAATTCGAACTTCACGCGCTGCCGACGGCCGTTGATGATCGCGATAATGATGGCAGCGCAGGCGATCGCCGCCACGATCCAGCTCAGCGTGGCGCCGATGGAGCCGAAGCCGCCGCCGCCGAGCTTGGCGAAGGTCGAGTCCATGGGCGCCAGCGTGCGGCCGCTGGCCACCCACCACGCCGCGCCGCGCCATATCAGCAGCGCGCCAAGGTGACGATGAAGGCGGGTATGCCGAAGAAGGCGATGACGAAGCCCTGGATTCCGCCGATCAGCGGCGCCAACCGCGATCCCGAAGATCACGACGATGATCCAGGTCAGGGGCCAGTCGTAACCGACGAAATGGGGCAGGATCTCGATCTGCATCTTGCCCATGAGCATCGCCAGGAAGCCGTTCAACGAACCGACCGACAGGTCGATGTTGCGGGAGACGATGACCAGCACCATCCCGGTCGCCATTATGGCCACCGTGGAGGTCTGCACCGAGAGATTCCACAGGTTGCGCGGGGTCAGGAAGACGCCTTCGGTGAGCGCCAGGGGATTGCCCGACAAGCGCCAGGACGTCATCACCTGGAAGCCGAACCAGATGAGTGGCCAGCGCCGCGATCATGCCGAGCATGCGGGCGTCGAATCTCGGTCGCATGCATGAAAGCCGCGCAGCAGGCCGGTCTGGCGCCTGCTCACGCCACCAACCGGCGCAGGTCCGGTCGTACCGGTGGCCTCAGCCATCTTCAAGTACCCGATATTGCGCACGCAAAAGGCCATCTGCGCCGCGCATGAGGCGCGGCGCAGACACGATTGGCTAAGGACCTAGCCACACACCTTGACGGTGCCGGGCTTCACGCCCTTGCAGACTTCGTCCTTGGTGATCCAGCCGCCGTCAATCACCTCGTTGAGGTTGTCCTTGGTGATCGGGTTCGGCTTCAGGAACAGCGACGTCATGTTGACGTGCTTGGGGCCACCGTTGAACATCACGGCACCCGTGATCTTGTCCATCGGCGTCCCCTTGGCCAGCTCAAGAGCGGCCTCACCGGCGGCCTTGCCGAGCTGGCGGGCGTCCTTCCACACCGACACGGTCTGCGTGCCGAGCGCGACGCGGTTCAGAGCCGCATGGTCACCGTCCTGGCCAGAGACCGGGACCTGTCCAGCCATGCCCTGGGCGGCGAGAGCGGCAACGACGCCGCCGGCCATGCCGTCGTTCTCGGAAACCACGGCGTCAACCTTGTTGTTGTTGACGGTCAGGAACTGCTCCATCTCCTTCTGGGCGTTCGCCGGATCCCAGTTGTCGGTGTAGATCTCGCCGACGATCTTGATGTCGCCGCTCTTCACCGACGGGCCGATCACCTCTTCGATGCCGGAACGCAGGAAGTCGGCATTCGGGTCAGCCGAGTTGCCCTTGATGATGACGTAGTTGCCCTTCGGCTGGGCGGCGAAGACGTACTTGGCCTCGAGCACACCAACTTCCTTGTTGTCGAAGGTGATGTAGAAGGCCTTCGGGTTCTCGATCAGGCGGTCATAGCCGACCACCGGAATGCCCTCGTCAACCGCCTTCTGAATGGCCGGCTGAATGGCGTCGGTGTCCTGGGCCAGGACGATCAGGGCATTGGCGCCCTGCGAAATCAGGTTCTCGACGTCGGTCAACTGCTTGGAAGCAGAGGACTGAGCGTCGGTCGAGATGTACTTGGCTCCGGCAGCGTCAAGCACAGATCTTGATGGCCGCTTCGTCGGTTTTCCAGCGCTCTTCCTGGAAGTTATTCCAGGAAACGCCAACAACGACTTGCGCGAGCGACACGGTGGCCGAAGCGGCCAAGCCGATCGCGGCAAGCGAGGTTACCAGTAGCTTCCTCATGAGATCCTCCCGTTAGGCAGATGAATACCCAGCACTTTCGGGCATGCACCCGGTGAACAAACAATCCGTCAAATCGACGCCCCCAATGCAATTCGCCGGGACACGTGTATCCGTTCGCAGCGCTTGAAGCGTCGGTGCGGCAGCACAATATCGAGGATTGTGGTTGTTCCGCAAGCCGTTTCCGCGTTTCGTGGATATCCGCGGTCAGCATGTCGCAACCGACGACACCAGGCTTCCGCACTCATTCCGCAATTCCCCTCGCCGGCAGCCGGTCGCGCCACCGCTGCCGATCCGTATGACGAATCGCCATTGATGCGATGAATCGCCGGCTCGCGGAGGTTGCACGCGCGGGCCGTCGCCCGGCGATCCACACCGTTACTGGATACTGAGATAAGGCAGCATCAATACTGCCGCGGAAGCGGTGCTGAGGACGAAGAAGGCAGTTATGCGGAGAGCCAGGGACATTGCTAGAAATCCAGAACCCGTCAGGCACACTCATATGGACCGGATGCCGTCGCTTTGCGGTGACGTCGGTCACAGGCGCCCCAGCGGGCGGAACGTGCCCGTGAATCACGCGCTGAGGCGGTGAAGGATCTTCTATTGGATGGTGAGGTACGGTAGCGCCAGAACGGCGGTCGAGGCGGCACTCAGAACGAGGAACACGAGAACGCGAAGCGACAATGTCATGGCAATCCCCTGACCCACGGCCCTGGATAGCGCGGTTGTATTAACGTTCTGTTGCCCCTCTTCGCGGGGGACAGGACGAACCGCACAGGAATCGCGGGGTGGCGCTGTCTGAGCGTTTTTTTGTCTGCACGCAAGCGCCGCGCAGTTGCCTTCCGGCCCTCCACCGACGGCACCGCACCTAACAAAGGCCGTGCAAGCCCGAGCGGTTTTTGTATAGGCTGAACCGACAGAGGGCCCCGCCGCAAACGACGCTGTCGATCCGCCTGTCGCTCAATCCTCGACCGGGCGGCACGCGGCCCGTTCTGGCATTTCCGGAGAGCAGTGATGACCATCCGCACGGTAGTCTGGGGAGAGAACGTCCACGACCGCGAGAACAAGCTCGTGCGTGAGATCTATCCGAAGGGCATGCACGGCTGCATCGCCGATGCGCTCAACGCCGACCCGGCGATCACGGCGACGACGGCGACCCTCGAGCAGAGCGAGCACGGGCTGAGCAAGGAGCGGCTGGCCGAGACCGACGTGCTGACCTGGTGGGGCCACAAGGCGCACGGCGCAGTTTCCGATGCGGTGGTCGAGCGGGTGGCGGAACGGGTGTGGGAAGGCATGGGTCTGGTCGTCCTGCACTCCGGCCACTTCTCGAAGATCTTCAAGCGGCTGATGGGCACGCCCTGCTCGCTCAAATGGCGCGAGGCGGGCGAGAAGGAACGGATCTGGGTGATCAACCGCAACCACCCGATCGCGCGGGGCTTGAGCGAGAGCTTCATCGTTCCGCAGACCGAGATGTACGGCGAGCCCTTCACCATCCCCGAGCCGATGGAGACGGTGTTCATCAGCTGGTACGACGGCGGCGAGGTGTTCCGCTCCGGCGTCACCTTCCAGCGCGGCGGCGGGCGCGTGTTCTATTTCTCTCCCGGCCACGAGGTCTATCCGATCTATCACGACAAGAACGTGCAGACCGTGCTGCGCAATGCGGTGAAGTGGGCCCATAACCCGGCGACCGCCTGGGCGGGAATCACCAACGCACCCAACGTGCCGGTGGACAAGGCGCCAGAGCCGATCGAGGAGAAGGGCCCGCGCCTGCACGCGGCGGGCGAAGCCGGCTTCCGTTAGCGACCGCCTCGGGGGGCTCCGGCCATGAGCGACACGGTCCGGCTGGCGATCGTGGGCACCGGCGGCATGGCCCGCGCCCATGCCCGCGCCTTCCGCGTGCTGCCCGGCGTCGAACTGGTGGCGGCGGTCGAGCCACACGAGGATCGCCTCAACAGCTTCTGCGATGAATACGGCATCGCCCATCGCTTCACCGATCTCGACATGGCGATCGCCTGGGGCGCATTCGATGCCGCCGCCAATGTCACGCCGGATGCAGTCCACCACCCGACCACCATGAAGCTGATCGCCGCCGGCAAGCACATATTGTGCGAGAAGCCGCTGGCGACGACCTATCCGCTGGCGCTGGAGATGACCGAGGCGGCCGAGAAGCGCGGCCTGATCAACATGGTCAACCTCTCCTATCGCGGCTCGCCGGCGGTGGAGAAGGCGCGCGAGATCGTGGTCAACGGCGAGATCGGCGAGATCCGCCACTTCGAGGCGTCCTACCTGCAGAGCTGGCTGGTCGGCAACCACTGGGGCGACTGGAAGAGCGAGGACCGCTGGCTGTGGCGCCTGTCGTCGCAGCACGGCAGCCACGGCGTCATCGGCGACATCGGCATCCATATCGTCGACTTCGCCACCTATGCCTGCGCCAACGACATCGTGTGGATGGAAAGCCGCGCCAAGACCTTCCCCAAGGCCGATGGCGGGCGCGTCGGCGACTATGTGCTCGACGCCAACGACTCCTTCGCCATGTCGGTCGAACTGAAGAACGGCGCGCTCGGCGTCATCCACGCAACGCGCTGGGGCACCGGCTATGCCAACACGCTGCGCCTCGACCTGTTCGGCAGCAAGGGCGGCCTGCAGATGATCACCACCGGCGACAAGTCGTGGCTCGGGCGCTGCATCGGCAACGACGTCCACACCATGACCTGGCGCGAGGTGGCCTGCCCGCCGGTGCGCTCGATCTACCGGCGCTTCATCGAATCGGTGCAGACCGGCGCCCACGCCAATCCCGACTTCCGCCAGGCCGCCAAGATCCAGCGCATCCTCGATCTCTGTCTGGAAGCCGGCGACCGCAGCCACGGCGGCGTGCGGCTGGATTAGGTCGTTCCTCGGGCTCCTTCACCCGGTGACCAGCGCCAGGATGAAGCCGTCGTAGCCCTTCGCCCCGACGGTCTGAATGGCGGTGGCGGTGAGCCGCGGTTCGGCGGCGATGGCGTCGGCCACACGGCGGGAGCCGAGGACGCTCAAGTCGCGGCTCTTGGGATCGGCAACCGCGCCGTCGCGCACGACGTTGTCGACGACGATGGCGCTGCCCGGACGCGACAGCTTCAGCGCCCATCCCAGATAAATGGCATTGTTGGACTTGTCGGCGTCGATGAAGACCATGTCGAAGGGGCCGTCGTCGGCGAGCGTCGGCAGCGTGTCGAGCGCCGGACCGAGGCGGATGTCGACCAGCGCCGAAAGCCCCGCCGTGGCGATGTTGGCGCGGGCCACCCTGGCGTTGCGCGGATCGATCTCGAGCGTGATCAGGCGGCCGTCCTGCGGCAAGGCGCGGGCCATCCATGTGGACGAATAGCCCCCCAGCGTGCCGATCTCGAGGATGCGGCGGGCACCAACCATCATCGCCACCATCATCAGCAGCTTGCCGAGATTGGCGCTGACGTTGATCGGCGGCAGCCCGACCGAATCACTGGCGGCGAGCACCGCCTTGAGCCGCGCATCTTCCTTGATGAGGTGATCTTCGAAGTAGCGGTCGACCGCGATCCACTGAGGGTTGTCCATGGCTGATCCGTTCCCATTGTCCGGCGCAATTGCGGCTTTCCGCCGCTGCGGCGGCGGCAGGCGGGCGTTGCGCCAAGACAACACTGAGACAAAATGCGTCCGGTGAGGTCCGCCGGCGTCGCCGCATTCTTGTTCCAGTGCGACAAATTGGGCAAACACGGTTTTAGCGGCGCCTGGTGGCGACCACGCCGTGCCTCAGCTTGAGATGACCGGAAGGAACATGAGCATGCGGAAGCAGATACTCGTCGCTGTCGGGGCGATGGCGGGCATTCTCTTCAGCCTGCAGGCCGCCCAGGCCCAGCTGCAGACCTACTACGACAACGCGCTGAACAAGTTCGTCACCTACGACGTCCAGGCGGTCATGGCGAGAGGGGCGCAGGCCCGCGGCGCCAGCTACTCGCCGATCCCGCGCGAGACGGTGGCCTACGACGGTCCCTATGGCGCCGGAACGATCGTGGTCAACACCAAGGAGCGCCGCCTCTATCTGGTGTTGGACAAGGGCAAGGCGCTCAAATACGGCATCGGCGTCGGCCGCGAAGGCTTCACCTGGTCGGGCACCGACCGCGTCTCGCGCATGGCGGAGTGGCCGAGCTGGTCGCCGCCGCAGGTGATGATCGACCGCGAGAAGGCCAAGGGCCGCATCCTGCCGGTCTACATGAAGGGCGGCATCACGAACCCGCTGGGCGCGCGTGCACTCTATATCGGCGCGCGCATCTACCGCATTCACGGCTCCAACGAGCCGTGGTCGATCGGCCAGGCGGTATCGTCGGGCTGCATCCGGCTGACCAACAACGACATCATCGACCTCTACGGCCGCGTCAAGGTCGGAACCAAGGTCGTCGTGATAAACTGACCCGTTAGCGGGGCATGGGACGAAAGGCCGGCGGTTTTCGCCGGCCTTTTGTTTGGCGGCAAGGGCTTACGCCCAACCTCTGCGATTCTGATTCAGCGGTCGCGGCTCATCCCCTTGGCCGCGAGTTCGTTGAGGTATTCGGTCCAGCGCGCCTCGTGCTCGTCGCCCAGCTGGCGCAGATAGGTCCACGAAAACAGCCCGGTGTCGTGGCCGTCGTCAAAGACGATCTTGACCGCGTAGTTGCCGATCGGTTCGAGGGTGGTGATGGTGACATCGCGCTTGCCGCCGATCGTGACGCGCTGGTCGGGGGTGTGGCCCTGGACCTCGGCGGAGGGGCTGAGCACACGCAGCATCTCGGCCGGCAGGTCGTAATCCGGCGCCGTCATCGAAGCGCACGGTCAGCGTGCGGCGATCCTTGTTGAGCCGGATTTCCGTCGGCCAGGGAGTCTTTTCCGTCATGTCCTGCCTTTGCAAGCTGTCCAGCCGCGGCGAGCGGCGCGATCAGGTGCTTCGCCTGCCGCCCTGCCCTAGGGTACCGTTCCTATAGCGGCCGCGGGGCTTGGGGAAGACGGCAGATGGCAGGCAGCAGCACATATGACGTGATCGTGGTCGGGGTGGGCGGCATGGGCGCCGCCGCCTGCTGGCAGCTTGCCCGCCGGGGCCAGCGCGTGCTCGGGCTCGAGCGCTTCGACATCCCGCACACGCAGGGCTCCTCGCACGGGGTGACGCGCATCATCCGCCTGGCCTATTACGAGGATCCCGCCTATGTGCCGCTGCTCAAGCGCGCTTTCGCCTTGTGGCGGGAGGCGTCGCAGGCGGCCGGCGAGCCGCTCCTCATCACCACCGGCTCGCTCGATGCCGGACCGGCGGACAGCGACGTCGTCCTCGGCTCGCTGGCATCGTGCCACGAGCACGGCCTGACCCACGAACTGCTGACCGGCGCCGAGGTGAACGCCCGCCACCCCGGCTATCGCCTGCCCGACGATTTCGCCGCGCTCTTCCAGCCGGACGGCGGCTGCGTCCTGTCGGAACGGGCGATCGTCGCCCATGTCACCCTGGCGATGGCCGCCGGTGCCGAGATCCGCGCCCGCGAACAGGTGCTGGAGTGGTCGCCGATCGCCGGCGGCGGCGTCCGCGTCACGACCACGCGCGGCACCTACGAAGCCGGCCGGCTGGTGCTGTCGCCGGGCGCCTGGATCAGCGACCTGGTGCCGGCGCTGAAGCCGATCGCGGTGCCCGAGCGGCAGGTGCTCGGCTGGTTCCAGCCGGCCCATCCCGAGCGCTTCATGCCGGCGGCCTTTCCGGTGCTCAACCTCAAGGTCGAGGAAGGCCGCTACTACCTGCTGCCCACCCACGGCATCCCCGGGCTCAAGATCGGCCTCTATCACCACCTGGAGGAGCGCGGCCACCCGGACACGCTGTCGCGCGCGGTCACGCAAGCGGACGAGGCGGTGCTGCGCCGCTGTCTGACGCGCTACTTCCCCGATGCCGACGGGCCGGTGATGTCGCTGCATTCGTGCATGTTCACCAACACGCCAGACGAGCACTTCATCATCGACACGCTCGAGCGGGCAGCCGGAGGTGGTGGTCGTTTCGCCCTGCTCCGGCCACGGCTACAAGTTCGCCAGCGTCGTCGGCGAGATCGCCGCCGACCTCGCGGTGACCGGCACCAGCCGCTTCGACCTCTCCATGTTCAGCCTCGCCCGTTTCGGCATCTGAGGCGGAAAGCCCCTCCCGCCGGCCGCGGCATTCCTGTATTGATCGCCGCGCGACGATAGAGTCCACGCCACCGGAAGCCGGCCGCGCCGGGCGCCAGTGTGCGCCCACCCGGTCAAACGCCATGCCCAGCCCGACTCCATTCCGAGAGAACCTGCGCGCCATCGCGGCGATCTCGGCGTGCAATCTGCTGTTCCTGGTCAACGACGCGACGATGAAGCTGGTCAGCACAGAGCTGCCGCTCGGCGAAATGCTGCTCCTGCGCGGCTGCCTGGCAACCCTCTGGATCGCATTGATCCTCGCCTTCACCGGCTCCGTCGTCGACTTGCGTGTCCTCGTCAACCGGGCGGTGTTCTGGCGCACGTTCGCCGAGGTCGCCTCCGCCTATCTCTATCTGGTGGCGCTGTTCCACATCCCGATCGCCAATTCCAACACGATCCTCCAGGTGGTGCCGCTGATGGTCACCGCCGGCGCCGCCATCTTCCTGCGCGACGAGGTCGGCTGGCGCCGGTGGACGGCGATCGCGGTGGGCTTTGCCGGCGTGCTCATCGTCATCCGACCGGGTCTCTCCGGCTTCAACGAGTTCAGCCTGCTGGCGCTGGCCGCGGCGGCGTTCATCGCGCTGCGCGACATGACCACGCGGATCATGCCGGCCGGCGTGCCGACGCTGATGATCGCGCTGATCACCGCCATCGTGGTCGGCCTCAGCGGCCCGATCTACGGCGTCATCGTCGGCGAGCAGTGGATCATGCCGTCGGGACGCGCCGCGGCCCTGATCGCCGGCGCCAGCCTCTTCCTCATCGGCGGCTACCTGACGGCGATCGACTTCATGCGCCATGGCGACATCGCCGTGGTGGCGCCGTTCCGCTACACGGTGATCATCTGGGCGGTGATCGCCGGCTTCCTGGTGTGGCGCGAGGTGCCGGACCTGCCGATGGTGATCGGCACGCTGGTGATCATCGCGACCGGCGTCTACACCTTCCGTCGCGAGCGCCTGATCGCGCTGCGCACGGCAACGCCGATCCGTGAAGAGGAGCCGTCGCGGCCGCTGGCGTGAACGGCGCTACCCCGCTTCCCCGTCGGCCAGCGCCTCGGCGATGGCATGGCGGGCGATGGCCGCCAGCCCCGGATTGGTCTCCCGGTAGTAGGGCAGCGCCACCACCGCTGGCGACAAGGCCCAGCCGCGGCCGCGCGCCCATGTCGCATCATCGACCGCGAGCGCTTCGCGGAAGGCCGCACGTGGCCCGGCGGTGAAGAGGTTCCACGCCACCATCAGGTCGCAGGCCGGATCGCCGACGACAAGCGCGCCGAAGTCGATCACGGCGGTGAGCCGCCCATGCCGGGCGAGCAGGTTGCCGGACTGCAAATCGCCATGCAGCCAGACCGGCGGCCCCTGCCACGGCGGCGCCGCGAGCGCCGCCTCCCACGCGGCCGTCGCAGCGCCTGTGTCGATCATCCCCCGGCAGGCCGCGATCGCCTCACGGGTTCCCGCGTCGCGCTCGGCAAGCGGGATGCCGCGTCCGAAGGTCCCCGGCGCGGGCGCGGGGCCACCGGTCGGGTCGATGGCCTGTAGCGCACCGATGAAGCGCGCGAGATCGCGCGCTGCCTGGGCAGGATTGGCAAGCCGGTCGAGCGTCGCGTTTTCGCCGTCGAGCCAGCCATAGACCGACCAGCGCCACGGGAATCCTTCTCCCGGCGCTCCGACCGCCAGCGGCGCCGGGATCGCCAGCGGCAGGTGCGGGGCAAGAAAAGGCAGCCAGCGCTGCTCCTTGTCGATGTTGCCCGTTGCCCAGGGAATGCGCGGCATGCGCACCACCAGCGCGTCACCGAGCCGGTAGAGCGCATTGTCGGTGCCGGCAGAGGGCACCGGCGCGATCGGCAGTCCTGCCCATTGCGGAAACTGGCCGGCAATCAGCCGCCGCACCAGGGCCGCGTCGGTCGGCACCTCCTCGGCGTGCATCTTCGCGGCGGCCATCGTCACTGCCCCGCGACGCTGGCGGCGCCCAGGGCGTCGACCGGTGCCGCCGGGGGCAGCCGCCCTCCCCTTCCGTAGTAGCGCCTGAGCAGCAGGATGATGGCGACAGCGGCCGGCGCGCCCTGGAGGATGCCGACCGAGAGCGACAGGCCACCTTGGTAGAGCGCCGCCGCGGCGAGGCAGCCGAAGAAGCAGCCGATGTCCCAGCCGCCTTCGCTGGCCATGTTGAAGCGCAGCGCGCAGGGCGAGGCCTTGGCCATGTTGTACATGGCGGTGCCGATGCTCGGGATGTAGAGCGGCATGGCCAGCGAACCGAGCGCATTGGCGGCGACGGCCAGCCAGGGCGAGCCGAGGCTTGCGGCGCGCAGCACGACGATGGCGGCGGCGATGCCGTAGCCGATGGTCACCGCCCGGCGCCCGTGGCCATGGTCGATCGTGCGGCCGACGAGCAGGCTGCCGGCGGCACCGAACACGCCGGCCAGCGCCATGGCGCCGCCATAGGCGGGGATGTCGCCGCCGAGCGAAACGAAGAGCGCGATCTGCCAGACGAAATACCAGCTGGCAGCGTACCAGCCGTCGATGGTCAGCAGTATCACCGTCAGACGCGCAGCCTTGAGGGTACCCGGCGCCGCCTGCTTCACCGCAACATTGGGAACGCCGATCAGGGGGAGCATGGCAGCGGCCTGCACCAGCCCGGCGGCGGCAAAGGTGAGGCCCGAGCCGACAGTGACGAAGGCCCAGGCACCGACCAGCGGCGCCAGGATGCCGACGACGGCGGCCAGCGCCTCGCGCGCGCCGACCTGCTGACCGCGCTGCTCGGCGTCGCCCAGCGCGGCAAAATAGGCGTGGTAGCTCGGCCAGTAGAGGACGTCGCCCACCGCCACCACGACGACGAGCACGAGCAGCATCGGGCCGATGCCATCGACCATCGCCAGGATCGGATATTGCACCGCAAGCACGAGCCCGCCGGCGATCAGAAGCGGCTTGATGCCGACGCGCTTGGCGAGCGGCAGGATCGCCGGGCGCAGCAGGAAACGTCCGGCTACGACAGCGGCCATCGCCACCAGCACCAGCGGCACGGAAATGCCGGCGCGCAGCAGGAAGACGAGGAAAAAGATGCCACCGGCACCATTGGCGAGCGCCTGGATGCCCGTATGGAGATTGACGCGATTGATCGCGTCATTGCGCAGATAGGCCATGGGAATACCGAGGGAAATGCAAGACGAGGGAACGACCGGCGGTGGCCGGTCAGCGGCGCGCGTAGCGCTAGGGTAGCGTGGTTCCACTCATCGCAGCACCTCTGGCAAGAGGCGGGACAATGCTCCACGGCCTCAGGCGCCGCAATCGCGCGCCCGGCCGGCAATGGCGATTTGCCGGCGCGGTTGCGCGCCGGCAACACTGCCTATTCCATCACGATCTTCGGCGGCGGGCGGTTCGAAGAAATGCCCAGCTTGCAGGAACTCCATCGGCCGATCACGTTCCGGCCACCGTTCCGTTCACTCAAACAGCCCACGTAACTGCCTCGCCAGAGGCCTTTCGTTCCCGGCAAAGCCCTGAACCATTGCTCTCAAGAACGATGGCTCGTGGAGCCTCATGATGGAGAACGGATGCCCGGCACGCGAAGCCAGCATGGACAAGAATACCATCTGCGCTCTCCCATTTCCCTCACGGAACGGGTGGATGGCGTTCAGTGTTGCCAAGAAGCTAGCGGCTTTCGTCGCAAACGCATTCCCGGGTAGCTCTCTCAGGAATGAGTTGGCTTTTAGCCACAGAAATAGCCGATCCATCTCACGAGTGATGTTCTCAGGATAGCAGAAGACACTCCCATCCTTGGCAATGCGCACGGTCCGATAGCGCCCCGCCCATCGATAGACATCGCCAAACAAGTGACGATGGACCGCACGGTAGTGATTCGTGCCGAGGTGTCCATTTGGCAGCGGCTCAGCAGCGCGCTGCGACACGCTGGCAACTTCGAATTCCTCAAGTATCGCCGCGTTTCGAATGCCCAGCCGGTTCTTGAGCACATCAGTGCCTGCATACGAATAGGGATCGGGCACTGCGTCGTAGAAAATGGCTCAGCCCTTTCTTGCGAATCTTTCCTCTAGCGCGATGCGTCTTTCTTCGGCCGACAACCCCTTACGATCGAATTCCCGAAATGCCCCCTGTACGTCACGCGAAAGCTGGACCCCCTCGATCGCGTTAAATTTCCGGATCGCTTCGGAGCCAACCGTGTAGCTGGCGCGCCAACGGCCGTCTCTACCCTGGACCCTCAGTTCGCCACCCTTGGTTCGAAGCTGATCACTCGCAGCTCTCGTCGCCTCGGCCTGCGTCCGAAAGACCTTCGTCGCGCGATTGGAGCCGGACTTCTTGACTGCCCAGCCGTCAGATGTCGGAACCACGTGCAACTCATTTCTTCCGGTGTCTTTTCGAGGCATCTTCGATCGCCTTCCCGTGTCACCCGAGGTAGCGCAAGCCTGCCACGGGGTCAGATCAGTTCAAGTGTTATTCCATGACGATCTTCGGCGGCGGGCGGTGGCTCGCGGCGACGCCGGCCCACACCTTGGCAGCGATGTCGCGGAAGACGGCGGCGTGCGGCCCGTTCGGCTCGGAGACCACGATGGGCGTGCCGGCGTCGGAGGTCTCGCGGATCGCCATGTCGAGCGGCACTTCGCCGAGGAACGGCGCCGACAGGCGCTCAGCCTCCGCCCTGGCGCCGCCATGGCCGAAGATGTCGTAGCGCTTGCCGGTGTCGGGAGCGACGAAGTAGCTCATGTTCTCGATGATGCCGAGCACCGGCACATCGACGCGGCGGAACATGTTGAGGCCCTTGCGCGCATCGATGAGGGCGAGGTCCTGCGGCGTCGAGACGATGACGGCGCCGGCCAGCGGAACCTGCTGGGCCATGGTGAGCTGGGCATCGCCGGTGCCGGGCGGCATGTCGACCACCAGCACGTCGAGATCGCCCCAGGCGACCTCGCGCAACATCTGCTGGAGGGCCGAGACCACCATCGGCCCGCGCCAGATCATCGGCGTGTCTTCCTCGACCAGGAAGCCCATCGACATCGCCTTGACGCCATAAGCCTCCATCGGCTTCAGCGTGCGCCCGCCGATCACTTCCGGCTGACCGGAAAGGTGCATCAGGCGCGGCAGCGAGGGGCCATAGATGTCGGCGTCGAGGATGCCGACGTCGAGCCCGTTGGCCTTCATGGCAAGCGCCAGGTTGACGGCGCAGGTGGACTTGCCGACCCCGCCCTTGCCGCTGGCCACGGCGATGATCGCCTTGACGCCGGGAACGCCGATCTTGGCCTGCTGCTGGGCCGGGCGATGGCCGGGCGCCTGCGGCGGCGGTGCGCCACGGGAACCCTGGGTCGGGGGCCGGGTCGGCGCAGTGCCGCCGGCCTTGCGCTCGGCGGTGAGCACCACCATGGCGCCGGCAACGCCGGGAAGGGCCTTGACCGCGGTCTCCGCCGCCAGGCGCATGGGCTCGTAGGCGGAAGCGCGCTCGGCCGGCACGCTGATCGAGAACATCACCCGCCCATTGGCGATGACGATGTCGGACACCATGCCGCGGCGCACAATGTCGCGGTCATCGTCTGGTCCACGGATGCTCGCCAATCGGGCGAGGACGGCTTGCTTGTCGATTTCAGGCATGGGGTTTCGGAAGCTCAGAGGGTGAAACGTGGCGGCACCATAGCCGCATCGCCCGGCGGGTCAACTTGGCCGGTTTCTTGCACGATTCCGGGCAGAGCGAACCGACCGGTTGCCACAAAGCTAGGCTTGGTGGAAAGATGGTCATGACAGTTCTCGGGGGGCGCGGTCCGGGGGGACCGTTCCGGCCGAGATCGGGTTCAATGGAGTGCAAAGGAAACCGTCATGCCTAGAACTGTCACTGCATTGCTTGCGATCACCGCCGTGGTCGCCGGAACCAGCCTGGCCATGGCCAAGGACTGGAAGGAAATCCGGGTGGGGACGGATGCAACCTATCCGCCCTTCGAATCCGTCGATGCAAGCGGCGCCTTCGTCGGCTTCGACATCGACATCCTCAACGCCGTCTGCGCGGACATCGGTGCCAAGTGCACCTACGTCAATCAAGACTTCGACGGCATCATCCCGGCGCTGCTCGCCGGCAAGTTCGACGTGATCGATTCCTCGATCTCGATCACAGCGGAACGCCAGAAGCAGATCGACTTCAGCGACATGTACTACAACACGCCGCCGGCCATCGTCGCCCGCAAGGATGCCGGCATCAAGGGCGTGGGCGTGGACGACCTCGCCGGCAAGACGATCGGCGTACAATCATCGACCACACACGCCAACTACGCCCAGCAGACCTACACCAAGTCCGAGATCAAGCTCTATCCGAGCGCCGACCAGTTCAAGCTCGACCTGGTCAACGGCCGCCTCGATGCGGTCAACGACGACATCGTCGTGCTCAGCGACTGGCTGAAGACCTCCAAGGATGCGCAGGATTGCTGCGAGCTCGTCGGAACGGTCAAGATCGTCCCGGAGATCCACGGCCTCGGCCAGGGCTTCGGCGTGCGCAAGGAAGACAAGGACCTGACCGCGCTGCTCAACAAGGGCATCAAGGACATCCTCGCCAACGGCACCTACAAGAAGATCAACGACAAGTATTTCGACTTCAACGCCTACGGCCAAGACTACTAGGCAAGGCGAGGCGGCCGGACGCTCACGCCCGGTCGCCTTTCTGCCGGCGCCGCCGGGGGCAACGCGGGAGCCGGACATGACTAGACCGCAACGGAAGGAATTGGGCGGTTGGGGGATTTGATCGGCCTGCTTCGGTTCGGCTCCACTGGCTGGGGCGACGAACTTGCAGCGGGCGCCGGCGTAACCATTGCATTGTCCCTGGCGACGCTGCCGGTCGGCGTGACCGTCGGCTTCTTCATGTCGCTGGCCAAGCAGTCGTCGGACCCGCTCGTGCGCCGCGGCGCCGAGATCTACACCACGATCTTCCGCGGCCTGCCGGAGCTGCTCACCCTCTTCGTCGTCTATTATGGCGCCCAGTACAGCGTCTCCGGCATCACGCGCGCCCTCTTCGGCAGGCCGATGGAGATATCGCCGTTCTTCGCCGGCATGGTGGCGCTTGGCCTGGTGCTGTCGGCCTATGCGACCGAGGCCTTCGCCTCGGCCTTCCGCGGCATTCCGCACGGCCAATACGAAGGTGCCTATGCCATCGGGCTGACGCGCACACAGACGATGAGCTTCGTCATCGTTCCACAGCTCATCCGCCTTGCCCTGCCGGCACTGTCCAACCTCTATTTGTCGATGATGAAGGACACCGCCCTGGTGTCGGTCATCACCCTCAATGACCTGCTGCGCCAGACGACGGTGGCAGTCGGCTCCACCAAGGAGCCCTTCTTCTTCTATCTGGTCGCCTGCCTGATCTACCTCGGACTATCGATCCTCTCCTCCGTCGGCATCTGGCGCATCGATGCCTGGGCGTCGCGCGGGGTCGAACGATGACGGTTGCCGCGGTCGACGAAGCACCGCCTCCTGAGACACGCAGTCCGGTGACGTGGGCCGGCCGCACTTTCATCGGAATCTGGATCGTGGTCGTCATCGGGCTGGCCTTCGCGCTGGTCCACAGCATCGACACCGAGCGGCTGAGCCGCTTCGGGCCGGGCATCGCCGGAGGCTTCGCGACGACCATCAAGCTGTGCCTCCTGTGCCTGACCATCGGCGCGGCGCTGTCGATCCCGGTGGCTGCCGCCCGCCTGTCGAAGAACCGCGTGCTCAACGCGCTCGCCTACGGCTATTCCTATTTCTTCCGCGGCACGCCGATCATCGCCCAGCTCTTCCTGGTCTATTACGGCGCCGGCCAGTTCGTCGGCTTCTTCCGCGCCGTCGGGCTGTGGTGGTTCTTCCGCGATGCGTTCAATTGCGCGGTCCTGGCCTTCGCCTTCAATACCGCCGCCTATCAGGCGGAAATCCTCTACGGCGCCTTCCGCTCGGTGCCGGCAGGAAGCTGGGAAGCCTCCACCGCGCTGGCGCTGCCGCGCTTCATCACCCTGTGGAAGGTCATCCTGCCGCAGGCGCTGATGACGGCGCTCCGGCCCTACGGCAATGAGATGATCTCCATCGTCAAGGCCTCCGCCGTGACCAGCCTGATCACCGTTCTCGACATCATGGGGCAGACCCGCTACGTCTTCTCGCAGACCTACGACATCTCGTTCTACCTGTGGGCGGCGGTGTTCTATCTGATCATCGTGGAGTTGCTGCGCCGGGCGCTGAACGCGCTCGAAACACGCATGACCAAGCACCTCGCGGTGACGGTCAAGGCCGAGACCCCCGAAGAAGCGACGATGTCGGCGTAACGAGGCGCCGCGGCCGGCCCCCCCTTCTGCTTCAACTCCCGGAGGACATGCAAAAATGGCAAACGTCGCCTTCATCGGCCTTGGCGTGATGGGCTACCCGATGGCCGGACACCTGGCCAAGCGCGGCGGCCATCAGGTGACGGTCTACAACCGCACCGCCGCCAAGGCGGCCAAGTGGGCCTCCGAATACGCCGGCAAGACGGCGCCGACGCCGAGGGAGGCCGCGGCGGGCGCTGACTTCGTCTTCTCCTGCGTCGGCAACGACGACGACCTGCGCGCGGTGACGCTTGGGCCGGACGGCGCCTTTGCCGGCATGGCCGCGGGCGCGATCTTCATCGACAACACCACGGCTTCAGCCAATGTGGCGCGCGAACTTCATGCCGCCGCCAAGGCGAAGGGCATCGGCTTCCTCGACGCGCCGGTTTCCGGCGGCCAGGCGGGCGCGGAGAACGGCCAGCTCACCGTCATGGTCGGCGGCGACCAGGCGATCTTCGACAAGGCCAGGCCGGTGATCGACTGCTACGCCAAGATGGTCGGCCTGATGGGGCCGGCCGGCGCCGGCCAGCTCACCAAGATGGTCAACCAGATCTGCATCGCCGGTCTGGTCCAGGGCCTGTCCGAGGGCATCCACTTTGCCAAGACGGCCGGCCTCGATGTCGAGCAGGTGATCGGCGTGATCTCCAAGGGGGCGGCGCAATCCTGGCAGATGGACAACCGCCACAAGACGATGGCGGCGGGTCAGTTCAATCACGGCTTCGCCGTCGACTGGATGCGCAAGGATCTCGCCATCACGCTGGAGGAGGCACGGCGTAATGGCGCCAAGCTGCCGGTGGCGGCGCTGGTCGACCAGTTCTATGCCGAGGTCCAGGCCATGGGCGGCAGGCGCTGGGACACGTCGAGCCTGATCGCCCGGCTGGAGAAGGACTAGCGGCGACGTTGACCCGAGTCGTCAAGCGCGCGGTCGACGACGCGAGCGCGGAAGCACAGGCGATCGTCGCCGAACTCACCGCTGCCGGCACGGCGGAGAACCGCGCCGGCATGGCGCATTTCGGCATCACCGGCAACACGGCCGGCGTGTCGCTCGCCGCCATGCGGCCGATCGCGCGCCGCTACGCCCGCGATCACGCGCTGGCGGAAGCGCTGTGGCAGAGCGGCCTGCACGAGGCGCGCATCATGGCGTGCGATCTCGACGAGCCTGCCAAGGTCACGCCCGAGCAGATGGACCGGTGGGCGGCGGACTTCGACAACTGGGCGCTCTGCGACGGCGCCTGCCTGCATCTCTTCGTCAAGACGCCCTTCGTCGAAGCCAAGATCCGGCAATGGGCGAAGGACGAGCGCGACTATGTGCGGCGCGCCGCCTTCTCGCTCATCGCCGCCTACACCGTTCATGGGAAGGCGATTCCGGACAAGACCTTCGCGGGGTTTCTTGACCTGGTCGAGCGGCACGCAAACGATCCCCGCAACTACGTCCGCAAGGCGGTCAACTGGGCGCTCCGCCAGATCGGCAAGCACTCGCCGGCGCTGCACCGTCCGGCACTGGCGCTCGCAGAAAGGCTCGCCGCCTCCGACGACAAGTCGGCGCGCTGGATCGGCAAGGACGCCGTCCGGGAGCTCAGCAACCCGAAGCAGATCGAACGGATCAAGGTGCGCGGGTGAGCGATCGGCTCCCCGGCCGTCACGCGGCGCCCTTGCTCTTTTCCTTGTCCTTCTCGATGGCGATGTAGGAGAGCGGCAGCTCGGTGGTGTACTTGATCTGCTCCATGGCGAAGGTGGTGGAGACATCGGCGATGTCGATGCGGGCGATCAGGCGCTTGTAGAGGGCATCGTAGGCCTCGATGTCCGGAACGACCACGCGCAGCAGGTAGTCCACCTGGCCGGCCATGCGGTAGAACTCGACCACCTCGGGCAGGTCGCGGATCACCTCGGCGAAGCGCCGCAGCCACTCGTCATTGTGCTGGTTGGTGGTGATGGCGACGAAGGCGGTGACCCGGGTGTTGACCTTCTTCGGATCGAGCAGCGCCACCCGGCCGGTGATGACGCCATCCTCCTCGAGCTTCTGGATGCGCCGCCAGCAGGGCGTCGTCGACAGCCCCACCCGGCGGCCGATCTCGGCGACGGGCACCGTCGCGTCCTCCTGCAGGATCTGCAGGATCTTGCGGTCGAGGCGGTCGATCATTGCACAAACCTCGCGATTTGATTCCATATCGCCCACATCCTTGGGATATTTTCCCACTGCGGGCGCGGAAGTCGGCTTCCATAGAAACGATTTTGCGTTCTGTCAATTCACGAGGGGGCGAGATGGCGGGCAACGGCCCGCCTGACCACCGGCAGCAGCTCGGCCTCGAACCACGGGTTCTTCCTGATCCAGGCGTTGTTGCGCCACGATGGATGGGGCAGCGGGATCACCGTCGGCTTGGCCGTCGCGGCCATGATCTCGCGCCAGGCGGCCACCGTCTCGGTCAGGGTCCGGCCCGCCAGGGCGCCGAGGTGCCAGGCGTGGGCGTAGGAGCCGACGGCGAGCAGGAGGTCGATTTGCGGCAGCGCGGCGAACAGTTCCTTCCGCCAGGCCGGTGCGCATTCGCGCCTGGGCGGCAGGTCGGCGCCGCGCGCGTCCTGCCCCGGGAAGCAGAAGCCCATGGGCACGATGGCGACGCGGCTGACGTCGTAGAAGGTCTCCGCGTCCACGCCCAGCCAGGCGCGCAGGCGGTCGCCGGAGGGATCGGTGAACGGCACGCCGGAGGCGTGGACGCGCGTCCCCGGCGCCTGGCCGACGATGCAGATGGTGGCGGTCGCCGAAACGCGCAGCACCGGGCGCGGCTCGTGGGGCAGCGGAGCGCCCTCAGGGCGCTCGCGGCAGATGCGGCAGGCACGGATGGCGCCGAGCAGCGCTGCGAGATCGCCCACTTGGCTAACCCCCTGCCGAAGCTCGCTTTTACCCATCGTTAACCATGATGCTGAGCAGCAAATTAAGCATCTTCTGCCATCATGTAACCCACTGCCGCCGCAATTCCCGGCGGGAGACCCGTGTCGGAGTTGCTCGCGTAACGATATGAACACCGCCTCGTCTGCTTCCAAAAGCGACAAGACGGCCCAGAGCCGTGAGCGCGCGGATCGGCGCCGGAGAGTCCTGCGCGCCGTGCGCGACCAGCGCGAGCGCCTGACCTCGACCTCCGGCACCAGACCGGCCTTCGACTACGAACTGCTGCTCACCTTCGCACAGAACCGGATCAGCGCCGCCTATGCGGTGCCCCTGCTCATCGCCATCGTTTCTACGGCGGCCCTGTTGTGGATCCGCCCGCTGACGGTCCTTGCCTGGGCGGCGCTGGTGCTGGCGATGCACTTGGTCATGCTGGCGCTCTGCCGCCGCTTCCTCGGCACCGCCCCGGCCGATGTGCCGATCAAGACATGGCTCAGGCGTTTCGTGGTCGCCGAGTTCTTCACCGGCGTGGTGTGGGCGGTGGTGCTGGTCATCACCCCGGCCAAGGGCAGCGCCGGCGGCATCGAGATCTTCCAGTTTGCGACCATGCTGGTGGTCATCTCGGTGGTGACCTCGCTCGCATCGACCGTGCCGACCGCCGCGGTCGCCGGCACGATCCCGATCACGCTGACGCTGGTGGCGATGTTCCTCAGCCGCGGCGACCTGCTGCTGATTTCACTGTCGATCATGGCGCTGGGCGCCCAGGTGTTCTTCCTGATCCTCGCCTCGCGCCTCTACTCGGCGACGCTCAGCATGCTCGGCTACCGCGCCGAGAAGGACCTGCTGATCGCCGAACTGGAAACCGCCAACTCGATCTCGGACGAAGCGCGCCGCCGGGCGGAAGAGGCCAACCTCGCCAAGTCCCGCTTCCTGGCGACCATGAGCCACGAGTTGCGCACGCCGCTCAACGCCATCCTCGGCTTCTCCGAGATCATGAAGAACGAGGTGCTGGGCCCCATCGGACACGCCAACTACAAGGAATATGTCGGCGACATCCACACCAGCGGCCAGCACCTGCTCAACCTGATCAACGAGATCCTCGACCTGTCGCGCATCGAGGCCGGCCGCTACGAGCTGCACGAGGAGCCGGTCAACCTCGCCCACGTCGCCGAGGACTGCGTCAACCTTCTGCAGATCAAGGCACGCTCCAAGGACATCACCATCACCCAGAGCTTCCAGCGCGGTCTGGCGCGCCTGTGGGTGGACGACCGCGCCGTGCGCCAGATCACGCTCAACCTCCTGTCCAACGCCATCAAGTTCACGCCAACGGGCGGCGAAATCGCCGTGACCGTGGCCGCGTCCGAGAACGGCGGGCAATATCTGTCGATACGCGACAACGGCCCCGGCATCCCGCCCGAAGAGATCCCGATCGTGCTCTCGTCCTTCGGCCAGGGCTCGATCGCCCACAAGAACGCCGAGCGCGGCGCCGGCCTCGGCCTGCCAATCGTGCAGGCGCTGATGACCACGCACGACGGCACGTTCGAGCTGAAATCGAAGCTGCGCCAGGGCACCGAGGCGATCGCCACCTTCCCGCAATCGCGGGTGATGGAGGCCCTGCCGCCGGTGGACAATTCCGAACCGGCGCCGCCGCCCCGGCGCAGTTGGCTGAGGGCTGGCTGACGCACGGCCGACTGTGTGGTGCCTGCCCCCCGCGTCCAGGAAGAGAGATGAGACGGCAGCGCCGCGGAAAAGCCCCGCCTCATATGCGCGAGGCGCTCACTCGTCCCGGTTCGATACGCCGGCCGACTCGAAGGTCGCCATGCCGCGGTGAAGCTCGACGGCCGTCTTGACCAGCCCCATCGCCAGCGCCGCGCCGGTCCCCTCGCCGAGCCGCATGCCGAGGTCGAGCAGCGGCTTCTTGCCCATGCGCGCCAGGGCACGGGCGTGCGCCGGCTCGGCCGAGACATGGCCGAACAGGCAATGGTCGAGCGCGCTTGCGTCAAGTGAGAAGAGGACGGCGGCAGCAGCGCTCACCACATAGCCGTCGACGATGACCGGCACGCGGCTCAGCCGCGCCGCGAGGATAGCGCCCGCCATGGCGGCGATCTCGCGCCCACCGAGACGGCGCAGCACTTCGAGAGGATCGCTGAGGTGGCCGGCATGATGAGCGAGCGCGGCAGCAACTGCGTCGCGCTTGCGGGCGAGCCCCGCATTGTCGACGCCGGTGCCGGGACCGACCCAGTCGCCGGGCTCGCCGCCGAACAGGGCGCAATGGATCGCCGCGGCAACGGTGGTGTTGCCGATCCCCATCTCGCCGACGGCGAGCAGGTCGATGCCGTCGGCGATCGCCTCCATGCCGTAGGCCATGGTGCCGGCGCAGGTCCGCTCGTCGAGCGCGGCTTCGACGGTGATGTCGCCGGTCGGCAGGTCGAGGGCGAGGTCGAAGACCTTGAGGCCAAGATCGTTCGCCCGGCAGATCTGGTTGATGGCAGCGCCGCCGGCGGCGAAGTTTTCGACCATCTGGCGCGTCACCGCCGCCGGATAGGCGGAGACGCCGCGCGCCGCCACGCCATGATTGCCGGCAAAGACGGCGACCAGCGGCCGGTCGACCGAGGGCGGCGCCCTGCCCTGCCAGGCCGCCAGCCATTCGACGATCTCCTCCAAGCGGCCGAGCGACCCCGGCGGTTTGGTCAGCGTCGCCTCGCGGGCGCTGACCGCGGCGGCAGCCTCGCCATCGGGGCCAGGCATGGCCTTGACCAGGGCGCGGATGTCGTCGAAGGGAAGCCCGCTCGCGGAAGGTATCATTCGGGCCCCAATAGCCGCACAGAACAAGGAATTTGCCGGCCCGCCGTTGGCCCGGTCGCAGCAAGGTTCTATAACCGCCGCGCCACCCGTCGCAAGCGGCCAGCATGAGACCATGAACGGCAGCAATCCGTTCCCGACCATCGATGCGTTCGTCGGCGACCTCAACGCCACGCTCGCCTTCCTGACCCGCGTGCCGGCGGGGTGGCTGGGCATCGATCCGGATGTCCGGCCGGATTTCCGTCGCGCCGCCGCCCTGTTCCCGGTCGCCGGCCTGCTCATTGGGATTGCCGGCGGCATCGTGCTTCTTGTCGCCAGCGCGATCGGCGTGCCGGCGCTGGTCGCCGCGGCGCTGGCGGTGGCGGCAACCATGGCGCTGACCGGCGGCCTGCACGAGGACGGGCTTGCCGACGTTGCCGACGGCTTCGGCGGCGCCACGGCCGAACGGCGGCTGGAGATCATGCGCGACAGCCGCATCGGCACCTATGGCGGCGCAGCGCTGGTGCTGTCGATCGTCATCCGTGTCGCCTGCCTGGCGGCGATCATCGGCGCCGGCGCCATCCAGGCGGCGATCGCGCTGGCGCTGGCGGAAGGCATCTCGCGCGGGGCGCTGGTGCGCCTGTGGCACGCGCTGCCACCGGCACGTGACAGCGGGCTTGCCCACGACACCGGCCCGCCCGACCAGAACGCCATGGTGCTGGCGCTCGCCTTCGCCGCCATCCTGGCTTTGCTCGCGATCCCGGTCGTTGGCCTCAGGGCGGCCGTGCTGGGGGCTGTTCTGGCGGCGCTCGCCACCTATGTCTTCACGCAATTGACCGCGCAGGCGATCGGCGGCCGCACCGGCGATACGCTGGGTGCCTGCCAGCAGGTGGCCTTGCTGGCGTGGCTGATCGGCGCTGCCACCTTGTGAGCCACGCACACCCTTCTTGAGACAGCGTCCATGATCTCGCCCTGCATCAAGCTGTGCACCATCGATCCCGTGACGCGACTGTGCGCTGGCTGCGGCCGCACGCTGACCGAGATCGGCCAGTGGGCGTCCTATTCGGACGAGGAGCGGAAGCGCATCATGCGCGAGGCGGCCGGGCGGCTCGCCGGCGCATCCGCTGTCGCTGACAAGCTCCCCTGACCATGCACCAGCCGCCGCGCCTGTTCTTCTGGGTCCTGCTTCTGCTGGCCGCGGCCGGGGTCGCGGCGCTGGTGGTGCTGCTGGCGCCGTCCTTCGGCTTCGACATGTCCGCCGGCGGACCCGTCCGCCTGGTCTATTTCGTCGTGCTCCTGCTTTTCGTCGGTTCGGCGCTGGTCGGCCACGGCATGCGCCGGCGCGAGGTCGTGCGCGGCATCCTCGGCTGGGTGGTGATCTTCGTCGTGCTCATCGGCGCTTACGCCTATCGGATCGAGCTTGTCGGCGTCGGCGGGCGGCTGCTCGGCGTCCTGGTGCCGGGCATGCCGATCAGCGGCGAGTTCGCCGGCCAGGGCAGCGGCAGCGTCGTCATCGTGCGCAACGGCGACGGCCACTTCGCCGTGCGCGCCGGCGTCGACGGCGTGCAGATGATGCTGCTGGTCGATACCGGCGCCAGCCTGGTGACGCTGACGCCGGCTGATGCGGCGGCGATCGGCATCGACACGGCGGGGCTCGACTTCGGCATGCCGATCGAGACCGCCAACGGCATGATCCACGCCGCGCCGATCACGATCCACCGCCTCACCATCGGCACCATCGCGCGCGACGACATCAAGGCGCTGGTCGCTCCGCCGGGCGCGTTGCAGCAGAGCCTGCTCGGCCTGAGCTTCCTCAATTCGCTGTCGGGCTATTCGATCTCCGGCGACCGGCTGGTGCTGAAGCCCTAGAGGCTCTCGGCGAAGCTGGCGTAGATGGCGGCCTCGACCGAGGGCCTGGGCGTGACCGCGGCCAGGGCCTCGCGAACCACCTCGAGACCGGCGCCGGGCTTGACCGCGCCCACCGTCAGGATGCGGCGCCAGGCGCGCGCGCCGGGGGCTCCGTGGAAGAGGCCGAGCATGGGGCGGATGACGGTCGACAGGCGCGTGCCGCGCTCAAGTTCGGCGGCGATCATGGGCAGCATCGCTTCCACGACCGCGTGCGGCTCGGGGCCGCTGTCGGCGCCGTAGAAGCGCCGGTCGACATCGGCGAGGATCGCCGGCGTGTGATAGGCGGCGCGGCCGAGCATGACGCCGTCGACATGGGCGAGATGGTCCGCCGCCTCGTCGAGCGTAGCCAATGCCGCCATTGATGCCGATGAAGACGTCCGGCAGGCGCTGCTTCAGGCGATAGACGCGGCCGTAGTCGAGCGGCGGCACCTCGCGGTTCTCCCTGGGCGACAGGCCCTCCAGCCACGCCTTGCGGGCATGGACCCAGATGGCGTCGGTGCCGGCGGCGATGACCGCATCGGCGAGCGCGTCGAGGGCGGCCTCCGGGTCCTGTTCGTCGACGCCCAGGCGGCACTTGACGGTGACCGGCACGCTGACCGCCGCCTTCATGGCGGCCACCAGCTCGCCGACCAACTGGGGATCGCGCATGAGGCAGGCGCCGAAGGTGCCGGACTGGACGCGGTCGGAGGGACAGCCGACGTTGAGGTTGACCTCGTCATAGCCGAAATCGGCGGCAATGCGCGCAGCCTCGGCGAGTTTTGCCGGATCGGCGCCGCCGAGCTGGACGGCGACCGGATGCTCGGCCGGCGCATAGCCGATCAGCCGCTCGCGATCGCCGTGGATGACCGCCTCGGCGGTGACCATCTCGGTATAGAGCAGCGCCCGGCGGGTGAGCTGCCGGTGGAACAGGCGGCAGTGCCGGTCGGTCCAGTCCATCATCGGCGCCACGGCGACCACCTTCTCTGTGGGTCGCCTGTCGGCCGGCAGCGTCATCGTCATCTTGCCTACAGGGTTGGCGCCGCGCAGGAGGCAGCGGCGCCCGTCGTTCACTTGGCCCCGCTGGCGGCGAATGTCCAGCGCAGGCCGGGATCAGGCCAGGCGCCGCGGGCGGGCGGCGGCGCTGAGCCGGGCATCGACGCCGAGCAGTGCCGTCAACTCGGCGGCCGGCGCCGGCCGGCCGAAGAAGAAGCCCTGGAAGGCGTCGCAGCCCGCGATCCTCAGGATCGCCGCCTCCTCCTCGGTCTCGACGCCCTCCGCCGTGACGGTGAGGTCAAGGGAGTCGGCCAGGGCAATGGTGGCCTGGACCAGCTTCTGGGCGCGTGGATCGCGGTCGATGCCGGCGATCAGGGAGCGGTCGAGCTTGAGCTTGTCGAAGGCGAAGCTGCGCAGGTAGCCGATGCTCGAATAGCCGACGCCGAAGTCATCGAGCGCCACGGTGATGCCGAGGGCGCGGATCGAATCGATCGCCCGCCGTGCCTGCTCGGGATGGGCGACGAGATAGGTTTCCGTCACCTCGATCTCCAGGCGCTCGGCCGGGAAGCCGGTCTCCTTGAGCACGGCGGCGATGGATGCCGCGAGATTCGGGTTCGAGAACTGCGCCGGCGAGACGTTCACCGAGACCTTGAGGCCGGGCCAGGCGACGGCGTCCCGGCATGCACGGCGCAGCGTCCACATGCCGAGTTCGTCGATCACCCCGGTCTCCTCGGCAATCGGAATGAACTCGGCCGGCGAGATCGGCCTGACATTCTCTCCGCGCGGCCAGCGGATCAGCGCCTCGGCGCTGATGATGGCGCCATCGTGGGCGCCGTAGACCGGCTGATAGAACATGGTCAGCGCATCGACGGCGAGCGCGCCCCGTAGGTAGCCGGAAATCTCGAGGCGCTTGCGGCGCTGCAAATCGATGGAGTCGTCGAACATGCAGACGCGATTGCGACCTTCCTGCCTTGCCTGATAGAGGGCGACGTCACCGCGACGCATCACCTCCTCCGCCGCGATGCCGCCGCGGTCGACCAGGACAATGCCCACGCTGGCGCCGACGGAGATGACGCGGCCGCCGATGTCGAAGGGCTTGGCGAAGAAGCGAACCAGCCGCTCGCCCAGTTCGTTGGCCCGCTCGGTTGCCTGGGGCTTGTCGACGACGACGGCGAATTCTCCACCGCCGACGCGAACCAGGTAGCATTTGGCGGTCAGGGTCTGGAAGCCGGCAGCCACCTTGCGCAGCAGCAGGTCGCCGATGTCGTGGCCGTAGGCATCGTTGACCTCTTCGATGCCATCGAGATCGACGCAGACAAGGGCGAGGTTGTCGTCGCCGTGGCGTTCGTCGACGGCGCGCTGGAGGCGGCCGAGCAAGGCAGCGCGATTGGGCAGGCCGCTGAGCGCATCGTGCGTGGCGGCATGACGCGCCAGCACCTCGCCCCGGTGCAGCCGCGCGAAGCCCCGCGCGGCGACGGCGATCAGCGCCAGCATGGTTATGGCGAGCGCGCCGAGCATGCCGAGCACACGCGGGTTCAGCCGGGCCAGTGCCTCGCTGCCGGGCATCGACACCTCCCAAGTGAGGGCAGCGATGGTCCTGCCATCCGCGTCGATGAGCGGAATGGCAGCCTTCTCGCTCGCCAGCACCGCAGGGGTGGCCAGGGCCAAGCCCGGCATCAGGTAGTCCTGCGACAGCTGGCTGATGGCCTTCTGGTTCAGCGACTTGGCAAGGATGAGGATCCGCTTGTGTTCCGGAACGGGGATGTCCTGGGAGAACGGCACGACCGGCCCGAGCGCCATGACCATCGGTCCCCAGGTGCCCTGCACCAGCGCGCTGCGGGCCTCCGTCCCGCTGGCGCCTGCCGTCGCCTGCAGCAGCCGGCTCAATGATGGTCCGAAAGCTTCCGCCGGCGGCGTGGTGACGGCGGCGCCGTCGCGGTAGGCGAACACCGTGGTGCCGTCCGGGTCGAGCAGGTAGGCGGTGTCGAAGAAGATCGGATCCTGCGTCGAGGAGACGAACGAGTCGTCGACGAAGCCCTGATCGACCTTGCCGTAGAGCTTGCGGGCGGCATCATCCCAGATGGCGTAGTCGCCATGGGTATTGGCCATATGACGCAGTGTTGCCTGGACCGCGCCCTCGACCACGTGCTCGGTCACCGACAGCGCCGTGCGGTTGACCTCGCTGGCGATCTCGTTCAGCGCCAGGATCAGCGTCGAGATGGTGACGGCGAGGATGATCAGCGCGGGCAATACGATGCTGAGCGCAAACCGGATATCCGGGCGCCCGACCTGCAAGCTGTGGAAAGCGCGGCGCGAAAAGGTCATCGCGCGCAGCTTCGATCGAGGGGCGTTAAGCTTGCATGAAATACGGATGCCGGCGGCTTAACCTTGGTTAATCAACCCCTTATTGCCGATGCTCAGGTCTTGGCAGCCACCCTGCGGTCGACCATCCGGCCGGCGCCGGGAGGGGCGCCGTTGCGTCCCTCGGCCGCCACGATGAGGTCATCGATCTCGTCGGCCGCGACCGGACGGCTGATCATGAAGCCCTGGACGAATTCGCACTGGATGAGGCGCAGCAGCTTGAGCTGGTCCTCGTTCTCGATACCTTCGGCAATCACCGAGAGGCCGAGGGCATCGCCGAGCGAGACCAGCGACTGGATGAGCGCATTGGCGGCGGCGTTCATGCCGATGTCGCGCACGAACGAACGGTCCACCTTGAGGATGTCGAAGGGGAACTGGCGGAGGTAGCCGATCGAGGAGAAGCCGGTGCCGAAATCGTCGAGGGCGAGCGTGAAGCCGTATTCCTTGAGCATGGCCAGCTTGCGCTTGGCGATGGTCGGGTTGTTGACCAGGATGCCCTCGGTCAGCTCCAGCTCGAAGCGATCGGGGGCGAGGCCGTGGCTGCGGACGATGGCGCCGAGGTCACTGGCGAAATTGGGGTCGCGCAGCTGCGCCGGCGAGACGTTGATCGCCATGCGATAGCCCGGCCAGCGGATGAGATCACGGCATGCCTGGTCGAGGACGAAGCGGCCGATGTCGTGGATCAGGCCGGTCTCCTCGGCGACGGGAATGAACACCGCCGGCGAGACCGAGCCGAACTCGGCCGACTCCCAGCGGGCCAGCGCCTCGAAGCCAACGATCGACAGATCGGAGGCGCGCACGATCGGCTGGTAGCAGACCCTGAGCTCCTTGCCGCTGTCGATGGCGCGGCGGAGCCCCGCCTCGATCTGCTTGCGCTCGAGCGCGCCGGTCTCCATCGTCGCGTGATAGGCGACCGCCTCGCGTTCGGCGCCGTTCTTGGCGTGATACATGGCGACGTCGGCCCGGCGCACCAGTTCGCCGGGCTCGATGCCGCGCCCGCTGGCAACCGCATAGCCGACCGAGGCGGTGACGTGGAACTCGAAGCCGGAGATGGTGAAGGGCTGGTCGAGCGAGCGCGCCGCGGCGGCGGCCGCGGCCGAGGTGGCGGCAACGACGTTGTCGGCGATCAGCGCGATGGCGAATTCGTCGCCGCCGATGCGGGCGAGCGTCGCCCCCGGCGGCAGCACGCGGCCGAGGCGCGTGGCCAGCGCCCGCACCAGCGCATCGCCGCCGTTGTGGCCGATCGAATCATTGACCGTCTTGAAACCGTTGACGTCGAGATAGATGACCGCCAGCGTGCCGTTGCGGCAGGCCTCGGCATGGGACTCCGACTCCAGCATCTCGGTGAAGCCGGCGCGGTTCATCAGACTGGTCATCGCGTCGGTGCGCGCCGCCGTCACCGCCTCGCGCTCGCTGTCGGTGAGTGCGATCGCCATCTTGCGGGCGCCGAAGGCGGTGGTCAGCGCCACCACGCAGAAGAGTGTCAGCGCGATGCCGACCGGCAGCAGTGCGCTGCGCAGGAGCGCGTTGCCAGGGGTCGGCGGCGTCCACGCCACCACGCCGACGTCCTTGCCCGTGATGTCGCTCACTGCAACGTGGCTGAGCCTCGGCTCGTCCTTGCGGGCGAACTGCAGGTCGTCGATCAGGAAGGAGCGGCCGAGATCGTGCAGGCGGCTCTTGCCGAGGTACTGGCCGAAGACGATGATCGGCAGGTCGGTGTTCTTGACCTCGGCAGCCTTGGAGACCGGCGCCAGGTGCTGGATGGCGATCATCATCGGCACTGATGGCGTGTCGACATAGATGCTGCTGACGCCGGCAAGGTTTTCGACCGGCAGGCTGGCGGCGACCTTGCGGATGGCGGCAAGCGCGTCGGGCGAGATGATCTCGCCGACGGTGTCCTTGGTGGCGTCGGTGATCCACTGGTGATCGACCTTGCCGGCGGGCGAAATGATCACCAGAAGATCGGCGATGTCGGTGTCGGTGATGCCGGTGCCGACATTGGCGTCGATCCATTCCTCGTCCTTGCGGACGTAGGCATCGTAGGCCTCTTCCCACCAGCCGTAGTCGTTGGCGAGCTGCGCCAGGCGCTTGCCCATCGCCTTGAGGCCGCCGTCGACCATGGTCTGGGTGCCCTGGGCGGCCTGCTGGTTGTGCTTGTAGGCCATCCACGAAATGGTGACCACGACGGTCAGCACGGTGATGACGATGCCCGCCACAAGATTGAGCGTGATCCGGCCGGTCAGTGCCTTTGCCATGGCTGAGCTTCCCGTGATGCCACCGATTGAACAGGCACCGTGGCAAGCTGACATTGCAATAGTTTTAATGGGTTTGTTTACGGCTGCTTAAGCTGTGTGGCGCATGCGCCGATGAGCATATCTGGAGGTTGCGTTCCCTATTCTGGGTTGCAGCTGCAATTCGCTCCGCATCGATCCATTCTATTCAGCGTTTCTGCCGAATTTCTACTTGGCGGAGCGGCCCGGTCGTGACTGCCGTTCGGGACCGCCGCATGGCGCCCCGTCCCGGTGGACTTAGAACGACTCTTCTTTCCTATGGTTAACGCTTAGTTCCAAAAGGATAATTTCTCCGTCTCAAGACCCTGAGCCAGCTTCTGTCGGCCTCCCTTTGGTTGACAAACGGTTAATTGCACCGCCTACTTCTCACTGCGGCGGTTAAGTATTTGTTGAGTATGCGTACGAGGAGGCAGTCATGAGTCTCGCAGAGGCGCCCGCGGCGCCGTTCGCGGAAGCCCGTGCTCCCGCGGGCATGGGGGTTGGCCCTGCTGCGGCCGGCCGGTGTCCGTTCCACGCGGCCAAACCCGATGTCTTCGAAGACTGGCTGCATCACGGCCTGCACTGCTCCGCCGGCCGGCGCGAGTTCAAGCTCGGCCGCTACCTGGTCGCCCACTTCCGCAACGGCGCCGAATATGCCGCGGCCTTCGCCCGCTTCCGGCGCGAGGTCGCCGAAGAGCGCAAGACCGGCTTCCTCGCCCTCCTGGTCCATGACGAAGCCCGCTACCGGACGGCGGCCGAGGAGCTCCAGGCGCTGGGCGAAGCGATGCGCGAGGCCGGCCAGACGGACGACGTGGCAGCGCTGATCGGCGGCAGGACGCTCGCCCATGCCATCGACGTCATCTGCCCGGTGACCGGCCAGATGACGGCCTACGAGTTCTTCTCGGTCGCCTTCTCTCGCCACGCCGGCGACCCCAAGGACCCGCTCTACGATCCCTCGCTGAGCGCCCCCTTCACCGCCGTCAACACCACCTCGGACGCCTTCGCCTTCGCCCGGCTGGTGCACGACCAGGCGATCAAGGCCTGGGGGCGCGCGCCGCACGAGATGGTCCACGACCGCGACGCGGTCGAGCTGCTCTTCAAGAAGTGCGTCATCGCCTGGCAGAACATGTCGGCGACGACGATCACCAACTACAGCCGCGTCGCCCGCGACCCGTCGCGCGGCGTGCATCTCTCCGACGACCGCCGGCACTGGATCGCCGCCCACAACGATCCGGTCTTCGCGGAACTGGAGAAGTGCCCGCACGTCCACGAGATGCCGGTGATCTATGCCCAGCGCCTGACCGAGAAATGGTCGGCTAACCTTTTTGACGGACAACCCTACGTGCCCGGACGGGACGGGCAGTCAGGCGGGGTGCCCTTGCTCGAAGGGGCGTTCGACGCGGAAGGGTTCGCGGCATGAGCTACACCAACTTCGATTTCCTCGAGGTGCGCGAGATCTCCGAGGATCACAAGGCGATCTATGCGACCGGGCCGATCCCGAAGGACAGCCTGATCGGCTTCTTCGACGGCAAGTCGGTGGTTGTCGACCTCACCGAGAAGGACAAGCTCGACGACTACTGGTGGCGCCAGTCGGTGCACCTGAAGCTCGAGGGCACAAAGCTGCTCTGCCTGCTGCCAATGTGGGAGCCGGAGGGCGTCGACTACCTCAACCACTCGTGCCGTCCGAACGCGCGCGTCGAGGACCAGCTCTACGTCTATGCGACGCGCGACATCGCACCGGGCGAGGAGATCACCGCCGACTACCGCACTTTCAACCTGGTGCCGGAAGGCAAAAGCTGCTGGTGCGCCGAACCGCAGTGCATGATCTAGGCACCAGCGTGCGCCAAACCACTCCGTTCACGCCCGCCTCCGGGCGGGCATCCAGGCCGGACTTGCCCCGCGGCGAATCCTGCCCGGGTTCCCGCCTTCGCGGGAACGAACGGCTTTCGGGGCTCTCGACATGAAGCTCTGGCGGGTCGCCGGCGTCCTGTCGCTGATCGGCGCCGAAGCGCTGCTCTACGGCTATTCCTATCCCTTCTTCTCGCTGGCGCTGGAGAAGCATGGGCTGTCGACCTGGCTGATCGGCCTCAACGCCTCGCTCGCCGGTGCCGGCATCCTGGTGGTCGGGCCAATCCTGCCGCGGCTCATCGCTCGCTTCGGCGTGCGCTGGATCGTGGCGGCGATGTTCGCCATCTCGCTCGCCTCCTTCGCTGCGATCCTTGTCGCCGACAATCTCGTCGTCTGGTTCGCCGCCCGCTTCGTCATGGGCGCCTGCTTCGCGGCGCTATGGACGACCACCGAAATCTGGTTGAACGGCGTCGTCGACGACCGCCACCGCGGGCGCATCATCGGCGCCTCGGGCACGCTCTACGCCACCTGCCAGTTCATCGGCCCGCTGGTGCTGGGCGGCGTTGGCGTCACCGGACATCTGCCGCTCTATGTCGCCATGGCGCCGCTGGCGGCCGGCGTCCTCATCGCGCTGATGATCCGCCCGGCGGTGGGCGAAGCCGAAGAGGAAGAAGACAACGGCGACGCCCACACCTTGAAGCTCGCTCTGTCGGCGGCCGGCGGGCTGATCGTCGCCGGCTTTCTCGGCGGCATCGGCGAGACGGCGATGCAGAGCCTGCTGCCGCTCTACGGCCTTGCCCACGGCCTCGGCGACGCGGAAGCGGCGCGGCTGGTGGCGGTCTTCAGCCTGGGCGAAGCGGTACTGGTGGTCGGCCTCGGCTGGATGGCCGACCGCTATGGCCGCACCATCACGCTGCTCCTCTGCTCGGTGGTGGCGGCGCTCGCCAGCTTTGCCCTGCCGCTGGCGATGGGCCACACACTGATGGCCGAGCCGGTGCTGTTCCTGGCCGGCGGCACCATCTCCGGCATCTATACGCTGGGCGTCGTGCTCATCGGCCAGGACTTCCGCGGCCAGAAGCTCGCCGTGATCTCCACCGGCTTCGCCATGGCCTATTCGGCCGGCTCGATCGTCGGCTCGACGCCGGTCGGCTACCTGGTCGACCTGTTCGGGCCGGAGGCGCTGCCGATCGCCATCGCCGTCGGCTTCACCCTCCTCACCGTCTACCTGCTGCAGCGCGGCCGCGTGCCGGTGCCGGCAGAGCACGGCATCGCCGCAGCGGCCGATGCGCCGGTGGCCGAGGCCGCGCCGTTGCCCCTCGTCAACTCCGATATGTCATTCCTTCACCAACTCGAAGCGGTCGACGTCGAAGAGCCCGAAATTGGTGATCTTCATGTGCGGAATGACCGGGAGTGGCAGGAAAGCAACCTGGAGGAATGGTTCCGGCAGCGTGCAGCCGAGATCGGTCGCCGCGCGGCGGAGCGGCATCAGACCAGCGTGAACCGCCTCGAAGGGCTCGAGACTCATCAGGCCGGCTAGGGGCAGCGCCAGCTCGGCCACCACCCTGCCGCCATCCGCCACAGCAAAGCCACCACCGATCTCGCGCAGCCGGTTGACCGCAATCGCCATGTCGTCATCATCCATGCCGACGACGCAGATATTGTGGCTGTCGTGGCCGACCGACGAGGCAATCGCGCCGCGCTTCATGCCAAAGCCGGTGACGAAGGCGCGGCCGATCGAGCCGTCCTTGCCGTGGCGCTCGATGACCGCCACCTTGGCGATGTCGTTGGCCGGATCGGCGACGCGCTCGTTGCCCCTGGACGGCACCATCTTGCGCACATGGTCGGTGACCACACGGCCGGGCGCGACGCCGATCATCGCGAGTTCGGCGGCGGCACCGGGGATGCGGAAATCGGCCGGCGCGATCTCGCGCACCTTGACGCTGTCGAGGCCGACCGGGGCTATGCTGCGGCGCGTGGCGAAGAGCGCATCGTCGACCACGCGGCCGGCGGAGATCACCGTCTTCACGGAGCACGCAGCGAGGTCGCCGACCAGAACGATGTCGGCGCGGCGGCCGGGCGCGATCATGCCGCGGTCCTTGAGGCCGAAGGCATTGGCCGCCGACCAGCTCGCGGCGCGATAGACGTGATGCAGCGGCCGGCCGAGGGCAATCAGCGTGCGCACCATGTAGTCGAGGTGCCCCTCCTCGGCGATGTCGAGCGGGTTGCGGTCGTCGGTGCACAGGCAGCACATGCTCGACGAATGCTCGTCGAGGATTTCGGCCAGCGCGTGCAGGTCCTTGGTCACCGAGCCCTCGCGGATGAGCACGGCCAGCCCCTTCTTCAGCTTCTCGCGGCCGTCCGCAGCGATCGTCGTCTCGTGATCGGTGCGGATGCGCGCGGCGAGATAGCCGTTCAAGTCGTAGCCGCGCACCAGCGGCGCGTGGCCGTCGATGTGGCCGTCCTGGAAGGCGACCAGCTTGTCGAGCACGTCGTCGCGGCTCGCCAGCACGCCGGGGAAGTTCATGAACTCGGCGAGGCCGATCACCTTGGGATGCGAGGCCAGCGGCAGCAGGTCCTTCGCCAGCAGCTCGGCGCCCGACGTCTCGAAAGTGGTCGCCGGCACGCAGGAGGAGAGCTGCACGCGCAGGTCCATGATGGTCGTCTCGGCCGAATCGAGGAAGAAGCGGATGCCTTCCAGGCCAAGCACGTTGGCGATCTCGTGCGGATCGCAGATGGCGGTGGTGACGCCGTGGGGCAGCACGCAGCGGTCGAACTCCTGCGGCGTGACCAGCGAAGATTCGACATGGAGGTGGGTGTCGATGAAGCCGGGGACGGCGAAGAGGCCGCTGCCGTCGATCTCGCGCGTGCCCGCGTAGGTCGCATAGGTGCCGACGATGCGGTCGCCGCATATGGCGATGTCGGTCACCGTGACGCCGCCATAGACGATGTCGAGCAGGCCGACATTCTTGATCACCAGATCGGCGGGCGCGGCCCCCCTGCCCTGGTCGATGGCGCGCGAGAGAAAGACCTTGTCGGTCATGCTCAGGCTGCCCTCGGTTCGATGGATTTGAGGTCGGGTTCGATCTGCCGGCGTCGTTCCATCAGGTCGAAGTCGGTTTGCAGGCCGAGGAAGAAGCCTTCCGACACGCCGAAGAAGCGCGCCAGCCGAAGGTCGGTATCGGCGGTCACGTCGCGCTTGCCCAGCACGATCTCGTTGATCCGACGAGGTGGCACATGGACGGCGCGGGCGAGCGCGTTCTGGCTGACCCCCATGGGCTTGAGGAAATCCTCAAGGAGAATTTCGCCCGGATGGGGATTGGGCAGAAGGTCCCGGTCATGTGTGGTAGTCGACGATTTCGACATTCCTCGCTCCTCCGTCACGCCACTCGAAGCAGATGCGCCACTGATCGTTGATCCGGATGCTGTGCTGCCCGGCCCGATCGGCACCCAACCGCTCCAACCGGTTTCCCGGTGGAACGCGCAAATCCGAAAGCGACCGCGCCTGATTGATCATGCGCAGCTTGCGCAGCGCCACCGCCTGGATGTCCGATGGCAGGTGGCGGCTCCTCAGACCCGACCAGATGCGTTCCGTTTCGGGATCGCGGAAGCTGTGGATCATGGCCGCTTGTAACGCCTCTCGTTATATAACGCAATACGTTACAGCTTCATGCCGGCGCGATCTGCCGCACCGGCTCGCCCTTGAGCCAGGCGGCGATGTCCTCGACCGCGTCGCGATAAAAGACACGATAGGTCGCGTCGGTGACGTAACCGATATGCGGCGTCGCGATCAGGCGCTCGGCGCGGCGCAGCGGGTGGTCCCTGGGCAGCGGCTCCTCGTCGTACACGTCGAGACCGGCTCCCGCCAGCCGTCCATGGGCGAGCGCATCGACGAGCGCGCCCTCATCGACAAGCGGCCCGCGCGAGGTGTTGACCAGAAAGGCCGTCGGCTTCATCAGAGCAAGCTCCGCGGCGCCGATCAGGCCGCGTGTGCCCTGGTTGAGCGGCACATGGAGCGAGACGACGTCGGCGGTTGCCAGCAGCTCGGCGAGCGTCGCGATGCGCTTGGCGCCGGCCTCGGCGGCGCGTTCGTCGGTGAGGTTGGGGCTCCAGGCGGCAACCTCCATCTCGAAATCGACGCCGACGCGCGCCACACGCGTGCCGAGCCGGCCGAGGCCGACCAGGCCAAGACGCTTGTCGGTGAGGTCGATGGACATCCGCGTCTGCCAGTCGCCACGCCCACGGAAATCCGCAACCTCGGCGGGGATGTTGCGGGCGAGCGCCAGGATCAGTGCCCAGGTGAGCTGCGCGGTCGATCCCGCGACGCCGTGGGTGCCGCAGACGATAATGCCTTGGCGCTCCGCCGCGGCGACGTCGATGGCGGCGTTGCGCATGCCGGTGGTGACCAGCAGGCGCAGGTGCGGCAGGTCGGCCAGCAGCGCGGCGTCGAACACGGTGCGCTCGCGCATGGCGACGACGATGTCGAAATCGGCGAGCGCGGCGGTGAGCGCGGCGCGCCCATCGATATGGCGGTTGAAGACGACGATCTCGACGTCGGGGTCGAGCGACGCCCAATTGGCCAGGGACAAAGCGACGTTCTGGTAGTCGTCGAGGATCGCGCAGCGGTGCATGTCAGTCGTCCTCCATGGCGATCAGCGAGGCATTGCCGCCAGCAGCGGCGGTGTTGACCGAGACCACCTGCTCCAATGCGAAGCGGCTGAGATAGTCCGGTCCGCCCGCCTTGGGGCCGGTGCCGGACAGGCCGGAGCCGCCGAAGGGCTGGGTGCCGACCACCGCGCCGATCATGTTGCGGTTGACGTAGACGTTGCCGACCGGAAGCGCATCGACGATCGCCTCCACGGTCTCGTCGATGCGGCTGTGGATGCCGAGCGTGAGGCCGTAGCCGCTGGCGGCGATGGCAGCGATCAGCTTGTCGCGCTCGCGCGGCTTCCAGCGCACCACATGCAGGATCGGCCCGAACACCTCGCGCGTCGAGGCGCGCTGGGCGAATCCAGCTCGATGATGTGCGGCGCGACGAAGGTGCCGGTCTGCGGCGCCGTGCCGGCGTAGCGGATGGTGGCGTAGGGCGCGGCGCGCATGGCGGCGACATGGGCGTCGAGATTGGCCTTGGCCTCGCCGTCGATCACCGGGCCGATATCGGTCGCCGGGTCGCTTGGGTTGCCGAGGGTGAGCTCGCCGGCGGCGCCCGACGATCATCTCCAGCAGGCGGTCGGCGACATCCGCCTGAAGGCAGAGCAGACGCAGCGCCGAACAGCGCTGGCCGGCCGAGCGGAAGGCCGAGGTGATGACGTCGTCGGTGACCTGCTCGGGCAGAGCGGTGGCATCGGCGATCAGGGCGTTGATGCCGCCGGTCTCGGCGATGAGCGGCACGATCGGGCCCTTCTTGGCGGCGAGCGTGCGGTTGATCGCCCAGGCGACCTCGGTCGAGCCGGTGAAGGCGACCCCGGCCACGTCGGGATGCGCGACCAAGGCGGCGCCGACCTTGCCGTCACCCGGCGCAAGCTGTGCCGCGGCCACGGGCACACCGGCCTTGTGCAGAAGCGCGAAGGCCAAGGATGCGACAAGCGGCGTCTGCTCGGCCGGCTTGGCGATGACCGCATTGCCGGCGGCGAGCGCCGCCACCGCCTGGCCGAGGAAGATGGCGAGCGGGAAGTTCCACGGCGAGATGCAGATGAAGACGCCGCGCCCGCGCCGGATCAACCGGTCGCTTTCGCCGGTCGGTCCGGGCATCACCTCCGGCGCGAAGAGGCGGCGCGCTTGGGCTGCATAGTAGCGGCAGAAGTCGGCCGCCTCGCGCACCTCGGCGATGCCGTCGTTCAGCGTCTTGCCGCCCTCGCGGGCCATCAGCGCCACCAGCGCGTCGCGTTCGCCTTCAATTGCGTCGGCGAGCCGGTCGAGCGCGTCGGCGCGCTCGGCCACCGGCACACGCGACCAGGCCGCGAAGCCGCCTTTGGCCGCCGCCATGACCTCATCGATCGATTCAAGCGGCAGCTCCACCACGCTGCCGACGCTGGTCTTTCCGTCGGCGGGGCTGACGACGGGCCGGGCCGACCCCTTGGCCTTGCCGGCGGCGATCAGGGGATGGGCCGCAACGGGCGCGTCCCCTGCCTTGGCTATGCCGGAGAGAAGCGCGCCAAGGTCGGCGGCGCTACCGAATTCGAGGCCGGAGGAGTTCTTTCGCGCCGGCGCGTAGAGGTCGCGCGGCAGCGGCACGCGGCTGTGGCGGACGCGGCTGCCGCCGTCGAGGAGGACCGCCGGCCGCCTGAGCAGGCTCTCCACCGGCACGTCGGTATCGCCGACCACGGAGACGAAGGAGGAGTTGGCGCCGTTCTCCAGAAGCCGGCGCACGAGATAGGCGAGCAGGTCGCGGTGGCCGCCGACCGGCGCATAGATGCGGCAAGCGATGGCGGGTTCCTCAGCGCGCAGTGCCGTGAACAGCGACTCGCCCATGCCGTGCAGGCGCTGGAACTCATAGCCGGAGGGGCCGCCGGCCATCTCCACCACCGAGGCGACGGTCAGGGCATTGTGGCTGGCGAATTGCGGGTAGATGCGCGGGCGGAGCTTGAGCAGCCGGTGGGCGCAGGCGAGATAGGACTGGTCGGTCGCCGGCTTGCGGGTGAACACCGGATAGTCGGCAAGCCCGCGCTCCTGGGTGCGCTTCACCTCGGTGTCCCAATAGGCGCCCTTGACCAGGCGGACCATCAGCCGCCGGCCGAGCGCCGCGGCGATCTCGCCCGTCCAGTCGACCACCGCGGCGGCGCGCTTGAGATAGGCCTGGATCGCCAGGCCGAAGCCGTCCCAGCCGGCGAGCGACGGGTCGGCGAGCACCGCCGCCACCACCTCCAGCGACAGTTCGAGCCGGTCGGCCTCCTCCGCATCGACGGTCAGGTTGAGGTCGTGCGCCTTGGCCGCCCGGGCAAGGTCGAGCAGGCGCGGCGCCAGCTCCTTGAGCACACGGTCGCGCTTCACCGCCTCGTAGCGCGGGTGGAGCGCCGACAGCTTGACCGAGATGCCCGGCCGGTCGGGCAGCGCGCCCTTGCCGGCGGCCTTGCCGATGGCGGCGATGGCACCGGCATAGGCCTCGAAATAGCGTGTCGCATCGGCGGCGGTGCGCGCCCCCTCGCCGAGCATGTCGAAGGAATGGCGGTAGCCGCGCTTCTCCATCGCCCGCGCCCGGCTGAGCGCCTCGCCAATGGTCTCGCCGAGCACGAAATGGTGGCCGAGGATGCGCATGGCCTGGCGGGTGGCGATGCGGACCGCCGGCTTGCCGAGGCGGCTGACCACGCCCGCAACCAAGCGCTCCGGCGTGTCGCCGGGATAGACGATGCGGGAGGTCAGGCCGAGCGCCCAGATCGAGGCGGTGACGAACGGCTTGCCGCCGCGGCCAGAGTGCTCGCTCCAGTCGCCGCTGCCGATCTTGTCCTCGATCAGCCTGCCCTGGGTCGCCGCGTCGGGCACGCGCAGCAGCGCCTCGGCGAGCACCATCAGTGCCAGGCCCTCGCGGGTCGAGAGCGCGAACTCGCGCAGGAAGTCCTCGAGCTCGCCGATGCCACCGGCCGCATCGCGGATCGCCGTGATGAGGCCGCCGGCGCGCTGGTCGATGCGCTGTTCGGCGGCCGCGTCGAGGCGCGTCTCGCCGATGAAGGCGCGGATCAGCGCGCCGTCGTCGGGCGCATAGGGTGCGGCAAATATGGGAATCGCCGCCGCGGCGGCCACGCTGGTCATGGCACAGCTCCTTCATCGCCCAACGGGGAGGATTGCAGTGTTTGTGCCACGGCGACAAGCCTCGGGCCGCGCCGGGGCAATTGCCGGAAAGGCCGGGATCGCCTATTGCGATGGCCAGGGGGTGCCTCACGGCAAGGCAGAAGGAGCGCCGCAATGATGCTTGGCAAGGCGTTCAGGGGACTGGCGTTGGCGGCCGTCCTGGGGCTCGCCGGCTGCTCGCAGAAAGGGCCCTATCTCGACATCTCCGGCGGCGGCTTCATCTTCAACTACCGCCTGTCCGAGGCCTATGAGGGTTTCATCGCGGCGCCGCTGCGCACGCTTCCCGAGAATGCGCAGATCGAGGCGACCTTCGAGAACCCGTCCGGCGGACCGCCGATCGTGATCAGCAAGGCGGTGACGGCGAACCGCCGGGAATATTCCTTCATCACCGACGCGCTCTCCGGCATCAAGGCGAACGTCGACTACGACGTCACCGTCCGCCTGATCGGCGCCGACGGCAAGGAGATCGAGGCAATCGACAAGAAGTTCCACTCCGATCTCGACCAGTCGGTGCTGGCGAGCAAGCCGCTGACCATCGGCCCTGGCTACACGCCCAACCCGGACCTCGCCCCCAACGGCGGATGAGCACGACGATCGACCCCACCGTTTACCGGCTGCGGGCAAACGCCTTCGTCAAGCCGCGCACCTATCGGCTGACCGAGGACGCGCTCACCTGGGAGGAGGACGGCGGCAAGACCGATGGCGTCTTCTACGACGGCATCGCCGAGGTGCGGCTCGCCTTCGCGCCGACGCGCGTCGCCACCAACCGCTATCGCGCGCAGATCATCTTCAAGGCCGGCGGCATGGCCGAGCTGTTCAACGCCGACTATCGCGGCTTCGCCGATTTCGCCGAGCACAACGCCGAATATGTCGCCTTCCTGACCGAGCTGCACCGGCGGCTGGCGGCGCGCGGCAAGGATGTCGTCTACCGCCAGGGCAACAGCGTCGGCGGCTTCATCGGCAATGTCGCCATTTCGGTCTTCATCTTCGTCATGATCGCCGTCGCCTTCCTGCTGCTCTTCACCTGGGGCGGGCCGCTCATCGCCATCGCCAAGCTGGCGATCCTGCTGTTCTTCGTGCCGGTGCTGGTGCGCTACATTCGGCGGGCACGGCCGGGAAACTACGATCCGCTGGCGCTGCCCGCCGCCGTGCTGCCCGCGCCGGAGACCGAGAAGGAAAAGTCAGATGGCTGAGTCGTTTGAAGGCGGATGCTCGTGCGGCGCGGTGCGCTTCCGGCTCGCCTCCGCCCCGATGTTCGTCCATTGCTGCCACTGCCGCGACTGCCAGAAGCAGACCGGCGGCGCCTTCGCCATCAATGCGCTCTACGAGACCGACCGCATCGAGATCACCGCCGGCGCGCCGGAGCCGGTGGCGATGCCGACCGACAGCGGCCGGCCGCACGACATCTACCGCTGCCCCGAGTGCAAGGTCGCGGTGTGGAGCGACTATGGCCGCCGGCCGTATCTCCGCTTCGTGCGTGTCGCCACGCTCGACGACCCGACGGCGATCACGCCCGACGTCCACATCTTCACGCGCTCGAAGCTGCCCTGGGTGGGACTGCCGGCGGACGTGCCGGCCTTCGAAGAGTTCTACGACATGAAGACGCAGTGGCCGGCGGAGGCGCTGGAGCGCCGGCAGGCGGCCTCGGCTGCGGCACGCGGCTGAAATTCTTCGCGCCCCTGTCGAAACCGCCGTCCGCCGCTCGTCATCAGGTCAGCGGCGCGAAGGGCTTGCCCTGCCGCCAGGATGGAGACCGACGCCCATGCAGTACATGCTCATGCTTCACATCGACGAGACCGCCTTCCCCCGGCTCAGCCCGGAGGAGCAGCAGCGCGGGCTTGCCGCCTACGCCGCCTACACCGAGGCGCTGACCAAGGCCGGCGTCGTCGTCGGCTGGAGCCGGCTGCAGCCGCGCACCGCCGCCAAGACGGTGCGCTCGGTCGACGGCAAGACGCAGGTGCATCGACGGTCCCTTCACGGAAACCAAGGAGCAGATCGGCGGCGTCTACATCATCGACGTGGCGGACATGGATACGGCGGTCGCCTGGGCGGCGCGCTGCCCGGCGACCGGCCACGGCATCGTCGAGGTCCGGCCGGTTTGGTCGGAACAGGGCTGAGGCGGAGGCGAACATGCGCAAGCTCATCGTCTTCAACCACGTCTCCCTCGATGGCTACATCCAGGATGCCCGCGGCGACATGCGCTGGGCCCATGCCGGCGATCCCGACCCGGAATGGAGCGACTTCGTCGAGGACAATGCCCGCGGCGGAGGCGCTCTGGTCTTCGGCCGCATTACCTACGAGCTGATGACGCGCTACTGGCCGACCGAGATGGCACGACAGAACGATCCGGTCGTCGCCGAGCGGATGAACGCCTTGGCCAAGATCGTCTTCTCGCGGACGCTGAAGACGGCGACATGGAACAACACGCGGCTCGTCGCCGAGGATCCGGTCACCGCCATCCGCCGCCTGAAGCAGGAGACCGGCGAGGACATGGCGATGTTTGGCAGCGGAACGATCGTCGCCCAGCTCGCGCCGGCCGGCCTCATCGACGAGTACCAGGTCGTGGTCAAGCCGGTGATCCTGGGGAGCGGCCGTACCATGTTCGAAGGCGTGCCCGGCCCGCTGTGGCTGAAGCGGACCAAGGTGCGCAGCTTCGCCAACGGCAACGTGGTCGCCTGGTACGCGCCTGCCTGAGGTCGGCAGCGCACGCTGCGATCGTCCCCTCTTCCCGGCGGGGAGAGGGGACGTGTACCGCGCTTCAGTGCCCCGCGATCAGGGGCAAGGCTAGACCTTGACCCAGCCGCCACCCTTGGCGCTCGACTTCAGCGCCGCATCGATGAACTGCATGCCGGCAAGGCCGTCCTCGACCGTCGGGAAGGTCACTTCCGGTGCCGGGTCCCCGTCCGTGCGCGCGGCGCGGATGGCGCGGGCGATCTCGGCATAGATGTTGGCGAAGCCTTCCAGATAGCCTTCCGGGTGGCCGGAGGGCGTGCGCGACACGCGCGCGGCCTCGGGGCTCGCGCCGGAGCCCGAGCGGGTGATCAGCCTGGTCGGCTGGCCGAAGGGAGTGAACCACAGGTAGTTCGGGTCCTCCTGCCGCCATGCCAGCCCGCCCTTCGAGCCATAGACCCTGAGCGACAGGTTGTTCTCGTTGCCGGGGGCCACCTGGCTCGCCCACAACATGCCCTTGGCGCCGCCCTTCCAGCGCAACAGGATGTTGTCGTTGTCGTCGAGCTTGCGGCCCTTGACGAAGGTCGTCAGGTCCGCCGACAGCGAGTCGAGCTCAAGGCCGGTGACGAAGCAGGCAAGGTTGTAGGCGTGGGTGGCGATGTCGCCGAGCGCGCCGGCGCCGGCCCGCTTGGGGTCGGTGCGCCAGTCGGCCTGCTTCTGGCCGGTCGCCTCCAGCCGCTCGCTCAGCCAGTCCTGCGCGTATTCGGCCTGGACCTGGCGAAGCTCGCCCAGTTCGCCGGCGGCCACCATCGCGCGGGCCTGGCGGATCATCGGATAGCCGGTGTAGTTGTGGGTCAGCGCGAAGATCTTGCCCGAGCGCTTCACCGCCCGCACCAGATCCTTGGCCTCGGTGACCGACATGGTCAGCGGCTTGTCGCAGATGACGTGAATGCCGGCCTTGAGGAAGGCCTTGATCGGCGCCGCATGCATGTAGTTGGGCGTGACGATCGCCACCGCCTCGATGCCGTCCTTGCGCTTGGCCTCGGCCCTCGCCATCTCCTCGAAATCGCCATAGGCGCGATCGCGGGCAATGCCGATTTCCAGGGCCGATTCGATCGCGCGCTGGCGCTGCGAGGAGAGCGCACCGGCGACCACCTCGTAATTGTCGTCCATGCGCGCGGCGATGCGGTGGACGGCGCCGATGAAGGCGCCGTGGCCACCGCCGACCATGCCCAGCCGAATCCGTCCGCCGCTTTTGGTATCGCTGCGTCCTTCGACCATCTGAGTGCTTGCCTCCTGCTTGCTAGATGCCGAGCATCTTGCGGTTGGCCTTCTGGTCGACGCCGCTGGCGGCGAAGTCGTCGAAAGCCTTCTCAGTCACGCGGATGATGTGCGCGGCGATGAAGGGCGCGCCCTCGGCCGCCCCCTGCTCCGGGTGCTTGAGGCAGCATTCCCATTCGAGCACCGCCCAGCGGTCGTAGTCGTATTCGGCGAGCTTGGAGAAGATGCCGGAGAAATCGACCTGGCCGTCGCCGAGCGAGCGGAAGCGGCCGGCGCGCTTGACCCACGGCTGGAAGCCGCCATAGGCGCCCTGCTTGCCGGTCGGGTTAAATTCCGCGTCCTTGACGTGATAGGCGTAGATGCGCTCGTGGTAGAAGTCGATGAACTCGAGATAATCGAGCTGCTGCAGCACGAAGTGCGAGGGATCGTAGTTGATACCGCAGCGCGGGTGGTTGCCGACCCGTTCCAGCAGCATCTCGAACGAGATGCCGTCGTGCAGGTCCTCACCCGGGTGCAGCTCGAAGGCGACATCGACGCCGAGGCCGTCGGCATAGTCGAAGATCGGCTTCCAACGCTTGGCCAGCTCGTCGAAGGCGGTCTCGACCAGACCTGCCGGGCGCTGCGGCCACGGATACATGAACGGCCAGACGAAGGCGCCGGAGAAGGTCGGCATCGACGGCAGGCCGAGATTGGCGCAGGCCTTGATCGTCGCCTTGACCTGGTCGACCGCCCATTTCTGCCGCGCCTTGGGGTTGCCGCGCACGTCCGGCGCGGCGAAGCCGTCGAAGGCGGCATCGTAGATCGGGTTGACCGCGACGAGCTGGCCCTGCAGGTGCGAGGCAAGCTCGGTGATCTCGACGCCGGCGTCGGCGCAGATGCCCTTCACCTCGTCGCAGTAGGTCTTGCTCGACGCCGCCTTCTTGACGTCGATCAGGCGGCCGTCCCAGCTTGGGATCTGCACGCCCTTGTAGCCGAGGCCGGCGGCCCATTTGGCCATGCCGGCAAGCGTGTTGAACGGCGCCGCATCGCCGGCGAACTGGGCGAGGAAGATCGCCGGACCCTTCATGGTTTTCATTATTGCCTCCCTGATTGTTCTGGGGCGCCTTGCCCAACGCACGGTCCCCGCGAAAGCGAGGACCGGCGTCAGCCGACGTCATCCTGTTCTTTGCGCCGTCACAGATAGCTGTTGATCAGCGACTCCAGATACTCCTGCTTGCCGCTCTTCGGCTGCGGCTCGAGATCCTTCTTGTGGACATAGTCCGCCAGGTCGTCGAGCGAGCGCTTGCCGGCCAGGATCGCCTTGCCTTCCTTGCCCTTCCAGCCGGCGTAGCGGTCGGCGACGAAGGCATCGAAGGTGCCGTCGGCGATGATCCTCTCGGCGACCAGCAGGCCGCGGGCGCAGGCGTCGATCGAGCCGACATGGGCGATCAGCAGATCGTCCGGATCGAGCGACTGGCGGCGGATCTTGGCGTCGAAGTTGTAGCCGCCGGTGCCGAGCCCGCCCGCCTTGAGGATGTAGTAGGCGGCCAGCGCCATCTCCGGCACGTTCATGGCGAACTGGTCGGTGTCCCAGCCGAGCTGGTAGTCGCCGCGGTTGATGTCGATGGAACCGAGGATGCCGAGCGCGCCGGCGAGCGCCAGCTCGTGCTCGAAGGTATGGCCGGCGAGGATGGCGTGGTTCTGCTCGATATTGATCTTGACGTCCTTCTCCAGGCCGAACTGCTGCAACATCCCCCAGATCGAGGCGACGTCGAAGTCGTACTGGTGCTTGGTCGGCTCCTTCGGCTTGGGCTCGATCAGGATGGTGCCCTTGAAGCCGATCTTGTTCTTGTGCTCGACGACCATGGTCAGGAAGCGGCCAAGCTGGTCGAACTCCTGGCCGAGGCTGGTGTTGAGCAGCGTCTCGTAGCCCTCGCGGCCGCCCCACAGGACGTAGTTGGCGCCGCCCAGCTCATGGGTGAGCTCGAGCGCGTTCTTCACCTGCGCCGCGGCATAGGCGAAGACGTCCGGGTCCGGGTTGGTCGCCGCCCCCGCCATGTAGCGGCGGTTGGAGAACATGTTGGCGGTGCCCCACAGCACCTTGACCTTGGACTTCTCCATCTTCCTGGCGAAGATCTCGCCGATCGCCCGCACGTTGCGGTTGGATTCGGCCAGCGTCTTGCCTTCCGGCGCGATGTCGCGGTCGTGGAAGGTGAAGAAGGGAACGCCGAGCAGGCGGAACATCTCGAAGGCGACGTCGGCCTTCAGCTTGGCTGCCTCCATCTCGTCGCTCATGTGCATCCACTGGCGCATGAACGTCTCGCCGCCGAACATGTCGCGGCCGTCCCAGGCGAAGGAGTGCCAGTAGGCGACGGCGAAGCGCAGGTGGTCCTCCATGCGCTTGCCGAGAACCTTCTTGTTGGGATCGTACCAGCGGTAGGCAAGGCCATCGCCGGCCTTGCCACCGGCGAACTTGATCGGCTTTTCCTGGTTGAAGAAACGGGCACTCATCTGGGCATGGCCTCCTTAACTGCCGGGTAGAGCTTCCGGTACGTCGCGTAGGCCGCAGCGTAGGCCGGAACCAGTTCGGGATCGGGTTCGATCGTCTCGCGGATGGCCGGCTGGGCACACACCGCGAAAGGATCGGCGTTCTCGGCCGCGATCAGGCCGAGGCGCGCCGCGCCGAGGCCGGCGCCGAAATCGCCCTCCTCCGGCACGTCGATGATGATGTTGAGGGCGTTGGCGATGATGCGCAGCCACTTCTTGGAGCGCGAGCCGCCGCCCACCGCGAGCGCCCGCTCGACGCTGGCGCCGGCCTGGGTCAGCGCCCTCAGGCTGTCGGCGAAGGCGAAGGCGACGCCTTCCAGCACCGCGCGGGTGAGCGCCGTCTTGTCGGTGGCATAGCTCAGGCCGGCGAAGCTGCCGCGGATGGCGGCATCGTTGTGGGGCGTGCGCTCGCCGCCGAGATAGGGCAGGAAGATCACGTCGCCGGGGCCGCTCTTGTCGTTCTCCAGCGGCCGGGTCAGTTCGGCGGCGGTGGTCGAGAACACGTCGGCCAGCCATTCGAGCGCGCCGGCCGCCGACAGGATCACGCCCATCTGGTGCCAGGTGTCGGGCACGGCATGGCAGAAGGCGTGGACGGCGGTCGCCGGGTCGGGCGAGAAGCGCGCGTTGGAGACGAAGAGCACGCCCGAGGTGCCGAGCGAGACGAAGGCGGTGCCCGGCCTGACTACGCCGACGCCGCAGGCGGAGGCCGCATTGTCGCCGCCGCCGCCGGCAACCACGACGGTCGCCGCCATGCCCCAGCGCTTGGCGAGTTCCGGGCGCAGCGCGCCGGTCGCCGCCGAGCCCTCGTAGAGCTTCGGCATGTTGGCGCGGGTGAGCTTGGTCGCCGCCAGCAGTTCGTCGCTCCAGTCGCGCTTGGCGACGTCGAGCCATGCGGTGCCGGCCGAATCCGACATGTCGGAGGCGTAGTCGCCGGTCAGCTTCAGCCGGACGTAGTCCTTGGGCAGCAGCACCTTGGCGACCTTGGCGAAGACCTCGGGCTCGTGGCGCGCCACCCAGACGAGCTTGGGCGCAGTGAAGCCGGGGAAGACGATGTTGCCGGTGATGGCGCGGAAGCCCGGCTTGGCGTCGAGTTCCGCCGCTTCCTTGGCCGAGCGCACGTCGTTCCACAGGATGCAGGGGCGCAGCGGCTTGTCGGCCGCATCGATCAGCGTGGCGCCGTGCATGTGGCCGGAGAGGCCGATGCCGCGCACGCCGGAAACCGCCGCCTTGTGGGTGGTTGCGAGCTTGTCGAGCACCGCTTCGCAGGCCACCCACCAGCTGTCCGGGTCCTGCTCGGACCAGTCGGAATGGGGCCGCGAAACCTCGAGATCGGCGGTTTCGCTTGCCACAACGCGTTGCCGCTCGTCGATAAGAACCGCCTTCACCGACGAGGTACCAATATCGAGTCCCAAGTACATTTGTGAGCGCCCTCCTGGCGAAGCGCGAGGCGCTACCGCCTGGATACGCCCGCCTGTTTTCATCGTATTATTGGTTGATTATCCTTCCTATTGGGCGATTGCAATTCGCCGGGTTGTCGCCCTCGGCAATTTTCTGCGGGATGCGGATTATACGTTCGTGGAATCGCCTTCCGCGGCGCCCGTGCTATCTATCGGCCCGGTTCACGTCCGCCCTTCGAAAGCTTGCACCCTATGAAGACTGAAACGGCCCCGGTCCGCCTGGCGGACTACCGCGCACCCGATTTCGCGATTGAGTCGGTCAACCTCGACTTCCGGCTCGACCCGCATGCCACCCGGGTCACGGCGCGGCTGGCCATGCGCCCGCTTACCCCCGGCGCGGCGCTCAGCCTCGACGGTGACGAGGTGAAGCTGGTTTCGGTGGCGATCGACGGCACGGCGCTGGCAGCCGATCGCCATACGGCGACCCCGGACAAGCTGACCATCGTCGACGTGCCGCAGGGGCCGTTCACGCTCGAGATCGTCACCGAGATCGACCCCACCGCCAATACCAAGCTGATGGGGCTCTACCGCACCAGCGGCACCTGGTGCACCCAGTGCGAGGCCGAAGGGTTCCGCCGCATCACCTATTTCCTCGACCGGCCGGACGTGCTCGCCGTCTATACGACGCGCATCGAGGCGGCGAAGGACGCCGCCCCGGTGCTGCTTTCCAACGGCAACCTGGTGGAAGCCGGCGATATCGCCGGCACCGACCGACACTATGCCGTCTGGCACGACCCCTTCCCCAAGCCGTCCTACCTGTTCGCGCTGGTCGCCGGCGATCTCGGCGTCATCAAGGACAGCTTCACCACCCTGTCCGGGCGCGACGTGGCGCTCGGCATCTACTGCGAGCACGGCAAGGAAGCGCGCTGCGCCTGGGCGATGGATTCGCTCAAGCGCTCCATGCGCTGGGACGAGACGGCGTTCGGCCGCGAATACGACCTCGATGTGTTCAACATCGTCGCCGTGTCCGACTTCAACATGGGGGCGATGGAGAACAAGGGCCTCAACGTCTTCAACGACAAGTACATCCTCGCCGACCCCGACACCGCCACCGATGCCGACTACGGCTACATCGAGGGCGTCATCGCCCACGAATATTTCCACAATTGGACTGGCGACAGAATCACTTGCCGCGACTGGTTCCAGCTCTGCCTCAAGGAGGGGCTGACCGTCTTCCGCGACCAGGAGTTCTCCTCCGACATGCGCTCGCGGCCGGTCAAGCGCATCGCCGACGTGCGTACCCTGCTCGCCCGCCAGTTCCCCGAGGATGCCGGTCCGCTCGCCCATCCGGTCAGGCCGGAGACCTATCACGAGATCAACAACTTCTACACGCCGACCGTCTACGAGAAGGGCGCCGAGGTCGTGCGCATGCTGAAGACCGTGCTCGGGCCGACAGGCTTCCGCGCCGGCATGGACCTCTATTTCGACCGCCATGACGGCCAGGCGGTCACCATCGAGGATTTCCTCGCCGCCTTCGCCGACGCCACCGGCACCGACCTCACCCAGTTCAAGCTGTGGTATTCGCAGGCCGGCACGCCCGAGGTCATCGCCAAGGGCAGCTACGACCCACGCCAGAAGACCTATGCGCTGACGCTGGAGCAATCCTCACCGCCCACCCCCGGCCAGCCCAGCAAGCAGCCGCAGCACATCCCGGTGCGCTTCGGCCTGGTCGGCGCCAATGGCGACGACCTTTCCTTCGACAAGGCCACCGGCGGGCGCGTCGACAGCGACGTGATCCAACTCACCGAGGGGAGCCAGACCATCGTCTTCCACGGCGTCTCGACCAGGCCGGTGCCCTCGCTGCTGCGTGGTTTCTCGGCGCCGGTCAGGCTCAACCTCGACCTCGCCGAAGCCGACCTGTTGTTCCTGCTCCGCACCGACGCCGATCCGTTCAACCGCTGGCAGGCGGCGCAGACGCTGGCCATGCGCTCGCTCAGCGAAGGCACCGGCGAAGCAGCCCGCGGCGAGACCGTCGATTTCGACGTGGCGCTCATCGATGCGCTCGCCGATGTGGCCGAGAACGAGGACCTGGAAGCCGCCTTCCGCGCCCAGGTGCTCCAGCTTCCCGGCGAGGCCGACATCGCCCGCGAGATCGGCCGCGACGTCGATCCCGACGCCATCGCGTCGGCCCGCAACCAGGTCAGGGCCCGCATCGCCGACCGGGTCGGCGCCCGCCTCACCGCCCTCGTCGACCGGCTGGAGACGAAAGGCCCATACGCGCCCGATGCCGCCGCGGCCGGCCGCCGGTCGCTCGCCAATGCGGCGCTCGACCTGGCGGTCGCCGACGGCAACCGGCAGGCGGTCGAACGGGTCACCCAGCGCTTCCGCCAGGCCGACAACATGACCGACCGCTCGGCGGCGCTCGGCATCCTGGCCGCTGCCGCCCTGCCGGAACGCTTCGATGCGCTCGAGGCCTTCCACGACCGCTATCGCAACGATCCCCTGGTCCTCGACAAGTGGCTGATGTTCGAGGCGATCGTGCCGGCGGCGGAGACGCTCCCGCGCGTGCAGGCGCTGCTGGGCCACCCGTCCGTCTCGATCGGCAACCCCAACCGCATCCGCGCGCTCGTCGGCACCTTTGCCGGCGCCAACCAGACCCAGTTCAACCGCCCGGACGGTGCCGGCTACGATTTCCTTGCCGATTTCGTCGTCGACCTCGACAAGCGCAACCCGCAGACGGCGGCGCGCCTCCTGGTCAGCTTCCGCTCATGGCGGGCGCTGGAGCCGCACCGTCGGGCGCTGGCCGAGCGGGCGCTCCGCCGCGTCGCCGGAACGCAGACGCTCTCGCCCGACGTGCGCGACATCGTCACACGGACGCTGGCGTGAGGCTTGGCGTGTCCCGGGCGCGGCGCAGCACTTCGTGCTGCATCGCGTCCGGGGAACATCGGCGTGAATTCTTACCGCACGAAGGTGTTCCGCACCCTGGCCGAGTAAAGGAAATACGGAATCCAGATGAAGCAGGCGGCGAGCAGCATGCCGACGGCGATGCCCGCGTCGACGTCGAACAGGGGGGCGTCGAAGAGGATCGCCGCCGCCCAATAGGCGGCGACCACGAAGACGAGCTGCCCGACCAGCAAGGCCCGGTAGAGCCTCGGCGCGCTTCGCCGGTGGGTGAAGAACTGGACCGCCGTCGCCGTGGCGAGGACCGTGAAGCCGATCCAGGCCAGGATTTCGACCATGGTCATGGTGTGCAGCAGCGTGCCCGGCGCGAGCAGCTCGAATTTCGGGAAATAATCGAAGATGTTCATGGCGAACTGGACGGGCGCCACAACAATGCCGATGGCGGGCAGGATCAGCCACCCGCCGATCCCCGACGGCCCGCTCGCGTCGATCGCAGCTTGCGTCATGGTCCGGTGTCTCTCGCGTCGCCCACCTGACCATACTCCGCCTCGGCGCAGCGGTCGAATGCTGTCAATTGTCGCTGATCTGCGCCAATCCGCTGGCTGGTAAATAAATCGTTTACGCCTCTGGACAAGCCGAATCGTCTCGATTCAAATGAGGCTGATTTCGGACGTGGCGTCTCCCGGATGAATGCGGCGGAAATCGAGGGGGCCTGCCATGGCGCGGGCAGAGGCGGCACTGTCGCCTGCGGCGAAGCATTATCAAAAATCGGCTGGTGAAAGACCGCGGCGCCCAAGCATTTCGGGCCACGCGCGGCTCCTGGCCGGCCCCGCCTATCGTCAGCTGCTCGCCGCCGAACCCTTCCTGCGCCGGCTCATCCCCATCCTCATCGCCATCTTTCTGGTGATCGTTGGACTGGCCCGCTTCGCCGAGTTGTACGACCTGCGTCTCGACCACGAGACCGATGCCAAGAAGTCGATCGGCATGATCGTGCGCATCCTGTCCGATGCGTTCGCCAACGCGCCAAGCGACATGACGCGCAGTGACGCGCTCAACATCCTGGCCGATGCGCTTCCCGCCGGTGCCATCCGCGACGGCCGCCAAGTCTACCTCACCAACGCCGACGGCAGCATCATCGCCACCGCGCCGCGCAACATGGCGCTGGAGAACCGGCCGCTCGCCGAGGCGATCGGCGACGTCCAGCTGCTCACTACCTTCGGCGAACGCGCCGGCGTGCTCGAGATCCCGCTGCCCAACGGCGACAAGGCCTATGCCGCGCTCCACAACCTGGCGCCGCCGCTCGGCGCCGTGGTCGTGGCCGAACCGCTCGCCGGCATCTACGGGCCGTGGCGCGCCAACGTCTCCCTCAACGTCGCCATCTTCGTCGGCACCAGCGCCATCCTGCTGGTCATCCTCTACGGCTACTTCTCGCAGACGGCGCGCGCCGGCGAGGCCGACCGCATCTACGGCGAGACGCAGGCGCGCTTCGAGACGGCGCTCGCCCGCGGCCGCAGCGGCCTGTGGGACTGGGACCTCGCCAGTGCGCGCATCTTCTGGTCGCGCTCGATGTTCGAGATCGTCGGCCTGGAGACGCGCGACGGCCTGCTCGGCTTTGGCGAGGTGGCCCGCCTGATCCACCCAGAAGACGGCGACCTGCTGACCCTGGTCGAGTCCCTGTTCGAGGCCGGCGAGACGACCATCGATCGCATGTTCCGCATGCACCATGTCGATGGCCGCTGGATCTGGCTGAGGGTGCGCGCCGAGCTGGTCGACCGCGACAGCCCGCAGCCGCACCTGATCGGCATCGCCGTCGACGTCACCGAGCAGATGCGCCTGGTCGAGCGTTCGAAGACCGCCGACATCAGGCTCCGGGACGCCATCGAGACGATCTCGGAGGCCTTCGTCCTGTGGGACGCCGAGAACCGCCTGGTCATGTGCAATTCCAAGTACCAGCAGTTGCACGGCATCCCCGACGCCATGCTGGTGCCGGGCACGCCCTATGCCGACGTGATTGCCGCCGGGCGCAAGCCGGTGGTGCGCTCGCAGGTGGTCACCGACGACATCCCCGAGGCGGGGGCGCGCTCATTCGAGCTGCAACTGGAAGACGGCCGCTGGCTGCAGATCAACGAGCGGCGCACCAAGGACGGCGGCTTCGTCTCGGTCGGCACCGACATCACCCAGCTCAAGCGCCACGAGGGCAAGCTGATCGAGGGCGAGCGGCGGCTGATGGCGACCATCGCCGACCTCCGCCAGTCGCGCCAGAAGCTCGAGCAGCAGGCCCAGCAGATGGTCGAGCTGGCCGAGAAATACTCGGAGGAGAAGGACCGCGCCGAGGACGCCAACCGCACCAAGTCCGAGTTCCTCGCCAATGTCAGCCACGAGCTGCGCACGCCGCTCAATGCCGTCATCGGCTTCTCGGAGATCATGCAGTCGGGCATGTTCGGCGAACTGGGCTCGCCGAAATACCTCGAATACTGCCAGGACATCCACCAGAGCGGCACCTATCTGCTCGGCGTTATCAACGATGTGCTCGACATGTCGCGGATCGAGGCCGGCCGCATGGCGCTGCACCTGGAAGACCTTGTCCTCGACGACCTGGTCGAGGAATCGGTGCGCGTCGTCTCGACCCAGGCGGCCGCCCAGAACATCGAGGTCACCGCCGATACCGGACGCGGGCTGGCCATGCGCGGCGACCGCCGGGCGCTCAAGCAGGTCATGCTCAACCTGCTCTCCAACGCCGTGAAGTTCACGCCGCAGGGCGGCCGCATCCGCTTGCGCGCGCGCACGACGGGAAAGGCCATCGTGCTGACCATCGCCGATTCCGGCATCGGCATCCCGCGCGAGGCGCTGAAGAAGCTCGGCCGTCCGTTCGAGCAGGTGAGCAACCAGTTCACCAAGAGCCATCGCGGCTCCGGCCTCGGCCTGGCGATCACCGCGTCGCTGGCGACGCTGCACGGCGGACGCATGCGCATCCACTCGCGCGTCGGCCACGGCACTGTGGTCTCGGTGCGGCTGCCGACCGAACCGCCGCCGACCGAACCTGCCAGAGCAGTCAGCGGCGTAGCGGCCCCGCCGCCAGCCGTCACTCCACGATCTTCCAGTACGAATCCTTGCGGACGACCTTGCCGTTGCGGAACGTATAGAAGTCGCAGCCTTGGACCTCCACGCGCGTCCCGTTGCGGGCAGTGCCGGTGAGGGTCCATTTCGACATGCCGGTTTCGGCAGCCGAATCGACGAAATGCTCCTCGTTGCCGTAGTGGACGTCGGGGAGGCCCTCGAAAGCGCGCCGCCAACCCCTGTCTTGCGCTTCCGCTTGCCCTCGAAACGAGACCCCCAGGGCTTGCTTCCCCGCGGCATTTCCAGGACGCAGTCGTCGGCAAAGAACGCCATGATGCGATCGAGGTCATGCGCGTTGAAGGCGTCGCACAGCGCCTTCAGCGTCGAGCGAATGTCCATCGTGCCGTCTCCCCCTGCTCGGACGAGCGCCAAGGCTCCCGCATCACGTTACGCCGGCTGCTCGCTCAATTCCCACTGCCGCCGCCGCGTATCCCCGCCGCCCGTCCCGTCCTGGTCGCCCGCGTCGCCGGAGAGCAGCGTGTCGCAGGCGGTCTTCAGCTTCTGCAGCGAGTCGGCCATGTCCTTCTCGGGCAGTTGCAGGTCGACGCCGACGCCCTTGACCCGGACGGTCTTGGCGGTGAGCAGCAGGTCGTAATCGGCGCCGGCGATGAGGTATTGCCAGGAGCCGGACATCTCGTCGAAGCGGATGTCGGCCACCTCGCCGCCGCTGTTGTCCTGCTCCTGGCCGTCGAGCAGGTAGGAGACCGAGGGCACCTCGCCCTTGGCGATCGACGTGCCGAGCGCCTTGGCGTCGACGTTGGAGATCACCGTCGTCTCGTCGCCGGTGCCGGCGCAGCTCATGTAGAATGGGTAGTCCTGCTCGTCGCTCTGCTTGGCGGCCGAATCGACCACGCCGAGGAAGGCCGATTCCTCGTCCTGACTGAACTGCCAGATCAGGTCGCCGGCATGGGCTGGGTTAAGCCCGCCAAGCACAAGCGCGGCCACGGCCGCCTGGCAACCACGCAAGACACGCCTGCATAGCGCACCTCCCGAAAGGCCGCCGGACAAGCCCGGCCGGACCGGCGCACTATACTATGACGCGGGCTTTTCCAGCACTCTTCCGATGAGCCGTTCGAAGATTGTGCGAACGGACTTCTCGGTCGCCCGCACATGGGCATCGAGCGTGGCGAAATCGGGCAGTTCGCCCGCCTGCGCCAGCCGGTCGAGCAGGGCGCGCGGCGCCGTTTCCGGGTTGAACGGCGTGTCGAGGCAGAGGCGGATCATCTGGATGAGCGCCTGATAGAGGCCGAGCGCCGGCTGGAGAACGGCGGCATCGTCCGGCTTGAGCACGCCGGCGGCGGCGGCCGCGGAGAGCATCGCTTCCGTCTCGGTCGCGATCAGGGCGGGACGGCGGTGGGCGTTGGTGAGGAGCAGCGCCTGGGCGATGAACTCGATGTCGACGATGCCGCCCGGCGCCTGCTTGAGGTCCCAGGCGCCCTCGCCGCCCTTGGCTTCCTCGACCATCGCCCGCATCTCCGCGATGTCGGCGATGGTCTTCTTGGCGTCGCGCGATTGGGTGAGGATCGCGCGGATGTCATCGCCGGCGCGCTTCATCAGCTTGCGGTCGCCGGCAACGACGCGGGCGCGGGTGAGCGCCATGCGCTCCCACGTCCAGGCGTCCTTTGCCTGATAGGCGGCGAAGGCTTCGATGTGGGTGGCCAGCGGTCCCGACTTGCCGGACGGGCGCAGGCGGAAGTCGACCGAATAGAGCGTGCCTTCGGCGGTTGGCGCCGAAAGCGCCGCCACCAGCCGCTGGGTCAGCCGCGTGTAGTACTGCGATCCGTGCAGGGAGCGCTGGCCGCTCGACTGCGGCGCCGCCTCGTCGAAATCGTAGAGCAGGATGAGATCGACGTCCGAGGTCGCGGTCATCTCGCGGCCGCCGAGCTTGCCCATGGCGACCAGTGCCACGGCGCCGCGCTTCATCCTGCCATGCACCCGCTCGAACTCGTGGATCGTGGCGTCGAGCACCGCCGCCAGCAGCACGTCGGCAAGGTCGCTGTAGGCATAGCCCGCCTGGCGCACGCTCACCGTGCCGGCGAGCACCCGCACGCCGATGAGGAACTGCTGCTCCTGGCCGAAGATGCGGGCGCGGTCGAGCACGTCCTCGAAGTCGCGCGCCTCGCCCAGCGTCTCCTTGAGGCGCTGGGTGAGCAAAGCGGCGTCGGGCAGCGAGCCGAAGAAGGCCGGGTCGAGCAGCGCATCCATCACATGGGTACGGCGCACGATGGTTTCGGCCAGGCGCGGCGCCGCCGCCAGCACCGACACCAGCAGGTTGAGCAGGCCGGTATTCGACTGCAGCAGCGAGAAGAGCTGGACGCCGGCCGGCATGCGGCTGAGGAAGCGGTCGAAAGCGGCGAAGGCCGCATCGGCGCCCTCGCCGCCGGCCAGCGCCTGAAGCAGCACCGGCACGAACTCGGTCAGCCGCTCGCGGGCGCTGGCCGAGCGCATGGCCGGATAGCGGCCGAAGTGCCAGCCGCTGATGGTGCGGCTGATCTCGGCCGGATTGCGGTAGCCGAGCGCGGCGAGCGTCGCCAGCGTCTCGGGATCGTCGGCGTCGCCGGTGAACGACAGGCTGCCGCCCGACGAGGTCAACGACGGCGCGGTCTCGAACAGCGCCGCGTAACGGTCGCGCACGGTGGTCAGCGTCTTCCGCACTGCCTTCTCGAAGGCGGCGGCGTTGCCATAACCCGCCATGCGCGCGGTGAGCGCCAGGCCCTCCGCATCGTCCGGCAGGGTGTGGGTCTGGGCATCGTTCACCATCTGCAGGCAATGCTCGATCTTGCGCAATTCGCCATAGGCGGCGCTCAACTCGTCGCGGGTGGCGGCGTCGATCCAGCCGAACTTCGCCAACGCCTTCAGCGTGTCGAGCGTGCGCAGCCCCCTGAGTTCGGGCTGGCGGCCGCCGGCGATCAACTGCTGGGTCTGGACGAAGAACTCGATCTCGCGGATGCCGCCACGGCCGAGCTTGATGTTGTGGCCGGCGACCGCCACCGCCGCATGGCCGCGATGGTCGTGGATCTGGCGCTTGATCGAATGGATGTCGGCGATCGCGGCAAAATCCAGGTACTTGCGCCAGATGTAGGGGGTCAAGCCGGCGAGGAAGGCGGCGCCGGCCGCGCTGTCACCGGCGACCGTGCGCGCCTTGATCAGCGCCGCGCGCTCCCAGTTCTGGCCGAAGCTCTCGTAGTATTGCAGCGCCGCCTCGGTCGACATGGCGATGTTGGTCGCGCCGGGGTCGGGCCTCAGGCGCAGGTCGGTGCGGAAGACGTAGCCGTCGGCGGTGTGCTCCTGGAGCAGGGCGACCAGCCGCTGGGTCATGCGCACGAACAGAACCTGCGGCTCCACCGCCTCGCTCACGCGCGCCACATCGCGGTCGAAGAGCACGATCAGGTCGATGTCGCTGGAATAGTTGAGCTCGCCGGCGCCGAACTTGCCCATGCCGAGGACGATCCAGCCGCTGCCCTCCTCCGGCCTGTCGGGATTGAGAAGCGTGATGCGGCCGGCCGCGGCGGTCTCGGTGAGGATGAAGCGCACCGCCGCCCCCACCGCGGCGTCGGCGAAGGCGGTGAGCGCCGCCGTCACCTGGACCACGTCCCAGGCACCGCCGAGATCGGCAAGCGCAGTCAGAAGCGCCGCCTCCTGGCGGCCGTGCCTCAGCTTCGCCATCACCTCCGCCGCGCTTGCCCTCTTCCAGGCGCGGCCGGTAGCGGCGGCAAGCCGGCGCATGCGGGCGGCGGGATCGGCGGCAAGCAGCTTCGCCAGCCGGGCGGGATCGTCGAGCATGAGGCCGCGCAGGAAGGGGGCGCAGTCCATGACCCCGGCGATGAAAGCGGCAATGCCCGGCTGCGACAGCGCGTCGGCCACGGCCTTGCCACTGCCGGCGGCTTCGGCGGCCGCCGTCAGTTCAGCCGTCCGCACCTTCGTCCGCGCGGCGTTCGCGGGTTTCAGCCGCGGCCGGATGCGTTCGGCGAGCGTCTTGCCGGTGGCGGGTTTCTTGGAAGGCTCAGGCTTGCCCCGGCGCTTCCCCTTGGCGGTGGTCATCCGCGCTCATTTCAACGGCAACCGAATGGTGACGACGAGACCCGGCTTGCCGTCGCCGAGTTCGAGGGTCCCATGGTGCAGGCGCGCGACCGCCGCGACAAGACTCAAACCCAGCCCACTGCCCGGCTGTGAACGGCTTTTCTCCAGGCGCACGAAGCGCTGGAGGACGCGCTCACGGTCCTCCTCGGGAATGCCCGGCCCGTTATCGGCGACGGCGAAGACGATATTGTCGCCGTCGCGGGCGGTGGAAATCGTGATTCGCGGCGTGGTCTCGGGGCCGCGGGCCTCGCCATACTTGATGGCGTTGTCGATCAGGTTGGCAAGCGCCTGGCCGAGCAGCTCGCGGCTGCCCTTGAAGGTGACCCCCTCGGGCGTCTCGACCTTGAGCTCGACGCCGCTCTCCTCGGCCACCGGCTCGTAGAGGTCGGCGACATCCTGAACGATCTCGCGCGAATCGAGCTCGGTCATGGCGCCGTCGGGCGAGCCCGCCTCGATGCGCGCGATCATCAGGAGCGCGTTGAAGGTCTGGATGAGCCCGTCGGACTCCTCGATGGTTGCCTCCAGGGCCGAGCGGTACTTGTCGCTGTCGGCAGCGCCGGCGAGCGCCCCCTCGACGCGGTTGCGCAGCCGCGTCAGCGGCGTCTTCAGGTCGTGCGCGATGTTGTCGGAGACGTCCTTGAGGCCGTAGAGCAGGTGCTCGATGCGTTCGAGCATGGCGTTCAAGCTGTCGGCCAGGCGGTCGAACTCGTCGCCGCTGCCGGTCACCTCGAGGCGGCCGGAAAGGTCGCCGTTCATGATCTGGCGGCTCGACGCCGAGAGCGAATCGATGCGCTTGAGCACCCGCCGGCTGACGAACACCCAGGAGAGCGCCGCCAGGCCGACCATCAGCGCCAGCGCCCAGGCCAGCGCCTGGGCGACGATGCGGCGGAACTGCTCGCGCTCGCCGAGGTCGCGGCCGACCAGCATGTGGTAGCCGCCGGGCAGATTGACGAGCTGGACGAGGGCGAAATGGTCCTGGCGCTCGCCGGGAAAACGCTTGTAGCTGACGATGATGGGATTGCTGCTCGCCTGATCGAGAAGGCTCTGCGGCACGTCGGAGACGTTGCCGGCGAGCGGGTGCTTGGAGGCATCGGTGATCAGGTAGAGGCTGGCGCCGGGCTGGCGGCTGCGCGCCTCAATGGCGTCGACCAGGCCGACCAGCCCGCCGGAGCGCGCCTGATCGGCAAGGCCCGAGAGGTCGGCGGCGATGGTCTCGCGCAGCTGCTCGGTGAGCACCTGGTCGGTGGCGTAGGAGATGTAGACGACGAAGGCGACGGCGAAGATGGTGAAGACAGCGATATAGATCGCCGACAGCTTGAAGGCGGTGGTGCGGACGACCTTACCGAGTGGCGTCACGGATCATGTATCCGGCACCACGCACGGTATGCAGCAGCGGCTCGCCGAAGCCTTTGTCGATCTTGGCGCGCAGACGCGAGACATGCACGTCGATGACATTGGTCTGCGGATCGAAGTGATAATCCCAGACGTTTTCGAGCAGCATGGTGCGGGTGACCACCTGGCCGGCATTCTTCATCAGGTATTCGAGCAGGCGGAACTCGCGCGGCTGCAACGGAATCACCTGGCTCGAGCGGGTGACGGTGTGGCCGAGCCGGTCGAGCTCGAGGTCGCCGACGCGGTAGACGGTCTCGGCGGTGCCCGGCTTCTGCCGGCGGCCGAGCGCCTCGACGCGGGCGAGCAGCTCGGAGAAGGCATAGGGCTTGGCGAGATAGTCGTCGCCGCCGGCGCGCAGCCCGGCGACGCGGTCGTCGACCTGGCCGAGGGCGGAGAGGAACAGTGCCGGCGTCTGGTCGCCGCGCTTGCGCAGCTCCTCGACGATCGACAGCCCGTCGCGTTTGGGCAGCATGCGGTCGACGACCAGCACGTCGTAGCCGCCGTCGCTGGCCATGGCGGCGCCGGCCTCGCCGTCGGCGGCGTGGTCAGGAACATGGCCCGCTTCGCGCAAGGCCTTGGAGAGGTAGGCGGCCGCCTCGCGGTCGTCCTCGATCAGAAGAATACGCATGGCGCCAAGTTAGAGCCTTTCCCGATCAGATTGAACCATTCCGACGGAGCGATTTTGCGACAGGATCGAGCCGGCGGTCGAGGTCGTACCGGGGGTACGGCCGAGACCGACGGCGACGATAGTGGCGCAAAAGCGCCCGTCCCTTCGGGTTTCCGGCCGGCGGGCGCCCGACGCCGATCCCGGCTCGCCCGATGCCCCACATCGCCCATCGCCGGGCTCGACGCCGGATCGCCGCGCCGGTCGAGAAACGGAATTGGTCCCATCTGGTCGGGGAAGGCTCTCATCGCGGATTGCGATTTATGCAGCCCCAGAAAGAAGAACGGCAGGCCGGGGGGCCGGCCTGCCGTCCGCGCACAAGCGGAAGTCTCGGGGCGACGATAGAGCGCTTCCGCCTCTCGCGTTGGTCAAGTCTGTGCGAACGTCAGGGCCACGAACTGGGTCTGGTCGCCGGACTTGATTCTGAGCAGCACCGCCTTGTGGCCACCGGCCTTGGCGTCTGCCACCATCTTTTCAACCTCGGCCGGCGTGGTCACCGACGTGGCACCGACCGAAAGGATCACATCACCCGGCTGCAGGCCGTGCTCGGCCGCCTGGCCCGTCGGATCGACGTCGGCGATCACGACGCCGCCGTCCTGGCCATTGGCGTCGGGGCTGAGCGTCAGGCCGAAGTCGCTGAGCGCCGCCGTCGGCGCCGCCTGCTTGCCGCCGTTGCCCTGGTCGGCCGCGGCCACCTGGGTCGCGGGCAGCGTGCCCAGCGTCACCTCGGCATCATGGCTGGTGCCGCCGCGCCAGTAGGTGACGGTCACCTTGCTGCCGGGGTTCATCTGCGAAATGCGCAGGGCGAGATCGCGCGAGTCCTTGACCGGCTGGCCGTTGACCGCGGTGATCGCGTCGCCGACCTGGAAGCCCGCCTTCTGCGCCGGGCTGCCGTCGGTGACTTCGCCGACGATGGCGCCTTCCGCCTGCTTGAGGCCGAGGCTGTCGGCAATGCCCTGGTCGACCGACTGGATCTGGACGCCGAGCCAGCCGCGCACCACCGAGCCGTGCTGCATCAGGTCGTTGACGACGGCCGAGACGGTCTGGGCGGGGATGTCGAAGGCGATGCCGACGCTGCCGCCCGACGGCGAGTAGATGGCCGTGTTGACGCCGATGACGTTGCCGTTGGTGTCGAAGGTCGGACCGCCGGAATTGCCGCGGTTCACCGGCGCGTCGATCTGGATGTAGTCGTCATACGGCCCGCCGATCTGGCGACCTTCCGCCGAAACGATGCCGGCGGTGACCGTACCACCGAGGCCGAAGGGATTGCCGACCGCGACCACCCAGTCGCCGACGCGCGGCTTGCTGTCGGCAAACTTGACGTAGGGGAACTTGTGGCCGGGATCGTCGACCTTGAGCAGCGCCAGGTCGGTCTTGTCGTCGGTGCCGATCACCTTGGCCGGCAGCTCGGTGCCGTCGTCAAGCACGACGGTGAAGGAGGAGCCGTTGTCGACGACGTGGTTGTTGGTAACCAGGTAGCCGTCTTCAGAGATGAAGAAGCCGGAGCCCAGGCTCATGGAGAAGCTGCGCGGCTGCTGCTGCTGGTTGTCGTTGTTGCCGTTGCCGTTGGGGTTCATCTGACGGAACTGCCGGAAGAAGCGTTCCATCGGCGAACCGGGCTGAAACTGGAAGGGGAAGTCCTGCTGGTCGGCCGAGAGCTGGGGCTGCTTGTCCTTGACGCGGACGCTGACCACGGCCGGGCTGACCTTCTGGACCAGATCGGCGAAGCTCGGGATCTGGACGCTCTGGACCTGTACCGGATCGGCGAGAGCGGGGGTCGGTCGCACGAGATCGAGCGAACCGCCAAGAATGCCACCCGCCAGCACAAGCGCCAGCGCAGTGCCACCCAGCGCAAGCGCGCGCAGGTTCCTGCCATTCTTGGGAGAGATGGGGCTCATCATTCGAAGTCTCCGTCCTTTTCGTTCCTTCGACCGGCACCATCCCCGCTTGCAGGCGCCGCGTTGACAAGGACTATGGGGATGGCGACCTTACGGGCCGCTGTCGGCGCCATTACATTTCAGTAATGTTGCGAAGAATTTGGCGGTTTTTCAGCCGTCTTCGGACAAAAGCCGCTGCAGATCGGCGCTCTCCGCCGCATCGAGCGGCTTGGGCTCCGCCGGCCGCTTGCGCCGCTTCCAGTAGAAGGCGCCAGCCACCAGCCCACCGATGACGAGGGTGCCCGGCGGCACCAGCCACAGGGCCAGGGTGTGGGCGTTGAAGCGGGGCTTGAGCAGGATGAACTCGCCGTAGCGGGCAACCAGATAGTCGATCGCCTGGCTGTCGCTGTCGCCCGCCTTCAGCCGCTCGCGCAGCAGGACGCGGATGTCGTGCGCCAATGCCGCATCCGAATCATCGATCGATTGATTCTGGCAGACCAGGCAGCGGAGCTGCTCCGACAACACCCGGGCGCGGGCCTCCAGCGCCGGGTCCTTCAGCATCTCGTCGGGATTGACGGCAAGCGCCGGCGCCGTAGCGGCCAGGCCGATCGTGACCAGCAGCGCGAGGAAGGCGAGACACCTTCCCAAACCCCGCCGCGCACGCCCAACCTCCCCCTTGAGGGGAGGTCGAAGTTCGCGGCGCGAAGCGGCGAGAACTTCGGGAGGGGGTTGTTGCGCTGCGGTGCGACGACCCCCTCCCGAAATCGGCATCGCAAAGCTCGCCGATTTCGACCTCCCCTCAAGGGGGAGGTTGAATGCCGCAAGCAAGCGCACAACCTGTTTCATGCCTACTCCGCCGGCACCGGCTGGGCCCGCCGTGCCGGCTTGGGCGCGCCGACGCGCAGGCGCCGGTCGCTGAGCGACAAGAACCCGCCGAAGGCCATGACCAGCGCCCCCAGCCAGATCAGCGTCACCAGCGGCTTCCAGTAGAGGCGCGCCGTCACCGTGCCGTCGGCGGCGATGTCGCCGATCGACAGATAGAGCTGGGAGAACCAGATGGTGCGGATCGCCGATTCGGTGGTGTCCATGCCGCGCGATGAGAAGCGCCGCTTGGACGGCTCCATCACGGCGACCGTGTTGCCGCCCTGGCGCACGGTGAACTTCACCGCCGTCTCCTGGTAGTTCTGGCCGTCGCGCTGGACGAAGCCGTCGAGCGTCAGCTCGTAGCCGGCGAGCGTCTGGGTATCGCCCGGCTTCATGGAGCGGATGACCTCGCCCTGCCAGGTGGTCACCGCGACGATGCCGAGCACGGTCAGGCCGAGGCCGGCATGGGCGAACGTGGTGCCCCAGGCCGAGCGCGGCAGGCCGATGGCGCGGCTGAGGCTGTCGGCGAAAGCGAGGCTGCCGAGCTTCGTACGCAGCACGAGCTCCGACAGCGCACCGGCGATCAGCCAGACGCCCAGCCAGATGCCGGCGAGCGCCAGGGCATTGTGGAAGCCGGCAAAGGCGCCGGCGACGATTGCCGCGACGATGGCAATGCCGAAGGCGAGCATCAGCCGCTGGCTGGCGGCATAGAGGTCGCCGCGCTTCCAGGCGAGCATCGGGCCGAAGGGCACGATGGCAAGCAGCGGCGCCACCAGCGGCACGAAGGTCAGGTTGAAGAAGGGCGCGCCGACCGAGATGCGCATGCCGGTCAGCGCCTCCAGCGCCAGCGGGTAGAGGGTGCCGATGACCACCGTCGCGGCGGCGGCGGTCAGGAACACGTTGTTGACGATGAGCGCCCCTTCCCGGCTGATCGGCGCGAAGACCCCGCCCGGCGCCAGCGCCCCGGCGCGCATGGCGAAGAGCGTCAACGCGCCGCCGATGAACAGCACGAGAATGAGCAGGATGAAAACGCCGCGCGTCGGGTCCGAGGCGAAGGCGTGCACCGAGGTGAGCACGCCGGAGCGCACCAGGAAGGTGCCGATCAGGCTCAGCGAGAAGGCCAGGATGGCGAGCAGGATCGTCCAGATCTTGAGCGCGTCGCGCTTCTCCATGACGATCGCCGAGTGGAGCAGAGCGGTCGCCACCAGCCACGGCATCAGCGAGGCGTTCTCGACCGGGTCCCAGAACCAGAAGCCGCCCCAGCCGAGCTCGTAATAGGCCCAGTAGGAGCCCATGGCGATGCCGACGGTGAGGAACATCCAGGCGGCCAGCGTCCACGGCCGCGCCCAGCGCGCCCAGGCGGCGTCGATGTGCCCCTCGATCAGCGCGGCGACGGCGAAGGAGAAGGCGATCGAGCAGCCGACATAGCCGAGATAGAGGAGCGGCGGATGGATCGCCAAGCCGATGTCCTGCAGCACCGGGTTCAAGTCCTGGCCCTCGATCGGCGCCGGCGAGAGGCGCAGGAAGGGATTGGAGGTGGTGAGGATGAAAGCCAAGAAGGCGAAGGCGATCCAGCCCTGAACGGACAGAACCAGCGCCTTCAACCGGTCGGGCAGGTTGGCGCCGAAGGCGGCGACCAGCGCGCCGAACAGCGCCAGGATGAGGACCCAGAGGAGCATCGAGCCCTCGTGGTTCCCCCACACGCCGGTGATCTTGTAGAGGAGCGCCAGCTTCGAGTTCGAGTTCTCGGCGACGTTCAGCACCGAGAAGTCGGAGACCACGTGCGCCTGCACCAGCGCGGCGAACGAGATGCCGATGAGCAGGAACAGCATCAGCGCCGCCGGCGCGGCCACCGCCGTCAGGTAGCGGTCGTGCTTCAGCGCGCCGATGAAGGGAACGGTGGACTGGGCAAGCGCCAGGAACAGCGCCAGCACCAGTGCGAAGTGGCCAAGCTCGGGGATCATGCCGATCGCCCCTTCTCCCCCCTTGCGGGGGAGAATAGCGGAGCCCGATTTTCGCGGAACGCGAAAATCGCTGGCGGAGCTCAGAGGGGGGTGCCGACGGGCCATGCCAGTACCCCTCACCCTGTCCCTCTCCCGCAAAGGGAGAGGGGACGAATACGGCAAGGGCACTGCATCGAAGCTCCCCTCATTTCGCGTTGGCCGCCTTGGCTGCGACACTTTCCTTGGTCTCGCCCCAGCGGCCTTGCGCCTTGAGCGCGTCGACCACTTCCTTGGGCATGTAGCGCTCGTCGTGCTTGGCCAGCACCGTGTCGGCATCGAGCGTGCGTTCAGGCGTGAGCACGCCCTCGGTCACCACCCCCTGCCCTTCGCGGAAGAGGTCGGGGAGGATGCCGGTATAGGTCACCGGCACCGAGGCCGAGCCGTCGGTGACGATGAAGCTCACCTTGCCGTCGGCGCCCTTCTTGAGGCTGCCGTCCTCGACCATGCCGCCGAGGCGGATGCGGGTTCCGGCCGGCAGCGTTTCGGCGGCCACGTCGCTGGGCGAATTGAAGAAGACGATTCTGTCGGAGAGCGCATAGAGGATCAGCCCGGCGGCAACCACCAGGACGATGCCGGCGAGGCCGATCAGCGTCAGCCGCCGCCCCTTGCGCGTCATCCCCGCCCGGCGTGGCGCGACCATGGTCATTCCGGCACTCCCGCAGTCTTGGCCGCCTCGTTGACACTCGCCAAAGCCGTGGCATCGGCGGCCAGCGCCGTGCGCGCCTTGGCCAGCGCCGCCTTGGCGTCGTCGGTCTTGCCAAGCACCATATAGGACCGGATCAGCCGTGCCCAACCGGCGCCGTCATTGGGATTGGCATCGAGTTCCGCCGCCAGCTTGGCGACCATCCCCTCGATCATGGCCATGCGGTCGGCCGCCGACATCTCGCCGGCCGCCTTGACGTCGGCTTGGCTCGGTCCGGGCGGCGCCGCCGAACCGTCGGGCGCAGCCGCCGTCGAAGCGCCTTGGAGCCTGGCGAGTTCGGCACTGGCGACACCCACCCAGGGCGCCGTCTTGGGCGCATCGGCGAGCAGCGCCTTCCAGGCGGCGATCGCCTCGTCCGTCTTGCCCTCCTGGCCGAGCGCCAGCGCCAGGTAGAAGCGCGGGCGCACCGCCGTCGCATCGAGCTTCGCCGCCTGCTCGAAGGCGGCCCGCGCCGTGGCCGTCACGGTCCCGCCATTGGCGCTCACCAGCGCCTCGCCAAGGTCCGATTCGGTGTCGGCCGTGGACCCGACCAGCCGGACGACGTTCTCATAGGCCTTGACCGCATCGTCGTAGCGGCCGAGGCGCTGATAAACCGGAGCCAGGATCTGCCAGCCCTTGCCGTCCTCCGGGTCGGCGGCAAGATGGGCCTCGATGCGGGCGACCAGGGTGGGAACGTCCTGCTGGTCGGTGGGCGCATTGAGCCGCGCCTGGAGCGGCTCGCCCGGCATCTCCGGCGAGCCGATGAAGAGATAGAAGAGAAGCGCCACCAGCGGCATGGCGACCATGGCGACGGCGGCGATCCGACGCGCGTTCGTCATGCCCGCAGTGGCGGTGTCCGCTTCCGTTTCCTGGCCGGTGCGGAGCAGCCGGCGGGAGATCTCGGTGCGCGCGGCCTCGGCCTCGGTCGCGCCGATGACACCGCGGTCGAGGTCGCGCTCCACCTCGCCGAGCTGGTCGCGATAGATCGCCAGCGCCTGGCCGCGCTCCGAGCGGGCGGCGCGCGAAGCGCGATAGAGCGGCGCCAGCACCGACAGGGAGGTGGCGGCCGCGAGAACGGCCATGGCGATCCAGAGACCAATCATCATTGTGGGACGGTCAATATCCTTGGCACGGAGGCTTACCTGCGGACAAAGTGTCGCGAAAGCCCTTTCAACTCACCGTCTGCCAGTTGCCGTCGGCAGTGCGGCAGGCGGTGCCGCGGCCGGTTTCCGAGTGGCCGTCGGCGACGACCACATGAGTGTATTCCCGGCAGGTGGTGTCGTTGACCCGGTAGGAAGCGCCGGGCACGACCTCGCCGTAACGGCCGGTGAGGCTGTCGCTCCACGGGGTGGTGGCGCCGGCGCGGCCGTATTCCAGCGCGCGGTATTCGGCGGCGAGCGCCCGGCCGCGATCGATGCCGTTGAGGCTCTTGCCGACGGTGGTGCCGACCAGACCGCCCACCATGTGCGGCGAACGGCCGGCGATCGAGCCCATCGTCATCTTGGAATTGGCGCAGCCGGCAAGCGCGAGCGCCAGCCCGACGAACGCGACGCGATGCACACGGTCCATCCGGCCTGCTCCAGTCCCCTTGCCCGGCTTGACGCGATCCTTCCACCTGCCAATGGCGGAAATGAGACGTTTTGGCAATTCCCCCCTCATGCCGCGGGCAGCTCCACGATGGCGCACAGGCCGCCCATGCGGGCGCGGTCGAGGCTCAGCTTGCCGCGGTACATGGTGACCAGGTCGCTGACGATGGAGAGCCCCAGCCCGGACCCCGGCTTGGTTTCGTCCAGCCGGTGGCCGCGCGCGGTCACTTCCGCGATCTCGCCGGCGGTCAGGCCGGGTCCGTCGTCGTCGATGTGCAACTCCAGGCTGCCGGGATCGTCGGGACCGTCGGGCGCGTGATAGCTCGCCGTCACCGCAACCTTGGTCCTCGCCCATTTGCAGGCGTTGTCGACCAGGTTGCCGACGATCTCCTCGAAATCCTGCTGCTCGCCGCGGAAGCGGGCACCGTCGGGCACGTCACTGATCAGCTTGATGCCGCGCTCGTCATAGAGGCGGCTCATCACCCGCACCAGCCGGTCGACCACCGGCTCGACCTCGGTCACCACGCCGATGACGTCGCTCTGGGCGGCGATGCGGGCGCGGTCGAGGTAGTGGTTGACCTGCCGGCGCATCAGCTCGGTCTGCTCGACGATCTTGATCGAGGCCGGGTCGCGATTCGCCCGCGCCTCGTTGATGACGACGCTGAGCGGCGTCTTGAGGGCATGGGCGAGATTGCCGACCTGGGTGCGGGCGCGGTCGACAACCTCCTGATTTGATTCAAGGACCGCGTTCAACTCCTTGACCAGCGGAGAGATTTCAGCGGGGAACGTGCCTTCGACGCGGGTCTCTGTGCCGCTTCTGAGCTCGCTCAGCGCCTGGCGCACGCGGTCGAGCGGCCTCAGTCCCCAGCGGATCTGGATGACGGTGGCGGCGATCAGCCCGATGCCGAAGACGGCAAGCGTGATGGCCACGCTGGTGCCGAAGCCGGCGACCTGATTGTTGAGCTCGCCGGCGTCGCCGGCGACCACCAGGGTCACCGGCGGGCGCTTCTCGAAGGTGACGGTGCTGGCAAGGAAGCGCAGCGACTGCTTGTCGGGGCCGGCGAGCGCGCCGGAGCGCACGTCGTTCTCGACCTTGACGCCGGTTCCCTTGGCAATGTCGATGGTGTCGGAGAAGAGCGAGCCGGAGGCGAGGATCACCTTGTGGGTGCCGGCATCGCGTACCTGCCAGTACCAGCCGGAATAGAGCAGCTCGAAGCGCTGCTCGCCGAGATTGCCGGGGTCGCTGAAAGGCTGCGTGGGGTCCTCGGCGGAAAGGCTGCCGACGAGCGTGCGCAGATAGACGTTGAGCCGCTGGTCGAAGGCGTTCTCGACGGTGGCGCGATAGAGGGAGGTGAGGATCAGGCCGGCGGCGACGAGCGCCACCACGGCCCACAGCGTGGCCGCGGCGGTCAGGCGTCCGGCAAGCGAGTTAATCCGCATGGCCCGGCTCGACGATGCGGTAGCCGAGCCCGCGCACGGTTTCGATGATGTCGGCGGAGATCTTCTTGCGCAGCCGGCCGACGAAGACCTCGATGGTGTTGGAATCGCGGTCGAAATCCTGGTCGTAGAGGTGCTCGATCAGCTCGCTGCGCGAGACCACCCGGTCGCGGTGGTGCATGAGGTATTCGAGCACGCGGTATTCGTGGGAGGTGAGCTTGACCGGGTTGCCGTCGACGGTGACGCGCCCGGCGCGGCTGTCGAGGCGCACGGGGCCGCACTCGATCTCGTTGGAGGCATGGCCGCTGGAGCGGCGCACCAGAGCGCGTACGCGGGCGAGCACCTCCTCGATGTGAAAAGGCTTGGCGACGTAGTCGTCGGCGCCGGCATCGATGCCCTGCACCTTGTCGCTCCAGCGGTCGCGGGCGGTGAGGATCAGCACCGGCATCTTGCGGCCGTCGCGGCGCCATTTCTCCAGCACGGAGATGCCGTCGAGCACCGGCAGGCCGATGTCGAGGACGACCATGTCATAGGGTTCGGTGTCGCCGAGGAAGTGCCCCTCCTCGCCGTCGAATGCGCTGTCGACGGCGTAACCCGCCTCCTTCAGCGCTTCCGCGAGCTGCCGGTTGAGATCGGCATCGTCCTCGACAACAAGAACCCGCATCGCCCTCTCCGCCTAGCGTGGTGCGCCCGTGGCCGCATCGAGGCGCAGGGTCACCACCCGGCCGCCGATCTGCACCTTGATCTCATAGATGAGGCCGCCGCCGGCCTGCATCAGGCAGGCGCTGACGACAACGCCGCCGTTGGTCATGGCACGGATCAGGGGCAGGAAATCGGACAGGCCCCGGGGCGCCTGGCTCGGCGGCAGGCAGGCACCGCCGGCATAGGCCGGCAGCGCGGCCGTTGCCACGCCCGCCATCATGGTGAAGCCAACGATCAGGCCCCGGAGGATCCTAGCCAACATGGCGCCCGGAATAGCTGCCTTCAGATGAACATGCCCTGAATACGGGCAGAATTGCCGTAATGACAGAGAACAACGCTCACCCGCCCCGCCGCCCGACGATGGTGCGGGTGATCCGCTCGCCGCTCTCCGACAGGAAGATCGCAGAAATGATCCAGCCGGACCAGTCACCGATCGGAGCCGGCAAAGCCGCCACGTTCCAGGTGAAATGGAAGAGCGAGTTGGCGATGACCGCCGCATAGTAGACCGCCAGCGGATAGGCGAAGGCCGGGCGCATCAGGGCGGTCACCGCCCTGCCCTGCTCGGCGATCAGCACATCGCGCTGGGCCTGCCGGCGGCTGAGCTCGGCATTGATGTGGGCGATCGCGACCTCGGCCGTGACCTTGTCGCGCTCGACCGCGCTGTCGGCTTGCGCCTTCAGGCCGGCCATCACCTTGTCGATGAGGCCGGACGAGGCGAGCTTGAGCGCAACCCCGACGATCCAGGCCAGCATCAGCGTCCGCTCCCGACCGGGGTGGTGGTGATCAGGCGAAGCGCCACGTTGAGCGCGCCCAGCGCGATCGGCACCCAGGCATAGCGCGGCGGCAACAGGTCGCGCAGCCCCGCCGTATCGAGATAAGCGAGCACGCCGGCGAGCACGATCACGCCGTTGGCGGCCAGCGTCCGCCAGCCCTTGAATAGGGTCATGGGAAACTCCGTTGGGATTGTGTGGGTGCCGAACGAGCCAACGTGCTGTTCTTTTTCCTCCCCCTGAAAGGGGGAGGTGGCCGGGCGGAGCCCGGTCGGTGGGGGTCGGGCGCACATCGATGGCGACCCCTCCCCGCCGCTGCGCGGCGACCCTCCCCTTTCAGGGGAGGGAGAAACGCCACGGCCATCTTCAGACGTATCTGCCGGCCGTCACGCTGCCGTCCGCCGTCTCAGGATCACGCCGCGATAGCGCCACAGCATGAAGCCGGCGAAGACGAGTGCCGCGACGGCAAGCGCCGCGATTCCGGCGGAGAGCAGCGTGTGCCAGTCGAGCGCTGCGGCGTGCTGGGCGAGGTCCGCTCCGCCGCCGGCGGCTCCGGCGGTGGCGGCGCTGCCGCCGGTCACCTGCCCCGCCGTCCTGGCTGCGAGCGCGCGGGCGAGAGCCGCGCGCGTCGCCGGCCCGACGATCCCGTCGACCACAAGATCGTTGGCGCGCTGGAAGTTCATCACCGCGCCCTCGGTGAGGCTGCCCTTGCCGGCCTGGCCGTCGATGGCGCCGGCATAGAGGCCGAGCGCGGCGAGCTGGCTCTGATAGGTCCTCACCTCCTCCGCCGACTGCCCACTGCCGACTGACGATTGCCGCTCTGCGCCATAGTCGCCGCTTTCCAGGAGCGTCGCTTCGGCCGCGCGCCGACGCTCCAGTCCTTGCAGCCGGCGCCCGCCGGCGGTGACCGCCGTCACCCGCAATCGCGCGGCGGCCTTGTCGATCGCCAGCGCCGCGAGCGCCGTCGCCCAGCTCCATTTCAGCGCGCCGGGTCCGCAGTTGAAGCTGACGTCGGTGGCCGCATCGAATTGGTTCTGCCGAAGCCCAGCGCCGGCGAAGCGTTTGGCCACCGGCGGCGCGTATTCCTCGGCGAGCAGTCTGCCGAGCAGCCGCGCGCATTCGGCATCGCTGATCGTGTCGCCCAGCTTCAGCGCGTGGCCGCGGGTCTGCTGCCAATAGGCAGCAAAGACCTTCGACAGGTTGGTGAAGCCATCACCGATGGTGATCACGCCGCCGGCGTCGCGATAAGCGCGGTGCACCGTGCCCTCGAAGCGCGCCGTGAACGGAACCAGCGCCGGCGAAGCCGTCGTTACATCGGTCATCGGTCGTGTCTCGTTTGGGGATCGCGATGGCGGGAGCGCTGCCCGCCGCATTCAGTCTGCGGCCGCTATGCTTCGGCGGCCTGGTTCGCCGCATAGGCAGCGATCACCTCGTCCGTCCACACTGCCTGTGCCACGGCGACGATCTGCGGATGCCTGCCGGTCAGGTCGGCGCCTGGCGCCAAAAAGTAGCGGTGGTAGCGCGGCGGAAACGTCTCGTCCCTGACGCCGTCGCGCATGATGACGGTCGCCTCGCGCACCTGGATCGTGCCATCGGGCAATACCTCGACCCGATCGTTCGCAATGATGGCTTCTTCAAGCATCGGAGCTGTTCCTCGTTCTAGATGTGGTAGGAGCCGGCAAAGCCGATGGCCGTGGTGTTGGTGTAGTCGGCGTCTGAGGTCGGCGTGGCGGCCCCTGCCGCGCCCTTCTCGATGTAGAAGCCACCGCCCGATGTGGTCAGGGTCATCAGCGAGGCGATGCCGGCCGCCATGTCCTTGTAGTATGGGCAGAGAATGCCGGCATAGTTGTGCGCGGGTGCGAAGGGCAACCCGGTCGCCGTGGCGTAGCCGGAACTGCTTCCCCTGGCGGAGAGCCTGAAGTAGCCCTCGACGTGAACGACGTTACCTATCCTCGTGTAGTATCCGTATTGGGTGCTGTAGCTCACACCCACGGCCAAGCCGCCAAAGAGGACGCCCGGAGTGAACGTCCCCTCCTCATAATCGTCGAGCGTGTTGGGGTCCGACGAGGCATTCTGCGTAGCCGGGAACTTGATCTGGCCGTTGACGGTGAGGAGGCCGGTGAAGGTGCCGCTGCCGGCGGCCGGATTGACCTCCGCCCAGGCCGTCCCCGACCAATAGACGATCTTGCCGCTCTCGCTGGCAAGCGAGGCGACCATGCCCGTCGTGGGCGTGATGGTGCGCCAGCCGCCGTCGAGCATGAAGGCGATGCTGTTGGCCGCGAAGCCGGCCCAGTCGCCGGTGCCGGCACCGGCGAGGACATAGAGCGCGCCGTCGCTCTCGCCGCCGGCAGGCGCCGTCAGCGAACGGCTGAGCGCCGGAAGGATGCCGGCGAAGACATCGAGCAGCGCCAGCGCCTGGTTGTGGGTGACGTGCTTCTGGGCTTGGGCTGCGGCGATCAGCGGAAGGCCGAGCCTGGTGGTCGTATCGGTCATCGTTTTGTCCTCATGCGAATTCCCAGACCCAGACCATGCCGGTGGCACCAGGCCGCCCGCCCGGCCGGTGGCATTGTCGGAGACGACGCCACCACCGCCGCCGTCGCCGCGGGCGTAGCCGTTCTGGCCGGCGGTGTTGCCGGCGAAGCCGTTGCCGCCGCCGTTGAGGATCGCCGATGGCGCGCCCTGGCCGGCGATGCCGTTCTGGTAGTCGAGGCGGAAGCCCGGCCTGCCGGGCGAGCCGGTGACGTTGAAGTCGCCGCCGCTGGCGGTGCCGCCGGAACCGCCCTGGACGATCTTGGCGTAGGTGTCGGCGACCATGCCGGTGCCGCCGATGCCGCCGGTGGCCGAGAGATAGGCGCCGAATGAGGTGGTGCCGCCGGTGCCGCCGTCGCCACCGCTGCTCGAACCAGCCGCAGCCGGCGGCGCCGATGGTCACCGTCACGCTGGCGACCGCCGAAACGTCGATCAGCTCCCAGCCGAAGCCGCCGGCGCCGCCGCCAGCTCCCGCCGCGCCCTTGGCCGCACCGCCGCCAGCACCGCCACCGCCGCCACCGCCGCCCCAGACGAAGGCGAGCGCCTTGGTGATGCCAGCCGACTTGGTCCATGTGCCGGAGGCGATGAAGCTCTGCAGGCCACGGAACAACGTGCCGTTGGCGAGGTTCGAGGGGGTGTAGCCGAGGCGCGCGACGATGTCGGTGAAGTAGCCGCTGTCATGGCCGTCGAGCCGGTCGGCATCCAGGCCGGAGCCGGAGCCGTCATTGCCCTGGTGCCAGGCGCGAAAGCCCCAGACGTAGAGGTCGTCGCCATCGCCGCTCAGCCGTGTCGCGCCGAGGTCAATCTGCGGCACTGACCAGCGGCCCGGACATGGTGCCGCCGGCGAGCGGCAGATAGGCCGCCAGGTCCGCTGGGGTGGCATAGCCGACGGCTTCTTCCAGCGGACGAAAGCGAACCCCGTCCCAGAAGACGAGAACGCCGGTGTCCTGGTCGTAGCCGAGCCATGAGGAGGTGAGCCGGGTGACGCTCATCATGGATACTCCGCTGCGATGCCGGGGCCATAGGCGGCCGAGACCTGGGTGACGCGGAAGGCGATCGCGGCGACCGGCGCGCCGAAGTCGGCCGTCTGGTCGGCGACCTGGTAGAGCCAGGCGGGCGCGCCCAGGCCGGTCACCGTGCGCACGATCGTTCCGCCGGCGAGGATCTCCACCGCGTATTCCTCGGCCTCCTCGCCCAGCGGCACGTCCGCCTGGTCCCAGCTGTCGCCGCCGATGCGCGTGCGCCGCACCCAGGAGAGATCGATGTCGCCGTCGTCTTCCCAGGCAGCCGCGAGATGCACCGGTGACAGGCAGGCGAGCCCGCGCCGGCAGGGTCCGAGTGCGACATCGACGAAGACGTCCGGGTCATAGATCGCGCCCGCCGGCCCGCAGCGCACGGTCAGGTCGAGCCCCGATTCGGCATCCGACAGGTCGAGCACCGGCACCGCGCCGTCGAGGAGCACGAAGCGCGCGCCGGTCGCATGGCCGGCCGCTGCGATGTCCTCGCTGCCGGCCTGTCCGCGCAGCAGCCCTTCCAGCCGCCAGGTGTTGGTGCCGGTGAGCGTCGCCGTCTGGAACTGGATCACCTCCCAGCCGGTCGCGGCGCTGCCGATCGCCGCCGCATTGGCGCCGTTGAGCACGCCAAGCTCCGGCTCGCTCGCCAGCGCCCCGCCATAGAGCCTGACCTCGACGCCGTTGACCGCGTCCCAGCGCCAGACCGGCCCGGAAGCCAGCGGCGCGATGAGTTCGCCCATGACGGCGCGGCGCGGCAGCGTCTGGCGCGCGACGAAGCCCGAGCCGGCGGTGCCGATCGAGACCGCGACCATCCCCGGCCAGGGCTCGGCGAAGGCGGCGATGCGCGGCGCATCGCCCGGCTCGCTCCCGGTCAACAGCGGCAGGTCGAGCAGCAGCACCTCGGGCGGGCTGTCGACGCCGGCAACGCGCGGCGGAAGCGCACGCGCCGCGGTCGGCATCGGCGCCAGGATATCCGGATCGATGGTCCGCGCCGCGATGCGCCTGAGCCCCGCATCCTCGACGCGGGTGATGAGCAGCGTGCGCTCGTCGTCATCGCCGAGGGTGAGCGTGCAGATGTCGGCAGGTTCCAGCGCGAGCGCGCTCGGCGGCAAAGCGAGCGTCACCGTCTCGCGGCCCGCCCACAGGTCCTGGAGCAGCGCATCGGCGAGGCCGCCGGCCATGGCCGAGCTCAGTACCGCACCGCTGTCATAGCTCGCCGCCCGCCGGCTGCCGCCGACCAGCCGCCGCGAATTGACCGAGCTCGATCGATAGTCGGCGAGCGCGTCGGTGAAGCCGATGGCGATCTCGGCCGGCAGTTCGGTCTCCTGCGCCCGCTTGATGGCGACGAGCGGCTGCGTGCCTTCCTCCACCAGGTCGTCCGCGGTGAAGATTTGGCTCGGGCGGCGCCCGCGGCGCAGGAAGCGGAAGACATCGCCCGATTCGGCCGCCTCGAAGGCGAGCAGGTGCGACAGCGGCTCGAGCGCGTCGCGCGCCGACATGACCTGGTCGATCAGGTAGCCGTCGAGGGTGCCGTCGAGGTCGCCAATGGTTGCGGCGGTCGCGCCGTAGTCGGCAAGGATCTCGGCGACCAGCGCTTCCGCGGTGAGCGCCCCGAAGCGGCCGTTGAGCCAATGGCCGCTCTCCCAGTTGGCCCCGTCCGACCAGACGTCGGTCAGAAGCGGAAAGGCCGGATAGGGCCGCGCGTCCCAGGTCCACAGATGGATCGCGGCCGGGTCGACCATGCGCCCGCCATAGACGGCCGAGATCGGGTTGGCGCTCGCGTCGAAATCGGGATCGTCCGGGTCCCACCAGGCGAGCGTTGCGGCGATAAAGCGCCGCTGCACCAGGTCGTCGCGGGCGCCGCTCGAATAGTGCGGCAGGCCACCCACCGACGACTTCGCATCGGGAAAGACGTTGGGCTGGTTCGGCCCCTTGTCCACCGCCGGGCAGCCGGTCTCGGTGAACCAGATCGGCTTGCCTTCCGGCACCCAAGCGGTCGGCGTCGCGGATTCCACGCCGCCCGGGCGGTCGTAATGGGCGTTGCTCCACCAGCCGACGATGTCCTTGGGGCGGAAGACCCACGGCTTGCCGGTGGTGCCGTCGCTGATCGGCGTGCGCAGTTGCGCGTCGCGGTCGGCGTCGCTGGCATAGTACCAGTCGAAATACTCGCCACCGGCGATGTTCGAGCGGAGATAGGCGGCGTCGCGGCCGGAGTCCCATGTCGCCGCGTCGAGATGGTCGTCGCCGTCGCGCCAATCGGAGAGCGGCATGTAATTGTCGATGGCGACGAGGTCGATCGCGGCATCCGCCCATAGCGGGTCGAGATGGAAGAAGACGTCGCCCGAGCCGTCGCTCGGCTGGTGGCCGAAATATTCGCTCCAGTCGGCGGCATAGGTGACCTTGGTTGCCGCGCCGAGCACGCTCTTCACATCTGCCGCCAGGGCCTTGAGCGCCGTGACGAAGGGATAGGTGCTGGCATCGGAGCGGATCGTGGTGAGGCCGCGCAGCTCAGAGCCGATCAGGAAGCCATCGACGCCGCCGGCCGCCTTGCAGAGGAAGGCTGAGTGCAGGACCATCCGGCGCAGCGACCACTCGTCCGGCCCGGAATAGACGACCGCGTCACCGTCGAGCGCGAAGTCGGCCGGCGCCGCCGTGCCGACGAAGGCCGCGACCTCGTCGGCCGCCGCGCTTGTCTTGTCCGGCGAGCCCGCTTTGCCCGGCGCCAGCGACAGCGTGATCGTGCCGCGCCAGGGATAGGCGGCCTGGTTGGCGCCGCCATAGGGGTCGGGCAGGTCGTTGTCGCCCGGCACATCCATCATGATGAAGGGATGGAAGGTCACGGCGATGCCGCGGTCGCTGAGATCGCGCAAAGCGCGGACGACGGAGCCGTCCGACGGCGTGCCGCCGAAGGCGGGCGAGCCGCCATAGGTCGAGGTGAGCCGCGCGGTCTCCCGCGTCAACCCGGCGACGCCCCATGCCTCCGGCGTCGTCTCGCGTCTCGCGATCGGTCACCGCCGGCTTGAGCGTGCAGGCGTTGGCGCGGAGATCGTCGCCGAACCAGGTCACCGCCAGCGACACCCGCTCGAGGTTCGGGCACACCGCCTGCAGCTCGTCGAGCGAGGCCTGCCAGTCGCTCGTCGCGCCGTCGACGTGGCGGTTGAACGCCTCGCGATTTCCCGGAGAAACGACTTTCAGCACGCGTTCCGGGTCATAGCCGAACTCGGTCGCGCCGGGGATGAGCGTGACCGCGCGGACGGCGTCCTCGACGCCGGCGACCGGGCGGATGACCTCGAAGGAGAGCTGCGGGATGCGGTTGCCGAAATCCTCCAGCGGCAGCCGCTCGAAGACGATCATCGCCGTGCCGCGATAGGCGGGCGCCGAGCCCTGCTTGGCGGCAATCAGGCTGTCGACGCCCTGCGTCTCGTCGCCGGCATAAAAGCGGCAGGTACAGGTCGAAAGATCGAAGGGCTTGCCGTCCGCCCAGACGCGGCCGATGCGCGCCACCGGCCCCTCGCTCAAGCCCACGGCGAAATTGGCGAAGTAGGAATAGGTGGTCGTGGTCGTCCCGCTCGCCCCGCCCTTGCCGCCCTCGCGACTGTCGCTCGCCACCTCCTCGAAGTTGGTTGCCCAGATCACCTGGCCGGCGATGCGCACGCGGCCATAGACGCGCGGGATCGCGGCGCCCTCGCGCGAGGTCTGCGGCGCGAGGTCGGCGAGCCGCGCGCCTTGGCGCGTGCTGCTCTCGCCGAAGAGCGCGGCATCGACCGCATAGCCGGCAAGCGCGCCCAGCGCGCGCCCGGCAGCCGCGCCGACCGGCCCGAACAGCGAGCCGACCGCCGCGCCCGCCGCCTGAAGGACGAGTGTGGCCATGAGTTTGCCTAGTGAGTCTGAGGCTGCTGTCCTCTCCCGAGGGGAGAGGGCCGCGCACCTTATGAGCGACGCGAATTAGGTGCGCGGGGTGAGGGCGCACGGACTTCTGTGAGGCAACATCCCCTCACCCGGCGCTCGCGCACACCCTCTCCCCTCGAGGGGAGAGGTGCGCCGTGGCGGTCATCCACCCCCGGAAACCGGAACGCATAGGCGATGCGCCGCCGCCACCAGGGCGAGAGCGTGGCAAGGCCACCGCCGCCCCCTGCTGTGCGTGAATGAAGCGATCACCCGAGACCAATATCGCCGCGTGCTTCGCCGGCAGGTTGGCGCGCCAGCGGAAGAGCAGGACGTCCCCTGCCCCCGCCTCCTTCACGTCGATTGCGACGAGGTGCCGTGCGGCCGCTTCGGCCAACGTCTCGCGCCCAAGCGCTTCGGCCCAGTCCGGCGTGTAGGCGGGCAGCGCCTCCGGCTCGTCGCAAAAGAAGGCACGCCACACGCCCCTGATGAGGCCAAGGCAGTCGCAGCCGACGCCTTTCAGGGATGCCTGATGGCGATAGGGCGTGCCCAGCCAGCTCGTCGCCTCGGCGACGATGGCGTCGCGGGTGATCACGGTTGTCATGTGTGCCTCGAAGAGAGTGGCAGTCGGCAATCGGCATTCGGCAGGCTTTTCTCCCTCCCCTGAAAGGGGAGGGTCGGACCGAAGGTCCGGGGAGGGGTCGCCATCGTCCAGATGAGTGACCCCCACCCGGTTGGCTTCGCCAACCGACCTCCCCCTTTCAGGGGGAGGAAAAGACGCCTTGCACCGAACCAACCGAGGACTGCCGACTGCCGATTGCCGACTGCCTACGCGACCACCGCACTTCCATCATTGCCGCCCCCAGCGACCGCATAGGAGAGGACGAAGTCGTTGCCGGGCATGTGCGGGAAGCCGCGGAAGTTCTCCGCGTTGGCGAACTTCGCCCGGCACGTGGCGAAGAGCTTGTCGCAGCCCGCGGTCACGGTGAACGTGTCGCCCGCCGCGATCGCGCCGGCCATGGCCTGCCACAGTTCGACGGTGGCAACGCCATCGGCCAGACGATGGGCGCGCACCTCGATGGCGCGGCCTTGATTGGCGCCGCCAGTCCATTCGAGCCGTCCGCGTTCGAACCAGCCTGCGGCGAAACCGCCGAGCCCGCTCGCGGTGAAGCGCCGCTTGTCCGCCGCCGCGGTGACCGTGCCGGTGCCGCGCCAGGCGGCATCGTCGAGGTCGATGCCGCAGCGGGCATCGCCGAGGTCGGCGTCGCAGCCATGGCGGAAGACGCGCCCGTTGGGCTGGTCCAGTTCGGCCGCGAGCCCGCGCACCTCGGCGCGGAAGGTGCCGTCCTCGCGGGTCACCTCGCCGAGATGGCCGAGGCGCAGCAGATGGCGCTCCTCCGGCGTCGTCCAGTTGACCAGCCACAGGGCGACCTCGGCGTGGTCGTAGAGCCCGGCGGCGAGATCAGCCACGGTCAGCCGCTCCGACGACAGCGCGCCCACCGCCTCCAGCCCGCCGATGGCGAAGCCGGTCGCGCTCACATCCTCGCTGGCGTCGAGCCCGCTTTCCGGCTCGAACGTCGTGCCGTCGAAGGAGAGCGCGCGGTCGTGGTCGGTGAAGCCGAGCACGCTTCCGTCGCTCCGCGTCACCGTCCAGCAGCGGCAGAGCGTGGTCACCCCGCCGGCGAGATGCGCGGCGAGGCCGGGAGAGAGGGTGCGCATGATCACCTTCCTTTCGAGGGCACGTTCCTCCTCCCCCTGAAAGGGGGAGGTCGGTCGGCGTAGCCGACCGGGTGGGGGTCATGGGCCGGCCGATGGCGACCCCTCCCCGCCGCTTCGCGGCGACCCTCCCCTTTCAGGGGAGGGAGAAAGACCCGCTCCCGCGTCCGGCCGATTGCCTACATCCTGATTTCCACCAGCGGGATCGCCGGAATGTCCCCGGCGGCGAAGTGGGAGAGGTTGATTTCGAGCGTGTCGCTGTCGAAGCGCACCGGCACGTCGAATTCGTAGCCGGCGGTGATCGCAGCGCCCGTCGTCCGGCGCCACCGCGAAGGTCACGACGCCGGTGGTCTCGTCGCAGCTCCAGCCCGAGGCCAGCGGCGTGCCGTCGACAGCCACCAGGATGGAGCCGCTGACCGGCTTGGCGATCGTCCGCGTCCACGGCGCATGGACGGAGCCGTAGGTCTTCACGAGCTGGAACGCGGTGGTCTCACCGTCGCCGGTGCCGATCGCCTGGTCGGTGGCGGCCGGCGTATCGCCCGGGCGCTGCAGCTCTTCCAGTCGGCGCGATCCTTCCAGCGGAAGCCGTAGAGGCGGCCGCGCCGCTCCTCGAAGAAGGCGATCACCTGATGGAGATCGTCGAGCGACTTGACGCCGTAGCCGGCATTGTAGCGCCGGCGCGAATCCGCCCAGCGGCTGTTGCGCTCCTCGTAGCCGGAGCCGAGCGCGACGATGTCGGTCTTGCGCTCCGGCCCGCCGCTGGCGCCCAGGGCGATGGCGGTCGGGAAACGCACCTCGTGGAACGGGATCAGTGCGGGCATGTGGGATCGTCCTTGAGATCAAACGCTGCCAAACGGCGGCAGTCGGCATTGGGCAGTCGGCAGTCGGACAGGCCTGGCAGCGGTGTCCCCTCCCTCCCCTGAAAGGGGAGGGTCGGACCGAAGGTCCGGGGGGGGTCGCCATCGCAGTACCCTTGACCCCCACCCGGTTGGCTTCGCCAACCGACCTCCCCCTTCCAGGGGGAGGAGAAGAAACGCCGAGACCGTCCTATTGCCGACTGCCGACTGCCGACTGCCTACTGCCGACTGCCTCACAGTCCCCCGCCTCCCCCGCGCCACCGCCCGCGCCAGCATGGCGGTCACCTGCGCCTCCGACTTGCGGAAGCTGTCGGCATCGGCCGCGGTCACGTTGAAGGTGACGGCGATGGGCGCGGCGGCGCCAGCCTTCACGCCGAGCGTCCCGTCCGCCCCGCGCGCCAGCGGCAGCACCGCCTCGGCCCCCGCCTCGCCCATCAGGCCGAGGCCGCGGGCGAGCGGAAAGAGCGTCGGCTGCGACACGACCCCGCCCTGGGCAAAAGGCTGCACCGCCCCATTGGCGACGACCCCGCCATTGGCCAGACCGAACGCCTTGAACAGCGCGTCAACCGCTCCGCCGAGCTGGTCGCTGACCGGCTTCAGCGCGCGGTCGAGCGCCAGGCCCGCGAGCTTGAGCGCCAGGCTCGACAGCACGCTCTCGAAGCTCTTTCCCGCCGACCACAGCCTGCTGGAAGGCGCGCGAGATCGCAGTCGAGAAGCCCGTCGCCTCGCGCGTCACATCGCGCAGCGCATTGCGGAACTGCACGCGTGTCGGCCGTGACGTTGATGACCAGCGTGTCGACTTCGGTCTGCCATGGTGTCCTCCAGGAGAACGGCTTGCTCCCATCCCTCCCCGACCCGGGGAGGGTGGATCCGGGCGCAGCGAGGAGACGGGTGGGGTTCGCTGGAACGACTGCTCCCCGCCCAAAAACATGCTGCGCCGCAGCAGAAACATCGCTATTGCGTGCGCTGCCCGCCCGGCAGGGCCGGCGTCACCGACAGCCTGCTGGAGAGACCCTCATGCGCATCGAAGCCATCGCCATCGGCAGGAACCCGCCGGACGACGTCAACGTCATCATCGAGGTTCCGGTCGGCGGCCAGCCGATCAAATACGAGATGGACAAGGAAGCCGGCACGCTCTTCGTCGACCGCTTCCTCTACACGCCGATGACCTATCCGGGGAACTACGGCTTCGTCCCGCACACGCTCTCCGACGACGGCGACCCCATCGACGTGCTGGTGTGCAACACGCGCGCGCTGGTCCCCGCCTGCGTCATCAACGTGCGGCCGATCGGCGTCCTCATCATGGAGGACAACAAGGGGCGCGACGAGAAGATCATCGCGGTGCCCTCGCCCGAGCTGACGCTGCGCTATGCCGACGTCCACAACTACGACGACCTGCCGGAGATCACGCTCAAGCAGATCGCGCACTTCTTCGAGCACTACAAGGATCTCGAGCCCGGCAAGTGGGTCAAGATCGGCGACTGGGGCGATGCCGCCCACGCCCGCCAGATGATCGTCGAGGCGATCGAGCGCGCCAAGGCCGACGGGCTGAGCATCGTCGTGCCTCGTAGGATGGGTTAGCGCGGAACGCGCCGTAACCCATCACTCGGAACCTCGGCGCCCGGCGCGATGTGGGTTACGGCGCCTTAAGGCGCTAACCCATCCTACGGGCTACGGGCTGTCCGGAAATCGCTGCATCAGTCCATCCAGCGCACCACGGTCGAGCGGCGCCGGCACCGGGCCGACGACCCCTCCACCGCCGCCGCCAGTTCGCGCGGCGTCATCGCCCAGAAGTCGCGCGACGAAAGCCTGAGCCGCCCGAAGCCGAAGGCCATCGCCTGCCGCCAGGGGAAGGATTCCTGTTGCGGGCCCGTCCGTATTCGTTCCCTCTCCCCGGCGGGGAGAGGGACAGGGTGAGGGGGTGCTGGAGAAGATGTCGGGCTTGGCCCCCCCCTCACCCGGCGCTTCGCGCCGACCTCTCCCCAGTGGGGAGAGGTGAGAATCGTCACCCATCCCCGCCGCCGAAGGTCGCCGCGAGCAGCGCGCCGACGATGGCGACATAGCCCGCCGCGCCGCCCTCGGCGCGCATGGTGGCCACCTCCGCGTCGCTCACCGCGTTGCCGGCGCCGCGCAGGCCGGCGCCGATCACGCGGATCGCATCATTGGCCGCGAGCCTGCCCTCGCCGAAGCGCGCGCGCCAGCCCCATCAGGTCGTCGGCGTCGAGCGCCGCCTCCAGCTCGGCCAGTGCGCCGAGCGTCAGGCACAGCGTCCATGCCCGCCCGTCGAGCACCGCCTCGACCTCGCCCCGCTGCCGGTTCACCATGAGTCTTCCTCCTGCGCGAAATGACCCCCACCTATCCTCCCCCTTTCTGGGTCCTTTCAGGGGGAGGAAGAGCCCGTGGCAACGCCACATATCCCTCCTCCCCCTGGAAGGGGGAGGCCGGGAGGGGGTCAATGTCACACCGCCGCAAACGCGATCGCGCCGGCGGATTCCAGCGCCATCTGGTAGGCGAGTTCGCCGTTGTGCTCGCCGGAATATTCGAGCGCCGTCACCTGGAAGGCGCCGGAGAGCGTGCCGAAGTCGGGCACGATCACCTGCCAGTCGCGGATCACCCCGTCGAAGAAGACGCCGCGCACGGTCTCGTCGCTGGCCGCATCGCGGAAGATGCCCGAGCCGCTGACGCTGGCATGCTTGACGCCGGCACCTTCCAGCAGCTCGCGCCAGCGGCCGGCGGAATCGGCGTCGGTGACGTCGACGCTCTCGGCATTGAACGAGATACGCCGGGCGCGCAGCCCCGCCACGGTCTGGAACGTCCCCGCCCCGTCGCTGTCGATCTTGAGGAGAAGGTCCTTGCCCTTCTGTGCGGTCATGTCCTGAGTCTCCCTGGTGGAAGCAGCTATTGGTGAATGGTCGATGGTGAATGGTGAACGGGAAGCGGCGAATGGCGATGATCTGCCATTCACCATTCACCACTCACTATTCCGGCTCCGTCACGGCGCGAAAACGCAGCCGCGCGTGAAAGGTGATGCCGTCCGGGTCGCGCGCCACGTCGGCGGTCTCGAAGCGCAGGTTGACGAGCGCATGTCCGTCGAGCGCTAGCGCCGCATCGTTGAGCGCGGCGCGGATGGCAGTGGCGATGGCATGGCATTCGCTTTTTCCCCCCTGGCGCGACCAGACGTCGAGGGTGAGCCGGTGCTCGGTGCCGTCCTCGGTCCCGGTGCTCCAGTCGGTCGCGGTCATCTGGCCGAAGGTCGCGTAGGGAACGACGGCGTTGCGCGGGGCGACGTCATAGATGCGGTCGCCGATCAGCGCGCCGACGCCATCGTCGGCGACGAGCGCGGCATAGACCGCCTTCTGCAGGGCAAGGGCGGATGAGGTCATGGCTGTTCTCCGTGGCCGTGACCGTGCCGCTTGCTCCCTCCTCCCCCTGAAAGGGGGAGGTCGGTCGGCGCAGCCGACCGGGTGGGGGTCATCGGGCACATCGATGGCGACCCCTCCCCGGCCCTTCGGTCCGACCCTCCCCTTTCAGGGGAGGGAAAAATCCGCGTCGCTCCGCTCATCGCTTCATCTCCGCAATCGCCTGCGCGATCACCGGGTCGGCCGGTGCATCGACCGACCCGAATTCGCGCGCGAACAGCCCTGGCCCTTCGACGCTGACGACATAGTCGCCGCCTGCCCGGCGGGTGACGCGGGTGGCAACGCTATCGGCCGCCGCTTCGCCCACCGCGCGCGCCACCTCCTCGGCCTGCCGGCGCGCCGCCTGGTCCACCGCGGGCGAGGCAAGGGCCCCGCCGAGCGCCCGCACCAGGTCGCCGCCGGTCAGCCTGAACGCGTCATTCATGGCGCCTCCTCCGTGCACTTGGCCACCAGGTAGCGGCGGCTCTCGTCGGGGTCGTGCACGGCGAGCACGCGGAAATATCTGCTCGCGAAACGCGACGCGCATGCCGCCGGCCAGGTCGTCGCGGAAACGGAAGGTCACCAGATGGGTGACCACGCCGGAGAGATGTCCGGCGACGATCTTTTCGCCGGCATCGGTCGGCTCGATATGCGCCCACAGCGTCGCCAGCGTGTCCCACAGAACGGTCTCGCCGCCGGCGCCGTCAGGCGCGCTGGCGCCGGATTCCACCGTCACCCGGTGGCGCAGCCAGCCGGGGTCGTAGTCCGCCGCCGCGCTCATAGGCAGAGGATCCGGTAGGGCGCGATCAGCGCGTCGAAGCCGAGCGGCGGCACCGCCCCGGCCATGTCGTGGCCGACAGCGCCGCGATGCTCGTACCAATGGGCGGTCAGCATCATGATCGCCTGGCGGAGCGGCGCCGGCACCTCGATGCTCGACGGGCCAAAGCCGGCGGTCACGTCGATCTCGATGCCGTTCACCGCCTTGCCGACCACCACCGGCGCGTTGCCGGAGAGCACCAGCCGGCCAGGCACGGCCACCGCATCGACCTCGTAGTCGTCCGCGTCGACCACCGTCGGGTCGCCGTTGGCGTCGTAGACGGTGACGGCATCGACCGAGATCAGCGGCGCCGGGCTGAGCTTCACAATGCGCTTCCGCGGCCACCGGTCGAGGTAGACGCGCCAGCCCTGCTCGATCAGGCAGCGCCGGGTCAGCGCCTCGACATGCACCCGCGCCGCGACGATCGCGGCGGTCAGGAGCGTGTCGTCATCGTCCGTGTCGAGACGGAGATGCGCCTTGGCATCGGCAAGCGTCACCGGCTCCAGCGCCGGTGCTGTGATCAATGCTGCGGTCATGGAGATCTCCAGAGGGCATTCGGCAGTCGGCAATGGGCAATCGGCTGTCGGACGGGCACTGCATTTCTTCTCCTCCCCCTGAAAGGGGGAGGTCGGTCGGCGCAGCCGACCGGGTGGGGGTCAGGGGCACATCGACGGCGACCCCTCCCCGCCGCTTCGCGGCGACCCTCCCCTTTCTGGGGAGGGAGAAGGCATCGCACGGCAATCCAACTGCCGACTGCCGACTGCCAGATCGCAGACGGCCCCACGGGCTCATCACCCGCGGGGCCGCCCGTCGGCACAGGCCCGGGAGGGACGGGCGGCTCAGGCCGTGCCGAACTTGAGGAGCTTGATCGCGTCGTAGTCCTGGACGCCGCCGCCTACCCGCTTGGTCGTGTAGAAGAGCACGTAGGGCTTGGCGGAATAGGGGTCGCGCAGGACGCGCACGCCGACGCGGTCGACGATCAGGTAGCCGCGGCGGAAATCGCCGAAGGCGACGGCGAAGGTGTCCGAGCCGACGTCGGGCATGTCCTCGGACTCGGCGATGGGGAAGTTCATCAGGCTCGCCGGCTGGCCGGCGACCGCCGACGGCTGCCAGATGTAGTTGTCGCTGTCGTCCTTCATCTTGCGGATCGCTGCCTGGGTCGAACGGTTCATCACCCAGGTGCCGTTCTGGCGATAGCCGGCCTTGAGCGCATAGACGAGGTCGACCAGGATGTCGGAGGGGTTCGCCGCCGGCCAGGCGCCGTCGACACCGGTGGCGACATAGCCGATCTTCTCCCAGGCCCAGCTCGCCTCGGCGACGGTGGTGTAGGAGAGGAAGCCGGTCGGCTTCTTGTCGCCGTCGCCGGTGACGAAGGCGGTGCCCTCCTGCTCGGCGAAGACGGTCTCCACCTCGCCCGCCAGCCACTCGTCGATGTTGACGGCGCTGTCGTCGAGGAGCGTGCCGGTTGCCGCCGGCATGGCGTAGAGCTCCATGGTCGGGAACTCGAGCTCGGCCAGCGTCGGCTGGTTGGTCTGCGGCCGCGTGTCGGTCTCGCCCACCCAGCCGGTGGCGGCGCCCGCCGTGACGAAGGGCTTCTTGTAGGTGTTGCCCGACACCTGGCGCACGCCGGCAATCGCCCGGATCGGCGAGGCAGCCGACAGCCGCCGGCCGATCTCGCGCTCGGTCTCGTCGGGCACCAGATAGCCGCCGTCCGCGGCAACGCTGAGCGCCTTCCGCTCGATCGAACGCAGCGCCTCCTCGGCACCGCCGCGCACATAGGCCTCGAAGGCCGCCTTGTGCTCGATGGCGCCCGCCGAGAGCGGCTGGCCGTCGCGGCCGAGCAGCGGCCGGCGGGTGTTGAGCACGAGCTGGTCGACCAGCCGCTTCTGGTCGTCGAGGGCGCGGTTGATGCGGTCGACCTTGTCGCTGGTCAGCACGTCGGCGACGCGCTTCTGCTCGATCTCGGCGAGGCGGACGTCATTCTCCGCCTTGAACGCCTCGAAGGTCCTCATGAAGTCTTCGAACGCCCCGGCGACCTCGCCGGTCGTCTCCGCCGCCTTGGTCTCGGGCGCGGGCACGGTTTCAGCCTGCATGCTTGCTCTTCCTTTCGGTTGGGTTTGGTCAAGTGGTCGCGGCAGTCGGCAGTCGATCGCGGCCGGGCCGTTTCTCCTCCCCCTGAAAGGGGGAGGTCGATTGGCGAAGCCAATCGGGTGGGGGTCAGGGCACAGCGATGGCGACCCCTCCCCGCCGCTATCGCGGCGACCCTCCCCTTTCAGGGGAGGGAGAAGCGCCAACTGCTAGCCCCTGCCGATTGCCGATTGCCGATTGCCGCAAACTCCCCTCCCTCCCCGCGCGAAAGCGGGTCTACCCGCTTTCGTTCTTTGGGAATCCGAGGTCGGGTGGACCCGACTTCGGTGGAGGAGGGACCGCGCGGAACGCGCGGTGGGTGGGGTCACCGCATCGCGCCGCGCACGAGCTGCGTCGCCCGCCGGATCGTTCGCGCCAGATGCTGATGTGCGTCCTTGACGCTCACCACGCGCGCCTCGGGCAGCATGGGAAAGGTCACCACCGAGATCTCCCACAGGTCGACCTCGTAGAGCGCGCGCACGCCGGTCTTGGCGTCGGTGCGCCCGCGCACGGTGCGATAGCCGATGGAGAGCCCGTCGAGCGCGCCGGCGCGCATCAGCGACAGCACCTCGCGCGCCTTGGCCACCTCGGTCGTCAGCCGCCCCTTGACGAACAGCCCCTCGCCGTCCTCGCGGATGTCGAGCCACACGCCGATCGGCGTGTTGGGGTCGTGCTGGAACAGCATCTTCACGCCCCCTGCCCCGCGCTTCGCCAGCGAGGCGCGGAAGGCGCCGGGCATCACCATGTCGCGGCCGAGGTCGGTGCGGCCGAAACAGGCTGGCATAGCCGGTGAAGGTGCCGTCGGCCTCGACGGCCGAGAGCGTCGCGGGCGAGAATTTCCGTTCGGTGAGGATCATGGTTGCTTTCCGGAGACCGTGTCGTCCCGGCGAAGGCCGGGACCCAGTATTCGCAGGTGGAGGCGGGCGTTCTTCGCCTCCCCCTGAAAGGGGGAGGTCGGTCGGCGGAGCCGGCCGGGTGGGGGTCAAGGGCACATCGATGGTGACCCCTCCCCGGACCTTCGGTCCGACCCTCCCCTTTCCGGGGAGGGAGAAGAAGCGCCCGATTGCCGACTGCCAATTGCCGACTGCCCGCTCCCCCTACAGCTCCATGGCCCGCACCCGCGCGGTCCACCCGCGACGGCCAATCATGCGCGCCAGCCCCTCGGCGAAGTCGTGGAAGACGGCCTGGTGCGCGCCGGAGCGCGTACCGCCGATCAGCATCAGCAGGTGTTTCATGGTCTGGATCCTCAACGGGTCGGGCAGGCGCTTCGTGGAACCTCTCCTCTCCCGTGGGGAGAGGGCCGCGCACCTTGTGAGCGTAGCGAATTAGGTGCGCGGGGTGAGGGCGTACGGCGCCTCGTGAGGCAACATCCCCTCACCCGGCGCTCCGCGCACCACCCTCTCCCGCGAGGGGAGAGGGTTGGAAAGCGCGGCGCCGCCACAGCGTCCCCTCTCCCCTCGTGGGAGAGGGACAGGGTGAGGGGGTGCCAGGCCATCCGGATGCGCGGGTGTGCCCCTTCACTCGCGATCGAAGAAGCGGTTCAGCCGCGCGATCTCGTTGACGAAATCATTGAAGCGCCGGTTGGAGGCGGCAAGCTCCCTGAGCGCCCAGACGAGCAGCGCGCTGGCGCCGCTCGCCCACAGGAAGAGCGCCAGGTGCGCCAGGTCGCCGCGCTCGACGAATGTATGGGTGAGGTCGTCCATCGTTCAATTCCGGCCTCGGCTTCCTTCTCATCCTCATCCTTCCGAGGCGTAGCCGAGACCGGAAGCGGTTCCCTCGAAGGACGCATTGCTCGCTGACGCCGTCCTCCGCTTGCGCGAGATGACCGGCGGCGTCGTCGCTGCCGCGGCTTCGACCTGCTAGGCTGCCGTTTCGCCTGCCTATCCCGAGCCCGCCCATGCACCTCTCCACCTGGCTCACCTTCCTCGCCGCCACCATCGTGGTGATGATCGCGCCCGGCCCGTCGGTGACGCTGATCGTCGCCAACAGCCTGCGTCACGGCCGCCGCGCGGGCCTGGCCAATGTCGCCGGCTTCCAGGCGGGCTTCGCCATCATGGTGGTGCTGACGCTCGCCGGCCTAGCCTCGCTGATCGCGGCGATGGGCGAATGGTTCGTCTGGGTGCGGCTACTCGGCGCCGCCTATCTCGTCTTCCTCGGCGTCAAACTCATCATCGGCCACGACGACGCCGCAGCCGGCGCCGCAGCCGCGCGCGCCCCGCGGCGGCTATTTCACCCAGGCGATGATGGTCGAGGTCAGCAACCCGAAGGCACTGCTCTTCTTCGGCGCCTTCTTCCCGCAGTTCATCGACCCCGCCGCCAGCGCGACGCTGCAGATCCTCATCATGGGGATCACCGCTATGGCGGTCGCCGCGCTCACCGACACGATCTACGTGCTTCTCGCCGCCCGCATCGCCACGGGGCTCAGCTCAGGCCGCGCCCGCTTCATCCGCTGGGGCAGCGGCAGCCTGCTCATCACCGGCGGCCTGTGGCTGGCGCTG
>CAWHLP010000038.1:0-64548 GCA_963830205.1 uncultured Alphaproteobacteria bacterium | reverse complement strand
ACTGTCGGGCGGCAGCATGACCCTGAAGCTCTTCCCGTCGTCCCAGCTCGGCGATTTCAAGGCCATGACCGCCCAGGTGCAGGCGGGCGGACTCGACTTCACCATCAACGGCTATCCGGACATGAGCTATCTCATCCCGGAACTGAAGCTCATCGGCGAGCCCTATGTCATCCGCGACTACGATCATCTGCTCAAGGTCATCGCCAGCCCCTATGGGCAGGAGATGGAGAAGAAGTTCGAGGACAACGGCGTCAAGATCCTCGATGTCTGGTATTTCGGAACGCGCCAGACGACGGCCAACAAGCCGATCAACAGCATGGACGACATGAAGGGCCTCAAGCTCCGCGTGCCGAACGTCGACTTCCTGATCGATTACGCTTCGGCCGTCGGCGCCATGTTCTCGCCGGTTGCGTTCGCGGAAGTCTATCTGGCGCTGCAGACCAATCAGGTGGACGGCGAGGAAAATCCGCTGCCCACGATCCAGTCGCAGAAATTCTACGAGGTGCAGAAGAACATCGCCCTCACCTCGCATTTCGTCGCCAGCAAGGCGGTAACGGTGAGCAAGGTGACCTGGGGCAAGCTCACCTCCGAGCAGCAAGGTTGGGTGGTCGCGGCGGCCAACGTCGGCCGTGAGGTCACCAACAAGCTGATGTTCGACGACGAGGCCAACCTCGTCGCCTTCTTCAAGGACAAGGGGCTGACCATCACCAAGCCGGATCTGGCGCCGTTCCGCGCGGCGATGAAGCCCTATTACGAGAAGCTCGACGAGAAGTTCGGGGCCGGCTCGATCGAGAAGATCACGAGCGTCCAGTAGTCGAAGGGTGCGGGCGAGGCCGGTTCGGCCTCGCCCTAGCGCAAAGGCAAAGGGACGCCTTGCCGGTGACCGAGCCTGACAAATCCAAGTACTCTCCCGAAGGGATCGCCGCCAGCGTGGCACTGATCGCCATGGTGGCGACGGTCTCCCTACAGGTCGTCGGCCGTGCCGGCCTGGCCCATCCGCCGATCTGGACAGAAGAGCTTTCGCGTTGGCTTTTCGTCTGGATGATCCTTCTCGGCCTGCCTGAGGTCGAGCGCAAGCAGGCCCATCTCCAGGTCGATCTGGTTCCGGGCATGTTGCCGCTGAAACTCCGCATGATCGTGTTCATGATCATCGACGCGGTTCTCGTGCTCGTCATGGGTCAGCTCATCTGGGTCGGCTACAAGACCGTGATGCGGACGCTGCACGCGGCCGCGGTCACGATGCCGACCAGCGACGCCGTGCTCTATGCGGCTTTTCCCGTCGCCGGCATCCTCGTCGTCATTCGCGTCCTCCAGCGCATGGCGGAGCGTGTGCGCACGCTTCGCAGCTGAGGCAGCCATGATCGTCATCGCAATTCCTGTCATGGCTGGTGCTGATCTTTCTCGGCGTGCCGATCGGCATCGCCATGATCTTCGTTGCTATGGGCTATTACTACGCGACCGGGATGGGCCTCCTTTTCGCGGTCCAGCAGATGGTCGACGGGCTCAACAGCTTCCCTCTGCTCGCCATTCCGCTCTTCATCCTCGCCGCCTCGCTGATGAACGCGACGTCGATCACCAAGCATCTCTTCGGCTTCGCCCAGTCCCTGGTCGGCCACATCCGCGGCGGTTGGGCCACGTCAACGTTCTCGCCAGCGTCTTCTTCTCCGGCATGTCCGGGTCGGCCGTGGCCGATGCCGGTGGTCTCGGCAAGCTCGAGATCAAGGCCATGCGGGACGCCGGCTACGACGATGATTTTTCCGGCGCGGTGACGGCATCCCGTCGATGATCGGGCCGATCATCCCGCCCAGCATCACCATGGTGATCTACGGCGTCGTCTCAAATACATCGATCGGCCAGATGTTCCTCGGCGGTGTCGTGCCGGGGCTGCTTTGCGCGCTCGCCCTGATGGTGATGGTCTATGTGATCGCGCGACGCCGCAACTATCCGGTATCGCCGCGGGCATCGCTGAAGCAGATCGCGAAACAGTTTGTATGGTCGTTCCCCGCTTTGCTGACACCCTTCATCATCGTCGGCGGCATCTTCTCCGGCGAGTTCTCGCCGACCGAAGCGGCCGCCATCACCGCCATCTACGCTATCCTTCTCGGCCTGTTCGTCTATCGCGACCTTACCTGGAGCCGCCTGTGGTCGTCGCTCTATGAGACCATGGTGACGACGGCTTCGATCGGGACGATCATCGCCGGCGTCAGCCTGTTCGGCGTTATCCTCGCTCGCCAGCAGGCGCCGCAACAGGTGGCGGCCGTGTTCCTCCAGTTCACCAGCGGCCCGGTCAGCTTCCTGATTGCCGTGAACGTACTCATCTTCGTTCCGGCGCCTTGGTCGAATCGCTGGCGATCCTTCTGATCGTCGTCCCCATGCTGGTCCCGGTCGCCCAGGCTACGGTATCGATCCGATCCAGTTCGGCGTCATCGTCGTATTCAACCTGATGATCAGCACGTTGACACCGCCGATGGGTGTCGCGCTGTTCATCGTCTCCAAGGTTGGTGACATCCCATATCATCGGCTGGCGGTAGCGATCCTGCCCTGGCTGATCCCGCCGCTTGTGGTGCTTGCCCTGCTGACATTCGTGCCGGAGACGGTGACGTTTCTGCCGTCGCTCTTCCGATAGTGCCAAGCGCATTGCGACAACAGGCGGGCAGCGCTGGCACCTGATGTCCATTTCGCGCAAGAGAGCGGGCGCGAGGGTCCGGCACGCCTCCTGAATTCGTTCTGTTGTCCGCCGTACCGTGCTCGACGTCGGCGCTGGGTCATGAGCGACGATCAAGTGGCGCATTCGGGATGACCGCTTTTCCCCCCGAAAGCCGACATGGTCGGTGTCAATGCGGGCGTCGGCGATGCGCCAGAAGCGGTCATGGCGTGGCCCGTGCCGGTGCAACTAGGCGGAGGGTCCCGACGCCGAGCCAAATGCCGATGCACACGTAAGCGCGCCTGCCGGCTGTTGCCGGCGGCGGTGGATCGCGACCGGGCGAGCGCGCGTTTGCAGAAAATCTGCGCAACAGCGTTGTTGAGTTGGAAAGGCTTTCGGCCGTCGTGATCACATCGGCGGATTCGTCGCGGCTAGGTTCGATTCGCGCACGGGGTGTGAACCTCGTTACAGGACTCGCTGCCGATTGATGTTACGTGGACCGTGAGGCAGGGGCTGGAGCGCGATGGCGCGGAAACGCGCACGATCGCGCGGACATCGACGGAGGTATCGATGCTGCCGCACTCCCGAACCCGGCCAAACCTGAAATCCGTCGCGACGCTTGCGCTCGCCGCACTCATGCTCGCTGGCTTCGTCCAGCGGGCCGCCGCGCAGGCCGATGCGATCATGTCGCCCGGCGACACGATCGTCACCGGCTTCCCCGGCGTCACCACGCCGACGCCGCCGGTGCCCTCCGGCAACCCGATCGACGATACCTTCATCGACGTCAACGGGCCGTCGATGCAGATCCAGCGGCCGCAGCCCGCCGGGCCACCGACAGGACAGCTCATCGCTTCGCCGACGATCTTCTCCGCGCCGGCGGGCGCCGTCGGCGAAGTCTTCCCGATCACCCTCGACGATCAGCCGGCACCGGACATCTACCTTGGCGCGACCTCCGCCTTCGGCATCCAGATCGTCGCCCCCGACAAGAACGGCGACGGCCGGCCCGACCGCATCACCCACGGCGAACCCGACGCCACCTTCATGGACGGGCAGTGGGGCCAGGGAGGTTCGCCCGGCAGCATCTACCGAGTCGACGGCACCACCGGCAACATCACGCTGTTCACGACCATCGGCGCCAATGCCGGTCCCGGCCTCGGCGATGTGTCTACGACAGGACCAGCCAGCAATTCTTCGTGTCCGACCTGGACACCGGGGTGATCTATCGCCTCGATTCGACCGGTCTGATCATCGACACGTTCGACCACGGCGTGAACGGCCGTCCCAGCCACGGCCTGGCGCCGGTCGCAGACGACAACAGCACCATGGACATTACCAGTCCGGCGTTCGATTCGACGAACCCGGCGACATGGGGCTTCACCCAGCCGGAGCGGCGCGTCGGCGGCATGGCCATCCACGGTGGGCGGCTCTACTACGCCGTCGCCAAGCCGCTGCAGGTCTGGTCGATCGGCATCAACCTCGACGGCAGCTTCGCCAACGACGCACGCTGGGAGCTCGACGTCACCGGGCTCGCCAGCGACAATCCCATCACCGACATGATCTTCGACGAGCAGGGCAGGTTGATGCTCGCCCAGCGCGGCGAACAGCGCGGCAGCTACGACTACTCGGTCTTCGCCGACCCGCTGAAATCGTCGGTGGTGCGCTACACGCGCGAGGTGCCCGACGATCCCTCGACGCCCAGCACCTGGGTCGAGACGCCGGACGAATACGCCATCGGCTTCCGCCCCGACGGGCGCAACACCGACGGCGGCGTGGCGCTCGGCTACGACTTCGACAGCCAGGGCCTGCCGCGTCTGGACGTGAGCAACGAATACCTATGGACGACGGGCGAGTCGCTGCGCGACAACCCGGCACTTGCCGGCCAGCTCGCCGCGGGCGGACCGGGCACCGTGGATGGACTGCAGGGTAACCACATCTCGCTGGTGCGCCCGGCGAACGATCCGCCGTTCCAGTCGTACTTCACCGACTATGACGGCCAATTCAACGATCCGCAGAACCAGGGTCACATGGGCGACGTCGAAATCGCCGAAACAGGTCCGGGCGGCTACGGCTACATCCCGCCGTACTTCCCGCCGCCGGGCTATGTGCCGCCGCCGGCCAGCGGCTTCAACCTCAGGCTCGACAAGCAGGCCGACCCGAAGACCTGCGACGTCACCGCGACTGGCTTCAACTGCCAGTACACGATCCGCGTGACCAACACCGGCCCCGGCTTCTACTGGGGACCGCTGCAGCTGATCGACTGGTTCCCGCAGAACCCTCCCGGCGCCGTCGTGAACTTCGATCCGTCGCCGCCGTGGGTGTGCGGCAATACCGGACCGTCGCAATATGAATGCGATTATCCGGCCGTGCCCCTGTGGCCCGGCGACAGCGTCGACCTGCACGTCAGCGTCGACCTGCCTGCGGGCACCGACCTCTGCAACCTCACCAATGTCGCCGAGCTTGCCTGGGCGCCAGGGTGGGGCGACGCCGATCCGTCCGACGACGCGGCCTTTGCCAACGCGCTGATTCCCAACAGCAAGTGCAATCCACCGCCCGGCGACCACACCAACCTGAAGATCGAGAAGCGCGGCCTGCCGGTCTGCCTCGACAAGGGAGCCAACTGGGCGTGCCTGTATGCGATCACGGTGACCAACACAGGCCCTGGTGACTACACCGGCGACATCGTGGTCCACGACAAGCTGTCGGTCGCCAATCCGATCACATGGCTGCCGCCGCAGTGGACCTGCACCAATCCCGGGCCGGACCACACCTGCACCTTCCCGGGAGCAAGCCTGCCCGATGGAGGCGGCGGTCATCTCGGTGCGACCCACAGCATCGGCCTGCTCATCGGCGTGCTCGTGCCCAAGGTCCAGCAGGAGCAGGCGGAAGCCTGCACGGTGAGCAACCAGGCGAGGATCACCAAGGCGCCTGGCGGTTCTCCGATGAACGTCAACCCTGGTGACGATACGTCCGCGGTGGTCGAATCGGCGACGCCTGGCCCGAACTGCGAGCCGGTGGGCAAGCAGTCCGACCTGTCGATCCAGAAGCGGGGCCTCACCTGCCTGCGCTATGGAGGGCAGCCACAGACCGTCACGGCCGTCGTCCCCGGCACCGCCGGAATGTGGGCGTGCTATTTCGCCATCACCGTCCACAACAACGGACCCGATGACTTCACCGGTGGCCTGAAGATCAAGGACACCTTCCTCGGGTTCACGCCGGTATCGCCTTCGCCGGTTTTCGCGCCGCCGATTTGCGCGTCCGACGGCAGCGGTGGCTACGACTGCGCGACGGCCGGGACCATCGCCAGCGGCCATACCACGGGCCCGCTCGTGGTGGGTGTGCTGGTGCCTGACGACGGCCAGACCTGCGACATCACCAACCGGGCCACGATCACCGTGCCGGCTGCCGGATCGTCGCAGAACACCAACGGCGGCAACGACACGGCGCAAGCCTCGCTGCACATTCCCTCGCTGAAATGTGCCGAGGCGCAGCAAATCCAGCTGTGTCCAGTCCAGAGCCGCATGCCGGACGGCGGATGCTGCCCGGACGGCGGCACCTGGAACGGGCGGGCCTGTTCGAACGGGCAGCAGCCTCCGCCGCCGCCACCCCCACCGCCTGCGGCCAAGTGCCCGACGGGCACCCACGGCACACCGCCGAACTGCCTGCGCAACATGTGCCCGACAGGGACCGCCGGGAGCTATCCCAACTGCGTGAAGCTGCCTCCGGTGCAGAAGGTATGCCCGGCGGGCACGCACGGGCGGTACCCGGACTGCGTCCGCAACGTCTGCCCGAACGGGACCACCGGGAGGTATCCCAACTGCGTGAAGCTGCCTCCGGTGCAGAAGGTATGCCCGGTGGGCACGCACGGGCGGTACCCGGATTGCATCCCCAATGTGTGCCCGAAAGGCACCTTTGGCCGCTATCCGAACTGCGTGAAGCTGCCGCCTATCGGTAAGGTGTGCCCGCCAGGCACGCACGGGACCCCGCCGAGGTGCGTCAAGGACGTCTGTCCCAAGGGGACCATCGGACGCTACCCCAACTGCGTGAAGCAGCCGACGCTTCAGATCAACCCGAATCTGAAGCTGCTGGTCCCGCCGACCCGGCCGACGATCAGGTAGTCCGGCTGAACGGCACGAGATGAGGAGGGCGGCCGCGAGGCCGCCCTTCGCGCTTGGCGAGGGCGGCCGGTTGCTTCAGCCCGGCTCCCCCCAGGCGAGTCAGTGCTCGGGCACGAATTGCCGGTGGCGCAACAAACGATCGACGGTCATCTTCTCAACGGGAATCATGATCGGGCTCAGGAAGCTGAGGCGGACTGGCTTTCTGTCACTTTGCTTTTGCCGCGTTCTGCGCTGCTGTGGATGCGGTCGCGCGGAATGAGCGAGCTCGAAGCGACGACTTACTTCGGCATCAGCGTGGAGATGTTGAGGTGGCGTGTCAGAATGATGGGGGTAGACTATCAGGTCGAGGCGCTCAACCGAAGTCACGGCGTCTTCAAGAAGGAAGCGTGACATCGGCACATCGCCTCATTCGCCGGCTTTTTGGGAGGGGTGTTGATGCCGTGGAGAGAGTGTTCGGTGAACCGAATGCCTTGACATTGACGAGCGAGACGGACGCCAACTTCCGGATCTCGGTGCCCTCCGAAAACCTATGTTTTGTGCCATTTCAAACCTCGGGTATCAAACGGCGAAGTCCCGAGCCTTGGAGAATATCTGTAGAAGAGAAGGACAGAGCGGCGTGATTGGGCTTGTCTGATCGTCAGAGCCGCGGCCGGAATAGCCAAATGCTGCGCCGTTTGAGCGCTAGTTGTCGGCAACTCGGGGATTCGGTCTGGATGGGGATTGGTGCCGCAAGAGGGACTCGAACCCCCGACCCCCGCATTACGAATGCGATGCTCTACCAACTGAGCTATTGCGGCGACTTAGGCCTTTTCGGCTGGTGCACTGATAGCCGTGGAAAGGTGCCGGTTCAAGTGCGGAAGCGGGGAGGGGCGGGCGCCGGCGGCGGCGCGGCCTCAGGGGCGGCGCAGCGGAGCGGTCATGGCTTTTGACGCGCCGCGGCATCGGCGTTAGAACCGTTCCGTCTTCCAGCCGTCCTTCCCGCGGAACCAACACGGTCATGTCGAGCACCGACATCAAGGCGAACCGGCCGCTATCGCCGCATCTGCAGATCTATCGCTGGCCGATCACCATGACCATGTCGATCGTCCACCGGGTCACCGGCGTCGGTCTCTATTTCGGCACCGTCCTCCTGGTCTGGTGGCTGGCGGCGGCGGCGGCGGGGCCGCGCGCCTTCGACTTCGCCAATGCCGTGCTCGGCTCGTGGTTCGGGCTCATCGTGCTGTTCGGCTATACCTGGGCGCTGATCCACCACATGCTCGGCGGCATCCGCCACTTCATCTGGGATTTCGGCATCGGCCTCGACAAGCGGGCGGCGGACACCATCGCCTGGGCGACGCTGGCCGGTTCGCTCGGATTGACCGTGATCGTGTGGGCGGTCGGGCTGGTGCTGAGATGAGCATGCAGACGCCGCTCCGCCGGGTGCTGCACCTGGGCACCGCCCATGAGGGGACGGACCATTTCTGGCGCCAGCGGCTGACCGGCGCCGCCGCCGCAATCCTGGTCATCTTCTTCCTCGGCATCCTGTTCGCCACCGTCGGCCGGCCGCATGAGGAGGTCGTCGGCGTGCTGCGTGCGCCGCTGGTCGGCGCGGCGCTGGCGCTGCTCATCCTGGTGTCGGCCGTGCACATGAAGATCGGCATGCAGGTGGTCATCGAGGACTACATCCAGGGCAATGCGCTGAAAGTGCTGTGCCTGGTCGCCAACACCTTCTTCGCCTATGCCATCGCGGCGATCGGACTCGCCGCCATCGTCATGCTCGCTCTCGGAGGTCCGCCGCCCCATGGCTGACGGCAGCAACGGTGCGCCGGCCGTCAACGGCAAGGCCTATCCCTTCACCGACCATACCTATGACGTGGTGGTCGTCGGCGCCGGCGGCGCCGGCCTGCGCGCCACGCTCGGCGCCAGCGAGGCCGGGCTCAAGACCGCCTGCATCACCAAGGTCTTCCCCACCCGCTCGCATACCGTCGCCGCTCAGGGCGGCATCGCCGCCTCGCTCGGCAACATGGGCGAGGACGACTGGCGCTGGCACATGTACGACACCGTCAAGGGGTCGGACTGGCTCGGCGACCAGGACGCCATCGAGTATCTGGTGCGCGAGGCGCCCAACGCGGTCTACGAGCTGGAGCATTACGGCCTGCCCTTCTCGCGCACCGAGGACGGCAAGATCTATCAGCGCCCGTTCGGCGGCATGACCACCCATTTCGGCGAGGGCATCGCGCAGCGCACCTGCGCGGCGGCGGACCGCACCGGCCACGCCATGCTGCACACCCTCTACGGGCAGTCGCTCAGGCATTCGGCCGAGTTCTTCATCGAGTATTTCGCCCTCGACCTGATCATGGAAGACGGCGCCTGCCGCGGCGTGATCGCGCTCAGCCTGGAAGACGGCACGCTGCACCGCTTCCGCGCCCACAAGACGATCCTGGCGACCGGCGGCTATGGCCGCATCTATGCCACCTGCACCGGCGCCCACACCCAGACCGGCGACGGCAACGGCATGGTGCTGCGCGCCGGCCTGCCGCTGCAGGACATGGAGTTCGTGCAGTTCCACCCGACCGGCGTCTACGGCGCCGGCGTGCTGATCACCGAGGGCGTGCGCGGCGAGGGCGGCTATCTCACCAATTCGGAAGGCGAGCGCTTCATGGAGCGCTATGCCCCGCACGCCAAGGACCTCGCCTCGCGCGACGTCGTCTCGCGCTCGATGACCATCGAGATCCGCGAGGGGCGCGGCGTCGGCCCGGAGAAGGACCACATCTTCCTGCACCTGTCGCATCTCGACCCGAAGGTCATCCACGAGCGGCTGCCGGGCATCTCCGAATCGGCGCGCATCTTCGCCAATGTCGACGTGACGCGCGAGCCGATCCCGGTGCTGCCCACCGTCCACTACAACATGGGCGGCGTGCCGACGAACTATCATGGCGAGGTGCTGACCAAGGTCGGCGGCGATCCGGACACGGTGGTGCCCGGCCTGATGGCGGTCGGCGAGGCGGCCTGCGTGTCGGTGCACGGCGCCAATCGGCTGGGCTCCAACTCGCTGATCGACCTGGTCGTCTTCGGCCGCGCCGCGGCGCATCGCTGCGTCGAGACGGTCGAACCCAATACGCGCCACCGCGACCTGCCCAAGGGGGCGGGCGAGGCCTCGGTCGCCCGTCTCGACCGGCGGCGCCACGCCAAGGGCGGTACGCCCACGGCGGAGCTCCGCCGCCGCATGCAGAAGGTGATGCAGGAGAACTGCGCCGTCTTCCGCACCGGCGAGGTGCTGGCCGAGGGTCACGAGCGTATCCACCAGGTGTGGTCGGGCAGCGAGGACGTCGCCATCAGCGACCGCTCGCTCATCTGGAACTCGGACCTGATCGAGACGCTGGAATACGACAACCTCATCGTGCAGGCGGTCGTCACCATGGATTCGGCCGAGAACCGCAAGGAATCGCGCGGCGCGCATGCGCGCGAGGACTTCCCCGACCGCGACGACAAGAACTGGATGAAGCACACCCTGTCGTTCATCGACCCGGAGGCGAAGACCGTCCGCCTCGACGACCGGCCGGTGCACGCCTACACGCTCACCAACGACGTCCAGTACATCGAGCCCAAGGCGCGGGTGTACTAGCGCCAATCGACGTTCCGTCTGTCCTGTGCGTCTGTTGTCTTGCCACCTCCCCCTTGGTGGGGGAGGCCGGATTTCCCCGGTTTGCGTCAGCAAACCGGTCGCGGAAATCCGGGTGAGGGGGACGCCGGTGCGGTGATGCCACGGCCATGATGGAGCCGGCCGCGCCGGCGCGGGCAGGGCCGCGTTCCCGCGCACGCAGCGCGCGCCTTGACCCTTGTGCCTTCCCTCATCGGTTCACCCCTCTCCCCGTTTCTCTAGGCGCGCTTGCGCTCGCCAAGAGAAACGGCCCTCCCCCACAAGGGGGGAGGGGAGAGGATCGGTACGTCGCTGAACGTCGATTGGCGCAACGACGGAGCGGTGCCCTGCGTCCTGGCCTACCCGGCCAGCGGCCGGTAGGTGCCGAGCTCGGCCTTGATGCCGAGGCGGGCCATCAGTTCCTGCGGGTCGAACTTCTCGCGGATGTGCAGTGCCTGGACCGCGGCGCGCGCGCCGACGGTCACCGCAAGGTTCTGCCATTCGGCGATGGTCAGGATGATGGATTCGCCGGGCGCCTCGCCGGGATGCTCGAGCAGGGCGTCGCGGACGAAACCCGGCTGCTGGCGCAGCACCGCGTGGGTCATGCGCACGCGGCCGATGAATTCGGCGCGGGCTGCGTCGGGAACGACGAATCGGTCGATCCGGTAGAAGGGCTGGTCGTTGGTCGTTGTCCCGTTGCTTTCGGTCATCGGTTGCTCTCGTCGTCTGGGCTCGGTCGGCGCCTTTGCACCGCAACGACGCATGGGATAGAACCTCAAGTTAAGTTGAGGTCAAGCGACCAACCGAGGCGAACCATGTCCCGCTCCACGCGCCCCCGTCTGCCGTCGGACCTGAGCGTCGGTGAGGTGGCGCGGCGCGCTGGCGTCGCCGTCTCGGCGATCCATTTCTACGAGGCAGAGGGGCTGATCCGGGGCTGGCGGACGGCGGCCAATCATCGCCGCTATCCGCGCGGGGTGCTGCGCCGTCTCGCCATCATCAAGGTCGCCCAGCGCGCCGGCATTCCGCTGAAGGAGATCGCCGAGGCGCTGGCCACGCTGCCCGAGGGGGCGGTGCCGAGTGCCAGCGACTGGGCGCGGCTTTCGGCCAGATGGAAGGCCGACCTCGACGAGCGCATCGGCCGGCTGACGCGACTGCGCGACCAGCTCTCCGGTTGCATCGGCTGCGGCTGCCTGTCGCTCCGCGACTGCCCGCTGCGCAATCCCGCCGACGTCCTCGGGGAGCAGGGGCCGGGCGCGCGGATTCTCGATCCTTCGCCGTGATTCGCGCTTCCCGGTCGCATCGGCATGGGCTCCGGTTAACCAGCCGCTTCAGTCGAGGCGGGCGGCCGGCATGATTCCACATGACGAGTGGCCGGACGGCTCCTATATTCGTTCCAGTATCAAGGCCCGAAACGGTGGTGTTCGCGGGTGGAAAATCGCGGAATTCTGCGATTCTCGTGGCACCAGCGTTTCGTTTACCAGGGCGGCCTAGCATCGGCCGTCGAAGGAACCGCGTTCAGGCCGCCTATGACTGTCTTCGCTTACGCCAGTTCTTCGTTCGTGGGCTATGCGGCCAAGCCGCTCGCCGAAAAGCTCGGCTATGCCCCCGGCGCCGCCATCGCCTTCGTCGCCCTGCCCGAGGATCTCGCCGATCTTCCGGCGAGCGTCGATTTCGGCAAGGTCGCCCGCCGCCAGGATTGGTCGCGCCCGCTGGGCACGGTGCCGTTCGACATCATCCACGCCTTCACCATGAGCCGCGCCGAGCTCACCGCCGGCCTGCCGCGGCTGCGCCGCGCCATCCGGCCGGACGGCATGATCTGGGTGTCGTGGCCGAAGCAGGCCTCCAAGGTGCCGACCGACGTGACCGAGGATGTCATCCGCTCGGAGGCGCTCAAGCACGACCTCGTCGACGTCAAGGTAGCGGCCATCGACCAGGTGTGGTCGGGCCTCAAGCTGGTCATCCGCGTCGAGAAGCGCTAGCCGGCATAGCGGCTTGGCCTTCCCCGCTTCGGTCGGCTATAGAAGCCTGACCTGGGAGACGGTGAAGAGATGGTCCAGCTAACGCTTCCGAAGAATTCGAAGATCGGCAAGGGCAAGGTGTGGCCCAAGCCCGAGGGGGCGAGCCAACTCACCGAATACCGCATCTATCGCTGGGACCCGGACGGCGGCGCCAATCCGCGCGTCGATACCTACTATGTCGACCGCAAGAGCTGCGGGCCGATGGTCCTCGACGGGCTCATCTGGATCAAGAACACCATCGACCCGACGCTGACCTTCCGCCGCTCCTGCCGCGAGGGCGTGTGCGGCTCCTGCGCCATGAACATCGACGGGTCGAACACGCTCGCCTGCACCAAGGCGATGGACGAGATCAAAGGCCGCACCATCTCCGTCTATCCCCTGCCGCACCTGCCGGTGGTCAAGGACCTGGTCGCCGACCTCTCGACCTTCTACGCCCAGCACCGCTCGATCGAGCCGTGGCTGCATACGGTGACGCCCGAGCCGCAGAAGGAGTGGCGCCAGAGCCATGACGAGCGCGTCAAGCTCGACGGGCTCTACGAGTGCATCCTGTGCGCCTGCTGCTCGACCGCGTGCCCGTCCTACTGGTGGAACGGCGAGCGCTACCTCGGGCCGGCAGTGCTGCTGCAGGCCTATCGCTGGCTGATCGACAGCCGCGACGAGGCGACCGGCGAGCGCCTCGACCAGCTCGAGGACCCCTTCCGCCTCTACCGCTGCCACACCATCATGAACTGCACGCAGACCTGCCCCAAGAGCCTCAATCCGGCCAAGGCGATCGCCGAGATCAAGCAGATGATGGTCGAGCGGCGGGTCTGATCCTTATCCCGGCGATCGCTTCTTCCGGTTCCCCGTCGCGCCCTCGCTTGTTTTCGGGCTCGCCTGCGGCGAAGCCCGGGGCGCTCCACGCCTCTTGCGCCGAGATCAAGCAGATGATGGTCGAGCGGCGGGTGTAGATTGACCGGCAAGGTTCCCGCCCAGGCGGAAACCCAGTAATCACCGCCATCGTCTCACCAATACTGCCTGCGTCTATTTGGCTCCCTTCCTTGGTTGGCCTGGCTCGGGACCGGCCGGCCAGCTCCTGTGCATGGGTGAATTTGCCCGATTCTGCCCATCATTTGAGCCTGCCTAGCGCTTATCGGGGGATTCCCGGCCACCTATATTGAAGGACAGGTCCATCGCGGACGGAGGAGAGGTCATGGACAAGGTTGCGGAAATCACCGGCGCGCCGTGGTCGATCACGGCGGTTGAGAAGCTCAAGGAGCTGTGGAATGCGGGCGTTTCGGCCGAGATGATCAGCCAGACCCTGCACCGGGAAGAGCACGAGGTTCGCGCCAAGGCCAGCGAGCTCGGCCTGCCCCAGCACGTCGCGGCCGGGTAGCCTCAGGCCCGGCTGCCCCAAATCGGGACAGATTCCGCCCCGAAAGGCTTGGCCTTTCGGGGCATTTGCATTATGGCGTCGGCTAAATTTGCCTGAAAGCCGCTACAATCGGGCTATAAAAACGAATTGCGGCTGCGGCAGACGCGTAAAGAGGATTTGCCGATGGCATTGAACAACGGGGCGGCGGTGCGCTACCTGGCGCCGATGGCGCTGGCCTTTTCCCTTGCCGGATGCGGGTCATTTGGAGCCATCGGCCTGCCTTGGCAGCGCGCCGATTCGCCGCCGCCGTTGAGCCCCGCTGCCCCGCCGCCGGTCGAATCCTCGGCCCTGCCGCCGGTCAGCTGACGGCCAGCAGCAGGCGGCGGTCACGCCCGGCACCGCTGGCACTGCCGACACCGCACCGCTGGCCCAGCCGCAGGCGGCCGCCAATCCGCCGTCCAGCGGCGGCGCCGGCCAGATCGGCCGCACCGATCTCCTCGGCGGCTGGACGATCACCTCGGGCGGCGATTCCTGCCAGCTGTTCATGACGCTGACCAGCTGGACGGGCGGCTACCGCGCCTCGACGCGCGGCTGCAACAGCGACGTGCTCCGGTCGATCTCGGCGTGGAACCTGCAAGGCAAGCAGGTCGTGCTGGCCGGCCAGGGCGGATCGCCGGTCGCCCACCTGGCTGTGTCGGGCACCAACCGCTTCGATGGGCAGGTCGACGGCCAGGGCACCGCAGTCACCTTCTATCGCTGACGACGCGTTTTTCCCGCGGGGGCAGAGGGGATGAGCCAGGGGGGCTCGGGCGAAGCCGCGCTCAGTGAGCGCTATCGCGGGCTCGTCGCCAGCGGTGCGATCAGCGCCGATCCGGCGCAGGCGGCCGTCATCGATCGGCTGGAAGCCCTCAACCGCGCGCTTGCCGAACAGCGGCCGGCCGAGCGGGGCGGTCTCATCGGCCGGCTCTTCGGCCGGCGCCATGCCACGCCGCGCGGGCTCTACATCCACGGCGAGGTCGGTCGCGGCAAGACCATGCTGATGGACGAGTTCTTTGCGCTCTCCGCCGCCATCCCCAAGCGCCGCGTCCATTTCAACGAATTCATGACCGAGACCCATGAGCGCGTCCACGTCGTCCGTCAGAAGCTCGACGGCGATCCGATCGCCCCGGTCGCCGCCATGATCGCCCACGAGGTGCGGCTGCTCTGCCTCGATGAGTTCCAGGTCGAGGACATCGCCGACGCCATGATCCTGTCGCGCCTGTTCGAGCGCCTGTTTGCGGCGGGAATGGTGCTGGTCGCCACCTCCAACGTGCCGCCCGACGCGCTTTATCAGGGCGGCCTCAACCGCAGCCTGTTCCTGCCCTTCATCGGCCTGCTCCGGCACCATGTCGATGTCGTGCATCTCCAGGCTGCGACCGACTACCGGCTCGGCAAGCTCGCCGGCACGCCGGTCTACGTGGCGCCGCTCGGCGCCGCCGCCACGGCGGCCCTCGACCGGTTGTGGCGGGCGCTCACCGGCACCGAGCGGGGCGAGCCGGCGGCGCTCGCCTACAAGGGGCGGCGCATTGCCGTGCCTCAGGCGGCGCTGGGCGTGGCGCGCTTCTCCTTCGCCGACCTCTGCGAACAGCCGCTCGGCGCCGGCGACTACCAGAGGATCGCGCGCGCCTTCCATACGCTGGTCATCGACGGCATCCCGGTGATCGCCGCGGGGCGCCGCGACGTCGCCCGGCGGCTGATCCTGCTCATCGACACCCTCTACGACCACCGGGTGAAGCTCATCGCCTCGGCGGCGGCGGAGCCGGCGGCGCTCTATGTGGCCACCAGCGGCGAGGAATCCTTCGCCTTCCGGCGCACCGTCTCGCGGCTCATCGAGATGCGCTCGGAGGCCTATCTCGGCGCCGCGCACGGAACGGCGGCGGACGCCGGCTAGTCCGCGATCGGGTTTTCCCAGCGCAGGTCGGGAAAACGGGCGAAGTCGCCGTCGGTCGAGCACAGCGTCAGCCCGTGCTCGATGGCCAGCGCCGCCAGATGCGCGTCGGGAACCAGCTTCCCGGCCACGCCCGGCAAAGCGAGCAACCTGCCAAGGATATCTGCGTGGCGATCGGTCGGCCCCGGTATCCAGGCAGGATCGGCGGCGAGCCAGGCGGCCACGCGGCTCCATGCCACCGACATCGAGATCTGCGGCGTGAACAGCCGGGCGTTGGTGATGACCCGCAGATAGCCGAGCATGCTCGCCCAGGGGAGCCCAACGGGGGAGCTGCCGCTGAGTTGGCCGTCGAGCCAGTCCTGCGCCGGATGGTGCTGCGGAAAATCCGGAACGGTGGCGTAGATCAGCAGGTTGACGTCGACGAGGATCACTTGAAGAACTCGCCCTCGGCAAGGGCGATGACCTCGGCGATATTGTCGACGTCGCAGAGGGTCGGGACCGCTCCGGTGATCGGCTGTGTCCGGAAGGGCTTGCGCTTCACCGGCGGCCTCTGCATCTCGCTGAGGCCGCGGCGCAGGGCCTCGTTGACCACGTCCTTCAGGTTCAGATCGCGCTCCTTGCGCAGGCGCTCGATCTGCACGGCGACATCATCGTCAAGGGTCAGGGTGGTTCTCATGCATCAAGACATAAGGAAGCTGATGTCTTGATGTCAATGGCGGCCGCAGCCGTGCCGTCCAGCCGGCGGAGCGATGACAGCGCCGCGAAAGGTACGCGGCGCTATTGTCGCCCCGCACCCTCAGCCGCTCTTGCACCGCAGCATTAATCCGGCTAGTTCAAAACTCCCGCCCGGGTCCGGGCGGTGACCCTGCATTCATACTCAAGGGACTCCAAGCCCATGGCCCGTGCGACGATCGCGCTCATCGGTGCCGGGCAGATCGGCGGCACGCTCGCCCATCTCGCCGGCCTCAAGGAACTCGGTGACGTCATCATGTTCGATGTCGTCGAGGGCGTGCCTGAGGGCAAGTCGCTGGATATCGCCGAGGCCTCGCCGGTCGCCGGCTTCAACGCCAAGTTCGCCGGTACCTCGGCCTATGCCGCCATCAAGGGCGCCGACGTGGTGATCGTCACCGCCGGCAGCCCGCGCAAGCCGGGCATGAGCCGCGACGATCTGCTCGAGATCAACCTCAAGGTGATGGAGCAGGTCGGCGCCGGCATCAAGAAATACGCGCCCAAGGCCTTCGTCATCTGCATCACCAACCCGCTCGACGCCATGGTGTGGGCGCTGCAGAAGTTCTCCGGCCTGCCCAAGGACATGGTGGTGGGCATGGCCGGCGTGCTCGATTCGGCGCGGCTGCGCTATTTCCTGGCAAGCGAGTTCGACGTCTCGGTCGAGGACGTCACCGCCTTCGTGCTCGGCGGCCACGGCGATTCCATGGTGCCGCTCACCCGCTTCTCCACCGTCGCCGGCATCTCGCTCGACGAACTGGTCAAGATGGGCTGGACCACCAAGAAGCGCGTCGAGGAGATCGTCCAGCGCACGCGCGACGGCGGCGCCGAGATCGTCGGCCTGCTCAAGACCGGCTCGGCCTTCTACGCGCCGGCCCATTCGGCCATCGCCATGGCCGAGAGCTACCTCAAGGACAACAAGCGCGTGCTGCCCTGCGCCGTCTGCCTCAAGGGCGAGTACGGGGTGCGCGACCGCTATATCGGCGTGCCGGCGGTGATCGGCGCCAAGGGCGTCGAGCGCATCATCGAAATCGACCTCAACAAGAACGAACGGGTGATGTTCGACAAGTCCATCGCCGCGGTTGAGGGGTTAATCCACGCTTGCGTGAGGATCGTGCCCGCACTCGACAAATAAGCGGGGCAACCAGCCGGGGAGGGGACAAGGGCCGGCATGAACATCCATGAATACCAGGCCAAGGCGATCCTTGGCGCATTGGGGGCGCCGGTCGCCAAGGGCGTGCCGGCCTTCACGGTGGAAGAAGCCGAAAAGGCTGCCAATCAGCTTCCCGGCCCCGTCCGGGTGGTCAAGGCACAGATCCACGCCGGCGGGCGCGGCAAGGGCCGGTTCAAGGAGGCCGCGGCGGGCGACAAGGGCGGCGTGCGCCTGGCCCATTCGGTCGCCGAAGTGGTCGCCCACGCCCGCCAGATGCTGGGCAGCACGCTGGTCACCAAGCAGAGCGGCGCCGCCGGCCGGGTGGTGCGCCGCCTCTACATCGAAGACGGCTCGGCGATCGCCCGCGAGCTCTACCTGTCGGCCCTGGTCGACCGTGCCTCGGGCCGCGTCGCCTTCATCGCCTCGGCGGAAGGCGGCATGGACATCGAGGAAGTGGCGGCGACGAGCCCGGAGAAGATCGTCACCGTCCATGTCGATCCGGCCGCCGGCTACAGCCCGCATATCGGCACCACCATCGCCTTCGCCCTCGGCCTCTCCGGCAACACGGTCCGGCAGTGCGTGGCGCTGATCGGCAAGCTCTATGCGGCGATGCTGGAAAAGGACATGAGCCAGCTCGAGATCAACCCGCTGGTGGTGACCGAGGCCGGCGACCTCATCTGCCTCGACGCCAAGATCAATTTCGACGACAACGCGCTCTTCCGCCACCCGGATATCGCCGCCCTGCGCGACCCGGACGAGGAAGACCCGCGCGAGGTTGAGGCGGCCGCGACCGGGCTCAACTACATCGCGCTCGACGGCACCATCGGCTGCATGGTCAACGGCGCCGGGCTCGCCATGGCGACGATGGACATCATCAAGCTCTACGGCGCGGAGCCGGCGAACTTCCTCGATGTCGGCGGCGGCGCCTCGCGCGAGCAGGTCACCGCGGCGTTCAAGATCATCACCTCGGATCCGCGGGTGAAGGGCATCCTGGTCAACATCTTCGGCGGCATCATGCGTTGCGACGTGGTCGCCGAGGGCATCGTCGCGGCGGTCAAGGAAGTCGGCCTCGCCGTGCCGCTGGTCGTCCGCCTGGAAGGCACCAATGTCGAGGCGGGCAAGAAGATCATCTCCGAGTCGGGCCTCAACGTGATCGCCGCCGACGATCTCGACGATGCCGCCCAGAAGATCGTCAAGGCGGTCTCCGGCTGATGATCACGCCGACGAAAGAGTAGTCATGTCCATTCTCATCGATGCCTCCACCAAGGTCATCTGCCAGGGTTTCACCGGCAAGAACGGCACCTTCCATTCCGAGCAGGCGATCGCCTATGGCACGCGCATGGTCGGCGGCACCTCGCCCGGCAAGGGCGGCCAGAGCCATCTCGGCCTGCCGGTGTTCAACACGGTGCGCGAGGCGAAAGCCGCGACCGGTGCCGACGCCACCGTCATCTATGTGCCGCCGGCCTTCGCCGCCGATGCCATCCTCGAAGCCATCGCCGAGGAGATCCCGCTCGTCGTGTGCATCACCGAGGGCATCCCGGTGCTCGACATGGTCAAGGTCAAGCGGGCGCTGTCCGGATCGAAGAGCCGGCTCGTCGGGCCGAACTGCCCCGGCGTGATGACGGCCAACGAATGCAAGATCGGCATCATGCCCGGCAACATCTTCTCGCCGGGCTCGGTCGGCATCGTCTCGCGCTCCGGCACGCTCACCTACGAGGCGGTGTTCCAGACCACCAATGCGAGCCTCGGCCAGACCACGGCGGTCGGCATCGGCGGCGACCCGGTCAAGGGCATGGACTTCATCGACGTGCTCGAAATGTTCCTCGCCGACGCGGCCACCCACTCGATCGTGATGATCGGCGAAATCGGCGGCTCGTCGGAGGAGGACGCCGCCCAGTTCCTCAAGGACGAAGCCAGGCGTGGGCGCGCCAAGCCGGTGGTCGGCTTCATCGCCGGACTGACCGCCCCGGCCGGTCGGCGCATGGGCCATGCCGGCGCGATCATCGCGGGCGGCAGGGGCGGCGCCGGCGACAAGATCGAGGCCATGAAATCAGCCGGAATTGTGGTGTCGGACTCGCCTGCCCGCATCGGCCGCACTCTGGTCGAAGTCTTGAAGAAGTAGTGCGCGTGACCATTTCATGGGTTGACCAAACGGTTGAATTTGGATCGATCGAGCGATAGAGCGTGGCTCGTGGCTGCGCGGTGAGAGAGAGCGGGGGGCCAAACTCCCCGTAAATCGACAAAATGGCACGTCAGGGCGCGAATCAGGCATTCGCGGCGACTTCCTTCCTTTACGGCGCGAACGCGCCTTACATAGAACAATTACAGGCGCGGTACGCCGCCGACCCAGGCTCGGTCGATGGGGAATGGCGGAGCTTCTTCGAGGGGCTCAAGGACACGCCTGACGCGGTGATCGCCAAGGCCGGCGGAGCGCCGTGGCAGCGCCCGGACTGGCCGCCGGTGATGAACGGCGAACTGGTCTCCGCCCTCGACGGCAACTGGCCGGCGCTCGAAGCGGCGCTCGACAGCAAGATCAGGGCCGAGGTCGGGCGGCGCGGCGCCGAGATCAGCGACGGCGCGGTCACCCAGGCGACGCGCGATTCGGTGCGCGCCCTGATGATGATCCGCGCCTATCGCATGCGCGGCCATTTCCACGCCAATCTCGATCCGCTCGGCATGGCCGAGCTGCCGGCGGAGAGCGAGCTCGACCCCGCCTCCTACGGCTTCACCGAGGCCGATTACGGCCGCCGCATCTTCCTCGACCACGTTCTCGGGCTGGAGTTCGCCACCCTCCCCGAGATGCTCGAGATCCTCCGGCGGACCTACTGCTCGACGCTCGGCGTCGAGTTCATGCACATCTCCGATCCGGCCGAGAAGGCGTGGATCCAGGAGCGCATCGAGGGCCCCGACAAGGGCATCGCCTTCACCGACATGGGCAAGAAGGCGATCCTCAACAAGCTGATCGAGGCGGAGGGCTTCGAGCGCTTCATCGACGTCAAGTACACCGGCACCAAGCGCTTCGGCCTCGACGGCGGCGAATCGGTGGTGCCGGCGCTGGAGCAGATCATCAAGCGCGGCGGCAATCTCGGCGTGCGCGAGATCGTGCTCGGCATGGCCCACCGCGGCCGCCTCAACGTGCTCGCCCAGGTCATGGGCAAGCCGCACCGCGCCATCTTCCACGAGTTCAAGGGCGGCTCGTCGTCGCCCGACGACGTGGCGGGCTCCGGTGACGTCAAGTACCACCTGGGCGCTTCGTCGGACCGCGAGTTCGACGGCAACCGCGTGCATCTGTCGCTCACCGCCAACCCGTCGCATCTGGAGATCGTCGATCCGGTGGTGCTCGGCAAGGCGCGCGCCAAGCAGGACCAGCACTCCGACAAGGCGCACCACGAGATGGTGCCGCTCGAGGAGCGCGCCCAGGTGCTGCCGCTCCTCATCCACGGTGACGCCGCCTTCGCCGGCCAGGGCGTGGTCGCCGAGTGCCTCGGCCTGTCGGGCTTGCGCGGCCACCGCACCGCCGGCTCGATCCACGTCATCATCAACAACCAGATCGGCTTCACCACCGATCCGCGCTTCGGCCGTTCCTCGCCCTATCCGTCCGACATCGCCAAGATGGTCGAGGCGCCGATCCTGCACGCCAACGGCGACGACCCGGAAGCGGTCGTCTACGCCGCCAAGGTCGCCACCGAGTTCCGCCAGAAGTTCCACAAGCCGGTGGTCGTCGACATGTTCTGCTACCGGCGCTTCGGCCACAACGAGGGCGACGAGCCGTCCTTCACCCAGCCGCTGATGTACAAGGCGATCGGCGCCCACCCGACGACGCTGGAGATCTACGGCAAGAAGCTCACCGAAGAGGGGCTGGTCACGGCGGAAGAGATCGACCAGGACAAGGCCCAGTGGCGGGCGACGCTCGAGACCGAGTTCGAGGCGAGCACCAACTACCGCGCCAACAAGGCCGACTGGCTCGACGGCGCCTGGGCCGGCATCAAGGTGGCCGAGGCCGGCGACGGGCCGCGACGCGGGGCCACGGCGGTGCCGCTGGAGACGCTGCGCGAAGTCGGCGGCAAGCTCACCGCCGTGCCCGAGGGCTTCCAGGTCCATCGCACGATCAAGCGCTTCATCGACAATCGCAAGGCGTCGATCGACACCGGCCGCAACATCGACTGGTCGACGGGCGAGGCGCTTGCCATCGGCACGCTGCTGGCCGGCGGCAGCCCGGTCCGCCTGTCGGGCCAGGACGTCGAGCGCGGCACCTTCTCGCAGCGCCATTCGGTGCTCTACGACCAGGAGAGCGAGGAGCGCTTCATCCCGCTCAACAACCTGGCCGAGGGCCAGGCGCGCTTCGAGGTCATCAACTCGATGCTGTCGGAAGAGGCGGTGCTCGGCTTCGAGTACGGCTATTCGCTGGCCGAGCCGGCGGCGCTGATCATGTGGGAGGCGCAGTTCGGCGATTTCGCCAACGGCGCCCAGGTGGTCATCGACCAGTTCATCTCGTCGGGCGAGAAGAAGTGGCTGCGCATGTCGGGCCTGGTGATGCTGCTGCCGCACGGCTACGAGGGCCAGGGACCGGAGCATTCCTCGGCCCGGCTCGAGCGCTACCTGCAGCTGTGCGCCGAGGACAACATCCAGGTCGCGGCGCTGACCACGCCGGCCAACTATTTCCACGCGCTGCGCCGCCAGCTCCAGCGCGATTTCCGCAAGCCCCTGGTCCTGATGACGCCCAAGTCGCTGCTCCGCCACAAGCGGGCGGTGTCGCGGCTGGACGAGATGGGGCCGGGCTCGTCCTTCCACCGGCTGTTGTGGGACGACGCCGAGATCCTCAAGGGCGAGAAGATCAAGCTCGTCGCCGACGAGAAGATCCGCCGGGTGGTGCTGTGCTCGGGCAAGGTCTATTACGATCTCTACGAGGAGCGCGAGAAGCGCGGCATCGACGACATCTACCTCTTGCGCGTCGAGCAGCTCTATCCGTTCCCCGCCAAGGCGCTGATCACCGAGCTGTCGCGCTTCCGTCAGGCCGACATGGTGTGGTGCCAGGAGGAGCCCAAGAACATGGGGGCCTGGTCCTTCGTCGAACCCTACCTGGAGTGGGTGCTGGAGAGCATCGGCGCGGCGCGGCGTTCGCCGCGCTACGTTGGCCGGCCCGCTTCCGCCGCGACGGCGACCGGGCTGATGAGCAAGCATCTGGCGCAGCTTGCCGCCTTCCTCGACGAAGCCCTCGCCGAGTGACCGGCGGCAAGACCGGAGACAAGAACAATGGCGACCGAAATTCGTGTTCCAACGCTGGGTGAATCGGTGACCGAGGCGACCGTCGGCCAATGGCTGAAGAAGGTCGGCGATCTGGTCAGGGCCGACGAGCCGCTGGTCGAACTGGAGACCGACAAGGTCACCTTGGAAGTGCCGGCGCCGGCCGCCGGGGTGATCTCCGCCATCGCCGTCAAGGACGGCACCACGGTCAATGTCGGCGCGGTGCTCGGTGCCATCGAGCCCAACGGTGCGGCCCATGAGGACCGCGGCACGCCGGCAGCCGCCGGTGCGATGGACGAGAAGACTTCGACGACGCGGCCGATCGCGGCCGGCGCCGCCACCATCAGGCTGCGCGAGGCGGACCGCACCGGCAGCGGCGCCGGAACGCCGTCGCCGGCGGCCCACAAGGCGCTCGCCGAGGCAGGCGTCGAGCCCCGCCACGTCAGCGGCACCGGCAAGGGCGGCCGCATCACCAAGGCCGATGCGCTGACCGCCATCGAGGGCCTGGCGGCGCGGGCGCCAGCGCCGGCCCCGGCACCGCCGCCGCCGGCGGCGCGGGTGCCCTCGCAGCCCGACGACGTGGCCCGCGAGCAGCGCCTGCCGATGACCCGGCTCAGGCAGACCATCGCCCGCCGCCTCAAGGAGGCGCAGAACACCGCGGCGATGCTGACCACCTTCAACGAGGTGGACATGACCAACGTCATGGCGCTGAGGAGCCAGTACCGCGACCTCTTCGAGAAGAAGCACGGCGTCAAGCTCGGCTTCATGGGCTTCTTCGTGAAGGCCTGCGTGCAGGCGCTCAAGGAGATCCCGGCGGTCAACGGCGAGATCGACGGCACCGACATCATCTACAAGGACTACTACCACCTCGGCATCGCGGTCGGCACCGACAAGGGCCTGATCGTGCCGGTCGTGCGCGACGCCGACTTGAAGTCGCTCGCCGAGGTCGAGAAGACCATTGCCGACCTCGGCCGGCGGGCGCGCGACGGCGATCTCGCCATCGACGAATTGCAGGGCGGCACCTTCACCATCACCAATGGCGGCATCTACGGCTCGCTGATGTCGACGCCGATCCTCAACTCGCCGCAGTCCGGCATCCTCGGCATGCACAAGATCCAGGAGCGGCCGATTGTGGTCGCCGGCAAGGTCGAGGTCAGGCCGATGATGTACCTGGCGCTCAGCTACGATCACCGCATCGTCGACGGCAAGGAAGCGGTGACCTTCCTGGTGCGCGTCAAGGAGAGCCTGGAAGACCCGCAGCGCCTGGTGCTCGACCTGTAAAGGGCGGGCACGCATGTCCCGGCATCCTCTGCGATGGGCCGTCCTTCTCGGGGCGGCCCTTGTCGTTTCGGCGGCGGTTCTCCCCGGGGGCGGAAGCCGGTAGCCTCGCCGCCATGGGCAAGGCAACCATGCGCCGCTTCACGCTTCTCCTCGGGGTGATCTGCGGCGCCGTCGGTGCACTTGCGGCCGAGCCGCCGACCGCCGAGGATTATCTGCGGGTTCTCACCAACGGGCCGTGGCCGCTGGAAATCCTCGCTTATTGCTACGCCACCGTGGACAAGGACCCGGCCTTCCAGGACGTCGGCCGGCGCTGGCAGGCGCGCAATGGCGGGCTGCTTCAGACCGTCGCGGCCAAGGCCGCGGCCGTCGCCATTCCCGCCGATGTGCGCCGCCAGGCGGACGAGGCCTCGCTTGCCGCGATCCGCCGGCTCGCCGACCGGCAATACGACAAGGCGGCCTGGTGCCGGACCCTGGCGCAGGTGATCGACGGCGGCGCCTACGACATCGACCGGCGCAGCGACCTCGCGGCGGCGCTCAAGCGCATCTTCGGCCGTGACTAGAAAATAGGCACGCGCAACCATGCGGCATTTCTACATACGGCGTCCGGGCGCGGGGAGCGTTATTCAGGATGGGCCGGTCGGAGCTTGCGGCGTTGCCGAGCACGCGAAGGCAGTTGCGTGCGAATGAACGCTGACACGAAGCCGCCCAGCCGTTATCAGTCTGGCGACATGCCAGACGCTTGCTAGTGGAGTGAAGTCATTGGCCTACGATCTTGCCGTAATCGGCAGCGGCCCCGGCGGCTACGTCGCGGCCATCAAGGCCGCCCAGCTCGGCCTCAAGGTGGCGGTCATCGAGAAGTCGCCGACGCTCGGCGGCACCTGCCTCAACATCGGCTGCATCCCGTCGAAGGCGCTGCTGCATGCCTCGGAGATGTTCGATCTGGCCGGCCATCGCTTCGCCGACTTCGGCATCGAGGTGGGCAGCCCCAAGCTCAACCTGCCGGCGATGATGGCCCACAAGGACGGCGTCGTCGAAGCCAACACCTCGGGCGTCACCTTCCTGTTCAAGAAGAACAAGATCGACAGCTTCGAGGGCCTCGGCGTGATCGCCGGCCCGGGCAAGGTGCAGGTCATGGGCGCCGACGGCCGCGAGCAGATGGTGGTCGAGGCGGGAGCAATCGTGATTGCCACCGGCTCGGACGTGATGCCGCTCAAGGGCGTCGAGATCGACGAGGAGCGCGTGGTCGAGTTCGACCGGCGCGCTGTCGCTCGGGCGCGTGCCGGGCAGGCTGATCGTGGTCGGCGCCGGGGTGATCGGCCTCGAGCTCGGCTCGGTGTGGCGGCGGCTCGGCGCGCAAGTGACGGTGGTCGAGTTCCTCGATCGCATCCTGCCGGGCCTTGACGGCGAGATCAGCAAGCAGGCGCAGCGCATCCTCGCCCGCCAGGGCATGACCTTCCGCCTGTCGAGCAAGGTCGCCGCGGTCGATAAGTCCGGCACGGTGCTCAAGGTCGCGGTCGAGCCGGCGGCGGGCGGCGACGCCGAGATGCTGGAGGCCGACGTGGTGCTGGTCGCCATCGGCCGGCGGCCCTACACCGCGGGCCTCGGCCTCGATGCGGCCGGCATCAAGCACGACGACCGCGGCCGCATCCTGGTCGACGACCACTACCAGACGGCAGTCCCCGGCATCTATGCCATCGGCGACGTGATCGCCGGGCCGATGCTCGCCCACAAGGCCGAGGACGAAGGCGTCGCCGTCGCCGAGATCCTCGCCGGCCAGGCCGGCCACGTGAACTACGGCGTCATCCCCAACGTGGTCTACACCGCGCCGGAGATCGCCTCGGTCGGCAAGACCGAGGAGGAGCTCAAGCAGGCGGGCATCGAATACCGCAGCGGGCGCTTCCCGTTCTCGGCCAATGGCCGGGCGCGCGCCATGGGCGAGAAGGAAGGCTTCGTCAAGGTGCTGGCGGCGGCGGCGACCGACCGGGTGCTCGGCGTCCACATCATGGGCCCGTTCGCCGGCGAGCTGATCCAGGAGGCCTCGGTGCTGATGGAGTTCTGCGGCGCGGCGGAAGACCTCGCCCGGGTCTGCCACGCCCATCCGACGCTGAGCGGAGGCGGTCAAGGAGGCGGCGCTCTCCGCCTGGACCAAGCCCATCCACATGTGAGGGCGACAAAGAAGAAGCGCCGGTGGCAGCCGGCGCTTCTCCACGACCGGTTCCGCCGTTGTGTCAGCCGATCCGGTGCTCGTCTGCGAGTTCCTGAAGGTAGGTCAGGACCATCTGCTTGAGCTTCGCCGCGGAGACCGACTGAACCGGCTGGGGTGCCGCGGAAGCCATGGACATCTGGTGGAATTCGCAGGCAGAGGCACTGCCGACGCCGATGAGCATCGCCAGCGCGATTGCGGCGGGGGCTACAATCTTCATCGCTTCCTCCGTCGTAGGTAGGCCGGCCGGCTGCCGACCAGGTGACAGGCTACGACGGGGTTGTAGCCGGTGAAAGGCACCCGCGATCACAAGGTTGCGAGGCATGACCGTGTGCGTGCGGGCACGAAAAAGGCGCCGCAGGGCCGCCCGCGGCGCCTTTCAAGCCATTGAGAAGACGCGGGGCTTACTTGCCCTTCATGAAGATCGCTTCGAAGAAGCCGAGGATCGGATTCTTGTAGTGCGGCGCCTTCATGACCTTGACCACCTTGTGGTGGTGCATGGTGGCAGCGCCCGCGGGCGCTGCGCTCATGGCAACGGCAAAGCCGAGCACGAGCGCGATGGAGGCGGTGCGGATCAGGCGCATTCGGTTTTCCCCCTGTGACGGGATTTGATGTCACCCCGCGGGAGATTAGCCGGGGCCGGATAACCGGGATAGCTGGATTCGTGCCGATACGATCGGCCGGCCGACAGGGACCGCCGGTCCATGAAAAAGGCGCCGCAGGGAGCCCCGGCGGCGCCTCTCAAGCCATTGAGAAATGGCCTATTTCTTGTGGTGGAAGATGGCGTAGAAGAAACCGCAGAACGGGTGCTTGACGGTCTCGGCGGCGACTGCCTTGTGCTTATGGAAGAAGAAGGCGCTGGCAGGCGTCGTGGTCGTCGCAACGGCAAGGCCGAGGACGAGCGCGATAGAGGCGGTGCGGATCAGGCTCATGTCAGTTCCCCCATGATCGGGTCACCATGACGACCCGGAAGGGACAATAACCGGCGGCGGGCGGTCCGGAAAGCCCGGTTTTCCGCCGATCGGCTTCCGCTCCTGTTTCCGCGGCCGGTGCCGCCGCTCAGCTCGCGGCGGCCTCGCCATCATAGGCAGCGCGGGCGCGGCGGATCGCGCCGTGATTGTCGTCGGCCCAGGAGACCAGCATGTCGATGCGTGCCTTCAGCGATCGTCCAAGCTCGGTGAGCGCATATTCAACCTTTGGCGGTTTGGTCGGATAGACGGTGCGCGAGACCAGCCCGTCGCGCTCGAGCTGGCGCAGCGTCACCGCCAGCATGCGCTGCGACACGTCGCCGATCTCGCGCTTCAGCGCGTTGAAGCGCAGCGGCCCGCTGGCGAGGATGAGGATGACCAGCGACGACCAGGCGTCGCCGATCTGCGAAAGAACGTCGCGCACCGGGCATTTCTCGCGGTCGGCGGCGGTGAGCACGACGAAGGCATGCTCGCCGGGGCCTTCGCTGGGACGGTCATCAAGCATGGCGGTTCCGTTCAGGTAACTTGGTGAGTTTCATCTCCGTTCTTCCAATCTAGCGCAGAATGGTCATCTAGTCACTATTCGTAACCAATGGCGCGGCCGGCACGGGCGGGGCGCTGCCGACAGACGGAGATGACGAACATGACGAATGGAAAGCCGACCCTTCTGGTGACCGGCGCCAGCGGCCAGCTCGGCCGGCGCGTGGTCGAGCTGCTTCTCGAGAAGGACGTCGGCAGGATTGTCGCGGTGACGCGCGACCCGGCAAAGCTCGCCGACTTTGCGAGCCGCGAGCTTGAGGTCCGCAAGGGCGATTTCGACGACCTCGACACGCTCCCCGCCGCCTTTGCAGGCGTCGACCGCGTCCTGATCATCAGCACCGACGCCGTCGGTACGCCGGGCGCCCGGCGCAAGCAGCATACCGCTGCGGTCGCCGCCGCCGTTGCCGCCGGGGTGAAGCACATCGTCTATACCTCCGGTCCGGCGCCCCATCCCGACCCCGACTTCGCCATCGCCGACGATCATTTCTGGACCGAGCAGGCGATCGCCGGGAGCCCGGTCGGCTGGACCTTCCTGCGCGACAACCTCTATGCCGAGGTCGCCCTGATGGGGCTCGCAGGGGCCGTTGCGTCCGGTAAGCTGCTGACGGCGACCCGTGGCGGTGCGCGCGGCTATGTCACCCGCGAGGACTGCGCCCAGGTCGCCGCGGCGGCGCTTGCCGACGGCTTCGAGGGCACGCGCATCCTCGATGTCACCGGGCCGGCGCCGGTTACCCAGGCCGAGGTCGCGGCGATGGCAAGCGAGATCACCGGCCGGCCGATCGAGGTGGTCGACATGGACGTGGATGGCGTGCGCCGCGCGCTGGTGCAGTTCGGCGTACCCGAGGTCTACGCGGCGATGACGGCCTTCTTCGACCGCGAGGCGGCCTACGGCTTCTACGGCATGGCGACTCCCGTGGTCGAAACGCTGACCGGCCGGCCGCCGATGTCGCTCGCCGCCTTCCTCGAACAGAACCGCGCGGCGCTGGCTGCCAAGCCGGCCTGAGCGCCTGCTCATTCTCCACCTCCCCCCGTGAGGGGGAGGTCGGATTTCCCCGGTTTGCGCCAGCAAACCGGCCTTGGAAATCCGGGTGAGGGGTGCACCACTGCGGGAAGGCAAGACGGCGGTGGAGCCGGCCGTATCGGGCCCGCCCGATATCGGAGTCGGAAGTCGGGTAGACCCGACTTCCGTCCGGCGCATGCAAGGCCGAGTTCCCGCGCACGCAGCGCGCGCCATCGGCTTTGTGCCTTTCCTCATCACTGCCACCCTCACCCCATTTCTCTAGGCTCGCCAGCGGCTCGCAAAGAGAAATGGCCCTCTCCCTTCCAGGGAGAGGGGAAGCCTTGGGCATTGCTCGGTCGAAAACGGCTCTCTAGCGCCCTCTGCCCCGGCTGCGGTCGGCGAGGGTGAACCAGCCCACGCCGGCCAGCACCAGCAGTGCGCCGAGGATGCCGGTCAGGCTCAGCGTCTCGCCGAGGAAGATGGCGGCGAGCACGATGGTCACTACCGGCGAGACGGTGCCGATGGCGCCGTTGGCCTGGGCCGTGATGCGATGCAGCGCCGCGTTGAGGAAGAAGGAGGGCAGCACGGTCGCGCCGATGGCGAGGAAGACGGCGAGCCCGAAAACGCGCTGGCTGACCAGGAGGTCGGCCGCCGGGTGGCTGACGAAGAAGGTGGCGAAGGCGCCGAGCCCTGCGCCGCTCATGGCGACGCAGGTGAACAGCCGCGGCCCCATGACGGCGATGACGTTCTTGGCAAGCAGCTGGTAGAGGGCGTAGGCGAGCGCCGAGCACAGCACCAGGCTGACGCCGATGACCGCGTCGGAGCCGCCGCTGCCCACCTTCTCGACGAAGATCAGCATCAGGCCGGCATAGCTGACGCCGATGGCGCCGACGGCGCGCAGGCGCATGGGCTGGCGGAAGAACAGCGCCCCGAGGATCACGACGAAGAGCGGATAGGTGAACAGGATCAGCCGCTCGAACTGGGCGGAGATGAACTCCAGGCCGATGAAGTCGGTGTAGCTGGCGAACCAGTAGCCGAGCATGCCGACCAGCGCGGCGTGGATGAGCGTGCGGCGTGGCGGCAGCGGCTTTCCGCTCCGCCGCCGCTCGATCACCGCCAGCGCGCCGATGGCGACATAGATCGGCACTGCCAGCGCCATGCGCAGCGCCAGCAGCGTCGTCGCGTCGACCGGCTCGGCATAGACCAGGCGGATCGCCACCGACTTGGTCGAGAAGAGGATCGCCCCGATGGCGGCAAAGGCATAGCCGAGCTCGACATAGCCGGGTTTTGCGGGCTGGGCGGCAGGGACGGGCGGGGCGGTGCTGTCGGTCGAGGCGGTCATCAGGCGATCATCCATTCATGTCGTGGAGGATGATCGCTGGGGTCTGTTCCACCGGGCGCGATCATCCGCGCTGCCGGTGGGTCGTGGTTACACGCCGCCGGGCCGCGCGAAGGCGCGAATAATAAGCCAGAGATGGGCGGCGGCGGTGACCATGGCGGCTCGACTAGCACGCTCGCCGGCCGGCGGCAATCTCAGGCGCGCGGATGGGCCTTGTCGTAGACCGCCATCAGCCGCTCGCTGTCGACGCCGGTATAGATCTGGGTGGTCGACAGGCTGGCGTGGCCGAGCAGCTCCTGGATGGCGCGGAGGTCGCCGCCATTGGCGAGCAGATGGGTGGCGAAGGAGTGGCGGAGCGCATGCGGCGTTGCCGTGGCGGCAGGCCGAGCGCGCCGCGCAGCTTCTCCATCGCCCGCTGGACGATGCGCGGGTTGAGCGGCCCGCCGCGGGCGCCGACGAAGAGCGGCCCGCCATGGCCGGGATTGTAGGGGCACTGGCGCAGGTAGTCGGCGATCGAAGCGGCGACCAGCGGCAGCACCGGGACGATGCGTTCCTTGTTGCCCTTGCCGCGCACGCGCAGCGCATCGTTCATCCTCAGCGGCGCCTCGCCGCGCTTGACCGCCAGCGCCTCGGATATGCGCAGGCCGGAGCCGTAGAGCAGCGCCAGGATGGCGGCGTTGCGGGCGGCGATCCAGGGCTCGTCGTCGAGCGCGTTGTCGACCGCGATCGTCTCACGCGCCGCCGCCACGGTCAGCGGCTTGGGCAGGGTGCGGGTGGCGCGCGGCGGGCGGATGGCGCGCAGTGCCGCGCCATTGGCGTGGCCGTCGCGTTCGAGGAAACCGACGAAGGAGCGGACCCCGGCGATGCCGCGGGCAAGCGTGCGCGAGCCGGCGCCGTCGTTCCGCCGCTGGGCCATGAAGGCGCGGATGTCGCTGGTGGCAAGCGCGCCCATGTCGGCAAGCGTCGGCGGGTTGCCGAGATGGCCGGTGAGGAAGCGCAGGAACTGGTCGACGTCGCGCCCATAGGCTTCCACCGTCTTGTCGGCGAGGCGGCGTTCGCTGGAAAGATGCCGGCGCCAGCGCTCCGCCGCCTTGGCAAGGCCGGGCGTGGCGATGATGAGCGGGCCATCGGAGGGGGCGATTCGCGCCATGGGCGAAGTGTAGACCCGAGGCCGGTGAAGGGCGGGTAAATGCGGCTTGCCGGCCCCGGCGCGGCAATTTGGCTTTGCCTCCGGCCGCCTGCCCGGACCATAGTAGGCCAACTCCGTATGCTAGTAGGCCAGCTCAGACAAAAGAGCCGATTTCGAGAGGGAGGACATCATGGCGACATTCGATCACACGGCGCGGCCTCGGGGCCGCCGCGGCGGCGCTGCTGACGCTGTCATTGGGGGCGACGGCCCTTGCGGCTGAAGCGCCCGTCACCGCTCGACCCGCCGCAGAAGGTGAAGGTCGCCTATGTGCCGATCATGAAGTTCGCGACGCTCTATGTCGCGGCCGGCCGCGGGCTGTTCAAGAAATACGGCCTCGACGTCGATATCGAGCGGGTGAAGTCGGGCACCGAGGCCATCGCCTTCCTCACCCAGGGCACCATCGACGTCGGCGGCATCGCCATCGTCACCTCGCTGTGGAACGGCTGGAACCGCGGCATGGATATCCGCATCATCGCGCCGGGCGCGCTGGAGCCGTTCGAGAACAGCCCGACCAAGCTGGTGGTGCGCAAGGCGCTCAAGGATTCGGGCAAGGTCAAGGACATCGCCGACCTCAAGGGGCTGAAGGTGGCGGTCGCCGGCGGGCCGGGCAGCGGCGGCGAATATCTGCTGGCCAAGGCGCTGGAGCGCGCCAAGATGACCATCCGCGATGTCGAGGCGATCAATCTCGGCAATGCCGACATGCCGCCGGCCTTCGATAACGGCTCGATCGACGCCGCCATCCTGGGCTCGCCCTATGCCGACCAGGTGATCGAGAGCGGCAACGGCGTCGAGCTTGCCGGCGATCTCACCCCCGGCCTGATGACCGTCGCCTTCGTCGGCTCGGGCAAGTTCGTCACCGAGCGGCCCGAGGTCGCCCAGCGCTTCGTGCTGGCGCTCACCGAGGCCGCCCGCCTGATGCAGGGCGACGGCTATCTCGCCCAGGAGAACATCGACGCCTACCTCACCTACACCAACTCGACCGAGGACGCGCTGCGCAAGGGCCAGCCGGTGGTCTACGACCCCAACATGGCGATCCCGGTCGACGGGCTCGCCGATGTCGAGCGCATCCACCGCGAGAACGGGCGCACCGACTACACGACCCCGGTCGACATGGCGAAGGTGGTCGACGACCGCTTCGTCCAGGAAGCGATCGACGTTCTCGGCCCGGCCAAGTAGTCCCATGCCGCCGGCGGGGGAGCTATTCTCCCGCCGGCGCCGGTTTTCCCCCAAATCACGCCCATGACGCCCCCGGCCACCACGACCGCGCCAGAGCCCAAGATCGTCTCGCGCGGCGTCGGCAAGGTCTATGAGACCGCGGCCGGGCCGATGACGGCGCTCGCCGATTTCGACCTCGACGTCGCCGAGGGCGAGTTCGTCGCCATCGTCGGCCCGTCCGGCTGCGGCAAGTCCACCTATCTCCGCATGCTCGCCGGGCTCGACCACCACACCTCCGGCCGGCTCGAGATCCGCCCCGGCGCCGATCCTCAGAAGCCGCTCAACAGCGTCGTCTTCCAGGAATACGCGATCTTCCCGTGGAAGACGGTGATCGACAACGTCGCCTTCGGCCTGGCCATGCGCGGGGTGGGCAAGGCCGAGCGGCTGGAAATCGCCTCCGGCTGGCTGGAGCGCGTCGGCTTGCGGAAGTTCGCCGGCTACTACCCGCACCAGATTTCCGGCGGCATGAAGCAGCGGGTGTCGATCGTGCGGGCGCTCGCCAACGACCCGGAAGTGCTGCTCATGGACGAGCCGCTCGGCGCGCTCGACGCGCAGACGCGCATCGTGCTTCAGGAAGAGCTGCTGCGCATCTGGGAGGAGACGCGCAAGACCGTCGTCTACATCACCCATTCGATCGACGAGGCGGTGCTGCTCGGCGACCGGGTGATCCTGATGACCGCCCATCCGGGGCGCAATCTGGCGACCTTCACCGTCGACATCCCGCGCCCGCGCAATACCGACACGCTCAACACGCCGGCCTTCGCGGCGCTCAGGGGCGAGATCTGGCATCGCCTGTCCAAGGAAGTGGCGCGCGCCATGGAGGAGCAGGGATGAGCGCGGCGCAGCCAGGCGGGCCGCGGCGGCCCAATCTGTGGCCGGGCGTGGCGGCGCTCGCCGCCGGCTTCGTCGTCTGGAACGTGGTCTTTGCCGTCGCCGGGCTGTGGTGGAGCCTGTGGTGGCTGGGGCTCGCCGGCGATTTCGCGCTGGTGGTGATGGCGGCTGAGCGCATCGGGCGCATGGTGCCGCCCGCTCGTCGCCGCCTCTACGAGCGCACGCTGGCGTTTGGTTTTCCGGTGCTCGGGCTCGTCGCCTGGCAGCTCATCGTCGATGCCGGCATCCTCTCGCCCATCTGGTTTCCGCCGCCCACCCACATCGCCAAGGCGCTGTGGGAGCTCACGGTGAGCTACGACAAGTTCAACCAGACCAGCCTGTTCGGCCGGCCGTGGCTGATCCCCGAGGCGTGGCAGCAGCACGGACTGGCCGGCGTCTGGGGCCTGTTCGCCGAGAGCCACGTGTGGATCACGCTCGCCCGCGTCGCCATCGGCTTCGTTCTCGGTGCCATTCCGGGGCTGCTGCTCGGCGTGCTCATGGGCATCAACCAGACCATCCGGCTGATGCTCGATACCACGCTGTCGGCGATCTACGTGCTGCCCAAGATCGCCATCTTCCCGCTGGTCATGCTGATGTTCGCCGATCCCTTCGGCGAGGGGCCGAAGATCGCCGTGGTGGCGATCTCGGTGTTCTTCCTGGTGGCGATCAACACCATGGCCGGCGTGCGCGACATCGACCCGGTGTTCATCCAGGCCGGGCGCAACTACGGCGCCCGCGGCCTCAAGCTCTTGTGGCACGTCATCCTGCCGGCGGCGCTGCCGATCATCTTTGCCGGCCTGCGCCTGGCGCTGGGCACGGCGCTGGTGGTCATCATCGCGGTCGAGTTCCTGCGCGCCAAGCAGGGTGTCGGCTTCATGACCTACTACTACTGGGAGGTGCTCATCCCGGAGAAGATGTATGCCGGCCTGTTCATCGTCATGGTGCTCGGCGTGATGCTAACCGGCGTACTGCACTGGGCCGAGCGCAAGATCATGCCCTGGCAGGGGTAGGCCCCACTCGCCCGGCCATTCCACGATCGAGTCGACCCGGTCGGGATAGAAGGCGAGGTGGTCCTTGATGGCGGCGACGGCTGTGAAGGGCGCCTCGTAGGTCCACGCCGCGTTCAGCGAGCGCGTCCCGCCGAGCGGGATGCTGTAATAGGCACAATCGCCCTTGTAGGGGCAGTAGGTGGCGTGGCTGCTGCGTGTGAGCAGCGCCATGTCGACGTCCCGGCGCGGAATGTAGAAGACCGGCCGGCGCGACGCTTCGCGGAGCACCAGTGCCGTCCTGCTGTCGGCAATCACCTTGCCGGCGACCGTGACCACGATCGGGCTCGCGCTTGGCGCGATGGTGATGGCGTGGTGCGCGTCGGGAATCTTGATCGGCTTGTTCATCAGTCGGCCTCCCTGTGGGATCACCCCCCTGAGATCGCCCCGACGATTCCGGTAATTTCCATGTGGTGCGCCGGCGCACGCCGTCAATGGCTGCCGGGCGTTCGCGCTGCACGTTTTCGCGCCATCCGCGCAAGGCCGGGCGTGGCGCCGCAAAAAGAAATCTATCCCCCCACCCCCGACCCCATGAGATGATGCGTGCATCCTCGCTCGAATGAGGGGCGTCTCCGGAGGCGTCTTGAGATGGAGCGGGGTGCGGTGCCCCCGCGGGCCGGATTCGCTTGTCCGGTTCTCGGGGCGATCCCGGCGGGACCGTCGGCACTACGACCGGCCGCCGAAAGGCTTGAACCCAGCGCCAATGCTGGGCGTAGAGCCCGCCGGGAAACGGAGAAGAAAATCACCGCGGCGGGTGCTCGGTCGAGTGCCCCCAGTTTTCGCGGAGTAACCGCACGGCAATCGCCGGGCGCCCGCCACCCCTTCGTTCGCGAGGGAGCGCTTTGGACGGCTTCATCCCTCGGTGCTCTTGGCACGCGAGAACGAACAACCTTGTCGTCCCGGCGAAGGCCGGGACCCAGTAGCCACTGCCGCCAGCGGCCCAATCACGGGCGCCTGCGTTTACTGGGTGCCCGCTCGGGGGCGGGCATGAACGGGGCGGGTGGTCCGGGGAACGGAGTCTCGTCGTCCCGGCGAAGGCCGAGGCCTCAGGCTTCCGCCACCGGCGGGCCGTAGTGCTCGACCGTTGGAAACGGCTCGTAGAAATGGTGGAGCAGCGCCTTCCAGGGTGGATAGCGATCGGAGCCGCGGAAGCCGGGATCGTGATCGACGACGCTCCGCCAGCGGACGAGCAACAGGTAGCGCCGGCCGGGTGCCTCCGTCGAAGGCAGCACCTGGAGGCCAAGAAAACCGTCGCTGGCCGCGATCAACGGCAGCGCCTCGGCGAGCGCCGCCTCGAAGGCGGCGCTCTGTCCCTGTCTGACGTCGAGGACCGCGTGCTCGATGAACGCGGCCGGGCTCATACGATGGTCTGGCCGGTCTTCTTCCAGTCGGCGAGGAAGCTCTCCAGGCCCTTGTCGGTGAGCGGGTGCTTGACCAGGTTCTTGATCACTGCCGGCGGGATGGTGGCGACGTCGGCGCCGGCCATCGCCGCCTGCTTGACGTGCAGCGGCGTGCGGATGGAAGCGGCGAGGATCTCGGTCTTGAGATTGTCGAAGTTGTCGTAGATCACGCGAATCTCGCGGATCACCTCCATGCCGTCGAAGCCGATGTCGTCGAGCCGGCCGGCGAAGGGCGAGATGAAGCTGGCGCCCGCCTTGGCAGCGAGCAGCGCCTGGTTGGCCGAGAAGCACAGGGTGACGTTGACCATTGTGCCCTTGGAGGAGAGCGCCTTGCAGGCCTTGAGGCCGTCCCAGGTGAGCGGCACCTTGATGGTGACATTCTTGGCGATGGCCGAGAGCACGGCCGCTTCGGCCATCATGCCGTCGAAATCGGTGGCGGCGACCTCGGCCGAGACCGGCCCCGGCACAGCCTCGCAGATTTCGGCGATCACCGTCTTGATCGGCCGCCCGGCCTTGCCGATCAGCGTCGGATTAGTGGTGACGCCATCGAGCAGGCCGGTGGCGGCAAGTTCGCGGATTTCGCCGACATCGGCGGTATCGACGAAGAACTTCATGGCATTACCTCCTGGATTGTCGATCCCTGCGGCCCTGCCCGCAATATCGGCGGCCGGTGTTGTCGGCCTTTCCTTTAGCCGAAACCGGGGCCATCGTCAGCCCGTACCCGTCCAACGCCCGAGGAGATTCGCGAGAAAGTGGCCGGCGAATCGATCGTCTCGGTGCTGGTGCCGGTGGCTGTGGCCGCCCCCTATACCTATCGCGCACCGGCGGATTGCCAACCCGGCGACATCGTCAGCGTGCCGCTGGGCACCCGCGACGTGGTGGGGGTCGTGTGGGACGACCCGCCCGACGCCAGCGTCGGCCACAATCGCCTGCGCCCGATCAACGGCACCTTCGATGCGCCGCCGCTTCATGCGGAAATCCGCCGTTTCGTCGACTGGGTGGCCGACTACACGCTGACCTCCCGCGGCATGGTCCTGCGCATGGTGATGCGCGCCCCGGGGGCGCTGGAGCCGGAGGCGCCGGTGCCGGGCGTGCGGCTCGCCGGGGAGCCGCCGGAGCGCATGACCGCGGCGCGCCAGCGGGTAATCGCCATGCTCCAGGAGACGACCGGTGAGGGCGGCAGCAACCCTTGCCTGGACGAAGAGCGGCCTGGCGGCGGCGGCCGGTGTCAGCGCGAGCGTCGTGCAGGGGCTGGTCGAGGCCGGCACGCTCGAAACGGTGATGATGCCGGCGCGGCCGGTGGCGCTGCCGCCCGATCCCGACTACGGGGCGCCGGAACTCTCCGCCGAGCAGGCGGCCGCTGCCGGCCATCTGCGCCGGGTGGTGGGCGGGGGCGGCTATTCGGTGACCCTGCTCGATGGCGTCACCGGCTCGGGCAAGACGGAGGTCTATTTCGAAGCGGTGGCGGCGGCGGTGAAGGCGGGCAAGCAGGTGCTCATCCTGTTGCCCGAGATCTCGCTCACCGCCGATTTCCTCGAGCGCTTCGGCCTGCGCTTCGGCACAAGGCCGGCGGAGTGGCACTCGGAGGTGGCGCCGCGCGCCCGCGAGCGGGTGTGGCGCGGGGTCGCCAACGGCACGGTGCAGGTGGTGGTGGGCGCGCGCTCGGCCCTGTTCCTGCCATTTGCCGACCTCGGCCTGATCGTCGTCGATGAGGAGCACGACCTCGCCTACAAGCAGGAGGAGCGCGCCTTCTATTCGGCGCGCGACATGGCCGTGGTGCGCGGACACCTGGCCGGCTTTTCGGTTGTCCTGTCCTCGGCGACGCCCTCGATCGAATCGCGGGTCAATGCCGATGCCGGGCGCTACACCCGCATCGTGCTCTCCGACCGCTACATGGCGGCGTCGCTGCCCGATATCGAGGCGGTCGACCTTCGCCACGACCAGCCTGAGAAGGGCCGTTTCCTGTCGCCGCCCCTGGTCGCGGCGGTTACCGAGGCGATGGAACAGAACGAACAGGCGCTCCTCTTCCTCAACCGGCGCGGCTATGCGCCGCTCACCCTCTGCCGCACCTGCGGCCACCGCTTCCAGTGCCCCAACTGCTCCACCTGGCTGGTCGAGCACCGCTTCCGCGGCGTCCTGCTCTGCCACCATTGCGGCCACTCGGAGCGGCGGCCGGAGGCGTGCCCGCAATGCGGCGACACCGAGAGCCTGGTGCCGATCGGTCCCGGCGTCGAGCGGCTGGCGGAGGAGGTGGCTTCGCGCTTCCCTGAGGCGCGCACGATCGTGCTGTCGAGCGACCTTGCCGGCGGCGTCGAGCGCATGCGGCTGGAGCTCGCGTCGATCGCCAAGGGCGAGGTCGACATCGTCATCGGCACCCAACTGGTCGCCAAGGGCCACAACTTCCCCTTCCTCAAGCTGGTCGGCGTGGTCGATGCCGATCTCGGCCTGGCGCACGGCGACCTCCGCGCCGCGGAGCGCACCTTCCAGCTCCTGAGCCAGGTCACCGGCCGGGCCGGGCGCATGGGCGGCGCCAGCCGGGCACTCCTGCAGACCTACGCCCCCGACCATCCGGTCATCCGCGCCATCGTCTCCGGCGACCGCGAGGCCTTCTACGAGAAGGAGATCGCTGAGCGCCGGGCGGCCCACCTGCCGCCCTTCGGCCGGCTGGTGGCGATCGTCGTCTCAGGGCTGGAACGGGCGGAAACCCAAGGCTATGCGGCGGCCTTCCGGCGCGCCGCGCCGAACGATCCGGCGGTGAGCGTGCTCGGGCCCGCCGAGGCGCCGCTGGCGGTCGTGCGCGGCCGCCACCGCTGGCGCCTGCTCGTCCAGGCGCCGCGCAGCACCAATGTCCAGGCCTATGTCCGCCAGTGGCTTGAAGCGGCGCCCAGACCGCGCGCGTCGCTCCGCGTCCAGGTCGACATCGACCCGCAGAGTTTCCTGTGAGGCTTGGCTCAGAACTGCCAGCCGGCGTGGGCGGTGAGGCCGTAATAGTCGGTCGTCCAGTCGACCCGCTGGGGCGAGCCACCACCGCCGACGACGTGGTTCTCGAAGTGGGTGGCACCGCTCGACTGCATGTGCCAGTAGCGGCCGCCGACGCCGACGGTGACGCGGTTGGCGAGCGTATAATCGAGCATCGCCTCGAGCTGGTAGCCCCAGCCGGTGCCGTCTTCCGGGATGCCGCCGGTGAAGCAGCCGGTGGTGTCGCAGATGCGCAGCCAGTGGCTGTCGGTGCCGTCGAAGCGGACATAGGGGAGCGCCGCAGCCTCGCCCTTGAGCCGCCAGCCCTTGCCGAAGGTCATTTCGCCGTTCATGCCGAGGCGCAGCCCGTTCCAGTAGTTGGACTGGCTGATGACGGCCGTCGAATCCGAGATGCTCGGCACGCAGACGTCGGGATTGGTCGCCGTCTGGGTGCAGCCGAAGGCGTTCACCGCCTGGTGCAGGTAGCTGTAGCCGGCGAACGCGCCCAGGCGGGCGTGCGCGGTTTGGACGAAATAGCCGCCGCCGTCGACGGTGACGTAGCTGAGGTCGCCGCGGTGGAGGCTGCTGTCGGTGCTGGAATAGGGCGAGACGGTCGGCGGGAAGTCCTCGTCCTGGAGCGTTCCGCGCAGCAGCGTGCCGAGGCCGGCGACGCCCTTGACGAAGTAGTTGCGCTCGTTGAGCTGGCCGTACACCTCCGCCGAGCCGCCGGTCAGGCCGCTATAGGTCAGGCGCGACACTTTGCTGCTGCCGTCGGTGCCGTAGAGGTTCTTGCCGGTCGAACCCATGCCGTACCAGACGCGGGCGCCGATCTCGCCGTTATAGACCCCGTCGAGCCAGCCCCGGTCGGTATCGCCGGCCACGGCCGGCCAAGCCGCCAGACTGCCGGTGAAGATGATGGCCAGAGCAGCCGCGCGCTGCTGGCGCCGTGCACCGAAGAAATCGAGCATGTCGCGGGCTCCCCGCCTGAGCAGTCAAGCCTGAACGCAACGCGGCTCGGATCGGACATGAGGGTGCGCGATCATGGTAAATGGCGGGTTAACCGGGGCCCTTGGTGGCGGCGTGCATCGGGCCGGGCGCCGGCCGGGATCGGCGGGCGGAAAACAGCCAAATCCGCGATATTGCTCCGCGGTAGAGCCTATGGTAATCCGACCGGCAACTCCGGGGGCGGGAGCCGGTTCTGAGCACGGGCCTTCCCCGAAAGATAATCCGTTCAGGGCCTTATGAGGAACGGGCCGGGCTCCACCGGACAAGGCTCGTCGCGTCGGGGAACAGGGATCAGGTGGCCGGCAGCAAATCTTCCATCGGGACGGTAGCGGGACGCTACGCCAGCGCCCTTTTCGATCTGGCGGCCGAGGCCAATGCCTTGCCCGCAGTCGAGGCCGATCTCAACCGTTTCGCCGCGTTGCTCGTCGAGAGCGCCGACCTGACGCGGCTGGTCAAGAGCCCGGTCTACGCCGCCGACGAGCAGGTGCGCGCCGTCGGCGCCGTGCTCGACAAGGCCGAGATCGGCGGGCTCACCGGCAATTTCATCCGCGTGGTCGCCGGCAACCGGCGGCTCTTCACCATGTCGGACATCATCGCCGCCTTCCGCCGACGGCTCGCCGTCCACCGCGGCGAGGTCGCCGCCGAGGTGACCAGTGCCGAGCCGCTCAGCGACAAGCACGTCGCGGCGCTCAAGGATGCCCTCAAGGCTTCGATCGGCAAGGACGTGGCGCTCCACACCCACGTCGATCCGGCGCTGATCGGCGGGCTCATCGTTCAGGTCGGCAGCCGCATGATCGACGGCTCGCTGAGGACCAAGCTCAATTCGCTCAAACTTGCCATGAAAGAGGTCGGCTGATGGACATCCGGGCCGCAGAAATCTCCGCGATCCTCAAGGAGCAGATCAAGAATTTCGGCAGCGAGGCGGAAGTCTCGGAAGTCGGCCAGGTGCTGTCGGTGGGCGACGGCATCGCCCGCGTCTACGGCCTCGACAATGTCCAGGCCGGCGAGATGGTCGAGTTCCCCGGCGGCATCCGCGGCATGGCGCTCAACCTCGAGAGCGACAATGTCGGCGTCGTCATCTTCGGCTCCGACCGCGACATCAAGGAAGGCGACACCGTCAAGCGCACCAGCGCCATCGTCGATACGCCGGTCGGCAAGGGCCTGCTCGGCCGCGTCGTCGATGCGCTCGGCAACCCGATCGACGGCAAGGGCGCGATCGCGTCGGAAGAGCGCCGCCGCGTCGACATCAAGGCGCCGGGCATCATCCCGCGCCGCGGCGTGCACGAGCCCATGCAGACCGGCCTCAAGGCGATCGACGCGCTCATCCCGATCGGCCGCGGCCAGCGCGAGCTGATCATCGGCGACCGCCAGACCGGCAAGACGGCGGTCGCGCTCGACACCATCCTCAACCAGAAATCGATCAACGAGAGCGGCGACGAATCGCGCAAGCTCTACTGCGTCTACGTCGCCATCGGCCAGAAGCGCTCGACCGTCGCTCAGTTCGTCAAGGTGCTCGAGGAGCATGGCGCGCTCGACTATACGATCGTGGTCGCCGCCACCGCCTCCGACCCGGCGCCGATGCAGTTCCTGGCGCCGTTCACCGGCTGCACCATGGGCGAGTATTTCCGCGACAACGGCATGCATGCGCTGATCATCTACGACGACCTGTCCAAGCAGGCGGTCGCCTATCGCCAGATGTCGCTGCTGCTCCGCCGTCCGCCGGGACGCGAGGCCTATCCCGGCGACGTGTTCTACCTGCATTCGCGCCTGCTCGAGCGTGCCGCCAAGCTCAACGCCGACAACGGCTCCGGCTCGCTCACCGCGCTGCCGATCATCGAGACCCAGGCCAACGACGTGTCGGCCTATATCCCGACCAACGTCATCTCGATCACCGACGGCCAGATCTTCCTGGAGACCGACCTGTTCTTCCAGGGCATCCGCCCGGCGGTGAACGTCGGCATCTCGGTGTCGCGCGTCGGCTCGGCCGCCCAGATCAAGGCGATGAAGCAGGTCGCCGGCACCATCAAGGGCGAGCTGGCGCAATACCGCGAAATGGCGGCCTTCGCCCAGTTCGGCTCCGACCTCGATGCCGCCACCCAGCGCCTGCTCAACCGCGGCTCGCGGTTGACCGAGCTGTTGAAGCAGCCGCAGTTCTCGCCGCTCAAGATCGAGGAGCAGGTCGCCGTCATCTTCTCCGGCGTCTCCGGCTATCTCGACCAGCTTCCGGTCGACAAGGTCGGCGACTTCGAACAGGGCTTCCTGGCGCTCTTGCGCTCCGACCACAAGGACCTGCTCGCCCAGATTCGCGAGAAGCGCGAACTGACCGACGACATTCGCGAGCGGCTGCACGCGGCCGCGGACGGCTTCGCCAAGGTCTTCGGTTGATCCGGCAGGGGCGGAATAGCGGACTGGTCTGATGGCTTCGCTCAAAGAGCTGCGCAACCGCATCGCCTCGGTCAAGGCGACACAGAAGATCACGCGCGCCATGCAGATGGTCGCCGCGTCGAAGCTGCGCCGGGCGCAGGCGGCGGCGGAGGCGGCGCGGCCCTATGCCGAGCGCATGGCAGCGGTGCTGGTCAATGTCGCGGCCGGCTCGGTCGGCAGCTCCAATTCGCCGCGTCTGCTGGTCGGCACCGGCAAGGACGACACCCACCTGCTGGTCGTGTGCACGGCCGACCGCGGCCTCTGCGGCGCCTTCAATTCGTCGATCGCGCGGATGGCGCGCGAGCACATCAATCACCTGTCGCGCGAAGGCAAGGATGTGAAGATCCTGTGCGTCGGGCGCAAGGGCTACGACGTGCTGCGCCGCCAGTTCCCGCGCCAGATCCTCGACGTCATCGAGCTGCGCGAGGTGCGCCAGATCGGCTTCGCCAATGCCGATGCCATCGGCAAGCGGGTGCTGGCGCTGTTCGAAGAAAACCAGTTCGACGTCTGCACGCTGTTCTTCTCCGAGTTCAAATCGGTGATCAGCCAGGTGCCGACCGCGCGGCAGCTCATCCCGGCGCAGGTCGCTGGCGAGGTGGCGACGGCCGGCGGCGGCGCGGCTTATGAATACGAGCCGGACGAGGAAACCATCCTCGCCGAGCTGCTGCCGCGCAATCTGTCGGTGCAGATCTTCCGGGCGCTCTTGGAAAATGTCGCTTCCGAGCAGGGCGCCAAGATGAGCGCGATGGACAACGCCACGCGCAACGCCGGCGACATGATCGAGCGCTACACGCTGGTCTACAACCGCACCCGCCAGGCGCAGATCACCAAGGAACTCATCGAAATCATCTCGGGCGCCGAGGCGCTTTAAAGCCGCTACCTGGAGAGGCTCAAGACATGGCCAAAGATACCGACAACATCAAGGGCGTCACCGGACGCGTCACCCAGGTCACCGGCGCCGTCGTCGACGTGCATTTCCAGGGCAACCTGCCGGCCATCCTGAACGCGCTGACCACCGACAACGGCGGCAGCCGCCTGGTGCTCGAGGTGGCCCAGCACCTGGGCGAGAATACCGTACGCACCATCGCCATGGACGTGACCGAAGGTCTGGTGCGTGGCCAGGAGGTCACCGATACCGGCGAGCCGATCATGGTGCCGGTCGGCGAGGAAACGCTCGGCCGCATCATGAACGTCATCGGCGAGCCGGTGGACGAGGCCGGTCCGGTGAGGACCCAGCAGACCCGTTCGATCCATCAGCCGGCGCCGACCTACGTCGAGCAATCGACCGAGTCGCAGATCCTGGTCACCGGCATCAAGGTCGTCGACCTTCTGGCGCCTTACGCCCGCGGCGGCAAGGTCGGCCTGTTCGGCGGCGCCGGCGTCGGCAAGACCGTCATCATCCAGGAACTGATCAACAACATCGCCAAGGCGCATGGCGGCTATTCGGTGTTCGCCGGCGTCGGCGAGCGCACGCGCGAGGGCAACGACCTCTACCACGAGTTCATCGAATCGGGCGTCAACAAGGACCCCAAGAAGAACGACGGCTCGACCGCCGGCTCCAAGTGCGCGCTGGTCTTCGGCCAGATGAACGAGCCGCCCGGCGCCCGCGCCCGCGTCGGCCTCACCGGCCTGACGGTCGCCGAGTATTTCCGCGACCAGGGCCAGGACGTGCTGTTCTTCGTCGACAACATCTTCCGCTTCACCCAGGCCGGCTCGGAAGTGTCGGCGCTGCTCGGCCGCATCCCCTCGGCGGTTGGCTATCAGCCGACGCTGGCCACCGACATGGGCGCGCTGCAGGAGCGCATCACCACCACCACCAAGGGCTCGATCACCTCGGTGCAGGCGATCTACGTGCCCGCCGACGACCTCACCGACCCGGCGCCGGCGACCTCGTTCGCCCACCTTGACGCGACCACGACGCTGTCGCGGTCGATCGCCGAGAAGGGCATCTATCCGGCGGTGGATCCGCTCGATTCGACCTCGCGGCTGCTGGCGGCCTCGATCGTCGGCGAGGAGCACTACACCGTCGCCCGCCAGGTGCAGCAGGTGCTGCAGCGCTACAAGCAGCTGCAGGACATCATCGCCATCCTCGGCATGGACGAATTGTCGGAAGAGGACAAGCTGACGGTGGCGCGCGCCCGCAAGGTCGAGCGCTTCCTGTCGCAGCCCTTCCACGTCGCCGAGGTGTTCACCGGCACGCCGGGCGTGTTCGTCGAGCTGGCCGATACCATCAAGGGCTTCAAGGGCCTGGTCGCCGGCGAGTACGACCACCTGCCGGAGCCCGCCTTCTACATGGTCGGTACCATCGAGCAGGCGGTCGAGAAGGCCAAGAAGCTGGCGGCCGAGGCGGCGTAGCCGGGTGAATGGTGAATAGTGAATGGTGAACAGACAGGGAGCAGCGAACAGGATGTGAGAATGGCAGTGCGTGGACCTTGTCCATTCACTATTGACCATTCACCATTCGCTTGATCGTCATGGCAGATCCCTTCAAGTTCGAACTGGTCTCGCCCGAGCGGCTGTTGATGTCGGCACGGGTGGAGCAGGTCGTTGTGCCCGGCTCCGAGGGCTACTTCACCGTGCTTGGCGGCCACGCCCCCTTCATGGCGACGATGCGGCCGGGGGTGGTCGACGTGACCCGTGAGGGCCAGAGCGAGCGCATCTTCGTGCGCGGCGGCTTCGCCGATGTGAACGCCAGCGGCCTCACCATCCTCGCCGAGCAGGCGACCCCGCTGGCCGAAGTCGACCTCGATTGGCTGGAGCAGGAAGTCAAGAACGCCGAGGAAGACGTCGCCGACGCCAAGGATGGCGCCACCCGCGACAGTGCCGAGCTCAAGCTGCAACAGCTGCGCGAAGTGCAGGTGGCGCTGATCAACGGCCGCTGAGGCCGCCGGCGCCTGTCCATCGCTTTCCATCACTGACCGCGCCCGCGGGCCGCGACCCTCGGGTGTCTCGATTTGACCCTGCTCAAGGCGGTCGCCGTCCAGTCGGCGATGCTGGCCCCAGGGTGGCAAGGCGGTGAACCGACGGCGGTTCATCATGGCTATGGCGATCGCGGGGGGCGTGGTCGCCGCCGCCGGGGGTGGCGGAGTCCTGTGGATGCGCCGCGGTCACGCTGTATGGGAGACCGAGGCCGAGGCGGTCAGGCGCGCGATCGCGCCGGGCGCCCCGGCTTCGGAGAACGTGCGTACGCTCGTCCGCGCCGCAACGGAGCTGTGTCAGCCGGCAATGTCGGCGAAGGCGTCCACCACCTGCTCGTAGACTTGGCGCTTGAAGGGCACGACCAGTTCGGGCAGGCGGGCGAGGTGCTCCCAGCGCCAGCTCGAGAACTCCGGCTTGAAGGCGCCGCCGCCCGGCTCGAGCACGTCGATCTCCGACTCCTTGCCGGTGAAGCGGAGCGCGAACCACTTCTGCTTCTGGCCGCGGTAGCGGCCCTTCCAGGAGATGCCGACGAGCTCGGGCGGCAGGTCGTAGGTGAACCAGCCGTCGGCAGGGCGGATCAGCTCGACGCTCACGATCGAGGTCTCCTCGTGGAGTTCCCGGAAGGCGCACTTCTCCGGATCCTCGTCCTTGTCGATCCCGCCCTGGGGCATCTGCCACCAGTGGCCTTCGCCCTCGCCTTCCGCCTCGATGTCGCTGCGATGGCCGATCCATACGCGACCGTCGCGGTTGAAGACGGCGATGCCGACGTTGAGGCGATAGGGGAGGCTCTCGATCGGGGTGGTCGGCTTATGGTTCATGAGCGGCCTGCTGCAACCAGTGAACTCAAGGGGACGATGGTGACGCCACGATCGGCGGCGGCATCGGCGAAGGCCGCGACGCGGTCGATTGTCGCGGCAAAGGCGCTGCCGGTGGCGATGGCGTAGCCGCGCTGGCGGGCGATGGCGCGCAGCTGGTCGAGGCGCTGGTCGATCGCCGCCGGCGTCAGGTCGGCGTCGAGCACCAGGTCGGCGCGCAGCACCGGCGTACTGCCGGCGATCTGGGCGGCGAGGCTGCGCGTCGACGAGCCGTCGTCGAGCCAGAGCAGGCCGCGGTGGCCGACCTCGGCCAGCACCGGCGTCAGCGCGTCGGCCTCGCCGGTGAAGCGGGCGCCCAGGTAGTTGACCACGCCGACGTAGTTGGTGAAGCGGCTCATCAGCCAGTGCAGCCGGTCGATGTTCTCCTCGGCCGTGGCGTTCACGGTCAGCGTATGCGGGCCGGGATCGGTGCTCGGGTAGTTGAACGGTTCGAGCGGGACCTGGAGGAGGAGCTCGTGGCCGGCGGCGCGGGCATCGGCCATGGTGGTCCCGAGATGGGGACCGTAGGGGGCCAGCGCCAGGGTCACGCTGCCGGGCAGGGCGATGGCCTGCTGGCTGCCGTCGGCGTCGATGCCGACGCCGCCGATGACGATGGCGACGCGCACGGTGCCGTTGGGTGTTGCCGGCGGGCGGGCATAGGCGTCGAGCGGGCGGGTGCCGTCGGCGGCGACCTTGGGCAGCGGCCCATAGGTGCTGTCCTCGACGAGATCGGCCACCGGCACCGAAGGAAGATGCAAGAGCCCCAGCTGGGAGGGGTCGTGGATGACCACCTGGCCGACCTCGCTCAGGCTGCCGATCGGCTTCACCTCGCTGAGCCCGGCACCGCCCTCGGCGGCTGCGTTGGCGCCAGCTGGCGGCACGGTGGCGGCGGGCGCCGCCGGCCGATCGATCACCGCGGTTGCGGTCGGCCCGACGGGCGCCGGGCGGAACAGCCAGGCGGCCCCGCCGGCGATCACCACGAGCACTGCGGCAGCAACGGCGATGGCTCGCCACGGCGGCCGGCCGCGCGGGCGGCGCGGCTGCGGCAGTCCCAGCGGCTTCGTCAGGTCATCCGACATCAGCCTGCCATCGGAGGGAATGAGCGGGCGCGAGGCCCGCCCATCTCAGTTCGGTATGCCGTGATTCGGGTCCGGCGGGAAAGCCGTGTTCACCTGCTTGCCGTTGAGCAGATCGAGGGCGTACTGGAGCTGCTTGTCGTCCTTCGGGTCGGGCGGCACATAGGCCGACGAGCCCTTCATCTCGGGCTTGCCGTCCTGGGTGAGGTGGCCCTTCAGGCTCGCCTCGCCGTGGGGCATGTTGACGACCTGATCGGCGAGATCGGGCGGCAGCGGCTGGTCGACGACGATGTCGGGCTCGATGCCCTGGGCCTGGATCGAGCGGCCCGACGGCGTGTAGTAGCGCGCCGTGGTCAGGCGCAGCGCGCCATTGCCGCCGAGCGGGATGATCGTCTGCACCGAGCCCTTGCCGAAGGAGCGCGTGCCGATGATGGTCGCGCGGCGGTGGTCCTGCAGCGCTCCGGAGACGATCTCCGAGGCCGAGGCGGTGCCGCCGTTGATCAGCAGGATCACCGGCTTGCCGTCGGTCAGGTCGCCGGCATGGGCGTTGAAGCGCTGGGTCTCGTCGGGCCGGCGGCCGCGGGTCGAGACGACTTCGCCGTGGGTGAGGAAGGCGTCGGAAACCGCGATCGACTGGTCGAGCAGGCCGCCGGGGTTGTTCCTGAGGTCGATGATGTAGCCGGCGATCTTGTCCGGGCCGATCTGGGTCTTGAGCTTGTCGATGGCGGCCTTGAGCCCGTCATAGGTCTGCTCGCTGAACGAGGAGATGCGGATGTAGGCGACGTTGCCTTCGGCCCGCGAGCGCACCGCCTGAAGGGTGATCTCGGCGCGCACCATCTTCACGTCGAACGGCTTGGCGACGTCGGGACGCTTGATGGTCAGCGTGATCGGGGAATCGATGGCGCCGCGCATCTTGTCGACGGCGTCGTTGAGGCTCATGCCCTGGACGTTGTCGCCGTCGATGGCGATGATCTCGTCATTGGCCAGGATGCCGGCCTTGGAGGCGGGGGTGTCGTCGATCGGCGAGACCACCTTGATGATCCCGTCCTGCTGGGTGACCTCGATGCCGAGACCGCCGAACTTGCCGGAGGTCTGCACCTGCATGTCCTGGAAGTCTTTCGGGTTGAGGTAGCTGGAATGGGGGTCGAGCCCGGTCAGCATGCCGTTGATCGCCGATTCGATCAGCTGGTGATCGTCGGGGACCTCGACATAGTCGGCCCGCACACGTTCGAACACGTCGCCGAACAGATTGAGTTCGCGATAGGTGTCCGGGGCGGCTGCATTGGCCTCGGCCCCTGCGAAGATCCGCGGTTGCGTCACGGCAACCGTGGCCAACGCACCGAACAGAGCACCAACGATCAGTAGTGTGACCTTGCGCATCATCCGCCAACCTTTTCCGCATTGGACGCGGCCCACCAGGGGGCCGGGTCGATCGAAGTCCCGTCTTTCCTGAATTCGATATAGAGCACCGGTTGAGTGGCACCGACGTCAACCGCGCCGATGCTCGCTATCTTCTGTTCGGCCATTACCGCAACCGGCTCGCCGGCAAGCACGAACTGGCCAAGTTGCACATCCGTTCGTCCCATGCCCGCCAGCAGCACATGATATCCATCCCCGGCATTGAGGATCAAGAGTTGGCCGTAACTACGGAAGGGGCCGGTATAGACCACCCAGCCGTCGGTGGGCGAGGAAACCAGGCCGCCGGGACGGGTGGCAATGGAGACGCCCTGGGCATGGCCGCCGAGGCCGTCGGCATCGCCAAAGGAGCGGATGAGCCGGCCGCTGACCGGCATGGGAAGCAGGCCCTTGGCGTCGACGAAGGCGACCGCAGGGGCCAGCCGATCGACGCTGCCCAAGGACTTTGCCGGCCGATTGCCGCTGTTTTCGTGGGCGATGACGGCCGCCTTCTCGGCTTCGGCCGAGGCTGCCGCGGCGGCCGGTTCGTCGCGCTCCAGCCGGGCGATGAGGTCGCGCAGGCTGGTTGCCTGGTCGGCAAGGGCGGCGGCGCGCTTCTCCTCGTTGGTCAGCGCTTCGGCCGAGGCGGCGCGCGCGGCGCGCTTCTGTTCAAGAAGAAGTGAAATGCGCGTGCGCCCCTCGAGCAGGGCGGTGGTGTCGGCGCGCAGCCGGTCGCGCTCGCGCTCCTGCTCCTGGCGTAGTGCAACCAGGGAGCGCAGGTCGGTGGCGACCGCTTCGGCCGCTGCCTGCAGATCGGGCACCACGGCGCCGAGAAGGATGGCGCTGCGCACCGAGGCGAGCGCATCCTCCGGCTGCACCAGGATGGCCGGCGGCGGATAGCGGCCAAGGCGCTGCAGGGCGGCCAGCACGTCGGCGAGCACGGCGCGACGCTGGCCGAGCGAGGCGCGCAGCCTGTCCTCCTGGGTCATCAGGGCGGAGAGCCGCTGCTCGGTGCGGTCGCTGGCGGCTTCCAGCTTCTGCACCTGGTCGCCGGCGTCGAGCAGCGACTGGTTGAGGGTGGCGCGGTCCTTGTCGAGGGCGTCGATCTCGGTGGCCAGCTCCGTCCGGCGCTGGGCGGAAAGCGTGATGTCGCGGGTGACCGCATCAAGCTCGGCCTGGCGGGCGTCGCGCTGGCTGGCAACCGGGTTGGGGCTGGGGCTGGCGGCGCCGCCGTCCTCGACCGGCTGCGCCGTCGCCGGCCCGCAGGCCAGCACCGTCGCAAGGCAGATCGTGGCAAGGCGCAGTCGCATCGCAACCCTTGGGTTTCCCGTCCGGCCGGCGCACCGAGGACAAGCTAGGTGCCACCAGCTAAGGATTTGTCAACCAAAACCGCCGTTTTCACGGCATGAGCGAGGCGAAGCGTGGGCACTTCAGCGCTCAATCGCGGTGATAAGGGTGGCCGGAGAGGATGGTCACTGACCGGTAGAGCTGTTCGGCGAGCATCAGGCGGACCATCTGGTGCGGCCAGGTCATGGCGCCGAGCGCCAGATGCAGGGCGGCGGCCTTGAGCACGCCGTCGCCGAGGCCGTCGGCGCCGCCAATGGCAAGGACAAGCTCGCCGGCGCCGTCGTCCCGCCAGCGGGCGAGCCGCTCGGCGAAGGCGCGGCTGTCGAAGTTCCGGCCGGTCTCGTCGAGGGCGATGAGCACGGCGCGCTGGGGCAGGGCGGCGAGGAGCGCGGCGGCCTCCTGGTCCTTGCGCTCGCCGGTGGAGGTGGCGCGGCTCTCGGCAAATTCACGCACGGCGAGCGACAGGCCGAGCCGGCGGCCGGCCTTGTTGACGCGGTCGATGTAGCGCTCGGCAAGCTCGCGCTCCGGACCGGCCTTGAGGCGGCCGATCGCGGCGATGGTCATGTGCATCGGGCGGCGGGCGCCTGGCCCCGGCCGGTCAGACCAGGACCGGGTCGGTCGGATGGTCGGCCAGCCACATCTTTTCGATGTTGTAGAAGGCGCGGGTTTCCGGCCGGAAGACATGGACGATCACATCACCCGCGTCGATCAGAACCCAGTCGCCCTGACGCTCGCCGGAGACACGGATATCGTTGCCGCCGGCGGCTTTCAGCTCGCTGACCAGACGCTCGGCAATGGCGCCGACGTGGCGCTGCGAGCGGCCGGAGGCAACGACCATCCAGTCGGCGATGGGCGATTTTCCGGTGATGTCGATGGGGATGATGTCCTCAGCCTTGGAGTCCTCAAGGCTCTTCCGGACCAGCTTGATGGCGGCCGCCACTGCGAGTTCACGGCGTTCGGCCGCAAGACGAGGTGTGCGAACGTGCACCTCCTTACGAACTGCGCTTGTCAGCTTCGTTTCCCTCTCCTTCAGCGCCAAATCAGATCGGCGCAAACCAAAGATAAGCGTCCTACGGTGACGCTTTCAAGACGCAAAGACTGGGCCAGTCCGGCGCTGCCGGAGGGCGGTCGATGACATGTCGATGTGCGGCGAGGGCAGGAAAACCCAGGCTGGCGCTGGGGTTGCGGCCAAAATAGAGGCGTCGGCGGGGTCGATCCGGAAGCGGGCGAGGGCCTGCGCCGCCGGGGCGGAAAGCGCCCTCAGCGCGGTGCCCGGGCGGTTGAAAACGGCAATTGGCAGGGTCGCGGCGATGCTTTGCCAGTCACGCCAGCGGTGGAAACTGGCCAGATTGTCGGCACCCATCATCCAGACGGGCAGGACGCCACCAAGGCGCGGCAGCAGGCGGGCGAGCGTCTCGGCCGAGTAGGTGGTGCCCAGTTCTGCCTCGATCCCGGTCACCCGGATGCGCGGATGGCGCGCCACCGCGGATGCCGCGGCGATGCGCCGGGCGAGGTCGTTGGAGGGCGCGTTCGCCTTGAGCGGGTTCTGCGGCGAAACCAGCCACCAGACCTGATCGAGGTGCAAGCGCTTCAGCGCCTCCAGACTGACGCGCAGATGCCCGTCATGGGCGGGGTCGAAGGAGCCGCCGAACAGGCCGATGCGCATGCCCGGCCAGAACGGCGGCAGGTGGACGAGCGCTGCCGGGGACGGGGCCGCAGCGCTGCGGACGCTCAAGGCCTCACCTGACCGGAGCCGCGCACGCGGTACTTGAAGCTGGTGAGCTGCTCGACGCCGACCGGCCCGCGAGCATGCATGCGGCCGGTGGCGATGCCGATCTCGGCGCCCATGCCGAACTCGCCGCCGTCGGCGAACTGGGTCGAGGCGTTGTGCAGGACGATCGCCGAATCGACCTCGGCCATGAAGCGGTCGGCGGCGGCCTGGTCGTTGGCGACGATGAGGTCGGTGTGGTGTGAGCCGTAGCGCTCGATATGGTCGATGGCCGCCTCGAGGCCGTCGACCACCTTCACGGCGATGATGGCGTCGAGGTATTCGGTGGTCCAGTCGGCCTCGGTCGCAGGCGTCACGTCCTTGACCGCCGCCATGGTCGCAGCGTCGCCGTGGATGGCGCAGCCGGCCTTCTGCAGGGCCTCGACCAGGGGCTTCAGGTGCGTGGCGGCGACCGCCTGGTCGACCAGCAGGGTCTCGGCAGCGCCACAGATGCTCACCCGCCGCATCTTGGCGTTGACCAGCAGCTTCTCGGCCATCGCCAGGTCGGCGCTCAAGTGGACATAGACGTGGACGATGCCCTCCAGGTGGGCAAAGACCGGCACGCGCGCTTCCTGCTGCACGCGGGCGACCAGCCCCTTGCCGCCGCGCGGCACGATCACGTCGATGGCGCCGTCGAGCCCGGCGAGCATCTCGCCCACCGCGGCACGGTCGCGGGTGGGGACGATCTGGATCGCTTCGGCGGGCAGGCCGGCGGCAGTCAGGCCCTCGACCAGGCAGCGGTGGATGGCGGTGGAGGAGCGGAACGAATCCGAGCCGCCGCGCAGGATTGCGGCATTGCCTGCCTTGAGGCAGAGCGCGCCGGCGTCGGCGGTGACGTTCGGGCGGCTCTCGAAGATGATGCCGATGACGCCGAGCGGCGTGCGCACGCGCTCGATGTGGAGGCCGTTCGGCCGCTCCCATGCGGCGGTGACGCTGCCGACCGGGTCGGCGAGGCGGGCGATCTCCTCCAGCCCTTTCGCCATCGCTTCGATGCGCGCTTCGCTGAGGGTCAACCGGTCGATGAAGGCAGCGCTGCCGCCGGCCTTCCTCATGTCGGCGACGTCCTTGGCGTTCTCGGCGAGGATCGTCGCGGCGTTCTTGCGCAGCGATGCGGCGGCGGCGGTGAGCGCCCCGTTCTTGGTCTCGGTCGAGGCAAGGGCCAGCGCGCGCTGCGCCCGGCGGGCGGCGCGGCCGATGGCCGCCATGGTTTCGGCGACCTTGGCGTCCGTTGCCGGCTTTTCGGCGATTTCCGCGATGCTCATGGCATGATACCCGAGAACGTCCCGGCGGCATTCTAGCCGGGCGGTGCGTGTTTGCCACGGGGGCCGGGCATGGGCAACCCGGAAGCGACCGGCCGGCGCCCGCGCATCCTCAGGCGGGCGGGCGGTTCAGCACATCGTCGAGCGCTGTGGCAAAGGCTCTCGCCTTGCCGTTTCGGGATGCCTCCGTGACCACCGTCAGGTAGTAGCGGTTGCGGTAGGCGCTGGCGAGGAGGAACAGCGGCACCGGCACCACCGGGACCGTCAGGCACCAGATCTCGTCGGCCTGGCGACCGGCAAAATACAGCGGCCGCCGGCCGAAGGGCACCAGGGTGAGGAGCCCGTCCCAGCGTCTGACCATCTGTGCGGTGAGCCAGCGGGCGGACCTGGCCGGCACGACCGACAGGAAGGTCTGGCCGGCCTGCATGAACCAGCGTCGCCGCGCCAGCCGGCCGAGCAACGCACTCACCGGCGACTGCCCGGGTGGTGGCGCGCCGTCCGCCGTCGTGTCGACCTCGACGGCGGTGACGGCGTTGGCCTTGCTGCCCTGCCGGCGCCCGAGCATGGCGACCGCGGCACAGCGCTGCTGGGGCAGGCGGCCGCTGCCGGCCTTCGCCACCGCTTGGGTGATCGCCCGCGTCAGCCGCCGCGTCGGTCGGCCGCGACCGCCATCATCGTCGCTCACGTCTTGGTCGATGGTGGTCGTCAGAAGCGCCACGTCCGGCACGATGACGCGCTGATCGCGCGGCGCGCCGAGGAAGGCTTCGAGCGACAGCCGCCGGAGCCGCTTCGCCGCAGCCTCGAATGCCGCCGGCTGGTCGTGATGGCGGGATGCCGCGAGCAGGTTCACGAACCGCACGCCGTCGGCGATAAGGTGATCGAAGTGGACGATGATCCGGCAGGGGCCGCGGCCGGCGCCATCCGCTGGATTGGCGACGATGACCTGCCAGGGCGGGATATCCGGGTCGAGGGTGCCGGTCAGCGCCGCGACGAAAAGCGCTTCGCGCGTGGCGTCGCCGGCCTCGACCGCGATGACATGGCGCGCCGGGTCGATGTCTGCCTGGCGGGCGCCGTACCAGGGGCCGAGATCATGGAAGACCATGCGGAAGCGCGGCCAAATGTCGACCCAGGCCATGACCTGGGCGACCACGGCAACCGACGAAACGGGTTCATCGAGATCGAGAAGGGCGACGTTGCGGCTGGGACCGAGGGCAATGAGGACACGTTCGATCGGCGTAACCAGACGCATGGTCCGGCATTCTAGCCGCGACGACGACGTTTGGCACGGGAGAAACATAGCCGCAGCAGGCCGCCGGCGGCGGATGCGGCACGTTGCCGGGGGGAGGCACGTTCCCCCGGCAACGGCGCGGCCGGCGACTTTTAAGCGAAACGCTCGCCGACCAACTCTTCGGATCTCGCCCACAGCGCCTTGGCGCGCTCCGGGTCGAGGGCATAGGGGCGGACGCCGGTGCGCACGAAGGGATCCTCCGTGAATTCGGCCACGTGGCAGTCCCCGCAATATTTGCCGCCGATGAGATCGGCCGGCGCGACTATGCCGGCCCAGACCGAGGTGGCGGCGCCCTGGGGGATCGTCTTGTAGGTGAAGAGCGGCTGACCGGGCCTCGGCCTGATCGAGGCGGTCATCGCCTCGGCGATCTCCGGGGTCATGTGCCGACCCAGTTCGGTCTGGATGGCGCCGGGATGAACGGCGGTGGCGCGAATGCCATCGGCCCTGTGGCGCCGGTCGAACTCGACGGCGAACAGGATGTTGGCGGTCTTCGAGCGGCCGTAGCCGACGATCGGGTCGTAGGGTGTGCGCTCGAAGTTCGGATCGTCGAGGTCGACGTCGGAGAAGCGGTGGCCGGCCGAGGAGAGGTTGACCAGGCGCCCGCCTGGCTTGATCAGACCAGCGATACGATTGACCAGCACGAAATGACCGAGATGGTTGGTGCCGAACTGGGTCTCGAATCCGTCGGCGGTCTCGCCCTTGGGCGGCATCATGACGCCGGCATTGGCGATGACGACGTCGAAGGGCTTGGCCGTTGCGACGAGGGCGTCGGCGGCGGCGCGGACGCTCTTGAGCGAAGCGAGGTCGAGCGCGATCAGCTCGAAGCGGCCGCTGTCGCCGGCGAGCTCGGCGACCGCTGCGGTGGCGCGGCGGGCCTTGTCGAGGTCGCGCGCAGCACCGACGACGTGGGCGCCGTGGGCGACAAGCGTCCGCGCCGTCTCGACGCCGATGCCGGCCGAGGCGCCGGTGACCAGGATGCGTTTGCCGGTGAGGTCGATGCCGTCGAGAACCTCGTCGGCGGTGGATTCGGCGCCGAATGTCTTGCTCATGGGGGGTGCCCTTGTGGATCGCGCGGAAACCGACATGCAATCGATCCGCGGAGGAACTACATTGGAGAGAAACGGAGGACGCTCCGCTACGGCAATGCATATACGGAGGCTCCTCCGTTTTACAAGAGGCTGAGCTTGGCCAAATTGCAGAAGTCACGTGCTCCGCGCGCCGACGCCCGCCGCAATCGCCAGCGGCTTCTGGCTACGGCCTTGAAAATGTTCGCCTCTTCCAAGGAGGCGGTGACCCTCTCGGCGGTCGCCGAGAAGGCCGGCGTCGGCATCGGCACGCTCTACCGCCATTTCCCGACCCGCGACGCGCTGGTCGAGGCGATCTATCGCAGCGAGGTGGAACGGCTCAGCGACGCAGCGCCGGCGCTGCTTGGCGAGATGCCGGCTGACGCGGCGCTGGAAACTTGGCTGACCCGTTACGCCGGCCTGATCGCAACCAAGCGCGGCCTTGCCGAGGCCGTGCGCTCGGTGTTCGAGCCGGGTGGCGACGCCAGCGCGTTCTCGCGTGAACGCACGCGCGAGGCGGCGCGCCTTCTCATCGATGCGGCGGCGAAGGCAGGCAAGGTGCGCAGCGACGTCAATCCCGAGGATGTGCTGAGGGCGGTGGCGGCGGCCACCTGGAGCTACGCCGGCGAGGCCGAGTGGGAAAAGGGCGTGCGCCCGATCCTGCGCATCATCATGGACGGCCTGCGCTACCGGCCGTCATGAGTGGCCGCGCCCGGCGCCGGTATCACGCGTCGGTGGTCCCGGCGCCTCCGGCGACCTCAGGCCGCCGCCGGTACTTGCGGTAGAGATAGAGGCCGAGCGGCACGAACCAGACCAGCAGCGTGGTGGCGCCCAGAACGCCGGCGATCGGCCGCTGCAAGAGGGCGAGAACGTTGCCGTCCGACTTGATCATCGAGGTGACGAAGTTCTGCTCGAGCATGGGGCCGAGCACGATGCCGAGGATGGTCGGTGCGATCGGGAAGCTGTTCTCTTCCATCACATAGGCGATGAAGCCCAGCACCAGCATGATCACCACGTCGAAGGGCGTGTTGTTGATGGCGAACGAGCCGACGATGCAGAACATCATGATGATCGGCATCAGCACGCGCTTGGGCACCCGGAGGATCTGCCGCGACAGGCGGATGGTGACGAAGCCCAGCGGCACCATCAGGATGTTGGCGAGGAAAAACGACAGGAACACCGCATAGACGAGCTGCGGCGAATTGATGAACACGGTCGGTCCCGGGTTCATGCCCTTCATATAGAGGACGCCGATGACGATTGCCGTGATCGAATCGCCGGGGATGCCGAACACCATGGCCGGCACCCAGGTGCCGCCGAGGGCGGCGTTGTTGGCGGAAGACGCGTCGACGATGCCCTCGATGTGGCCGGTGCCGAACTTCTCCGGTTCCTTCGAGAAGTTCTTGCTGGTGGCGTAGGCGACCCAGGCGGCGATGTCGCCGCCGGCGCCGGGCAGGATGCCGATCAGCGTGCCGATGATGCTCGAGCGCAGGAAGTTGATCTTGTACTTGCCCAGCGTCTCGCCGATGCCGGAGAACAGGTTGCCGAAGCGGCGCTGGGCGATCTGCGGCTGCGGCTTGGTCTCGGTGGCATAGCGGAGGATCTCGGAGATGGCGAACATGCCGATCATCGCCGGGATGAAATCGATGCCGCCCATCAACTCGGTGACGCCGAAGGTGTAGCGCGGATAGCCGGCGACGATGCCGAGGCCGACGGTGGAGATGAACAGGCCGAGGAACAGGGAGACGATGCCCTTGACCGGGGCGTTCGAGGAAATGATCACCGCGCAGGTGAGGCCGAGGCAGGCCAGCCAGAAGAATTCGTCGGTGGAGAAATTGAGGGCGAACTCGGCCAGCGCCGGCGCCGAGGTGGATAGCACCGCTGAGCCGACCAGGCCGCCCATGGCGGAACAGATGAGGCCGGTGCCGAGCGCCTGCTCGGCCCGGCCCTTGCGGGTGAGCGCGAAGGCCTCGTCGACATAGGCGGCCGAGGCCGGGGTCCCCGGAATGCGCAAGAGCGCCCCCGGAATGTCGCCGGCGAAGATGGCCATGGCAGTGCAGGTGGCGATGGCGGCGATCGAGGGCACCGGGTCCATGAAGAAGGTGACCGGCACCAGCAAGGCGGTGGCCATGGTCGCCGTCAGCCCGGGAACCGATCCGACGAACAGGCCGAAGGCCGCGGCCGACAGGATGACCACCAGGACGTGGACCTGGAAGATCAGTCCGAAGGCCTCGATGATGTGCTCAAGCACGGTCGCTCACCATTGCAGCGGTTGCAGGATACCCCAGGGCAGCGGCACCAGCAGGAACTTGTAGAAGGCGGTGTGGATGACCAGCGTCGCCACCAGGCCGATGCCGAGGGCGGTCACCCAGCGGCAGCCGAACTGCACCATCATGACGGTGAGGATGACGAAGGAAACGGGTATGAAACCGATCGAGTCGGTGAACAGGATGTAGGCGAGCAGGGCCGCGAAGACGAGGAAGAAGTTGACGATGTGACGGGGCATGCGGGCCCACTCGCCAAGCTCGATGAGCGGCACGGTCTTGCGCTTGGCGATGCCCTGGATGAACAGGATGACTCCGGCACCGAACAGCACGGCGCCGATGATGGTGGGAAAGAAAGCCGGGCCAAATTCCTGGCCCGGCAGGTCTGGAAACGTCAGGTCGGCGTAGAGCGCGACCGCGGCCCCGAAGACCAGGATGACCAACCCCAACACCGCATCGTTGAAGCGCATGGTGGTACGGGTCCGCGGCTGCGATCAGGAGGGTTCTACTTGATGACGCCGGCTTCCTTCATGACCTTGCCCAGCTGGGCGTCGTTGTCCTTCAGGAAGGCCTCGAAGTCCTGCGGTCCCATGTAGACCCGGCCGAAGCCGCGCTTGTCGAGGACGTCGGTGAATGCCGGGTCCTGGGTCAGCTTCTGGAACGCCGGCACCAGCACGTCGATGACGTCCTGGGGCAGGCCCTTGGGGGCGGCAAAGCCACGCCAGGTGGTCAGCGACCAGTCGATGCCCTGTTCCTTCAGCGTCGGCAGGTCCGGGTAGTTGGGGCTGCGCTTGTCGGCCATCAGCGCGATCGCCTTGACCTTGCCGGCGTCGATCATGGACTGGGCCTCGACGCGGCTGCAGGTGACGACGTCGATGCCGCCGGCGACCAGCTCCTTGAGCGAGGGCGCCGCGCCTTCCATGGGCACCCACGGAATGTCGTCGGCCTTGAGGCCGGCGGCGGTCAGCATGCCGTCAAGCGCCAGCTGCCAGATGCCGCCCTGGCCGGTGCCCGAGCCCTTGAGCTTGCCGGGATTGGCCTTGGCCGCAGCGATCAGGTCGGGAGCCGTCGCATAAGGCGCGTCGGCGCGCACCTGCAGGCCGGCCGGGTCCTGGTTGTAGAGGCCGATCGGCGTGTAGGAGCCGGCGCCGGTCAGGTCGGTGAGGCCCAGCCAATGCAGCATGTTGATCTCGACGGTGATGATGCCGAGCGTGTAGCCGTCGGGCTTGGCGGAGGCGATGGCGGCATGGCCGACCACGCCCTGGCCGCCGGTGCGGTTGACCACGTTGACCGGCTGGCCGAGCTCTTGCTGGAGAACGGCCGCGATCGCCCGGCCGGTGGCATCGGTGCCGCCGCCCGCGCTCCACGGGATGATCAGGGTGATCGGGCGATCAGGATAGGCCGCCATGGCCGATCCCGCCAGCACGCCCAGCGCCATCGCGCCCAAGGCAAGAGTTTTGAATACCGAAGAAGCACGCATGTTTCTCTCCCCATTTCGTTTGAGTTTATCGTGGTTTACGACGGCGGCGCGACGCCCTTGGTTTTCCGTGTCGATCCTTCGTCGTGGTCAATGGGCTCTCCGGATCTGCAGTCACAGGAGCAACCGCATCCCGGACACCGCATTATACTAGCATACTAGCCACGCGCGGATCATGCGCGATTCTGTAGCAGAAACGGCCGGTGCGCACCCACGGTCGCCGAGCTGATCGCCGCCGTCGATTCCGCTGGACTTGGCGTCCCCGGCGCGCGATGACCGCGTGCCCACCCCGCCAGCGGCAACCATGTCATCCCTCGCCGGACCACACGTCTCCATCGACGACAGGCAGAACATTCCGGTCGGCATCGGCCTGATGCTGGCTGGCTTCGTGCTGTTTTCGGCGAACGATGCGCTGGCCAAATGGATGGTGGGAATCTACCCACCCGGTCAGATGCTGCTGATACGCAGCATCGCCTCGATCGTGGTGATCAGCCCCTTCGTCCTCAGGGCCGGCATCCGGTCGCTGCTCGAAGTCGAGCATCCGTGGCTGCACGTCCTCAGGGTGGTCTTCGCCACGGCCGAGGTTCTCTTCTTCTATTGGGCGGTGTCCGGCCTGGCGCTTGCCGACACCATCACCTACTACCTCGCCGGGCCGATCTACGTGACGGTGCTCGCCGCGTTCTTCCTCAACGAGCGGATCGGCTGGCGCCGCTGGTCGGCGGTGGCGGTCGGCTTCGTCGGCGTGCTCATCGCGCTCAAGCCGTCATCCGGCGTGTTCAACTACCATGCGCTGGTCGCCTTCGGCGGCAGCATCCTCTACGCCCTCTTCCTCGTCGTCACCCGGCGCTTGCGCGAGACCCGCGACCTGACGCTGGCGGCCTGGCAGACGGTGGGAACGCTGATCGCCGGGGTGGCGTTGGCGCCGCTCGACTGGAGGCCGTTCGTCCACACCCAGGACATCCCGATGCTCGCCATGCTGGGCGTGACCGCGCTCATCGCGATCGTCGCGGTCAACCGTTCGCTCAGGCTGGCGCCGGCTTCGGTGGTGGTGCCCTACCAATACACGATGATCATCTGGGCGGCGCTGTTCGGCTACTTCGTCTTCGGCGACGTACCAAGCTGGCAAGTGATCGTCGGCGCAGCGATCATCGTGGGAGCCGGACTCTACATTTTCTTCCGCGAGCAGATCGTGGCCAAGCCGCCGGTGTCGCAGGTGGCGCCGGGGCCGTAGGGCGGCCGCTTCAATCGCCGCGCAGCGCCATGTCGTCGCGGTGGATCATCTCGGCGCGGCCGGCGTAACCGAGGATGGCCTCGATCTCGTGGCTGTTGCGTCCGGCGATGCGCTCGGCGTCGCCGGCGTCATAGGCGACCAGCCCGCGGCCGACCGCCTCACCGTCGAGGTCGACGATGTCGACCGCATCGCCGCGCTGGAAGCGACCCTCGATGCGCTTGACGCCGGCGGGCAGCAGGCTCTTGCCGGCGCGCAGCGCCCTGACCGCGCCCTTGTCGACGACAAGCGCGCCGCGGGTCTCCAGGCGCCCCGAGATCCAGCGCTTGCGTGCCGTCACCGGGCTAGCCCTCGGCGAGGAACCAGGTCGAGCGGCCGCCGGCGCCGATGGCGCGGATCGGATGCTCTTCGCGGCCGCTGGCGATGACCATGGCGGTGCCGCCGGCGATGGCGATGCGGCCGGCGTCGAGCTTGGTCTTCATGCCGCCGCGGGAGTTCTCGGAGGCCGCCGCCCCGGCCATCGCCTCGATCTCGGGGGTGATGCGCTCGACGGTCTCGATCAGGCGCGCCTCCGGGTCGCGCGCGGGCGAAGCCGTATAGAGGCCGTCGACGTCGGACAGCAGGATGAGCAGATCGGCGCTGGTCATGGTGGCGACGCGCGCCGCCAGCCGGTCGTTGTCGCCGTAGCGGATCTCGTTGGTGGCCACCGTGTCGTTCTCGTTGATGATGGGCACGGCCCTGAGCTTGAGCAGGGTGGCGATGGTGGAACGGGCGTTGAGGTAGCGCCGGCGCTCCTCGGTGTCGCCGAGGGTGAGGAGGATCTGTCCGGCGGTGATGCCGACACGGCCGAGCGTTTCGCTCCAGGCGCGGGCAAGCGTGATCTGGCCGACGGCGGCGGCGGCCTGGCTCTCCTCGAGCTTGAGCGCCCCCGGCGGCAGGCCGAGAACGCCGCGGCCGAGCGCGATGGCGCCGGAGGAGACGACCAGCAGCTCGCGCCCGCCATTGACCAGATGGCCGATGTCGGCGGCGAGCGATTCCAGCCACTCGGTGCGCAAGTGGTCGCCGGCCGCATCGACCAGCAAGGAGGAGCCGATCTTGATGACGATGCGGCGATAGCTTTCCGGCGTGCGGGCGTTCATCCGAGGGCTGCGGCAATGTCGGTCAGGGCGAAGTCGGCGCCCTTATACAGCGACAGCAGGCCCGCCGGCTACGGCCGCCAGGGCGCCGGGGGTTCGGCCGGCACCGCGTCGGCCGGTGCCTTGGCGGCGGCGATCTCGCCGGTGAGCGCCCTCAGCACCTTGTCGACCCCCAGCCCGGTTGCCGCCGAAACGACGAGCGGCGTGGTACCGGCGGCGCGCTTCAGCGCCCGCTTGAGCTTGCCGATCTCCTCCTCCGGCACGGCATCGGCCTTGGAGAGCGCCACCACCTCCGGCTTCTCGTCGAGGCCGGCGCCATAGGCGGCAAGCTCCTCGCGCACGGTGCGGTAGTCGGCGACCGGGTCCTCGGCGGTGCCGTCGACCAGATGCAGGAGGACGCTGCAGCGCTCGACATGGCCGAGGAAGCGGTCGCCGAGGCCGGCGCCCTCATGCGCCCCTTCGATCAGGCCGGGGATGTCGGCGAGCACGAATTCGCGCCCGTCGATGCCGACCACGCCCAGCGCCGGGTGGAGGGTGGTGAAGGGATAGTCGGCGATCTTCGGCTTGGCCGACGACACGGTCGCCAGGAAGGTGGACTTGCCGGCATTGGGCAGGCCGACGAGGCCGGCATCGGCGATCAGCTTGAGGCGCAGCCACAGCCAGTGCTCCTGTCCCTCCTGGCCGGGATTGGCGCGGCGCGGGGCGCGGTTGGTCGAGGATTTGAAGTGGGTGTTGCCGAAGCCGCCATTGCCGCCGCGGGCGATGAGCACGCGCTTGCCCGGCTGGTCGAGGTCGGCGATGAGCGTCTGGTTGTCCTCGTCGAGGATCTCGGTGCCGACCGGCACCTTGAGCACCACGTCGGCGCCCTTGCCGCCGGCCATGTTGCGGCCCTTGCCGTGGGTACCGGCCGATGCCTTGAAATGCTGCTGGTAGCGGAAGTCGATGAGGGTGTTGAGGTTTTCCACCGCCTCCGCCCACACGTCGCCGCCCTTGCCGCCGTCGCCGCCGTCGGGGCCGCCGAACTCGATGAATTTCTCGCGGCGGAAATGGACGCTGCCATTGCCGCCGTCGCCGGAGCGCACGTAGATCTTGGCCTGGTCGAGGAACTTCATCGCGCGAATGCCCGATAGCGGCGACGGGTCAACACCGTGTCGATATGCGCGACGGCCGCCCCGCGCGCAAGGGACGGGCGCCGCGACCGGCCGATCACGGTGAAGCCGAGCTTGCGCTGGACCCTGAGCGAGGCGTGGTTGTCGACGAAGACGCCAGAGCGTATCAGGCGGAGGCCGAGCACATCGAAGCCGAAGGCGAGCACCGCCGCGGCGGCCTCGGTGGCAAAGCCCTGGCCCCACCAGCGGCGCCCGATCCAGTAACCGATCTCGCAATCGAAGGGCATGTTGTTGATGCCGATGCCGCCGATCAGCCGGCCATCATGAGTGATGGCGAGGTTGAGGCTCCTGCCTGCCTGGGCGCGCCGGCGGGCAAGAGCGATGAAGGCCTCGGCGTCGCTCGCGTAATAGGGGAACGGCACGCGGGCGAGCATGCGGGACACGGCCGGATCGCCGATGCCGGCCATGAGAGCGTCGACGTCGCTCTCATGCACCAGGCGGAGCGTAAGCCGCCGGGTTACGATCGTTGGGTCACGCTGCGGTTTCACGCTCTGCCCTCCCAAGGTTGGCGTGGGGAGCGCCCCACGCCTTGAGGCTTGCCCAGTTGCGCCGGTCGAGCACGAAGCGCTCCACCGGGAAGGCGCCGAACGAGGCCGGCGAGCGGACCATGCCGGTGCCGCGGAACTGGAAGCCGCACTTCTCGATGACGCGCCGGGCGCGGCTGTTGGTCACCCGGATGGAGCACCACAGCGCATTGACCCTGCCGTCGGCGAAGGCGTGGTCGATCAGCCCATGGGCCGCCTCGGTGCCATAGCCGCGGCCCCACCAGGCGGCGCCGATCCACAGGCCGGCCTCGACGGTGGCCGGCGGCGCCCGGGTCGGGCCGTAGCCGGCGCAGCCGACCAGGGTGCCGTCGACCTGCTCGGTGATGGCGAAGGCATCGCCGCCGGCCAGCGATATGGCATTGCACAGATTCTCGGCCACGGCGTGATCGGCCGAAAGCGCCGCCATCACCGGCATGTCCGCCGGGATGCAGCTTCTCAGCAGAAGGCGGGCGGTGGCGATCGCCCGCCGCGATGGGTGCCCTTCCTCGCTGTCGTCGCCCATGGCTTCCTCCGTCCCGGAACAGCAAAAGGGGGAGATGGTGCCCCATCTCCCCCGTGTTCCGTCGGTGCCGGGTCGATGAGACGCCGGCAAGAAGATCGGAAGCCGGCTATTCCGCGGCCGCCACCATCGGGACGACCGAAACGTAGGTGCGATTCTCGGCTTTGGTGGCGAACGACACGGTGCCGTCGACGACGGCGAAGATCGTGTGGTCCTTGCCAAGGCCGACGCCGGCACCGGGACGCCACTTGGTGCCGCGCTGGCGCACGATGATGTTGCCGGCGAGAACCGTCTCGCCGCCGAACCGCTTCACGCCCAGGCGCTGGCCGGCCGAATCACGGCCGTTGCGCGACGAGCCACCTGCCTTCTTGTGAGCCATGGCGGGGTCTCCTTATTCCTTGTCGCTTTCGACGGCGGACTCGGCAGCCACTTCGGGCGCCGCGGGAGCCTTCTTGGCGCGCGTGCGCTTCGGCTTTTCGGGCGCCTCGGCAGCGGCCGACTGGGCCGGGGCCTTGCCGTCGGTGAGAATCTCGGTAATGCGCACCAGGGTCAGCTCCTGGCGGTGACCGTGGCTGCGCCGGGAATTCTGCCGGCGGCGCTTCTTGAAGACGAGTATCTTGGCGGTACGCTTCTGGCCGACGATCTCGCCGGCGACCGTGGCGCCGGCAACCGTCGGGCTGCCGACGGCAACGCCGTCGTCGCCACCGACCATCAGCACGTCGCCGAAGGCGACGGCATCGCCGGCGCCGCCGGGCAGCTTCTCGACCTCGACCAGATCGGCCGGGGCGACCCGGTACTGCTTGCCGCCGCTTCTGATGACTGCGAACATTTGCCTTATCCAGCCTGCCGGTCCGACCGCCCAAGATCGGGGTGAAGGAGCGGAATTTCAAGAAAAACCAAAGGGCGCGGCGAGGCCGCCGCGCCAGTCGGCCGGCACTATAGGGACGGGCGGTTGACTGTCAAGGAAAAGACGGCGACAGGCGAGGCGACCTGTGGGCCGCCGCGCCACTGGGGCGCGGCCC
>CAWHLP010000037.1:0-45129 GCA_963830205.1 uncultured Alphaproteobacteria bacterium | reverse complement strand
GGATTGTGGGGCAGCGCTCATCGGAAACCTCGTTATCTGTAATAAGGCCCGCCACCGGGCCGACGGCCCCAAGTTTGGCTTCAGCCTGTGACGAGAACCAACGGCCAAATCCCATATTTATAACGGTAAGCATGGCTACTTGCTGGCGATGCGAAGGCTTGTTCTTCGAGGACAACTACACCGAATACGTCACCCTGCTGCACGGGGTCGGCGGCGTGAACCGCACGGTCAGTCCACAAGAGGTGGCGATCCGCGACCAGCATGAGATGCTCATCCGCCAGCTTCTCCAGGCGGGCTCCGATGCCGGCGAGTTGGCCGTCGACGATGTCGCGACGGCGGCGCGCGCCATGCTGTCGATGATCAATTGGATGGTGCGCTGGTACAAGCCGGCCGGCCCGGAGCGTGCCGCCGCCTTCGGCGAGGATTTCTTCAACCTTCTCTACAACGGCATGCGCCGCAGATGACGGACGAACGCGAATCGATGGAATTCGACGTGGTGATCGTCGGCGCCGGCCCGGCCGGGCTCTCGGCGGCGATCCGGCTGAAGCAGCTCGCGCCCGACCTCTCGGTGGTGGTGCTGGAGAAGGGCTCCGAGGTCGGCGCCCACATCCTCTCGGGCGCGGTGCTCGACCCGATCGGCCTCGACGCGCTGCTGCCCGACTGGCGCGACGAGCCCGACTGCCCGGTGAAGACGCCGGTGAGCGAGGACCGCTTCCTGTGGCTGGGGCCGGCCGGCGGCGTGCGCCTGCCCAATCTCCTGCTGCCGCCGCTGATGCGCAATCACGGCAACTACATCGTCTCGCTCGGCGACGTCTGCCGCTGGCTGGCGGCACAGGCCGAAGCGCTGGGCGTCGAGATCTTCCCGGGCTTCGCCGCGGCCGAGACGCTGTACGACGACAGCGGCGCGGTGATCGGCGTCGCCACCGGCGACATGGGCATCGGCCGCGACGGCACGGCGAAGGCCGGCTTCCAGCGCGGCATGGAGCTCCACGCCAAATACACGCTGATCGCCGAAGGCGCGCGCGGCTCGCTGGCCAAGCAGCTGATCGCCCGCTTCGGCCTCGAGCGGAGCGCGAGCCGCAGAAGTTCGGCATCGGCCTCAAGGAGCTGTGGCAGGTCGCGCCCGACAAGCACCGGCCCGGGCTGGTGCAGCATTCCTTCGGCTGGCCGCTCGACAACCGCACCGGCGGCGGCTCGTTCCTCTACCACTTCGGCGACAACCTGGTGTCGGTCGGCTTCGTCGTCCACCTCAACTACGCCAATCCCTATCTGTCGCCCTTCGAGGAATTCCAGCGCTTCAAGACCCATCCGGCGATCCGGCCGCTGCTCGAGGGCGGCAAGCGGCTCGCCTATGGCGCGCGGGCGATCACCGAGGGCGGCTGGCAGTCGGTGCCCAGGCTCGCCTTTCCCGGCGGCGCGCTGATCGGCTGCGCCGCCGGCTTCGTCAACGTGCCGCGCATCAAGGGCAGCCACAACGCCATGCTGTCCGGCATGCTGGCGGCGGAGCATGCGGCCCAGGCGATCGCCGCCGGACGCGGCAACGACGAACTGGCCGCCTATGAGGCGGCGTGGCGCGGCTCGGCCATCGGCGACGACCTCAAGCCGGTGCGCAACGTCAAGCCGCTGTGGTCGAAACTCGGCACCGCGGCCGGCATCGTCGCGTCCGGGCCTCGACCTGTGGACCAACACGCTTCGGCTTCTCGCTCTTCGGCACGCTCGGCCACGGCAAGGCCGACCACGCAGACGACGCTGCCGGCGGCCAGGGCCAGGCCGATCGCCTATCCCAAGCCGGACGGCGTGGTGAGCTTCGACCGCATGTCCTCGGTGTATCTGTCGGGCACCGCGCACGAGGAGGACCAGCCGGTGCATCTCCATGTGCGCGACGCGGGCCTGCAGAAGACCTCGGAGCACGACGTCTATGCCGGCCCGTCGGCGCGCTACTGCCCGGCCGGGGTCTATGAATGGATCGAGGACGGCGAGGGCGCGCCGCGCCTGCAGATCAACGCGGCGAACTGCGTCCACTGCAAGACCTGCGACATCAAGGACCCCAACCAGAACATCGACTGGGTGCCGCCGGAGGGCGGCGGCGGGCCGAACTACTCCAGTATGTGAGGCGCCCCGAAAGATCCAATTTGCCGATAGTTGTAATCGAACGCGCCGTACCGCCTTTACGGTCGCTTACTGCGATCGGGGTTAGGGTCCTGTTCGGGAAACGCGGCGGCCATTCGATGTCGGCGGTCGCAATCGGGCTGAGTAGGCATGCACCGTCGCACAGTGAAATCAGCCAGCCGCAGTCTGCTCGCCACGGCGGTCATCGCACTGGCGCTGGCCGGATGCAGCTCCACCGGCATCGGTGGCTTCGGCGCCTTTGGCGACGGGCCGCTGCAGGCCTCCGACCTGCCCAACGTGCAGGGCTACACGGCCGATCGCGCCCTCACCGACGCGCGGGCGCATTTCCGCATCGGCGACTTTGGCTATTCCGCGGCGCTCTACAAGCGCTACATGGAGCTGACGCCGAACGACGCGGAAGGCTATGTCGGGCTTGCCGCGTCCTATGACCGCCTGCGGCGCTTCGACCTCTCCGATCGCGTCTACGCCGCCCTCTACCGGATCACCGGCGGGACGACGCAGTATTACAACAACCTCGGCTATTCCTATCTGCTGCGCGGCGACACCCAGACGGCGCTCGCCAACCTCAACAAGGCGAAGGCGCTCGACCCGCAGAACCCGGTCATCGCCAACAACCTGACGATGCTCGCCAATGCCGTGAAGCAGAACCGGGGCGCCCGCCCGCAAGCCTAGTGCCCTTCCCATCGGATGGCACCGCCGCGCGCAGCCCGCCGGTTCGCGAGCCTACCTCACAGCCACATGGACTATTGAACGGTGGGGGTTTTCGCGCCGGGCTTCGGGGCCGGGGTCGACGAGCCAGCGCCGGTGGACGCGGTTCCGGTCTCCGCCGGTATCACCGAACCGTTTTTGCCGAGGCCGCTCACATCGTACATCGCGCCGCTCGACGGATTGATCGTCTCCGCCTCGAGATTGGCCTTGACGGCGTTGCCGGCGCGATAGCTGATCCGGTCGGTGCGCTGAAGGTAGTCGTAGCTGGCGCAGCCGCCGGTGAGCGACGCCAGAAGGACGATCGCGGCCGAAGCGATCAGCCAACGCCGCATGGCCATCAGCCGCCTCCCAGATTGATGATGTAGCCGAACGGCCCGGTGACGCCGGCGCCGGTCTGGAAGTCCTGGATCATCCTCGGCACCACCTCAAGCTTGCCGTGGGCGAAGAAGTCGACATCGTTGGCGGGCAGCGTGCCGTCGAGCGGCGAGGCCACCATCTGGCCGGGCTTGTCCGGCTGCACCAGCCGCGGCGTGACGATGACCACCAGTTCGGTTTCGTTCTTCTGGTAGCCGGACGACTTGAACAGCGCGCCCAGCACCGGGACGTTGCCGACCCAGGGCAACTGGTTCTGGTTGAGCTTGGTGTCGTTCTGCAGGAGGCCGGCCACCGAGAAGCTCTGCCCGTCCCTGAGCTCCACGGTCGCGTCGAGATTGCGCGTGGTGAAGATCGGATCGCCGACCTGGCTGTAGCCGTTGAGGCCGCTGACCTCGGGCGTCAGGTGGATCTGGATGCGGCCGGCATCGAGCACCTCCGGCGTGAAGATCAGCCGGACGCCGAAATCCTTGTAGGTGACCGTGGCGTTGCCGCTCTGGTCGTTGACGCGCACCGGGATCTGGCCGCCGGCGAGGAAGCTCGCCTTGACGCCGGAGAGGGTCGTCAGGTTGGGCTCGGCCAGGGTACGCACGAGGCCTTTTTCTTCCAGCGCATTGATCGTCGCGCTGAGGCTGATCCCGCCCAGGCCGGAGAGCACGTTGGCGGCGAAGGAGGCGAAGGAGGACGCGCCGGCAGCCGGGTTGCTCTGGCCACCGCCTATCTTGGCCTGGACGCTGCCGCTCGAGCCGCTCCACTCGATGCCGAGCTTGCGGGCGGCATCGCGCTGGGCCTCCAGGATGCGCACCTGGAGATTGACCTGCTGGCCGCCGGTGAGCGTGATGGTGTTGATCACCGGCGTGGTGCCGTACTGCTGCACGATCTCGAGCACCTTCTGCATCGAGACGTCGTCGGGCACCGTCCCGGCGAGCAGCACCCGGCCGTTGACCGTGCTCACCCTGACGCTGGAATTGGGGACCGCGGCGTGGACGGAGCGCCCGATGTCGGCCGTATCGGCGCCGACCTCGACGGCCAGCAGGCCGACCGGCTTGCCATCGGCGGAATAGAGGTTGACCGTGGTGATGCCGAGGCCCTTGCCGACCAGGTAGAGCGAGCGGTCGGTGATCAACTGGGCGTCGGCGATGGCGGGATCAGCGGCGACGATCTTGCCGATGGTATCGGACACGGTGACGGTGAGCGCCTGCGAGACCGGCAGCTTGATGCGCAGCACCGACGTGGTGGCAAGATCGTAGTTGAGGTCCTGGGCCGCCAGAACCGGTGTGCCAAGCAGCACCGAGACGAGCAGTACCAGCGCGGCGCCGGCCGCTCGCAAGGGATGACGTTTGTTCGCGGTGCGCATCATTTCAGCCAGAATGGACTCAACATGCGGATGGTCTGATTGAGACTGTCGGGCGTCCTGGCGTTATCGCCGGTGGCGGCCGAATCGATCCCTGAGCGAAGCAGCAGGGAGAGCTTGCCGGTCGCCGCGGCGCCGATGACCAGGTCGGCGTCCGACGGGGCAAGCGCCAGCGTGGCGATCGCCTGTCCCGCAAACGGCGCATCGCGCTGCTTCTCGCCACCGGGCTCGCCGGCCTTGGTATTGATGGCGAGCACCCGGACATTGTGCAGGATCGTCTGGGAACGCGAGATGGTTTCACCGACGCCGTTCGAGGTCGTGCGCGTCAGCACGACGTCGACGCGATCGTCGGCGCTGATGAAGCCACCCGAGGCGGCCTCGGCGGTGACGACGACCGATACGCCACGCAGGTCGCCGTCGAGCGCAGTGGACAGGTATCCGCCACGCCCCTCGGCCAGCTTCGCCCGGCGGATGGGGTCGCCGGGAGAGAAGCCGACGCGCGCCACCAGACCAGCCATGTCGGTCATCGCCGCGGGCGTCACGGCCGCCGTGATGAAGTCGGATTGCAGCGCCTGTTCGGGCCAGGCGGCCCAGGCCATCGATGCGGCCGACAGACGCTGGCCGACGGTGATTTCCTGGCTGGCGACCAGAACCTGAGTGGTCGCCGCCGGCGCGGCCGCGACCACGGGGGGCGGTGCGGGGTGTCCGGCCTGGCTGGCGATATAGGCGGCAATGCCACCGGCGACCATGGCGATGCCCAGAACGATGATGCGCGATCTCTTGAAACGCGGCTTCAGTCGATCGCCGAGGCGCCTGCCGCGGTCCTTGGCAACGGTCCAACCGACATTGTCGCGCAGGCCGCCCGATCCCTGGCGCTCGCCCTGCCGGCGGTCATCCTGCCGGCGCTCTGCCGAACGCAGCGCGGTGGCGACCGTCTCGCCGGCCGCCGCATCCACGCGGATGCGGGGATGCCGGCGGCGCTCGGCCCCATCGGCTTGCGTCTCGGCCGCCTGCGGCGCAACGCCCGAAGCTGCGGGGGCGTCGCCGGGGTCGACGGGTCGCGGTCGGCGAGACAACTGGCTACTCACGAATGGCGCACCCTGGTGGGACCCGTCGCTCAGCAGCGCTGCGGGCCCGTGCACCCTACGGCGGAACGCTTACTGTCCAGTTCAGAGATCGCTGACAGCTTGATCGATCGCTGCAACACCCTGTTTGCATGATCCGGCGGCCCCCGGGCGGCGGGGCCGCTGAGGCGCCGCGATCTCCTCTCAGCGGCCGGTAGACGAAATAGGAAAAGTCGGCCGGGGTCGCCGTGCCGTTGAGGTCGTTCGCCGCCATGCCGACGAAGGCACCGGTGAAACTGCCGTGCAGGCCCGGACCGGCGCATTCGTCCGAGAGCTGGGTTGCGTCGAGCACGGGACCGACGGTCTGCCATTGCCCGCCTTCGAGCGCATAGGAAAACTGCAGGCCGCCGTTCCTGACCTCGATAGCGAGCCGCACCTTGCCCTCGCGCGGCAGCTTGACCGGCGGATCGAGCGGCAGCGCGGTGTTGCCGTCCGGCCAGCCCTTCTCGACGGCAAGGATGGCGAGCTCGCGCGCGCCATCGGCATCGGCCGTGACCGCCAGATAGTAGTTGTTGAAGCGCCCGTAATAGGCGGTGAGGCCGGCAAGGCAGCGCTCGTCAGTGGGGGCGAAATCGACCTCGGTCTCGGCGTAGTAGTCGACCGTGGTCTGGCGCCGGGCGACCAGCGCCTGCTCGAAATAGGAGCCCATGCTCTCGCGCCCGAAGAGGCGCAGCCGGCCCTCGGCGAGAGCGAAGATGCGGGCCGGCTCCGGCGTGCGCAGCCACTGGAAGTCCTTGGGCAGGCCGGCATCGAAGGTGTAGCGCTTCTCCGCCCAGAAGGCCGCCGCGTCGAAGGTGCCGGGCACCTCGACCTCAAGCTGCGGCGCGCATCCGCCGGCCTTGAGCCACAGCCAGTCGTCGTCGCGCCATTCCATCTCCTCGATCGAGGTTTCGCGGCCGAGCACCGAGCGCCGGTTGGCATCCGGCCGGCTCATCAGGTGGACCATGTAGACGCGCCCGTCGGGCGTCTCGACGAAATCGCCATGGCCGGCGCGCTGGATCGGACTGTGGGGTGCGTCCTTGGCGGTGATGATGTGCTTGATGGGATGGACCTCGTAGGGTCCGTCGATCCGGCGCGAGCGCGCCATGGTGACGGCGTGCTTGTAGCCGGTGCCGCCCTCGGCGGTGATCAGGTAGTACCAGGTGCCGCTCTTGCCGGTGCGCTTGTAGAGATGCGGCCCTTCGGTGAAGGCCAGCTCGGTGCCGCGGAAGATGGTCTTGCGCTCGCCCGACCAGCTTGCCGGCCTTGGGATCGAATTCCTGCAGGACGATGCCGGCGAAGCGGTTCGGCCGGGCGCGATAGTCCCAGAGCTGGTTGACGAACCATTTGCGGCCGTCGTCGTCGTGGAACAGCGACGGGTCGAAGCCCGAGGAATTGGCGTAGACCGGGTCCGACCATGGCCCTTCGATGCGGTCGGCGGTGACGATGTAATTGTGCGCGTCCTTGTAGGCGCCCTCGCGGCGCTTCATGTCGGTGTAGACCAGCCAGAACCTGTCGCCGTCATGGGAGAGGCACGGCGCCCAGACGCCACAGCTGTCGGGCTCGCCGCGCATGTCGAGCTGGCTCTTGCGGTCGAGCGGCCGGACCACGAGGTCCCAGTTCGCCAGATCCTTCGAAGCGTGGATCTGAACGCCGGGGAACCATTCGAAGGTCGAGGTGGCGATGTAATAGGTGTCGCCGACCCGCAGGATGGACGGATCGGGATTGAAGCCGGGCAGGATCGGGTTGGTCACCTTGGGCATGTCGGTCCTTTGGGTGGCCGCGGTCAGAAACCCATCTGACGGCGACCGAGTTCGGTGAGGTCGGCCTCGCGTTGCGCGACCCTTGAAGTCCACCTCGAAATTCATCGGCGCGAAATCGGGCGGCGAGCGGCCAGCGAGGAAGGCCTCCTTCTGGCCGGGGAGATAGGCGCGGTTCTTGGCGCAGTCCGGCGCCGAGCCGATGTAGATGACGCTGGCGTAGTCCTTGCCGGCGTGCTCGTCGGCGACCGAATGGCAGATGTCGGTGTGCCACCAGACGGTGTCGCCGGGCATGACCTGGGGAATCGAGACGGTGCCGGCCATCATGTCGGCATGCCATTCGGGGCGGATGCCGAGCGCGCGGCCGGGCGCGGCACCGCAGAGATCGTCCTCGGCGACATCGTCCTGAAGGGCGCGCAGCAGCACATAGGAGATGCCCTCGGCGATCGGGATCAGGCGCAGCGTGCCGTCGCGCGGGCCCTGGGCGGTGAGCGCCGTCCAGCCCTGATAGGTGCGGAAGACGCTGGCCACCGCCGGCGAGGGAATTTCCCGCGTGTCGAGCCGGTGGCGGGCATCGAAGGGATCGTAGCCCTGCCAGTCGCCGGCGAAGACCCGTTCGTAGACCGCCTGATAGCCGGGGTCGATCCAGCGCTCGACCGTGCCGGCATCCATGTGGGGCGAGAGGCCCAGCGTCTTGTCGCCCGGCTGGCGGCGGCGGACGCGATCGGCATAGGTCACCTGGAGATCGGGGTCGAAGATGCCCGCGTAGTTGGTCCACAGCCGGTCGAGGAAGGCGCGCGTCTCGGCGAGCTTGGCATCCTGGCGCGCCAGCACCTGCGGCTTCGACCAATAGAGGTTGAAGATCTGCGGCCTGCCGGCCTTGAGGGCGGAGAAATATTTGTCGAGGCTGCGCTTCTCGACCTCCTTGCGCTCATAGTCGTTGGCGTCGATGTAGCGGCCGACCTCATCGAACCAGTCGCTGGCCTGGGCCGCGGGGAAGACGCCGCGGATGACGGCGCAGCCGGTGCGGCGGATGGCGGCGCGGGTGGCATCGGAGACCGTGCCGGCCTTGATGTCGGCATAGGCGAGCTCGGGGACCACCGGCTTGCCGGCGGCGCTGTCCGCCTGGATCTTTTCCGCCGCCCGCGCGACATGCCCGCGCACGTCCTCATAGGCGCGCTTCAGCGCATCGCGGCGCGGCGCCATCTTTCGCTTGAAGGCGACGATCGCCTCGCTGACATCGAATTCCTTCGCCGTCGTGGCGTCCGTCATGCTGGCTTCCTCCCCTTCGGCCGGCGATCGTTGCGCCGGATGCCGGACGGTATCACCGCACGCACCGTTGGCAATCTTGCGCCTGCGGAGGGAGGCACACTCCTTCGTTCCCGCGGGCGGATCGCTCCGGGCTATGACCATTTCTTGCTTCCCTGTCGCCTCTTTTGGAGACGAAGGGGTGGCGGGCGCTCGATGAGTGCCGCGTCGGGTAGTCCAGTGGTGGCGCTCACCGAACGCCCGCCGCGGCGATTTCAGGCACCCGCACTCGCACTCCACCGGGCGAACGGTGCGCCTCCGGTTCATCACCGGCCCGCTTCCTGGCCCCTCGCCGCTTTACGCTAAGCGAGGTTTTGAACCCACCCGGCTTAAGGTGGCTCATGTACCACGGCCGGTCGTAATGCCGGCGGGCGAGTCTACGCGGGCACCTCCCGAGAACCCGGACTGCGAATCCGAACCCGCGGCGCCGCACCCCGCTCCATCTCAAGACGCCTCCGGAGACGCCCCTCATCGAGCGAGGATGCGGGCATCATCTCATGGGGGCAGGGGTGCGGGGATAAGTAATTTTCGCCTGTGTCCCGGGCGCAGCGCAGCACGACAGTAATGCGCTGCAGAACCCGGACCCAGGCGCATAGGCCCGGCTCTGCGGTGCACCGTTCTACGCTGCACCGCGTCCGGGGCACAGCAACGGCCTCGTGAGGAAGACGTGGATGTCCGGGACGAGCCCGGCCACGGCGAACCGCCGGGCGGGTCACCCCCACCCGGCCGGCTTTGCCGGCCACCCTCCCCGCGCTGGTGCGGGGGAGGGATGGCGTATGCCGCGCGCTCGGTGCCCAACCTCCACCTTTCAGCGGGAGGAGGGAGACTGCCGAACCGCTCTCACCCTCAGGACGCAGAGGCAGGACGCGGCGCCGGGAGCATCGCCTGCCGCGTTGGCGGGAGCGCGGCCCTCGCCGGGGTGACGAAAACCGGGACGCGCGGCTCACACCCGCATGGGCATGAGGACGTAGAGCGCGTCGGAAGCGCCGTCGTCGAGGATCAAGGTCGGCGAACCGGGATCGGCGAAGCGGAACTCGGCGGTGCCCGATTCGAGCTGTTCGGTGACGTCGAGCAGGTAGCGCGAGTTGAAGCCGATCTCCATGGCATCGCCGGGATAGTCGACGCCGAGCTCCTCCACCGCGCTGCCCGAATCCGGATTGTTGACCGAGAGCACCATCTTGCCGTCGGAGAGGCCGAGCTTGACCGCGCGGCCGCGCTCCGACGAGATGGTGGAGACGCGGTCGACGGCGTCCTTGAACTCGTTGCGGTCGACCTTGAGCACCTTGTCGTTGCCCTGCGGGATGACGCGGGCATAGTCCGGGAAGGTGCCGTCGATCAGCTTGGAGGTGAGCACCACGTCGCCGATGGTGACGCGGATCTTGGTGTCGGAAAGCTCGATATCGGCGGCGGCGTCCGGCGCCTCGACCAGCTTCTGGATCTCGCCCACGGCCTTGCGCGGCACGATGACCCCGGCCATCTTCTCCGAGCCGGCCGGCGCCTCAAGCTGCGACTGGGCGAGGCGATGGCCGTCGGTGGCGACGGCCCTCAGCATCGGCTTGCCGGCGACGGTGACCACATGCAGGTAGATGCCGTTCAGGTAGTAGCGCGTCTCTTCGGTCGAGATGGCGAACTGGGTGCGGTCGATCAGCTTCTTGACGGCTGAGGCCGGTAGCGCAAAGCGCGTCGGGAACTCGCCGGTGGTGAGATCGGGGAAATCGGACTCGGGCAGCACCTGCAGGGTGAAGCGCGAGCGCCCCGACTTCAGGGCGAGCTGCGACCCGTCGCCGGTGTCGAGCGACACCTCGGCGCCATCGGGCAGCTTGCGCACGATGTCGTGCAGGATGTGGGCCGGCACCGTGGTGGCGCCGCCCTGATCGACCTCGGCCGGCACGGTCTCGGTGACTTCGAGATCGAGGTCGGTGGCCTTGAGCGTCAGCCGGCCGCCGTCGGCGCTGACCAGTACGTTGGACAGGATGGGGATCGTGTTGCGCCGCTCGACCACGCGATGCACGTGGCTCAGGGAACGGAGGAGATGCGATCGCTCGACGGTCGCGCGCATGGGGTAGGGCCTTCGCGGTTCAGCCGGCGGCAGGAAATGCCGCCACAGTCCCCAAGGGTGGCCCGGACATCGTCAATTCGCAAGAGGTTAAGCGCCGCGCCCCCAACTCATTCGTCGATCATCCGCTTGAGGAGCTCGATCTCGTCGGCCAGCGTCATGTCGCCCTCGATCAGCCCCTCGATCTTGCGCACCGCGTGCAGCACCGTGGTGTGGTCGCGGCCGCCGAAACGCCGCCCGATCTCGGGCAGCGAGCGCGGGGTGAGCATCTTGGCGAGATACATGGCGATCTGCCGGGGGCGCACGATGGTACGCGTGCGCCGGCTCGACAGCAGGTCCGCCTTGGAAACGTTGTAATGGCGGGCGACGACCCGCTGGATGTCCTCGATCTTGACCCGGCGCGGCTCGCGCTGGCCGACAAGATCGCGCAGCGTGATCTCGGCCGAGGCGATGGTCACCGGCTGGCGGGTGAACTGCCACTGGGCGACCAGGCGGTTGAGCGCGCCTTCCAGGTCGCGGCCGTTGGAGGTGACCGACTGGGCGACATATTCCAGAACGATGTCGGGGATATCGAGCCCCGGGTTCTGCGCCTGGGCAGCGACGTAGCGCGAATGGACGATGGCGCGCCTGAGCTGGGTATCGGGGGCGCCGATCTCGAAGGCGATGCCGCCGGCCAGCCGCGAGCGCACGCGGTCGTCGAGGTTTTCCAGGTCCGCCGGCGGCCGGTCGGCGGCGACCACCACCTGGCGGGCGCCGTCGATGAGCATGTTGATCATGTGGCAGAATTCCTGCTGCACGGCCTTGCCCTGGAGGAACTGCATGTCGTCGATGAGCAGCAGGTCGATGTCGCGCAGCGCCTCCTTGAAGGAGATCGCCGACTGGCTCTTCAACGCCGCCACGAAGCGGAACATGAAGTGCTCGGCCGTCAGGTAGAGCACCTTCCAGCCCGGCTGGGCGAGGCGCGCGGCGCGCGTGGTCGCCTGCAGGATGTGGGTCTTGCCGCGGCCGACGCCGGCATGGATGTAGAGCGGATTGAACTGCGCCGGCTTGCCCGGCTGGGCCTCGACCACCGACTTGGCGGCGGCAAAGGCGAGACGATTGGCGGCGCCCTCGCAGAAGGTCTCGAAGGTGTAGCGCGGCTCGACCGGCGAGCCGGCAAGGATGGTGTCGGCGGCCGAAGCGCGCCGTGGCGCGGCAGCCGGGGCCGCGGGCAGGTTCACCGGCGGCAGGGTGAAGGCCGCTGCCGGCACCGGCCGGGCCTCGGCCGGCGCCCCTTGGGCGTCCGGCTTGACGATGGCCTTTGGCCGCGCGGCGCTGCGCACCAGGATTTCGATGCGCGCCACGCTCGGCTGCTCCGCCTGCCACAAGGCGAGGAGACGGTCCTCATAGTGCGAGAGGATCCAAGCCTTGAGGAAGCGGGTGGGCAGCGACAGATAGACGGTGCTGACGTCGGCTTCCTCGAAGGTCGCGCGGGCGAACCAGCTGCTGAAAATGTCCTCGCCCAGTTCGGTCCGCAGGCGCTGTTTGACACGCGACCACTGATCAGCGTTCGGCAGCATCGCGGCCATACGGACGCCCTCCTGTGTGGGGCCAGCCGCTTCCGGCTGGCTGGATGAACCGATCACCGTCGGGTGGCTGCGCAGAGCCATATCCACCGACAGATCCTGGCCGGTGCTCACGACTGCACCCATGGCAGACCCTCCGCTTTCCAGCTTCCGGGCGTGGCGCGATGTCGGTTCGCATCGAGTGGCCCCTCGAAGCCCTGTTCAATGTTGTAGGCGTGTTGATAGCCCTCGGCAGTGGCGACAATCGCCGCACTGCGGCTGCGGGCTCCGGACCGGCAGAGGAAATAGAGCGGCGCATCGGGGCCGATGTCGGCCTCCGCCAGCGCCGCCTTGAGCCGGCCGGCAAAATCAGGAAGTTCGGCCCCGGCGGGGAATTCGTTCCAGGCAACCAGGAGGAGCGTCTTGCCGATCTCGGCCAGCGTCGGACGGCCGACAAAGGTCCATTCGGCCGTTGTCCGCACGTCGATCAGCGTCGCATCGGCGGTTGCCGAAAGATCACGCCAAGCATCGACGGCACTGACGTCTCCAGCATAGGTGCCCGCTTGCGACATGCGCCTTCCCTCGCGCGCCATCGAATTGCGGCACGTCGTTATCACTATCGTTTTCAAGGTTACAAGGCGGCGCCTCAGACAAGACGCCGCTACAGATACGCAAATAACGCTTTACGTAAAGGCGCTGTTTATGCGCTCAGGGCGCTGCGAACAACTTGAACTTACTATGCAATTACTTTGCAACATATAACCAGCCCCGCCGCATGCTTTAGTCGCGCTCGGTTACACTGCCCGTGTGTCCCGATTGCTTCAGGAACGTACACCAGCCTCACCGATGGCCGCAACGGCAAACGCGGACTTTCTGACCGTCTCACCTCGGCACAGCGGCTCCATCGCCTCCGCCCCCGGTCTTAAGCTGTTGATTCTTTTTTAGGAACCGGCGAGGTGCGACGAAGCATAGCAGCCTCAGATTCTTTGGTTTGGGGCCCCCGGCTGCCACGGAATTGGCCACCCGCAACCTGTGATCGCCGCTACTTGCCTGCATGGTGTTGAATCCCAAAGGGAATAGCTAACACATCGCAAACGGCGGACTCGCCTTCGCCCGGCCTTGCCGTGGCATCGTAGCGCGTTAGCCGCCAAATGAAAAAGCCCGGCGGAACGCCGGGCTTTGCAGCCGATCATGCGGGCGCCGGGATCAGCCGGCGATCGCCTTCACCTTCTTCGCCAGGCGGGCGACCTTGCGCGACGCCGTGTGGCGATGGAGGACGCCCTTGGTGGCCGCGCGCATGAGCTCCGGCTCGGCGGCCTTGAACGCAGCGGTTGCGGCGGTCTTGTCGCCGGCGGCGACCGCCTCGTCCACCTTGCGCACGAACGTGCGCACGCGGCTGATGCGGGCGGTGTTGACCTCGGTGCGCCGGGCGATCTTGCGGGTGGCCTTCTTGGCCGACCTGGTATTGGCCATATGCTCAAGCCTTGAACTGGAAACGAAAAGCGGCGGCGGGAGGCCCGCCGCACGTCGGTTGGCGTGGCTTATAATCGGCGCTTCCCGGCCGGTCAATGGCGCGATCAACGGTTCCTGAACTGCGGCGTGCGTTTCTCGATGAAGGCAGCCATGCCCTCCTTCTGGTCGTCGGTGGCGAACATGGCGTGGAAGGTCCGCCGCTCGAACAGGAGCCCCTCCGACAGGGGCGTGTCGAAGGCGCGGGAGACCGCCTCCTTGGCCATCATCACGCTCGGCCGGGAATAGCCGGCGATCTTGCGCGCCGTGGCAAGCGCCTCGGCCATCAGCTCGCCGGCCGGCACGATGCGCGCCACCAGGCCGGCGCGCTCGGCTTCCGCCGCATCCATCATGCGGCCGGTGAGGATCAGGTCCATCGCCTTGCTCTTGCCGATGGCGCGCGGCAGACGCTGGGTGCCGCCCATGCCGGGCATGATGCCGAGCGTGATCTCCGGCTGGCCGAACTTGGCGGTGTCGGCGGCCAGAACGATGTCGCACATCAAGGCGAGTTCGCAGCCGCCGCCCAGGCAATAGCCGGCGACCGCGGCGATCAACGGCTTGCGGCAGCGCGAGACGCGCTCGAGCGCGGCGGCGTGATTGCCGAGATAGGCCTCGACATAGGTGAGCGCCGCCATCTCCTTGATGTCGGCGCCGGCGGCGAAGGCCTTTTCCGAGCCGGTGATGACGATGGCGCCGACCTTGGCGTCGGCCTCGCAGGCGTCCAGCGCCCGGCACAGCTCCTCGATCAGGCGCGTGTTGAGCGCGTTCAGCGCCTGCGGCCGGTCGAGCCGGATGACGGCGACGCCGTCGCGCGTCTCGGTGGTGATGCATTCGTAGGCCATGGTCTCTCCCCTTTTGGCGGCAAGCTAGCGAGTGGTCAAAGGGCTGCAACGGCCTTGTGTCGTCGCAACCTGGCACGCTGCGCGGGGGGTCAAACAGTCTCGAGACTCGCGGACGGCGTGGGATGACGCGGTGGGGCGTCGGTCGGGGCGCACCGCCAATCGGGAGAAAGCCCGAACGTCCCGGTAAAGCCGACCTCTCCGGCGCGCGTGACTCGCAGTGCGCGACTTTGCGGCACGCGCACGACCCAGCCGAGATCCAGGGCCCGCCCAAGCAGCGCCGCGCCAAGGCGGCCGGCAAGATGCGGGCGGCGTTCGCTCCAGTCGAGGCAAGTGCGGCAGAGCGGGCGCCTGAAGCGCAAACCCGCCTCCAGGTCGATGCCGAAATCGCAGAAGAACCGTCGCCCCCTGTCGGTGATCAGCCCGGCGCCATCGGACAGCACGACATGGCCGTTGTCACACAGTGCTTCCGACAGGGCGATGGCGAGCCGTCCGGCCATGTGGTCGTAGCAGGTACGAGCGACCCGCAGCGCCTCGTCGCGCGGTCCGATCGGGTGGTGCCGCTTCGGCCCACCAGCTGCGACCGCCATCAGGGCGTGGATAGCCTCGGCAATCTCCGGCGAGGCCAGGCGGTAATAGCGGTGCCGTCCCTGCTTCTCCACCACGATCAGCCTGGCCTCCGCAAGCTTGGAGAGATGGCCGCTGGTCGTCTGCGCCGTGACGCCGGCATGCCACGCCAGTTCGCCGGCGGTCAGCGCCTGGCCGCCCATCAAGGCCGACAGCATGTTGGCGCGGGCCGCGTCACCGACAAGGCTCGCGACCGCTGCGATTGCATTGCCTGACGCCACATTCGCCATAGGCGAGGCTAGCAGCTGCAGCCGCTACCGTCAGCCGGCAATGGTTCGGCCACGATCGAAGCATTGCGCGCCATCGCCGCGCTAGACAGCCGCAACAGCCGACTTCTCCCAATCGGCAGGACGATGACCAACAAGCCCAACCTGCCGAGGGAGCTGGCGCTCCTTGTGGTGCTCTCCACCCTGTGGGGAGCGTCCTACAGCTTTATCAAGCTCGGCGTCGAAACCATCCCGCCGGTGACGCTGATCGCGGCGCGGACGCTGCTTGCCGGCACGATCCTGCAAGCCTCCTCCGCTGGCGCGGCCTCAGCCTGCCGAGGGATGCGGCAACATGGGGGCGGTTCCTGGTCCAGGCCTGCCTCAACAGCATTATTCCCTTCACGCTCATCGCCTGGGCGGAGCGAACGACCGACGCGGGGCTGGCGGCCATCCTCAATTCGACCTCGCCGATCTTCGCCTTTCTGCTGACGGTGCTGTCACCCGCCACGAGGCGGTGACCGGCCGGAAGCTTTTCGGCGTTGCCGCCGGACTCCTCGGCACCTGTCTGATCGTCGGCGTCCAGGCGCTCGCCGGCGTCGGCCACGCGCTTTGGGCCCAGCTCACCATCGTCGCCGCCACCATCTGCTACGCAGGCGCGGCGATTTTCGGCAAGAGTTCATTGGCTTCGATCCGATGGTGCCGGCGGCGGGTTCGCTCATCTGCGGCGCGGCGATCCTCATTCCCACAAGCCTCGTCGCCGACAGGCCGTGGACCCTGGCGCCCTCCATGGGGTCGGTGCTGGCGCTCATCGCCCTTTCGGTCTTTTCGACCGCCCTTGCCTTCGTCATCTATTTCCGGCTGTGCAGACGCTCGGCTCGGTCGTACCTCAGCGCAGGCCTATATGCGCGTGCCGATCGGCGTCGCGATCGGTGTCTTCTTCCTCGGAGAACAGCTGACCCCGACCGCCTGGCTCGGCCTTGCCTGTGTCATCGCCGGTGTCGCCGCCATGACCATCCCCGCCCGTCCTAAGCCGCGGCGCAATCCGGTGGCATCGCCGCCGACCGTGCGCGGCACCGCCCCTATCTCTGACACACCGGACAATAGAACGTCGAGCGGCCGGAATGGACCTTGCGGCGGATGATGCCGCGGCCGCGCGGACAGGGCGCGCCCTCGCGATCATAGACCGCAAAGGTGTGCTGGAACTCGCCAAGCTCGCCGGTGGCGCGGATATGGTCGCGCAGCGACGAACCGCCGGCGGCAATGGCCTGGTTGAGGACCTCGCGGATCGCCACCGCCAGGCGCTCGGCGGCGGCGGTCGGCTTGCCGGTCCTGGTGGCGAGCGTGCCGGCGGCGCGGTCCGGCGACAGGCGCGCCCGCCACAGCGCCTCGCACACATAGATGTTGCCCAGGCCGGCGATCAGACGCTGGTCCATGAGCGCCGCCTTGAGCGGCGCAACCCGTCCGGCCATCAGGCGCGCCAGCGTCATGCCGCTCAGTTCGTTGCCGAGGGGCTCGATGCCGATCGCCTTGAAGTGCTTCGACTGGTCGAGCCCGGCGCGCGGGAGGAGATCCATGAGGCCGAAGCGGCGCGGATCGTTGAAGACGACACGCACGCCCGACGACATGTGAAAGACGACGTGATCGTGGGCGCGGAGCTTGGTGGCGGCATGATAATAGGCGCCGGGCGTCGCCGAGGTGCCGTCCGCCTCGATGCGGAAGGAGCCGGACATGCCGAGATGCATGACCAGCACCATGCCGTCGTCGAGGTCGGCGACGAGGTATTTCGCCCGGCGGCCGAGCGAGACGACCGTCCGCCCGGTCAGGCGGCGGACGAAGCGCGGCGGAAAGGCAATGCGCAGGTCGGGCCGGCGCTGCTCCACCTTGACGAAGGCCGCCCCCTCCATGACGGGCAAAAGGCCGCGGCGGACCGTCTCGACTTCGGGCAGCTCAGGCATCGGCGCCGTCGCTGGCGGCCTGTTCGGTCGGCTCCGAGAAGATGATGCGGTTGTTGAAGGGATCGATCACCGTCACCTCGAGCGCGCCCCAATCCCGCTTCTCGAGGCCGGGCCGGTTGTGGCGGTACTTCTTGTCGATCAGCTCGCGATGGAGGGCGCGCACGCCCCTGGTGGCGACGCAGACGACCGATCCCGGCGTGCCGTCGCCATGATGCTCGCTGAGACGGATGGCGAACCCGTCCCGGGAGACCTGCATGTAGACAGGCCCGTCCGGCTCGAAGCGGTGCTCCCAATCGACGGTGAAGCCGAGGAAGCCGACGTAGAATTCCAACGCCTTGTCGAGCGCATAGATGCGGAAGACGGGTATTGTCCGCTCGAACGCGGTTTTCATGGCAAAGCCCTTTGCGGCGCGACCGCACTCGGTTAACCCATGCGGGCGCACCTTTGTAGCGGCGTGCGGCCGGGCGCGCTATCGTCCGCGCGATCGGAGAAGAGACCATGCAGGAGCAGGCCGGAGCGGCAGCGCCCGAAGCGCAGGAAGAGCGGACCTCGTTCGGTTTCCGCGAGGTCAAGACCGCCGACAAGCAGCGGCTGGTCGACGACGTCTTCGACGCGGTGGCCGGCCGCTACGACCTGATGAACGACCTGATGTCGGGCGGCGTCCATCGCCTGTGGAAGGACGCCTTCGTCACCTGGCTGGCGCCGCCGCGGCGCTCGTCCGTGCCCTTCCGCGTGCTCGACATGGCCGGCGGCACCGGCGACATCGCCTTCCGCATCGCCGGCCGCTCGGAGAGCGCGCTGGTGACGGTCTCCGACATCAACGGCGAGATGCTGGCGGTGGGCAGGAGCCGGGCCGAGGGCAGGCCCTATGCCGACCGGCTGACCTTCGTCGAAGCCAATGCCGAGGAGCTGGCGCCCTTTGCCGACGACAGCTTCGACGCGGTGACCATCGCCTTCGGCATCCGCAACGTGCCGCGCATCCAAAAGGCCCTGGAGCAGGCCTACCGTGTGCTCAAGCCCGGCGGCCGCTTCATGTGCCTGGAATTCTCCGCCTGCGACGTCGCCGGGCTCGACCGGCTCTATGACCTCTTCTCCTTCAAGGTGATCCCGGCGATCGGCGACATGGTCGTCGGCGACGGCGAGCCCTATCGCTATCTGGTCGAATCGATCCGCCGCTTCCCCAACCAGGCGCGCTTCGCCGCCATGATCGAGGATGCCGGCTTCGCTCGCGTGAGCGTGCGCAACCTTACCGGCGGAATCGCCGCCATGCATTCCGGCTGGAAGATCTAGGAGCCAATGACGGGGACGATCGCCGCGCTCTTCAAGCTGGCCGGCGCCGGCATCGTGCTGGCGCGCGAGGGCGCCTTCGGCCTGGTCGATCCGCGCGAGCTGCCGGCAGGAGCACGGACGGCCATCCGCATCGCGCGCATCATCGAGCGGCGCGGCATCTCGGCAGCGGACAGGGGCGAACGGCTGACGATAGCGCTGAACCGCCTCGGACCTTCCTATGTGAAACTCGGCCAGTTCCTGGCCACCCGCCCCGACCTCATCGGCCAGGAGGGCTCGCAAGCGCTGGGCAAGCTGCGCGACGAGATCGCACCCTTCTCCGAGGGCGAAGCCCGCGCCAGCGTGGCCCGCGCTCTGGGCAAGCCGGTCGAAGACCTGTTCCAATCCTTCTCGCCGCCGATCGCCGCCGCATCGATCGCCCAGGTGCACAAGGCCGAGATCGCGGCGAATGGCGGCAAGCGCCGCACGGTCGCGGTCAAGGTGCTGCGCCCCGGCATCCGCCGCCGCTTCCGCGACGACCTCGACACCTTCTATGCGGCGGCGCGGCTGATCGAAAAGATCGATCCGCGCTCGCGGCGGCTGCGGCCGGTGGCTGTCGTGGATACGCTGGCGCGGTCCGTCCAGGTGGAGATGGACCTTCGCCTGGAGGCCGCGGCGCTCTCGGAGATGGCGGAACTCACCGCCGGCGACCAGGGCTTCCGCGTGCCGACCGTGGAATGGCACCTGACCGCCCGCGACGTGCTGACGCTCGACTGGGTGGAGGGCATCAAGCTCTCCGACACGGCGGCGCTTGCCGCCGCCGGCCACGACCTGCCGCTGATCGCCCGGCGGCTGATGCAGGCGTTCCTCCGCCAGGCGCTGCGCGACGGCTTCTTCCACGCCGACATGCACCAGGGCAATTTCTTCGTCGATGAGGCCGGCGACATCGTCGCCATCGACTTCGGCATCATGGGACGGCTCGGCAAGGCGGAGCGGCGCTACCTCGCCGAGATCCTCTACGGCTTCATCCGCCGCGACTATGCCCGCATCGCCGAGGTGCATTTCACCGCCGGCTATGTGCCGGACACCCATGCGGTGGAGGATTTCGCCCAGGCTCTGAGGGCCGTCGGCGAGCCGATCCACGGGCAAAGCGCCGCCACCATCTCCATGGCGCGGCTGCTGGCGCTGCTCTTCGAGGTGACCGAGATCTTCGACATGCAGACGCGGCCGGAGCTCTTGATGGTGCAGAAGACCATGGTGGTGGTCGAAGGCGTCTGCCGCACGCTCGATCCGGGTTTCGACATGTGGTCGACGGCCGAGCCGGTGGTGGCCGACTGGATCGAGCGCTATCTCGGGCCGACGGGCCAGATGGAGCTCGCGGCAGAGGGCATCGGCGCGCTCGGCCGGCTGGCCGCCGAACTGCCGCGGCTGGCCGAGCGGGCCGAGCGGCTGTCGGCCGAAATGGACCGCATGGCGGCGAACGGGATTCGTCTCGATCCCGAAACGATCTCGGAAATCGGCCAATCCGAGGCGCGCGGTGGGCGCTGGGGGCGGATCGCCCTGGTGGTGATTGCGGTGGTCGCGGTGGTGGCCGGGCTGAAGCTGCTGAACGTGTCAAGTGTACACCTGCTTTCCCGGCCGGGAGCCTGTCATGCGTAAGCGCGTACCGATTCCGCCTCACCCGAGTTCTCGAGCCGTCTCACCCGGGGGCGCTGCTGCGCGAATTCACCCTGCCTGAACTGAACCGGCCGATGACCGAGATCGCCCGTTCGCTCGGCATCTCGCGGCAGCTTCTCTATTCGATCGTCAACGAGAAGGCGCCGGTGACGCCGGAGGTGGCGGTGCGGCTCGGCAAGCTGTGCGGCAACGGCCCGCGCCTGTGGGTCAACATGCAGGCGGCCTACGACCTGTGGCATGCCGAGCGCAAAGTGGACGTCTCCAAGATCCCGACGCTGGGCTCGCGCGACGCCGCCTGAAAGCGTGGGTTGACGGCCGGACGCGCCGGCGGGACGCTCGGGCCCATGAGCCGTGCTTTCGTCAAGGAAGATGCCGGCGGCGACGAGACCCTGCCCGACCGCCCGGTCTCGCCCCACCCGAACTATGTGACGCCCGAGGGCCTTGAGCAGATCGACGCGGAGCTGGCCCGGCTTGCCGCCGGGGCGACGGCGGCTGGGGACGACCGTGCCGCCCGCGCCGCCATCGAGCGCGAGCTGCGCTACTGGCGGGCGCGGCGGGCCACGGCGCAGGTGATCCCGCCGCCCACCGACGCTTCCGTCGTGCGCTTCGGCGCCACCGTGACGATCGAACGGGACGACGGCCGCCGGCAGGTCTGGCGCATCGTCGGCGAGGACGAGGCCGACCCCAAGGCAGGCACGCTGTCCCACGTTTCGCCGCTGGCGCGTCTGCTGGTCGGCAGCGCGGTGGGGGACACGGTGCAGATCGCCGACGGCGAGGCGGAGATCGTGGCGATCGCCTGATCCTTCGAGGCTCGCTTCGCGGGGCGCCTCGTCCTTCGAGGCTCGCTTCGCTCGCACCTCAGGATGAGGATGACGGATTGCCAGCATTGCCGGCAATGCTGGCAGAGGCTATGCTGAAATCATGGCAAAAAGCACCCCTGCCCTCACCATACGCGGCCTCGACGTCGCCACCCGCAAGCGCCTGCGGCTGGCGGCCGCCGAGCACGCCGTCTCCATGGAAGAGGAGATGCGCGCCATCCTGCGCGCAGCACTCGGCGGAGACGCGCCAGCGTCCCGACCGGCGCAAGTGACTGCATCGCCTGCACGAGGCGCAGCGGCCACACCCACCATCGCGCCCATCCTCCTCATCATCAGCGGCGGCATTGCCGCCTACAAGGCGCTCGACCTGATCCGGCGCTTGGCCGAGCGGGGCAATCGCGTGCGCGCGGTGATGACCAAGGCGGCGCAGGAGTTCGTGACGCCGCTTTCGGTCGGTGCGCTCACCGGCGGGCGGGTCTTCACCGAGCTCTTCGACCGCACCGACGAGCAGGACGTCGGCCATATCAGGCTGGCGCGCGAGGCCTCGCTCATCATCGCAGCGCCGGCGACCGCCGACCTGATGGCGAGGATGGCGACCGGCCAGGCGAACGACCTCGCCACCGCGGTCCTCTTGGCGGCGCGCGTACCGGTCCTGCTGGCGCCGGCCATGAACCCGGCCATGTGGGCGCATCCGGCCACCCAGCGCAACGTGGCAGACGCTGAGGGAGCGACGGCATCCATTTCGTCGGCCCGGCTGCGGGCGAGATGGCGGAGGCCGGCGAGGCCGGTATCGGGCGCATGGCCGAGCCGCTCACGATCGTCGCCGCGGCCGAGCAGATGCTGACGCCGGTCGCGCCGCTGCTTGCCGGCCGCCATGTGCTCATCACCTCCGGCCCGACCCACGAGCCGATCGACCCGGTGCGCTATCTCGCCAACCGCTCCTCCGGCCGCCAGGGCCACGCCATCGCCGCAGCCGCAGCCGCGGCCGGCGCGCGGGTGACGCTGGTGTCGGGCCCGGTGACCATCCCCGACCCGGAGGGCGTCAGCGTGGTTCACGTGGAGACGGCGCGGCAGATGCTGGAAGCGGTGGAAGCGGCACTGCCGGCCGACATTGCGGTGATGGCGGCAGCGGTCGCCGACTGGCGGGCGGCGGCGGAATCCGGCGGCAAGATCAAGAAGGACGGCTCCGGCCGGCCGCCGGCGCTCAGCCTCACCGAGAACCCGGACATCCTGGCGACCATCGGCCGCCATCACACGCTGAGGCCGGCGCTGGTCGTCGGCTTTGCCGCCGAGACCGACGACCTCATCGCCAACGCCCGCAAGAAGCTCCAGGCCAAGGGCGCCGACTGGATCCTCGCCAACGACGTGTCGCCGCACTCGGGCATCATGGGCGGCGAAGAGAACGCGGTGCATCTCATCAGCCGCGCGGGCATCGAGGACTGGCCGCGCATGGCCAAGAGCGACGTCGCCCGGCGGCTGGTCGAGCGCATCGCGGCGGAACTCTCCCGCGCCTGAGCGTTCTCCACAGGCCCGTCGCTTCGCCGCTTGCGGGCGCTGACGCCACGGGGAACGATGCGGCATCGCGACAGGATCACCATGCCCGCAACCGACCATCCCTTGAGCGTCACCGTCCTCCGCCTGCCCAACGGCGCCGACCTGCCGCTCCCCGGCGCCCAGAGCGCCGGTTCGGCCGGCCTCGACCTTGCCGCGGCGGTCGAGATGCCGCTGATCATCCCGCCCGGCGGGCGGGCGCTGGTGCCCACCGGCTTCGCCATCGCGCTTCCGCCCGGCCATGAAGGACAGGTGCGCCCGCGCTCGGGCCTGGCGATCAAGCATGGCGTCACCGTGCTCAATGCGCCCGGCACCATCGACGCCGACTATCGCGGCGAGGTGAAGGTGGCCTTGATCAATCACGGCAGTGAGCCATTTGCCGTCACGCGCGGCATGCGCATCGCCCAGCTCGTCGTGGCGCCGGTCGCCGCCGTCACCCTCACCGAGGTTGCCGCGCTGGACGAAACCACACGCGGCAGCGGCGGTTTCGGCTCGACCGGGTTTTCGGGGTAAGGTGGCACCAGGGAAGGAGACCTCTGCCATGGCCAATGACGAGAGCCGCCGGGGACGCGGCAAGATCTACGATTCGATCACCGACACCATCGGCGATACGCCGCTGGTGCGCCTCGACCGCATCGCGGCGATGAAGGACGTGCCGGCGCACCTCGTCGCCAAGCTCGAATTCTTCAACCCGATCGGCAGCGTCAAGGACCGCATCGGCGTGGCCATGGTCGACGCGCTGGAAGAGGCCGGCCACATCAAGCCCGGCGTCACCACGCTGATCGAGCCGACTTCGGGCAATACCGGCATTGCGCTCGCCTTCGTGGCGGCGGCGCGCGGCTATCGCCTGATCCTGACCATGCCGGAGACCATGTCGGTCGAGCGGCGCAAGATGCTCAGGCTGCTCGGCGCCGAGCTGGTGCTCACCGAAGGCGCCAAGGGCATGCGCGGCGCCGTGCAGCGCGCCGAAGAACTGAAGAAGGAGATCCCCGATTCGGTGATCCCGCAGCAGTTCGAGAACCCGGCCAATCCCGAGATCCACCGGCGCACCACGGCGGAAGAGATCTGGAACGACACCAACGGCGCCATCGACGCCTTCGTCGCCGGCGTTGGCACCGGCGGCACCATCACCGGCGTCGGCCAGGTGCTGAAGGCGCGCAAACCGGACCTCAAGGTCTTCGCCGTCGAGCCGGCCGAGAGCCCGGTGCTCTCCGGCGGCAAGTCCGGCCCGCACAAGATCCAGGGCATCGGCGCCGGCTTCGTGCCCGGCATCCTCGACACGAAGATCTATGACGAGGTGATCACCGTCACCAGCGAGGAAGCACTGGCCATGGCGCGGCTGTGCGCGCGCGTCGAAGGAATCCCGGTCGGCATCTCGTCGGGCGCGGCGATCACCGCCGCAGTCGCCATCGGCCAGCGGCCGGAGATGAAGGGCAAGACCATCGTGCTCATCATCCCGTCCTTCGCCGAACGCTACCTGTCGACCGCGCTCTTCGACGGGCTCGACTGAGGCGCCGGCCCCCCTCGCCTCTCCCATCACGATTGCGTGAGCCGATTGCGGCCATTCGGGCGCGGGCCAAGACTTGGGGCCCGCAACCCAGGTGGGGGAGGAAACCATGAGCGTTGTCGCCATCAACTGGCTGGCGGTCATCGTTGCGGCGATCGTCAAGTTCGCCATCGGCGCCGTCTGGTTCACGGCGCTGTTCGGCAAGCGCTGGCGCGCCTTGATGGGCGTGCCCGAGGGCGCTTCCATGGATGGCGTCGCCACCGCGATGATCGTTCAGATCATCGGCGACCTGATCATGGCCTATATCCTCGCCCGCTTCATCGGCCACTACGGGGCGAGCGATATCTGGGGCGGCATCCTGATCGGCTTCATGGCGTGGCTCGGCTTCGTCGCCACGATCATGGTCGGCCAGATCTTCTATGAGAAGAAGAAGCCGGAACTGATCGCCATCGGCGCCGGCTACCAGCTCGTCGGCATCGTCGTGATGGGCGCGATCCTCGCCGTCTGGCACTGAGGGCCGTCATTCCGCCGGAACCGGCAGCGCGTCCACCTGGTCGCTCCACACGCGGAAGCTCAGGAGATCGGCATTGCCGAAGGCATTGCTGATGGCGACGTCGGCGGCATCGCGGCCGACGGCAATCGGCACCCGGCCGATCCGCGGCCGGTTGTGGCGCGCGTCGAAGACGTGCCAGCGATCGCCGAGCCACACCTCGAACCACGCGGAGAAATCCATCGGCGCCGGATCGGGCGGCACACCGAATCACCGAGATAGCCGGTGACGTAACGCGCCGGGATGTTCATGCACCGGCAGAAGGCGACGGCGAGATGGGCGAAATCGCGGCAGACGCCGACGCGCTCCCAATAGGCGTCGGCGGCGGAGCGCGTCGCCCGTGCCTGCATATAGTCGAAGGTGATATGGCGGTGGACGAAATCGCAGATCGCCTGGACGCGCGGCCAGCCCTCCGGCGTCTGACCGAAAAGCTGCCAGGCGATGTTGCTGAGCTCGTCGGTTTCGCAATAGCGGCTGCCGAGAAGAAAAACGAGTTGCTCGGCGGGGAGATCCGGAACCGGATTCTGGCGGGCGTCGGGCGTCGCCGGGTCCGGCACCCCGCTGTCATGGATGGTGGCATTGGCGGAGAGCGTGGTCTGGCCCGGCGGCAGGACCACGCGCGAGCAGATGTTGCCGAAGCCGTCGCGATATTCGGTGATGGCGAGCGGCGGAGCGGCGGTGATGGTGTCGGGCGATCGGAGATCATCGGCGCGCGTCGGGTGAACGCGGAGCATCAGCACCATCGGTGTCGGCTGCTGACAGCCGAAGCCGATCTCGAAACCAATCCTGATGTCCATGGGTCATACCTCGCAGACCACGGGAACGATTCGGCCGCATTCTTGTCGTTTCCGGGGCCATGCAAGACCAGGGCCCAACCTTCGGAATGTGATCACAACGTCAGCCGGGCAGCCTCGGTTCCATCGGCCGCGCCCCTCGCCAAGCGGCCGGACCGCGGCGAGAGCCTCTTTCGACCAGATAGAGCCATTCCGACGGAGCGATTTTGCGACAGGATCAAGCCGGCGGGCGAAAGTCGTACCGGGGGTACGGCGGAGACCGACGGCGACGATAGTGGCGCAAAAGCGTCCGTCCCTTCGGGTTTCCGACCGGCGGGCGCCCAGCGCCGAGCCCGGCTCGACCGATGCCCCACATCGCCCTTCGCCGGTCTCGCCGCCGGATCGCCGCACCGGTCGCGAAACGGAATTGGTTCTATCTGGTCGAAAAAGGCTCTAGGCTGCCACAATGATCTTCTCGGACGAGGAAATCGAACGCTATGCCCGCCATCTGGTGCTGGCCGAGGTCGGCGGGCCGGGGCAGCAGAAGCTGAAGCAAGCGCGGGTGCTGGTCATCGGCGCCGGGGGGCTGGGCGCGCCGGTCATCCAGTATCTGGCGGCCGCCGGGGTCGGCACCATCGGCGTCGTCGACGACGACGTGGTCAGCCTCTCCAACCTGCAGCGCCAGGTGATCCACGACACCGCCGCCATCGGCCAGCGCAAGGTGGAGAGCGCGCACGCATTCGTCGCCCGCATCAATCCGCATGTGGCGGTCGAGATGCACGCGCTCAGGCTGACGGCGGAGAACGCGCCGGCGCTCATCGGCGCCTATGACATCGTCGCCGACGGCTCGGACAATTTCGACACGCGCTACGCCGTCTCCGACGCCTGCTTCCACGCCGGCAAGACGCTGGTGACGGCGGCGGTCGGCCGCTTCGACGGGTCGCTGACGACCCTGAAGCCGCATGCGCGCGATGCCGAGGGCAACCCCAACCCGACCTATCGCTGCCTCTTCCCCGAGCCGCCGCCGGCGGGCCTGCTGCCGACCTGCGCCGAGGCCGGGGTTCTCGGCGCGCTGACCGGGGTGATCGGCTCCATGCAGGCGCTCGAGGTCATCCGCGAGATCGTCGGCATGGAGGGCGGGCTGACGGCCAAGCTCCTGCTCTACGACGCCCGCGCGCCGCGCTTCGACACGCTCAGCTATCGCTGGAACCCGGCCAACCCGCTGAACGGGACCGGCAGTCGCGGCAGCAGTCGAAGGGCTGGCGTGAGCGAAACCATCTCCGGCTATTCCTTTCGACCCGCCGACCTCAAGGCGGACACGCGCCGGCCGGGCATCGGCGCCTTCATGCGCATCCGCAACGGCGCCGATTTCCTCGAGCGCACCATCCTCAGCCACATCGGCTTCTTCGACGAGATCGTCGCCGTCCATAACCAGTGCACCGACGCGACGCCGGACATCCTGGCGCGGCTGCAACAGGCGCATGGCGGGAAGCTGCGCGTCTTCCACTATGTCGAGCCGGTCTTTTCGCCGGGTACCGACGGCCATGCGGCAACGCCCCCCGATTCGCCCCGCAGCATGGTCAACTACTCGAACTTCGCGCTCGCCATGACGACGACGCGGACCGTCACCAAGCTCGACGACGACCATCTGGCGATCGGCGATGCGGTCGGCGCGGTGGTGAACGAGCTGCGCACGAAGGGCGGCGCCGGCGACGACATGCTGAGCTTCTCCGGCATCAACCTGATCGCGCGTCGCGGACGGCGGCCTCGCCATCCCGGCGCAGGACCCGCTGTCGGGGAGCGGCGACATCGGCTTCTTCGACGTCACCGACAGGACGGTCTTCACCCACGACCGCCGCTTCGAGCGTGTGCCGCGGCCGGCGGGGACGCGCCGCTTCCGCGGCTTCCTCTACTGGCACCTCAAATACCTGAAGACGGGGCTGGGCTTCGCCAATTACGACCTGGAAGCCAACCCGAACAGCCGTTTTGCCAAGCGCAAGGCGCAACTGGAGACGCGACGCGACGGGCTGAGCCTGGCGGCGCTCCGCGACAGCCAACGCCCAGGACCGGCGATGCAGGTCGCGGCACTGGCGGGTGAGAAGAACCGCATTGCGCTTGACCGGGCGCGCGCGCTCGTCGCGAGCTTCCCCGACGACGACCTCGAGGCGGCGCTGAGGCGCACGGTCGCCCCGGAATTCCTGGCAGGCATCGTCTGATGCGCACGCTTGTCATCAACCTCGACCGCTCGCCGGAGCGGCTCGCCGAGTTCGGTGCCGAGGCGGCGCGCGCGGGCCTCGATTTCCAGCGCCTGCCGGCGGTCGACGGACGCGCGCTGAGCGAGGCGGAGCTCTCGGCGCTCACCGACCCCGACTTCCGCTTCCAGCCGCTCGGGCGTGGCGAGGTCGCGATCTTCCTCAGCCATCGCGCGGCCTGGCGCATCGCCGCCGCCGGGCCGGACCGCTGGACGGCGGTGATGGAGGACGACGTGCGGCTGGCGGACGACGTACCCATGCTGCTTTCGGCGATCGAGGAGATCGACCCGGACGCCGGCATCGTCCGCCTGGAGACGACGCTGCGCCCGGTCGTGCTCGACGACGAGGCGGTGGCGCTGACGCCCGGCCGCTCGCTGCATCGCATGCGCTCATGGCACGGCGGCACGGCGGCCTACGCCATCCACCACAATGCGGCCGCCGACCTGCTCGCCCGGTCGACGCGCATTTCGGACCCGCTCGACCAGTGGCTGTTCAACCCGTTGTCGCCGGTGTTCGGCACGCTCACCATCGGCCAGGTGGTGCCCGGCGCAGCGGTGCAGGCGTCGCTGCTCGACGGGGCGACGGCGGGTGCTGCGGCGCGCCGCGGCGGCATCGACCAGCGGCCGCAAGAACGCGGCAGCCGGCCCCCGATTGCAGAGCCGGCACGGCCTCCTGATCGACGGCCGCAGGATGGCGCTGAAGCTTGGCGAGCATGCGCTGCGCTTTGCCGACCGCTGCCGGCGCGGGCGCAGCTACCGCTTCGTGCCCTTCGCGCGCTCGGTCAGGTGAATTCCTTTGTCGCGACCTCGGCCCGATAGAACTCGTAGACCTGGGCCAGCCCCTGCTCCAGGGAGGTCTTGGCGGTCCACCCCCAGGCCGTGGCGCGGCTGACGTCCATGAGCTTGCGCATCATGCCGACCGGCTTCGACAGGTCGTGGACGAAGCGGCCGGCGAAGCCGACCACGCGTGCCGCGGCCTCGTAATACTCGTTGACGGTGTGGTCGACGCCGGCACCGATGTTGAGCACCGGCGGCAGGCTGTCGAAGCGGTCTATTGCCGCCAGGATCGCGTCGGCGAGATCGCCGGCATAGAGGAACTCGCGGCGCGCCGTGCCATCGCCCCAGATCTCGACCGTGTCGCGGCCCGCGACCTTGGCCCGGTGCAGCTTGTGGATGACGGCGGCGGCGAGATGCGAGCGCTTGGGATCGAAGCTGTCGTAGCGGCCATAGAGGTTGCAGGGGATGAGGGTCTTGTACTGGAAGGCCGGCGTCTCGCTGCCGATATAGGCGGCGAGCCGCTGGACGGCGCTCTTGGCGATGGCATAGGCCTCGTTGGTCGGCTCCAGCGGCCCGGACAGGATGTCGTCCTCGGTCAGGGGCCGCGGGCTGTCCTTGGGGTACATGCACGACGAGCCGAGGTTGATGAGCCGCTGGACGCCGGCCGCGCGGGCGCCGAGGACGACGTTCCTGCCCATCTCCCAGTTCTCGGTGAGGAAGCGGACGGGCTCGCGCATGTTGGCCTCGATGCCACCGACGCGACCGGCGGCATGGACGACGACGGCCGGCTTGACCTTGCCGAGGTAGGCCACCACCGCATCAGCATCGAGCAGGTCCAGTTCGCCGTGGCCGGGCGCCACCACTTGGCGGCCGCGGGCGACGGCAAGGTCGGACAGGTTATGCCCGACCATTCCCGTTCCGCCGGTGACGAAGATCGGTGCCGGCACGGCGGTCAGCCCCCTTCCAGGTCCGGGCGGAAAACCTTGAGCCCGCGGCCGAGCGAGGCTTTCTCGCGGCGGGCGAGCGCCAGATCGGCGGCGGTCATCTCCTCCACCAGCTCGCGGAAGCTGACCTTGGGCTTCCAGCCGAGCTCGTTCCTGGCGCGGGTGGCATCGCCGAGCAGGGTCTCGACCTCGGCCGGGCGGAAATAGACCGGGTCGACCCGGACGATGACATCGCCGACCTGGAGCGGCCCTTCCGCGGCGCGCTGGTCGAGGCTCGCCACGGTGCCGACTTCGTCCTTCCCCTCGCCCGACCAGGCGACGCCGATGCCGAGGCTTTCGGCGGAAAGCGTGACGAAGTCGCGAACGCTGTGCTGCTCGCCGGTGGCAATCACGTAGTCGCGCGGACCCTCCTGCTGGAGCATCAGCCACTGCGCCTCGACGTAATCGCGGCTGTGGCCCCAGTCGCGCCGGGCGTTGAGATTGCCGAGGAAGAGGCAGGACTGGGTGCCGAGCGAAATGTGGGCGAGCGCGCGGGTGATCTTGCGGGTGACGAAGGTCTCGCCGCGGATCGGGCTCTCGTGGTTGAACAGGATGCCGTTGCAGGCGAAGAAGCCATAGGCCTCGCGGTAGTTGACCGTGATCCAGTGGGCGTAGAGCTTGGCGACGCCATAGGGCGAGCGCGGGTGGAAGGGCGTGGTCTCGGACTGTGGGGTCTCCACCACCTTGCCGTAAAGCTCCGAGGTCGAGGCCTGGTAGAAGCGCGTCTTGCCGCCCAGCCCCATGATGCGGATCGCCTCAAGCAGGCGGAGCGTGCCGATGGCATCGGCATTGGCGGTGTATTCGGGCTCCTCGAAGGACACCGCGACGTGGCTCTGGGCGGCGAGGTTGTAGACCTCGTCGGGCTGGACCTCGCGGACGACGCTCAAGAGACTGCTCGAAATCGGTCATGTCGCCGTGATGGAGGCGAAAGGGCAGGCCGCCCTCGTGCATCTCGTGGAACAGGTGGTCGACGCGGTCGGTGTTGAACAGCGACGTGCGCCGCTTGATGCCGTGAACCGCGTAGCCCTTGGCGAGCAGGAATTCGGCCAGATAGGCCCCATCCTGGCCGGTTACGCCGGTGATCAATGCAGTCTTGGCCATGCTTCCCCTGCCCTACCGCCGGCGGCAGGCCGGCTGCGGCCCGTTCTTAGCAGAGATGACGGAAATTGCACGCAGGGCGGGCGCTGCCGCCGCGGACCGACCGGCCTCACCGGCGCAGGCGACGCCGGAAACGGGGGCCGGCCAACGATTCTGCCTTGCCAAACGGCCCGCAAACGGATTTGCCTAGCGGCGGCAGAACCAATCCAAGAAGGGGGCGAGGCCATGGCCAAGACCGCCAAGAAGAAGGCCAGCAAGGTCCGCTGGGGGATCATCTCGACCGCCAATATCGGCACCGAGAAGGTCATTCCCGGCATGCTGAAGAGCAAGAAGTTCGAGGTGCGCGCGATCGCCTCGCGCCAGCTGGCGACGGCCAAGAAAGCGGCGAAGAAGCTCGGCATCCCGGTTGCCTACGGCTCCTATGAGGAGCTCATCGACGACCCCGATATCGACGTCATCTACAACCCGCTGCCCAACCACCTGCACGTGCCGCTGACGCTGAAGGCGGCCAGGAAGGGCAAGCACGTGCTGTGCGAGAAGCCGATCGGGCTCACCGCCGCCGAGGCCGAGAAACTGCGCGCCGCGCCCAAGGGCGTGATCGTCGCCGAGGCCTTCATGGTCCGCCACCATCCGCAGTGGATCAAGGCGCGCGAGATCATCGCCAAGGGCAAGCTCGGCACGCTCAAGGCGGTGCAGGTGTTCTTCAGCTATTACAACGACGACCCCGACAACGTGCGCAACAAGGCCGATATCGGCGGCGGCGCGCTCTACGACATCGGCTGCTATGCCATCATCTCGGGACGCTACCTGTTCGGAGCCGAGCCGACGGCGGCGGTCGGCCTGATCGACCGCGATCCCGTCTTCCATACCGACCGCACGACCAGCGCGCTGATCGATTTCGGCGAGGGCCGCCACCTGACCTTCACGGTCGGCACCCAGATGGTGCCCTACCAACGGGTCAACGTGTTCGGCACCAAGGGACGGCTGGAGCTGCTCATTCCGTTCAACGCGCCCCTGGGCGGCGCCATGCGCCTCTACCTCGACAGCGGCAAGGAGCTGGGCGACGCCAGCGCCAAGACGATCAAGCTCGCCAAGGCCGACCAGTACCAGCTCGAAGCGGAGGCGTTCACCCGCGCCGTCCAGGGCAAGGAGCCGCTGGAATTCGGCATCGACGACGCCATCCTGCAGATGAGGGTGATCGACGCGGTCTTCCGCTCGGAGAAATCGGGCACCTGGGAGAAGGTGTAGCTGGAGCGGTACGTCCCCTCTCCCCTTGCGGGAGAGGGCTCTTTCGCTTGGCGAGCCGCAGGCGAGCTTAGCGAAAGAGGGCGAGGGGTAATGGCAGGGCCCCAGCGGACCGCGCGGCCTGATCTGTGCCAATACCCCCCTCTCTGTCTCTCCCCCGCAAGGGGGGAGAGGACCCCACAGCAACGCCGTGCCTGAGCACCGGTTTTCGGCGATGCCCTATTTCGCCGTCGAATCGACCGCCGGCAGGTCGAGGACATAGACGGCGATCGCCTTGCGGTCGGCCTCCGAGAGCTTGGCCGTGTTGCGCGTGACGGCGGCCATGCTGCTGCCGACCGAATCGAAATTCGGCTTCATGCCGGTGGTGAGCAGGTTGACGATGTCATCCTCAGACCAGTCGGCGAGCCCGGTGGCGTCCGAGGTGATGTTGGGTACCTTGCCCTTGCCTTCCGGCGCCGGGCCGCCGCCATAGGCACGCGCGAAGTCGGGGCCGCCCATCCAGTTGCGCGGCGTATGGCACTCGCCGCAATGGGCCGGCCCCTCGACCAGATAGACGCCGCGGTTCTCCTCGGCACTCTTTTGCGGATCGGGCACGAAGGTCTTGCCGTCGACATAGAGGAGCTGCCACAGGCCGATGCCGCGCCGGATGGTGAGCGGGAAGGGCAGCTCGTGGGGCAGCGACGGCGTCGCCACCGGCGGCAGGGTGGCGATGAACGCCTTGAGGTCGAGGAGGTCCTCGATGCGCATGCGCTGGTAGGAGGTGTAGGGGAAGGCCGGATAGAGGTGGACGCCGCCGGGGGCGATGCCGAACTTCATGGCATTGACGAAATCGAGGTCCGACCAGCGGCCGATGCCGAAGTTGGGATCGGGCGAGATGTTGGGCGCGTGGAAGGTGCCGAAGGGCGTCTTCAGCGCCTGGCCGCCGCCGAGCTTGAGCTGATCGGCGGCGCTGGCATCGGCCGCGGCATGGCAGGATTCGCAGCCACCCGCCCAGAACATCTCCGCGCCATTGGCGAGGTCCGGCGTGTGCGCCGGCAGGTCGGCGGGCGCCAAGGTGCGCGGGGTGGTGAGACCCCAGAAAACCCCGGCCCCGACCACGACCAGCACCAGGAAGGGGAGCCGCAGCTTGCGCAACATCAAAGCGTTTCCAATGAACTGCGGGTAACTGGTGTTGTGCGCAAGGATGGCAAGTCCGGCGGGGGCGGGCAAGCCGAGGCGGCGCTTGAACCGTTCCGGGGCGATGCCCATATTGCGGGCAGACTGGATGCCCATGACGGGGTCCGGTTCAAGGGTCGCTTCACGGAAAGGACCATCGCATGACGCGAATTGCCGCGCTCTCCAGCCCCCTGCTCCTCGGCTTCGAGGACATTGAGCGCGCCCTGGACCGGCTGTCCAAGGGAACCGGCGACGGTTACCCGCCCTACAACATCGAACGATTGCCGCGCACGCCCGAGCGGGCGGAGACGCTGCGCATCACGTTGGCGGTCGCCGGCTTCTCCCGCGACGAACTCGAGGTCGGCATCGAGGAGAACGAACTGGTGATCCGCGGCCGGCAGAGGGAAGAGCCGACGCGCGAATACCTCTATCGCGGCATCGCGGCGCGCCAGTTCCAGCGCACCTTCGTGCTTGCCGAGGGAATCGAGGTGGTCAGCGCCGATCTCAAGGACGGACTGCTGTCCGTCGATCTCATCCGCCCCAAGGCGGAGCGGATCGTGCGCCGGATCGACATCAAGGGGAGCGGCTGAGCGCCGGCCCTTCAGGAGGTATGCGTCATGACGAATGAAAACACGACCACGGCCGCCAAGCAGGTGATGTCCGCCGAATCCTTCGCCGCGCTCGGCGGCGGGCGGATCGCCTATGTGCGCCCGCTCCACCCCGACGAAGCCAAGGGCCTGTTCCCGCAGATGCCGGCGATGGTGCCCAACCTGGAACTGTGGGCGCTGCTGGCGGCCGACGGCACGCCGATCATGCTCGCCGACAGCCGCGCTGCGGTCGAGCTCAACGCCCACGAAAACGACCTGGAAACGGTCAGCCTGCATTAAGCAGGAAGCGACGTCCGTCCTTTCGATCCGGCAGGACCTTCGACGAAACGCGCGCAATCGTTCCCCGCCGTCATCCTCCGGCTCGACCGGAGGATCGGCCACGGCAAGGACGGCATGCGTCGTGCCCACAGAAAGCGATCCTCCGATCTCGGCTTCGCCTCGTCGGAGGATGACGCAAAAAGGGGATGACGCGGGAAGAGACGCGCTCACGCCGCGTCGGGCGTGGCGCCTTCCGTCAGCACCGAATAGAGCGCCGACTTGTCGGTCGAGGCGCGCAGCTTGCCGGCCATGCCGGGCTCGCGGAACATGCGGGCGATGCGCGCCAGCGCCTTGAGGTGGTCGGCGCCGGCGCCTTCCGGCGCCAGCAGCAGGAAGATCAGATCGACCGGCTGATCGTCGACCGCCTCGAAATCGATCGGCTTCGACAGGCGGGCGAACAGGCCGAAGATGCGATCGAGGCCGGGGAGCTTGCCGTGCGGAATGGCGATGCCGCCGCCGACCCCGGTCGAGCCCAGCTTCTCGCGCTGGACCAGGGTCTCGAAGACCTCGCGCTCGTCCAGCCCGGTAATCTGGGCGGCCTTCTCGGCGAGCGCCTGGATCGCCTGCTTCTTGCTGTTGGCCTTGAGCGAAGGCACGACGGCATCGGGTTTGATGAGGTCGCTCAGATCCATCTCGTCCAGTCCAGACCGTCCCAGCGGCGCGGGCGGACAGCGCCCACGCAGCACCCCGTTCCCGTCAGCGCTTGGCGGCGCTCCCCTTGGCAGTCTCCGACGGATCGATCCAGCCGATGTTGCCGTCGCTGCGCCGATAGACCACGTTGATGCCGCCGTGGACGGCATGGCGGAAGACCATCACCGGCGCATCGGCAAGGTCCATGGCCATCACCGCATGGCCGACGGACATGGTGGCCAGATTGGTCGCCTCCTCGGCGATGATCACCGGCTTGTCGTCGACCAGCACCTCGCCGTCCTCATCGGGCACGGCGATGACATAGGTCGCCGCCGGCATCAGCTCGCCCCTGGGCGCGCCGCGGCGCTCCTTCAGCCGCCGCTTGTAGCGCCGGAGGCGCTTCTCGATGCGCTCGGCGGCCGCATCGAAGCTCTGATAGGCGTCCTGATCGTGGCCCTCGCCGCGCAGCACGATGCCGGTATCGAGGTGGATCGTGCAATCGCTGCGAAAGCCCGAGCCTTCGCGCTCGACGGTGACGGCGGCGTCGTAGCCGGCGTCGAAATACTTGGCGACGCCCTGCGCGATGCGATCCTCGACGCGGGCGCGCAGCGTGTCGCCGATATCAATGCTCTTGCCTGAAATGCGCAGGCCCATGGAGGGTCGAACCTTCTAACGCGGCAGTCGTTGCCAGCCTGGATGCGCCCCTCGCGGGCACGGTCGCTTCAAGGCGACACGCCGGGGCCGGAACTTTGACCGGGAAACGTGTGTCGCCACCTCGCCGGCCCGTGCTGCGCGCCCTTCTAGGGAGAGCGCGGGGACAAGTCAACCGAGGCGGAGGGGTGGCCGGCGGCCTCCTGATCGCCCCGCTCCTCGCCGCGGCCAGGGTGGCGGCCGAGCTTTGCCAGCTTCTCCCGCCGGCGCTGCACCGAGGAGGGGATGCGCATCGCCTCGCGGTACTTGGCGACGGTGCGGCGGGCGATATCGACGCCCGAATCGCGCAGCATTTTCACGATCGTATCGTCGGAGAGGATGGCCGCCGGCGCCTCTGCGTCGATGATCTGGCGGATGCGGAAGCGCACGGCCTCGGCCGAATGGGCCTCGCCGCCTTCGGCGGACGCGATGGCCGCGGTGAAGAAATATTTCAGCTCGAAGATGCCGCGCGGCGTCGCCATGTACTTGTTGGAGGTGACGCGCGAGACCGTCGATTCGTGCATGCTGATGGCGTCGGCGACGGTCTTCAGATTGAGCGGGCGCAGATGGCGCACGCCGTGGGCGAGGAAGGCATCCTGCTGGCGCACGATCTCGGTGGCGACCTTGAGGATGGTGCGGGCGCGCTGGTCGAGGCTCTTGACCAGCCAGTTGGCGGTCTGCAGGCAATCGGCGAGGTAGGTCTTGTCGCCATCGTTGCGGCGGCGGCCGAGCACGGTGGCGTAGTAGGCCTGGTTGACCAGAACGCGCGGCAGCGTCTCGGTGTTGAGCTCGACGCGCCAGCCGCCGTCCGGACCGGGGCGCACCATGACATCGGGCACGATCGGCTGCACCGGCACATCGCCGAAGGCGCTGCCCGGCTTGGGGTTGAGGGCGCGCAGCTCGGCGATCATGTCGGCGAGGTCCTCCTCGTCGACGCCGCACAGCTTGCACAGGACCGCATAGTCGCGCCGCGCCACCAGATCGAGGTGCTCGACCAGCCGGGCCATCAGCGGATCGAAACGGTCGCGCTCGCGCAGCTGGATGGCGACGCATTCGGCGAGACTGCGGGCGCCGATGCCCGCCGGGTCGAAGGTCTGCACCAAAGCCAGCGTGCGCTCGACCAGATCGAGCGGCGCGTTGAGCCGCTCGGCGATATCGGCAAGGTCGGCACGCAGATAGCCGGCCTCGTCGATCTCGTTGATGAGCACACGGCCGACCAGCCGCATGGCGGGGTCGGCGGTGGCCAGCCCGAGCTGGTCGCCGAGATGGTCGGCGAGCGACTTCTGCTCGGCGACGAAGGCCTCGAGATTGTAGTCCTCGGCGCTGATCGGCTGGCGCGAGGGGGCGGTCGCCCAGCTCTCGGCCGGCAGCGCCGGCGGGGTCTCGCCGGCCGGCTTGCCGTGATCATCGGGGAAGACGTTGGCGAGGTCGGAATCGAGGCGCGCGGCGATCGCTTCGGGATCGACCTCCATGCGCGTTTCCATCCAGTCGGGCGGGTCTTCGCCGAAATCGGCCCCGGCGTCATCGCGGCTGGAGCCGGCGTCGGCGTCCGCCTCGGCCTTGCCCCTCTCGTCGGCGGGACTTTCGCCGCCCTCCTCGCCCTCGGCCCTTTCCAGAAGCGGATTGCGCTCAAGCTCGGCGTCGACATAGGCGACAAGGTCGAGATTGGAGAGCTGGAGCAGCTTGATCGCCTGCATCAGTTGCGGCGTCATGACCAGAGACTGGCTCTGGCGCAGCTCGAGCTTGTGCGAAAGTGCCATTACGCGCGGTTACCCCTCCCGGAAAGTTGGTCCGGGAATTGCTTGTCCCTTCAGTCGTAGCGTAATGGGCCGCCGGATTAAAGGCTAAACTGCTCGCCAAGGTAAAGCCGGCGGACTTCCGGGCTGCGCACGATTTCGTCCGGCCGCCCCTCGAACAGCACCTCGCCGGAATGGATGATGTAGGCGCGGTCGATGAGGCCCAGCGTCTCGCGCACATTGTGGTCGGTGATGAGCACGCCGATGCCCAGGCCGGTGAGGTGGCGGACCAGCGCCTGGATGTCGCCGACCGCGATCGGATCGACCCCGGTGAAGGGCTCGTCGAGCAACATGAAGGCCGGCCGGCTGGCGAGCGCGCGGGCGATCTCGCAGCGACGACGCTCGCCGCCCGACAGCGACACCGCCGGCGCATGGCGGAGATGGGAGATGCGGAACTCGTCGAGCAGGGCTTCCAGATGCTCCTCGCGCGCCGCCTTGTCCGGCTCGACCACTTCGAGGATGGCGCGGATGTTGCCCTCGACCGTCAGGCCGCGGAAGATCGACGCCTCCTGCGGCAGGTAGCCGATGCCGAGGCGCGCCCGCCGGTACATGGGCATTTCGGTGACGTCGTGGCCGTCGATCTCGATGGCGCCGTGATTGGCGCGGACCAGGCCGGTGATCATGTAGAAGATGGTGGTCTTGCCGGCGCCGTTCGGCCCGAGCAGGCCGACCGCCTCGCCGCGTGCCACGGCCAGGCTGGCGTTCCGCACCACCAGGCGCTTGTGATAGGACTTGGCGAGGCTGCGGGCGACGAGCCAGCCGCGCCCGCCGGCATCGGGGACCAGACGGGACGCCGGCGTCTCGTCATAGACCTGCTCGCGCCGCTGCCCTTGGCCGCCACGGCTTGCCGGTCTGTCGCTCCCGCGACCGAAGTAGCTCGATGCCGCCACGCCTGTGAGACCCTTGTGATTGAACGGCCGGGATAAGCTGCCGCCCTTTGGTTGTCGAGGGGTTACTGCCCCGCCGTCTTGCCGTCAGGAAGCTTTTGAGGGGTGAAGATCCCGCGGATCTGCTTGCCGGCATCCTGCTCGATGCGCGCCTGACCGGTGGCGAGGTTGACCACCAGCTGGCTGCCGGTGAGCACGTTGCCGCCCTGGCTGAGGACGACCCCGCCCGAAACGGTGATGACATGCGTGGTCATGTCGACGACGGCCGTCTGGCCGGTGACGGTCTGGTCCTTGGAACTGACAAAGACGCCGCCGGTCGCCTCGATGCGGGTGAAGCCGTCCTGGCTGGTCGACTTGAGGTCCGAAAAGAGCGTGATCTTGGCGGCCTTGAGCACCGTATCGCCGCGGCTCACGACGACATTGCCGCTGAACACCGAGATGCGCTGCTTGCCCTTTTCGGAAATGTCCAGGACGTTGGCATTGACCTCGACGGGATCCTTCGACTTGGCCTGGAAGCCGTTGAAGAGGTCGGCGGTGGCGGCGTGCGCCGCCGCGGGGAGCGCGGCGAGAACGACCACCATCAGCCAGCCCAGCCACAAGCCGTGCATGCGCGCCATCAGGTTCATTTCGCCCCCGAGGCCGTCGCCAGGTCCGCCGGCGGCATGAACGTGACCGTGACGCCGCCGCTGAAGGTTATGCGCTTGCCGCGGTTGACCAGCGTCATGCGTTTGGCGTGCAGGGTGCCCTGCTTGCCCTGGATTTCGATCGGCTGCTTCGTCTCCATGCTGCCCTTGTCGAGGTTGATGTCGGCCTGCTGCAGGTTGGCCGATTCGCCGTTGGTCGTCTCGACGGAGATGCCGCCCTTCAGCTTGAGCGTGTTGTTGTTGCCGTCGTAGATGCCGGTGGCCGCCGTGACGGTGGCGGTGCCGGCATCGATGGACGCGGTGTCGGCCTCGCCCAGGCCGATATGGGCATTGATCTGCTCGAAGGTAAGCACCTTGGGATCATCGAGGCTCTGGATGGCACGGGCCGCGGTCACCTCGTAGGCGCGGCGGGTGCCTTCAAAACCGGAAATGTGCGGCGCGTTCATGACGACGCTGTTCGATTTCACGTCGATGCCAGCGTTCTGGATGAGGCCGGCGATGTCGCTCGGGATAAAGTGGGCGGAAGCCCAGAACAGCAGGATGCCGGCCACCGCGAGTGCGGGGAGCACGATTCTGAGCGTGCGGACCAGCCGGCTGTGGCGCTGGGCGGCGCGATAGGCCTTCTCGCCACCGCGCCGGGTCGGGTTGTAGCGAATGCGGTGCCGGACCGGTTGGTCTTCGCTATGGTCGGCCATTGGTTCCGCCTGGCAGCCCTGCTAGCCGCATTGTGGACAGTCCGGCTGTCCCCCGCAATCCACGACCAAGATCACGACAATTGGCCAAACCCAAGGCAATCCGCGGCCTGGCGCTAGTGGGCGAAGATGTCCTCTTCGCCCCAGCCGGCCAGATCCAGCCGCGCCCGCGTCGGCAGGAAGGCGAAGCAGGCCTCGGCCAGCCGCCGGCGGCCCTCGCGCTCCAGCCGCTCCTCCAGGCGCTCGCGGAGCGCGTGGAGGTAGAGAACGTCGGAGGCGGCATAAGCGAGCTGGGCGTCGCTCAGCGCCTCGGCCGCCCAGTCCGAGCTCTGCTGCTGCTTGGACAGGTCGACGTCGAGCAGCTCCTTGGTGAGCTCCTTGAGGCCGTGGCGGTCGGTATAGGTGCGCGTCAGCTTCGAGGCGATCTTGGTGCAGAAGAGCGGCTCGGCCATGACGCCGAAGGCGTGCTCCAGCACGGCGATATCGAAGCGGGCGTAATGGAAGATCTTGGTGATCGAACGATCGGCGAGGACGCGGGTGAGGTTGGGCGCGGCGGTCTGGCCGTGGGCGACCTGAACGATGTCGGCACTGCCGTCGCCGGCGGAGAGCTGCACCAGGCACAGGCGATCGCGCAGCGGGTTCAGCCCCTGCGTCTCGGTATCGATGGCGACCGCGCCGGCAAAGCGCGTCGTGTCCGGCAGGTCGCCCTTGTGAAGCCGTATGGTCATGCCGCGAGCCATAGACGGAAACCGTTAAGATTTCGAGCTTTTTTCGCGTTTCAGGGGAGGGCCGCAACCGCCAGATCGTCAGGCGGCGCGCCGCTCAGGTGGCGCTCCATCATGCCGACGAAGGCGGCTTCGAGCTGGCGCGTCTGGCGCCCAGTGTCGAAGAGCGGGCATGTCCGCCGGTTGGCGGCAAGCCTGGCCCTGACGGCAGCAAGCTCCGCCGGTGCGGTCGCCAGCGCCAGAGCACGGGCGGCGTAGGCTTCGGTCGAGGTGGTCACCAGTTCCGGCAGGCCGGCGGCATTGAGCAGGCTGGCGCCGACCCGGCCGGCAAAGGTCGTACCGAGGCGGGTGAGCACCGGCAGACCCATCCACAGGGCATCGCAGGCGGTGGTGTGGGCGTTGTAGTTGAAGGTGTCGAGGAAGAGATCGGCATGGCGATGGCGCGCCAGGTGCGCCTCCGGGTCGAGGCGCGGCGCGAAGACCAGCCGCGCCGACGCCACGCCGCGCGCCTCGGCCGCGCGCTTCAGGTTGGCCGAGAAGGCGCTGTTGCTCTCGATGAGCCAGAGGACGCTGCCGTCCACGGCGCCGAGCAGGTGCATCCACACGTCGAAGACATCTGTGGTGACCTTGTAGCTGTTGTTGAAGCAGCAGAAGACGAAACCCTGCTCCGGCAGACCGTGATCCGCCCGGCTGGTGGTCGTCTCGGGCGATGGGCCGGCATCGTCGGTGATGAAATAGGTCTCCGGCAGATAGGCGATCTTCTCGCCATAATGCGGCCGGTCGGCAGCGGGCAGCACGATGCGGTCGGCGATCAGGTAGTCGATGGCGTCGCTGCCCGAGGTTCCCGGATAGATGAGGCAGCTCACCTGGATCGGCGCCGGGCGGAGCGCGAAGACGCCGGGGCGGCCATGGACGATGTGGGTGTTGAGGTCGACGGCGATGTCGACCTCGCGCTCGCGGATGAGAGCGGCGATCTCCTGATCGGCCATGTCGCCAGCCTCGATGAAATGCTCGAAGGCGCCTTCCAGCCGCGTGCGGAGCGCGCTCGCGTCCGACGGCCGGGTGGCAACGGCCATGGTCTCGAAGCGCTCGCGGTCGTGATGCTCGAACAGGCCTGCCATGAGCTGGGAAGTCGGGTGCACGCCGAAATCGGCGCAGACATAGGCCAGCCGGATGCGGTCGTGGGCGTAGCGCTCGCCGCGCCACAGCGGCTCGCCGGTGGGAAATTCGCGGGCCACGTAGGTGCGGGCGCAGGCGAGCTGGTCGGCCGGCGTCGAGGGAATCGACAAGACATGGAAGGGCCGGGCTGCCGGCAGGCCCGCGCGCACGTCGGCAATGAGCGCCGCCCAGTCGGCCGCCAACCCCGCCCAGTCGCCGGACTGCATCCGCGCATGGACAAGATCGCCGCGGGCATAATCGAGGTCCGGCCGCACGGCCAGCGCCTGGCGATAGGCGGGCAGCGCCTCCTCGTAGCGGCGCATCTGGGTGAGGACGGTGGCGAGCGCCGCCCAGGCCTCGGCATCGTCGGGCGAGGCTGCGACGATGCGCTGCAGCACCTCGGCCGATTCTCTGAAAGCGGCCCTGAAGCGCCAGGCTGTTGCCGGCGACGAGCATCGCCTGGGGACTGTCGGGCTCGTGTTCCAGCGCCTGGCCGGCATAGGCCAGCGCCTCGTCGAGCTTGTTCTGGCTGAACAGGCTTGCCGCCAGATTGGTCAGGATCGACGGGCGGTCCGGCACCAGCGCCAAAGCCGCGCGCAGGCGCGCCTCCGCGCCTGCATCGTCCGTGCATCGGCACGCTCCAGCGCCTCGAAGAAGAGCGCCTTGGCGCGGTCGGTATCGGCGGGGGTGGGCGTGGAAATGGCTGAATTCCAATGGTTGCGACTGGAGTGCGGGCGGCCGTGGGCGCCCGTCTTGATCGCCGCAGCCTATCGCAAAAAGAGGATGGCCGGGAACGGGGCCGGCGTCACGAAGAGCCTTTGCGCGACAGCGGCAAGCGGCCTAGCCTCATTCCCCGACGAACACTATCAATCGGCGCAGCGCAAACTGCCCATCCGTTCGGATGACGGACATCTCAAATGTCGACCGGAGCCGACCCCGCAGTCCAGCACCTGCTCTCGCTTCCCCCTGCCATGGCGCGGGATTTTGCCCGCGTCGAGCAGAAGCAGCCGCCTGAATGGCTGACGGCGTGTGATCCGGCGGGATCGAAACTCGGCTCCGCTGGAGGGGTCGCGCATCTGCTCTGCGAATCCTGGAGGCAGACCCCGGCCGCCGGATCGTTCGACGCGTGGCTGAAGGCTTCGCAAAAGCTGCTTCTGCTCGCGGGCGGCCAAAGCCGGCGTTTGCCCGCCTATGCGGCCGTCGGCAAAGTTCTCATGCCCATGCCGGTGCTGCGCTGGGCCGTCGGGCAGCGGCTCAACCAATCGCTCCTCGACCTTCAGTTGCCGGCTTACCGCCGGCTCCTCGCTCACGCGCCGCAGAGCTATCGGGCGATGGTGACCAGCGGGGACGTGCTCTTGCAGTTTGCGCGGACCTTGCCGGACCTGCCGGAGGCCGATGTGCTTGTCCTGGGCATGTGGGTGCGGCCCGATGTGGCAACCGGCTTTGGCGTGCTCTTCCAACAGCGCGGGGCGGGGAGCGAGCTGGCTTTCTTCCTGCAAAAGCCCGAGTCGGCACGCATTCACGCGCTCTCGCGCGACCACCTGTTCATGGTCGACACGGGAATCTGGCTCCTCAGCGCGCGCGCAACCCAGCTGTTGATGAAGCGTTGCGGGTGGGACCCGGATGCCAGCGCCTTCCGGGGCGGCATTCCGACCCCCTACGAGATGTATGCCGATTTCGGCCTCGGCCTCGGCTCAAACCCCACACGCCTCGACCCGGACGTCAACGCGCTGACCGCAGCCGTGGTCTCGCTGCCCGAGGCGGAGTTCCATCATCTGGGAACCAGCCGGCAGATGATCGGATCGGCGACCCGACTGCAGAACCAGCAGCTCGACCAGACCAAGCTGGGCGAGACGGCGGTCACCCGGCAGCCGGACCAGCACATCCTCAGCTCTGAGTTCAAGGCCGCGCGAAACCCCGATGCCCTGCACACGCTGTGGGTGGAAAACAGCGTGATCCCGGCCGGCTGGCGGTTGAGCCACAGCCATGTGCTGACCGGTGTGCCGGCAAACGCCTGGAGCATCGATCTGGCGCCCGGCATCTGCCTCGACTTCACCCCGATCGGCACGGACGGGTTCGCCTTCCGCCCATACGGGATCGACGACACCTTTCGCGGCGCCATAGGCGAGGCGACGACGCACTGGATGGGCCGGCCGGCGACGCAGTGGTTTGAAGCGCGCCGGATCTCCCTGGAGGAGGCGGGCGTCGCGCCCGCGACGGATATCCAGGAGGCGGGGCTGTTCCCGGTGCTCCCGGCTCAAGAGATCGATGAAGCCCTGGTCGGCTGGATGCTGGCCGAGGACCCGGCCGGCGGTGCGGATTGTCGGCAGCGCTGGCTTTCCGCGCCGAGGCTCTCCGCCATGCAGATTTGCGAACAGGCGGACCTTGGGCGGCTCTATGGCTCGCGGACACGGCTGATGCAGGAGGGTGTGCACCAGCTTGCCGCGAAGCCGCGCAGCCTGCTCCATCAACTGGACCTTCTGCACACCGCCTCGCTTCTCGACGGCTCCAGCCTGGACATCCCGCGGCTGCGGCCAGGCGACGGCGTGCCGGTGGTCAATCTGGCGCGGGATTGCATGTTCCATGCGGTGCTCCGGCGACAGCGCGGGGATGCAACCCACGAGCAGCTGGAGCGCGAGGCATTCGGCACGCTCCGCGACGCGATCATGCAGGAGGCCCGTCGCCACCGCGTCACGCCGAAATGCGACGTGCTGGAGGACCAGATCGTATGGGGGCGCTCGCCGGTGCGGATCGACCTCGCCGGCGGCTGGTCGGACACCCCGCCCTATTGCCTGCAGTATGGCGGGACGGTCCTGAACCTCGCGGTGGACATCAACGGGCATCCGCCGGTCCAGGTCTTCGTGCGCGTGTGCGAACAACCCATCATCGTGATTCGGTCCATCGACCTGGGGGTTTCGCAAACCATCCGAACCTATGAAGAGCTGGAATCCTATGCCGATTTCGGCAGCGGGTTCGCTCTCGCCAAGGCGGCGCTGGCGCTGGCGGGGTTCCTGCCGGCGTTCCATCGGGACAACGGCTTTGCGAGCCTCGAGGAGCAGCTCAGGGATTTTGGCGGCGGTCTCGAAATCTCGCTGCTGGCTGCCATCCCGAAAGGGTCCGGCCTGGGAACCAGCAGCATCCTGGCGGCCACGCTGCTGGGCACGCTGGGCGAGGTTTGCGGTTTGAACTGGGACAAGATGGACCTGTTCAACCGGACCCTGGTGCTGGAACAGATGCTCACCACCGGCGGCGGCTGGCAGGACCAGGCGGGCGGCCTCTTCCGTGGGATAAAACTGGTTTCAACGGGGCCGGGCATCATTCAGCAACCCGCCCTGCGTTACCTGCCTGAGCACCTGTTCACGGGCGACTACGCCAATCGCCGGGTGCTCCTCTACTATACCGGGATCACCCGCCTGGCGAAGAACATCCTGGCCGAGATCGTGCGCGGCATCTTCCTGAACTCGGCCTCGCATCTGGCGGTGCTGGACGAATTTGCCCCGCACGCCGAGGCGACCTTCAACGCCATTCTTTCCGGCGACTGGGACGGGCTGAGTGCCGCCGTCGCGCGCAGCTGGTCGCTCAACAGCCAGCTTGACCTCGGCACCAACCCGGAACCCGTGCAGGCGATCATCGAACGGATCTCCGACTACGTGGCGGGCCTGAAACTGGCGGGTGCCGGGGGCGGCGGCTACATGATCATCTTCGCCAAGGACGACAGCGCTGCCCACCGGATCCGGGCGGATTTGGAGAACAACCCGCCAAACCGGGGCGCCCGATTCGTGGACTTCAGCATTTCCGAGACGGGATTGAACATCACGCGGAGCTGAGGACCGGGCCGGACCCGTCTTCCGCAATCGCC
>CAWHLP010000036.1:0-107957 GCA_963830205.1 uncultured Alphaproteobacteria bacterium | reverse complement strand
AGCTGTGCCAGGTTCAGGCGATCGTGGGAGGGCGCGTGCCAGCGCACTGTGATCGCCATGAGCACCCAGCAAGTGGAGGAATCGCATGTTCAAGAAATCGGTACTCGCCGCCGCGGCAGTGGCGGCGCTTGCGCTCGTGCCTGTGCATGCCGACGCAGCCGGCAAGATCAAGATCGGCTTCCTGCCCGGCGTGGTAGACCGTTCTATCAGGTCATGCAGATCGGCGTTGAGCAGGCAGCCAAGGACCTCGGTATCGAGGTAGTGACGCAGGTCCCGCCGACCTGGGGCGTCGAGGCCGAGACCCCGATTCTCAATGCCATGATCGCGCGTGGCGACCTCAACTACATCATCACCGCTCCGGTCGATAAGGACCAGATGGTGGCGCCGCTGCAGGCCGCAGTCGATGCCGGCATCAAGGTGATCACCGTCGACACCTTCCTCGGCGACGGCAACTACGTTACCGGTCCGGTCAAGTTCCCGATCAGCTATATCGGCTCGGACAATGTCGAAGGCGGCCGCATTGCGGCGCGCGGCCTGGCCAAGGCGCTTGGCGGCAAGGGCTCGGTCTACATCAACTCGACCAACCCGAACGTCTCCTCGGTGGAAGGCCGTGAAGTCGGCTTCAAGGAAGTGATGGCCAAGGAATTCCCGGGCATCACGGTCTACGGCCCCGACTACAACCTCGACGACATGAACAAGGCGCAGCAGCAGACTGCTGCATACTCGAACAGCACCCCGACCTCGGCGGCGTCTTCGGCACCAACGTGTTCAGCGCCCAGGGCGCCGGCACGGCGGTGGTCAATGCCGGCCTCGGCGGCCATGTCCAGGTGGTGGCCTATGACGCTACCAAGGCGGCCATCGAGCTGATGAACAACGGCGTCGTGTCGCTCGTGCTTGCCCAGAAGCCCTTCGACATGGGCTACATGGCGGTCGAGTTCGCCCAGGCCGATGCCGCTGGCGTCACCAGCCTGCCGCGCCGTGTCGAGACCGGCTTCGCCATCATCGACAAGGACAATGTGAAGGATCCGGCCTATTCGCGGTTCATCTACCAGGTGAAGTAGTCACCGGTAGACCTTCATCACGCATCCCGGGGGGCGCTCGCCCGAGCGCTCCCCGGCGGTGCCCCGCGAGATGCGGCGCCTGCTGCCGCTTGTGAGGAAACTCGAACTTGGCTGGTCCTGACACCAAGGCGGCCGCGAGCGGGTCGTTTGCGCCTCCCGCCCCGCGAGAGACGGCCACCATGCGGTTCATCCTGACGCTAAGCAGGATGTGGGCTTGGGTCTTCCTCGGGGTGTTGATCGCATTCTTCGTGGTTGCCGTTCCGCTGTGGAACAACGGCTCGGTCAACTTCCTGACCGTGCGCAATTCGCAGAACATCCTGGTCGCGATCACGCCGGTACTGCTGCTCGGCCTCGGCCAGACCTTCGTCATCATCGGCGCCGGCATCGACTTGTCTGTCGGCTGGGTGATGAGCCTCGCCTCGGTGCTCTCGGCGCTGGCCATCCGCGGTGCCTACAACGCCGGCATTCCGCTGTTTCCCTCGGTGGTGATTGGCTTCGCCGCCGCGGTCGCTGGTGGCGGCATCGTCGGCCTGATCAACGGCTCGATCATCGCCAAGCTCAAGGTGCCCGCCTTCATCGTCACGCTCGGCATGTCCTTCGTGGTGCGCGGCCTGGCGCTGCTGTGGTCGGAGAACACCACCGTCATCGGCCTGCCCCAGGGCATTCGCGCCTACGGCAATGAATCGCTCTTCTATTTCATCCGCGGCGAGGGCGGCGGCTTCTATTTCCTCCGCCCGCCGGAACTCACCGGCGAGATGCTGCGGCATATGGATCGCATCTTCACCTGGCCGGTGGTGCTCACCGCCGTCGTAGTGGTGATCGCTCATTTCATTTTGCACCGGACCCAGTTCGGCCGGCACACCTTTGCGGTCGGCGGCAACATTCAGGCGGCCGATCGCGCCGGCATCCCGGTCGATCGCCGCATCATCTGGCTCTACATTCTGTCATCCGTCACCGCGGGCATTGGCGGCTTCCTGTCGACGCTGCGCTTCACCGCCGGCTCGGCGGTGATCGGCGACCCGCTGCTGCTGTCGTCGATTGCCGCCGTCATCATCGGCGGTGTCAGCCTGTTCGGCGGCGCCGGCACCATCATCGGCACCGTGATCGGCTCGTTGATTATTGCGGTGCTGACCACCGGCCTGGTGATGCTCAATGTCGATGCCTACTGGCAATTCATCGTCGTCGGCGTCGTCGTGATCGTTGCCGTCCTGATAGATCAGTCGCGCGACCTCATCGTCGGCCGCGGCCGTTCGAGGGAAGCGACATGAGCGACCCGATTCTTTCCATTCGCAACGTCAGCAAGCGCTTCGGCGGCCTCACCGCCGTCGATCATGTCAGCTGGGATGTCTACCCCGGCGAGGTCGTCGGGCTTCTCGGCGACAACGGCGCCGGCAAGTCGACGCTGGTCAAGTGCATCTCCGGGGTCCACCCGCCAGACGATGGCGAGATCTATTTCCAGGGCCGGCGGAGCAATTTCGTCCATCCCATGGACGCGCGCAGCCAGGGCATCGAGACGATCTATCAGGATCTGGCGCTGGCCAACAATCTCGACGTCGGCGCCAACATCTTCCTCGGCCGCGAGGTCAAGCGGCGTTATTTCGGCGGCCTGATCAAGACCCTCAACGACCGCAAGATGGAGGACGAGTTGGCGGCCGCGCTGCAGGCACTCGATATCCGCTTCCCCTCCCTCACCCAGCCGATCGAGAACCTGTCGGGCGGTCAGCGCCAGGCGGTGGCGATTGCCCGCGCGGTCTACTGGGACGCCAAGCTGATGATCATGGACGAGCCCACCAACAATCTCGGCGTGCCCGAGCAGAAGAAGGTGCTCGATCTCATCCGGCGGCTGCGCGACCAAGGCGTGCCGGTCATCCTGATCACCCATACACTGCCGGACGTCTTCGCCGTCTCGGACCGGCTGATGGTGATGCATCGCGGCCGCAAGGTGACCGAGAAGAAGACGTCGGAGACCAACACCGAGGAGCTGGTCCAGTACATGGTCGGTGCCCGTGACGACACCCGCCCGGCCGCCTGAGCGAAGCCGCCTCGCTTTCCCGCGCGCCGCCAGCTAGAAGCGCGCAATGTCGCTGTTCAGGAACTTCGTCACCGTCGGCGGTGCCACCGCCTCCAGCCGTATCCTTGGCTTCGTGCGTGATATGTTCATCGCCGCCGCGCTCGGCACCGGGCCGGTCGCGGACGCCTTTTTCGTCGCCTTCCGCTTCCCCAACCTGTTCCGCCGCCTGTTCGCCGAGGGCGCCTTCAATTCCGCCTTCGTGCCGCTCTTCGCCAAGTCACTCGAGGGCGACGGCGAGGTGGAGGCCCGCCGCTTCGCCGAAGAGGCGCTGAGCGGCCTGTTGACGGCGTTGCTCGCCGTCACCGCGGTCATCGAAATCTTCATGCCACTGTTCACCTATGTGCTGGCGCCCGGCTTCTCGGCCGATCCGGAGAAGTTCGACCTGACGGTGCTGCTCACCCGCATCGCCTTCCCCTATCTCACCTTCGTCTCGCTGGTGGCGCTCTACAGCGGCGTGCTCAACGCCCGCGGCCGCTTCGCCGCCGCCGCCTTCGCACCGGCGCTCCTCAACGTCGTGCTCATCGCCACGCTGGTCGCGGTCTTCTGGTTCGGTGACGTCGGCACGCCGGCGGCCGGCGTCTGGCTCACCTGGGGCACCACCGTCGGCGGCATCGCCCAGCTTGCCGCGCTGGTCTGGGCGACGGCCTATGACGGCATGGTGCTGCGCCTGATGTGGCCGCGCCTGACCGAACGGCTGCGGCGCTTGACCGCGCTCGCCCTTCCCGGCGTGCTTGCCGGCGGCATTACCCAGATCAACATCGTCATCGGCACCATGATCGCCTCGCTGGCGCCGGGCGCGGTGTCGTTCCTCTACTATGCCGACCGCATCTACCAGTTGCCGCTCGGCATCGTCGGCATCGCCATCGGCATCGTGCTCCTGCCCGATCTGTCGCGGCATCTCCGCGCCGGCCGCGGCGACCTTGTCGATTTCACCCAGAACCGCGCGCTCGAATTCGCCATGGCGCTGACCCTGCCGGCCTCGGTCGCGCTCATTGTGATGGCTCACCCGATCATCGCGCTGCTCTATCAGCGCGGCAGCTTCGATGCCACAGACACCGCCGCCACCGCCGGTGCGCTCACCGCCTTCGCCGCCGGCCTGCCCGCCTTCGTCCTGGTCAAGGTGTTCTCGCCCGGCTTCTTCGCCCGCGAGGATACGCGCACGCCCATGTGGTTCGCCGGCATCACCGTCGCGGTCAACGTGGTCGTCTCGCTGGCGCTGTTCCCCTGGCTCGCCCATGTCGGCATCGCCATCGCCACCTCGCTCTCCGGCTGGGTCAACATGGCTCTGCTTGCCGTCGCGCTCCATCGCCGCGGCCACTTCCGCTTCGACGAGCTGCTCGTGCGGCGCGTGTCGCTGCTGGCGCTGGCATCCATCCTGATGGGCGCCTGCCTCTACGTCGCGCTTCTCCTGCTCGGCGGGCCGCTGGCCGGGCGCCTGGTCGTGCGCGCCACCACCGTCTTCGCGCTGGTTGCCGGCGGGATTGCCGTCTTCGCGCTCTTCTGCCAGCTCACCGGCGCCGTCGACTTCCGCAAGCTCCTGCGCCGCGCCTGAGGCAAAGGCGGCGCTTGCACCGGCGGCCAAGCGCCGCTATGTCCGCCTCGCCTGGCCGAACCGCGCCAGGCCTGCCCGCTGGAAAACAGTCACCGATGACCGAATTCACCCCGCGCGTCTTTTCGGGCGTTCAGCCGACCGGAAACCTCCATCTCGGCAACTACCTCGGCGCCATCAAGAATTTCGTCGCGTTGCAGCGCGATTTCGACTGCGTCTATTGCGTCGTTGATCTGCACGCCATCACCGTGCCGATGTCGGTCTGGGGGGGCCCCAAGGAGCTTGCCGCCGCCACCCGCGCTGTCACCGCCGCCTTCATCGCGTCGGGCATCGACGCCCGGAAGCACATCATCTTCAACCAGAGCCAGGTCTTCGCCCACGCCGAACTCGCCTGGATCCTGAACTGCGTCGCCCGCCTCGGCTGGCTCAACCGCATGACCCAGTTCAAGGAGAAGGCCGGCAAGGACCGCGAGAACGCCTCGGTCGGCCTCTACGACTATCCGGTGCTGATGGCTGCCGACATCCTGGCCTATCACGCCACCCACGTTCCGGTTGGCGAGGACCAGAAGCAGCACCTGGAGCTCACCCGCGACATCGCCGTCAAGTTCAACAACGATTTCGCCGAATCGATCGCGGCGCACGGCTATGGCGATGCGTTCTTCCCGGTCACCGAGCCGGTGATCACCGGGCCGGCGACGCGGGTCATGTCGCTCCGCGACGGCACCAAGAAGATGTCCAAGTCGGACCCCTCCGACTATTCGCGCATCAATCTCACCGACGACGCCGATGCCATCGCCCAGAAGGTGAAGAAGGCCAAGACCGACCCCGAGCCGCTGCCCTCCGAGGTGGAGGGGTTGAAGAGCCGCCCAGAGGCCGACAACCTGGTCGGCATCTATGCGGCGCTCGCCGGCATCTCGCGCGAGGCGGTCCTGCGTGACCACGGCGGGGAGCAGTTCTCGGCCTTCAAGCCGGTGCTCGCCGAACTGGCGGTGGAGAAGCTGGCGCCGGTTGCCGCCGAGATGCGCCGCTTGCTCGCCGACCCCGGTGCCATTGACGCGATCCTCAACCAGGGCGCCGACCGTGCCCGCACCCTTGCCGAGCCGATCATGCGCGGCGTGCGTGACATCGTCGGCTTCGTCCAACCGCGCTGAGGCTGCACCTTGAATTTGCGGGGATATGGACTAGACTAAGTGGACTTAGTCTAGTCCGGTGTCGCTATGCGCAAAGTCAATATCCACGAAGCCAAGACCCATCTCTCGCGCCTTGTCGAACAGGCAGCGGCGGGTGAGAGCTTCATCATTGCCAAGGCCGGCAAGCCGATGGTCAAGGTCGTCCCGCTCGAGGAAAAGGAGAAGGACGCCAAACAGCGGTTCGACTTCATGCGCGGGCAGATCAAGGTACCTGACGATTTCGACACCATGTTCGCCGAAGAGATCCAGGCCATGTTTGAAGGCCGCAAGTGAGGCTCCTGCTCGACACACATCTGGTTCTCTGGTCGATCAGCCAATCGGAGCGGCTCTCGACGCTCGCGCGCGACCTGATGGGAAGCCCGGAAAACCGACTCGTCTTCAGCGTGGTCTGTATCTGGGAGATCGCCATCAAGCGTGGCGCCCGGCGCCGCGATTTTGAAGCTGAGCCCGCTTCAATTCGCCGCGAACTCCTCGAACATGGATACGAAGAGCTGCCGGTGCGGGGCGAACACGCCATCGCCGTGGCCGATCTCCCGCCCATACACGGCGACCCGTTCGACCGCATGCTGGTGGCCCAGGCCATCGTCGAAGGGGTCACGCTTCTGACCGCCGACCCGGTCGTCGCCCGCTATCCCGGCCCGGTGCGCATGGTCTGACGCGCCGCTTGCCGGCCTATCGGGCGAAATGCGATCATCACCGCCATGGCTCTGAAACGCAGAAGCACCGAGGAAGGCCACCGGCGCAAGTTCCTGGTGATCATCGACGACACGCCGGAATGCTCGCGCGCGCTGCTCTACGCCGCCCGCCGGGCCGAGCACTCGGGCGGCGCGCTGGTGCTGCTCTATGTCATCGGTCCGGCCGCCTTCCAGCATTGGCTGGGGGTGGAGAACATCATGCGCGCCGAAGCCATGGAGCACGCCGAGAACACGCTCGGCCGCTTCGCCGATCTGGCGCGCTCCTACGGCACGGTCGAGCCGCAGCTGGTCATCCGCGAGGGCAACCGCTCCGAGGAGATCCTCAACCTCATCGAATCGGACGAGGACATCGCCATCCTGGTACTCGCCGCCGGTACCGAAAAGGAAGGGCCGGGGCCGCTGGTCACCGCCCTTGCCGGCAAGACGTCGGCCACCTTCCCGATTCCGATCACCATCGTCCCCGGCCATCTCGACGACACTGAGATCGCCGCGGTCGCCTGACGGGCAGGCCGTCGCCGTGACGCCCGGCGCGATGGTTCGTATGGACGACGACCTGGACCTCTGGCTCACCAAGGACCAATGGCGCGGCCGGCTGAGCCTGAGCCGGGCGCCATCGTTCTGCCGCGGCCGCGGCTTATCCTCCGCCAATGAAGGACACCGCCTCCCTCCGCGCCCGCGCCTATCGCGGCCTGGCCTTCTTCATTGCCGTCATGGCGGTGATGCTGTTTCTGCCGGCCTGGACGCTTCTCTGGTGGCAGGCCTGGCTGTTTCTCGTCGTCTTCACCGGCGCGGTTCTCGCCATCACCCTCTATTTCCTCGAGCGCGATCCGGCGCTGATCGAACGGCGCATGAACGCCGGCCCCGCCGCCGAGAGCGAGTCGAGCCAGCGCATCATCCAAAGCTTCGCCAGCGTCGCTTTCGCTGCTGTCTTTGTCGTCTGCGGCCTCGACCGGAATTTCGGCTGGTCGCATCTTGGGGTGCCCGTTGCGCTCGCCGGCGATGCTCTCGTGCTTGTGGGCTTCTTCGCCGTCTTCCTGGTCTTCCGCGAAAACAGCTACACCGCCGGCACCATCGAGGTCGGCAGGGACCATGACCGTCGTCACCACCGGACCCTATGCGCTCGTCCGCCACCCGATGTATGCCGGCGCGATCGTCATGCTCCTCGGCATACCCCTGGCGCTCGGGTCCACCTGGGCGCTTGTCCCATTCGCCGCGCTTTCCGGCCTGATCGTCGTCCGTCTGCTTGACGAGGAGCGTGTGCTCCTCGCCGGCCTGCCCGGCTACGCCGAATACCGGACAAAGACGCCGTTCCGCCTCATCCCGCGCGTTTGGTAACCAGCGGCCGCTTGATCCCGGTCAATCACCGGCCTAAATCACCGTCGTAGATCGAAGTCCCGGCCACGCCCCCTTGAAAGGCGCTCGACCATGTTCATCCAGACCGAACCCACGCCAAATCCGGCGAGCCTGAAATTCCTGCCCGGCCGCGATGTCCTCGGCACCGGTACCGCCGAGTACCGCAGCGCCGACGAGGCAACCGATTCGCCGCTCGCCGAGCGCCTCTTCGCGCTGCCCAATGTCGGCGGCGTCTTCCTCGGCGCCGATTTCATCACCGTCACCAAGACCGAAGGCGACTGGCCGCACCTGAAGCCGGTCATCCTCGGCGCCATCATGGAGCACTTCATGTCCGGCATGCCGGTCATCAACCGTGCCCAGGCGGCCTCCGACGGCGACGACTATTCCGCGGACGATGCCGAGACCGTCGGGATCATCAAGGAGCTGCTCGAGACGCGCGTGCGTCCGGCGGTCGCCCAGGATGGCGGCGACATCACCTTCCACGGCTATCGCGACGGCATCGTCTATCTCAACATGCGCGGCGCCTGCTCCGGCTGCCCGTCGTCGACCGCCACGCTCAAGCACGGCATCGAGAACCTGCTGCGCCACTTCGTCCCCGAGGTGACCGGCATCGAGCAGGTCGAGGCCTGATCCCCAAGGCGGTCCCCGCTCAAAGCGTCAGCTCCCAGGTCTGGCCGACCAGGTCCTTGCCGAAGCTCTTGTGGCGGCCCTGGGCGGTGAGGCGGAACCCGGCTGCCTCGTATATGTGGCGGGCGGCGGCGAGCACGTCGTTGGTCCACAGGCTCAGCGTGCGGTAGCCCTTGAGGCGGGCGAAGGCGACCACCTCGGCGACCAGCCGGGAGCCGATGCCCAAGCCGCGCGCCGCGGGCTCGACATAGAGCAGGCGGAGCTTGGCGACCGCGTCGTCCTGGCGGACGAGGAAGATCGAGCCGACGATCTTCCCGTCCATCTCGGCGATCCAGGCGCGCTCGCGTCTGGGATCGAAGTTCTTGACGAAGGCGGCGAGGATCTCGGCGACCAGGCCCTCATAGGTCTCGTCCCAGCCGTATTCTTCCGCATAGAGCCTGCCCTGGCGGTGGATGATCCAGCCGATGTCGCCGGGCTGATGGCGGCGGAGCACCAGCGTCGGCGCGGCACGCGGCGCGTCGGACAGCAGATCCTCGATCGTTGCGAGCGCCGCGGTGAGCCGCGTGCGGTCGTGGGGCGCGAGCGGCGCCAGCATGTCGGCGACCGCTTGGCTGGACTGCTGCTCGAGCGGCGCCTGGGCGGCGCGACCATCCCCGGTCAGGCCGATGCGGCTGCGGCGGCCGTCTTCGGCATCCGGCGCCCGGGCGATCAGCCCGGCTTTCTCCAGCGTATGCAGGGTGCGGCTGAGATAACCCGGATCGAGGCCAAGATCGCGGGCAAGCTCGGCCGCCGACGGGCCGTCGCGATGAGCCAGCTCGTAGAGCAGACGCGCCTCAGCGAGCGAGAACGGACTCTTCAGCAGGTGCTCGTCGAGCACGCCGATGCGGCGGGTATAGAAGCGGTTGAAGCGGCGGACGGCGTCCACCGCTTCTGGTGTGACAGGCTGCATGAGTTGCCATTGTCAACGAAGTCGTTGAGTTTGGCAACTCTCTAGTTCGCGCCTTTCCCCGAAATGCCCACCTCCCAGCCGAGGATCGCCCGCTTGCGGGTGAGGCCCCAGTGGTAGCCGCAGAGGCTGCCGCCCTTGCCGAGCACGCGGTGGCAGGGAATGACGAAGGAGATCGGGTTTCGGCCGACCGCCGTGCCGACCGCGCGGGCGGCGCTCGGCCGGCCGATATGGGCGGCGATGTCCGAATAGGTGGTGGCGGTGCCTAGCGGCAGCTTCAACAGCGTCTCCCACACGTTCAGCTCGAAATCGGAGCCGATCATGACGATCCTGAGCGGCCGCTCCGGCCGCCAGGTGGCGGGGTCGAAGATGCGCCGTGCGGTCGGCCCGGTCGTTTGCGTGTCCTCGACATAAGTTGCCTGCGGCCAGCGCGCCTGCATGTCGGCGAGCGCCGCCGCCTCCTTGCCGGGATCGGCGAAGGCGAGACCAGCGAGGCCGCGGTCGGTGGCCATGATGAGCGCGGTGCCGAAGGGCGAGGCATGGAAGCCGTAGCGCATGGTGAGCCCCTCGCCGCGCGCCTTGTAGGCGCCGGGCGTCATCGCCTCGTGGGTGATGAAGAGATCGTGCAGGCGGCCGGGGCCCGAGAGGCCGACCTCATAGGCGGCGTCGAGCACCGAGGCCGAATCGGTCAAGAGCGCGCGCGCATGATCGAGCGTCAGCGCCTGGACGAATCCCTTGGGCGACAGGCCGGCCCAGCGCGTGAACAGACGTTGGAGGGCCAACGGCTTCAGCCCGACATGGGCGGCGATGCGCTCCAGCGACGGCTGCTCGCGCCAGCGCTCGGAGATGAAGGCGATGGCGCGGCGGACGATCTCGTAGTCGGGCACCGTCCCATCGACGGGTTGGGGGCGCCGGGCGGCAGGTTCGGTCGTGGTCATCATCGCAAGGTCCATCGCGGTCTCTCCTCAAGAGAATAGACCCGATGTAGGCGCCGGCGAGAGGCGCGCCCACCCGATTCCTGCAGGCGGCCAGGCGGGCCAGGCGGCTAGCCGGTGCGCACCTTGGCGAGCGCCGCCGCGAGCGCGCTGGCGAAGCTCTCGCGCTCCACCGGCGGCAGAAAGGCGCCGACCGCCAGACGCATGCCGTGGGAGGCGATGCTGAGCGCGGTGATGCCGATCTCCGGCTGGCGCTCCACCTCGAGCCGCGCCCAATAGGGGTTGAAGCCGGTCTCCCGCGCAACGCCCTGCGGTGATATCTGGGTGATGGAGAGGCGCTCGTGAGTCAGGTGGACCTCCTCGACGGCCCGCGCGTCGCGGTAGTTGAGGCGGAAGGCGAGCTGGATCAGCAGGACATCGAGGCCGCAGAAGCCGACCACGGGCCAGGCGCCCATGAGCCAGAAGGCGAAGCCGATGAAGAAGGAGAGAAGCGCGATCGCCACCATGAGAATGCCGAAACCCTGCGGGCTCAGCGAGCGATGGGGACGCAGCACCGCCGAGAAGACGACGGTTTCGGGAACGTGGGGCGGCGGCGTGGCGGTGTCCATGGGCTTTCATTGTTTTGATTCCAAGGAAATGCTAGCTGCTTCCGCCGCATTGGCAAGAGGTGGGCGTCCCGTGGAACGAGGCTGGCGGTGAGCAATCCGGAGCCGGAGAGGCGAGAAATCGACGCGACCTTTCGTAACGGCAGCGTGACCGTCGTCGGTGTGCTCGCCGGCTTTTCGCTGACCTTCCTGACCGCCTGGGCGGCAAACCCCCTGCCCTGGCAACTGCACGACCTCATCGGCATCGTGCCGCTGGCCGTCGGCAGCTGCTTCCAGCTCGTCGCGCTCGCCGCCCTGCTCCATCCGAACTCGCTGGAGCGCCCCCGCTACGAGCGCGCCATCCGCATTTTCCTGATCGGGCTGGTCCTGTCTGGCTTCGGGGTGGCTGCGGTGATCGGGATTGACGCCATCATGGTCGCCCAGCGGAGCTGAGATGGCGAGGGCAGCCACCAAGGCCAAAACGACGAAGCAAATAACGCCCGGCCTGCCGCCGGGCGTGGTGGCCGAGATCTTCCGCCGTTTCGCTTCAGCCCAACCGGAGCCGAAGAGCGAACTCGCTTATTCCAGCCCCTATACGTTGCTGGTCGCCGTGGTGCTCTCGGCCCAGGCGACCGATGCCGGGGTGAACAAGGCGACGCCGGCGCTGTTCGCGCTTGCCGACACGCCTCAGAAGATGGTGGCGCTGGGCCAGGCCAGGGTGACGGAGCTTATCCGCACCATCGGCCTCTTCCGCACCAAGGCGAAGAACCTCGTCGCGCTGTCGGAGAAGCTCATCGCCGACTATGGCGGCAAGGTGCCGCACACCCGGGAGGAACTGGAGACGCTGCCCGGCGTCGGCCGCAAGACCGCCAACGTGGTGCTCAACGTCGCCTTCGGCCAGCCGACCATGGCGGTCGACACGCACATCTTCCGCGTCGCCAACCGCACCGGCATCGCGCCCGGCCGCGATCCTCTGGCCGTGGAGCTGGCGCTGGAGGGCCGCGTGCCCGAGCGCTTCCGGCTGCATGCCCACCACTGGCTGATCCTGCATGGCCGCTACGTCTGCAAGGCGCGCAAGCCCGAGTGCCCGGCCTGCCTGATCGCCGACCTCTGCGCCTACCCCGCCAAGACCCTGTGAGGCCGACGCCTGCGGTTGCGTCCGCTCCGGCCGCCGCTATAGTCGCGCCGCCCTTCTTGGATTTCCCCATACAAACCAGAGATTTCATGGAACAGGCAGACTTCGACGTGCTCGGCATCGGCAACGCCATTGTCGACATCCTGGCGAGTACCGACGACGACTTCCTCGTGCGCCAGGGCCTGTCCAAGAGCTCCATGCACCTGATCGATGCTGCCCGGGCGGACACGCTCTATGCCCATATGGGGCCGGCGATCGAGGCCTCGGGCGGATCGGCCGGCAACACCACCGCCGGCGTCGCCTCGCTCGGTGGCCGCGCCGCCTTCATCGGCAAGGTCGCCGACGACGCCTTCGGCGCCATCTACCGCCACGACATGCAGGCGACCGGCGTGCATTTCGGCACCGCGCCGCTTCTCGACGGCGAACCGACGGCCCGCTCGATGATCCTGATCACGCCGGATGGCGAGCGGACGATGAACACCCATCTCGGCGCCTGCCAGGCGCTCGGCCCCGACGACATCGACCCGCACGTCGTCGGCAGCTCGGCGATCACCTATCTGGAGGGCTATCTGTGGGACCCGCCGGAGGCCAAGAAGGCCTTCGTGCGCGCCGCCGAGATCGCCCACGCCGCCGGGCGCAAGGTATCGATCTCGCTGTCGGACGCCTTCTGCGTCGACCGTTTCCGGGCGGAATTCCTCGATCTCATCCGCACGCGCACGGTCGACATCGTGCTGGCCAACGATTCGGAGGTGCGCTCGCTCTACGAGACCGCCGACGTCGATACGGCGATCAAGGCGCTGCGGGCGGACTGTGCCTTGGCTGCGGTCACCGTCGGCGCCGACGGGGCGCTGGTGGCAACGCCGGAGGCCGTGATCAGCGTGCCGGCGACTCGGGTGGAGGCGGTGGTCGACCTGACCGGGGCGGGCGACCTGTTCGCCGCCGGCTTCCTATTCGGTGTCGCCCGCGGCATGGCGCTCGCCGATGCCGGCAAGCTGGGGACACTCGCCGCATCGGAGGTGATCGGCCACATCGGCCCGCGGCCGGCGGCGCCGCTCAAGGACGTGGCGCTGGCGGCCGGCTTCGCAATTTAGGGATGGCTCAGTTGGTGGCGGTGGGCGGCGCCTCGGCAGCCGGACCGCCGGCGCCGGGATTGGTCATGCGCTGGCGGTAGAGCGCGACGAAATCGATCGGGTCGAGCAGCAGCGGCGGGAAGCCGCCATCGCGGCTGGCGGTGGCGATGACCTGGCGGGCGAAGGGAAAGAGCAGGCGCGGGCACTCGATCAGCATGATCGGGTTCACCGTCTCCTGGGTGACGTTGACCAGGCGGAAGACGCCCGCATAGACCAGTTCAATGGCGAACAGGGTGGTCTCGCCATCGACCGCGCGCGCCTCCAGGCGCAACTCGACCTCGATGTCGTTGTCGGCCACCGGGCGCGGCTGCACGCCCACCGAAAGGCTGATGCTGGGCGAGGCGCCACGCGGCCTGAGGCTCGCCGGTGCGCCCGGATTCTCAAAGGACAGGTCCTTCACATACTGCGTGATGACACTGATGCCGGGCTGGGCAACTGCCGCGCCTTCCTGCCCGTTGCTGCCGTCGTCGGCCATTGGCTACTCCCGATAGAAACTGCGTGCCCTGGAGGCGCCGGTGGGCTAACACGCGGGGGAGCCGGTTACAAGCCAGCCGCCGCCGACTCGCAACAGCCAAGGCGGTTGCCTACATTGTATTAATCGCTTTCTCGCCCGATTTCGGGCAGAGTGGTCTCGTCCAGCGCCGGGACACCGCCAAAACATGAACAACTTCATGGACATCACAACCATCATCTTCCTGGCCGTCGCTGTCGTCGTGTTTCTGCGACTGCGCAACGTGCTGGGCAGGCGGACCGGCAGCGAGCGGCCGCCGTTCGATCCCTATGCCCGCCGGGATACGCCGGCCGGCAAGGCCGAGGACAAGGTGATCGACCTGCCGTCACGACGGGCGCCACCGCGGGACGGCGCCGTCCCGGATGCCGGCACCAGCGTCGACGAGCGTATCAAGACCGCCGCGCCCGCCGGCTCAAGCCTGCACGAGGCGCTGCGGACGGTCGCCACCGCCGACCGCACCTTCGACCCCGACGCCTTCCTTTCCGGTGCCAAGGCCGCCTATGAGATGGTCGTGACCGCCTTTGCCGAGGGCGACCGCAAGACGCTCAAGCAGCTCTTGAGCCGCGACGTCTATGACGGTTTCGTCAGCGCCATCAGCGAGCGCGAGGGCCGCAGCGAGACCATCGAGTTCAAGTTCGTCGGTATCGACAAGGCGGAAATCACCGCCGCCGGCGTCAAGGGCGCCACGGTGCAGGTGACCGTGCGCTTCCTGTCCAAGCTGGTGTCGGCGACCCACGACAAGGATGGCGCCGTGATCGACGGCGACCCGGCCCATGTCGGCGACGTGACCGACATCTGGACGTTCGAGCGCGAGGCCAGCGCCCGCGACCCGAACTGGAAACTGGTGGCGACAGAATTGGTCGACTGACCCGACGGGCGGCGAGCAGGCAAGCGGCGGGCGGCGGCGGAGCGGCGGGCGGCCATGGACGGGACGACGGACGCCGCCGGCGCTACCCGACTGATCCCACTCACCTTTTCGAACCTGCCCGGCTGGCGGGAGGATGACCACGCGGCGGCCTTCGCCGCCTTCCGCCTGGGCGCAGCGGTGCTTGCCGACCACCCGCCCAAGCAGCGAGGGCTCGGTATCGACGCGGGTGCGCTCGCCGCCACGCTCGCCCGTGCCGCGGCGCTGCCCGGCACGCTTCCGGCAAGCGCGGCGCAGGCCTTCTTCGAGGCCAACTTCACCCCGCACCAGGTAGTGCCGCAAGGGAGCCACGGCTTCTTCACCGGCTATTACGAGCCGGAAGTCGCCGGATCACTCACCCGCACGTCCGAATTCACCGTACCGCTGCTTTCCCCGCCCGATGATCTCGTGGAGTTCGACCCGGACCATCCGCCCGCCGGCCTCGACCCGGCGCTGCGCTTTGCCCGCAGGACCGGGGACGGCTTCAGCGAATATGCCGACCGTGCCGCGATCATGGCCGGCGCGCTCGACGGCCGTGGGCTGGAGCTGGTGTGGCTCGCCGACCCGGTCGACGCCTTCTTCATCCACATCCAGGGGGCCGCGCGCATCCGCTTGACCGACGGAAGCAGCCTGCGCGTCACCTATGCCGCCAAGACCGGCCACCCCTACACGCCGATCGGCCGGGTTCTGGTTGAGCGCGGCGGGCTCAAGCCCGGAACCGCCACCATGCCGGCGATTCGCGCCTGGCTTGCCGCCCACCCAAGTGAGGCCGCGGCGCTGATGGGCGCGAACCGCTCCTACATCTTCTTCCGCGAAGCGCCGGTGGATGACCCGGCGCTGGGGCCGGTGGCGGCGGCCAAGGTGCCGCTGACTCCTGGACGAAGCCTCGCCGTCGACCGCCTGCTGCACAGCTTCCACCTGCCCGTCTGGGTGGACACCACCCTGCCCGACCGGACGTCATTTAGCCGGCTTATGATTGCCCAGGACACCGGCTCGGCGATCGTCGGCGCGGCCCGTGGCGACATCTTCTTCGGCTGCGGCGATGCCGCCGGCAGCATTGCCGGCGCCATGAGCGCGCGCGGGCGCTTCGTCTTGCTCGCCCCGACGGGGGCGCCATGAGCCGCCGCAAGCCGCCGCCGACCGAGGAGGAACTGGCGCTGTGGCAGACCGTCACGCGCTCGGTCGCGCCGCTCAAGCGGAAGCCGCCGGCCAAGGCCGAGCCGGCCGAGGAGCCGGCACCGCCGAAAAAGGCGGAAAAGCCCGAAAAGCCCGCCCCCGCCGTGCGCCTCGCAGTGCCGCCTGCCAAACCCAGGCCACCAAAGCCGCCGGCACTCGCCCCGCTCGACCGGCGGACACTTTCCCGCGTCAACCGCGGCGCGCTCTCCGTCGACGCGCGCATCGACCTGCACGGCATGACCCAGGCGGCGGCGCATGGCCGGCTCGTCGATTTTCTCGGCGGCGCCCAGGCCTCCGGGGCCCGGCTGGTGCTGGTGATCACCGGCAAGGGCAGGAACGGCAACGGCGAGGGCGAGCGCGAGCGCGGTGTGCTCCGCCGCCTGGTGCCGATCTGGCTTGCCTCACACGAGCTGAGGCCGGTGGTGGTTGGCTTCGACGAGGCCGGCCGCGCGCTCGGCGGCGCCGGCGCGCTTCTGGTGCGGCTGCGCCGGCCGCAGGGCCGGTCCTAGAGCAGCTTGCGCAGCTCGTCGAGGCGGGCGTTGACCAGCCAGCCGTAGTAGTTCTCTTGCGGATAAAGGATACCGAGGCCGCCGGCCTTGCGTTTGCGGTTCTCGGCGGCAAGGGCGCGCGCCCGGTCGGCGGCGTCGCCGAGATTGTAGAGCGTGGCGGTGATGCCGGGGTTGGCGGAGATGTCGAAGCCGGCGAAGCGCCGGTAGGCGTCGATGTCGTGGGCGATGATCGCCGCCATGTAGTTGAGCGACATGTCGGGGTCCATCACCGCGTGATAGATCTCGTTGGGGTGATTGAGGTCGAGCGGCGGCAGGCCGCTCCTGGCCGCAACCATGTCGGAGACGGTGAGGGCGGACAGCGGGCTGAGCTGGCCGAGGCCGAAGGTCTGACCGGCGAAATAGGGCTGGAAGAAGACCCGCTGGAAGCGGTCGTCGGGGAACGCCTTGCCGCCGACGGTCTTGCCCTGGAACGTGCTCTTCCAGACGTCCTCGCGGCAGGTCCACAGGTCGTAGTCGTCGGCGGCGTCATCGCACGCGGCGAATTGCGGCCGCTTGACGAAATCGCGCACGTCCTCGCCCTTGTAGGCGAAGCGCAGGTCGGCGCCTAGATAGGCCAGCGCCTTCACGTAGTAGCCCTGCAACGTGTCCATGGCGTCGACGTTGTAGGTGTGCTCGCCGATGATCGCGCCGATCATGTGGATCGGATCGATGCCGTAGACGGCGGCCGCCTTCTCGATCTTGCCGATGAGCACGCGGTCGCCGGCGAGCTGACCGTAAATGGTCCGGTACTTGTCGTCGAAGGTGCCCTTGGTCTCGGCCGTGCGGATCACCGAACTGGTCGAGATCGGCGGCTGGGTGGCGGAACGGTTGCCCGACGGCACGCGCACAACCTCGGCGGTCGCCGCGCTCGGGCGCGGGATCAGCAGGAGGAGAAGCGGGAGCAGCAGGAGGAAGCGGAAGAGCGGGCGGAAATGCGGCATCAAGCGGTCATCTCTGGAGCGCACGGCCGCTTTCCGGCCATTTCGAGGGCACGATCATAATGGCACCGGCGGCGGAGTTGAAGCTGCCGCCGGCCGCCCGCGAGCGGAGACACCCTAGAGGATGAATCGCGACAAATCTGTGTTGCGGGAGAGATCGCCGATGTGGGCCTCGATATACGCGGCGTCGATGGTGACCGTGTCGCCGTCGCGGTCCGAAGCCGAGAAGCTGATCTCGTCGAGGATCCGCTCCATGACCGTCTGCAGGCGCCGAGCGCCGATGTTTTCGACGCTGGAATTGACCGCCACCGCGATCGACGCGATCGAATCGATGGCGTCGTCGGTGAAGGCCAGCGTCACGCCCTCGGTCTGCATCAGCGCCACGTACTGCTTGATGAGGCTCGCCTCGGTCTCGGTCAGGATGCGGCGGAAGTCCTCGCGGGTGAGCGGCGACAGCTCGACGCGGATCGGCAGGCGGCCCTGCAGCTCGGGCAACAGGTCCGACGGCTTGGCGATGTGGAAGGCGCCGGATGCGATGAACAGGATGTGGTCGGTCTTCACCGGCCCGTACTTGGTGGCGACCGTGGTACCCTCGAGCAGTGGCAGGAGATCGCGCTGCACGCCCTCGCGGCTGACGTCGCCGCCGTAACGGCCCTCGCGCACGCAGATCTTGTCGATCTCGTCGAGGAAGACGATGCCGTCGTTCTCCGCCGTGGTGATGGCCTCCTGGGTCACCTCCTCGTTGTCGAGCAGCTTGTCGGATTCCTCGTTGAGCAAGAGGTCGTGCGAATCGCGCACCAGGATGCGGCGCGTCTTGGTGCGGTTGCCAAAGGCCTTGCCGAGCATGTCGGAGATGTTCATGACACCAACCGAGGCGCCGGGCATGCCGGGGATCTCGAACTGGGGCATGCCGTTGCCGCTGTCCTTGACCTCGATCTCGATCTCCTTGTCGTTGAGCTCGCCCTGGCGCAGGCGCTTGCGGAAGGATTCGCGCGTCGCCGGACTTGCCGCCGGTCCGACCAGAGCGGTGAGCACGCGCTCTTCCGCCGCCATCTCCGCCTTGGCGGAGACCTCCTGGCGCCGGCGCTCGCGCACCAGGCTGATGCCGACCTCGACCAGGTCGCGGACGATCTGCTCGACGTCGCGGCCGACATAGCCGACCTCGGTGAACTTGGTCGCCTCGACCTTGATGAACGGGGCGCCGGCGAGCTTGGCCAGGCGGCGCGATATCTCGGTCTTGCCGACGCCGGTCGGGCCGATCATCAGGATGTTCTTGGGCAGCACTTCCTCGCGCATGGCGCCGGTGAGCTGGTGGCGGCGCCAGCGGTTGCGGAGCGCAATGGCGACGGCGCGCTTGGCGTCGTTCTGGCCGATGATGTAGCGGTCCAGCTCGGAGACGATTTCACGGGGAGAAAATGTGGTCATGGCGCACTCTGATCGTTGCTGCGGTCGCGCGCCATGAGCAGCGCGGGACCATAGATGGAATGGCGCTCGCCTACCGGAACGAAGCCCGCTTTGGCGTAGGCGCGGATCGCGGCAGTATTGGCCGGGTCGGGATCGATCACCACGCGGGGGACACCGGCTTCGAACAGGCGTCGGACGAAGGCATCGACGATGCGTGGACCATGTCCCCTGCCGATGAGATCGGGTTCGCCGATCGACATATCGATCCCGATCGTGCCCGCCGGTTGATCCCGATAGGGATGATCGGCTTCCGCATGGATGTCATAGCTCTGCACATAGCCGATCGGGCGCTCGTCGATGAGGATCACGAAAGGTTCGACCGGGTCTGCCGGGCCGAGATGCGCCTCGATGCGGGTAAGGCCGGTCTCGGCGTCGTCCCACCAGCGGGCAACGTGCGGCTGGGCAAGCCAGTTCGCCATGCGCGGCAGGTCGGCACGGGTCATCGGCCGGAAGCTGTACCCGGGTTCACTCGGCATCAAGGCTTTCCAACGTGACGTTGCCGTTGGTGTAGATGCAGATGTCGGCGGCGATCGCCATGGCCTTGCGGGCGATCGTCTCGGCGTCGAGATCGCTGTCCATCAAGGCGCGGGCGGCGGCCAGCGCATAGTTTCCGCCCGACCCGATGCCGGCAACGCCGCCTTCCGGTTCGAGCACGTCGCCGGTGCCGGTCAGCACCAGGCTCACCGACTTGTCGGCGACCAGCATCATCGCTTCGAGACGGCGGAGATAGCGGTCGGTGCGCCAGTCCTTGGCGAGCTCGACGCAGGCGCGGGTGAGCTGGCCGGGATACTGCTCGAGCTTGGCCTCGAGCCGCTCGAACAGGGTGAAGGCATCGGCGGTGGCGCCGGCAAAGCCGGCAATGACGCCGCCCTTGCCGAGCGGGCGGACCTTCTTGGCGTTGTGCTTGATGACCGTCTGGCCGACGGAAACCTGGCCGTCACCGGCGATGACGACCTTGCCGCCCTTGCGCACGGTGATGATGGTGGTGCCGTGCCAGGGCTCGGAAGTGGGGTGTTGACTCAAAGTGCGACTGTCCTTGTCCAGCGGGCGGCGGCGGTCCTTTGACAGGCCCCGCGGCGACCCCTTGCGCCGGCCGCAAGGCGTGCGGCCGGCGGAGGCTTATGTAAGGACGGTTGCGGCGGAATCAAACTCGCCCCCGCGGCGGGCACCGGTCAGTCGCGCGCGCCTGCCCTGGCGTGGAATTCGTAAGGATAGGGCAGCGGGCGATCGCTGGCAGCGTTGAGGCGGTTGATGTCCTCGGAGGTCAGCTCCCAGCCGGTGGCGCCGAGATTGCTCTCAAGCTGCGCCATGGTGCGGGCGCCGATGATCGGCGCGGTGACGCCTCTCTGGCGCAGCAGCCAGTTGAGCGCCACCTGGACAGGCTCCTTGCCGCGGTCCTCGCCGATGGCGAAGAGCGCGTCGACCACACCCCAGGTGAACTCGTTGGCGTAGCGCTCCCAGGTCTCGCTCCAGCCCTGCTTGCTGGCGATCTCGATGCGGGCGCCGGCGACCGGCGCGGTCATGCCGCGACGGTACTTGCCCGACAGCCAGCCGCCGCGTAGCGGGCTCCACGGCAGCACGCCGAGGCCCTCGTCGCGGGCGATCGGCAAGAGCTCCCATTCCAGCTCGCGGTCGAGAAGGTTGTAAAGCGCCTGCAGACAGGTGAAGGGCTCCCAGCCGTGGGCCTTGGAGATGTCGATCGCCTTCTGCAACTGCCCGCCGGAATAGTTGCTGGCGCCGATGTAGCGGACCTTGCCGGCGCGCACGAGGTCGTTGAGCGTCGACAGCGTCTCCTCCAGCGGTGTCACCGGATCCCACATGTGGACCTGGTAGAGATCGATGTAATCGGTCTTGAGGCGCGTGAGACTGGCGTCGACCTCGGCCATGATGTGCTTGCGCGACAGGCCGAAGCGGTTCGGCCGACGGTTGGCCGGATCATCGGTGCCGAAACGCACCTTGGTGGCCAGAACGATATCGTCGCGGTCCCTGGTCTTCAGCCAGTTGCCGACGATCTCCTCGGAGCGGCCGCGGCTGTAGACGTCGGCGGTGTCGATGAAGTTGCCGCCGCGCTCGGTAAAGCGGTCGAGCAGGCGGAAGCTCAGCTCCTCGTCGCACTCGCGGCCGAAGGTCATGGCGCCGAGGCAGAGCTCGCTGACCTTGAGCCCGGTCTTGCCCAGTTGTCGGTATTCCATTGCAGTTCTCCACATGTGGAACGGCGCTTGGCCCGGGCGCGGTGACCGGTCAGCAGCCGATGCCGATCGTGATCTGGCGTTGGAGCGAGGGCGCCCGCGCGGACGCCGGGCAGTGGCAACCATAGCACGCTGCGCCGGCCCGGCCCATAGCGGGCCGTCTGGCAAATGTGGCAATCCCGCCAGGGGCCTGATACAAGGCCGACGCCAAGGAGAGAGCTCACATGCGCCGCGCCACCATCACGCGCAAAACCAAGGAAACCGACATCTCGGTCAGCGTCGACCTGGACGGCGCCGGCAAGGCCAGCATCGCCACCGGGGTCGGCTTCTTCGACCACATGCTGGAGCAGATCGCCCGTCACAGCCTGATCGACGTGACGATTGCGGCCAAGGGCGACCTGCACGTCGACCAGCACCACACGGTCGAGGATGTCGGCATCGCGCTGGGCCAGGCGGTCCGCGAGGCGCTCGGCGACATGAAGGGCATCACCCGCTATGCCGACGTCCACCTGCCGATGGACGAGGCGATGACGCGCGTGGCGATCGACATCTCCGGGCGGCCCTATCTGGTCTGGAAGGTGACCTTCACGCGCGGCAAGATCGGCGAGATGGACAGCGAGCTGTTCCGCGAGTTCTTCCAGGCCTTCGCGCAGAACGCCGGGATCACGCTGCACATCGAGAACCTCTACGGCCGCAACAACCACCACATTGCCGAGACCTGCTTCAAGGCACTGGCGCGCGCCTTGCGGGCCGCGGTCGCCATCGACCCGCGCCAGCCGAAGGCAGTGCCATCGACCAAGGGCAGTCTGAGGGGCTGAGGCGATGGCGATGCCGCTCTATACCGTCTTCGCACCACCGCTGAAGCCCGGCGAGACCGCGCCGGACCCGGTGCGCTTCGTCTTCGTCAAGGACGGCTTCTGCTGGCCAGCCTTGTTCATCCCCGAGCTGTGGTTGCTCTTCCGGCGCATGTGGCTGGTCTTCGTGGTCTATCTGGCGGCGAGCCTTGCCATCAGCATCGTCGGCAGCAAGGTCGGCGGCTCGCTGCCGTGGGCGGTGCTCATCCTCATGCACCTGCTCTTCGCGCTCGAAGCCAACGCGCTCAGGCGCTGGAAGCTGTCGGCGCTCGGTTACGATTTCGTCGGCGTGGCGGAAGGGCGGCGCGAGGAAGCGGAGCTCCGCTTCTTCAGCCAGTGGCGGCCCCCTGCCCCGCCGCCCACGGCGCGCGCGAGCGCGCCCCCGCCGGCGCAAGCTCCGGCAGGCACTCCGTCCGAACCGGCAAGGATCGTGGCCGAGAGCGGCGACGTGATCGGCCTGTTCCCGGCGCCGGGAGGTGCGGCATGAGCGTCGCCATCATCGACTACGGCGCCGGCAACCTGCGCTCGGCGGAGAAGGCATTCCAGCATGCCATCGCCGAGAGGGGCGTGAGCGAGGACGTGATCATCACCGCCGATCCGGAGGTCGTCGCCCGCGCCGACCGCGTGGTGCTGCCGGGCGATGGCGCCTTTGCCGACTGCAAGCGCAACCTCGATGCGATCCCCGGCATGATCGAGGCGATCAACGAGACGATCGACACGCGCGGCCAGCCGTTCTTCGGCATCTGCGTCGGCATGCAGCTGCTCGCCACCCGCGGCGTCGAGCACGCGGTGACGCAGGGGCTCGACCGCATCCCTGGCGAGGTGCGGGCCATCACGCCCGATGATCCGGCGCTGAAAGTTCCGCACATGGGCTGGAACACCATGACGGCGATGCGCCGGCACCCGCTGTTCGAGGGCATTTCGCTCGGATCCGAGGGCTGGCACGCCTATTTCCTGCACGGCTTTCACCTGGTCGCGGCACGCGAGGACGACGTGGCGGCGGTCGCCGACTATGGCGGGTCGGTGACCGCGATCGTGGCGCGCGGCAATGTCGCCGGCACCCAGTTCCACCCGGAGAAGAGCCAGAAGCTGGGCCTCAGGCTGCTTGCCAATTTCCTGGAGTGGCGGCCGTGATCCTCTTCCCCGCCATCGACCTGAAGGACGGCGCCTGCGTTCGCCTGGTGCAGGGCGACATGGCCCAGGCGACGACCTTCAACCGCGATCCGGGCGCGCAGGCGCGCGCCTTCGCCGAAGCCGGCTTCCAGAGGCTGCACGTGGTCGACCTCAACGGCGCCTTTGAAGGGCGCTCAGTGAACGGTGAAGCGGTCGACGCGATCCTCGCTGCGACCAAGTTGCCGGTGCAGCTCGGCGGCGGCATCCGCGATCTTGCGGGAATCGAGGGCTGGCTCGCCAAAGGCATCGCCCGGGTGATCCTGGGCACGGTGGCGGTCAACAATCCTGACCTGGTCAAGGCCGCGGCACGTGCCTTCCCGGCCCAGGTCGCCGTCGGCATCGACGCCCGCGGCGGCCGCGTGGCGGTCTCCGGCTGGGCCGAGACGACCGAGATGGACGCCACCGCGCTCGCCCGCCGCTTCGAGGACGCCGGCGTGGCGGCGATCATCTACACCGACATCGAGCGCGACGGACTGCTCAAGGGCCTCAACATTTCCGCCACGTTGAAGCTCGCCCATGCGGTGAAGATGCCGGTCATCGCCTCCGGCGGCCTGGCATCGATTATGGACATCAAGCGCTTGCTGGAGCCCGACTGCGCGATCCTGGAAGGCGCCATCGCCGGCCGCGCCCTCTATGACGGCCGGCTCGACCCGGCCGCAGCGTTGAAGCTCATCCGCGAGCGGGAGGCGGCATGACCCAGAAGACCCGCGTCATCCCCTGCCTCCCCGCCCGCCCACAGCGCTTGCGCGAGGACGGGCAAAGCGGACGAATCGTCGAGGCCGGTGTGCCATGCTGAAGACCCGCGTCATCCCCTGCCTCGACGTCAAGGACGGCCGCGTCGTCAAAGGCGTGCGCTTCGTCGACCTGACCGACGCCGGCGATCCGGTCGAGGCGGCGCGCGCCTATGACGCCGCCGGCGCCGACGAGCTGTGCTTCCTCGACATCACCGCCAGCCATGAGGAGAGGAACATCCTGCTCGACGTGGTGGCGCGCACGGCCGAGCAGTGCTTCATGCCGGTGACGGTGGGTGGCGGTGTGCGGACCGTGGAGGACGTGCGCGCGCTGATGCTGGCCGGCGCCGACAAGGTGTCGATCAACACGGCGGCGGTCAGCGACCGGCGCATCGTGGCGGAGGCCAGCGAGAAGTTCGGCGCGCAGGCGATCGTGGTCGCCATCGACGCCAAGCGGGTCAACCGCGAGGGCGACGCGCCGCGCTTCGAGGTGTTCACCCATGGCGGCCGCAACCCGACCGGCATCGATGCGGTTGCCTATGCCGAGGAGGTGGCCCGCCTCGGCGCCGGCGAGATCCTGCTCACCTCGATGGACCGCGACGGCACCAAGGACGGTTTCGACCTGGCGCTGACCCGCACGATAGCCGACGCGGTGTCGATTCCCGTGGTTGCCTCGGGCGGGGTGGGCACGCTCGACCACCTGGTCGAGGGCGTGACCGAGGGCCACGCTTCCGCCGTGCTGGCGGCCTCGATATTCCATTTCGGCACCTTTACCATCCGCCAGGCGAAGGAGCACATGGCGGCCTTCGGCGTGCCGGTGCGGCTGGACGGCTGAGGAACCCATGAGCGATTTCACCCTTGCCGATCTTGCCGCAATCATCGCCAAGCGCGCCCGCAAGGCTGACCCCGAATCGTCCTACACGGCGCGGCTGCTGGCGCGCGGCGTGGAACAGACGGCCAAGAAGTTCGGCGAGGAGGCGTTCGAGGCGGCGCTGGCGGCGGTGAGCGGCAACAAGCGGGCCCTGAGGGCGGAGGCCGCCGACGTGCTCTATCACCTGCTGGTGATGCTCAATGCGGGCGGCGTGAAGCTGTCGGATGTGATGGGCGAACTTGAGAAGCGCACCAGCCAGAGCGGGCTCGCCGAGAAGGCGGCGCGCGGAAAGAAGCCGGTGTGATGGACCTGGCGGCCCCCTCCTCCGATCTCTCGCCGCACCGGAGCTTCACCCGGGAGGAATGGGCGAAGCTGCGCGCCGATACGCCGATGACGCTCTCCGCCGAGGACCTCATCCGGCTGCGCGGCCTCAACGACCCGATCTCGCTCAACGACGTGGTCGAGATCTATCTGCCGCTGTCGCGCCTTCTCAGCCTCTATGTCGGCGCCGCGCAGGGGCTGCACCAGGCGACCCGCACGTTCCTCGGCACCACCGAAGGGGTAACGCCCTACATCATTGCCATCGCCGGATCGGTTGCGGTGGGCAAATCGACGTCGGCCCGCGTGCTCAGGGCCCTGCTCAGGCGCTGGCCGAACACGCCCAAGGTCGATCTGGTTACCACCGACGGCTTCCTGCTGCCCAACGCGGTGCTGCTGCGCGAAGGGCTGATGGAGCGCAAGGGCTTCCCGGAGAGCTACGACCTTTCGGCGCTGCTTGCCTTCCTGCGCGACATCAAGGCGGGCAAGGCGCACGTCACCGCGCCGGTCTACTCGCACCTCTCCTACGACATCGTGCCGGGCGAGACGATCAGCATCGACCGGCCGGACATCCTCATCCTCGAGGGGCTGAACGTGCTGCAGACCTCGCGCCTGCCGCGCGACGGGCGGGTCGTGCCCTTCGTCTCCGACTACTTCGATTTCTCGGTCTATCTCGACGCCGACGAGGCCGACGTCAGGCGCTGGTACGTGGAGCGTTTCCTCAGCCTGCGCGGGACGGCTTTCCAGGATCCGAAGTCCTATTTCCACCGCTATGCGACGCTGAGCGACATGGAATCCAAGGAGATCGCGTTGGGGCTGTGGACACGCATCAACCTGGTCAACCTGTTCGACAACATCCTGCCGACGCGGCCCCGCGCCGACCTGATTCTCACCAAGGGCCCCGACCACGCCATCGAAGAGGTTGCGCTCAGGCGCCTGTGATGGCGGAAGCGGCTTGCCGCTTGATTTTTCCGGCACATGACATGACATACGGGCCGAACCCCGAACCGAACCGACAAATTGCATGGAACGGATGATGGCCGACGAAACCCCGACCACGCCCGAAAAACAGCCCGACGAGGCGCCGGCCACCGCGCCGGCAGCAGCCGCGCCAGCGGCGGCCAACGATGCGGGCCCCGCCCCGGTGGACGAAGCGACAGCGCTCAGGACCGAGGTGGCGGACATGAAGGACAAGCTGCTGCGCACGCTGGCGGAGATGGAGAACCTGCGCCGGCGCACCGAGCGCGAGGTCTCTGACCAGAAGCAGTATGCGATCGCCTCCTTCGCCCGCGACATGCTCGTCGTGGCGGACAACCTGCGCCGGGCCATCGAGGCGGTGCCCAAGGAGCAACGTGGCAGCGGTGACCAGGCGCTGGACGGGCTGATCGAGGGCGTCGAGATGACCGAGCGCGGGCTCGAGCAGTCGCTCACCAAGTTCGGCGTCAAGCGGGTGGAGACCAAGGGGCTGAAATTCGACCCGAGCTTCCACCAGGCCATGTTCGAGGTCGACATGCCTGGCGCCCAGCCGGGCACGGTCGCCGAGGAGATCCAGGCCGGCTATGCCATCGGCGAGCGCGTGCTACGGCCGGCGCTGGTCTCGGTGGTCAAGAAGCAGAAGCAGCCGGCGCCGCCACCGCCCGTGGCCGCCCCGCAAGCCGGCGAGTGCAGCACCGAATAGCCTGACGCCTCAGGCGGCGTCCCGGGCCGTCACCTCCGCCAGAGCGAGCCGGAGCGTATCCGGGGTCATTGGCTTGGCCAGCACAGCATCGATGCCGGCGGCGCGCGCTTCCGTGCGCGTCTCGGCGAGAACGTCGGCGGTCACCGCCAGGATGGCGGCCGGCGCCAGGCCGGCGGCGCGTTCGTGCTCGCGGATGGCACGGACCGCATTGAGCCCGTCGAGGCCGGGCATGTGCAGATCCATGAGGATGGCATCGAAGCCCGCGACCCGACCGGTCGCCGCCGCCACCGCGGCCACGCCGTCGCGCACCTCGGTGACCTCGTGGCCGAGCCCTTCCAGGACGGCACGGGCAAGCAGGGCGTTGATCTCGTTGTCTTCGGCCAAAAGCACGCTGAGCGTGGCGCCGGCGCGACGCGACGGCGCCGGCTGGCGCGCCCGGGCATCGCTTGGATCGACACGGAAGCCGCCGTCGCCACCGAGGATATCGCCGACGATGCCGGCGAGTGACAAGCGCCGCACGGGACGGACGAGATAGGCATCGAAGCCGGCGATGCGCAGATGCTCGATGTCGCCACGGCGGCCGGGCTCGATGAGCACCGCCGCCGGAACCCGATGACCCGCTGCCTCGCGGATGCGGGCGAGCGCTGCCGCGGCATCGGGCGCCACGCGGGCATCGATCAAGACGGCATCGTGGGGCTGGCCGGCGGCCGTGGCAGCGCCGATGACGCCGGCGGCCTCATTGGCGGTGGCGACAAGCCGCGCCGTCGCACCGCTTTCGGCAAGGTGACGGGCGAGAACCGGCGGCTCGGCGCCGGCGGGCGCCACGATCAGTACCGCGCGGCCGGCAAGCGCCGGCTCCTCGGCAACCGGGCGCCGGGCGCCGGGGGCAACTTCGAGCGCAAGGGTGAAGCCGAAGAGCGAGCCGCCACTTGTCGCCGGTGTCATCGTCAGTTCGCCGCCCATCTGGCGCACGATGCGCCGGGAGATGGCGAGCCCCAGACCGGCGCCACCATGGCGGCGGGTGAGCGCCGAATCAGACTGTTCGAACTCGCCGAACAGGCGTTCCGCTTCCTCCGGCGCAATGCCCGGGCCGGTGTCGGCGACGCTGAAGGCGAGTGCGACGCTGCCCTCGGCCGGCGGACCTGCGACCTTGGCGGCGAGGGTGACGCCACCGGCCTCGGTGAACTTCACCCCGTTGCCGGCGAGGTTGATGAGCACCTGGCGCAGGCGGGCCGGGTCGACCATCACGATCGGCGGCAGAGCGGCGCCGACTTCCGCCGCGATATCGATGCCCTTGGCGTGGGCGCGGCCGGCGAGCAGCTCGGCGATCTCCTGCAAGAGCGCTTCGACATCGGTCGGCGCCGGGCGCAGCTCAAGGCGGCCGGCCTCGATGCGCGAGAAATCGAGCATGTCGTCGACCAGCGCCAGCAGTGCCTCGCCGGAGGAATGGACGGCGCGGGCATAGGTCTCCTGGTCCGGCGTCAACGGCGTCTCCATGAGCAGGCCGGTAAGGCCGAGGATGCCGTTGAGCGGCGTGCGGAACTCGTGGCTGACGGTGGCCAGCACCCGCGATTTCGCCTGGTTGGCCGCCTCGGCGCGCTGGCGCGCCTCGGTCAGGCTGCGATAGCGCTCGTCGCTCTCGTGCAGCTCCCAGGCGACATCGGACAGCTGCTCGACAGTTTCGGCCAGTCGCTGGTTCTCTTCCGTGAGATGCGCCAGATCGGCCGCCAGGCGCTTGTGGTCGGCCTGGGATGCGCCCCACAGGGCGATGGCGCCGACGAACACGACCAGGGGCGCGATGAACGGCGCCGAGGCCGGCGCGACCCAGGCGACGCCGCCGGCGAAGAGAATGCCGAACCCGGCGGCGAAAGCGAAAAGGCCGGCAACCACCCGGTGCGGCCCACGCACCGCTGGCGCGGCAAGATCGGCGGCTTTCAGCCGTTCCGGCAGGTCGGTTCTGGTACTGTCGGCCTGTGGTCGCACGTGTCCTGGCACCCGAACGGACGCGCCGCCGCGGAGACGCCGGCGCGCGATGACGCCAGACTGAACCCTCGAGATTGCGAAATGCTTGACGCGGCTGCCGAGAGGTCAGGCGGCTGCGGCGAGCCGCTCGCCGACGGCACGATAGGACAGCGCCTCGGCGAGATGGATGCGGCCGACGCCATCGGAGCCATCGAGATCGGCGAGGGTGCGGGCCACCTTGAGCACGCGGTGATAGCCGCGGGCGGAGAGGTGCATCGCCTCCGCCGCCTGACGGAGCAGTGCGGAAGCGGCGGCATCCGGCGCCGCGACCCGCTCGATCAGAGAGGGCGTGCACTGGGCATTGGTGCGGATAGCGGCGAACCCCAGGGCGGCGAAACGCTCGCGCTGGACGGTGCGGGCGGCCGCGACGCGTTCCGCCACGGCGGCCGAGGATTCGGCCGGCGCCGGCAGGATGAGGTCAGCCGCCGAGACGGCCGGAACGTCGATACGAATGTCGATGCGGTCGAGCAGCGGCCCGGAAATGCGCGCCTGATAGTCCTCGATGCAGCGGGACCCGCGCCGGCAGACATAGCCGGGCTCGCCGGCCATGCCGCAGCGGCAGGGATTCATGGCGGCGATGAGCTGGATCACCGCCGGAAACGAGATGCGGTAATTGGCGCGGGCGATGACGCTCTCGCCGCTCTCCAGCGGCTGGCGCAGCGAATCCAGCACCTGGGGCGTGAATTCGGGGAATTCATCGAGAAAGAGCACGCCGTGATGGGCAAGCGAAACCTCGCCCGGCCGGGCGCGGATGCCGCCGCCGACCATGGCGGCCATGGAGGCGGAATGGTGCGGGGCGCGGAAGGGGCGGCGGCGGGTGAGCCGGCCATTGGCGATTTCTCCCGCGACCGAGGCGATCATGGAGACTTCGAGCAGCTCGGACGGGGAGAGCGGCGGCAGGATGGAGGGCAGCCGGCTCGCCAGCATGGACTTGCCGGCGCCGGGCGGGCCGACCATCAAGAGGTTGTGGCCGCCGGCAGCGGCGACCTCGAGAGCGCGCTTGGCGGTCTCCTGGCCCTTGATGTCGGCAAGGTCGGGCAGCGTGTCGGCGGGCTCGGCGATGCCGGCTTCGGGCCGCGTCAGAACCTGGGTGCCGCGGAAGTGGTTGGCGATGGCAATCAGGCTGCGGGGGCTGAGGATCGCCATCTCGGCGCTCGCCCAGGCGGCTTCCGGGCCGGAGGCGGCGGGGCAGATGAGCCCGCGGCCCTCCCCATTGGCAGCGATCGCCGCCGGCAGGACGCCCGCCACGGCTGAGATGGTGCCGTCCAGCGACAATTCGCCGAGGGCGACGAAATCGCCGAGCTGGTCGCCGGGGAGCGCCCCGATCGCGGCCATCAGAGCGAGCGCGATGGGGAGGTCGTAGTGGCTGCCCTCCTTGGGGAGGTCGGCCGGCGCGAGGTTGACGATGATGCGCCTGGGCGGCAGCGACAGGCCGGAGGCGTGGAGCGCGCTCCGCACCCGCTCGCGGCTCTCGGCCACCGCCTTGTCGGGCAAGCCCACCACGACGAAGGCCGGCAGGCCGGGCACGACCTGGACCTGGACATCGACGGGAACCGCCTCGATGCCCTGAAAGGCCACGGTGGTGACGTGAGAGACCATGCCCCGCTACTCGCTACCCCGCCTGACTCGGCGCGAAGCTTAGCGGAGGCTGCAACCGGTCGTCAAGAACAATACGTGAACGCGGTTGCGGGTTGCTAACCGACCTCGTCGATCAGCGCCGTCAACTCGCCGAGATGCCCCAGGCGCCGGTAGCGCGGCGAGGCGGTGGGCTCCTCGGCGTGCTCCAGCACCCAGTTCAAGTCGTGGGGGATGTAGACGCCCCAGCATCCCGCTGCGATGGCCGGGACGATGTCGGATTTCAGCGAATTGCCGACCATCATGGCGCGCTCGGGCCCGTCGCCATGCTGAAGGAAGATGCGGCGATAGGTGCCGACATCCTTGTCGGAGACGATCTCGACCGCCTCGAAGAAATCGGCGAGGCCGGATTCGGCGAGCTTGCGCTCCTGGTCGAAGAGGTCGCCCTTGGTGATCATCACCAGGCGGTAGCGGCCGGCGAGGCCTTCCAGCGTCTCGCGCGCCAGGGGAAGGGTCTCGACCGGGTGGGAGAGCATCTCGCGGCCGGCGGCGATGATCCCGGCGATGACGGAAGCGGGCACGGCGCCGCCGCTCACGTCGATGGCGGTCTCGACCATCGACAGGGTGAAGCCCTTGATGCCGAAACCGTACTGGCCAAGGTTTCGGCGCTCGGTCTTGAGCAGCGCGATCTCGAGCGCCTCCGGGGCGGCATATTCGGCAAGCAGCGCGGCGAAACGCTCCTTGGTCAGGGAGTAGAAATGCTCGTTCTGCCAGAGCGTGTCGTCGGCATCGAAGCCGATGGTGGTGAGCGCGCCGCGCATCAACCCTTGCGCCGCCTCGCGATGGCGTCCCAGATGATCGCGGCGATATCGGCGCCGCCGAAGCGCTTGACCTCGCGGATGCCGGTCGGCGAGGTGACGTTGATCTCGGTGAGGTAGTCGCCGATGACGTCGATGCCGACGAAGGTGAGCCCGAGCTCGCGCAGACGCGGGCCGATGGCGGCGCAGATCTCCTTGTCGCGCGCGGTCATCTCGGCGGCTTCGGCGCGGCCGCCGACATGCATGTTGGAGCGCGCCTCGCCCACCGCCGGCACGCGGTTGATGATGCCGACCGGCTCGCCCTCGACCAGGATGATGCGCTTGTCGCCCTGGCGCACCTCGGGCAGGTAGCGCTGGAGGACGAAGGGCTCGCCGCGGAAGGCGCCTTCGAACATTTCAAGCAGTGCGATCAGGTTCTCGTCATGGCCGGTGATGCGGAAGACGCCGGCGCCGCCATTGCCGTAGAGCGGCTTGATGATGATGTCGCCGTGCTCCTCGCGGAAGGCAGCGATGCGGGCGCGATCGCGGGTGATCAGGGTGGGCGGGTTGAGCTCGGGGAACTCGGTGACGAGCAGCTTCTCCGGCGCGTTGCGCACGCTGACCGGGTCGTTGACCACCAGCGTCTTGGGATGGATGCGCTCGAGCAGGTGGGTGGTGGTGATGTAGGCAAGGTCGAAGGGCGGGTCCTGGCGCAAGAGCACCACGTCGAAGGTGGAGAGGTCGACCAATTCGGACGAGCCCAGCGTGAAGTGGTCGCCCTGGACGTCGCGCACCGAGACCGGCTCGACGGTCGCCGACACGCGCCCGTCGCGCATGGCCAGCCGGTCCGGCGTGTAGTGGTAGAGGAGATGGCCGCGCTTCTCCGCCTCCAGCATGAGGGCGAAGGTCGAATCGCCGCGGATGGTGATGCGCGCGATGTGGTCCATCTGGACGGCTACTTTGAGAGGCATTGCTTCGCTTTCCGGCTTGGGGCGGGTGCGTGTATCACGCGACGCCCTCGGCGTCGAACGCTCCCTTGATGTGGCGCGGCAGGTGGCCGGGTACCCACATGATGACGTCGAAGCGGAGATCAAGGGCCACCGCCGCCGGATGGGCCGACAGCCAGGCGGAGGCAGCGCGGACGATGCGCCGGCGGCCGGTCGCCGTCACCGCCTCAGCGGCTTCCGCAAGGCTCGGGCGCTGCTTGACCTCGACGAAGGCAATGACGCGGCCGCGGCGGGCGATGAGATCGATCTCGCCGACGGCGACGCGGTAGCGACGGGCGAGGATGCGGTAGCCCTTGAGGCGCAACACCCAGGCGGCAAGGCTCTCGGCGCGGCGGCCGCGGCGCTCGGCCTGACGACGCCGGGCGCCCTCAGGGCGTGCCATCTCCCTCCTTCAGGGCGAGCGCCCGTTGATAGAGGTCGCGGCGCTTGAGGCCGGTCAGGTCCGCGGCTTGAGCGACGGCTTCGCTGAGCGGCCTGTCCTTGAGCAGTTCGGCCAACAGCCGGTCGGCATCCTCGACCGACGGCGCCTCTGCCATCGGCGGCCCCACCAGGACGACGATCTCGCCTTTGGGCGGGTCCTTCCCGGCATAGGCTTCCGCCAGGGAGGCGAGCGTGCCGCTCACAACGGTCTCGAAGGCCTTGGTCAGCTCGCGCGCCACCGCCGCCGGACGCTCGCCGGAGAGCACCGCGGCCATGTCGGCCAGGGCGGCGGCAAGCCGCGGGCCGGTCTCGTAGAAGACCAGCGTCGCCGGCACCGTCTTGAGTTCGCCGAGGCGCTTCGTGCGTGCCGCCGACTTCGGCGGCAGGAAGCCGGCGAAGAGGAAGGCGTCGGTGGGGAGGCCGGCGGCGACCAAGCCGGCGAGCACGGCGGAGGCGCCCGGGACCGGCACCACCGCATGGCCGGCGCTGCGGGCCTCGTTGACCAGCTTGTAGCCGGGGTCGGAGATGAGCGGCGTGCCGGCGTCGCTGACCAGCGCCACCGCCTTGCCCTCGGCAAGGGCAGCGAGCAGCCTCGGCCGCTGCTGGGCGGCGTTATGGTCGTGATAGGCGATGAGCGGCGTGACAATGCCGTAATGGCGGAGAAGCACGGCCGTCACCCGCGTATCCTCGCAGGCGATGAGATCGGCGGCGGCCAGAGTCTCCAGGGCGCGCAGCGAGATGTCGCCGAGATTGCCGATGGGCGTTGCCACCACATGGAGGCCGGGCGCCAGGGAACGCGCGGTCAGGCGGTGGCCGGCGATGGTAAAGAACCGCTCACCAGCGGGCGGCACCCGGTCGCTGCGGTTCTTTCTGGCAGTCATTTGGCACCATTCGATGTCAGCCCAGGCCGCATGGAACTTTGACAGAACGAGGTTTGGGCCTATGATTTGCCGGCTTTTACCGGCTCTGGGGCGAGCAGGGGAGAATTTATTGTCCCGTTGGAACTTCGTGCGTTCAGGCGTCGGGATGGCGCGCAAGGCTGCCGTCCTGGCTTCGCTCCTGTTTCTCGCCGCCTGCACCGGCGGCGGCCCGGGCAGTGGCGGGTTCGATTTCGGCAGCGGCGGTCAGCCGGTCACTGGCGAAGTGCTCGGCACCGGCTCGGTCAAGGTCGGCCTGCTCTTGCCGCTGTCGGCGAACGGCAATGCCGGCCAGATCGCCAAGGACATGAAGAACGCCGCCGATCTCGCCATCCGCGATTTCAAGACCGCCGGCATCCAGGTTCTGGTCAAGGACGACCGCGGCACGATCGACGGCGCCCGCGCCGCGGCAAGCGCCGCCATTTCGCAGGGCGCCGAACTGATCATCGGCCCGCTCTTCGCCCAGTCGGTGACGGCCGTGGCGCAGGTGGCCAAGGCCTCGCGCGTGCCGGTGGTCGCCTTCTCCACCGACGCCACCACGGCATCGTCCGGGGTCTATCTGCTGAGCTTCCTGCCGCAGGGCGACGTCGACCGAATCATCGGCTACGCCGCCTCCAAGGGCCGGCGCTCCTTCGCCGCGCTGTTGCCCGACAATGCCTATGGCACGATCGTGGAAGCGGCCCTGCAACGGGCCGTCGCCAATGCCCGCGGACGGGTGATGTCGGCGGAGCACTATCCGCTCGACCGGACGCAGATGCAGGCCAAGGCGACGGCGGTGGCCGGGCTGGTCAAGTCCGGCACGGTCGATGCGGTGTTCATCCCCGGCGGCGTCCAGGAGGCGCCGTTCCTGGCGCAGATCATGGCGGCGGCCGGGGTCGATCCCAAGAAGTTCAGCTATCTCGGTTCCGGCCAGTGGGACGACCCGGCGATCGCGCGGGAATCGACGCTGAACGGCGCCCTCTACCCGGCACCCGACGACTCCGGCTTCAACGGCTTCGCCTCGCGCTACCAGGCGGCATTCGGCACGCCGCCGAGCCGCACGGCGACGCTTGCCTATGACGCGGTGAGCCTTGCCGCCGGCCTGACCGCACGCTTCGGCGACCAGCGCTTCTCGCAAGCGACGCTGACCAATCCGAGCGGCTATATCGGGCTCGACGGTGCCTTCCGCTTCCTGCCCAACGGGCTCAACCAGCGCGGGCTCGCGGTCTATCAGATCAACAACGGCAAGGCAGTGCTGGTCGAGGCGGCGCCGCGGACCTTCGCCAGGCCGCCGGGGACCTAGAGCGCTTCTAGCCCCGGGGCAGGCGGCGGCGTGGACGTGTCACGCCGCCAGATCGGCGACCACAGCATCCAGAACATAGAAGCCGGCGCGCGTGGCGCGCAGGTGGCTGCCGCCGGCATGCTCGACCATGCCGTTGGCGATGAGGTCGGCGAGGCGCGCCGGATCGAGGTCGCGGCCGGCCAGGCGGCAATAGCGGTCGAGGTCGATGCCTTCGGCCAGGCGGAGGCCCATGAGCAGCATCTCGTCGCCCTCCTCCTCCGCCGTGAGCAGGTCGTCGACCGTAAGGCCGTCGCCCCAGGCCTCGACCTTCTCCAGCCACACCTCGGGCGCCCGCTCGGCGGCGAGCGCATGGCGCCCGTCGGCGAATTTCAGCCGGCCATGGGCGCCGGGGCCGACGCCGGCATATTCGCCATAGCGCCAGTAGACGAGGTTGTGCCGGCACTCGCCGCCGGGCACGGCATGGTTGGAGATCTCGTAGGCCGGCAGGCCGGCGGCATCGCAGACCTCCTGGGTGACGCCATAGAGCGCGGCAGCGGTGTCTTCGTCGGGAACGGCGAGCTTGCCCGCCTGATGAAGGGCGAAGAAGGGCGTGCCCGGCTCGATGGTGAGCTGGTAGAGCGACAGGTGGTCGGCGGCGAGCGTGAGCGCCCGGCCGAGCTCCGCGGCCCAGGCCGACGGGGTCTGGCCGGGACGGGCATAGATCAGGTCGAATGACAGGCGCGGGAAGATCGCCCGTGCTGTCTCGATGGCGCTCAGCGCCTGGGCGACATCGTGCAGGCGGCCGAGAAATTTCAGGTCGGCATCGTTCAGCGCCTGAACGCCGAGCGACAGCCGGTTGACCCCGGCGGCGCGGTAGCCACGGAAGCGCTCCGCCTCGACCGAGGACGGGTTGGCCTCCATGGTGACCTCGACCTCTGGTGCCAGCGGCCAATGGGCGGCCACCGCATCGAGGATCGTGCCGACCGTCGCCGGCTCCATCAGCGAGGGCGTGCCGCCGCCGATGAAGATGCTCTGCACGGTGCGGCCGGGGGCGCGCCCCGCCAGGGTGGCGATCTCGCGGGCGAAGGCGGCGGCGAAGCGCGCCTGGTCTGGCGGCTGGTGGCGGACGTGGCTGTTGAAATCGCAATAGGGGCACTTGGCCGCGCAGAACGGCCAGTGGACATAGACGCCGAAGCCCGGCTCGCGTGGCTCAGGCGCGGGCGCGGTCATTTGCGCGGAATCCTGGCGCGGGCGAAGGCGGTGAAGGCGAGCGCCCGGTGCGACATGCCCTTCTTCTCGTCGGTCGTCATCTCGGCATAGGTCCTGTCGTAGCCGTCGGGCACGAACATGGGGTCGTAGCCGAAGCCATTGTCGCCGCGTGGCGGCCAGATCATGTGGCCCTTGACCTCGCCGCGGAAGGTGGTGCTGGCGCCGTTCGGCCAGGCGAGGCAGAGGACGGCGACGAAGCGCGCGCCGCGTGCCTCGGGCGTGGTGGCGCCGGCCGCCCGCAGGCCATCCTCGACGCGCTGCATGGCGGCGGCGAAATCCTTGTCCGGCCCCGCCCAGCGGGCCGAATAGACGCCGGGATCGCCAGCCAGCGCATCAACGCAGACACCCGAATCATCGGCAAGGGCGGGATGGCCGGAGGCGATGGCCGCGGCAATTGCCTTGAGCGTGGCGTTCTCGGCGAAGGTGCGGCCGGTCTCCTCGGGTTCGGGCAGACCCGAGCGCGGCGGCGGTGACCACGGTCAGGCCGGCGGGCGCCACCAGGGCCTCGATCTCGCGCAGCTTGCCGGGATTGTGGGTGGCCACGACCAGCGTGTCGCCTGGCCTGAGCAGCCCTCCGGCAACCGGTGCTCTCAAAGGATCGCCAGCTTCTGCAGCTCGACGAGGTGGGCGATGCCGTTGCGGGCGAGGCTCTTCAGCGCTTCGAACTGCTCATCGGTGAAGGGAGCGCCCTCGGCGGTGGACTGGATCTCGACGAAGCCGCCGGCGCCGGTCATGACGAAGTTGGCGTCGGTCTCCGCCTCGCTGTCCTCGGCATAATCGAGATCGAGCACCGGGTTGCCGCGGAAGATGCCGGCGGAGACGGCGGCGACGTGGTCGAGAAGCACCGGCTTCGTCACCATGTCGCGGGCGCGCATCCACTCGATGCAGTCCCTGAGCGCCACCCAGGCGCCGGTGATCGAGGCGGTGCGCGTGCCGCCATCGGCCTGGAGCACGTCGCAATCGATCATGATCTGGCGCTCGCCGAGCGCCGGCAGGTCGACCACGGCCCTGAGCGAGCGGCCGATCAGGCGCTGGATCTCAAGCGTGCGGCCGGACTGCTTGCCGGCCGAGGCTTCGCGCCGCGTGCGCTCGTGGGTGGCGCGCGGCAGCATGCCGTATTCGGCCGTCACCCAGCCCTTGGCAGCGCCGCGCAGCCAGGCCGGCACCTTGTCGTCAAGGCTGGCTGTGCACAGCACCTGGGTGTCGCCGAACTTGACCAGGCAAGAGCCCTCGGCGTGGCGGGAATAGCCGCGCTCCAGGCTGATCGGGCGCATTTCGGTGGCGGTGCGGCGCGAGGGGCGCGGCGCGGGGGGAGTGACGCTGTCCATGGCGCTTCTTAGGCATGGCGTGGGAGCGTCGTAAAGCCCCGCTTGAAACTATGGCAAAAACCGACGCTTAATGGCTATGGGACAGACCCCATGAGCAAACACGAACCTCCAGCGAACCATCTCGTCGTGCCGAACGAATCACGCACCTCGGCATTGCAGAGCCTTGACCGGCGCTCGCGCGAGATCTTCCGGCAGATCGTCGACACCTATCTGGACACCGGCGAACCGGTGGGCTCGCGCAATATCAGCCGGGCGCTGACCATGTCGCTGTCGCCGGCCTCGGTGCGCAACGTCATGGCCGATCTCGAGCATCTCGGCCTCATCCATGCGCCGCACACCTCGGCGGGGCGGTTGCCGACCGAGTTCGGCCTGCGCTTCTTCGTCGACGCGCTGCTCGAGGTCGGCGACCTCTCGGCCGAGGAGCGCCATCAGATCGAGGCGCAGGTGAAGGCGGCGACGCCCGGACGCACGGTCGAGAACGTGCTCAACGAGGCCAGCCAGGCGCTCTCCGGCCTGTCGCGCGGCGCCGGCGTGGTGCTCGCCAACAAGAGTGATCTCCGCCTCAAGCATATCGAGTTCATCCGCCTGGAGCCGACCCGCGCCCTGGTGGTCCTGGTCGGCGAGCACGGCTCGGTGGAGAACCGGCTGATCAATATCGCCCCGGGCACGACGCCGTCGAGCCTGATCGAGGCGGCCAACTACCTCAACGCGCACCTGCGCGGCCGCTCGCTCTCCGAGGCGCGCGCCGAACTGGAGAAATACGAGAAGGACGCGCAGGCCGAGCTCGACAAGCTGACCCAGCAACTGGTGACGGCGGGGCTCGCCTCATGGACCGAGGCCGGCGACGGACGGCCGGAGACGCTGATCGTGCGCGGGCGCGCCAACCTGCTGGAAGACGTGACCGCCTCGGCGGACCTCGAACGCATCCGCCTGCTGTTCGACGATCTGGAGACCCAGCGCGAGCTGATCCGCCTGCTCGGCAGCGCCGAGAGCGGCGACGGCGTACGCATCTTCATCGGCTCGGAGAACCGGCTGTTCTCGCTCTCCGGCTCATCGCTGGTGGTGGCGCCCTATCGCGACGGCGAGCAGCGGGTGGTGGGCGTGCTCGGGGTCATCGGCCCGACGCGGCTCAACTACGCCCGCATCGTGCCGATGGTGGATTACACGGCGAAGGTGGTCGGGCGGCTGCTGGGATAGGCGCCATGCCGCCTCACACCAGCCGCTTGATCGGCCTCGCGCTTCCAATAGAGCCAGTAGAGCCCGGTCTGCAGGACGAGCATGGCCGTGAAGGCGATTGGATAGGCCATCCAGATGCCGTCGATGCCGATCGCCCGGCTGAGCAGCCACGCCGCCGGCACCTCGACCGCGAAGATGGCCAGGATGGTCAGCGCCATGGGCAGCAGCACGGTGCCGCTGGCGCGCATGATGCTGGCCACGACGCCGGACGCCCCGAACACGACCATGCTCCACAGGACGATGTGGAGCAGCCGTTGCGCCAGTTCGAGGACGGCAGGGCTGGTGATGAACAGGCCGATCAGGTCGCGCGAGAACAGATAGCCGACCACGACGAGGCCGCCGGTGAGCACGATGTTGAGCATCAACCCGGTGCGCACGATGGGGCCGAGACTGGCGATGTCGCCGCGGCCGATCGCCTGGGCGCCGAAGATCGACACCGTGATCGAGATCGAGATCGCCGGGAACTGGACATAGGTGATGACCTGGTTGACGGCGCCGTAGGCGGCGGTGGCATCGGACCCGAAGCCGTTGACGAAGCCGAGCAGGACGATCTCGGCGAGCGAGATGGCGACCATCTGGATCGACGTCGGCAGGCCGATGCGCAGCACCTGCTTGAGGAGCGCCGGGTCGATGCGCATGTGCCTGAGCAGCGCCATGTTCGGCGCCAGCGGATGGCGCTTGCGGCGGAGATAGAGAGCGAGCCACGCCAGCGCGACCACGAACGACACGATCGAGGCGCAGGCAGCGCTGACGACGCCGAGCCTGGGCAGGCCGAGCCAACCGCGGATGAGCGCCGGCGTGACGACCAAGCCGACGGCGGTGGACAGGCCGAGCGTGTAGAGCGGCGTCAGCGAATCGCCGACGCCGCGCATCATCGAGGTGACCAGCAGAAAGACGAAGAGCCCAGGCATGGCCAGCAGCATGACGCGGGCATAGGCGGTGGCATCGGGCAGGATGTCGGCGGGCGTCTGCAGGGCGACGAGAAGCCGGTCGGTGAAGGCGCCGCCGAAGACGGCAACCAGGACGCCGAAGATCAAGGTCACCGACAGTGAGGTGCCGACGATGGCATGCAGCTTGTCGAAAGCACCGGCGCCATAGGCTTGGCCGATCAGGATCGTCGAGCCGGCGCCGATGCCGATGATGAAGGCGATCAGGAAGAAGACGACCGGAAAGAGCACGGCGGCCGTCGCCACCGCTTCGACGCCGATCATCTGGCCGAGGAAGATGCCGTTGATGGTGCCGGAGAGGCCCTGCAGGACGTTGGCCAGCATCATCGGCGCCAGGAAGACCAGGAAGCGCTTCCACAAGGCTCCGGAGGGGCCCCCGGCGAGGGCGCGGGCCGCAGGGCCCGCCGGAGCGCGTGCCGGCTTCATCGTCAAGTCCTCGCAAGCTATGTGCTGACGGCTTCAGCCGCCCGTGGCCGGCTCGACGTCGGGGAACGCCAGGGCGATGGCGTGGTCACGGATATCCGGCGCCCAGGACGCGACACAAGCGACAAATCGTTCGCGCCTGCCGGCAAACAGAGCCCGCGCGGCCTCTTCGAACCCGGCCTCGTCGCCGGCCATGGCAGACATGAAGCGATAGGCCGCCTCGCGCGCCTGGCGTTCAGCATCGCGCTTGCCGGAGGACCGGCTCGCCGCCTCGACGAGCTTGCGCAAGGCCACCGATGCGCCGCCCGGCTGGCCGCGCAGCCAGTCCCAATGGCGCGGCAGGAGCGTGACTTCGCGCGCCACGACGCCAAGCCGCGGCCGCCCGGGACCGCGCCGGTCCCGTGGCTCGGCCGGCTCCACGCCCGAGCGGAGCCGCGCGGCGACGTCCTCCGCCGAGCCGCGCAGATCGACCTCGACAGGCTCGCTGGTGGCGCTGTCGAAGATCAGGATTCGAGCGGCTTGGTTGGCATCGATCGTGGTCTTGGCGGCCAGCGCGACCTCATGCAACGGACCCGCCGCAATTTGCCGCGGTCCGTCGAAGGCAATGCAGCGCTGGGAGGCTTGTGCGGTCATCGTCTGTCTCGCAGGACCGGTGCGCGCGGCTTTTATCCGGGTAAAATAGACCTGTCAATAACACCCGGATAAAATCAACGGCCGGGACGGCGCGCCGATGGGCCTCACCCGCGGCACCCCCTACCACCGGGCGGTGGCGCTGATGCATGATGCGGTTCTCAGGGAGGCAATGAAGGCCGTGCACAAGGCAGTGAGCGGGAACGGGTTCGACCGGCGCGTCTTCGACCTGCGCATGGAGCGCAGCCGCGACGACCTGTTCGGCATGCTGGAGACGCTCTATGGGCAGCGCCCGGACTATGAGCGCTTCTCCAAGGCGCTGGCGAAGCTCTTGGCCGATTCTTGGAGCGCGCGGCCGGACGACCTCAAATGGCTCGACCTCAAGCGCGACCTGGAGCCCGACTGGTTCCAGCGCCCCTCCATGGCCGGCTATGTCTTCTACATCGACCGCTTCGCCGGCGACCTCTCCCACATCGCCGACCGGCTCGACTATCTGGAAGCGCTCGGCATCACCTACATCCACCTGATGCCCTGCCTCAAGCCGCGCCCCGGCGACAGCGACGGCGGCTATTCGGTGATGGACTACCGGGCGATCAACCCGGCCTATGGCACCATGGACGAGCTGGAGGCGCTGGCCGGGCTCCTCAGGACGCGCGGCATCAGCCTGTGCATCGACCTGGTGCTCAACCACACCGCCAAGGAGCACGACTGGGCGAAGAAGGCGAAGAAGGGAATCGCCAAATATCAGGACTACTACCTGATGTTCGACGACGAGACGTACCCCAAGGAATACGAGAAGACGCTGATCGAGATCTTCCCCGACAACGCACCGGGCAGCTTCACCTTCTATCCAGACATCGCGCCCGCCGGCAAATGGGTGTGGACCACCTTCAACGAGCACCAGTGGGACCTCAACTGGGCGAACCCGTGGGTGTTCCTGGAAATGGCGGGGATCATGCTGTTCCTCGCCAACAAGGGCATCGACGTGCTGCGCTTCGATGCGCCCGCCTTCCTGTGGAAGCGCATGGGCACGCGCTGCCAGTCCGAGCCTGAGGTGCACATGCTGCTGCATGCGCTGCGCGCGGTGAGCCGCATCGCCGCACCGGCGGCGATCCATCTGGAGGAGGCGATCGTCTCGCCGGCGGAGATGATCCCCTATCTCGGCCTCGGCACGCATGCCGGCAAGGAAGGCAACCTCGCCTACCACAATTCGCTGATGGTGCAGTTCTGGTCGGCGCTGGCCGCGCGCGACACGCGGCTGATGACCCACGTGATGCGGACGCACTTCCCGCCGGCGATGACCAACGCCACCTACGCCACCTATATCCGCTGCCACGACGACATCGGCTGGGCGGTGACCGACGACGACGCCCGCGCGGTGGGCCTCGACGGCTTCCTGCACCGCGCCTTCCTGTCCGATTTCTACGAGGGCGGCTTTCCCGGCTCGTTCTCGCGGGGCGCGCTCTTCCAGGTCAATCCGGCGACCGGCGACAAGCGCATCAGCGGCACCTGTGCCTCGCTCGCCGGGCTGGAGAAGGCGGAGGCCGAAGGCGACGACGCGGCGACCGACCGGGCGATCGACCGCATCCTCCTCGGCCACGCGCTGATGGCGAGCTACGGCGGCATCCCGCTGATCTACATGGGCGACGAGATCGCGCTCCTCAACGACTACGGCTATCGCGATGACCCCGCAGCACGCCCATGACAGCCGCTGGGTGCACCGGCCGCGTATGGACTGGGACGCCGCCGCCGCGGCGATGGCCGCCGACAACGACACGCCGGCGGCGCGGGTCTGGCGCGGCATCCGCCTGATCCTCGAACGGCGGCGGGCCATGCCGGAATTCCACGGGGGCAACCCGACCGATATCGTCGATACCGGCCAGGCCGGCCTCTTCGCCTTCGTGCGCCGGGCGCCGACCAATGCGGTCGTGTGCATCTACAATTTCAAGGAGTTCTGGGCGGCGCTCGATGCCGGCTGGGCGAAAGCGCACGGCGCCACGCAGTTCTTCGACGGGCTCTCGGAGAACCCGGTCGGCCTTCACGACGGCCGCATCCTGCTGCCGCCCTATGCCCGGCTGTGGTTGCGCTGAGCCGCCTCACAGCGCCGCCATGGCCTCGGCGACGATCTCGAATGAGCACAGCCGGGCCGCGTGATCGTAGATCTGGCTGGCGATCATCACCTCGTCGGCGGCGGTGAGGTCGATGAATTTCCGCAGGCCCGCGCGCACGCAATCGCGGTCGCCGACCAACGCATAGGTCAGCATATGCGAAGCCCGTTCCTTCTCGGCCGGCGACCAGTAGCTTTCGATGTCGTCGATGGGGGCGGGCAGCGGCCCTCGCTGATTGCGCTGCATGTTGGTGAAGGCCTGCTGGGTGGAGGTGAACAGGCGCCGCGCCTCCTGATCGCTGTCGGCGGCGACCACCTGTAACGCCGGCATGGCATAGGGCTTGTCGGCGTCACCCGACGGCTTGAAGCCTTCGCGATAGATGGCGAGCGCCGGCAGCAGCGCGTCCGGAGCGAAATGCGAGGCGAAGGAATAGGGCAGGCCGAGGAGCGCCGCGAGCTGGGCACCGTAGAGACTGGAACCGAGGATCCACAGGGGAACATTGGTGCCGGCGCCGGGGACCGCATGGATGTATTGCCCCGGCTCGGCCGGGCCCAAGAGCCTCTGCAGCTCGACCACGTCCTCTGGAAAGCTCTGGGCGGCGGCGTTGACGTCGCGGCGGAGCGCGCGAGCGGTGATCTGGTCGGTGCCCGGCGCCCGCCCAAGGCCGAGATCGATGCGGCCCGGAAAAAGGCTCTCCAGCGTGCCGAACTGCTCGGCGATCACCAGCGGCGAATGGTTGGGCAGCATGATGCCGCCGGCCCCGACGCGCAACGTCCTGGTGCCGGCGGCGACGTGGCCGATGACGACCGCGGTGGCGGAACTGGCGATGCCCGGCATGTTGTGGTGCTCGGCGAGCCAGTAGCGGCGATAGCCCCAGCCTTCGGCGTGGCGGGCGAGATCGAGGGTGTTGGCGAGCGACCGGGCGGGCGTGCCGCCGGCGACGATCGGCGCCAGATCGAGAAGCGAAAAGGGAATCACGCGACGGGAGGCCCCACGGACAGGAAGATCAGGCCCGCAACATAGGGCGTTGGACGGTCGACGTCAGGCCGCAGCCTCGGCGTCCTTCAGATAATCGCGCCAGATCGCCTTGTCGCCGAGGCGGGCGAGCGCCGCGGCGTGGGCGGCGCGTTCCGCAGGGCTCAGCGCGAAGCTGCGCGGCGCCGGCCGCTCGCCGACGACAACCGCATGATGAGCGGTGGCGATGGTCGGCGCCTCCGGCTCCTCGCCGAGGGTGAGCGCCGCCTGGCGGCCGCCGATCAGCTCGATATAGACCTCCGACAGGAGCTCGGCATCGAGCAGGGCGCCATGCAGCGTGCGGCGCGAGGCATCGATCTGGTAGCGCGAGAGCAGCGCATCGAGCGAAGCGGGGCTGCCCGGGTGCTTGCGGCGCGCCAGCACCAGCGTGTCGATCACCCGCTCGTCGGAGATCGGCGGACGGCCGAGGCGGGCGAGCTCGGCATTAATGAAGCCCATGTCGAAGCTGGCATTGTGGGCGATCAGGTTGCCATCTTCGAGGAAGGTGACGAGCTCCCCGGCGACCTCGGCGAAGCGCGGCTTGTCCCTGAGGAAGGCGTCGTCGAGGCCGTGGATGCGGGCGGCCTCAAGCGGCATCGGCCGCTCCGGGTTGAGATAGGCATGGAAATGCCTGCCGGTCGGGATGTGGTTGACCAGCTCGATGGCGCCGATCTCGACGATACGGTCGCCGTTCTGCGGCTCAAGCCCGGTGGTTTCAGTGTCGAAGACGATTTCGCGCATGATTCGTCTTCGATGGTGGCGGCTTGCGCCGCGCGGCGCAAGGGCCGGATGGCTGCGCCTTGCGCTATTCCTTGGCGGTCTTGGTGGGCGTGCCCATAAGCTTCGCAATGGCGTCGATCGTCTGCGCGTGCAGGTCTTCCGCCTTGTCCACGTTGAGGTGGTTGAGGTCCGCGCGGGTGACGTTTTCGATGGTGCCGGTGAAGCCGAAACCGCCGGTGACGGTCACGTTGATGCCGGTCGCCGACGACGAGCGGAAGTTCAGCACATGGTCGACATTGGCCGGCACCCTGCCGGAATCCGTCAGGTCGTAGAACACCAGCAGCGCGACGCGAACATTGGCGTCCTTGAGCTTATAGGCCATCAGCAGGGCGGTATCGGCGCCGTAGGAGTGGCCGATGATGATGATCGGATAGGGATGGGCCTTGTAGGCAGCGACCTCCTTGTCCATCTCGGCGCGCCAGGCCATGAAACCATCGGAGATGGCGGGATAGCCCTTGTCGGTCAGCTCCTTCGCCAGGACGTCCATGCCGGTGGAGAAGATGTTGAGACCACCGCGCATGATGTAGATGGGCGGCGTCGTGCTGTCCTTGGCGACGGCTTTGGCAAGAGCCTTGGCGACGGTCTGAGAATCGGCGGCGCCTGCCGGCGCGACGCCAAGAGCGATGACAAACACTGCGAGAACAATCGACGCGATCTGAACAAGCCGTCGCATGGCACACCTCCCCGCTTACTCACTTCCCCCAGGAGCACACTGAGCAAGGAACACACCAAATGCCCCTTGCAGCCGGTTGCGATATCTTCATCTTTCCCTGAAATGTGGCAAAGCTCAATGCACGAATTGAAGGGACCAGCCGCACCGGCGGGGAAGACCCGCGCGCAACGGCCTCGTGAGAGGTGAGGTATGCAGAAACGAAGGTTCGGCCCGACCGGCAGCGATGTGCCGGTCATCGGCCAGGGAACGTGGTACCTCGAGCAGGCACCACGGGCGGCGGCCATCGCTGCACTCCGGCGCGGTCTCGACCTCGGCCTCAGCCATGTCGACACGGCCGAGCTTTACGGCTCCGGCGCCGCCGAGGAGATCGTCGGCGAGGCGATCGCCGGCCGGCGCGACGCGGTCTTTCTGGTCTCCAAGGTGATGCCGCAGAACGCATCGCGCGCCGGCACGGTCGCCGCCTGCGAGGCCTCGCTCAAGCGGCTCAGGACCGACCGGCTCGACTGCTACCTGTTGCACTGGCGCGGCCGCTTTGCGCTGGAGGACACCATCGCTGCCTTCGAAGACCTGAAGACGGACGGCAAGATCCTGTCCTGGGGCCTCAGCAACTTCGACGAGCCGCACCTGGAGGCGGCGCGGCGCATCGCCGGCGATGGGTCAATCGCCTGCAACCAGGTGCTCTACCACCTGGAAGAGCGCGGCATCGAGCACGCGGTCATCCCCTGGTGCGAGGCGCATGGCGTGGCGGTGGTCGGCTACAGCCCGTTCGGCAGCGGCGATTTTCCCGCGCGGAGCGCGGGCGGGGAGGTGATCGCCCGGGTCGCCAGCGCCCGCGGGGCGACGCCGCGGCAGGTGGCGCTGGCGTTTCTCACCAGGCGGCGGTCGCTCTTCGCTATTCCCAAAGCCGCCAGCCCGCTGCATGTTGCGGAGAACGCTGGCGCTGGCGACATTGCATTGACCGACGCCGAGATCGCGGATATCGACCGGGCCTTCCCGCTCGGCCGACATGCGGGCCTAGCCATGCTGTAGGAGACCGAAGATGGCCACCGACCAGTCCGTGCTCGACCACATCAAGGCGCTCACCGAGGAGGAGCATTTCCTCTACCAGAAGGGCGACCTGTCCGAAGCGGAGCGCCAGCGCCTGATGGCCATCAACGTGGCGCTCGACCAGTATTGGGATCTGCTGCGCCAGCGGCGGGCCAAGCGCGAATTCGGCGAGGACCCGGATGATGCCGAGCTGAGGCCGCCGGGGACCGTCGAAGGTTACCGCGGCTAGAGGCACCGTTTCACGGAATCGGCGATCCGCTCCATTTCCTAGATTGCACGCAATTGCGGACGGAAAAGTCGTGTCCACTTTTCCTGGAATTGCTTCAGCGCCCCTGGGCCATGCCGGCGACGGCGCGCAAGAGCTCGCCGATCTGCCGTTCGGCATCGGCATGGGTGCCGCCGGTATCGATGATGAAATGGGCGCGGGCGCGCTTCTCGGCGTCGGGCACCTGGCGCGCCAGCAGGGCGGTGAAGCGCTGCTCGGTCATGCCCGGCCGTTCGAGCACCCGCTGACGCTGGCGCTCGAACGTGGTCGACACCACGACGACGGCATCGACGCGGGTGTCGGCATGAATCTCGAAAAACAGCGGCATGTCGAGAAGCACGATGCGGCGCCCCTCGCGCGCGGCGCGGGCGCGGAAGGCATTCTCCGCCTGGCGCACCAGCGGATGAACGATCGATTCCAGCCGGGCAAAGGCAGCCGCATCGCTGACCACGCGCCGGCCGAGGCGGGTGCGATCGATGGCGCCATCGACGGTCATGCCGGGGAAGGCCGCCTCGACGGGCGCCACGGCGGCCCCGCCCTTGGCATAGAGCGCATGGACGACGTGGTCGGCATCGAAGATCGGAATGCCGGCGCGGGCAAACATCGCCGCCGCCGTCGACTTGCCCATGCCGAGCGAACCGGTGAGGCCAAGGACGAGCATCAGCCGGCCTCGATCGACTTCTGCACGGCAGCGCGCAACGCCGGCGTCACCGTCGGCCGCCTGCCGAACCAATGTTCAAAGCCCGGCACCGCCTGGTGCAGCAGCATGCCGAGGCCGCCGACGGCCGTGAGGCCCGCGACCCGCGCGCTGGTGATCAACGGCGTATCCGACGGCACGTAGACGAGGTCGTTGACCACGGCGCCGGCAGGCAGGCGCGAGACATCGACCTCGAGCAGCGGCTGGCCGTGCATGCCAAGGGTGGTGGTGTTGACCAGCACGCGCGCATCGGAAAGACGGTCGGGCAGGGCCTCCCAGCCGGAGACCTCCACCGCCGGCCCGAAGCGGCGGGCCAGAGCCTCGGCCCGCTCGCGCGTGCGGTTGACCACGGTGACCGGCGCAAAGCCGCGCTGGATCAGCGCCCAGACAACCGCCCGCGCCGCGCCGCCGGCGCCGAGCACCACGGCCGGGCCGGCATCGGCATCCCAGCCCGGCGCCTCCTGATCGAGGTTGGCGAGGAAGCCGATGGGGTCGGTATTGGTGCCGACGAGCCTGCCCTCCTCGATCCAGATGGTGTTGAGGGCGCCGGTCTCTTCCGCCGCCGCCTCGCGCCGGGTGACCGCAGCGAAGGCCGCCTCCTTGTGCGGCACGGTGACGTTGCAACCGACGAGGCCGCTTGCCGGCAGGCGGGCGAAGAAGGCAACGATGCGCTCCGGCTCGACCGGCTCGATGACATAGTCGCCGGCAAGGCCGAGCTCATTCAGCCAGAAACGGTGGATCACCGGCGAGCGCGAATGCTTGACCGGCCAGCCGATGACGCAGGCGACGGGCTTCACCATGACGGCGCCGGACGGTTCATTGGATCGCTCCCTCGCCCCTCAGATACGCCAGAAGCGGCAGCAGGGGCAGGCCGAGGATGGTGAAATAGTTGCCGTCGATCGCGTCGAACAGGCGGATGCCCTCGCCCTCGAGCTGGTAGACGCCGACGCTCTTCAACGCGGTCTCGCCGACGCGGCCGAGATAGGCGTCGATCTCGGCCGCGGTCAGCCGCCGCATGGTGAGCGTGGCGCTGTCGCGATTGCGCCAGCGCACGGCGCCGCCACGGGCGACGGCAACCGCCGAATGGAGCTGGTGGGAGCGGCCGGCAAGACGCTGCAACTGGGCGCGCGCCTCGGCGAGGCTTTCCGACTTGGTGCCGCGGTGGCCGTCGCAATCAAGCGTCTGGTCGGCGCCGATGACATAGGCTTCGGGCTGGCGGCGGCTAACCTCCGCCGCCTTGGCGTCGGCGAGCGCGGCGGCAATCTCGGCCGGTGTGGCGCCACGCGCCAGCAGCGGCGCTTCGATCGCGCGCTCGTCGAGCGTCGCGGGTTCGACGGTGAAGGCAAGGCCGGCATTGGTGAGCAGCGTCCGCCGCGCCGGACTGCCCGAGGCCAAGACGATGGGCGTCACTGGCTGCCAGGCCCGGCATCCCGCGCCGCGCGGTGCTCACGATGGAGGTTCATGATCGCCGCCGCCGTCTCCTCGATCGACCGGCGGGTGACGTCGATGACCGCCCAGCCATGCTTGGCGCAGAGCTTGCGCGTGTAGGTGATCTCATCGGCGACCGACGCCTTGTCGGTATAAGCGAGGTTCGGCTGGCTGGCGTTGAGGCTGAGGATGCGGTTCTCGCGCAGCGCGATGATGCGCTCGGGGCTGGCGACCAGGCCGACGACCAGCGGCTTCTTGATGTTTTCCACGTCCGGCGGCAGCGGGATATTGGGCACCAGGGGAACGTTGGCGGTGCGGATGCCGCGATTGGCGAGGTAGATGGAGGTCGGCGTCTTCGACGTGCGGCTGACGCCGACGAGGACCACGTCGGCATCCTCCAGGCGGCCGGCGAGCTGCCCGTCATCGTGCATCATGGTGAAGTTGAGCGCGTCGATGCGGTGGAAGTAGTCGGCATCGAGCGAGTGCTGGGCGCCGATGCGGCGATCGCTGGCGGCGCCGAGATAGGCCTGCATGACCTGGAAGATCGGCTCGAGCACCGACACGCAGGGAATGCCCAGCGCATGGCAATGGGCCTCGAGCTTCTCGCTGAGCTTGTGATCGACCAGGGTGTAGAGGACGATGCCCGGCTCGGCCTCGATCTCGGTGAGGACGCGCTCGAGCTGCTTCTCGGTGCGCACCAGCGCGTGGACGTGCTCGACCGCGCGCGTCTGGGCGAACTGCGCCGCAGACGCGCGGCTGACGGTCATCAGGGTCTCGCCCGTCGCATCGGAAATCATGTGGAGGTGAAAGAAGTTCGCTCGGTTCTGCACGCCCTTATCCCCTGCCCTGTGCACGACGGACCGCTATCCGGGCATTCGACGCGGAAACTGCCTGCACTCTCCCGAAAGCGCAGGATTCGATCAACAGGCTTGCGCCTGTGCCGGCGGTTCTGCCGCAATCCGGCAAGTATGGGGGAATCCGCCGAAATCCCGGGATTTCCACAGCTTATCCACCGTAAGTGCACCGTTCAGCCAGGCCATATTTATGGTTAACGCTTTCTTAACACGAGGGTCTTCGGCACTGCTTGTTCTCCATCGGCGGAATCGTATGCTCTCTATCCCGCTCATCAGCCGCCCAGGTTGACGGTACCACCTTTGAGGACCGACCTGCCTGACGGTAATCCACGGTCAAAATGAAACAAAAAGAAGATTCAAGACTTTTTAGTGAGGGAGGGGAGAACAACCTTCCTGCCTTTTCCCATGGCAAGGTCCGTGCCGTCCTCGATGGAGCGCGTCTATCACCACCACCGATCTGGCTGATGCGGCAGGCAGGACGCTATCTGCCGGAATATCGTGCAGTGCGGGCCAAGGCCGGATCGTTCCTTGACCTCTGCTTCAATCCGGAGCTCGCCAGTGTGGTGACGTTGCAGCCGGTCGAGCGCTTCGATTTGGATGCGACGATCCTGTTTTCCGACATCCTGGTGGTGCCGTTGGCGCTCGGGCGGCGGGTCTGGTTCGTCGAAGGAGAAGGCCCGCGGCTCGATCCGATTGATGAAGCAGGCATTGCTGCGCTGGGTAGCGACGGTGCCGAGAAGGTTCTGGCACCGGTGCTGGAGACGGTGCAGCGGGTACGGCGGTCGCTGGGTAGCGCGCAGGACGCTGATCGGCTTCTGTGGGGCGCCGTGGACCGTGGCGACCTATATGGTTGCGGGCCAGGGAACGGCAGACCAGGCCCCTGCCCGCGCCTTTGCGCTGGCGCAGCCGGGTGCGTTCCAGACGTTGATCGACCGCCTGGTGGAAGCGTCGGCCGATTATCTGGTGGCGCAACTCGCCGCCGGTGTCGATGTGGTGCAGATCTTCGACACTTGGGCAGGCGTGCTTGACGAGGACGGGTTCGAACGCTGGTGCATCGCGCCGACGGCCGAGATCGTGCGGCGGGTGAAGGCCGCGCATCCTGAAGCCAAGGTGATCGGTTTTCCGCGGGGTGCCGGCGCCAAGTTCGAGCGCTACGTCGAGGCGACCGGCGTCGATGGGGTTTCGATCGACTGGGGGGTGCCGGTGGACTATGCCCGTGAGCGGTTGCAGCCGCGTGCGGTGGTGCAGGGCAATCTCGATCCGATGGTACTGAAAGCCGGTGGCGAGGCGCTGGAGCGGGCGGTGCGGCGAATACGCGCAGGCCTGGGCGATGGCCGCTTCATCTTCAACCTGGGGCACGGCATCCTGCCGGACACGCCGATCGACAATGTGCAACGTCTGGTAGAGCTGGTGCGCGCATCATGGTGACATCGCCGGGAATGGGGATGTTGAGGGCGGCGATCATCGCGGCGGTGGTGACCGGTCTGTTCCTGTGGCTGATCCCGGGGGGCGGCTACCTGTGGATGAAGGCGCTGCACATCGTGGCGATCATCTCGTGGATGGCGGGGCTGCTCTATCTGCCGCGGCTGTTCATCTACCACTGCGAGGCGGTGGCGGGGTCAGAGCAATCGGAAACCTTCAAGGTGATGGAGCGGCGGCTCTACACGGCGATCATGGTTCCGGCGATGATCGCGAGCTGGAGCGCCGGCCTGTGGCTCGGCTCGGAGCAGGGTCTGTTCGGTGATTTGTGGTTCCAGCTCAAGCTGTTGCTGGCGGCGACCCTGACCTGGGTGCACTGGTTCTACGCCAACTCGGTGAAGGAGTTCGCCGAGGACCGCAACGAGCGGCCGCAGCGCTTCTACCGGTTCATGAACGAAGTGCCGACGCTGCTGATGATCGGCATCGTCATCCTGGTGATCGTGCGGCCGTTCTGAACGGCGAAATCGGCTGAGGTGCTTTCGGCCTTGCGGTGGCGGGTGCGAGCCATTATCTTGCGGCCCAACCGCACAAGCAGACAGGCGCTGGCAGCCGATCCTTGGCTGACGAAGCGCTCCGGCAGCAAATGCCGGACAGAAGTTCTGCGACTTCCTCCACCGTCGGTGCTTTTTCCCCAAACGCATAAGAGAATCGCGCTCCATGCGAGAAATGAAACTGAAAGACCTGAAGGCGAAATCGCCTGTCGAGCTCCTGGCCTTTGCCGAGGAGCTCGGGGTCGAGAGTGCCAGCACGCTGCGCAAGCAGGAGCTGATGTTCGCCATCCTCAAGCAGCTTGCCGCCCAGGAGACCGACATCATCGGCGAAGGCGTGGTCGAAGTGCTGCTCGACGGCTTCGGCTTCCTGCGTTCGCCTGACGCCAACTACCTCGCCGGCGCCGACGACATCTACGTGTCGCCCTCGCAGATCCGGCGCTTCTCGCTGAGGACCGGCGACACCGTCGAAGGGCAGATTCGCGGACCGAAGGAAGGCGAGCGCTATTTCGCCCTGCTCAAGGTCAACACGATCAACTTCGAGGACCCGGAGAAGGCGCGCCACAAGATCAACTTCGACAACCTGACACCGCTCTATCCCGACAAGCGCTTCAAGATGGAGGTCGACAACCCGACCTCGAAGGACATGACGGCGCGGGTGATCGACCTGGTGGCGCCGCTCGGCAAGGGCCAGCGTGCGCTGATCACGGCGCAGCCGCGCACCGGCAAGACGGTGATCCTGCAGAACATCGCGCACTCGATCACGACGAACCATCCCGAGTGCTACCTGATCGTGCTTCTGATCGACGAGCGGCCGGAAGAAGTCACCGACATGCAGCGCTCGGTGAAGGGCGAGGTCATCTCGTCGACCTTCGACGAGCCGGCCACGCGCCACGTGCAGGTGGCTGAGATGGTGATCGAGAAGGCCAAGCGCCTGGTCGAGCACGGCCGCGACGTGGTCATCCTGCTCGATTCGATCACGCGCCTGGGGCGCGCCTACAACACGGTGGTGCCGTCGTCGGGCAAGGTGCTGACCGGCGGCGTCGACGCCAACGCCCTGCAGCGGCCGAAGCGCTTCTTCGGTGCGGCGCGTAACATCGAGGAAGGCGGCTCGCTGACCATCATCTCCACCGCGCTGATCGATACCGGCAGCCGCATGGACGAGGTGATCTTCGAGGAGTTCAAGGGCACCGGCAACGCCGAGATCATTCTCGACCGCAAGGTGGCCGACAAGCGTGTCTTCCCGGCGATCGACATCACCCGCTCCGGCACGCGCAAGGAAGAGCTGCTGGTCGTTCCGGACCAGCTCAAGAAGATGTACGTGCTGCGCCGCATCCTGATGCCGATGGGCACGGTCGATGCGATCGAGTTCCTGCTCGACAAGCTCAAGCAGACCAAGAACAACGCCGACTTCTTCGAGCAGATGAACACGTAAACGCGGCATCGCCGACGGAGGGCTGAGCAGGCGCCTCACCGCGTCCGACGCTGCCTGACGTGGAAATCGCGATGGGCCAAGGCCGGCGCTTGGTCGCCGGTCCGGTGTGGTCCGTCGCGCGCAGTACGGATGTCGACCGGCGGGGGTGCACGTGCCGTATCGGCCGAACTTCTTCATCATCAGCGGTGGGCCCGGCGCCGGCAAGACGACGCTGATCGAGACGCTCGACAGGCGCGGCTTCCGGACGGTGGCCGAAGCCGGTCGGGCGATCCTGCGCGAGCAGGCAAGCATCGGTGGGACGGCAGTGCACGGCAAGGACGCGGCGGCCTATTGCGCCGAGATGCTGAAGCGCGGCATTGCCGATTTCGAGCGCGAGGCAGCGAGCGACGAGCCGGTGTTCTTCGACCGGGGGATCGCTGAGCTCAGCGGCTATTGCCGCCTGGTCGGCCTGCCGGTGCCGGAGGCGGTGCGGCAGGCCGGCGAGGTCTATCGCTCCAACGCGCTCGTCTTTCTGGCGCCGCCGTGGCGCGAGATCTACCGGCAGGACGGGGAACGCAGCCAGGACTGGGACGAGGCAGTGCGCACCTACGAGATGGTGCGCGACGCCTATGACGGAGCGGGGTACGAGACGGTCGATATTCCGCGCGACACGGTTGGGCGTCGGATCGGCTTCATCCTGGCTGCGGTCGATGCGGCGGGCGCGGATTAGCTTGGTGAGGCGAGGCGTTGCAGGGGCACATTCAGTGCGACACCGAGGTTAGAGGCGAACGCCTCGATTGGTGTTTTGAAGCCTAGGCACTTCCGCGGCGTCGCGTTGAGATTCCAGACGATGCTTTCGATGTCTTTGTCGGTGTAGCCGCTGAGGCTGGCCTTGCGAGGCAGGTCGCGCCGCAGCCGGCCGTTGGCGTTCTCGATACCGCCGCGCTGCCAAGGGCTATGCGGGTCGCAGAAGAAGGCGCGAAGGCCGATGGCGTCTTTGACCCGCTCATGCCGGGCAGACTCACCGCCATTGTCGTGGGTGATGGTCTGCACCGCGGTTGATGGCAAGGCGGCGAGCTGATCGATAATGGCGTCTGCCGTGTCGGTGGCATCCTTGCTGTGCAGGCGGCCAGCCGGTGAGCCGGGAGCATCTTTCCTGGAGCGTCAGGAGGATGTCCCTCTGGCGGCGGCGTGCATGAGATCTCCCTCCCAATGCCCAAAGGCAATGCGCCCATCAGCCTCGGCGGGCCGCTGATCAATGGAAATCCGGTTCGGGATCGATGGCTCTCTGCGGCCATTTCGTCGCCGGCGGCCCCGCTTCGCCTTGCGCTGGGTGAGATAGCGCGCAGTCCGGCCCGCCGCCCTGAGGGCTATAGACGTACCGGTAGATGGTCTCGGCGCTGACGCTGTCGTTCATGGCGTCCAGCTCCATCCGCCCGGCGATCTCTCCGGCGACCACCCCATGGCAAGGCGGTCTCCGACAAAGTCGCGAAGGCAGGTCGAGCGCTGGATCTTCGAGCCGCGCAGCTTGCGCACCCAGGCCATCCGGTCGGCGCTGTCAGGTCGATAGTCTGCGGCGCAGCGATGCGGGCCATCTCCCGGTAGATCGTCCCACGATGACGACCAAGCCGGCGGCGATCGCACCAGGGCCAAGGCCCATTTCCATCAGGCCGCGCAAGCGGCATCTCTCATCAAGCGTGAGGTGATGTACTTTGTTCCCATAGCGACCCCGACATAGCCGGTGTCGCACTTGGTTTGAGAATCTAGCCTACGGGCGCTGGCGACGGAAGCCCGCGCGGGAGGCGGTGCTGCGATCGCCGCGGAGTGCGCAATCGGCCGTTGGCTGATCGGGCGACGAGGGGCGCTGCCGGGTGTCAAGCGAGCTTCAGGCCGCAATGCCTGGAGAAATGTCGGAAGTCCTTGTCGCGGGTGATCAGGGCGACGTCGTGGTCGATGCAGCATTGGGCGATGAGGGTGTCGGCGAGAGGGGCGCGGAGCTTCTTGGCGATGACCGCCCGCTGCGTGTCGGCGGCGCGTGCCCAATAGCCGGCGAGGAGTTCCATGACCGGCAGTGAAATGATCAGCCGGCGGTGGCCGGCTGGCAGCGATGGATCCGAAAGGATCTCGGTGATGACGGGCGGCGGCAGCACGATATCGCCGCTGGCGAGGCCCCGATCGAACGCGTCGACGTCGCTACCCGGTTCGCCCTGAATGAAGGCAATCAACGTCGAGCTGTCGACCGCGATCATGGGCGATCGTCGCGCAACTGGTTGAGGTCGACGGTGAACGTGAAGCTGCCGCGCAGCTTGCGCAGGTCGCGCTGGGCCTTGGCGGCGGCGAGCTTCGCCAGCCCGGCGCGCACGGTCTCGGTCACCCCCTCGCCGGTGTAGGACTGGGCGGCGGCGAGGTCGTGCTCGCTCACCTGAACCGTGATCTTGCGCAGGCGGTCTGCCATGCGGTCAATATGCCAGTACGAAGACTGGTGATCAAGCTGGTCTACACGCTGGTGCTCTTAGCCAGCATCGTGACCAGCATAGCGGGATCCGTGATCGGCAGCGAGCAGGTCTCGCCGCGGCAGACATAGGCCGCGGCCTTGCCGTCGACGATGGTCTTGCCCGAGGCGGGATGGGCGGGGGGCAGGCGTGCGGCATCATGGTGGAGCGTGATGATGGTGTTGGGCGTCGCCGAGCGGCGCGCAGCGGCGAGCAACGGGGCGGCCGGCGAAATCTTAGACTGGATGATGACGACGTCGGTCGCGCCGAGGCGTAGGTCGAGGGCGCTCATGAGGCCGGTGGTGGCAAAGAGGTTGGTGGCGATGAGCGGCGACGCTGCCGCGAGGAGCGCATCGGCGTCGGCGCGGTAGGCGTCGCTGCCGGTGAGACGCCAAAGGCGGATGAGGTTGGTGGCCATCAGCGAGGCGGCCGACGGCGTGGCGTCGTCGGTGTCGGAGCGCGGCCGGACGATGAGCGCCTCGGCGTCGTCGGCGGAGAGGAAATAGCCCGGGCGATCGGCGTCCCAGTGGTGGCGCCGCATGGTGGCGGCGAGGTGCTCGGCGTGGGCGAGCCAGTCGGGATCGAAGGTGGCCTCGTGCAGGGCAAGGGCCGCCTTGGTCATGGCGGCGTAGTCGGTGGCAAGGCCGGGGAAGACGGTCTTGCCGTCGCGCCAGGAATGGGCGAGGCGCCCGGCCCGGGTCATGGCGGTGGTGACGAAGCGGAAGGCGGCGGCGGCGAGGTCGATCCAGTCGGGGCGCGCCAGCGTCGCGCCGGCGAAAGCGAGCGCAGCGATGGTGAGCCCGTTCCAGTCGGCGAGGACCTTGTCGTCGGTGGCCGGACGGGCGCGATGGGCGCGATGGGCAAGCAGGGTGGCGCGCGCCGCGGCCAGACGGCGCTCGTCGGCGTCGCTCAACGGGTCGGGTGTTTTGAGTCGATTCGGGATCGAAACGCCCTCCCAGTTGCCGCCATCCGAAATGTCGTAGGTGTCGGCGAAAAAGGTCCCCTCGCCCTGCCCCAGAACGGCCAGGACCTCGGCGCGCGTCCACACGGTGAAACGGCCCTCATGGCCGTCCGAATCGGCGTCGATGCTGGCGGCGAAGGCGTCGGCGCCGAGCTGCATCTCGCGGGCGAGCCAGCCGATGGTTTCTTCGATTCGGATGCGGAACAGAGCCTCGCCGGTAGCGCGCCAGGCGGCTGCGAGCAGCGCAATGAGCTGGGCATTGTCGTAGAGCATCTTCTCGAAATGCGGCGCCAGCCAGCGAGCGTCGGTGGAATAGCGGGCGAAGCCGCCGGCAAGATGATCGTAGATGCCGCCTTGGCAAATGTTGGTGAGGGTCACCAGGACGATGTCGCGGTAGGCGGCGTCGCCCGTGCGGTAGGCTGCGCGCCAGAGGAATTCGAGGAGGCTTGCCTGGGGGAACTTGGGCGCGCCGTTGGTGCCGCCGTGGACCGGATCCATGAAGCCGAGGAGGCGTTCGGCCGCGCGGTCGAGAAGAGCGCGGTCGAGGGCGATGGCGGGGCCGCTCTGGGGGGCGGAGAGGTGCGCGGTGATGAGGGCGGCATTGCTGGCGATGGCCGCGGGGTTGGCGTGGTAGACGCGGGCCACGTCGCGCAGGAGGTCGACGAAGGCGGGACGGCCGTAGCGGGCGGCTTTGGGGAAATAGGTGCCGCCGCCGATGGGTTCGCCCTTTGGGGTGAGGAACATGGTCAGCGGCCAGCCGCCTTGCTGGCCGGTGGCGTGAAGAGCCGCCATGTAGATCTGGTCGATGTCGGGGCGCTCCTCGCGATCGACCTTGATGTTCACGAAAAGCTCGTTCATCACCGCGGCGGTTTCCGGGTCTTCGAAGCTTTCATGGGCCATGACATGGCACCAATGGCAGGCGGCATAGCCGACGGAGAGGAGAATGGGCTTGTCGGCGGCCTGGGCTTCGGCCAGCGCGGCGGGGCCCCAGGGGCGCCAATGGACAGGGTTGTCCTTGTGCTGGAGAAGGTAGGGGCTGGCTTCGTGGCGGAGCAGGTTTTCGCTCATGGGTGCGATCTAGGGTGAGGGCGGTGGCTGGCGACACGATCTTCGCATTGTCGAGCGGGGCACCGCCAGCGGGGGTGGCCATCATCCGCATGAGCGGCCCGCGCGTTCGATTCGGACTCGAAACACTGATCGGTGCGGTTCCGGAACCACGCCGGGTGTGCCTCAGGTCTCTCAAGTCGCCGCGGGGCGAGCTGCTGGACCAGGGGCTGGTGGTGTTCTTTGCTGCGCCGGCGAGCTTCACCGGAGAGGACGTTGCCGAGCTGCATGTGCATGGCGGGCGCGCGGTGGTGATGGCGGTGCTCGAGGCGCTGTCGGCAATCGATGGGTTTCGCCCGGCCGAGGCCGGCGAGTTCACGCGCCGGGCCTTCGGCAATGAACGCCTGGACCTGACCCAGGTGGAGGGGTTGGCGGACCTGGTCGCGGCGGAGACCGAGGCGCAGCGACGGCAGGCGCTCCGCCAGAGCGACGGCACACTGGGGCGGCTCTATGAGGGCTGGCGGCAGCGGCTGGTGCGGGCGCGGGCGCTGATCGAGGCGGAGCTCGATTTCGCCGACGAGGACGACATCCCGGCTTCGGCGAGCAACGAGGCCTGGCGGCTCGCGGAGGCGGTGCGGCGGGAGATCGTCGACCATGCCGAGGACCGGCGGGGGGAGCGGGTGCGCGAGGGCACCGAGATCGTTGTGCTGGGGCCGCCCAATGCAGGGAAGTCGAGCCTGGTGAACGCGATCGCCCGGCGGGACGTGGCCATCGTGGCGCCGGAGCCGGGGACGACGCGGGACATGATCGAAGTGCGTATCGATCTGGATGGGTATGCTGCGACCCTGGTCGATACGGCGGGTTTGCGCACGGCGGAAGGGGCGGTGGAGCGCGAAGGGGTGCGCCGGGCGGAGGCGCGCGCCGCCAGGGCGGACCTGGTTCTGTGGCTGGGCGACGCGCGGGAACCGGCCGGCCGGCCCCCTGCCCTGCCCGGCGCCGTGTTGCGCGTGGCGAGCAAGGTCGATCTGGTCGATTCGGATTCAGAACGAGCCAGGATTCTGGCGGATTTCGACTATGCCATCTCGTCTGTGACGGGCGAAGGTGTGGCGGAGTTGCTGGCGGGTTTGGCGCGGACGCTGGCGGCGGAGCTGGGCGGCGCAGAGTCGGTTGTGGCGACACGGGCGCGGCACCGGGCGGCGTTGCGTGGTTGCGCAGAAGCGATCGTGGCTGCGCTTGAAGACGATGGCCGTGGTCTGGAGCTGCGCGCCGAGGACTTGCGCCGGGCGGGCGATGCCCTAGGAAGAGTGACGGGGCGCATCGGCGTCGAGGAGATGCTCGACGTGGTGTTCCGGGATTTCTGTATCGGCAAGTGAGGGGGCTGTTTCACGTGAAACAGGGTCGGGGGTGATGGTGGCTGGCGCGGGTGGATCATGACGGAGGCGAACCGATCCTTTGATGTGATCGTCGTCGGTGGCGGCCATGCGGGCACCGAGGCGGCTGCGGCTGCGGCGCGCGTCGGGGCGCGGACCGCGCTAGTCACCCAATCCTTTGCCACCGTCGGTGCCATGTCGTGCAACCCCGCCATAGGTGGGCTCGGCAAGGGTCATCTCGTCCGCGAGATCGATGCGCTCGACGGGATCATGGGTGTGGCGGCGGACCGCGCCGGCATCCAGTTCCGGGTCCTCAACCGGCGCAAGGGGCCGGCGGTGCGCGGGCCGCGGGCCCAGGCGGATCGTAAGCTCTACCGCCAGGCGGTACAGGCGCTGCTGAGGGCGCAGGACAGTCTCGAGATCGTCGAGGGGGAAGTGGTCGACCTGGTGATCGCCGAGGGCCGGGCGGCCGGCGTGGTTCTGGGTGATGGGCGGGTGCTCGGCGCCGGAGCGGTGGTGATCACCACGGGGACGTTCCTGCGCGGGCTCATCCATATCGGCGAGGTGAAGATCGCCGCCGGCCGGGTTGGCGAGGCGCCGTCGGTGGGGCTGGCGCGGGCACTGGAAGTGGCGGGGTTTCGTCTCGGGCGTCTGAAGACCGGCACGCCGCCGCGGCTGGACGGACGCACCATCGACTGGAGCGGGCTCGACCGGCAGGTGGGTGACGACCCGCCGGAGCCGTTCTCGACCATGACGGAGGCGATCACGACGCCGCAGGTGGATTGTGCGATCACGCGGACGACCGACGCGGTGCATGCGGTGATCCGCCGGAACATCAAGCGGTCGCCGATGTTTTCGGGCGAAATCAGCAGCCGCGGGCCGCGCTATTGTCCGAGCATCGAGGACAAGATCATGCGCTTCGGCGATCGCGACGGGCACCAGATCTTCCTGGAGCCGGAGGGGCTGGACGACGACACGGTCTATCCGAACGGCATTTCGACCGGGCTGCCCGAGGCGGTCCAGGCCGAGGTTGTTCACGCGATCCCCGGGCTGGAAAGGGCGCGGATCATCCGGCCGGGCTATGCCATCGAATACGATCACGTCGACCCGCGCGAGCTCAGGCCGACGCTGGAGACCAAGCGCATCGGCCGGCTCTTCCTGGCCGGACAGATCAACGGCACCACGGGCTATGAGGAGGCCGGCGCCCAGGGCCTGCTGGCGGGGCTGAATGCGGCGCTGATCGCCGGTGGCGGCGAGGGCGTCGCCATCAGCCGGTCGGATGCCTATCTCGGCGTGATGGTCGACGACTTGCTGACCGCGGGGGTGACCGAGCCCTATCGGATGTTCACGTCGCGGGCGGAATACCGCCTGTCGCTGCAGGGCAGACAATGCCGACCAGCGGCTGACCCCGCTGGGGCTGAAGCTGGGCCTGGTCGGGCGGGCGCGCGCCGAGGCATACGGCGCCAAGGCCGAAACGCTGGAGGCCGCGCGGGCGCTGACCCGGTCGCTGACGCTGACGCCGAACGAGGCGGAACGGCATGGCATCCACATCAACCGGGACGGCGCCCGGCGGTCGGCTTTCGATCTGCTGGCTTATCCCGGGATAACCGTCAAAGCGCTGGCGCGGGTGTGGCCGGGGCTGGGATCGCTGGATCAATTCGTATCCGAACAGATCGAGACGGACGCGAAGTATGCGGTCTATCTGGAGCGCCAGCGCCTCGACATCGAGCAGGTGCGGGAAGACGAGGCGGTGGCGATTCCCGACGAGCTGGATCTCCACGGCCTGTCCGGCCTGTCCGGAGAGCTGCGCGACAAGATCATGGCGGTGCGTCCGGCGACGCTCGGCCAGGCGGCGCGAATCGAGGGTATGACCCCCGCGGCGCTGGCGCTGCTCCTGGGCAGCATCAAGCGCCAACGCGGGCGCAAGGTGGCGTGAGGCGGCGTGGCTGACGGCCTCGAGGCCCTGACGGACATCCTCCCGGTTTCACGTGAAACAGGTGAGCGGCTCTCTGCCTATGTGGCGTTGCTCGGAAAATGGCAGCGGGCGGAGAACCTGATCGCGCCGAGCACAGTGCCGCAGGTCTGGCGCCGGCATGTGGCCGACAGCGCCCAGCTCGTGGCGCTCTTCCCGGAGGCGCGGCGCTGGCTTGATCTCGGTAGCGGCGCTGGCTTTCCGGGTCTGGTCGTGGCCATCTTCGGCGCGGATCATGCGGATACGAAGGTTCATCTGGTCGAAAGCAACCGCAAGAAGTGCGCCTTCCTGCGCCAGGCGATCCGGGCAACCGGCGCGCCGGCGGTCGTCCATGAGGGCCGTATCGAGGCGGTGGTCGCGTCATGGGCGGAACCGGTCGACCGGGTGAGTGCGCGGGCCCTGGCGCCGCTGACGGAACTGCTGGCGCTGGCGGCGCCAGTGATGGAGCGGGGGATCCCGGCCGCCTTTCACAAGGGACGAGATTTTGTGCATGAATTGGCCGAGGCTACTCAATCTTGGGGCTTCGATCTGGTAAAACATGACAGTCGAGTCGGCGATGGCGGCGCGATCCTCGACATCAGCCATCTCATCCGCGCCCCGCGCCACCACGGTTAACGATCGGTAAACGGCCGATGACACTGCCCAGAAGCCCGCGCGTGCTCGCGCTCGCCAACCAGAAGGGCGGCGTCGGCAAGACGACCACCGCCATCAACCTGGGGACCGCCCTTGCCGCCATCGGCGAAGAGGTGCTGATCGTCGATCTCGACCCGCAAGGCAACGCATCGACCGGCCTCGGCATCGACCGCAGGAACCGGGAGGTTTCAACCTATGACCTGCTGCTCGGCGAGGCGACGGTCGCCGACGCGGCGGTGCAGACGGCCGTGCCGCGGGTGTCGGTGAGCCCGTCGACGCTCGACCTGCTCGGCGTCGAACTGGAAATCGCCAACCAGTCGGACAGGGCCTATCGCCTGCGCCACGCCCTGTTCGGGAAGAGCGAGGACGATTCGAGTCGCCCCCGAAACTATTCCTACGTTCTGGTCGACTGCCCGCCTTCGCTGAACCTCTTGACCATCAATGCCCTGACGGCGGCGCATTCGGTTCTGGTGCCGCTGCAATGCGAATTCTTCGCGCTGGAAGGCTTGAGCCAGCTTCTGCGGACGGTCGAGCAGGTGAAGCAGACGCTCAATCCCGAACTGAGCATCCACGGCATCGTGCTGACAATGTTCGACAGCCGAAACAATCTCTCGGGGCAGGTGGTGGCGGACGTGCGGGCCCATATGGGCGACGCTGTCTACGAGACAGTCATCCCACGCAATGTGCGCGTTTCCGAGGCGCCGTCCTTCGGCAAACCGGTGCTCCTCTACGATTTCAAGAGCACCGGCAGCCAGGCCTACCTCAAGCTCGCCGCCGAGATCATCCAGCGCGAGCGGCATTTGCGGGCAGCGTAACGAATTTCGATTCGGTGGTGAAACGGACTACCCAGCGCAAGGGGAAATTGAATGTCGGACAACGGGACGCGCAACAGACTGGGGCGAGGACTGGCGGCGCTGATCGGCGACGTCGAGAGCGCTCCGGCTGCGCCGGCCGGTGATCATCTGCGCGGCCAGCGCCGGCTGCCGGTCGCCTTCCTCAGGCCCAATCCGCGCAACCCGCGCAAGGCCTTCGGCGCCGCCGATCTCGAAGACCTGACGGCGTCGGTGCGCGAGAAGGGCGTCGTCCAGCCGATCCTGGTGCGCCCGGTCGAAGGCGCCGTCGACAGCTATGAGATCGTTGCCGGTGAACGGCGCTGGCGTGCGGCGCAGGGGGCGGGGCTGCACGACGTGCCCGTCGTCGTGCGCGAGCTCTCCGACAAGGAGGCGCTCGAACTCGCCATCGTCGAGAATGTGCAGCGGCAGGATCTCAATGCGCTGGAAGAGGCGATCGGCTATCAGCAGCTCATCGACGGCTACGGCTACAGCCAGAACGAGCTGGCCGAGGTGATCGGCAAGAGCCGGCCGCACATCGCCAACACGCTGCGCCTGCTCAAGCTGCCCGAGGAAGTGCAGGCCTTTCTGCGCGAGGGCAAGCTGACCGCCGGCCACGCCCGCGCGCTGGTCACGCTCGACGATCCGGTGGCGGCGGCGCGGCGCATCGTCGAGGCCGGTCTCAATGTCCGCGACGTCGAGGCGCTCGGCCACAGCGCACCGCGCAAGAAGACGGCCGGCGCCGGCGGCAGGCAGCCGGCCAAGGACGCCGATACGCGCGCTCTGGAGAAGAGCCTCACCGACCGCATCGGGCTTGCGGTGACGATCGACCACAAGGCCAGTGGCGGCAAGGTGACGGTCAGCTACAAGACCCTCGAACAGCTCGACGACATCTGCCGGCGGCTGAGGGGCTAGCGACTTCCCAGGCGCGGCCGAAGCCGCCCGTCTTTGTGGCTGTCCTTGGGCGGGCTCAAAGTTCGCCGGGCTTGAGATTCGGTCAGGCGCGTACCCGTCACACGGATGGGATGACCGCAGCAGTCCAGTTCGACGTAAGCTTCATAGTAAGCCCCGTCGGCTGGGAAGATCGCTGCTTTATCGTCCGGCAGCCTGTGAATAATCCGAACCCACGCCTTTTAAGGCCTAATATTCTATCGATTAGTGTGTTGTCTGAAGCAAAAAACGAATCATCCTCCATACGACAACAGCCGGGGCTGCTCTTGAGATAACTGGCTATCGCATCGCGAGAACTGTCGCCGGCTAGCTCCTTTATGTATCCGGCTCGATAAATCAGCGCCCGTTCGATGAACTCCGCATCTCCGAGGTATCGCTTCTGCGAAAAGCAATACCCAGTCACATTGAGCAGCAGGAAGGGCGCCAGCGCGACCGCCATCGCCACCGCGACGCCACCGACAAGGCTTCGTCCAACCGTGCTCATCTTGCCTACCGTCTCACACCGCTCGCCGCCGTGAAAGCGATCGCCTGCAGGGCCTGGGCGACGACATCGTCGGCAATGGCGCCGTGGATGCGGCTGTCGAGGAGGGCGCGGTCGAGGCGGGCGAGCGCCGATTCGATCGCCGGCGCGTTCCAGATCGTTAGCTGTCTAACTACTGCGTTGCGCCGCTGGAAGAAGACCGGCGGGCTGGCGCGCGCGATCACGGCCTCGGCACTGGCGCCGGCATCGAGGGCAGCACGGGCCTTCTGCAGGAAATTGAGGTGGCGCTGGGCGGCGCCGAGCACGACGGATCCCGAAATGCCGGCGGCGTTGAGGCGCCGATAGGTGCGGTCCAGCGCTGCCGCATCGCCGAGCGCGGCAGCATCGACGGCCTCGTCGGTCGCGGAGGCCGCGGCGTCGCCGATGATGGCGCGCACGTCATCGATCGTGATGGTACCGGCGCCGGCGGCGTAGAGGCAGAGCTTGGCCACCTCGGAGCGGCTGGCCAAACGGTCGGCGCCGAGCATGGCGCGGAGCGCGGTGCGCGCGTCCGCGGTGATGGCGAGGGCCGCCGCCCGCGTCTCCTCGTCGATGATGCGGTCGAGGTCGCGATCGGAATCAGCGTAGCAGGCGATCGCCGCGGCGCCGGCATGGGTCTCGCACAGCTTGCGCAGCGCCGACCCCTTGCGCTGGTCGCCGGCGGCGATCACCACCCAGGAATCGAGCGGCGGTGCGGCGAGGATGGCCTCGACCGCCGGCTGGATGGAGCGCGCCCCGGAAAGCTGCACGGTGATCACGCGCTCGCCGCCGAAGAGCGGCACGGCGTTGGCCTCGTCGGCAAGGCGGCCGGGATCGTCGGCGATCTGCAGCCGCATCCAGGCGCACATGGGCGAAGGGATCAGCCGCCTTGGCAAGGACGGCGGCGGCGAAGCGCTGGGCACGCTCGGCGACCAGGCCGTCGTCGTTGCCGTAGATCAGGATCACGCGGATGGCCGGATCCGGCCTCGCCAGAAAGCGGTCGGCGTCGGCTGGCTTGATCTGAACCACGCGACTGCGGTCCCCCGGGGCAGGCGGCGGCTAGATCGTTCCCTTGGCCGCGGCGGCGGCGAGATGGATGCGAATATCCTCGGCGACCTGGGCGGCGGCACGGTTCTCGGCGTCAAGCTGGGCGCGCTCGTTGGCGTAGAGCTGGTTGACGCGATTGTAGGAAGCGGACTGCCGGCTGGTTTCTCTGAGCACGATCTTGTCGTCGGCGACCGAGCGCACCTCATAGGTGGCGGCGACGGTGATGGAATAGGCCGCCGCCGAGGCGATCGGCGTCACGCCGAGCGCGCTCGTGCTCGAGCCGACAGAGAGTTTCATGTGATAAGCGGGGTTGGCCGGTTGGCCCTTGCCGCCGTTCAGCTGGAAGATCAGCTGGTTGCGGACCTCCTGGCTGAGGCGGTCATTAACCTGGTCGATCGAGATGGTGCCGAGCGACGCGATGACCGAAGTACCAGCGGCAGTGGGGGCGTAGAGCGGTTGCACGGTGCAGGCGGCCAGCGCCATCGCCGTGACCGCAGCGAGAAGGATCAGGTGGCCGGCCTTGCGGCCTCCCCCGGATCGGTTGTGGTCATATGACAACATTCACGATCCTCTTCGGTACGACGACGATTTTCCGCGGTTTTTGCCCGTCAAGCGCCCGTTGTACGGCGTCCAGCGCAAGCGTCGCCGTCTCCACGTCAGCTTGTGACGCATCGGTGGCGATTGTCAATTCGCCACGCTTGCGACCATTGATCTGCACCGGCAGGGTAATCGTGTCCTCGCTGAGCAGGCTGCGGTCGACGGCGGGCCACGGACGGGTTGCCGCCAGGTCGTCGTGGCCGAGCGCCGCCCAGCATTCCTCGGCCAGGTGCGGCATCATCGGTGCCATCATCGCGACCATGATCTCGAGCGCCTCGCGCAAAGCGGCGCCGAGCGCATGGTCGGCGGCGTCCTGGCGCTGCTGGGGCAGGATGGCGAGCGCGGCGCTGATGGCGTTGGCGAGCTCGTAGATCTTGGCGACGGCGACGTTGAAGCGGAGGCCGGCGATCGCGTCTTCGACGGCGGCGAGCGTGCGGTGCGCCATCTTGCGCAGCGCCAGGGCATCGGCGCTGGTTTCGGCCAGCGGCGCCGCCCCGGCGCGCGGCACGACGGGCGAAAGCGCCATCGCCTCGCCGATCAGGCGCCAGATGCGCTGGAGGAAGCGCGCCGCGCCGGCGACGCTCTCCTCGGTCCAGATGACGTCGCGGTCGGGCGGCGAATCGGAGAGCATGAACCAGCGGGCGGTGTCGGCGCCGTAGGTCGCCATGATGTCGCTGGGGTCGATGGTGTTGCGCTTCGACTTGGACATCTTCTCGATGCCGCCGATGGTGACCTCGCGGCCGCTGGCGATCTCGAAGGCCTTGCGCTTGTCGCCCTCGCCCTCGATGCGCACTTCGGCCGGCGACAGCCACAGGGTCTTGCCGCCGTCGTCCTTGTGATAGGTCTCGTGGACGACCATCCCCTGGGTGAACAGGCCCTTGAACGGCTCGTCGATGCTCGAGATGTCCGGTGGCGTGCATGCCGCGCACGAAGAAGCGCGAATAGAGCAGGTGCAGGATGGCGTGCTCGATGCCGCCGATATACTGGTCGACCGGCAGCCACGCATCGGCGGCCGCCTTGTCGGTCGGGGTTTCGGCGTGCGGCGCGGTGAAGCGCGCGAAGTACCACGACGAATCGACGAAGGTGTCCATGGTGTCGGTCTCGCGCAGCGAAGGCTTGCCGCAGACCGGGCAGGCGACGTGCTTCCACGTCGGATGGCGGTCGAGCGGGTTGCCGGGCTGATCGAGCGCCGGGTCGTCGGGCAACAGCACCGGCAGGTCCGCGTCCGGCACCGGCACGACGCCGTGCTCCGGGCAATGGATCATGGGGATCGGGCAGCCCCAGTAGCGCTGGCGCGAGATGCCCCAGTCGCGCAGGCGATAATTGACCTGACGCACGCCTTGGGGCGCGCCTGAAAGCACCGTCTTTTCCAGGCGTTGTGCGACTTCCTCCTTGGCGTCGGCAACCGTCATGCCGTCGAGGAACTCGGAATTGATGAGCTGGCCGTCGTCGAGGTAGGCCTCGTTGCCGCTGTCGAACTGCTCGATCCACTTGACCACATCGCCGTCGCTATCGAACACATCGAGCGGCGCCACCACCGGGATGATGGGCAGGTCGTACTTGCTGGCGAAATCGTAGTCGCGCTGGTCGTGCGCCGGGCAGCCGAAGATGGCGCCGGTGCCGTAGTCCATCAGAACGAAGTTGGCGACATAGACCGGCAGCGTGTGGCCGTCGCGGAACGGATGCTTCACCGACAGGCCGGTGGCGTAGCCCATCTTCTCGGCGGTCTCGATTGCCTCGGCGCTGGTGCCGGTGCGGTGGCACTGGTCGATGAACTGCTTCAGCGCGGGGTCGTCCGCGGCGAGCGCAGTCGCGATCGGGTGGTCGGGCGAGATCGCCATGAAGCTCGCGCCGAACAGCGTGTCGTGGCGCGTGGTGAAGACCTCGATCTCCGAGAAGCCTTTCGGCGCCGCGCCGGCGAAGGGAAAGCGGACGCGCATGCCTTCCGACTTGCCGATCCAGTTGCGCTGCATCAGGCGCACCTTGTCCGGCCAGCGATCGAGCTTGTCGAGAGCGGCGAGCAGGTCGTCGCTGTAGGCGGTGATGCGGAAGCACCACTGCTCCAGCTCGCGCTGCTCGACGATGGCGCCCGAGCGCCAGCCGCGGCCGTCGATCACCTGCTCGTTGGCGAGCACCGTCTGGTCGACCGGGTCCCAGTTGACCTTCGACTTCTTCCGGTAGGCGAGGCCCTTGCGATAGAAGTCGACGAACAGCTTCTGCTGCTGGGCGTAATATTCCGGGTCGCAGGTGGCGAACTCTCGGCTCCAGTCGAGCGACAGGCCCATCACCTTGAGCTGCTCGCGCATGGCCGCGATGTTGTCGTAGGTCCAGATGCGCGGATTCACCCCATTCTGCATCGCCGCGTTCTCGGCCGGCAGGCCGAAGGCGTCCCAGCCCTTGGGGTAGAGCACGTTGTAGCCCTTGGCGCGCATGAAGCGGGCGACGACGTCGCCGAGCGTATAGTTGCGCACATGGCCCATGTGGATGCGCCCCGAGGGGTAGGGGAACATCTCGAGCACGTAGTATTTCGGCCGCGGATCGTCGTTTTTGGTCTCGAAAATGCGGTCCTCGGCCCAGCGGGCCTGCCAGCGGGGTTCTGCTTCGCGGGGGTTGTATCGTTCGGTCGCCATGGTCTTTGCAGCATGCAGCGCCGGCGCGCCGGGAGGAAACGGGCGCTTGGAGCCGGTCGCGGCGGACCATCACCAGAATTGGGCCCGCGGTCAATCGGAAAGGCTTAAGAAAGGCGGCTGTCTGCCTTGCCGGGCACGCTTCACGGGGCTAAGCAGGCCGCGGCCCCGGCGGGGCCGGCGGCGACCAGCGGCGCTGCCATCCCGGGACGACGGCGTGCAGGCGAAAGCACTCAGCGAGGTTCGCGGCCGTATTGCCGCAGCGGAAACGGCAGCCGGGCGGCCGGCCGGCTCGGTGCGGCTGATCGCCGTCTCCAAGACCTTCGACGCCTCGGCGATCCGACCGGTGATTGCCGGCGGCCAGCGCGTCTTCGGCGAAAACCGGGTGCAGGAGGCGGCGGCCAAATGGCCGGCGCTCCGCCTGGAAACGCCGGGCATCGCGCTGCACCTGATCGGGCCGCTGCAATCCAACAAGGCCAAGGACGCGGTGGCGCTGTTCGACGCCATCCACACCATCGATCGCGACAGGATTGCCGCGGCGGTTGCCGAGGAGATGGTCAAGCAGGGGCGCCAGCTCCGCCTGCTGGTTCAGGTCAACACCGGCGCCGAGCCGCAGAAGGCGGGCGTCCTGCCGGAGGAGGCGGATGCCTTCGTCGAGCGCTGCCGCACGGTGCATGGGCTTTCCATCGACGGGCTGATGTGCATCCCGCCGTTCGACGAGGTGGCGGCGCCGCACTTTGCGCTGCTCGCCAAGATCGCCGGGCGGCTTGGCCTTGGATCGCTGTCCATGGGCATGAGCGCCGATTTCGAGACGGCGATCGCTTTTGGCGCCACTGACGTCCGCGTCGGCTCGGCGATCTTCGGGGCGCGCACAGCGACCCCCTAAGGCACGTCGCCCCGCGCGATGGTCTGCTCGCTCCAGTCCCGGATGGCCGCGGCCTGCTCGGGCGTGAGGAGATCGAGGAAGCGGCGGCGCACGGTCTGGCCATGCGCCAGGACGGCGCTCTCCGCGAGGCGACGGCCCTCGGCCGTCAATCCGATCCCGGTGCGTCGCCCGCGCGCACCCTTTTCGGTGCGCTCCACCAGCCCGCGGCCCTCCATGCGGGTCAGCTGATGTGCCACGCGGCTCTTCTCCCAGCCGAGCGATTCCGCCAGATCCACCACCCGTTCTGCGCCGCCGGGTGCCCCGAGCAGCGTCACGAGCACGCTGAACTCGGGCTTGGAAATCCCGAATTCAGCCTGGAGCGCGCGGTCGATCTCCCGGGCGAGCAGGCGCTGCGCCCGCATCCACATGTCCCAGAGCGCCCAATCCTCGGGCTTGAGCGGGTCGGGTTGCGACATCCAGGCCATCCTAGCGGGAGATAGTTGACGTATCAACTCTCGCAGCATAGAGTTGACATATCAACTCATAGCGGTGACGAGAAGAAGGATAAGCGGCAAGATGTCTCTCCGCATCGGCATCATCCTCGGCAGCACCCGGCCCGGACGTCGGGGCGATCAGATCGCGGCGTGGCTGCTTGAGACCGCCCGCGCTTATGGGGGCGCCGACCATGAGCTGGTCGACCTCGTCCATCATGGCCTCGGCAACCTGGACGAGCCCGGCAACCCCAGCCATCAGCAGTACAAACACACGCATACCCGCAATTGGGGTGCGCTGATCGAAAGCTTCGACGGCTATGTATTCCTGGTGCCCGAGTACAATCACTCCTTCCCCGGCGCGCTGAAGAACGCCCTCGACTACGTCTATCGCGAATGGAACGACAAGGCCGCCGGCATCGTCAGCTATGGCGGCCGGGCAGCCGGCGTGCGCGCCGCAGAAGGGCTGCGGCTGGTGCTGGCCGAGCTTCAGGTGGCGACGGTGCGGGCGCAGCCGGCAGTTTCGTTGATCCCCGCCTTCGCCTCGGGCGTCTTCGTGCCGGGCGACGGCCTCGTGGGCTCGGTCACCACCATGCTCGCCCAGCTCATCGCGTGGTCCGGTGCGCTCCTCAGTGTTCGCGCGGCGAAGGCGAACCCGGCCGCCTAGGATTCCGGGGCATCGGCGACCATCACCGGGCCGTTCATGCACGCATCGTTCGGCGCCAGGCCGCCGGGCTTGCGCCGACATGGCGCGCGAAGATGCGCGTGAAGTGGCTCTGGTCGGCAAAGCCGCAGGCCCCGGCGATTTCGGCGATCGGCATGGCGGATTCGATGAGCAGGCGCTGGGCCAGCTCGATCCGCCGCTGGGTGAGCCAGCGATGCGGCGAGGTGCCGAAGGAATGGCGGAAGGCGCGGGCGAAATGGCTGGTCGAGAGCCCGCATTCGGCGGCGAGCTGGGTGAGCTCCAGACGGCCATCGAGGCGCGCCCGCAACAGCGTCTCGGCCCGGATGCGCTGGGCGCGCGAGAGGCCGCCGCGCCCGCTTCTCTTTGCGCCCGTCATGCCGCCATAGGTCGTCGCGACATGGGTGGTCAGTGCCAGCAGCACGCTGCTGACAAAGAGGTCGTTGGCTTCCGCCGGCCGCGCCAGGGCGGGCTGCAATGCGGTGAGCAGGGCGCGCACAACCGGGTCCTCGATGCCCGTGCCGGGGGCGTAGCGCAACGTATCCGCACGCGCCCCGCCGGTCTCCTCGGCGATGGCGTTCAAGGTGGCAGCGGGCAGATAGACGTGCAGCGAATGGAAGGGCGCGTTGATGAGAAAGCGCGGGTCGCGCTTGAGGTCATAGAGGGTCGTGCAACCGGCGGCGAGCGCGGCCAGTGGCTGCTGCCGGCCGTCTTCCCAATAGAGGTGGCGCGGATAGGCGCGAAGCTGGAGCGCCACCAGGAAGGCGTCCTCGCGGGGAATGGAACCCGACATCTCCTCGGGCGGGTCGTCGGCCTTGACCTGGGTGATGGCCGCCGTCGCCTGCCGCAACGTTCGGGTCATGAGGCAGGGGGCGTCAGCCACCCGCAGGCTTCTGCCGAGCCGCTCGCCATAGGCTCCGCTTGTCCGCATCAGCGTTCCCCCACCGGATGCCAACGCCTTCAGCATGTAGCGCCAGAGCAAGAAACGGCAAGAACAGTCAATCCTTGATGCGATCGTGCAAGCCATGGCCGCGGGCCGGCCCTACGCTTCGCAAGCCCGGTCTCTCGTCCGGGCTTCCAGAACAGGGGGTGATCATGGACGCTGTCAGCGCGGCCGGCACAGCAGTGCCGCAAGAGGAACGGCTTCAATCGAAAGACGGAATTGAGCTTTTCGTTCGCTCCTGGCAGCCGGCAGGCAAAGCCCGCGGCGTCGTGGTCATCGTGCCGGGCTTCAACTCGCACGGCGGCTATTACCTGTGGGTGGCGGACCAACTTGTCGCCTTTGGCTTGGCCGTCACTGCGGTCGACCTGCGCGGGCGCGGCAAATCCGACGGCGAACGTTTTTATGTGCAGGCGATCGCCGACTATGTCGCCGACGTGGCGGTAACGGTCGAAACGGCCAAGGCACGACAGCCGGGCCTGCCGGTCTTCCTGCTCGGCCACAGCGCCGGCGGCGTGGTCGCCTGCCTCTATGCGCTGGAGCACCAGGCGGAGCTGGCGGGCCTGATCTGCGAGAGCTTCGCCTTCCAGGTGCCGGCGCCCGATTTCGCGCTCGCCGTGTTCAAGGGCCTCAGCCATGTCTGGCCGCACGCCCATGTGCTGCATCTCAGCAACGCATTCTTCTCGCGCGACCCAGCCGTTGTGGCGGCGATGGACGCCGATCCGCTGATCGCCCACGAGACCCAGCCGACCCAGACCCTGGCCGAACTGGTGCGTGCCGACGAGCGGCTGAAGGCATCCTTCCCGTCGATGACCCTGCCGCTGCTCATCCTGCACGGCACGGCCGACAAGGCGACAAGACCCTCCGGCAGCCAGCTCTTCTTCGACACGGCCGGCGCGCCCGACAAGACGCTGAAGCTCTATGAAGGCGGCTTCCACGACCTCCTCAACGACACCGACAAGGCGGCCGTGATGGCGGACATCACGGGGTGGCTCGACAGCCGCCTCTAGCCGCCTCAGCGCACGTCGATGACGGTGCGGGCGTCCATGCGCGCCAGCAGCCGGCGCATGGCGTCGGGCGCGATCGCGATGCAGCCGGCAGTCGGCGGGAAGCCGGCGCCGGCGATATGCAGGAAGATGGCGCTGCCGGCGCCCTTCCGCGGGTGGGCGAGGTTGACGTCGAGCACCACGATCACGTCGTAGAGGCGGTCGTCGCGCCACAGGCGTTCATGGCTGCCGCCAAAAGGCAGGCGCACCGGGCGGTTGTAGCGGCGGTCGGTGGGGTCGTCACACCAGCCGTCGTCAGGCTTGAGCGCCCTCAGGGGGAGCGCGGTCGCCGGCCGCGGCAGGCGGTCGGCCCGGTAATAGGCGGCCACAGCGCGCCAGCGGCCGAGTGGTGTGAGACCGTCGCCTTCCCGTGCTTTTCGGCCAATTCCCAAGCGCCCGAGGGCACAGGGCACCGTCAGGCCGCCGGCCATGAGCAGCCCGCGCCGGCGGGCAGGGCCGGTGCTGGCGACGATGATGCGGGGGAGGCGGTTCATGGGGCGGCTTCCCTCCCGGCGCGGGCGCCTTGCGCCGCCGGGGGCAAGCGGTCTACACCGTATCTGACGCCGAATCCAAAGGGTTTCCGCCAGTTGCCGGCCTCGACGCCGGCGGCGCGATCAACGAAAGTCCGGCCATGCCCGTTCGCAAGATCCTCGTCGTCGATGATGACGACATGCTCCGCGAGAGCCTGGTTGAGCAGCTGTCCCTGTACGAGGAGTTCGAGATCGTGCCGGCCGAGACGGCGGCCAAGGGCGTGCATCGCGCCCGCCAGGAGCCCATCGACCTGGTCATCATGGACGTCGGCCTGCCGGATATGGACGGGCGCGAGGCGGTCAAGCTGTTGCGCAAGAGTGGCTTCCGCGCCCCGGTGATCATGCTGACCGGGCAGGATTCGGAATCCGACACCATCCTCGGGCTCGAGGCCGGCGCCAACGACTACGTTACCAAGCCGTTCCGCTTCGCTGTGCTCTTGGCGCGCATCCGCGCCCAGCTTCGCCAGCACGACCAGAGCGAGGACGCCGTCTTCGCGATCGGCCGCTACACCTTCCGGCCGAGCGCCAAGATGCTGGTCGACGAGAAGAACCAGAAAGTGCGGCTGACCGAAAAGGAGACCGCGATCCTGAAATACCTCTACCGCGCCGGTGAGAAGGTCATCACCCGCGACGTGCTGCTGCACGAGGTATGGGGCTACAACTCGGGCGTCACCACCCACACGCTCGAAACGCACATCTATCGCCTGCGCCAGAAGATCGAGCGCGACCCGTCCAAGGCGGAGCTGCTGGTGACCGAAGCCGGCGGCTACAAGCTGGTCCCGTGACGGGATGGCGCGGCTAGACCGGACAATCCCATGAGCCTCGACAGCGACATCGCGCTCCTCAAGCGCGTTCCGCTGTTTGCCGACCTGCCGACCGAGCAGCTCCGCCTGCTGGCTTTCAGCGCGGTGCGCCTGGAGCTGGCGACCGACCAGGTGCTCTTCCGCGAGGGCGCGCGGGCGAGTTCCGGCTACGTGGTCTCGGCCGGCGGCATCCGGCTGACGGTCGGGCCCAAGCGCAAGATCGTGGCGAACTGCGAGGCGGGCACGCTCATCGGCGAGCTGGCGCTGCTCATCGAAACCAAGCGCCCGGCGACGGCCACCGCCATGGTCGCCAGCCAGGTGCTCGAACTCGACCGCATGCTGATCCTGAGGATGCTCAGCGAATACCCGCAAGTTGCGGTCAAATGGCGCGAAGCCATGTCGGACCGGCTGCTGGCGACGGTCAACGACCTGGGCAAGGTCCGCGCGGCGCTGAAGGAGATCAAGCCGTTCCCGGCGCGCCGGTAGCGCTGGCGGGGGCAGCCATCCTCACGCGGGAGCGAAACGCGCGATGACGGGAACGTGGTCGGACGGCCGCGGCAAGCTGCGGGCGCTGCGCACGATCTCGGTGCTCTTCAGGCGGTGGGCGAGGTGCGGCGTCACCCAGATGTGGTCGAGCCGCCGGCCGCGGTCATGGGCCTGCCAGTCGGCGGCGCGGTAGCTCCACCAAGTGTAGACCTTCTCCTCCATCGGCACGAAGCGGCGGATGGCGTCGATCCAGCCGCCAACCCGGCGCACCTCCTCCAACCCCTCGGTCTCGACCGGCGTGTGGCTGACGATCCTGAGGAGCTGGCGGTGCGACCACACGTCGTTCTCATAGGGAGCGATGTTGAGGTCGCCGACCAGGATCGAGCGGCGGTCGGTCTCGGCGCCGGTGAGCCAGGCCTTCATCTCTTCGAGAAAGGCGAGCTTGTGAGCGAATTTCTCGTTGATCTCGGGGTCCGGCTCGTCGCCGCCGGCGGGCACATAGAAGTTGTGGATGACGATCGCGGCGTCACCGTCGGCGATGGTGACCGCGGCATGACGGGCATCGTTCTTGCCGCAGAAGGTGCGGACGCTGGAGTCGAGGAACGGGCGGCGGGAGACGGTGGCGACGCCGTGATAGCCCTTCTGTCCGTTGACCATGCGGTAAGCGTAGCCGCGCTCAGCGAAGGCGGCGTGCGGGAAGCGCTCGTCGGGGCACTTGATCTCCTGCAGGCAGAGGACGTCGGGGGCGTGGGAATCGAGGAACGCACCGACGATGCCGATACGCAGGCGAACCGAATTGATGTTCCAGGTGGCAATACTGAGAGGCATGAAAACGCGGGGAGACAGGCGGCAAAAATAGGCGCCGGCTACACTAGCCGCTTCTGGCTACCCTGCACAAGAAAGCGCCCAGCCCCGGGGGAGGCTGGGCGCTCTGCGCTGTTGGCGCAACACCGGTAAACCCGGTGTCAGCGAGCTGCTCTCGGCGAGACGGGGGGCGCTACCGATGATGAGCAACTCGCCATGGATTGAAGATGGGGTGCGGCCGGAGCGTTTCAAGAGCCGATCGGGGAGCCCCCGGCGGCGGCCGTCTGGCCGAGATTCAGAAGGTGGAACCGGGGGTTATCCAGAACAGGTTGGGATTCTGCGGCTTTCCGGTGGCGGTGTCGTAGATGGCGACGGAGGTGTTGAGGCCCTGGGCGTCGGTCACCACCCACTGGCGCAGCTGGTAGGTCTTGCGATCAAAGATCAAGGTCAGCTTGCCCTGGCCGGCGGTCTTGCGGTCGCCGATGGCGAGCGACACCAGATCGGGCTCTTCGCGGATCGACTGGACGATGCTCTGCGAGGTGAGATCGACGTGGTTGGCGAGCAGATAGCGCAGCGGCGTTGCCGACAGGGGGTAGAGCTCCTGGGTGCGCGTGCGGCCGTCGCGGATGGCCACGGAGCTGCCGTCGGAGACCACGTCCAGCTTGGAGGGCGGGGAGTAGTGGAAGCGGATGCGCCCCGGACGGGACATGAAGAACACGCCCTCCGACTGCTCGCCGCTGGGGCCGAACTGGATAAAGCGGCCTTCCATGATGCTGAAGCTGTTGAAGTAGGCGTTGATGTTGGCGAGCATCTGCTGCTGCGCCACGGTGAAGGGCGAGCGCGGGTCGGGGACAAAGGGCTGCTGGGCGATGACGGCGGTGGCCTTGGCAGGGTCGGTGCGGACCACCGTGCCCTTGTAGGCCGGCCTGAGGCGCGGCATCGGCAACGGGCCCTTGTTCGCCGCTTCGGCGACAGGGACAGCCAAGAACGCCGCGACCAGCGCCGCAACGAGACCACGCGCGGCCAATCTGCCGCCTGTGCGTCGTTTCGCCCCGGTGGTGCCGGTCAATCGGATCTCCATGGCGGAAGCCGCGCCGCCGATTCGGCGCGCGGTCGATCATAGCAACTTGCGCTGGCGCGATAGCGGCCGCGTGTGGCGAATTCGCGGCGTGGCGCAGGCGCGGCGGCCGGCTATCTGTAGTGCGCTTCGTCGCCTTCGGGAACCAGGATCTCGCGCTTGCCGGCGTGGTTGGCCGGGCTGATGACGCTTTCCTTCTCCATGCGCTCGATCAGCGAGGCGGCGCGGTTGTAGCCGATCGACAGGCGCCGCTGGATGTAGCTGGTCGAGGCCTTGCGGTCGCGCAGCACGATGGCCACGGCGCGGTCGTAGAGGTCGTTCGATTCCTCGTCGCCGCCCATGCCATCGAGGCCGGGGCCGCCCTCCTCGTCCTCGTCGATGGTGACGGCGTGGAGGTATTCGGGCTCGCCCTGCGCCTTGAGGTGGGCGACCACCTCCTCGACCTCCTGGTCGCTGACGAAGGGGCCGTGGATGCGCTGGATGCGGCCGCCGCCGGCCATGTAGAGCATGTCACCCTGGCCGAGGAGCTGCTCGGCGCCCTGCTCGTTGAGGATGGTGCGACTGTCGATCTTGGAGGTGACCTGGAAGGAGATGCGGGTCGGGAAGTTGGCCTTGATGGTGCCGGTGATGACGTCGACCGACGGGCGCTGGGTGGCCATGATGACGTGGATGCCGGCGGCACGGGCCATCTGGGCGAGGCGCTGGACGGCGCCTTCGATGTCCTTGCCGGCGACCATCATCAGGTCGGCCATCTCGTCGATGACGACGACGATGAAGGGCATCGGATCGAGCGACAGCTCCTCCTGCTCGTAGATCGCCTCGCCGGTGTCGGGGTCGAAGCCGGTCTGGATGGTGCGCGTCAGCGTCTCCTTCTTGGTGCGCGCCTGCGCCAGGCGCAGGTTGAAGCCGTCGATGTTGCGCACGCCGAGCTTCGACATCTTGCGATAGCGATCCTCCATCTCGCGCACGGTCCATTTGAGCGCGACGACCGCCTGCTTGGGATCGGTGACCACCGGCGTCAGCAGGTGCGGGATGCCGTCATAGGTGGACAGTTCCAGCATCTTTGGATCGATCATGATCATGCGGCACTCGTCCGGCGTCATGCGGTAAAGCACGGACAGGATCATGGTGTTGATCGACACCGACTTGCCCGAGCCGGTGGTGCCGGCGACGAGCAGATGCGGCATGCGGGCAAGGTCGACGATCACCGGCTCGCCGCCGATGGTCTTGCCCAGGCAGAGGCCGATGCGCGACTTGCTCTGCTCGAAATCCTGCGAGGCGATGAGCTCGCGCAGATAGACGGTCTCGCGCTTGGCATTGGGCAGCTCGATGCCGATGGCGTTCTTGCCGGGGATGACGGCGACGCGGCAGGAAATGGCGCTCATCGAACGGGCGATGTCGTCGGCCAGGCCAATGACCCGCGCCGACTTGATGCCGGGCGCCGGCTCCAGCTCGTAGAGAGTGACCACCGGACCGGGGCGGACGTTGACGATCTCGCCGCGCACGCCGAAGTCCTCGAGCACGCCCTCGAGCAGCCGGGCGTTCTGCTCGAGCGCGGCCTGGCTGACGGTGGTGGTCTTCTTGTCGGCGGCCTTGGGCTGGGCGAGCAAAGCGAGCGAGGGCAGCACGAAGCCGTTGCGGCCGCCGGTGACCTTGCGGGTCTCGCGCACCGCCCGGCGGCTGGGCTTCGGCTTGGGCGCCGGCGGCGAGACGCGGTTGGTCTCGACGGGCTCGTCGCGGTCCAATTCGCCGGTCGCATCATGGTCGAGCGTGGCGGCGTCGGGTTCCGGGCTCGCGGTCCACGGGTCGTCGTCAAGGCCGCCGAGGCGGGGTTCGACGCGGGTGTCGTCGAAAGCACCCGGCGCCCAGTCGGCGGTCTCGCTCGGGACGGCGGCGGAAGAGCAGGCGGTGGACGATGCTGATCAGGCGCAGGACGAGGTGGGCGCTGAGGCCGATGACCAGGGCAAGCCGCGTCGGGCGCTCGTCGTCCTCCTCGGCCTCGTCATAATCCTCCGCCAGCAGGGCAGAGGCGTCGTCGTCGATCTCCTCGTCGATCTCCGGTTCGGTGGGGATGACGCGGGCGACCGGCCGCACCGTCGGGACGGCAGGCTCCGCCTCGGCCTCGGCCTCGGCGCCAGCATCGACCGGCCAGATGAGGCCGCAGGCGTGGAGCATGAGGACAAGCGTCGCGGCGGCAACCACGACGCCGGTGATGAGGGCGCTCAGGCCGGACGGCGTGGCGCCAATGAAGAAGGCCGGGATCTTCTGCAACAGGTCGCCCAGCGCTCCGCCAAGCCCGGTGGGGAGGGGCCAGCTATGCGGCACCGGCAGGGTGGAAAGCGCCACGGCGGCGGTAAGCGTGCCGGCAATCCAGGTCACCGCGTTCCAGCGCCTGAACCGGGTGGGCAGCGCAAAGACCGCACGCCACGCCCAGACCACCGGCGGCAGCAGGAGCAGCGAGGCGGCGAGCCCGAGGAGCTGGGTCAGAAGGTCGGAAATGATCGCGCCGGGGAAGCCCAGGACGTTGCGGATGGCGTGATCGGTGGCGTGGCTGAGGCTCGGATCGTCGACCGTCCAGGTCGCCAGACTGGCGGCGGCCACCGCCGCCAGTGCCAGAACCGCCAGCCCGGCCATGGCGCCGACGTTGCGGCGCAGAACGTGGCGGATTGCGCCGCCGCCGGAGAGTGGGAGGGTGGTCGATCGGGTAAGGCGCATGGCGGATCCTGGACGCGGGAACGGGTCGGCGAACTGGTGAAGCCGACGGTACCCGCCCTTGGTAAAGCTGCCATTAACCAAGGCCCCGGCGCGGGGGGTACCCGGCCGGGGCCTTGGAGCCTTGCAAGTTCCCGCCGGAGCCGATGGGAGCCGGCTCCGGCGGGTGGGAGGAAGGCGAGACTACTGAACCACCTCGCCGTGCAGATTGATGTCGAGACCTTCGACCTCGACCTCCTTGGTGACGCGCAGGCCGATGACGGCATCCACCACCTTGAGGATGATGAAGCTGACGACGCCGGACCAGACGATCGTGGCAATGGTGCCCATGAACTGGATCCAGACCTGGCCGGCATTGCCGTCGATGAGGCCGGAATGGCCGTCGCCGCCGACCGCGGAGACCGCGAAGACGCCGGTGAGGATCGCACCGACGAAGCCGCCGACGCCGTGAACGCCGAAGGCATCGAGCGAATCGTCGTAGCCGAGCTTCTCCTTGAGCCACATCACGGCCCAGGCGCAGATGATGCCTGCGGCGATGCCGATGACGAGAGAGCCGGTGGGATCGACCCAGCCGGAAGCCGGCGTGATGGCGACCAGACCGGCAACCGCGCCCGAAGAGATGCCCAGAACGCTCGGCTTGCCGCGCACCACCCACTCGGTGAACATCCAGGCCAGAGCCGCTGCGGCGGTGGCGATCTGGGTGACCGTCATGGCCATGCCGGCACGGCCGTCGGAAGCCAGCTCCGAACCGGCGTTGAAGCCGAACCAGCCGACCCACAGCAACGAGGCGCCGATGACCGACAGGACCAGGTTGTGCGGTGCCATGTTGTCGGTGCCGAAGCCGACGCGCTTGCCGAGGACGAGCGCGACGACGAGACCAGCAACACCGGCGTTGATGTGCACGACCGTGCCGCCGGCGAAGTCAAGAACGCCGAGCGAGCCGAGGAAGCCACCGCCCCATACCCAGTGGGCGATCGGGCTGTAGACGAAGATCGACCACAGGCCGATGAACCATAGCAGCGCCGAGAACTTCATGCGGTCGGCGAAGGCGCCGGCGATGAGCGCCGGGGTGATGATGGCGAAGGTCATCTGGAACATCATGAAGACCGACTCGGGAATGGTGCCCGAGACGGCGTCAACGCTCATGCCGGCGAGGAAGAAGCGCGACAGACCGCCGATATAGGCGTTGGCGCCGCCGCCGTCGGTGAAGGCCAGCGAGTAGCCGACGACCATCCAGATAATGGTCACCAGGCAGGTGATGGCGAAGCTCTGCATGACCGTGGCGAGCACGTTCTTCTTGCGCACCATGCCGCCGTAGAACAGCGCCAGACCGGGGATCGTCATGAGCAGGACGAGCGCGGTAGAGGTCAGCATCCAGGCGGTGTCGCCGGCGTTGATGGTTGGTTTGGCGGCGTCTTCCGCCAGCGCGGGTCCGGCCATGGCCAGAAGCGCCAGCGCGCCAAGTAGTGCTGGGTTCTTCATCCGGTGCATCATCGAGCTTCTCCTGTCGGATCCCGCGATCCGGGACAAATCGGAAAAAACGCCAAGCCGAGTAGACCGGCGGTTGGTGATTTCGTTGGAAGTTGCGTTCATTGCGGCCCTTGCCCCCAATTGCCGCCCTAGAGCGCGTCGTTGTCGGTCTCGCCGGTGCGAATGCGCACGACGTGATCGAGGGTGAAGACGAAGATCTTGCCGTCGCCGATCTGGCCGGTCTTGGCGGCCGACGAGATCGCGTCCACCACCTTGTCGACCTGGGCGGCGGGGACGGCGACTTCGATCTTGAGCTTGGGGAGAAAACTCACCGCATACTCGGCACCACGGTAGATTTCCGTGTGGCCCTTCTGGCGGCCATATCCCTTGACCTCGGTGACGGTGAGGCCCTGGACGCCGACCCCCGTCAGTGCATCGCGCACTTCGTCCAGCTTAAATGGCTTGATGATGGCCATAATGATCTTCATGGCGTGGTTCCCGTTTCAGTCCGCGGTCCGTCTCAACGAACACACGGAGCCCGCGTAAATCGGTTCATGCCGGGCGGCTTTTGGGCCGCCGACGGCCTAGACCGCCACTCAGGGAATCAAGCTCTGTGCCAATTGCGGCGCTGCACCGCAAAGTGCTGAATCTGCGGGCACTTTCGCGACCGTCTGAGAAACGGTCGAAGTCCGTCCAATCAACCTGATTATTTCTTAGGCACTTTCAGGTGATTGCCCATGGTGCAGGCAGCCGCTAGCGCAACCGGATCAGCCCCTCCTGGGCGACCGATGCAACCAGGCTTCCGTCGCGGCTGAACAGGCTGCCGCGGTTGAACCCACGGCCGCCAGAAGCGGAGGGGCTGTCCTCGGCATAGAGCAGCCACTCATCGGCCCGGAAGGGACGGTGGAACCACATGGCGTGGTCGAGGCTCGCCGCCTGCAGGTCGGCATCGAAGACGTTGCGGCCGTGGGGAAAGAGGGCGGTGTCGAGCAGGGTCATGTCGGAGGCGTAGGCGAGGACGCAGCGGTGGATCTCGGGGTCGTCGGGGAGCTGGCCTGTGGCCCTGACCCAGACATACTGGGCGGGCTCGAGCGCCTCGCGGCCAAGGAAATGACGCAGGTCGACGGGCCTCAGCTCGATCGGCCGCTCGCGCGCCCAGTAGCGGCGCACGGATTCCGGCGCGCCCTCCAGATAGAGGCTGGAAATGTCGCTTTCCGAGGGCAGTTCCTCCGGCGGCGGCACAGCGGGCATGGGGATCTGATGGATGAGCCCGGCCTCCTCGACCTGGAAGGACGCCTCCATGGAGAAGATCGGCCGGCCATGCTGGATGGCGTCGACCCGCCGGGTGGTGAAGCTCCTGCCGTCGCGGATGCGCGCGACCTCGTAGAGGATGGGAACCGCCGGGTCGCCGGGCCGCAGGAAATAGCCGTGCAGGGAATGGGCGATGCGCCCCTCGACGGTGCGGGCGGCGGCGACCAGGGCCTGGCCGATGACCTGGCCGCCGAAGACCCGCTGCCAGCCGACCTGGGGGCTTCGCCCGCGGAAGAGATTGTGTTCCAGAGGCTCGAGGTCGAGTATGGAAAGGAGCACGTCGATGGCGCTCAGCATACGAACCGCCTGGCCTTTGGCCGCAGGAATGCGCCATCTATCGACCAGCCCCACCGGCGGGTGTCAAGCACGGGACTATTCATGGCAGGCATGACGGAAAGCGCGGCGGACAGGCCCGGGGACGTGCTGATCGCCGGCGGCGGCCAGGTCGGCCTGGCGCTGGCGCTGGCGCTCAGGCGCTCGGCGCCGGGCATGGCGGTGACGCTGGTCGATGCCGCCCCGCCGGGTGCCGGGCGGGCAGGGCGCGCCTCGACCATCACCGCCGGCGGCCGCAAGATGCTGGAGCGCCTCGGCGTGTGGCCGGCAATCGCTGCGGCGGCGCAGCCGGTCAACGAGATGGTGATCACCGACAGCCGCACGCGCGATGTGGCGCGGCCGGTGTTCCTGACCTTCGCCATGACGGCCGCGGACGGTGAGGTCGCCGCCCACGTCATCCCCGATGGCCTTGTGGTTGATGCCCTCAGGACGGCGGCCGGCGAAGCCGGGGTGACGCTCATCAACGAAGATGCGGTCGGGGATTTCGCGGCCGGGCCGGCGGCGGTGACGGCCGAGACCCGCAAGGGCCGGCATCTCGCCGCGCGCCTGCTCATCGCCGCCGACGGGGCGCGGTCGCGGCTAAGGGATTTCGCCGGCATCACCACGGTCGGCTGGTCCTACGGCCAGTCGGGGATCGTGGCCACGGTTGAACACGAGCGCGACCACGGCGGCCGCGCCGAGGAGCATTTCCTGCCCGGTGGGCCGTTCGCGATCCTGCCGCTCAAGGGCCGGCAGGCATCGCTGGTGTGGACCGAGCCGACCGACGTCGCCGAGCGGCTGGTGAGAGGTGATCCGCTCACCTTCGCGGTCGAGCTGGAGCGCCGCTTCGGCCATCGCCTCGGCGCCATGAAGGCGATCGACACGCCGCAGGCCTTCCCACTCGGCCTGTCGATTGCGCGGGCGTTCGTGCAGCCGCGTTTCGCGCTCGTCGGCGACGCGGCGCACCGCATCCACCCGATCGCCGGCCAGGGCGTCAACCTCGGCTATCGCGACGTGGCGGCGCTGGCGGAGACGCTGGTCGAGGCGTATCGCCTCGGCCTCGACATCGGTACGCTCACCGTTCTCACGCGCTACCAGAGCTGGCGGCGCTTCGACACGGTCGAGATGGGGCTTGCCACCGACGCCCTCAACCGGCTGTTCTCCAACGACAACCCGGCGCTGCGCATCCTCCGCGATGTCGGCCTCGGGATGGTCGACCGGCTGCCGCGGCTGAAGGCGTGGTTCGTAGAGGAGGCCTCGGGCGCCGCCTACGGGGCACCGCGACTGCTCACCGGCGAGGCGATCTAGCGTCTGGCCGTGCCGCGCTTCTTGGGTGGCGGCTTGGCGTTCAGCTTCTCGATCTCGGCGCGGATGATCTCGCGCGCGCGGGTGAAGTAGTCGGTGAGCAGCACGAGCTGGGCATCACTGTAGCCGGCGGCGAGCGCATCCACCGCCTTGCCGAAGGAATCGTAGTAGGCGAGGCCGCGCTCCAGGGTCTTCGGCAGGATGCTGACATAGACCTTGCGGCGGTCGTCAGGATCGCGTTCGCGCCGGGCGAGGCCCGCCTTCTCGAGACGATCGATGACGCCGGTTATGGCGCCGGTGGTAAGGCCAGATTGCTTCGCCAGCTCCCCGGCCGTGACGCGGCCGCGCAGTGAAATGATGTCGATGCATTCGAGGTCGCTGTGGCTGATGCCGAGCTGGCGGGCGACGGTCTCGGCAAACAGTGTGCCGAGCGCGCTCGATTCCCGTGCAGCGCGGTTCAGTGCCTGGACCAGCTCGGCGTGGCGCGCATCCCCCTTGACTTCCGGTTTGGCTTTGGCCATTTATCTTAGTGTCTAAGATATTAGTCGTATGCAGATATCTGCAAGACAAGATAACTGGGGCGACGCGCGGCCGTCAATGGCGGTTGGACGGTCGCCCGGAAAAGCGAGGATGACGATGAGCAACGAACGCAATCAGGACGATTGGAAATACGCCAGCAAGGCCATGGCCTGGTACGGCTGGGGCTCGCCGGTCGGCCTCGGCCTGTTCCTCGTCTGCCTCGCGGCGGTCGCCGCGCTGGTGCGCCTGGCGGTCATCGGCGGCTGAGACGACAGCCATGATGCGCTGGATGAGGCGGTCGCGCGACCTCGGCATCGAGGGACGCAGCGCCCGCTGGTACGACCGCAACACGCGCACGCATCGCATGGACGAGATGCGCGGCTATGCGGCGGAGTGTGCGGCAATGATCGCCGACGGCGCGCGTGTGCTGGAGATCGCGCCGGGGCCCGGCTATCTGGCGATCGCGCTCGCCGGGCTCGGCCGCTACCGCATCACCGGGCTCGACATCAGTCGCGATTTCGTCGCGATCGCGCGGCGCAACGCCGCCGAGGCTGGTGTCGACGTCGACTTCCAGGAGGGCAGCGTGGCGGCGATCCCGCTCGCCGACGGCACCGTCGACTTCATCATCTGCACGGCTGCCTTCAAGAACTTCCGCGAGCCGGAAAAGGCGCTGGCCGAGATGCACCGGGTGCTGAAGCCCGGCGGCACGGCGCGGATCATCGATATGGACCGGAACGCCAGCAACGCAGAGTTCGACGAACTCACCCGGCAGATGGGCGTGCGCGGCGCCGAGGCCCTGTTCATGAAGGCTGATGTTCAAGCACTTCCTGCGCCGCGGTGCCTATACGCGCGACGAGTTCGCGGCGCTGCTCGGTCGCAGCGCCTTCGACGACGTCACGATCACGAAGCGCGGCACCGGCTTTGCGATCGACCTGAGAAAGGCCCCGCCGGGATCTCAGTCCTCCAGCGGCCGCGCCTCGTCGGGCAACATGATCGGCACGCCGTCGCGGATGGGGTAGGCGAGCTTGGCGGCGCGGCTGATCAGCTCCTGCTTCTCGGCGTCGTATTCGAGCGTCGTCTTGGTCAGCGGGCAGACGAGCATCTCGAGCAGCTTGCGGTCGATGATGCGCCCGGCACGCGAGGATTCGCTCATGACTCAGGACCTCGGGCTCATTGCAGGGTTGGCCCGTCGCCGGCGGTGCCTTCGCGGGAGAGCGTGATCTCGGTCAGGGCCACGAGGGTCTCGGCGCGGGCGCGCAGGTCCGGCGCTTCGAGCAGGGCCTGTTTCTCGGCCACGCCGAAGGGCGCCATCATGGCGAGCGTGTTGACCAGCGTCTCGTTGGAGGCGCGGTCGACGCTCGCCCAGTCGGCATCGAGGTCATGGGCGGCGAGATAAGCGCGGAAGGTGCGCAGCACCGACGTGCGGTCGACGGCGGCCTCGCCGGTGGCGCCGGCAAAATCGCCGGCGAAGGGCTCGGCGGTGATGCGGTACTGGCGGTAGGGCGTCCCGGCCGCGACTTCCTCCAGGAGGCGGAAGCGCGAAATGCCGGTCAGCGTGATCAAGTAGCGGCCGTCGCCGGTCTCGGCGAAGGACGTCAAACGGCCGGCACAGCCGACCGGAAACAGGCTGGGGCCGCTAAGCCCGGCAGGCACCGCGGCGTCCGGCTGGATCATGCCGATCACCCGGTCGCCGGCCAGCGCCGCATCGACCATGGCGAGGTAGCGGGGCTCGAAGATGTTGAGCGGCATTTCCGCCCGCGGCAGCAGCAGCGACGCGGTCAGGGGAAATACCGGAATGACCGTCGGCAGATCGGTCATTCCGCCATAGGTCGCGTTACCAGCTTTCATCAAAACCTCAGGCAAACAGCAGCGACGACAGCCGACGGCGGCCGCTCAGCGTGGCTTCGTCGGTGGGCCCCCAAGCCTCGAAGAACTGGACGAGCTGCTTGCGGGCCTTCTCGTCCTGCCAACTACGGTTCTTGCCGACAATTTCAAGGAGCTGGTCGACAGCCGCCTCACGATCGCCCTTGGCGTTGAGCAGCAAAGCAAGGTCGAAGCGGGCGTCGAAGTCCTTGGGATCGGCGGCAATGCGCGCCTCCAGGGAACCGGCGTCGCCAAGGGCCTCGGTCTGGGCGGCGAGCTCGATCTGGGCGCGTACGGCGGCGACCGCCGGATCCTTGCCGGCAGAATCGGGCAGCGCGGCCAGCGTGTCGCGGGCCGCGGCGAGGTTGCCGCCGGCGATGTGGCACCTGGCGAGGCCGAGGATCGCCGGAACCGACTGGGAATTCGCCTGGAGGGTGGCGGCGAAGATCTCGGCGGCGCCGGGCGCATCGCCTGCTTCCAGACGGCGTTCGCCCTCGGCGATCAGCTCATCGGCCTCGGACGAGCCGCCAGCGGCGCCGGCGACGCGCTCGATGAAGGCCCTCACCTGGCTCTCGGGCAGCGCGCCGACGAAGCCGTCGACCGGCTGGCCGCCGGCAAAGGCGATGACCGCTGGGATCGACTGGATGCCGAGCTGGCCGGCAACCTGGGGATGGTCATCGATATTCATCTTGACCAGGCGCACGGCGCCACCCGAGGCGCGCACGACCTTCTCGATGATCGGACCGAGGGTGCGGCATGGCCCGCACCACGGCGCCCAGAAATCGACCAGCACCGGCTGGCGGGTCGATTCCTCGATGACGTCCTTGGCGAAGGCCTGGGTGGTCGTGTCCTTGACGAGGTCGGCGGCCTTTCCGTTCTGCGCGGGCGTGGCGCCGCTGCCCGTCTGGGGCATGGTCATGCTCATGATCGTGTTCCGTCCTGTTGGCCCCGACAGGGGCGGCGGGTCTCGTGTCAGGGGTAAACATGGAGCGCCGGCCGCATTTTTACAATTCGGAGCGGCATTTGCGTCCGCTGGCCCGCCCTGCACGGGCCCTTGCCAATGCTGTTGCATTTCCCGCGGAGGGGACGATATAAGCGCCGCTTAGGTCGTTTGCGGCCGGTGAGCGGGTGTAGCTCAGGGGTAGAGCACAACCTTGCCAAGGTTGGGGTCGAGGGTTCGAATCCCTTCGCCCGCTCCAATTTCCCAACCAGCGAAGATGACCGAAAGCCGCGGTTTCTATGGGTTCTGGGGTGCGTGCGGCAGGACCGCCGGGGTGCGTCCGGAGCCGTTCGGAAGGCGCGGCTAGCCTGCGGGTTGCAGGTTCGGCCCCAGCAGCCCGATTGAAGGCGTGGTGTCAGTGAGGTGCGCGGGGTGCGACCGAGGCCACCTACCAACTGTTGATTCTCACGAGGATGGAGACAGACGGAACTAATGAGAAACAAGGCTAATCCAGATTTCAATGATCGCCGCAGGGATGCTGCAGAGGCCCATAAGGCCCTGCTGGCGAAGCTCCACGCGGCGCCGCGCCCTGACGATCCGGTGATGATCGAAAAGCGCCGCGAGCGCCAAGCAATTGCCGAGGCGCGAGCGGAGCGACAGGCGGAACGCGAGCGCGTCCGACGGGAGGAGAAGGCGGCGCAAGAGCAGGCCGCCGCGGAGGCGATCCGAATTGCGGCCGAAGAAGCCGCGCGTGTCGCTGCCGAGGAGGCGGCGCGCGAAGCTGCACTCGCGGCCGAGCAGAAGGCCGCCCGCGACGAGCGCTATGCCGCGCGAAAGCTGGCAAAGAAGGAGCGCCGCAAGGGCACGGGGCGCGCTGGAAGAGGCTTCTAGCCCGACCGGCCACCGCCGGATCATCTCAGCGCGGCCGATTCTCAGCCTCGACCCTCTCGGGCGGTAGCGGGTGCCGCCGGGGCGCAGATCGCGTCGTACACCTCAGGGGTACTCGCGACGACGATTTCGGCACCGGCTTCACGCAGGCGATCGGCCTGTCTGTCGCGCATGCCGTCGAGGTGGCTGCCGCCGACGAAGCCAATGGCGCGCATGCCGGCGGCGACGGCGCCGAGAATGCCGAAGGGCGAATCCTCCACGACCACGCAGTTCTCGGGCGCAACCCCGAGCTTGCGCGCCACAAGGAGCACCAGATCCGGCGCAGGCTTGCCGCGCGCAACCTGCTCGGCGCTGAAGGCACTGCCGGCGAAGTATTTCCCCAGCCCGGTATGTTCGAAGGTGTGCTGCAGGCGGTCCACCGATCCTCCGGTGGCAATGCCCATGGCCAACCCGGCGTTGCGCAGCCGGTCGAGAAGATCGGTCACGCCGGCGATGACCGGCAGACCGACGGCATAGAACGCGTAAAGGCGGCGGTAGAAGTTCGCTGGAAAGTCGGCCGGGCAAGGGCGGCCCAGGCGCTTCGCCACGTCATCGCAGACGACAGACAGGGCAACGCCCAGGAAGTCGTCGCGGAGGTCCGTCCAGGCCATTGCGGCAATGCCGAGCGCACGCATCTCCGCTGCGATCGCTTCGAGCGCCAGATGCTCGCTGTCGACCAGGCACCCATCCAGGTCGAAGATCACCGCCTGCGCCGTTGTCATGGGTCCACTGTCGCCAGTCGTCAGCCGGGCCACCACACGGCACAATCACTGAGGCCAGTGCCGCGGCCCCGCGAATCAGCCTGCTGAGAGCTTACCGGCTAGACCCGTCTAGTGGGCGAGTTCGGTTCCGTGCGCGATCGCGTCGCCGTTGTCGAAGTTGAAGAGGTGGATTTTTTCGGGAGCGATCAGGAATGGTATCGTCTCACCGGCCTTTTCCTTGACCGGCGTATAGGAGACGATGACCATTTGATGCCCGCCGGCATCGATGACCATGTGGGTCTGGTCGCCGAGCCACTGGTTCGACAGCACCAGCGCCCGAACTTCACCCTGGCCGATCGCGATGCTCTGCGGCCGCACGCCCAGATGCAGCTTCTGTCCGATTGACAGAGCGCCGCGCACGTCGGCGCTGTCGGCGGGAATGTCGACTCCGATCGCCTCTCCGCCTTTCGGGCCCTGCACGACGACGCGCATGCCGTGGCCATTCTCCGCCACGACCGCGTCGTACACGTTCATCGGCGGCTCGCCCATGAACGATGCGACAAACAGGTTCGCCGGGCGATCCTTCAATTCGGCGGGCGAGGCGATCTGCTCGAGCACGCCATCCTCCATGACCGCGATCCGGTCCGCCAGCGCGTTGGCCTCGGTCTGGTCGTGGGTCACGAACATCGCTGTCATGCCGTGCTGGATCAGGTAGTTCTTGATGCGGCCACGCAGCACGGCGCGCAGTTGCGGTTCGAGCTGGGACATCGGTTCGTCGAGCAGGTAGAGGTCGGCCTTGCGTGTCAGCGCCCGCGCCAGCGAGGAACGCTGTTGCTGGCCGCCCGACAGGGAGACCGGGTAGCGGTTGAGGATCGGACCGATCTCCAGCAGCTCCGCCATCTCGTCGACGCGCTTGTCGACTTCGTTGCGCTGCATGCGCGCGCCCTTCAGCGCAAAGGCGATGTTGTCGCGCACCGTGAGGGGCGGATAGAGCGAATAACCCTCAAAGGCCATCGCCACGTTGCGCTTGGCTGGCGCAAGGTCCTGGATCCGCTTGCCGTTGAGCAGCATTTCGCCTTCGGTCACCGTCTCGAAACCGGCGATCATGCGCAGCGTCGTTGTCTTGCCGCACCCCGAGGAGCCGAGCAGGGCGACGATCTCGCCTTCCTCCACCGTCATCGAGAAATCCTTCACCGCGTGAATCCCTGCGGATTTCGGGCCGTAGAACTTGTCGATGTGATCCAGGATCAGACTGCCAGCCATTCTAGGTATTACTCCGTCTTTGCTTCGATCCGACGGCCCTGGTCGTGATCGAAGACTAGGACGCTATCGGTCTTGATCGTCGCATACGCCAGACCGTGACGACGGGTTGTTGTTGACGATTGGATATCCGGTGCCGAGGCAAAGCACTCGGTGCCGTCGGCGAGCTGGAACAGAGTGACGACCCGCTCGTTGAGCGGCGTCACCGCCACGACCTCGATCTTGAGGGCGCCTTCGCGGGCCTCGCGGTCGATGGTTATGTATTCGGGCCGGATGCCGATGCGCACCTTGCGTCCCTGGAAGCGCTCGAAGCTCGGAGCAAGCGGAATGTTGAGATCCGCCAGCCGGACGGTCGGGCCCTTGCCGTTCATCTCGATCGTGGAGGGAAGCAGGTTGATGGTGGGATCGCCGAACAGCTTGGCAATATCCACGTTCGCCGGCCTCAGGTAGATGTCCTGCGGCGTGGCGATCTGCGCCAAGCCGCCGCCGGCCAGCACGGCAATCCGGTTGCCCAGCGCCATTGCTTCCTTGTAGTCCTGCGTGACGTAGAGTGTGGTCGACTTGAACTCCGCCAGCAGGCGGGGCAGTTCGAGCCGCATCTCGTAGCGCAGCTTCGCGTCAACGTTGCGCAGCGGATCGTCGAGCAGCAGAACCTGCGGCCCCGCCACCAGCGCGCGAGCCAGCGCCGTGCGCTGCTTCTGGCCGTTCGACAGCGCCTTCGGCACGTGCGTGAGCACGTGATCGATCTTCAGCAGCTTGGCGATCGAATGGACCTTTTCGTCCAGGGCTTCCCTGGCCATGCCCCGCGCAGCAAGCGGCGAGGAGATGTTGTCGTAGGCCTGCATGTGCGGATAGAGCGCGAAGTTCTGAAACGCCATGCCGATGCCACGTGCATCCGACGGTACCCCGGCCAGCGACTTGCCGTCGATGCGAATTTCGCCGCTGTCCGGCTCCTCGATTCCGGCGATCAGCCGCAGGAGCACGGTCTTGCCCGTGCCGGACGGTCCGAAGATGACGAGGGTCTCGCCATCGCCGGTGGTCAGCGAGACGTCGCTGAGCACGTTACCCGTCTTGAAGGATTTGGAGACTTTGTCGAGTTCAAGCCTTGCCATCGGTCTAGCCTTTCACCGCACCGAGCGACAGACCCTCGACCAGGTAGCGCTGGGCGTACAGGGCCAGAGCCAGGGTCGGCAGGATCGACAGCACGATGGCCGCCGCGACCTGGCCGTAGGAGATGCCAGCCGCCGTGATGAACGCCAAGGCACCGACCGTCACCGGCTGCTTGTCGGCAGCGGCCAGGATCAATGCGAAGATGAAGTTGTTCCAGCAGAAGATGAAGGAGAGCAGGCCGGCCGCGGCGATGCCGGGCAATGCCAGCGGGATGGCGATCTTGAAGAAAGATGCGAACCACGAGTGACCGTCGATACGGTAGGCATGCTCGATATCTGGGCTGATGTCTTCGAAATAGCCGCGCACGATCCACAGGATCAGCGGCAACGCGATGAGCTGATAAACCCAGATCAGGCCGATATAGGTGTCGTTCAGACCCAAGTTGGTGAAGTAGAGCGAAAGCGGCAGGAGCACGAGCAGCGGCGGCGCAAAGCGGAAAGACAGGAGGGTGAAGGCGATGTCCTCGCCCAGCCGAAACTTGAAGCGCGCGAAGGCATAGGCCGCCGGCACGCCGAGGATTAGCGCCACGATGACGGACGACGCCGAGAGGAAGAACGAGTTCCACAGGTTCAGCATGAAGGTGAGCTTCAGCGTGCCCACGGCCGTCACCAACTGGCCGGAAACCAGCGCCGCGTAGTTGTTCAGCGACGGATGGAAGAACAGGCTCGGCGGGATGCGCAGGATCTCCTCGTTCGTCTGGAACGACATCAGGACGATCCAGAAGATCGGGAAGAGGAAGAACAGGAGCACCAGCGCGATCAGGATGCGCCGGGCGATCGTTTCAAACAGTGACATGCTCGACATCGGTCTCGCCCCTATGCCATGCCTGCCGCGCGCTCGCGCAGCTTGAGCCAGTTTTTGACGAAGATATTCGAGATGATGTAGGTGATGACCCACAGCACCATCAGGATCGCCGCAGACCGACCGACGTTGGTGTACTGGAAGAACTGCAGGTAGGCCGAGACCTGGAAGGCCAGCGTCGAGTCACCCGGTCCGCCCTGGGTCATGGCGTAGATGATGTCGAACTGCTGGATGGAATCGAGCATCCGGAAGAGGCTTGCCGTGATGATGTAGGGCATCAGCATCGGCAGAGTGATGCGGAAGAAGACGAAACTGCGCGGCACGCCATCGAGTTCAGCCGCCTCGAAGGGTTGCTTCGGCAGCGCGCGCAGGCCGGCAATCAGAAGCACCATGATGAACGGTGTGTAGACCCAGACGTCGACGAGGATCACCGTGAACAGGGCGGTCGTCGGGCTCGATGCCCAGCGGAAATTTTCGAGGCCGATCAGGCCGACGAGATAGCTCAGGATGCCGAAGCCCGGGTTGGTCATCAGCTTCCACATCAACGAGGCGATGGCCGGCGCCGTCATCAGCGGCATGAGCAGCAGGATCGCGGCGATATTGTTCAGGCGCGTGGGCACGCGCAGCAGGAGCGCGATCCCGAGGCCGATCAGCAGTTCGATGCCGACCGTCGCCACCGTATAGATCAGAGAGACAGCGACCGTGTTCCAGAACTCGGTGCTGGTGAACATGTCGATGTAGTTATTGAACCAGATAAAGCCCCTGAGGTAGGGCAGCGCAAGATTGTAGCGCTGCAGCGAATACCAGATCGATGTCAGGAACGGGATGATGATCCCGATGCACACGAGCAGGGCTGGCAGGCTGAGCAGGTAGGGCAGGAATTTTCTGTTCATGACGGGGGGCTCGCGTCCGCACGGGACACCGACGATGGCCGGTGTCCCTCGCGTGCTGGGCAGATTTGCAGGCAGGCGGCCCGGGATCAAGTCCCGGACCGCCCTCATCAGGCCACGGGAGAGCTAGAGGCCAGCCTGTTCCATCTGCTTGTTGATGCTGTCGGCGAGTTGGTCGAGACCCTCGTCAACCGGCACCTGCTTGGCGACCATCCGCTGCAGCGCTGCCGCCCAGTCGGTGGTCACGTTGAAGAACAGCGGCTGAGGCGTGAAGTAAATCTTCGCGCCCGGCGCCGACTTCTGGAACTGCTCGAGATAGCCGGGACTGTCAGCCATCCGGGCCTTGAAGCCGGCATCGTCCCACACCGACGTGCGGGCCGGGTCGACCGCCTGCATCTTGACCGCGCCGAACAGGTCATGCTGCTTCGACGTTGCCCACTGCATCCAGTACCAGGCGGCGTCCTTCTGCTGGGAGAAGGCCGACATGGCCAGCGACCAGATCCAGACGTTCGGGGTCGGCTCAGTGGCACCCGGCTTGGCAGCGAAGGCCTGGAAGCCGATGTTGCCCTTCTCCTTGGTATCGCCGGTGTTCTGGAAATAGCCGAGGATGTCGGCATCGAAGATCATGCCAGTGGCGCCTGCGCCGAGGTCGTTGCCGACTTCGTACCAGGTGTAGGTCGGCCAGTTCTTGGGCCCCGAGTCCTGGATCATCTTCACCCAGAGGGCCGTGAACTCCTTGGCCTGCGGGCTGTTCATGGCGGCCTTCAGATGGCCGTTCTCGACGACAAGGTCCTTGCCGCCGTAGCTGGTGTAGCCCGACAGGAAGCCGGGGTGGATCGTTGCCCATGACCGCGAGCCGCGGACCGCGATGCCGTAGGCGCTGGTGTCCTTCTGGATCTTCGCGGCCGCATCCATGAGGCCGGGGAGATCCTTCGGCAGCTCGATCTTGTTGGCGTCGAACATGCGCTTGTTGTAGCTGATCGAGTTGAACTCGAACGCCCAAGGCAGCGCCCACTGCTTCGCCCCGGGACCGCCGACCGGATCGCCAGGCTTGCCGGACCACGAATCCGACGCAAAGACGCTCTGCACGAAATCGGCCTTGTCCCAATCCGGCGAGGTATTGCCGGAGCCGATGTACTCATTCAAATCGACCAGCCATCCGGCGGGGCCGTACTGCCAAGTCTGGTAGGCGCCAGTCATGAAGGCGTCGTACTGGCTCGACTTGGACGACATCGCGGCCGTCACCTTGTCGAAATAGACGTCTTCCGGGAAGACGTCGTACTTGACTTCCATGCCGGTCAACGCCTTGAAGGCGTCGAGGTCGCCGATCATGGCGTCGGCGTAGGGGTGCTTGTTGAGAAGCAGGTTGATGGTCTTGCCCTTGTGGGCCTGCCAGTCGAAGTCAGCTGCCATCGCCCTGGTCGCCGACTGGCCCAGGATCATGTTCCCGACGCCGGCCACCAAGCCGAGTTTCGCGGCACCGCTCATCAGTTCACGCCGGCTCATCTTGCCCGCCACGAAGGCGTCAATCAGGCGTTTTTCTTTGTCATACATTTAACGATCCTCCATTCGTTGCATTTCTGTTTCCTCCGCGGCCCGTCGCTCCGTCTGACCGGGATTTCCTTCCGTGTGCGTATGCGGCGCACGGTCTCCTCGCCTGGTCGGCCTGGACGATGTCTTCTGCGCAGTCCGCCTCCCGGCTTGGATGCTTATCCCGTCGCTCTGGGCGACGGCGAACCTTCTTCTTCGTTTGCTCGCGTTACAGCGGATACGATCGGGCGGCTGCAACTATTGAGCAATGGTCGAACCCTGCTACTAGACCTTCCGCAGTACAAACTGCGGAGTTTAGAAGCGGTCCATGTCGAATTGTTGCTACTCGTCAACTCAGCGCACTCGATTTGAAGGGGGAGCACATAGTCACTCCTCCCACTTGAACTGAACTAGCTTGCCCGACATTAGGACTCCTATCGCAAAAAGACTTGGCACGCAACGTTTGTTGAGAACTGATACAAATTTGGCCCGCACCACCCCCACCCGACCGCCTTTTGGATAGGGTCTCTATGGGACAATGCCCAATTCCAACAAATGGTTATGCCAAGTATTGGGCAGGCGCGCCCCCGTGGGGTCGCCGACCTGCCGCATACTCGATTCTATCAATCCTGATGAAAATTTGTTGTCGTTTCACCAAATATCGGATAAGCATCGCGCAAAGCGGGTGAGAAGCCGTGCCGCAAATCAGTTCGCTCGCGACCGCGCCGCGTCGCATACGCCAGACCAACACCTTGGTGGCCCTCCGTGCGCTGCACCGCTACCACCGTCTGAGTCGTGCCGATCTGGCCAGGAAGATGGGCCTGAACCGGTCATCGTCCGGCAACATCATTGCCGAGCTGACGGCGGCGGGATTCGTCCGCGAAGTCCAGCCGGAGAACAAGCCGAAGCGTTCGGGGCACACCCATGCCGGTCGCCCCGGGACCCTTCTCGAGCTGGTCCCGGAGGCGATGTTTTTCCTGGGAGCGGAAATCGGCGCAGAGCACATCACCACGGTCGAAATCGATCTCGCCGCCAACATCGTCCGCAGCGAGACGCAGCCGTTCGACGGGACCAAGGTTGCCGGTCGAGGAAGCCATTGCCTGCGCCGTGCGGCAGGCCTTCCAGGAAGTGCCGCAGGAGCGGCAGCGTTTGTTCGGTGGATTCGGCCTAAGCGCGCCTGCCGAGATGGATGCCGGCGGTCACGTCAGCATCGCTCCGAATCTCGGCTGGAAGGACGCCAGCCTGACTACTCTGACCGAGGCGGCCTTGCCCATAAACGTCCCGGTTTTGGCCGAAAATGACGCCAATGCGTTCGCCATTGGGGCAACCTATTCGCAAAGCAAGGCACAGCCCGGGGTGACCGTCTTCTTCCTCATCGAGAGCGGCGTCGGCGGTGGCATCGCGATCGACGGCAGGCTGTATCGCGGGGCGCGCGGCCTCGCCGGCGGGGTTGGGCATCTCAGGATGCCCGGCCGCGAAGAGCGCAACCTGGAACAGTCCATCGGCTTGACCCACACATTGACCCGATACCGGGCAAGCGCAGAGCTGGAGAACCTCGGGTTGCAGGATTTCCTGACCGATGTGCGGGACCGGGCGCCCTTCGCCATCACGATCGCCGATGACTGGGCGCGGGCGCTCGCCTTTGCGGTCATGCAGGTTACCTGCATCGTTGATCCCGACCGCATCGTGCTTGGCGGGGCGATGGCCCAGTTGTACCCGCTGGTGGCCGCACGCGTTGCGGCTCACATCAGGGAATTGGGGGACGAAAGCCTTCGCGCGCCCGACATCGTTCTCAATGAAGACGCTGTCTATGGATCCGCCTTCGGCGCCGCCTGCATCATGCACCAGCGTTTCTTCTCATTGGAGAACGAGCGTTTGTCGCAGGTCTCGTCCTCGGCCGATCAGCCGTCGAATTCCGACCTTTTTTTGCCCCGCTCCCCTCCATATGTTGCCGCACTGGACAAATTGAGCTAAGACCTCAGCCGAATACGCATGCTCAGAGTTTGGCGTCGCTGACGCCAAAACGCCGGAAAGCATGCCGGAGAGGTCAGGCCGAGTATGAATTCAGGGCCGCCAACGCTCGCTTCGAGTTCTTCGTGCCTCCTGTCTCAAGTGGGGCAGATCCTTGCAGAGATCGCTTCGCCGGTGCGTGCGGGATTTCCGCAGGCCCGAGATTCGGCCGAGCCGTGGCCGGCTAGTCCGCACCGCCGGGTCGGTGGGGACGGGAGCGCGGGCGCAATCACCAACATCAATCGGAAGCGCGGCCCGGCAGAACCGCCGGTCCTGAAGGAAATCATCAGTTGAACCCTCTTCATGCGTTTCCCCGCCGCGGACGACGCGGAGCGGCCTGTCCGCCGGCGGCAGCCGGATTGCGACATGAAGCGGATGAAACACAACCAAATGCCCCGCTTTGCTGGGCACAACCAAGGGACCATTGAAGAGGAGAGACGAAATGGGCAACCAAATGAAGGGCAAGGTCGCCGCGGTTACAGGCGGGGCATCCGGCATTGGGCTGGCATGCGCCGAGGCGCTGATCGCAGAGGGCGCGCGCGTCGTCTTCGTCGACCGCGACGAGGCCGCAGTCGAGAAGCTCTGCAAGAAACACGGCGATGCGGCGATCCCGCTGATCATCGATCTGACTTCACCTGAAAGCTGCGCAACGCTCCTGCCCAAGACGCTTGAGCTGGCAGGACAACTCGACATCCTCCTCGCCAACGCCGGCATCTACATCGGCGGCGATCTGATCGAGGCCAACAGCGCGAATATCGATCGCCTGTACAATCTCAACGTCAACGCGGTGGTCAAGAACGTTCACGACGTCCTGCCGCACATGATCGAGCGTGGCACCGGCGACATCATCGTCACCTCTTCGGTCGCCGGCCATTTCCCGATTCCGTGGGAGCCGGTCTATTCCTCGTCCAAGTGGGCCGTGACCTGTTTCGTACAGACCGTGCGTCGCCAGGTCTTCAAGCACGGCATCCGCGTCGCCCAGGTCTCGCCCGGCCCGGTGGTGAGCGCGCTGCTTGCCGACTGGCCGGCCGAACGGCTGCAGAAGGCGAAGGATTCCGGCAGCCTGATCGAACCCACCGAGATCTCCGACGCGGTCATGTACATGCTGACCCGGCCACGCAACGTGACCATCCGCGACATGATCGTTCTGCCCAGCAATTTCGACATCTGAGCTCCGCCGAACGCTGACCACGGCAGCCGGAACCTCCGGCTGCCGTTCCGGACATGATCGCTCCTGCAGTCCGAGACCGGTGCCTTCATGGAGGGGTCCGGTCTTCCGGCGCATGTGAAGGGCCACACCATCCCGACTGATGTGCGCCGCCTCAGGCTGCGATCTCTACGCGCCTGCTCTCCAGCATCAGCTTGCGGAACCCCGTGGGCGGCATGCCCTTCTGGTTCAGGAACTGACGGTTGAAGTTCGAAAGGTTGTTGAACCCCAACTCGTAGCAAATCTTGGTGATCGACATCGAGGTGTCGCTCAGGAGCTGACAGGCGAGGTTGATGCGCAGCCGGCTGATGTACTGGATCGGCGTCATGCCGGTGTGGCGTCTGAAGGAGCGCGAGAAGGCGCTGGTGGTGAGGCCGGCGATCCGCGCGAGTTCCGCTTCGCGGAAATTCTCCGTCAAATGATCGCGTAGATAGGCAAGCACCTTGTTCATGCCGGTCGACATGTATCCTGACGGGTCGGGCACATAGGACGCGCTCGCCAGCGGCTCGACGTCCTTGGCGCGGTTGAGCGCGCACATGATGCCGAGAAACAGCTCGACCCGGCGCGCCCCGCGCACGGTCATCAATTCTCCCATCATGGGAGCGACTTGCCTGACCGTGCCCATGCCGAACAGCAACCCACGCCTGCTGTTGACCAGCAATTCCTGAAACTCGGCGGTCTCCGGAAGCACCGGCATCAGGTTCTCGATGAATTCTTCAGTGAACTGAATGATCTGCCCGCGCACGGGCACCGACTGCCCCTCGGGCAAATCGGAGATCCAGTTGTGCGGCAGGTTGGGACCGGTGAGGATCAGGTTGCCCGGCCCGAACTCCCCGATGAAATCCCCCACGAAGTAGCGTCCACTGGTGGCGACGACCAGATGGACCTCGTATTCCGGATGAAAATGCCATCGCACAGTCCGAAACGGATATCCGTGGGACCAGGCAGCGAAGGAATTGCTCTGGGAAATATGAACGACCTCGAGATCTGGTTCCATCCGACTCCCCCTACCAAGTTTTCGTTTTTATCTGCCCCCTTCACGGACTTTCATGTGCATCATTCGCGGACCTCCCCCTGAATGAGAATAATTAACGCTGCCGCAAGGGGAGACCACACCGAATTGAACTCTTCACTGATACTTTTTTAGCTGCCTTACCAGTCCCTTTGGCACAAATGTGCGCCGTGACGCGCCAGCGAAGCATGACCACGGGGCCGTGCTCACACATGCCTGGCTTCAGGTGTTTGGTATTCGTCGGCTCGTCCTCCCTGACTGGATGCTGGCCACACCGATGGCGGTTTCTCGCGGAGCAGTCCGACGGCCCGCTTGTGTGGGTGTGGTTCCTACGCTGCCCGATACTCCTCGTTTCCTTCTGTCGCGATGACCCGGGTTTCCCCACCCTTACGGTTGCGCTGCCCCTATGCCGGCTCCAGCAAGGCATCCAGCTTGGCGTCGAGCAGGCCGCACAGCGTCTCGGTGTCCTTGGCGAATGAACGAATGCCTTCGGCAAGCTTCTCCGTCGCCATGGCGTCCTGGTTGAGCTGCCAGCGGAAGCTGACCTCATCAAGCGCCAACGGTGCGATCCCGCGCGACGGCGGCCGGGTTCCGAGCTGGCGGATGACCGCACCGTCGGTGCTGCGCAACTCGTCGAGAAGGGCTCGGGCTGATGGTCAGCCGATCACAACCGGCCAGTCCGAGGATCTGTTCCGTATTGCGGAACGAGGCACCCATGACGATGGTCTCGTAGCCGAAGGCCCGGAAGTACTCGTAGATCTCGCGGACCGAACGAACGCCGGGGTCGTCCTCGGCCGAGGTGATGACCGCGCCGTGGGCCTTGTGCCAATCGGTGATCCGGCCGACGAAGGGCGAGATCAGGAACAAGCCCGCCTCGCCACAGAGCGCCGCCTGCACCTTGCTGAAGATCAGGGTCAGATTGCATGCGATGCCCCTGTCCTTGAGCACGGCCGCCGCCCTGATCCCCTCCCAGGTCGCGGCGACCTTGATCAGGATGCGCTTGGGATCGACGCCGGCCTCCCGATAGAGCGCGATCAGCCGCTCGCCGCGCTCGACGGTGGCGGCAGTGTCGAAGGAAAGGCGCGCATCGACCTCGGTGGACACGTAGCCCGGTACGATGCGCACAAGCTCGGTGCCGAAGCTGACGGCCAGCTTGTCGAGCGCCAGGTCGAGACGCGCGGCGGGCTTCTCTTCGCGGGCGGCCGCATAGGCCACGGCGTCGTCCATCAGCGCAGCATATTCCGGTTTGCTGGCGGCCTTCAGGATGAGGCTTGGATTGGTGGTGCAGTCCTGAGCGCCCAGCGCCTTGATCTGGGCGATGTCGCCGGTGTCGGCCACGATGATCGTGTGGCGAGCGAGTTCAGAGAGCTTGTCTGCCATCTCCTGCCAACCCTGCCCTCGGCATGTCCTCAGCGAGCCGGCGCGCAGTCGCGCCTCGCTTCGAAGCGAAGACTATTCTCACGAGCCGGTTCCGGGGCCGCACCACCGGCACCGACCCAACACGCGCCATTCCTCCACTGCCCGTCGTTCACGAGCAGATGTTCTAGAGTGATCACAAACTGGCCAAAAGTCAAGGAATTAGCACGCGATTTGTTGCTTTCGTAACAGTATTCGTATCGGCCACGGCTGGCCACGCCGCTCAGCCGGCGCTGCCCGCATTGTCGAGGCAGGCGAATGCCAGGATGGAAGGCAGAATTGAAGCCGCGGCCCAATTTGGGCATATCGCAACAATATGCCTGTTATTTTCGCGCTATTCTGATGAAAACGGCCACCGACTGGGCGGCGGATGCCGCGCCATGCCGGCGAGCCGACGGGGCAAGGCGACGCCGTTGGTCATCGATAACAAAGAGGCCGCATGGTGAGCAGCGGAACACGAGCGCTGTTCAGCAAATGAACAGCGGGTGTTATCTTTCGCAGAAAAACGGAGTAGTGTTGCTTCCATAACAGCAGGGACATTGCGACTTGGATATCGAAGACGACAGACCCCGGAGCGTGAAGCCCTCTTCCGGTCCGGTCGGACGGCGCAAAGCTCTTCTCGACTACCTACTCCCCATCGGTTCGGCGCAGGTTGATGAACTGGCTGCGCCATTTTGGCGTCAGCCGCATGACGGTGCACCGCGACCTCAGAGTGCTTGAGGACCAAGGCATTGTCCGGCGCGTGCACGGCGGTGTGACCGTACGATCGTCAAGCTCGGTCGACAGCACCATCCTCTATCGCTCGCGCTTGGCAGATGCCGAAAAGGAGGCGCTGGCGCGCGCCGCAGTCGCCATGGTCGAGCCGGGCCAAGCCATCATCCTCGACGACTCGACGACCGTCTCGCGCATGGCCCCGCTGATCGTCGGCTGCAAGCCGCTCACGGTCATCACCAACAGCCTGACCGTGATCGACATATTGAAGGGCGTCCACGGGATCGAGACCGTCTCGATCGGGGGCCACTACAACCCGCGATTCAACGGCTTCTTCGGCTATATCGGCGAACAGGCCTTGGCATCGCTGCGCGCCAACACCCTGTTCCTGTCGACGTCGGCCGTGTTCGGCGCCACTGCCTATCACCAGCAGGAAGAGGTGGTGAAGACCAAGCGGGCCCTGATCGGTGCCGTCGACCGCAGCGTGCTCCTCGTCGACAGTTCCAAGTTCGGGGTCACCGCGCTCATCAAGCTGGCCAACCTCAACGAGTTCCACGCGGTGATCACCGATAACGGCATCTCCCCGGCGGATGCCGAGATGTTGCGCAAGAGCGGTGTGCAGCTGCGCATCGTCTCGCCCTGAGATCCTGCGGCGCCGCTCGTTCGCGCCGACCAACACCGCAGTGCATGAAAAGGAAACCCGCCCTGGCAGTGTCGCCACGGCGGGTCTCATGTTTCTTGCGGTGTAGAGGCGCGGCCCGGTTGGTCGCGCCTCGCTGCTGCGAAGGCTACGGCTTCAGCACGATCTTCAGCGACTTGTCGCCGGCCTTCATCATCTTGAAGCCCTTGTCGTACTCCTTGAGCGGCAGGACGTGCGTCACGACGCCCTCGGTCGGCAGGCGGCCGTCGCCGATCGCCTCGATGACCCACGGATAAATGTACGGGCTGAGATGGGCACCGAGGAGGTCGAGCTCCTTGCGGTCGCTGATGATCGACCAGTCGACCGTGACGTCGTGGCTGAACACGCTGAACTCGACGAAGCGGCCGAGCTTGCGGATCATCTTGAGGCCCTGCAGGACGGCATCCGGATGGCCGGTTGCTTCGATATAGACGTCGCAGCCGTAACCGTCGGTCATGTCCTTGACGATCTTTTCGACGTCATCCTCGCGTGGGTTGAACACGAGGTCGGCACCGAATTTCTTGGCGAGCTTGAGCCGCTCGGGCCTGGTGTCGAGAACGATCAGCTTCTTGGGGTTCTTGAGCCTGCAGCGCGCCGACCATGCCGAGACCGAGCGTGCCGGCGCCGGCGAGCACCACCACGTCGTTGAAGTCGACCTTGGCACGCTGGACCGCATGTGCCGAGCAGGCGTAGGGCTCGGTCAGGATCGCCTTCTCGAGCGGGATGTCGTTGGGAACCTTGTGGGTGCGCGATTCCTTGGGGAAGCGCATATAGGCCGCCATGCCGCCATTGACGTTGTTCTGGAAGCCATAGACGTCGTGCTTCTCGCACATCCAGTATTGGCCGCTCTTGCAGAAACGGCACTTCTCGCAGGGCACGATCTGCTCGGAGACCAGCCGCTCGCCGAGTTTGAACTCGCCGGCCGCCGCAACGTTCTCGCCGAGTTCGACGGCGATGCCGACGAACTCATGGCCCGGAATCATCGGCGCCTTGATGTAGGCCGGCTGGTCCTTGTCACCCCAGAACGACGGGGCACCGTCCCAGCTCTTGATGTCGCCGGCGCAGATGCCGCAGCCTTCGACCTTGATGATGATCTCGTCAGGGCCGGCGCGCGGCGTCTCGACGGTCTCGAAGCGGTAGTCGCCGGGGGCATGGGCGACCACGGCCTCCATCGTCTTCGGAATCTCGCCGAGCGAGATGGAATGGGCATGCTTTACGATCTTGACCTTGTCTATGACGTTCATCTTTCTACTCCTTGGGAAGCTGCGGACGGTTAGCGTCGTCGCTGTTGTTGCTTGTCGCCGGCACTCCGCCGCCTATGTGAAAGTCCACCTTCCGTTACCGGCTCAACCCGAGCCTTTGTCTGCTCCCGGCCGCGCCGTCGTTGCCGATGACCGAGGCGCTCATCGTGCCGCCCGAACCGTTACGCGACCTTCGGGCCGATACTCCCCGCCATGGTTTCCAGGATCACGCAGCAGGACGCCGATCCCGCGTCCAGGACACCGCGCGAACGCTCGCCCAGGCGGCTGGCCCGTCCGACCTTGGCGACCATGTCGACGGTGGAATCGCGCCCCCGTCGAGCAGCTTCCGCCATGTCGTCGAGGCAAGCCGTGAATGGCTTGCCTGCCTCGCGCGCACTGTCGAAGGCGGCGGCAGCCGGCACCAGCGTGTCGAGCAGGGTCTTGTCGCCCGGCTTCGCACCACCGATGTCGATAACACCGTCAAGGCCGCTGCGGATCATCCTGCCGAACGCCGGCGCGTCGAGCGTCGTTACCCCGTCCAGTGACTCGGCCATCTCGCCGAAGAAGGTGCCGTAGAGAGGCCCCATCGATCCGCCGATCCCGTTCATGAGCGTATCGCCGAGGGTGGCGAGGCTTTCCTTCAGTCCGGGAACCGGATCTCCCAGCGCTTGCCGGCACATGGTGAAACCCTTGGCCATGTTGACGCCATGGTCGCCGTCGCCGATCTTGCCGTCGATCTCGCTGAGATGGTCGCGATTGGCGACGATGGCGTCGATCAGGTCGGTGACGACGAAGCCGGCTTGGCTGACTGCAAGAGGCATGGCCTCATCCCTTCAGACTGGTGAGGCCGATCGAGCGTGCGGGATAGGCCAGCAGCCGGTCGAGCTCGTCGTCGAGGCGCATCATGGTCAGCGTGACGCCCATCATCTCCAGAGAGGTGAAGTAGTTGCCGACATAGGCGTGGCGGATGTCGAGCTGGCGCTGGCCGAGCACCTCGGCGATGCGATCGTAAAGGATGTAGAGCTCCATGATCGGCGTCGCGCCCAGGCCGGAGAGCAGCACCGCGACCTTGTCGCCCTCGGCGAACGGCAGATCGGGAATCACGTAGTCGAGCATCATGTCGGCCATTTCGGCCGCCGGTCTCGTCGCCATCACCGTGACGCCGGGCTCGCCGTGGTGGCCGATGCCGACCTCCATCTCGCCGTCCTTGATGGTGAAATTGGGATGGCCGACCGCCACGATGGTGCACGGTGAAAGGCCGATGCCGATCGAGCGGGTGTTGTCGATCGCCTTCTGTGCGGCGGCGATCACCTCGTCGAGGCTGCCGCCTTCGGCGGCGCGAGCGCCGCCCACCTTCCACATCAGGATCTCGCCGGCGACGCCACGGCGCTTGGCCATCTCATCCTTGGGTGCCGAAGGCACGTCGTCGTTGGCGACGACCGTCTTCACCGTGAGGCCGGTCTTCGCGGCCATCTTGATCGCCATTTTGACGTTCATGTTGTCGCCGGCATAGTTGCCGTAGAGACAGGCGACGCCGGCGCCGCCGTCGCACGCCTTGAAGGCGTCGTGGAACGCCTGCGCGGTGGGCGAGGAAAAGATCTCGCCGATCGCCACCGCGTCGACGAGATTGTCGCCGACATATCCGAGGAAGGCCGGCTCATGGCCCGACCCGCCGCCGGTGACGATGCCGACCTTGCCGGCGCGCGGCGCCGACTTGACCTTGATCACCCGGGAATTGTCGGTTGCCGCGACCAGATCCTGGTGGGCCTTGACGTAGCCGCGCACGGCATCTTCGACCATGTGATCGGGGTCGTTGAAAATTCTGTTCATCTTGTCGTCACCTCCAAAGGCCTTTCTTCTCGGCCCGGATTCTCGTCGCCCGGCAAGACCGGCGCAGCATTCGGGTCGGTGCTGGATGCGTATTTTGCGTCAAGGGACTCGATCGCCAGAACGTTGCCGCCCGACGGTCCGTTGGGATCGAAATCAAAGGCGACGTCGAGGTAGGCATCGGCGATCGTCTTGGCGAGTTCGGTGCCGACGACGCGGGCGCCCATCGTGATGATCTGGGCGTTGTTGGACAAGGCGGCGCGTCGGGCCGAGTAGACATCGTGCGTCAGCGCGGCGCGGATGCCGTGCACCTTGTTGGCGCTGATGCTGACACCGATGCCCGTGCCACAGATGAGGATTGCCCGGTCATAGGTTCCGGCGAGTACGGCCGAGGCGACGCGGTCGGCCATGTTGGCGTAGAACGGGTCGGCTTCACCGCCGACACGCGACACGTCCAAAGCCTCACAACGCTGCTTGAGGTGCTCGGCGAGAACATGTGCGAGTCCCTCGCCGGCGCTGTCACCCGCTACCGCGACCTTCATGATGCCTTTCCTTCCCGAGAAAAACCGCTGCCCTTCCGTCTCGCCCGCGGGACGACAGGCGCTGTCGCGCAGGACGAGCCCCCGAAACAGGCTCCCCGGCGAGATGGGCAACTGCACAGACTCGAGCCACAATTCCGGCGCATCGGAGCGAAACGTAACACCAGCATGTTAGAAATCAACGAGGAATTGTGCATTTTCGCCTGTGATCTTGGTAATTTTGTGATCTTTTCCTGTTGCCCCGTGTGTGATCGGTTCCCTGTTGGTGCGCGTCCGTGACGCCCGTGGCGTTCGTCCTGCTTGCCTGCCCGCCGTCCCGGCTACAGATCCACGCTCACGGGCAGGATCACCAGGTCGCGCACCGCGACGTTGCGCGGACGGGTGAGCATGAACATGACCGCATCGGCCACTTCCTTCGGCTGCATCAGGCTGCCGTTGGCCAGCGCCTCGTCCATCTTGGCCTTGGGCCAGTCATCCAGGAGTGCGGTGACCACCGGTCCCGGAGCGACCGCGCCAACACGGATGCCGTGGCGCGAGACCTGACGTCTGACGGTATGCACGAAGGCCTGCACGGCAAATTTCGAAGCCGTGTAGATAGGCTCCCAGACGACCGGGACCAGCCCGGCGATCGAGCTGGTGAAGATGATGTCGCCGGCCTTCTTCTCCACCATGTGCGGCAGAACCGCGCGGACCGACCGGAATGCAGCATTGATGTTGAGATTGAGGACCTTGTCCCAGGCATCGGGATCGCCGTCGACCACATCGCCACCCACATAGGCGCCGGCATTGGCGTGAAAGATGTCGAGCGTGCCCGCCAGAGCCAGGATCTGGGGCATCATCCCGGCGACGCTGTCCGGCTCGGTCAGGTCGACGACAAGCGGAATCGCCTGGGGCCCCAGTTCCTTGCCCAGGCGCTCCAAACGGTCGGCGGCACGGTCGACGAGCACGACCTTGGCTCCGGCTGCGAGCATCGCCTGGGCGCACGCAAGTCCGATGCCCGAGGCCGCACCGGTCACCGCCGCCACCTTGCCCTGCAATTCACCGCCCATCCTGGTCTCCGTCCGCGTACAGCTTCTCACCCATCCGGGACGGCCGTGGGGTGGCAGCCCGATTGGCACGCCGCCCTTGGCCGGAATCCGGCCGTCTTGCCGCCCATGAGGTGGTCGTCGCGCGCGTTATGCTTTGTTGTTTCAAGAAATTATTCTTAATCGTTGTAATCTATACTTTAAGTACATCAAGCGGCTCGCGCCAAAAGAATATGGCGCGGAACATAGACACACCCCAATATTTTGATCTAGAGCAGAATCGCTTGCGAATCTCCACTGCAATTTTTTGTCGCAGCCGATACTTTTTTGTTTGAATATCCGGCTCAAACACGCCCGAACAGCACCTTGGCGTGTCCCGGGACGTCTCCATAACTAATTGATAAACATCAGCTATTTTTGGGTGCGCCAGCCTCATGCCGACAGCCGCGGCGACGACTTTCCGCATCGGCTGTGCGTCGTCTGCCCATGCGCAAGCAGCCTATCACCGGGGCTTGCGCTGGCAGATTCAACAAGACGGGCAAAGTACATCTTGAAACCGAACCGGCTTCCGATGCAGGTTGGCCGGCAATTCAACGGCGGCGTGGCGGCGCGGGCCGGTGGCGGCAAAGGCGTCGCATGACCGGATGACCGGCCGGCAGATCGCCCAGACCGGGCCGCGCTCTGCGGACGTTGAGATGGAGGAGTTTCGATGAGCCATTTTCTCGGCATCGACGTCGGCGGCAGCGTCATCAAGAGCGGCATCTACGATGCGCTGGGGCAGGAAAAGGGCGTTGCGGCGATGTCCGCCCCGGTCTTTTCCCCGCAGGTCGGCTGGACCGAGCGCGACATGGAAGAAATGTGGCAGATGGTTTGCAACAGCATCCGCCAGGTGCTGCAGACCAGCCAGGTGCCCGCATCCGACGTCGCCGGCATCAGTTTCTCCGCCCACGGCAAAGGCCTCTACGCCGTCGACCGCGACGGTCGGCCGGTGCGCAACGGGATCGTCTCCTCTGACTCGCGCGCCATGCCGCAGGTGCGCCAGTGGAAGGCGCAAGGGCTGGACAGCAAGACCTACCCGCGCGGCTTCCAGCAGGTCTGGCCCAGCCACCCGGTCTCGCTGCTCGCCTGGCTCAAGCAGAACGAACCCGACAACTATCGCCGGATCCACCGCATCCTCATGGCGCATGACTGGGTGCGCTACCGCATGACCGGCCAGTTCAACGCCGAGGTCACCAACATTTCCGGCAGCAACCTGTTCAACGTCGAGCGCAACGAATACGACCCCGAGCTCCTGAGGCTCTTCGGCATCGAAGAGATGGCCGACAGCCTGGCACCGGTCATCGATTCGGTTGAGAACGCCGGCGGCCTGTCGCGCAAGGCGGCCGGGGAGACCGGGCTGGTCGCGGGGACTCCCGTGTTCGGCGGCTTCTTCGATGTGGTCTCGGCGGCGGTCTGCACAGGCCTGTCGGATGCGGCGCGCATCAACGTCACCATGGGAACCTGGACGATCGTCACCTGGGTCGCCGACCGGATTCCGCAGAACGACTATCCCTACACCTGGGGCCGCTACTGCATTCCCGGCAAGTACTTCGTGCATGAGGGCAGCCCCACCTCGGCGGCCAACCTTGAATGGTTCGTCCGCAACTTCATGAGCGGCGAGAGCAAACCCTACGAGCGCGCCAATGCGCTGGTTGCCTCGCGCCAAAAGGCCTCATCCAGCATCATCTTCTTCCCCTACCTGTTCGCCTCCAACCTCGGCGACAACCTGTCAGGCGGCTTCTATGGCCTGGCCAATGCGCACGATTTCGCCGACATGGTCCAGGCGGTCTATGAGGGCATCTGCTTCTCGCAGCAGGCGCACCTGGAGCGCATCGTCGCTCTGGCCGGAGCGGATCACCCGCTGCGCCTGACCGGCGGCCCGGCGCGCTCCAAGGAGTGGGTGCAGATGGTGGCCGACCTCAGCGGCATGAAGGTCGAGGTCGTCCACGTCAGCGAATCCGGCTGCAAGGGCGCTGCGATGGCGGCCGCGGTCGGCTCGGGTGCGTTCGCTTCGTTCGAGGATGCGATCGCGACGATGGCGTCGACCGATTCGACGGTCGAACCCGATGCCTCGGTGCTGCGGCGCTATCACGACAAGTACGCGCGCTTCCGCCAGTTGGCGGAACTCCTCAACACCGTGCCGCCGCTCAACTAGATGCCGGCGAGGCCTCTGCCCATGACAGGCGAGCGATGAGAAAGCATCCCCTCGGCATCTACGAGAAGGCGCTGCCGCCGAATCTGGACTGGACCGAACGCCTGGCGCTCGCCAGGACGTGCGGCTTCGACTTCGTCGAGATGTCGGTCGACGAGACGGATCTCAGGCTGCAACGGCTGGACTGGACCCAGGCCGAGCGGCGCGCGGTGGCGATGGCCATTCTCGACAGCGGCATCCGCGTTCCGACCATGTGCCTGTCGGGGCACCGCCGCTTTCCGTTCGGCAGCCGCGACCCGGCGATCCGCGAACGCGCGCGGACGGTGATGCTCGGCGCCATCCGGCTGGCGCAGGACCTCGGCATCCGGACCATCCAGCTCGCCGGCTACGACGTCTACTACGAGCCGCACGACGAAGGCACCGTGGCCCGGTTCAGCGAGGGCATGCGCTGGTCGGCGGAACGGGCGGCGGCGGCGCAGGTCATGCTGGCGGTCGAGATCATGGACACGCCGTTCATCAACTCGATCACCAAGTGGAAGGCGTGGGACGCCGAGATCGCTTCGCCGTGGTTCACCGTCTACCCCGACGTCGGGAACCTGTCGGCCTGGGGCAACGACGTCGCTGCCGAGCTGCGGCTCGGGATCGACCGGATCGCGGCCATTCACCTCAAGGACACGCTGCCGGTGACGCCATCCTTTCCGGGTCAGTTTCGCGACGTCCCCTTCGGCGAGGGCTGCGTCGACTTCGTCGGCGTCTTCCGGCTGCTGCAGGAACTGAACTATCGCGGAACCTTCCTGATCGAGATGTGGACCGAAAAGGCGGCCGACCCGGTCGCCGAACTGCTTGCCGCACGGCAGTGGATCGAGGCGCGCATGAAGGACGCCGGCCTCGACGCCTGAAAGGCCGGCCCACCCATCTGCGCCAGGTCTG
>CAWHLP010000035.1:0-18618 GCA_963830205.1 uncultured Alphaproteobacteria bacterium | reverse complement strand
CAGTCCGGCGAGCCGCCGCCGGTCGTCGCCGCGCCGGTGCATGCTCGCCGCGAGCCACACCGCGCCGGGTGCTGCTTCGCGCAAGCGCGGGCAGCAGGTCCGCCAGCCCGTCCGTCTTCCGCTCCGGCATGACGATCAGCAGGAGATCGCTGGCGCGCTCGAGAAGGTCGCCGAGGGCGATGTGGCATTCGCCCTTGGGGGCGCGGCGGTTGCCGGTGGTGAGCAGGCGGCAGAGGCGGCCCCAGCCGGCGCGGTTCTCAGGGTAAGCGAGGATCTCGGGCGTGCCGTCGGTGAAGACGAGCCGCGCCCCGACCGCAAGCTTGAAGGGGAGTTCGGTGCCATGTTCTTTGCGGAAGGCTGCCTTGGCTTCTTCCAGTGCGCCGTAGGCCCTGACCACCCCGGAGACCGTGTTGCGGTCGGCGATGCCGATGCCGGCATGGCCGAGGGCGAGCGCGCCGGCGACCAGGTCGCGCCCGTGCGAAGCGCCGCGCAGGAAGGAGAAGTTGGTCGTCACCGCCAGTTCGGCGTAGCGGGTCATGCGAAGGTTCCGTGGATGAACCAGCGCGGGCTCATGCCCTCCTCGCCGTATTGCCCTTCGCGGAAGACCCAGAAGCGCCGGCCGGTGCTGTCCTCGACGCGGTAATAGTCGCGGGTGAGCGAATCGTCGGTGTCCCGCCACCATTCCGGCGCGATCCGCTCCGGCCCCTCGGCGCGGGCGATCTCGTGCAGCACGCGCCGCCAGCGGAAGCGCAGCGGCGGCCCGTCCGGCACCTCGGCCAGGGTCTCGATCGGCTGCGGCCGGCCGAAGAGATAGAGCGGCCGGGCCGGCGGCATGCCGGGGTCGGGCGTCCCCCAGTTGCCGCCGTTTGCCGGCGCCATCGCTGCCGGCAGGCTGCGGGCGGAGCGCTCGGGGATGTGGGTGTCGACCCGGGCGAGACGGCGCACTGCCTCAGGGCCGAAGCGCGCGCCCAGCCGGTCGATCAGGTCGGCGACCTCTTCCGCCTCCACCAGCCGCCCGTCGAGGCTCGCCTGCGCCGGGGCGAGCGCTTCGCTCGAGACAACGCCCAGCCGGATGACGTCGAAGCCGAAGCCGGGATCGAGCGCATCGGTGAGGCTGTCGAGGCGTTCGCGCAGGAGCCGCATGAGCGCCTTGGCGTCGCGCAAGGGCCGGCCGGTGGTCACCGCGATGCGCCGGACCATGCCGTCGGTGCGCAGGAAGGCCGCCTCGAAGGCGCGTCCGCCCTCGCCGCGTCCCTCAAGAACGCGCGCCGCCTCGGCGGCAAGGCCGGCGAGGATGGCGAGGATCGTGTCGATGTCGGCGATCGGCTCGGCCGCATGCCGCTCGACGACGCAGGCGGGCAGCGGCCGGCGTGGCGTGATGCCGATGTCCTGGCTGCCCGTCGTCCGTTCGAGCTTTGCCGGCAGGTCGGCGCCGAAGCGGGCGGCGAGCGGCGCCCGCGGCCGCGCCATGAGGTCGCCGATGGTCTTCAACCCCGCCCTGCCGAGCGCCGTGGCAGTCTCCGCCGCGAGGCCGAGCGCGGCGACCGGCAGTCCGTGCAAGGCCGCGCCTTCCTCGCCCGGCGGCACGATTCCCTCACCGCCAAAGCGGGCGAGCGCGCGAGCGGCGTCCGGTGTTCCGGCGATGCTGGCCTGCACCTCGATTCCTGCCCGGTGGCAGCGCTGCATCAGGTCGCCGCGCAGGTTTCCTTCGCCGGCGAAGAGATGGGCGCAGCCGGTGATATCGAGGATGAGCCCGTCCGGCGGGTCGAGCGCCACCAGCGGCGTATAGCGGTCAGAGATATCGGCGAGCCGTTCGAGCAGGGCCGCGTCCGCTTCTCCGTCCATCTCCACCGTCAGGAGGTCCGGCACCCGCGCCCGCGCGTCGGCAAGCGTCAGGCCGGGGGTCAGCCCCAGCGCCAGCGCACGGCGGTCGCCGGCCGCAACGCGCAAGGCATTGGCGACCGTCTCGAAAAGCACCAGCGGCGTTTCATCCTGCCCGTGCCAGCCGTTGGAACGGCGCAGCCGGTCGGCGGGCAGGAACGGGAACCATAGCGCCAGATAGCGGCGCCGATTCCCGGAAGCGGCATTGGTCACGGTCCCACTCCACGCGCCAGCGCGTTCCGGCGATGCCGGCGCGGTGGCGCAACAAGGCAATGTCGAGGGTCGGCTGGCCAGGCGCGCCGGCGGCGAGCGCCGGGGAGGGGCCTGCCGCGATCGCCCAGCGGGTCAGCGCCGCGCTCGGGCCGCTGGCGCCGACGCGGAGCAGGAAGGCGGTGACGCCCGATTGTTCGGTGGCCAGCGCCAGCCGGCGCGTGGCGGTCAGGTCGAGCACCTTCGGCGCCCCCCAGGTCTCGATGACCACGGCGCCGAGCGCCGGGCAGCGCACCGCCTCGACGCCGGCCCTGAGGGCCGCGACCGCATCGTGTGCCCCGACCAGGATCAGCGCGTCCGGGTCGAAGCCCATCTCGGCCAGGCCCGGCGCATAGAGGCCGCCGATCTCGCTTTCGGCGAAGGATGGCCGGATCCACACCATGGCGCGCCCGGCCGGTGCAGCGCGGAGCATCAGCCCGGCGACGAAACCCGCCGCGGCGGGCGCGTCCGCCCCTGCGGCGACGACCTCATGCAGGCTGCCGCGCGCGAGCCCGCCGCCGAGTGCATCGTCCACGGCCGGGGCGCCGGAGGTGAAGCGCTCGCGGATGGCGAGCGGGGCGACCATGCAGGTCCGCCGCAGGGCATTGAGCACGCCAAGCGTCGCAGGCATCTGCCATGTTCCTGTTTCGTTCTCATTCCACCGCCATCCGGGGAAAGAGTCAATGGCGTTCGGAATCTGGCAGGATTCACGGGCAGTCCAGGATCGCCCCCTCGCCATCGCTCGCCCCGCGCGGCATAGTCCGGCCATGCCGCAAACCGATTCCGCTTCTGCCCCGCTTGGCCCCGGCGACCACGTCTTCCTGGTCGATGGCTCGTCCTTCGTCTATCGCGCCTTTTTCCAGTCGATCAACCAGGACGCCAAATACAACTACCGCTCGGATGGCCTGCCCACCGGCGCGCTGCGCCTGTTCTGCGCCAAGCTCTACCAGTTCGTCCGCGAGGGCGCGGTCGGCATCATGCCCACCCATCTCGCCATCATCTTCGACAAGTCGGAGGAGACCTTCCGCAAGGAGATCTACCCCGACTACAAGGGCACCCGCCGCGAGATGCCCGACGATTTGAAGCCGCAGTTCCCGCTGATGCGCGAGGCGGTGAAGGCCTTCGGCCTGGAGCCGGTCGAACTGGCGGGTTACGAGGCCGACGACATCATCGCGACCTACGCGAAGCAAGCGAAGGCCGCCGGCGCCGAGGTGCTCATCATCTCCTCCGACAAGGACCTGATGCAGCTCGTTGGCGATCACGTCGAGTTCTACGATTTCGAGTCCGGCACCCGCGGCAAGCCCGGCTACCGGCCGGAGCGGCGCATCGACCGGCAGGGCGTCATCGATTATTTCGGCGTTCCGCCGGAGAAGGTCATCGACGTCCAGGCGCTGGTCGGCGACACCTCGGACAACGTCCCCGGCGTCCCCGGCATCGGCATCAAGACGGCGTCGGCGCTCATCGGCGAATATGGCGACCTCGACACGCTGCTGGCCAATGCCAGCTCGATCAAGCAGCCCAAGCGCCGGCAATTGCTCATCGATTTTGCCGATCAGGCGCGCATGTCGCGGACGCTGGTCACCCTCCACGACGACGTCGATTCCGGCACGCCGCTGTCGGCCACCAAGATGCGCGACCTCGATGCGGAGAAGCTCATCGCCTTCCTCAAGGCGATCGAGCTGTCGACGCTGACCAAGCGCGTCGCCGAGGCGACCGGCGTCGATCCCAATGCCATCGAAGCCGACCCCGCGATACGCTCCGCCAAGCACCACGACGCCACCTTCGCCGCCCGCCTGGTGCCGCATGACGCGGATGCGCATGCGCCGGCCGAAGCGCCTGCCAGCGTCGTCCCCTCTCCCCCTGCGGGAGAGGGACAGAGCCTGCCCCCGACCCGATCGGGGGGTGAGGGGGCTCCTTCGCCAGCCGCCAACGGCCACGCCCATCCCAACCGCCGCCGTCGCGGCCGGCGCACGGGCCGCCACCGCAATCCCCTTCGACCGGGCAAAATACGAGACCATCACCTCGCTTGACCGCCTCGACGCATGGATCGCCGAAGCCAAGGCGCAGGGCCGCGTCGCCGTGGACAGCGAGGCCAACGGCCAGGACCCCATGCAGGCCGATCTCTGCGGCGTCAGCCTGGCGCTCGCCCCTGGCCGCGCCGCTTACGTGCCGCTCGCCCACACGTCGGGCGAGGCCGATCTCCTCGGCGACAATGTTGCCCCCGGCCAGATCCCCGCTGCCGAGGTGCTCGCCCGCCTGAAGCCGCTGCTCGAGGATTCGTCGGTCCTCAAGATCGCCCAGAACCTGAAGTTCGACACCGTCCTCTTCGCCCGCTTGGGGCTCGATGTCGCGCCCTATGACGACACCATGCTGATCGCCTATGCGCTCGATGGCGGCATGGGCGGCTACGACGTCGATGCGCTCGCCGAAAGGCTGCTCGGCTACGCGCCCTTGTCCTTCAAGGAGGTTGCCGGTTCCGGCAAGGCGCAGCTCGGTTTCGACCGGGTGGAGCTTGCCCGGGCCACCGAATATGCCGGCGAGGGCACCGACATCGCGCTCCGCCTATGGACGGCGCTGAAGCCCCGGCTCGCCGCCGAGCACATGCTCACCGTCTATGAGACGCTCGAGCGGCCCATGGTGCCGGTGCTCGCCCGCATGGAGGCGCGCGGCATCAAGGTCGACCGCCAGATCCTGTCGCGCCTCTCCGGCGAGTTCGCCCAGAAGCTCGGCGGTCTGGAGAGCGAGATTTATGAATTAGCCGGCGAAGAGTTCAACATCGGCTCGCCCAAGCAGCTGGGCGACATCCTCTTCGGCAAGTTCGGCCTCTCCGGCGGCAAGAAGACCAAGACCGGCGCCTGGTCGACCGGCGCCGACATCCTCGACGAGCTCTCCGCCGGCGGCAACACGCTCGCCGCCCGCATCCTCGACTGGCGCCAGCTTTCCAAGCTGAAGTCGACCTATACCGATCTCCTGCCGGGCTTCATCCACCCGCGGACCGGCCGCGTCCACACTTCCTATGCGCTGGCTTCCACCACCACCGGGCGCCTCTCCTCCTCAGAGCCGAACCTGCAGAACATTCCGGTCCGCACCGAGGAAGGCCGGCGCATCCGCACCGCCTTCATCGCCGAAAAGGGCATGAAGCTGGTCTCGGCCGATTACAGCCAGATCGAGCTTCGCGTCGTCGCCCATGTCGCCGATATCGGCCAGTTGAAGCAGGCTTTCGCCGATGGCCTCGACATCCACGCCATGACCGCCTCGGAGATGTTCGGCGTTCCGGTCAAGGGCATGCCGCCCGAGGTCCGCCGCCGCGCCAAGGCGATCAACTTCGGCATCATCTACGGCATTTCCGCCTTTGGCCTGGCCAACCAGCTCGGCATTCCGCGCCAGGAGGCCGGCGACTACATCGCCAAATATTTCGAGCGCTTCCCCGGCATCAAGGACTACATGGAGGCGATGCGCCGGCAGGTCCGCGCCGACGGCTACGTCTCCACCCTCTTCGGTCGCAAGATCCACTTCGCCGCGGCCAATGCGCGCGAATCCCGGCCGAGCGTGCCTTCATCGACCGCGCCGCCATCAACGCGCCCATCCAGGGCGCGGCGGCGGACATCATCCGCCGCGCCATGATCCGCATGGAGCCGGCGTTGCAGCAGGCGAGGCTCTCCGCCGCCATGCTGCTCCAGGTCCATGACGAACTGATCTTCGAGGTGCCGGAGAGCGAGGTCACGGCGACCTGCGCCGTCGTTACCCGCGTCATGGAGGCGGCGGCCGAGCCGGCAGTGCAGCTCTCCGTTCCCCTCCAGGTCGACGCCCGCGCCGGCGACAACTGGGACGCCGCGCATTAGGGGCAAAACGCGCGGCGGTTTTGCGCAGGGTCTGAGCCTCACCCCCACCCGGTTGGCTTCGCCAACCGACCTGCCCCTTTTAGGGGAGGACAAGATCAGCACTCCGGAAGACAACGCCTCACGCCGCCTTGGGCACCGCGGCCTCGTCGGCGCCGATGGCGTGGAGCGCCGGGCCCTGCTTGGCGAGCCAGGCGCGGGCCGTCTCGGTCTCCGGCGACAGCGACTTGCACAGCGTCCAGAAGCGGCGCGAATGGTTCATCTCGGCAAGATGGGCCACCTCGTGGGCGGCGAGATAATCGAGCACCAGCGGCGGCGCCATGATGAGCCGCCACGAGAAGGAGAGATGCCCGGTGGTGGTGCAGGAGCCCCAGCGGGTGATCTGGTCGCGCGTGCGGATGGCTTTCGCCGTCACGCCCAGGCGGGCGGCATGGCGGGCAACCGCCGCCTCGATGTCGCGGCGGGCCTCGCGCTTGAGGAAATCGATGACGCGGCGGCGGAGATGGGCCGGCGCGCCGGAGACATAGAGCGCCGGGCCGTTTTCGTCCGCGCCAACAGTCACAGTGCCGCGGCGGGCGGGAGCGTGATGGATGGTGTGGAGCACGCCCCTGAGCGGCACCGGCCAGCCATCGGCGATCGGGATCGCCGGCGGCAGGCGGTCGATCTGGCTTCTCAGCCAGCCGGCGTGGCGCTCGAGGAAGCGGTGCGCCTCGGCCAGCGACCCGCGCTGCGGCATGGTGAGGATGGGCGGCTTGCCGGGGCCGGCGACGCGCAGCGTGTAGTTCCGCGCGCGCGGGTGGCGGCGAATGTCGACCGGGACATAGCCGCTCTCGGTGGCGATCTCGAATTGGCTCGTGGCGGCGGTGCGGACGGGGATGGGCATGAAGCGCAACGGAACCCTAAGCGAATCAAGGCAGTGGCGGAATCATGCCACAGGGCGGTTACCAATGTGATTCACTTTTTGTTCGCGAGATGGCGCGGGCTTGTTGTGGACACGCATATCGTGTTGCTGCAATTGTTAGTAACCCTCGATTGTTTGGGGTGCTCAATATAGGGGAGGCGGGAAAGTGGCTGTCCTGCGCATCATCGGCTATCTGTTCATAGCTTTTGGACTGATTGCTTGCCTTACGATCATCGGCATTCCGCTTGGAGTCGGCTCAATGATCCTCGGCCTGATATTCGTTTTGGTTGGCAAGAAGCGCCAGCCGATCGTTGTCCAGGTATCTCACGACCACAAGTAACTAAGCAGAGGGGCGGCTCGCGTTGCGCGCACGTCCAGCTCTTTGGTGGGCAAAAGCATTCGTTGCGCGATTCGTCGTTTGCCGCTGATCGCCATACCAAACGCCCCGCCGCAACAGACAAAAACGGCGGGGCCGTTGCCGGTCCCGCCGCTGACTGAGCCCGCATTTCTGCGGGGCTAAAGGTCGATCTGATCGGCCCGGCGCGAGGGGCGCTCGCGGGTGAAGCGATCGAACTCCTCCTGGTCGCGGGCGCGACGCAGGTTCTGCACGAATTCCTCGAACTCGCGCCGCTCGTCATCGAGCTTGCGGCGCTCCTCGTCGAGCCGCCGGAGCTCGCGCTCGCGGTAGTCGTCGAAGGCGGCGTTGCCGCTGCGATAGCCGCTGGAGCGGCCGCGGGGACCACAACTGCCGTGGAACTCGCGCCTCATCTCTCCGAAGTGCCGTCGGACCTCGGGAATACGGTCGCCCCAGATGATGTAGGCGAGCATCGCCAGACCGAGCGGCCAGAAGGTCATGAAGCCGATGACCATCAGCAGGATCGTCAGGGGCGTCCATGCCGGACGCAGGGCATTCTGATTGACCATGTCCCGTCCTCTATATCGTACGTCAGTCGTACGTCTATCTTACGTAACGATTGGGAAGGTGGGAAGAGGCGTCGTTCGATTCAAGAAAAATCGGACAAGGCCCGTCCGATTTTCGCGCCATCGTTGCAGGGCGGACGCGCCGGTGGCGCCCATCGGCCTTGCCCTTCACCCGTTTGGCGCGCATCGCGTTGCTGCCCGATTCATGAGCAGGCAGCGGAATTCACCCGCCGGAGTGGTTCCGGGGAACCTATTTGTCGACAGGAGGGACGCGCGAGGACAGCGAACCAGGGCTCAACCCCTGATTCCATCATCAAATCACGTTAACGAATTCAGAAACCTTTTGTTTTCGCGGTTTCCGGGAACCGGATGCAACTTTGCCGAGTCTCTCGGAGGGGCTGATTCCGCCTTTTGCAGCCCCCTCCGCGCCGTCTCCGGCTTTGCCGGCAGAGCCATTGGCCCGCGCGGGCCGGGCGGCGCCATCGTGGGTGACGATAAAATCGGCAATGCGTGGGGCGATCTCGTCGCGGAAGCGGGAGCCGTTGAAGACGCCGTAATGGCCAACGCCCAGTTGCAGGTGATGGGCGCGCTTGCCGGGCGGGAGATTGACCACGAGGTCGTGCGCCGCCCGCGTCTGGCCGACGCCCGATATGTCGTCGTGCTCGCCCTCGACGGTGAGCATGGCAACATGGGTGATCGCCGCCGGCTCGACGGGATCGCCGCGGTGGGTCATGCGGCCCTCGGGCAGGGCGTGGCGGAGGAAGACGGTGTCGACGGTCTGCAGATAGAACTCGGCGGTCAAGTCCATCACCGCCAGATACTCGTCATAGAACGCGCGGTGCTTCTCCGCCGAATCGCCGTCCCCCCTGATCAGGTGCTGATAGAAATCACGATGGGCGTCGACATGGCGGTCGAAGTTCATCGTCAGGAAGCCGGAGATCTGGAGGAAGCCCGGATAGACGTCGCGCATGAAGCCCGGATGGGGGAAGGGCACCTTCATGATGACGTTGTGTTGGAACCAGTCGAGGTCGTGGGTGTTGGCAAGCGTGTTGACCGCGGTCGGGTTGACGCGGGTGTCGATCGGCCCGCCCATCAGGGTCATCGACGCCGGCAAGGCGCTGTCGCCGGCCGCCTCCATCAAGGCGACGGCAGCCAGCACCGGCACCGAGGGCTGGCACACGGCCATGACATGCACGCCCGGCCCGAGGAGGTGATGGATGGCGATCAGATAGTCGATGTAGTCGTCGAGGTCGAAGCGCCCATCGGCGAGCGGCACCATGCGCGCATCGGTCCAATCGGTGATGTAGACGTCGTGGGCGGGGAGCATGGTGGCCACCGTGCCGCGCAGCAGCGTGGCGTAATGGCCGGAAACCGGCGCGACGATGAGGAGCTTCGGCTGGACGACGCCCCGCGGCAGCGGCTTGGCGAAATGGATGAGGCGGCAGAAGGGCCGTTCCCAGACCACCTCCTCGCTGACCGGCACCTTGGCGCCGCCGACCCGGGTGTGGCCGATGCCGAATTCCGGCTTGCCGTAGCGGCGCGTGGTGCGCTCGAACAGTTCGGCGGCGGCGGCGACGCTGCGCCCGAAGGGCGTGTGGGTCAACGGATTCAGCGGATTCTGGAAATAGAGCCGGGTCGCATCGGCGGCGGCCCGGAACGGGCCCAGGGCGGCATGGTTCAGTTCATAGAGCTGATAATAGGACAAGCCCCGAACCCCTTTTCTCCGCCCGCCGTCCCGTTGGCACGGTTGCTGCGGCGCAGCAAGACTAGGGTGCCGGGCACCCGCCGGCAACCCCAGAGTGGATTGCCGGCGCACTCCACCCAAGTAACTGAAATCTCAAATGGATTTTTGCCACGCCAAGTGGCGCGGGGGCTGCCGGCGGCCTAAGCGTGGCCAACCGGCGGCAGACCTCTTCTGCAGCGCAGCGAAACCGGAGCGGGCCATGCGCCCACCGGTCGCAGGCATTCGTTAACCGTGTCCTCATCAAAACGCTGAAAAGCTGTGGCTCGCAACCACCGGAAAACAACCATGGGGCGATAATCACCGGCACAGTTGGCCGGAGCGTGACTCGCCCCAGCTGCAAACAGAGACGGGAATGGCAAGCGCTTCCTGGCAAGACCTACTTCAGAATGTTGCGATTCTCGCCATCGCGGTCACCGTCTGGAATCACGGACTCGACCGGCTCGAGGGCAAGGCCCGGTGGTATCGCGAGCTGTTCGGCATCTGCCTCGGCGGGACCAGCGTCGTCCTGTTGATGCTCGTTCCCTTCGAGTTGCAGCCCGGCATAATTGTGGACCTGCGCGGCACGCTGATCGTTTTTGCCGGATTTGTCGGCGGTCCGCTGATCGGTATCGCGACCGCGCTTGTGGCGATCGGCTTCCGGATCTATCTCGGCGGCGCCGGCACGTTGACCGGCATGGTGACCATCGTCACCGCTGTCACTGTCGGCATCGTTGGGCATGTTGTGGTGCGTGGCCGGGCCACGACGACCCGTGACTTGCTCGTCCTCGCGTTCGCGGCGTCTCTGTCCACGTCGTGCGGCCTCGTCGTCATGCCGCAGGCGAACATTCTGCCATTTTTGATCCAGGTTTGGCCTCCACTTGTCATCATGACTTTTGTGGCGACCATGCTTGCCGGATTGGCCATCATCGAGGCCGACCGGCGCCGCCAAACGATCCATGCCAACGTCTTCTACCGCAGCATCATCGACGCCCTGCCGGAGCCCGTGAACGCCAAGGACCTCGCCGGACGCTTCCTCGCCGCCAATCCGGCGACGGCGCACCAGGTTGGCGCGCCGAACGTGGCGGCGCTGATCGGCAGGACCGATTTCGACTTCTTTCCGCAGGACGTCGCCAACGGCTTCCGTGCCGACGAGGAACGGGTGCTGGCGGCAGGCGAACCCGACACGGTCGAGCAGATGATCACCCGCGACGACGGGTCGCGCCAGTGGCTCTCGACGCTCAAGGTGCCCTTGCGCGACCAGGGCGGCGCCGTCGTCGGGCTCTTGACCCACAATCACGACATCACCGAACGCAAGCGCATGGAGGACGAGATCGCCGAAAGCCGGCGGCGCCTGAACGACGCGATGGAACATATGGTGGACGGCCTGGTGATGTTCGACAAGGACGCGCACATCGTGCTGTGCAACGACCAATACCGCGCGATGTTTCCCGCGTCCGCCGAGCTACGCGTTCCCGGCGCCTGGCTGGGGGACATCCTGCGCGCATCGATCACCCGTGGAGACCAGACGGGGATCAGTCAAAACGACGTCGAAGCATGGATTCGACGCACGCTCGACGCGTTCAGGCAGCCGGGCGAAACCGACCTTCAGATGAAGGATGGACGCTGGCTCAGGGCGCGCGTGCGCCCGACCGCCGATGGCGGTTCCCTGACGGTGATGACCGATGTCACCCAGGCTAAGCATGCTGAGACCATCCTGACCGACCTCAACCGGCGACTGGCCAATCTTGCCAGCGAAGATGGGCTCACCGGACTGACCAACCGCCGCGGCTTTGACGAGGCGCTGACCCGCGCCTTCGCCCTGAGCCGTCGCAACGGCGCGCCGCTGAGCCTGCTGCTCATCGATGTCGACCGTTTCAAGCACTACAACGATACCTGCGGACATCCGGCCGGCGACATTTGCCTGCGCACGGTCGGAAGCCTGCTGAAACGTACCCTGCAGCGGCCGGGTGACGTTGCGGTGCGCCATGGCGGCGACGAATTCGCCGCGATCCTGCCCGACACCCCGGAAGAGGGCGCCATGCTCCTCGCCGAGACAGTGCGCAAGAAGGTTCACGACCTTGGCCTGCAGCACAGCGGCAATCCGCTGGGCATCGTCACGATCAGCGTCGGCGTGGTGACAATGACGGCCGACGACGCGATTACCCGAGCCGAAGAGCTGACGGCACGGGCAGATGCCGCGCTCTATGCCGCCAAGGCGGCGGGGCGCGACCGCGTGATGACCGCGGCGCCGGAGCAGCGGCTGGCGGCGAACGGCTGACCCGCTCAACAAAACGGCCGGTGCGAGGCACCGGCCGCTTGATGATGCGGACTTGGAAAGGACGGAGCGCTTACGAAGCGGCTTCGGCCTTTTCGCCTTCCTTGTCTTCCTGCTTGATCTCCTGGCCGGTCGCCTGGTCGACGACCTTCATCGACAGGCGGACCTTGCCGCGCTCGTCGAAGCCGAGCAGCTTGACCCAGACTTTGTCGCCTTCCTTGATCACGTCGGTGGTCTTGGCGACGCGGTTGGCGGCGAGCTGCGAGATGTGGACGAGGCCGTCCTTGGCGCCGAAGAAATTGACGAAGGCGCCGAAATCGACGGTCTTCACCACGGTGCCCTGATAGATCATGCCGACCTCCGGCTCGGAGACGATCGACTTGATCCAGTTGAGCGCGGCGGTGATCGCCTTGCCGTCGGCGGAGGACACCTTGACCGTGCCGTCATCCTCGACGTTGATCTTGGCGCCGGTCTTTTCGACGATCTCGCGGATGACCTTGCCGCCCGTGCCGATGACTTCGCGGATCTTGTCGGTCGGGATGTTGATGACCTCGATGCGCGGGGCGTACTCGCCGAGCTCTGCACGGGCCTGCGTGAGCGCCTTGGCCATCTCGCCGAGGATGTGCAGGCGGCCGTCCTTGGCCTGGCCGAGGGCGACCTTCATGATCTCCTCGGTGATGCCCTGGATCTTGATGTCCATCTGCAGCGAGGTGACGCCCTCGGCGGTGCCGGCGACCTTGAAGTCCATGTCGCCGAGATGGTCCTCGTCACCAAGGATGTCGGAGAGCACGGCGAAGCGCTCGTCCTCCTTGATCAGGCCCATGGCGATGCCCGCCACCGGACGCTGGAGCGGCACGCCGGCATCCATCAGCGCCAGCGAGGAGCCGCAGACGGTCGCCATCGACGAGGAACCGTTCGATTCGGTGATCTCCGAGACCAGCCGGATCGTATAGGGGAACTCGTGATGGGCGGGCAGGATCGGCCGGATCGCCCGCCAGGCGAGCTTGCCGTGGCCGATCTCGCGGCGGCCGGGCGAGCCCATGCGGCCGGTCTCGCCGACCGAGTAGGGCGGGAAATTGTAGTGCAGCATGAACGTCTCTTTGTACGTTCCCTGGAGCGCGTCGACGAACTGCTCGTCGTCGCCGGTGCCGAGCGTGGCAACGACCAGCGCCTGGGTCTCGCCGCGGGTGAACAGCGCCGAGCCGTGGGTGCGCGGCAGGATGCCGACCTCGGCCACGATCGGACGCACGGTCTTGAGGTCGCGGCCGTCGATGCGCGTGCCCTTGTCGAGGATGTCGTTGCGGACGATCGCCTTCTCGAGCTTCTTGAACATGTCGCCGAGAAGCTGCGCCGACGGCGCATTTTCCGCCCCTTCCGGGGCCAGCTCGGCCACAGCCTTGGCCTTGGCCGCCTCGATGGCGTCATGGCGCTCGGTCTTGGCGGTGAGCGCGTAAGCCTGGCGCAGGCCCGCCTCGGCGGCGCCCTGCACCTTGCCATAAAGCTCTGAATGGTCCGGCAGGTTGACCGCGCGCGGCTCCTTGGCGGCACGCTCGGCAAGCTGGATGATGAGGTCGATGACCGGCTGGAAGCCCTTGTGCCCGAACATGACGGCACCGAGCATGTCGTCCTCGGACAACTCGCGGGCCTCGGACTCGACCATGAGCACCGCGTCGGCGGTGCCGGCAACGACGAGATCGAGCTTCGATTCGGCCATCTCGTCGATCTGCGGATTGAGCACGAAGGCGCCGTTGATGAGGCCGACGCGGGCGCCGCCGATCGGGCCCATGAAGGGGGCGCCGGAAAGGGTGAGCGCCGCGGAGGCGGCGACCATGGCGACGATGTCCGGGTCGTTCTCCAGATCGTGCGAGAGCACCGTGGCGATGACCTGGGTCTCGCAACGGAAGCCCGGCGCGAAGAGCGGACGGATGGGACGGTCGATCAGGCGGGAGGTGAGCGTCTCCTTCTCGGTCGGACGGCCCTCGCGCTTGAAGAAGCCGCCGGGAATCTTGCCGGCGGCGAAGGTCTTCTCCTGGTAGTTGACGGTGAGCGGGAAGAAGTCGATGCCGGGCCGCTCTTCCCGGGCGGCAACGACCGTGGCGAGCACCGCAGTGTCGCCGTAGGTGGCCAGCACCGCACCATCAGCCTGACGGGCGATCTTGCCGGTTTCGAGAACGAGTTTGCGCCCAGCCCACTCGGTCTCGACACGATGCATGTCGAACATGGCAGTTCCTTTCCTCGCGGCGGACACGCAAGGCGAGCCATGAGCAAGACGGCGAGGCACTCTCTCTCTCGAATTATGAAGAGAAAGCGTCTGGCGATCCTGCCATGGCTCCGTTTGCCTGTCCGTTTCGGTCCCGCGGCGACCCCATGCCGCCGCGCGGTCAGCCGGCCTGTTTCTTCGGCGAATTGCTGGAGCGGGGCCAAAGCGCCCCGCCGCCGCATCTCGCGTCAGCGCCTCAGGCCGAGGCGTTCGATGAGCGCCTGGTAGCGCTTCGCGTCGATCTTCTGCAGGTAGTCGAGAAGACTGCGACGGGTGCTCACCATCTTGAGCAGACCACGCCGGGAATGGTTATCCTTGACGTGACCCTTGAAGTGCTCGGTGAGATTGGCGATCCGTTCGGAGAGGATCGCCACCTGGACCTCCGGTGAGCCGGTATCGTTGGCGACCGTGGCGTATTCCTTGATGAGCTCTTGCTTGCGCTCGGGCGTAATCGACATCGGGGTCCTTTTTTGTTCGGGTTTGCGTACACCGATTGCCTGCGGCCAGGGCCGGGATGTCGTCCAGCGCGGTCGGGAATCGGAACTCGCTGCCGGCAGGGCTAGCCCGCCAGCGACGCGGGCGGACTATGGCGGAAAGGGCGGCGGATTTCCAGCGAAAAGGCGAAACTCACAAAGCTTTGATTTATCACCGGTTTACGGCTCAGCCCGGGCGGAAGACGCGGGTCGGGTGGAACTGGCCCTCGGAAATTTCGCCAAGGGCAATGGCCCGGCCCGCATGGCTGGCATAGGCCGCCGGCGCCTTGAGCGGCGCCCGGTTGCCACGCAGCAGAACCGACTGGCCGCGGCCGATGCGGGCGGCATCGTTGGCTCCAAGCGCGATCTCCGGCACCTCGGCAAGCGCCACGGTGATGGGCATGAGGAAGCGGTCGAGGGCGGCGGCATCGCCGGCCTCGCGGGCGGAGATGAGCCCGTCGAGGGTGACGGCGTGGTCGGCATCGAAGGGGCCGACGACCATGCGGCGGAGCGCCACCACATGGCCGAGACAGCCGAGCACCCGGCCGAGATCGCGGGCAAGGGCGCGCACATAGGTGCCCTTGCCGCATTCGGTGTCGAAGACCGCATGGTCAGCGTCCGGGGTCTCGACCAAAGCGAGGCGGTGGATGACCACCGGCCGCTCGTCGAGCACGACCGCCTCGCCCTCGCGGGCGAGGTCATAGGCGCGCTGGCCCTCGACCTTGATGGCCGAATAGGCCGGCGGGCGCTGCATGATCTCGCCAGTGAAGGCGGGGAGAGCCTCGCGGATCACCTCGGCCGTAGGGCGCTTGTCACTCGTCTCCACGACGGTGCCATCGGCATCGTCGGTGTCGGTCTCGGCGCCCCAGCGCACGGTGAAGCGATAGACCTTATGGCCATCCTGGACAAAGGGGACGGTGCGGGTGGCATCGCCCAGCGCGATCGGCAGCACGCCGGAGGCAAGCGGGTCGAGCGTGCCGGCATGGCCGACCTTGGCGGCGCCGAACAGGCGCTTGATCGAGCCGACGGCGCCGGTGGAGGTGAGGCCGATGGCCTTGTCGAGGCAGAGCCAGCCGGAGACCTCGCGGCCCTTGTGTTTACGCGACATGGTGAACTCGCATTGGGGCACCCATCCCTCCCCGATCACGGGGAGGGGGGACCATGCGAAGCCGCAGGCGGAGCATGGTGGGCGGGGTCTGGTGTGACCGTGCATCACGGCCGGCGGACAAGAGGCTATGTCCCCCACCCGGCCGGCTACGCCGGCCACCCTCCCCCGACGGGGGGAGGGTGGGGAGCGAGCGGCAAACCAGCGGCGTCACTGGCCTTCCTCCCCGTCGAGGTCGCGCTTGACCTCTGGGGTGCGCAGCAGGGAATCGATCCGCTCGCCGGCTTCGAAGGATTCGTCGAGGCGGAAGCGGAGGTCGGGCGCAAAGCGCAGGTCGACGCGATGGGCGACCTCGCCGCGCAGGAACTTGCGATGGCGGTCGAGCGTGGCGAGAAGCGTGTCGGCGCCCTTGCCGCCGAGCGGCAGGACGAAGGCGGTGGCGAGCCGCAAGTCCGGCGTCATGCGCACCTCGGGCACGGTGATGACCATGCCTTCCAGCGCCGGATCGTGGATGGTGCCCTGCTGGAAGACGTCGGCAAGGGCGTGGCGGACAAGCTCGCCGACGCGAAGCTGGCGTTGGGAGGGGGCGCGACCGGCGGAATGAGCGGAGCGGCCGTGGCTCATCGCGCGGTCTCCGGCTCGGCATCCGCCACGATGCCGTCCTCGCGGTCGCTCTCGATCAGCACGCGCGTCTCGGCGGCGTCGGCGAAGGCGAACATGGCCGCATCGTCGGCAAAGGCGCGCCGCGGCAAGGCCAGCACCCGGCCGGCGGCGAGCGCCAGGAAGACGCGGCCGTCGCCAAGGCGGGCCGAAAGCACGGAGTTCCAGGGACAGACGTCGGTGCGGCCGGCCTCGCTGACCGTGATGCCATCGCTGTCGGCGGCAAAGGCGATGGGCCGGGCCGCGGCGGCGGCCCGGACGGCGCGCACCTCGCGCGACAGGCGGCGGAGCACCGCCAACACGCCGAACATGACCACGACCATGACGGCGACGGTGAGGACCTCGCCCCAAGGCGGCGACCAGGCGGTGAGGGCGGCGAAGAAAGCGCTGTTCTCGTCCAGCCAGCCGAGGCCGGCCGACATCGCCACGACGGAGCCGATGAAGGCGACGCGGAGGACAGCCGGCGTCGGCTCGCCGGCATAGAGCGCGACGAAATCCGCCCGGTCCGGCGTGTAGGTAAGGTGGATGGGCTGCATCGGACCGTCCAACGGCCGCCGCTTTCGCTCACGTCTCGGCCCCAAAGCGTCCGCGGGCAGGCCGCGGACGCTTGAGGAGAGACTAGAGCGTGCGCGCGATCTCCTCGACGCGGTAGCACTCGATGACGTCGCCGACGCGCATGTCCTCGTATTTCTCGAAGGCCATGCCGCACTCCTGGCCGGCCGGCACCTCGCGCACCTCGTCCTTGAAGCGCTTGAGCGTGGCGAGCTTGCCCTCGTGGATGACGACGTTGTCGCGGATGAGGCGGACGCCGGCGCCACGTTCCACCGTGCCGTCGGTGACCCGGCAGCCGGCGATCTTGCCGACCTTGGAGATGTCGAAGATCTCCAGGATCTCGGCATTGCCGAGCATGGTCTCGCGCCGCTCGGGCGAGAGCAGGCCGGACATCGCCGCCTTCACGTCATCCACCAGGTTGTAGATGATGTTGTAGTAGCGAATCTCGATGCCGTCCTGCTCGGCCGCCTCGCGCGCCTGTTTGTTGGCGCGCACGTTGAAGCCGATGATCGCGGCCCCGGACGAAGCGGCGAGCGTCACGTCCGATTCGGTGATGCCGCCGACGCCGGAATGCAGAATGCGCACGGCGACCTCGGCGGTGCCCATCGCCTCCAGCGCCTGGGCGATGGCCTCGACCGAGCCCTGCACGTCGCCCTTGATGACCAGTGGGAAGATCTTCTGGCCGGCGGCCTGAAGCTGGCTCATCATCTGCTCGAGCGAGCCGCGCGCCGCGGTCGAGCGGGCGAGCGCCTTCTCGCGCTTCTGGCGGGCACGGTAGTCGGCAACCTCGCGGGCACGCGCCTCCGATTCGACCACCGCCAGGCGGTCACCGGCCTCGGGCGCATCCTGGAAACCGAGCACCTCGACCGGGGTCGACGGGCCGGCGTCCTTGATCTGCGATCCGCGCTCGTTGACCAGGGCGCGGACGCGGCCCCAGGCGGCGCCGGCAACCACGATGTCGCCGATGTTGAGCGTGCCGCTCTGCACCAGGATGGTGGCAACCGGGCCACGACCCTTGTCGAGCTTGGCCTCGATGACGGTGCCCTCGGCAGCGCGGTTGGGGCTGGCCTTGAGCTCAAGCACCTCGGCCTGCAGCAGGATGGTCTCGATCAGCTTGTCGAGGTTGGTGCCCTTGACCGCCGAGACCTCGACATCGAGGACGTCGCCGCCCATCGATTCGACGAAGACCTCGTATTGCAGGAGCTCGGTGCGCACGCGCTGCGGGTCGGCGTCCGGCTTGTCGATCTTGTTGATGGCAACGACGATCGGAACCTTGGCCGCCTTGGCGTGATTGATCGCCTCGATGGTCTGCGGCATGACGCCGTCGTCGGCCGCCACCACCAGAACGACGATATCGGTGACCGAGGCGCCACGCGAGCGCATGGCGGTGAAGGCAGCGTGGCCGGGCGTATCGATGAAGGTGATCTTGTGGCCGTCGCGGTCGATCTGATAGGCGCCGATGTGCTGGGTGATGCCGCCCGCCTCGCCGGCAACGACGTTGGCATGGCGGATGGCGTCGAGCAGCGAGGTCTTGCCGTGGTCGACGTGGCCCATGATGGTGACCACCGGCGAACGCGGCTCCAGCTCGGAGGCTTCGGCCGGCGCGGCGAACAGGCCCTCGATGACATCGGCCTCGGCGACACGGTGCACGGTGTGGCCCATCTCCTCGGCGATGATTTCGGCGGTGTCGCCGTCGATGACGTCGGTGACCTTGAATAGCTGGCCCTGCTTCATCAGCAGCTTGATGACATCCACGGCGCGCTCGGCCATGCGGTTGGC
>CAWHLP010000034.1:0-67734 GCA_963830205.1 uncultured Alphaproteobacteria bacterium | reverse complement strand
GGGGCACGGAAACCGCCTCCAGCGCGTCGGCCGGCACCGACACGGCGAAAAGGCTCAGCAGAGAGAGAACGAGGACCGCGATACGACGCGCCAACTGCAACCGATCCTCCAGCGCCCGAAGCGACGTGTTGACTTAGTAAGTTGATCCCGCCCACCCGGCAAGCGGAACCTGCCCCCCGATCCGGCCCGGCGCGCGGTCCCGGCTAGGGCCGGGGATCGTCGCGAACCAGGCCGAAAAGCAGGTGATCCTGCCAGCGGCCGTCGATGCACAGATACTTGCGCGCGTAACCTTCCCGGGCGAATCCGACCTTTTCGAGGAGGCGGATGGAAGCGGCATTGTGGGGCAGGCAGGCGGCCTCGATGCGGTTCAAGTGCAGGGTGTCGAAGACGAAGCGGCTGACCGTCCTCACCGCGTTGGTCATCAGCCCCTTGCCGGCATAGGAAGCGCCCATCCAGTAGCCCAGCACCACCGACTGGGTGACGCCGCGCTGGATCTGCGACAGGGTGAGGCCGCCGAGGAGCGTGTCGCCATCGGGCGAAAACACGAAGAACGGGTAGCCGGTGCCGTTGCGGATCTCGCGCTGGTAGCGCCTCAGCCGCCGGCGGAAGGCCAGCTTGGTGAGGTCGTCGGCCGGCCAGATCGGCTCCCACGGGGCGAGGAAGCCGCGGCTCTCCTCGCGCAGCTTCGCCCACTGGGCGTAGTCGCCCGGCACCGGGGTACGCAGCATGACCCGGTCGCCGCGCAGGACCGGCGGCACATTGTTGGTTGATATCGACCGGAGGAATGCCATCTGCCGCCGCTGCCTCAAGCGCTCAGGCGCGCTCCGAAATGCTCTGCAACCTTTTCCGCCGTCATCAACCCGTCGAGCGGCCCTACCGCGGCCAGCGTCGGCCGGCTGCCGGTCAGGATATCCTCCGCCAGCTTGCGGATTTCTTCGACCGTGATCGCTTCGATGCGCGCCGCCAGTTCGGCCACCGGGATGTGCCGGCCGAAGAGGAGGATCTGGCGGGCGAGCTGGCCGGCGCGCGCCGCCGGGTTTTCCAGGGTCATCAGCAGGCCGGCGCGGAGCTGCGCCTTGGCGCGATGCAGCTCGGTCTCGCCGATGTCATGGGCGGCGCGTCCCAGTTCGCCGAGGATGACCGGCATCAGCTCGCCGACATCGCCGGGACCGGCGGCGGCGTGGACGCCGAGCATGCCGGTATCGGCAAAGCTCCAATGGAAGGCGTAGATCGAGTAGCACAGCCCGCGGCGCTCGCGCACTTCCTGGAACAGGCGCGACGACATCCCGCCGCCGAGCACGGCAGAGAGCACCTGCGCCGTATAGAAGCCTTCGGAGGTATAGGGGCGACCCTCGAAGCCGACGATGATCTGCGTCTCCATCTGGTCGCGCGCCTGGCGCAGGTCGCCGCCCTTGTAGGTGGCCGGCTTCGGGGCAGGCCCGGGTTGGCTGCCGAGCTTGGCGAAGTGTTCGGCCGCGAGATCGACGAGGCGGTCGTGGTCGAGCGCGCCGGCGGCGGCCAGGACCATCTGCGGCCCCCGATAATGGCGGGCGAGATAGGCGTCGAGCATCGGCGAGCCGGTGGCCCGCACCGTCTCCGGCGTGCCCAGGATGGTGCGCCCTATCGGCTGGGCGGGGTAGGCGGCCTCGGTGAAGAGGTCGTAGACGCGGTCGTCCGGCGTATCCAGGGCGGCGCCGATCTCCTGCACGATGACGTGCTGTTCGCGCGCCAGCTCCTTGGCGTCGAAGGCCGAGTTCTGCAGGATGTCGGCCAGGATATCGAGGGCCAGCGGCACGTCGTCCTTGAGGATGCGGGCATAGTAGGAGGTGGTCTCGACGCTGGTCGCAGCATTCACCTCGCCGCCGACCGCCTCAATCTCCTCGGCGATGTCGAGGGCCGAGCGCCGGTGCGTGCCCTTGAAGGCCATGTGCTCGAGCAGATGCGAGAGGCCGTGCTCGTGCTCCTCCTCCGAGCGCGAGCCGGCACCGACCCAGACCCCGAGGGCGGCGCTTTCCAGCTCCTCCATCGGGTGGGTGATGACCGTAAGGCCAGACTCCAGACGCGACAGGCGAACGGTCATGTTGTCAGACTCTCTTCAGAGATGGCACGGCTGTGGGCCGCGATGTAGTCCTCGATGGCTCGGGGATCGTTGGCGAGCGTGGCGTAACGCTCCTGCTTGCCGAGGATGCCGGCAAGTCCCTCGGGCAGCGCCGGCTGGATGCCGGTCGCCGCCGCGACCGCTTCGGGAAACTTAGCCGCATGGGCGGTGGCGAGCGTCACCATCGGCACTGCCGGATCAATGAAGCGCCGGCTGACGGCAAGGGCCACGGCGGTGTGCGGGTCCGGCAGTTCGCCGGTCAGGGTGTGGACCTCGCGCATGATGGCGGCACCCTCTGCCTCGTCGGCCCGGCCAGCGGCGAAATCCATCCGGATCCGATCGAGCGGCCCTGCGGCGATGTCGAAGGCGCGGGCCTGGGCGAGTCGCTGCATCAGCCCTTCGACCGCGGCGCCGTCGCGCCCATAGGCCTCGTAGAGCAGCCGCTCGAAATTGGATGAGACCTGGATGTCCATGGAGGGCGAGGTGGTGGCGTGGACTTCGCGCACCTCGTAGCGGCCGCTGGCAAGCGTCCGCGCCAGGATGTCGTTGACGTTGGTGGCGATCACCAGCCGTTCGACCGGCAGGCCCATGCGCTTGGCGGCGTAGCCGGCGAAGATGTCGCCGAAGTTGCCGGTGGGCACGGTGAAGGCGACCGGCCGCGCCGGGCTGCCCAGCGCCACCGCGGCGGTGAAGTAGTAGACGATCTGGCCGAGGATGCGCGCCCAGTTGATCGAGTTGATGCCGGCCAGCCCCAACCGCTCGCGCAGCCTTTGATTGCCGAACAGGCCCTTCACCAGCGCCTGGCAGTCGTCGAAGGTGCCCTTGACCGCGATGGTGTGAATGTTGTCCGCGTCAACGGTGGTCATCTGCCGCTGCTGGATCGGCGACACCCGTCCCTCGGGGAAGAGGATGAAGACGTCGGCGTTGTCGCGACCGCGGAACGCCTCGATCGCCGCCGCGCCGGTGTCGCCGGAGGTGGCGCCGATGATGGTCACCCGCTTGCCGCGCTCTGTCAGCACGTGGTCCATCAGCCGCGCCAGCAGCTGCATGGCGACGTCCTTGAAGGCGAGCGTCGGCCCGTGGAAGAGCTCCAGCATCCACGCGCCGGGGGCGACCTGGGTGAGCGGCACCACCGCCGGGTGGCGGAAGGTGGCGTAGGCGGAGGCGCACATGGCACTGAGCGTATCGTCGGCGATCTCGCCGCCGACGAAGGGGCGGATCACTTCGGCGGCGGCTTCGGCATAGGGCCGCCCCGCCAGCCCGGCGATCGCCTTCGGGGAGAGCCGCGGCCAGATCTCCGGCACGAACAGGCCGCCGTCGCCGGCAAGGCCTGCCAGCAGAACGTCCGAGAAGCCAGAAGCGGGTGCTCGCCCCCGCGTACTCACATATTTCATCGCCGGGCTATGTCTTTAGCCGTGTTCAAGGCAGGTGTTTCCCAACGCTGGAAGGTAACGGCCGGGGGCTGGCGCGGCAAGGGAAAGGCTGGGGGGCCGCGAGCCGGTCGCCAAGGCGATAGACCGCTGCTATAGAAAGGCCGCATTCGATTGCAAGGAAGTGCCGATGCGGCCTCATATTTCTGCTTTTGCCGGGGGGCAGATGCCTCGTCTCTTGGGCGTTATTGCCTCTATCGCCTTTGCCACCCTGCTTGCCGCCTGCGCCAGCAGCAGCGGCGGCGGCTCGGGGAGCGGCGGGCTCGCCGGCCTCCTCGGCGGCGGTCCCAAGCCGAGCGCCGACGCCACCGGGAGCGCCGGAAATGCCGGCGTCACCGTGGTCGACACCGGGAAACTCGATACCAGCTACTTCATGAAGTCGGGCTATTGCCCGCCGGTGCAGGTGCTGCCCGGTACGGAAGCGCTGGCCACTTATGATCGCGGCCACGACGGCGACCCGGCTTTCGTCCGCGTGCAGGGGTCGATCACCCAGACGGCGCGCGAATGCCACGCGCTGGACGCCGCCACGCTGTCGATCAAGGTAGGGGTCGGCGGGCGCATCCTGGCAGGGCCGAAGGGCGGCGCCGGGGCGGTCACCTTGCCGATCAGGATCGCGGTGGCGCGGCAGCACGACAACAGCGTGCTGTTTTCAAAGGCGTTTTCGGTCAGCACCACGCTCGCGGCGCCGGAATTCGCCGCCGACTACAGCAGTGTCTTCGATCAGGTGGTGTTCAAGGTGGCGCCGGACGACCGCGACCTGATCGTCTATGTCGGCTTCGACGAGGGAAAGCCAGCCAAGCCCGGCACCTGATTGACTCGGCCATCCGCAGTTCTAGGATGGTTCTAGCCGGGATGGAGTCGCGTTCCGGCACCCGTCGGCTTGTGGCAGGCGGGACGTAACGACCGCCGGGAGAGATCGGACCGCTTTGGTCCGGCGCCGAAGGAGCAACCGCCCCGGAAACTCTCAGGCCAAAGGACCGGCTGGTCGGCGACACTCTGGAAAGCAGCAGGCGACGTCCGCCTGCTCACCGACGGAGTAACTGCCCTGGCGCCGCGGATGGCGCCGGCAGGAATCTCTCAGGTCCGAAGACAGAGGGGGCGCGGACGGGGCAACCCGCTACCGCGTGTCCACCTCTGTCGAAGGATCGTCCCGTGGCTGAAGCAGCCGGCACAGAAGTCCTCCGTGAGACCGTCCTGGCGGGGCGTCATCGCGCACTCGGCGCCCGCATGGTGCCGTTCGGCGGCTACGCCATGCCCGTCCAGTACCCGACCGGTATCATCGCCGAGCACACCTGGACACGCACCCATGCCGGCCTCTTCGACGTGTCGCACATGGGGCCGTGCTTCCTCGCCCTCAACGCGCCGAGCGGCGATCCAGAGGCCGACCACGCGGCCATTGCCGCGATCCTGGAGCCGCTCGTCCCTGGCGACCTCGCCGGCCTCAAGCCCGGCCAGATCCGCTACACGCTGCTCCTCAACCAGGCCGGCGGCATCATCGACGACCTGATGGTTGCCCGTCCCGCCGATCCGAAATGGTCGGGCACGCTCTATGTCGTGGTCAACGCCGGCACCAAGGACGGCGATTTCGACCTGATCCGCGCGGCCGCGGGCGACCGCGCCACGCTGACACGTGCCGACGACGGCGGCCTCATCGCCTTGCAGGGGCCGGAGGCAGCCGACGTCATGCGCGGGCTCGTGCCGACGGCAACCGACCTCGGCTTCATGACCTACGGGTGGTTCGCCTGGGAGGGCGGCAAGCTCGTCATCTCGCGCTCCGGCTACACCGGTGAGGACGGGTTCGAGATGCTGGTTCTGGCGAAGCAGGCCGGCGCCCTGTGGGACCGGCTCACGGCCGACCAGCGGGTCAAGCCTATCGGCCTCGGCGCCCGCGATTCGCTGCGCCTGGAAGCCGGCCTGCCGCTGAACGGCCACGACCTCGACGCGACCACTTCGCCGGTCGAGGCCGACCTCGCCTTCGCCATCTCCAAGCGCCGCCGCGAGCGCGGCGATTTCCCCGGCGCCGAACGCATCCTGCGCGAGCTTGCCCTGGGCACCCAGCGCAAGCGCGTCGGCCTCAAGCCGGTGGGCAAGGCACCGGCCCGTGATGGCACCGAGATCCGCGACAGCGAGGGCCGCCCCATCGGCGTGGTCACCTCCGGCGGCTTCGGCCCCACCGTCGAAGGACCGATCGCCATGGGCTATGTCGCCGCCGGCGTGGCCGAGCCCGAGACGCCGGTCAACCTGATGGTGCGCGGCAAGGAGATCGCGGCGACCGTCGTGCCTCTGCCTTTCGTTCCCCATCGCTATTTCCGCAAACCCAAGCCCTGATCGAGGTACGCCCATGGCCACCCGCTACACCAAAGAACACGAATGGATTCGCCTGGAGGGCGACCTTGCCGTGGTCGGCATCTCCGACCACGCCCAGGAACAGCTCGGCGACATCGTCTTCGTCGAGCTGCCGGAGGTCGGCAAGAAGATCGCCAAGGGCGAGGAGGCGGCGGTGGTCGAGTTGGTCAAGGCCGCCAGCGAGGTGTTCGCGCCGGTTGGCGGCGAGGTGGTCGCGGTCAACCAGTCGCTTTCCGACGGCCCCGGCACCGTGAACGAGGCGGCCGAAGACGCCGGCTGGATCCTCAAGCTCAAGCCCGACAACGCCGCCGATCTCGAAGGCCTCATGGACGAGGCCGCCTACAAGGCCTTCCTCGAAACCATCTGAACGAGGGACAGCCGCTGATGCGCGGAAATACCTACACCGCCACCATCGCGTGGCGGAGCGACACCGACGATTTCGCCCGCGGCCGCTATACCCGTGGCCATGTCTGGCGCTTCGACGGCGGCACGGAAGTGCCGGCGACCGCATCGCCTCATGTCGTGCCGGAGCGTTTTACCGTCGCGGCCGCGGTCGACCCGGAGGAGGCGCTGGTCGCCTCGCTCTCCTCCTGCCACATGCTGACCTTCCTCGACATTGCCCGGCGCGCCGGCTTCGTCGTCGACAGCTACGACGACGATGCCGTCGGCGTGATGGAGAAGAACGAGGCCGGCAAGCTGTGGGTCTCGGAGGTGACGTTGTCGCCCAGGATCGCGTTCCGCGGCAAGACGCCGGAGCCGGACGAGCTTGAGCGGCTGCACGAGACCGCCCACGCCGAGTGCTTCATCGCCAATTCACTTCTGACCAAGGTCACCGTCGCGCCGCCCGGCTAGGCGCGAAGAGGAAACAGCCCATGCGCTATCTCCCCCATACCGACACCGAGCGCGCGGCGATGCTCGCCCGCATCGGCGTCGCGTCCATCAACGACCTCTTCGCCGACGTGCCGGCGGACAAGCGCCTCGACAAGCTGGTCGACCTGCCGCTCGCCAAAGGCGAGATGGAGGTTGAGCGCATCCTCGGCGCTCTTGCCGCGAAGAACGTCACCGCGGCGTCGGTGCCCTTCTTCGTCGGTGCCGGCGCCTATCGCCATCATGTGCCGGCGAGCGTTGACCACTTGATCCAGCGCTCCGAGTTCCTGACCAGCTACACGCCCTATCAGCCGGAGGTGTCGCAGGGAACGCTGCAAGTCCTCTTCGAGTTCCAGACCCAGGTCGCCAATCTGCTCGGCATGGAGGTCGCCAACGCCTCCATGTATGACGGCTCGACAGCGACCGCCGAGGCCGTGCTCATGGCCCACCGCCTGACCAGGCGCTCGAAGGCGGTGCTCTCCGGCGGCCTGCATCCGCAATACCGCTCGGTCGTGCGCACCTATTCGCGCTCGTCCAGCGACGGCGTCTTCGAGCTGCCGCCGGACCCGACGGGAACCGAGGCGATCCTCGATGCCATCGACGGCGACACCTCCTGCGTCGTCGTCCAGTCGCCGTCCTTCTACGGCCAGCTCATCGACCTGAAGCCGATCGCCGAGAAGGCGCACGAGAAGGGAGCGCTGCTGATTGCGGTCTTCACCGAGGCGGTCGCCTTCGGCGCCATCGAGCCGCCGGGGCCGCAGGGCGCCGACATCGTCGTCGGCGAGGGCCAGTCGATCGGCAATGCGCTCAATTTCGGCGGGCCCTATGTCGGCCTCTTCGCCACCCGCAACAAGTTCATCCGCCAGATGCCCGGGCGGCTCTGCGGCGAGACGCTGGACGCGGAGGGCCGGCGCGGTTTCGTGCTGACGCTGTCCACCCGCGAGCAGCACATCCGCCGCGACAAGGCGACCTCCAACATCTGCACCAATTCAGGGCTCTGCGCGCTCGCCTTCTCGATCCACATGACTCTGCTCGGCGAGGCCGGCCTGAAGCGGCTGGCCGCGATCAACCACGCCAATGCGGTCGCCTTGGCAGAATCGCTTTCTGCGGTTCCCGGCGTAAGCGTCTTGAACGACTCGTTTTTCAACGAGTTCACCGTCCGCCTGCCCAAGCCCGCCGCCCCGTTGGTCGAGGACCTGGCGAAGCGCGGCGTGCTTGCCGGCGTGCCGGTCTCCCGGCTCGAGCCGGAGCGGCCGGAACTCGCGAACCTCCTCGTCGTCGCGTCGACCGAGATCAACGGCGATGCCGACCGCGCGGCTTATGTCGCGGCGCTGAAGGAGGTGCTGTGATGAGGCTGGCGCTATCCCTTCCCGGAACGGAGGGGATCGCATGCAGCGCGGTGGTGGGGTCGACTCGCGCGCAGCATGGAGCGATATCTCAAGCACGCCGTCCAGATTGCGATCTCGTTGTTCCAGAGAGAAGGAGCGAAATCCATCGTAGCACGTCAGCGTCCCGCACGGCGTCGTCGGTTTCAAGCGTGCCCGGGTCGCCGTGTTGGCTGCCATCAATCTCTACGGCCACATCGTGCTTCAGTGCAAACGAGAATCGACGATGTACGCCTGCGGCCGTTGACGGCGGAAGTCGTAGCCGAGCCCGCGCAAGAACGCAGTGAACCCAGAAGCTTGGCCTCATCCTGCGGAAGATCGACAGGCTGCGCGAGCAGTTGTCTATCGGGAGCGCTGGTCTCGTATCGTTCCGCCAACTCCGACACGACTGGCCGCCCCCTACAAGCGCGAGGCATTGGAGACGCGCAAGCGTAGAAGTTCATCGGTGAAGAGACCCTGCCATGCTGACCGAAGGCCGCCCCACGACGCCCCGCCGCCAATAGCGGCACCAGCCACGAGACTTTCACCGCCAATCGCGGTTTGCAGATCGAGGAGCCGCTGATCTTCGAGATCGGCCGCGCCCAGGCGACCGGCGTCGATCTGCCCGACGCCCCGTCGGCAAAATCCAAGCTCGGTGCGCATGCCCGCACGACGCCGATCGATCTTCCCGGTCTCTCCGAGCCGGAGACGATGCGCCACTATGTGCGCCTCAGCCAAAAGAACTATTCCATCGATGCCGGCGTCTATCCGCTCGGCTCCTGCACGATGAAGCACAATCCGCGCCTCAACGAGAAGATGGCGCGGCTGCCCGGCTTCGCCGACATCCATCCGCTCCAGCCGCAATCGACCGTGCCCGGCGCGCTCGCCCTCATCGCCGAGCTGTCGCATTGGCTGCTGGAGATGACCGGCATGGCGGCGGTGGCGCTCTCCCCCAAGGCCGGCGCCCATGGCGAACTCTGCGGCATGATGACGATCAAGGCGGCGCTCGCCGCCCGCGGCGAGGCGCGCTCGGTCGTCCTCGTGCCGGAATCCGCCCACGGCACCAACCCGGCCACGGCGGCGCTGCTTGGCTACAAGGTCGTCGATGTGCCGGCGCGCGCCGACGGCACCGTCGACCCGGAGGAGGTCAAGAAGCGCCTCTCGCCGGAGGTTGCGGCGATCATGCTGACCAACCCCAACACCTGCGGCCTGTTCGAGCGCGACATCGTCGCGATCGCCGATGCGGTTCACGCGGCCGGCGCCTATTTCTATGCCGATGGGGCCAACTTCAACGCCATCGTCGGCAAGGTTCGTCCCGGCGACCTCGGCGTCGACGCCATGCACATCAACCTGCACAAGACCTTCTCGACGCCGCATGGCGGCGGCGGGCCGGGCTCCGGGCCGGTGGTGCTGTCGAAGGCGCTCGCCGCCTTCGCCCCCATGCCCTACCTGCGCCTGGAGGCGGGCAAGCCGGTTCTGGTCGAGACCCGCGCCGGAGCGGCCGGCGACGAACAGCCCTTCGGCCGCTTGACCGCCTTCCACGGCCAGATGGGCATGTATGTGCGGGCGCTCGCCTACATGCTCTCTCACGGCGCCGACGGCCTGCGCCAAGCTTCCGAGGATGCCGTGCTCAACGCCAACTATGTGCGCGCCGGCCTGCGCGACGTGATGAGCCAGCCCTTCGGCGACCGCATCTGCATGCACGAGGCGCTGTTCGATGACCATTTCCTCGAAGGCACCGGCGTCTCGACGCTCGATTTCGCCAAGGCGATGATCGACGAGGGCTTCCACCCGATGACCATGTATTTCCCGCTGGTCGTCCACGGCGCCATGCTGATCGAGCCGACCGAATCGGAATCGAAGGCCTCGCTCGACCTGTTCGTGGCGACGCTGCGCGAGCTTGTCATGCGGGCCAAGCGCGGCGAGGCGGAGCGCTTCCACCAGGCGCCGATGTTGGCGCCGCGCCGGCGCCTCGACGAGACCCGCGCCGCGCGGTCACCGAAATTGAAGTGGGAGAAGCCCGCGCCCTGGAGTGAGGCGGCGGAGTAGGCCTACCGCCCTTCGCCGACCAAGTCGCGGCGGGCGCGGTCGAGCTCTTCCGAGTAGCGGCGGAGCGCGTGCGCTTCGGTGAGGAGGCCGATCACGCGCCGGCTGCCGGGCTCGACCACGGCCAGCGCCTCGCTCTCGCTCGTGTCGAACATGCGCATCGCGTCCTTGACGTTGAACTGCGGCTCGAGCGCGTCCTTCTGGTAATGCAGGAACTCCGCGATGGTGCGTGAATCGCCGTCGCCGTTGAGTTCGGCGGCGTGGATCTCCGGCACCAGGGCGATGCCGAGATAGCGCTCGGCGCCGTCGACCACCACCACGCGCTGGGTGGACCCGAGCGGGAAGTCACGGCGGAAGGCCGACAGGCGCACGTCGCCGAGCACGGTGCGCACGTCGCGGCGCATGAGGCTGCCGACGGTGAGCGCCCGGATGCGGCCGACATCGTGGGCGCTGCGGATGGTCTCGCCGCGGAGATGCAGCCGCCAGGTGGCGAAGGAATAGCCGAACAGCTCGCGCACGGTGATCGCCGAGACGATCGCCGCCGCCAGCACGGCAAGCGTGACCGGCACGTCGCCGGTCGTCTCCAGCGCCAGGAACGACATGGTCAGCGGCCCGCCGACGACCGCCACGGCCGTGGCGCTCATGCCGACGATGGTCGCCACCAGCGGGTCGGGAGCCAGCGCCGGCAGGGCCGCGGCCATCACCGCGGCGTAGAGCTTGCCGGCGAGCGCACCGATGTAGAGGGAAGCGAAGAACAAGCCGCCGCGGAAGCCGGAGCCCAGCGACACGGCCGAGGCGCTCGCCTTGAGCACGAGAAGCAGGGCGAGCGGCGCGATCGCCGGCAGCGCCGAATCGAGCGTCAGCTTGAGCGCGCCGTGGCCGGAGGAGAGCACGTGCGGGTTGATCAGGGCGAAGCCACCGACGATCAGGCCGCCGAGGATCGGATGCACCAGGCGCGGGACGTGCGAGTGGCGGAAGCCGAGCTCGGTCAAGGTGACGCCGCGCATGATCAGGATGCCGATGCCGCTGCACATGAGCGCCAGCAGCAGCACGTTGGGCAGGTCCGAGCCGTTAAAGGCCGACAGCGCCCCGACCTCGATCGAATAGGGCTCGATGCCGAACAGGTGGGTGACCAGCACGCCGACGATGGAGGCGGTCAGCACCGGCGCCAGGGTGGCGGCCGTATAGGTGCCGATGATCAGCTCGAAGCCGTAGAAGGCGCCGGTCAGCGGCGCGCCGAAGGCGGCGGCGATGGCGCCGGCGGCGCCGCAGCCGACCAGCACGCGCAGGTCGGCGCGCCTCAGCCGGAAGCTGATGCCGAGCCGCGACGCGATGCCCGAGACCATCTGGGTATAGCCGGCCTCGAGGCCGACCGAGGCGCCGAAACCGTTGGAGATGATCGTCTGTACGGCGACGATGAAGCTGTCGCGGATCGACATGTGGCCGCCGTGGAGGGCGTTGGCCTCGATCGGGTCGACCGGCCGCTTGACGTGGGTTCTGGCCAGCGCCACCCCCACGGCGGCCATGATCAGCCCGCCGACCACCGGGATGAGGAAGCCGATGTCCGACGGCAGGCTTTCCACCGCGCTCAGCCGGTCGCCGGCGCTGATGCCGAAGAGCATCTGGTGCAGCATGCCGACGGTCACGTTCATGGCGACGACCGTGGCGCCGGCGACGGCCCCGACGATTGCCGCCAGGAGCACGAGCCACAATTCGCTGCCGCGCACCAAAGCGCGCAGCCGGTCGGGCACGGCAAGCGAGAAGCGCGGCAGCAGCCCCGCTGGTTCGTTGGCTGAGATGCGATCAGTGGACATGGCGGGCGGCGGTGCCGAAAGCACCGAAATGGATGTCAGCCCCTCGCCGGGCGAGGGAATCGGGCTCGGAAGGAGCGGGACCATGCCCCGCCTAATACGGCAGGAACATGAAACGAATTCTTGTTCATCCGTGTTTTCGTTGGCTGCGCTGACTTGCCGCAGTCTTTCTTGGTTAACCCGGCATTCCTTCCCAGGCGAGCAGGGCCTCGGCGGTTGCCGGCAGGTGGGCGAAGCGGTTGATCACTGTCTCGGCGCCGGCATCGGTCAGCACGTCGGCATGGCCGGGCCACGTGTGGGCGCCGCCGGTGAAGCCGATCACCCGCGCTCCGGCGGCCTTGGCCGCCGCCACGCCGAATGCGGTGTCCTCGAGGACCACGGTCTCGCGCGGGTCTGCGCCGAACACCGCGATGGCATGGCGATAGACGTTGGGCGCCGGTTTCGGCTTGAAGTCGCCGACCTCGGTCGCCGAGTAGATGTGCGGCGCGAAGCGGTCCCACAGGCGGGTCTTTTCCAGCGACAGCTTGAGGCGCGCGCTCCCCGAATTGGAGCACACGCAACGGGGCTGCCCCTCCAGCCGGTCGAGCACCTCGAGCACGCCGGGCACCGCCTTGAGGTCGCGGGCGAGCCGCCGGTCGATCTCCTCCTGCGTGCGCTGGAAGAAGTCGTCGGGCAGCTTGCGGCCGATCTCCGCCTCGACGATTTCGCCGATCATCCGGCCGGTCAGGCCGGCGAAACGGGTGGTGACCTCCTGAGGCGTGATCTCGTAGCCGATCTCGGCCAGGAACTCCGAATCGACGCTGGAGGCGATGGTCTCCGAATCGATGAGGACACCGTCGCAGTCGAAGACATAAAGCATCTCGAATTCCGTCTGTGGGCCGGGGAGGGGAGGGTTCGGCGCTGTTCATGTAACGCCGCCGGCCCGGCTGTGAAAGGGGCGATGTGCATGGCAGGCGCGCGCCGGGGCCAAGCCTTCACGGTCGCTTAACCATGCTGCCTAACCTGGGGTTAACCGTAGTCCGAGCAGGATTCGGCCTGGCTCTGTCGCGCTCGGGACGCGCGGCTCCTGGTTGTGTCGTGTTGCGTTGGGGTGGTCATGGGTGCGTTGCGGGCTGCTGCCGGGGAAGCCCCCTGGCTCGATACGATTCTCAGGGGCGATTGCATCACCGAACTGGAGAAGCTCCCCGCCGCCTCGGTGGACCTGGTCTTCGCCGACCCGCCCTACAACCTGCAGCTCGAGGGCCGGCTCACCCGGCCGGACCAGTCGGAGGTCGCCGCCGTCGACGACGACTGGGACAAGTTCGCCTCGTTTTCGGCCTATGACGATTTCACCCGCGCCTGGCTCTACGCCTGCCGGCGGGTGCTCAAGCCGAACGGCGCCCTGTGGGTGATCGGCTCCTACCACAACATCTTCCGCGTCGGCGCCATCCTCCAGGATCTTGGCTTCTGGATCCTCAACGACATCGTCTGGCGCAAGACCAACCCGATGCCCAATTTCCGCGGGCGGCGCTTCACCAATGCCCACGAGACGCTGATCTGGGCGAGCCGCGACGCCAACGCCAAGGGCTACACCTTCAACTATCACGCGCTGAAGGAGGCCAATGAGGGCACCCAGATGCGCTCAGACTGGCTGTTCCCGATCTGCACCGGCAACGAGCGGCTGAAGGACGGGGAGGGGCACAAGGCCCACCCGACCCAGAAGCCGGAGGCGCTGCTCCACCGCATCCTGCTCGCCTCCACCCAGCCGGGCGACGTGGTGCTCGACCCGTTCTTCGGCACCGGCACCACCGGCGCGGTCGCCAGAAGGCTCGGCCGCCATTTCGTCGGCATCGAGCGCGAGGACGAGTATATCGCCGCAGCCATGGCCCGCATCGCCGACGTCGAGCCGGTGCCCGAGACGGCCATCGCCGTCAGTGCCGGCAAGCGCGGCGAGCCGCGCGTCCCCTTCGGCTCCCTGGTCGAGGCCGGCCTGATCGCGCCCGGCACGATCCTCACCGATGCGCGCGCCCGCCACGAGGCCGAGGTGCGCGCCGACGGCACGGTCCGGGTCGGAGAGCACACCGGCTCCATCCACCGCATCGGCGCGCTGGTGCAGGGGCTCGACGCCTGCAACGGCTGGACCTTCTGGCACACCATCGTCGATGGCGCACGGGCGCCGATCGACGAGCTGCGGGCGGTCGCCCGGCGCGCCCTGCACAGCGCCGGAGCGTGAGCGGAAGGCGTCGACGTCCCGCTTGACTTGACCGGCCCCGGCATTGTCATCGTCGTGTCTTCGACATCGACGAGGGTCGCCCCATGGGCACACATGCTTTCGCGGCTCCCGGCCGCTTCTGGCGGGGCAACATCCACACCCACTCGACGCTCTCCGACGGGCGGCTCGAGCCGGAGGAAGTCTGCCGGCTCTACCGCGAGGCGGGCTACGATTTCCTCTGCCTGTCGGATCATTTCCTGCCCGTCTACGGATTCCCGATCGCCGACACGCGGCCCTTCCGCACCAACTCGTTCACCACCATCCTGGGCGCCGAGATCCATGCACCGGCCAACAGCCACGGCGAGATCTGGCATGTGCTCGCCGCCGGCCTGCCGCAGGACTTCGCCCCGACCGGCGCGGACGAGACCGGCGTGGCGCTTGCCGCGCGGGCCAAGGCCGCCGGCGCCTTCGTCGGCATCGCCCACCCGCAATGGTCGGGACTGACCGAGGCCGACGGCCGCGCCATGGCCGCCCATGCCCATGCCGTCGAGATCTACAATCACGGCTGCCAGCTCGAATGCGCCCGCCCGGACGGCACCTATCTGCTCGACCTGCTCCTCAATGAGGGACACCGGCTCACCGCCTATGCCGCCGACGACGCTCATTTCAGGATCGATGACGGCTTCGGCGGCTGGATGATGGTCAAGGCCGAGGCCAACGAGCCGGTGGCGCTCACGGCCGCCATGAAGGCCGGCGACTTCTATGCGAGCCAGGGTCCGCTCATCCATGCCTTCGCCGTCGCAGGCGGCGAGGCCCATGTCGAGTGCTCGCCCGCCGTCAACGTGGCGCTGGTCGGCCGCGGCAGCCGCACGGTCAACCGCACCAGCCGGCAGATGACGCGGGCGAGCCTGCCGCTCGAACGCTTCGCCGGCGACTGGTTCCGCCTGGTGGTGACCGACGCCGCCGGCCGTTCGGCATGGTCCAATCCGGTCTGGCCCGACTGACCCTTCGAAGCCCGTCCTGCGGACGGGCGCCTCAGGATGAGGCGTGTCTGTCCAGCATGACGCCGTGGCGGGCGAGGTCGGCGCGCATCTGCGCGGCGCCGACGAACTGTTCCGCCTGCCAGCCGGCGGCGCGCGCCCCGGCGACATTGGCGGAGTTGTCGTCGAAGAAGAGGGTCGCCGCGGGATCGAGGCCGAAGGCCTGCTGGTGATGCCGGTAGATGGCAAGCTCCGGCTTCATCAGGCCGATGTCGGCCGAGACCGTGATGCCGCGGAACTGGTTGAGGAAGGGGAACTTGACCCGCGCCTCGGCGAAGGTGTCGGCGGCGAAGTTGGTCAGCGCGGTCACGTCGTAGCCCTCTGCCATCAGCGCGTCGCGGATTGCCAGCGTGTCCGGAAAATGGCGCGGCACCATCTCCGCCCAGTTCTGGCGGAAGGCGCGGATCATCGCCTCATGCTCGGGATACTGGGCGATGAGCTGGTCCTCGGCCTCGCGCCAGCCGCGTCCGCGGTCCTGCTGGATGTTCCATTCCTGGGTGCAGACGTGGGTCAGGAAATAGCGCCGCTCGGCCGCGTCGGGGATGAGCCGCCGATAAGGGATTTCCGCGTCCCATTCGACAAGCACCATGCCGATGTCGAAGACGATATGCCGAATGTCGCTCACGTTGTCCGTCCGTCCCGTGTCCGCCGGGTCGCTCCTGGCAGCGCCGCCTCGATGACCTTCTTCATCACGCTCGGCAGCGCCTCACCGGCGAGCGTTTCCGCCGGCGCCCACCAGCAACCCGAAGGGGCTTGTTCCATCGCGCCGAGGCGGGCGCAATACACGTTCAGTTCCAGCCTGAAATGCGTGAACACGTGGACGACGGTGCCGGGGAGGAGGCGCCAATCGGCTTGAATCGGCGTGTCAGCCAGGGGGCTCAAGCCGTTGGCGCGATTCACCCATTGGCTGCCGGGGACCTCCGCCATGCCGCCCAGCAATCCCTTGTCCGGCCGCCGCCGGAGCAGCACCGCGCCATCGTCGCGGACGGCGACGAAGGCGGCGCCGTGGCGGGTCGGGCGGACGGCCTTCTCCGCCTTGACCGGGTAGCGCCCCTCTTCGCCGCGGGCATGGGCGATGCAGGATCCGGAGAGCGGGCAGAGCACGCAGGCCGGCTCTCTCGGCGTGCACAGGGCGGCGCCGAGATCCATCATCGCCTGAGCATAGTCGCCGGCACGGCGCGCCGGCGTCATCACCTGCTGGCGCGCGCGGATCTCCTTCTTGGCCGCGGGCAGCGGCGTCTCGATCGCGAACAGCCGCGCGACCACCCGCTCGATGTTGCCGTCGACCACCGCCACCGGCTCGTCGAAGGCGATCGCCGCGATCGCCGCAGCGGTGTAGTCGCCGATGCCGGGGAGGGACTTCAGCCCCGCCGCAGTCTCGGGGAAGCGGCCATCGTGGTCGCGCACCACCGCTTGCGCACAGGCATGGAGGTTGCGGGCGCGGGCGTAATAGCCGAGCCCGGCCCACGCCTTCATCACCTCCTCGCGCGGCGCGGCGGCAAGCGCCGCCACGTCCGGCCAGCGGGCGAGGAAGGCGTCGAAATAGGGTTTGACCGCCGCGACCGTCGTCTGCTGCAGCATGATCTCGGAGAGCCACACGCGATAGGGATCGGGCGTCACCCCGCGCGCCCGGGCCTTCGGGCCGATGCGCCAGGGAAGCCGGCGCGCGTGGCGGTCGTACCAGGCAAGCAGGGGCTGGGCGATCGTCATGGGGTCGCCGCTCAATGGAAAGGTCAGCCGCCGGGTGATGCCGATGGCGGCGAGGAAATCCTCGTCGTGGCTCGCGACCAGGAGCGCGCCGTCGAAGTCGGCGAGCGCCGCCTCGATGGCCGCGATCGAATCGAGATCGAGATGGTTGGTCGGTTCGTCCAGCATGAGAAGCTGGGGAGGGTGGCTGGCGCCGAGCGTGCAGGCAAGCCCGGCGCGCAGCATTTCCCCGCCGGAGAGCGCGCCGACCGGCTTCAGGGCATCGACGTTGCGGAACAGGAAGCGGGCGAGCGCCGCATGGGCCTGGTTGGGCGTCGCCGCCGGGTCGAGCCGGCGGAAATTGTCGAGGATGGTTTCGGCGGGATCGAGGATGGCAACGCTCTGGTCGAGCACGATCGAGGGCACCGGACGTTCGCACGGTTCCCGCGATCGGCGCCAGCGCGCCGCAGGCGAGCTTGAGGAAGGTCGACTTGCCGGCCCCGTTCGGCCCGGTCAGCGCCACCCGCTCCGGCCCGGCCATGATGAAGTCGATGCCGCTGAACGTCGGTTGGCTGCCGGCATAGGCGTAGCCGACTTGCGTGAAGGCGAGCACCGTGCGCCCGGCGGGCAGGCCGGTCGATGGCAGGCTGAGCGAGAGCTGGCGGACCCGTTCCACCGCCGCCTCCGCCTCCGACAGCGCCGCGGCAGCGGTGGCGCGCTGGCGCTCGGCGAGCGCGCTGGCGCCGCCCGCCGTCTTCTGGCTGCGCTCCTTCTGCGCGTCGAGCAGGATCTTCGGCTGGTCGCCCTTGGCACGGCTGCGCTTGCCGGCGGCGTCGCGGCGCGCCTTGCGCTCCTGCGCTGACTGGATGCGCCGCGCGACGGTAGCCACATCGCGTTTGGCAGCGTCGAGGTCGCGTTCGGCGGCGGCCCGCTCCTCTGCCTTGCGGGCAGCGTAGAGGTCATAGCCGCCGCCATAGATGCGCGCGCCGAGGCCCGACAGCTCGACGATGCGGTCCATCGGGCGGAGCAGGGCGCGGTCGTGGCTGACCACGACGGCGCCCTTCTTCCAACGGCCAAGGATGCCGGCGATGGTGGCGCGCCCCGCGGCGTCGACATTGTTGGTCGGCTCGTCGAGCAGGATCAGGTCCGGCTCGGCGATGATGAGGGCGGCAAGGGCGGCGCGCGTGCGCTCGCCGCCGGAGAGCGCGGTCAGCGGCCGGTCGGTTTCGATGCCGGCGAGGCCGACCTCGGCGAGCGCCGCTTCCAGCCGCGCCTCCAGCGTCCAGTCGGCTTCGGCCGCGTCGGCGAGCGAACCGCTTGCCGGCCTCCAGCCGCCTGAGGCGGGCGAGCGCCGAACGGATGCCGAGCAGGTCGGCGAGCGTGTCGCTGTCTGCGACCTGCACGCTCTGGCGCAGCACGGCCACGCGGCCGGTACGTTCGACCGAACCGGCTTGCGGTTCCGCCTCGCCGGCGATCACGCGGAGGAGGGTCGACTTGCCGATGCCGTTGCGGCCGACGAGGCCGGTGCGGTCGGCGCCGAAGACGAGATCGAGGTTTTCGAGAAGCGGGTGGCCGTCAGGCGTTGCCAGGGTGACGGCGTGGAGCGCGACGACGGGTTTGAGCATGGCGAGAGACCGGAGCGAATGACGGGACGCGGGCGAAGGCATGCGTCGCGGTCTGGTTCATCGGTCTCTCCTGTCGCGCGTTCAGTGCCTGCCCAGATGGAACAGGCAGTCGCGAAATGCAAGGGCTTCGCTCCCGTTCGGTTCATACGCGCTGAGGGTGGTTGGCACGCGCATTGCCACACACTCCTGTCGTGCCCGTCCCCGAGCGGGCACCCAGTAGACGCAGGCGCCTGCTGATTGACCGCTGGCGGCGGTGATGACTGGGTCCCGGCTTTCGCCTGGACGACATACCTTTTCATTCCCGCGTGCGATTGGCACCGAGCTATGAACCTTTCAAAGAACATTCCCCTCGCATGACGAGGGGGTGGCGGGCGCCCGGCGATTGCCGTGCGGTTACTCCGCGAAAACTGGGGGCACTCGACCCGAGCACCCGCCGCGGCGATTTTCGTCTCCGTTTCCCGGCGGGCTCTACGCCCAGCATTTGCGCTGGGTTCAAGCCTTTCGGCGGCCGGTCGTAGTGCCGACGGTCCCGCCGGGATCGCCCCGAGAACCGGATTTGCGAATCCGGCCCGCGGGGGCACCGCACCCCGCTCCATCTCAAGTCGCCTCCGGAGACGCCCCTCATTCGAGCGAGGATGCCAACCAATATGGGGGTGGTCGGGAGGAGGGGGATAAGTATTTTCGGGCATCGCCACGGGCACTGGATCACCTCTCCCCAGCGAGGAGAGGTCGCGAGCGAAGCGAGCGGGTGAGGGGGCGCCGAGTTATCCGGATGGGCTCTCGCCCCCTCACCCTGTCCCTCTCCCCAATGGGGCGAGGGGACGACCAAACCGATGTCGGTGCAGTTGCCAGACGAGAACACGCCAACCCCCACCCGGCCGGCTCTCGCCGGCCACCCTCCCCGCGCTCACGCGCTAGGGCATGCACACATTGTTGTGCGGCAGAGTGACTCGGAGGAGCGATGAAGGCTTCTCAGCGAGTTGTGTGGTGTGATTCTGTATCTGACACTTCGCTTTGGGGGAGTGTCAGCGATGGACTTGGACAGGAATTGGTCATTGGGCCGGTTCGGGGATCGCCGCCTCGATAAAGGGGGGCGGCGCTGCTCGGACGCATTGTCGCGCGCGAAGGAGTGTGCCTTCGGCGCCTTGGTGAGCGGCGAGCGGACCACGTTCGGTTTGGTCGGTTCATCGCCAATCGCAAGGTGACGGTGGATCGGCTGATCGAGGGCTGGAGTGATCGGACGGCGGCAGCGGTAGCGGGTCGTCATGTTCTGGCGATCCAGGACACCAGCGAGTTCAATTTTGCAACCACTGCTGCCCGCCGGCGCGGTCTTGGCGAGATCGGCAAGGGGATCGGCCGCGGGGCGCTGGCCCATGTGATGCTGGCGGTTGATGCCGCTGACGGAGCCTGTCTGGGCCTGGTATCGGGACGGGTGTGGACGCGCTCGGGGCGGGTGACCATCCCGCATGGGCAGCGCTTGCTCTCGCAGAAGGAATCGGGGCGCTGGCTCGACACGGCTCAGGCTGCCAAATCGCTGCTTTGCGAGGCGGCATGCGTGATGGTGATTGCCGATCGCGAGAGCGACATCTATGCCGAATGGGCGCTTCTGCCGGGGGCGAACTTCCATGTGCTAACCCGCGTTCAGAAGGATCGGCGGCTAGCCGGCGGGAGCAAGCTCTACGCCTTCGGCGCGGCCCTGCCGCCAGCTGGAAGCCGTACGCTGACGTTGCGTGCCCGTCCCGGCAGGCCAAAGCGGACGGCTGAGCTGACGCTGCGCTTTGGCCGCGTCGAGATTGCTCGGCCTGGGAACGCGATCGAACCGGACCTGCCGAAGAAGGTGGCGTTGAGCTATGTCGAGGTGGTCGAACGCAATCCACCGGCAGGATGCGAGCCGCTCCATTGGCGGCTTCTCACCACGCATGCCGTGAGCGACGCCTTGGCCGCCTGGCAGATCGTCGATTGGTACGCGCAACGCTGGATGATCGAGCAGCTGTTCAGGTTGATGAAGCAGCAGGGGCTGAAAGTCGAGGATAGCCAGATCGCCATCGCCGATCGCCTGGTCAAGCTGATTGCCATCGCCGCCAAAGCCGCTTGCCTCACGCTGCAGCTGGTTCAGGCCCGCGACGGCGGCGACCGGCGCTCGGCAAACCTCGTCTTCTCCACTGACGACATCACCGTCCTCGAAGCCGCCAATCAGCGCGTCGAGGGCGCTACCGCGCTGCAGAAGAACCCGCACCCCAAATCGAGCCTCGCATGGGCGGCGTGGATCATCGCCAGGCTCGGCGGATGGGATGGCTATCCCTCGTCCAAACCCCCGGGGCCAATCACATTCAAAAACGGCATCGAGTACTTCCGAGCGCTCGCAAACGGCTGGAGCCTTAGAAATGTGTGCATCCCCTAGCCTGAAAGGGGGAGGGAGGGAGCACGCAGCAACCACAGCGCCCAACCTCCCCTCAAGGGCAGGGGAATCGCATGTGGGCACCGGAGGGTGAGGGGGCGCCCACATATCCGGATAGCTCGGCTCCCCCTCACCCGGATCGACCCGCTGACGCGGCCCGATCCGACCTCTCCCCGCCGGGGAGAGGTGGTGCGCCGATGCGATCGCCCTGCCCCCGGAAAGGAGGTGGACAGGAGGGGGGCGCATGATGCGCGGGGCATGTCGGGGAGACTGCTATCCCGCCTCGCGGAAGCTCTCGGCCGTCTGCAGGTCGACCGAGACGAGCTGGGAGACGCCACGCTCGGCCATGGTGACGCCGAACAGGCGGTTCATGCGCGCCATGGTGATCGGATTGTGGGTGACGGTGATGAAGCGCGTGTCGGTCGAGCGCGCCATCTCTTCGAGCAGATTGCAGAAGCGCACCACGTTGGCGTCGTCGAGCGGCGCGTCGACCTCGTCGAGCACGCAGATCGGCGCCGGGTTGGTGAGGAACACGGCGAAGATCAGCGAGAGCGCGGTGAGCGCCTGTTCGCCGCCGGAGAGCAGCGTCATGATCTGCGGCTTCTTGCCCGGCGGCCGGGCGACGATCTCCAGGCCCGCCTCCAGCGGGTCGTCGGAATCGGTGAGCTGCAGCTCGGCGGTGCCGCCGCCGAAGAGATGGGTGAACAGCCGCTTGAAGTGGTCGTTGACCGTATCGAAGGCCGCCATCAGCCGCTCGCGCCCCTCGCGGTTGAGGCTGGAGATGCCCTGGCGCAGGCGGTGGATGGCGGCGATGAGATCGTCGCGCTCGCCGGTCAGCGCGTCGCGCCGCTCGGCAAGCTCCGTCGCTTCCGCCTCGGCGCGCAGGTTGACGGCACCCAGGCGTTCACGCTCGGCGCGATAGCGCTCCAGCCGCGCCTCGACGTCATCGAGCGCCGGCAGGGCGGCGTCCGGCTTGAGGCCGGTCTCGGCGAAGACCTCCGCCGGCGTGCAGTTGAGCGCCTCGGCGATGCGCCCGGCGACTTCGCCGACGCGCTCGCGCGCCGCCACCACGCGCTCCTCGGCGCGGCCGCGCTGCTCGCGCGCTTCCGCCAGAGCGTCGAGGGCAAGGCGCGCCACCTTGTCCGCCTCGGCCAGGACCGCTTCGCCGGCAGCCAACGCGTCGGCGGCCGCGGCACGCGCCGTCTCCGCCGATGCGGCCTCGGAGAGCAGCGCCTTGCGCTTCTCCTCGATGCGCGCCGGCTCTTCGGCCAGTGCCTGCCGCTCCGTCTCGGTCTCGCCGCGCCGTTCGGAGAGCGTGGCGATCTGGTTGCGGGCATTGGCCGCCCGCTCGTTCCAGTTCTGCCGCTCGACCGCGATCGCCGCCAGACGGCCGGAACGCATGTCGGCCTCGCGCGTCAGCGTCTCGACGGCGGCACGCGCCTCCGCCAACACGGCGCGATCCTCGTTGACGCGCTCGCGCTGGGCCTTGAGCGCTTCGGCCAGCACCTCGGGGTCGGCGGCGTTAGCGAGGCCGGCGCGGGCGTCTGCCTCGGCGGTCTCGCTCTCGGCAAGGCTCGTGGTCAGCCGGGCAAGCGCCTCGTCGAGGCCGCTCCGCCTGGCAGCGACACGGCTGGCCTCGCGTTCGGCCTCGGTCAACAGCCGCCGCGCCTCGTCAAGGGCCTTGCGTGCGGCGCGCAGCGCCTCGCGCGCCTGGCGCTCGGCCTCGGTCGCGGCATTGAGATCGTTTTCGGCACCTTGCAGCGCCTCGCGCCCGGCAGCGACCGTGTCGCGCGCCGGCACGATCTCGGCATCGAGCTCGGCCAGCCGGTTGCGGCTTGCCAGCCGCTGGGCGGCGGCGCGCGGTGCGTCGGCCGCGGCGGCATAGCCGTCCCAGCGCCACAGATCCCCCTCGCGGCTGACCAGGCGCTGGCCGGGCTTCAGCATCATCTGCAGACGCGCACCGTCGGCGCGGTCGATGAGGCCGGTCAGCGCCAGGCGGCGCGCCAGGACTGCCGGCGCCCGCACATGGGCGGCCAGCGATTCGATTCCCTCGGGCAGGGGGCCGTCATCGGCGGTGGCATCGATCTGGCGCCAGCGGGCCGGTGCGTCCTCGTCGGTTGCCGCGTCGAGGTCATCGCCGAAGGCGGCGCCGAGCGCGGCTTCGAAGCCGCTGTCGACGGTCACCAGATCGATGACCGGCGCATGGCCGGCCGGAGCATTGGCGGCAAGGATGGCGGACAGGGTCGCGGCCTCGGTCTCGAGCTTGCTCAACGCATGCTCGGCCGCGGTCAGCCGCTCGCGCGCGCTGCCGCGCGCCTCGCGCGCCGCCGTCACGCTGTGCTCGGCCACATTGGCTGCGGCCTCGGCGGCACGGGTGCCGTTCTCGGCCGTCTCGGCGGCCTGCCAGCGCTCGGCGACCGTCGCGCTCTCCGCGCCGGCCTCCTCGAGCCCGGCGAGCTCGCCGCTCACCTTCGCGATCTCGCCGCGGAGCTTGGCCGCCCGCTCGCCGGCCTCGCGCGATGCCCGCTCGTACTGGCTGCGCTGGGCCGCCACCTCGGCATGCTGGCGGGTCAGCTCGGCGAGCTCGCGCTCGCTCTCGCCGACCGCGGTCTCTGCGCTATGGCGGCGGCTGGCGGCGGTCGCCTGGCGCTCGCTCATGGCGGCATTGGCCGCCTCCAGCTCGTGCTCCTCCTCGTTGAGGCGGGCGATGATGGCGCTGTTGTCGGCCACCATGCCCTCCTCGCGGGCGATGTCGTCGGCAAGCTGGGCGAGGCGGCGGTCAAGCTCGGCGAGGCGGTTCCTGATGCGCCCTTCCTCGGCGCCGAGCTGCTCGGCGGCAAGCTGGATGCGCTGCGCGGCAGCGGCGGCACGGGCGGCGCCATCGCGCAGCTCCGGCAGCTCGGCCGCGGCTTCGGCCTGCACCCGCGCGGCCTCCGCCTGCTCGCTGGCGCGTTCGTTGGCATGCGTGGTTGCCGCGTTGAGCGCTGCCTCGGCTTCCGCCAGCGCTTCACCGGCGGCCACGGAGCGCAAATGCAGCACCGTCGCCTCCGCCTGGCGGATCGCGCCCGACAGGTTGCGGTAGCGCACCGCCTGGCGCGCCTGGCGCTTGAGGCCGTCGAGCTGCTGCTCGATCTCGCCGATGACGTCGTCGAGGCGGGCGAGGTTCTGTTCGGCGCCCTTGAGGCGCAGCTCCGCCTCGTGGCGGCGATTGTGCAGGCCGGCGATGCCGGCGGCCTCTTCGAGCAGCGACCGGCGGTCGACCGGCTTGGCGGCGATCAGTTCGCCGATCTTGCCCTGGCCGACGATCGCCGGCGAATGGGCGCCGGTCGAGGCGTCGGCAAACAGCAGCTGCACGTCGCGGGCGCGCACGTCGCGGCCGTTGATGCGGTAGATCGAGCCGGCCTCGCGCTCGATGCGCCGGGTCACCTCCAGCACGTCGGCTTCGTTGAACACGGCCGGCGCGGCGTGGTCGGCGTTATCGACCGCCAGCGATACCTCGGCGGTGTTGCGCGCCGGGCGGTTGCCGCTGCCCTGGAAGATGACGTCGTCCATGCCCGAGGCGCGCATCGCCTTGTATGAGCTTTCGCCCATCACCCAGCGCAGCGCCTCGACCAGATTGGACTTGCCGCAGCCATTCGGCCCGACCACGCCGGTCAGGCCCGGCTCGATCGGGAATTCGGTAGGTTCGACGAACGACTTGAACCCGAGGACACGCAGGCGCGTGAATTTCAAACGCAACTCCCATTGCCAGGCGGCGCTCCCCGGGGGCGCCGCCCTAAAGCGCGCTCCGGCCTAGCCACCGAGAATCTTCTGGATCTCCTCCAGCGAGAACTCACCAGGGTGCTCCACGCCGTTGACGAAGAAGGTCGGTGTCGCGTTGACGCCGAACGTCTTGTAGGCCCGATCCTTGACCCAGTTCACTCCGTCCAGGATGGACTGATTCGTCAAGCAGGCATTGAAGTCAGCTTCGCTGATTCCGGCCTGTTTCACCAGATTGATGAGCGCCGTCTTGGGATCCTTGACGAAGGCCCAGTTGTCCTGCTGGTCGAACAGGAGGTCGATCATCGGGAAGTAGGCGTCCTTGGGGGCGCAGCGCGCCAGCATGGCGGCCGAGGTCGCCAGCGGGTCGAGCGGGTACTCGCGGAAGATGAAGTAGACCTTGCCGCTGTCGATGTATGCCTTCTTGAACTCGCGAAAGACCGTGTTGTGGAAATCGGCGCAGTGCGAGCAGGTCATCGAGGCATATTCGATGATGGTGTTGGGCGCCTTGGGATCGCCCTCGGTCATCTCGCCGAGCGGCCCGGCGACCATCAGCTCCTCCTTGCTCGGCGCTGGCGGAGCGCCGCTGTCGCCGCCGCCGCCCTGGCTGAGGTCAACGTTGGCCGGCCGGCCGACGAAATAGAAGATGGCGCCTGCGACGATGATGACGACCGCCGCCACAAGGACGAGAACTTGCCGGGAGTTCCACTTCACGATTTGCTTCCTCGGAAAAGGGATTCTGGCCTAAGCCGCTGTTTCCGGCGGCCGATTTGGAGTGACTCATTACGGCCTTTGCGGCCCCAGTCCAATCACGCTTGCTTGTGGCGTTTGAGCACGCCGCGGCCGAGCCTGTCGAGGGCCTCGCGCAGGGACTGGTCCTCGACCCGGCCGGTGGCCGCCTTGAGTCGCGCCTCCTCTTCGGGCGCCAGCGGCGCGTCGTCGGCCGGCGCCGGCTCCGCGGCGCGGCCGATCGGCCCCTGCACGATGCGCACCGAACCGACCGCCGCATAGCCGAAGAAGGCGTTCACCCGCTCGACGATCTGGCCGAGCTGGTGCTGGACGAGCACCGCCCTGGGGCCATCCACCCTGAGGGTGAGCACGCCGGGCGCCTCGCTGTTGGCCTCGCCGCGCGGCCACACGATCTTCTCCGGCCGGGTGCATTCGGCCAGGTCGGCGCCGACCACGTCGCCCCATGCCGCGACCAGGTCGGCCGCGGCAAAACCGCGCTTGCGGGCGACCGGATTGATCACCCGCCCGACCAGCGCGGAGAGCGGCACCGCGCCCTGCCTGCGGCGCTTTTCCTGAGATTCGGCCATGGCTCCTTTTTCGCACGCGGCGGGGGACCGGGGAAGCCCGCCCGGCGCCGGTTGCGAGGCGCGCAGCGATGCCGGAAAACGGTTACGACTCAAATAGATAAGTCATGTTGACCTATCCTTGACACTCCCAAACGTGCTAACTATTGTGCGCGCGGCTTTCGGGGGCGCCAGGACTTTTCGTGGAGCACGAGGGAGCGGCGGATGGGCGACGGGGACGGCGAGCCGGACCTGTCGGCTGACCGGAAGGCAGAACTTTCCGGGCGGCTGCGCGATCTCCATCGGCAGCTTGACGCTCGGCGCGTGATGGGCAAAGAGCCGTCGCCCGCCGGGAAAGAGTCGGACGGGCAGGGGGCCGCCCTGGCGCTTCGGCTTGGCGCTGATTTCGTGGCGGGGGTCCTCCTCGGCGCGGCATTGGGATGGGGGGTCGACCGGCTGTTCGGAACCGGCCCCTGGGGGTTGATGGTGTTCTTGCTTCTGGGTTTCGCCGCGGGGACCTTGACTGCGCTCAGGTCAGCCGGTCTGGTGAAGCCGGGGCCAGCCGGGCCGGACGATCGCGCCGGCGGCAAGCGGTGACGAGGGACTGACTTGTACGATCCGATCCACCAGTTTCACATTGAGAAGCTCATCCCGATCGAAATCGGCGGGGTCGACCTGTCCTTCACCAATTCGGCCCTGTTCATGGGGCTGACCGTGGTCGCCGCCTCGGCCTTCCTGATCCTGTCGACCCGCGGCCGCGGCCTGGTGCCGTCGCGCTGGCAGTCGGCGGCCGAGCTCACCTACGAGTTCATGGCGCAGACTCTGCGCGAATCAGCCGGCAGCCAGGGGATGAAGTTCTTCCCCTTCGTCTTCACGCTGTTCATGTTCATCCTGGTCGCCAACCTGTGGGGCATGTTCCCCTATTTCTTCACGATCACCTCGCACATCGTCATCACCGCCGCGCTGGCGCTGGCCGTGATCCTGACGGTGGTGGTCTACGGCTTCATGAAGCACGGGCTGGGCTTCCTCAAGCTGTTCGTGCCGGGCGGCGTGCCCAAGGCGATCCTGCCGTTCATCGTCGTGATCGAGGTGCTGTCGTTCCTGTCGCGGCCGCTGAGCCTGTCGATCCGTCTCTTCGCCAACATGCTGGCCGGCCACATCACGCTCAAGGTGTTCGCCGGCTTCGTCACCGCGCTGGGTTCGCTCGGCTTCCTCGGCTGGTTCGGCGCCGTCCTGCCGCTGGCCGCGACGGTGGCGCTGACGGCGCTGGAATTCCTGGTGGCGGCGCTGCAGGCCTATGTCTTCGCCATTCTCACCAGCCTCTACCTGAACGACGCCATTCATCCCAGCCACTGACGGCTGGGCCCATCGACCCCAAGGATTCTCTAGCAGGAGCTTCGACCATGGAACTTGCAGCAGCAAAGGCAATCGGCGCCGGTATCGCGTGCATCGGCATGGGCTGCGCCGGCATCGGCCTCGGCCACATCTTCGGCAACTTTCTGGCCGGCGCCATCCGCAACCCGGCTGCCGCCGACGGCCAGTTCGGCCGCCTGATCTTCGGCTTCGCCATCACCGAGGCGCTCGGCATCTTCTCGCTGCTCATCGCGCTCATCCTGCTGTTCAGCTGAGCACGACGCCACGCACGTCTATTCGGGATTAGGCAATGGCCGCTAGTCAGCCGCCGATGACGCTGGCCGAGGCAACCCAGCCGCCGCCGGCGCCACACACGGGCACCGAGGCGCAGCCGCCCGGCGAGCACAAGGTGTTCCCGCCGTTCGAACTCCTCGACGTTCCCCTCGCAGCTCCTGTGGCTCGCGATCACCTTCGCCCTCATGTACTACCTGATGGCGAAGATCGCGCTGCCGCGCATCGGCGGCATCCTCGAGGACCGTCGCGACCGCATCGCCAGCGATCTCGACATGGCCGAGCGGCTGAAGCAGGAATCGGAAGCGGCCGAGGAGGCCTACCAGAAGGCGCTGGCCAATGCCCGCGCCAAGGCCTTCACCATTGCCGAGACCGCCCGCCAGGAAGCCCGCGTCGCCTCCGACGCGCAGCGGGTCGGGGCCGAGACTGCCCTCAACAAGCAGCTCGCCGCGGCCGAGACGCGCATCGGCGAGATCAAGTCGAAGGCGCTCTCCGACGTCGGCGCCATCGCGGCGGAAGCCACCGAGGCGATCGTTGCCGCGCTGACCGGCGCCGCCATCGACCGCGCCGAGGCCGACAAGGCCGTCGCCGACGCCATGGCGAAGTAGGGGGCAGCGATGTTCGACGCACCGTTCTGGGCACTCGTCTCGCTCATCATCTTCCTCGGCCTCATGGTCTATTTGAAGGTGCCCGGGCAGATCACCACGGCGCTCGACCGGCGCGCTGCGGGAATCCGCAACGAGCTCGACCAGGCGCGCAAGCTGCGCGAGGAGGCCCAGGCACTGCTCGCCGACTATCAGCGCCGGGCGCGCGAGGCCGAGGTCGAGGCCGAGGAGATCATCGACCAGGCCAAGCGCGAGGCCGAGGCGCTGTCGGTCGAAGCCAAGAAGCACATGGCAGAATACGTCGCCAGCCGCACCAGGATCGCCGAGCAGAAGATCGCCCAGGCCGAGATCCAGGCGCTGCAGGAGGTGCGGGCGCTCTCCGCCGACGTGGCCATCGCCGCTGCCGAGAAGCTGCTTGCCGCCCGCACCAAGGGCGAAGGCGGTGCCGCCCTGATCGACAAGGCGATCGGCGACGTCCGCTCCAAGCTGAACTGAGTTCAGCCGGCCACGCACGCGACAACACGCTCCGTTCAGCCCGCACCCGAGGGGCACGCCGAAGGCCGGACCTCGACGAGTCCGACGCTTGCGGTGAGCCTTGCTGGGTGTCCAGGGTCCCGGTTCTGCGGCGCATCACTCACGTGCAGCGCCGCGACATCGGGACGCGCTCAGCTCAGAAATCCAGGTCGAGCTGCTGCGCGCGCACCGGCGCGAAGCTCTGCCGGTGGTGCGGGCAGGGGCCGTGGGCCTTGAGCGCGGCGAAGTGGGCCGGCGTCGAATAGCCCATGTGCTGCTCGAAACCGTAATCGGGATAGGCCCGCCCGATGACGGCCATCAGGCGGTCGCGCGTCACCTTGGCGACGATCGAGGCGGCGGCGATCGACACCGACAGGCCGTCGCCGCCGACCACCGTCTCGCAGGTGCAGGCGAGCGCCGGCGGCTCCATGTTGCCGTCGACCAGAACGTGGTCGGGCCGCTCGGCAAGGCCGGCGACTGCCCGGCTCATGGCCCACAGCGAGGCCCTGAGGATGTTCATGCGGTCGATGCGCGCCCGGCTGGCGACGGCGATCGACACGGAGGCGCAGGCGAGGATTTCCGCGTAGAGGCGTTCGCGCTGGAGGAGCGTCAGCTTCTTGGAATCGTTGAGGCCCTGCGGGTAGCGCCGGTTGGCGAAGACGACCGCTGCGACCACCACCGGCCCGGCCAGGGGCCCGCGCCCCGCCTCGTCGACGCCGGCAACGAGCCGGGCGCCACGCCGCTTCGCCCGCCGCTCGTAGCGGTCGGTCGGCGCCGGGCGCGCCAAAGCCGAATCGGGTGCCTTCTGCAGCATGGGCCGCGAGCCTGCCGCCGGCAGGCGCGGCGCGCAAGCGCAGGTTAGCTGCGTCGCCCGAGCAGGCCGGGGCCGGCCTCATAGATGGCGTGCAGGCCGAAGCCGATGAAGATCAGGCCCGAGGCGCGGGCGATCCACACGTCGTAGCGCCGGTAAAGGCCGCGCACCCAGGATGCGCCGACGAAGGCGATCAGGATCACGTCGGCGATGAGGAAGCCGACGAAGGCGGCGGCGAGCAGCTCGGGGAACACCGACCAGGAGAGCTTGTCGGCGGAGCTCGACAGGAGCGCCGTGAACATGGCGATGGCGACCGGGTAGCCCTTCGGGTTGGTCATGCCGAAGGTCAGCCCGCGGAGCAGCGGACGCTTGGGTTGCAGGCCGGCCATCTTGCCCGAGGCGTCGCGCTTGGCGCGGAGCGCCGTGCCGCCCAGCCAGCACAGATAAAGGCCGCAGACCAGCCCCAGCCCATCGAAGAAGCCGTGGCCGACCGAGCGCGCGCCGATGATCGCGACCAGCGACAGCGACGCCCAGGTGAGGTCGCCGGCGAGATGCCCGATGACGAAGCCGGCACCGGCCCGGCGGCCGCTGGAGGCGCCGATGCCGAGCAGCGCCAGGAAGGCGGGGCCGGGGATCAAGGTGTAGGTGGCGCCGGCGATGAAGGCCGACACGAGGATCATGGGGGTCACGGACGGGTGGGCTCCGGCTGGCGGGAGCGCGCAGGATGCCGTTGCCACGGGCGCGTTGGCAATCGCCCCACGCTCCCTCCCTCCCCGGGACGGGGAGGGGGCGAGCGAGGCGAAGATGGTGGGCGGGGTCGTCACGTGACGACGCCACCCGTCTCCTCGCTCCGCTCGAGGCCCCGCTCCCCGAGCGGGGAGGGACTCCTCAGGATGAGGCGGTCCGGCGCCTAAGCTGCCTTCTGGCCGGCGAAGAGGTCGAGCTGAGCCTCGGAGCCGGGCGCGGTGAAGAGGTCGGTGCGCAGCCGGAGCTTGTTGTGGTTGAGGCCCAGCCGCCGCGCCGCCATCTCGAAGCGCCGGCCGATCTGCCAGGCATAGGGACCGTCGCCGCGCATGCGCTTGCCCCATTCCGAATCGTAATCCTTGCCGCCGCGCATGGAGCGGATGACCGACATGACGTGCTTCGCCCGGTCGGGATAGTCGCGCTCGAGGAACTCCTTGAAGATGTCGCGCACTTCGAGCGGCAGGCGGAGGAGCACATAGCCTGCCTCGCGCACGCCGGCCGCGGCGGCGGCCTCCAGGATGCGCTCGATCTCGGCCTCGTTGAGCGCCGGGATGACCGGCGCCACCATGACGGTGGTCGGGATGCCGGCGGCGGAGAGTTGGCGCAATGCCTCCAGCCGCCGCTCGGGCGTCGCCGCGCGCGGCTCCATGGCGCGCGCCAGTCTGCGGTCGAGCGTGGTCACCGACAGCGCCACCTTGGTGAGCCCGCGCTCCGCCATGCGCGCCAGGATGTCGATGTCGCGGGTGACCAGCGCCGACTTGGTGACGATGCCGACCGGATGGCTCGTCCGCTCGAGCACCTCCAGGATCTCGCGCATGATGCGGTAGCGCCGCTCGATCGGCTGGTAGGGATCGGTGTTGGTGCCGATCGCCATGGTGCGCACCTGGTAACCGGGCCTGGCCAGTTCCTTTTCCAGAAGCCGCGCCGCGTTCGGCTTGGCGAACAGCCGCGTCTCGAAGTCGAGGCCGGGCGACAGGCCCATATAGGCGTGGGTCGGCCGCGCGAAGCAGTAGGCGCAGCCATGCTCGCAGCCGCGATAGGGGTTGATCGAGCGGTCGAAGGAGATGTCGGGCGACTGGTTGCGGGTGATGATCTGGCGCGGCGTCTCTTCCTGCACTTGGGTCTTGAGCGGCGGCAGCGCCTCCAGCGACGCCCAGCCGTCATCGACCGCCTCGCGGGAGAGCGGCTCGAAGCGGCCCGAGCGGTTCGACCCGGCGCCGCGCCCGCGGCGACGGGCGGGATCGATGCCGACGCCGACATGGTCGTTGGCGGGGTGGCCGCTGGTTTCAGCGATTCGGGGCGAGCGCGTTTCCATGAAAATATTCCTAGTGCGCCGATTGGAACAAATCAAGAACATTCTTCAAATATGGTGAGCCGGCGGAATTTCCAGTCGTCACGGGCCGGCCACCTGCCGTATGTACGGCGCATGATCACGGCGATCATCGAGACGGAGAACGAGGAGGTGGCCCTCGCCCACGCGCTTGCCGCGCTGGTGCCGGCGGCGACCGAGGGCATCGTCCGCGACGTCATCGTCATCGACAGGGGGTCGCAGGACGGCACGCGCGAGGTCGCCGATGCGGCGGGCTGCACCATCATCGATGGCGCCCAGGAGCCCGATGCCACGCGCCTCGCCGTCGAGCAGGCGCGCGGCGACTGGCTGCTGTTCACGCCGGCCTCGCAGGTGCTTCAGCCGGAGTGGCAGGCCGACGCGATGGCCTTCATCGACCGGGCGCTGACCGATGGCCAGGCCGCAGAAGCGCTCGGCGACCTTCCGCGGTGGGCGGCTGGCGTCGGGTCCGTTGACCTGGCTGCGCGGCATGATGGCGGGCGGCGGCACCGCCCGCCTGGTGGCCAAATCCGCCTGGCTGGCGGAGACGGCGCGGTCTACTGCGCCGGCTTCCGAAGCTTCGACCGTTTCAGGTGTTCGTCGAGGCGCGGCATGATCTCGACGAAGTTGCACGGCGCCTGGCGGTAGTCGAACTGAAGGACGAGGATGCCGTCCCAGGCGTCGCGGCAGGCGCCGGGCGATCCCGGCAGGCAGAAGACGAAGGTGCCGTTGGCAAGTCCGGCTGTTGCCCGCGACTGGATGGTCGCGGTGCCGATCTTGTCGTAGCTCAGGCGATGGAAGACGGCCGAGAAGCCGTCCATGTGCTTCTCGAACAGCGGCTCGACCGCCTCCGGCGTGACGTCGCGGCCGGTGAAGCCGGTGCCACCGGTGGTGATCACCGCATCGATGGCGGGATCGGCGATCCACTTGCGCACGACGCTGCGGATCTTGCGCACGTCGTCGGTGACGATCTGGCGGTCGGCGAGCCTGTGCCCGGCCGCCACGATGCGCTCGGCCAGCGTCGTGCCCGAACGGTCGTCGGCGAGCGTGCGGCTGTCGGAGACGGTCAGCACCGCGAAGCTGACGGGGATGAACGGCTTGTCGTTGGTTTCAGGCATGGTCCCACCTCTCGCCCTCTTTCAGGAGCCGCCCGTCGTGGCCGCGGCGACCCACCAGTCCGGCTTGGCCGCCCTCAGCCGCTCGGCGGCGCGCTCGGCCGCGGCGAGCTTGGCGAAGATGCCGAAGGCGGCAGCGCCGGAGCCCGACATGCGGGCGAACAGGCAGTCCGGATCGGCGGCCAGCGCCTTGGCCGCGGCCACGGCCTGGCGCGAGACCACCCGCGCCGGGTCGATCAGGTCGTTGCGCGACTGCCTGAGCCAGTGCACCAGATCGAGCGCCGACCTGAACGTCGGCGGCAGGGCAGGCAGCGGCGAACGCTCCTCGTTGCCGAGGCCGGCGAAGACCGCGCCGGTCGGCACGCTGACGCCTGGATGGGCGAGCACCACGGCGAGCGCCGGGATGCCCGCCGCCGGCTCCAGCACTTCGCCGATGCCGCTGACCAGGAGCGGCTCCGAGACGAGGCACATGGGCACGTCGGCGCCGAGCCTGACGCCGATCTCGGCAAGCCGCGCCGGACTGAGCCCGAGCCCCCAGATGCGGTTGAGCAGCCTGAGCGTGGCGGCGGCATCGGCCGAGCCGCCGCCGAGCCCCGCCGCAATCGGAATCCGTTTGGCGAGGCTGAGCCGCACCGGCCAGGCGCGCCGCGGGGCAAGGGCGGTGAGCGCCGCGGCCGCGCGCAGCGCAAGATTGGCGCCGGGCGCCGTGCTTCCCGCGAGGAGATCGGCAAAGGGGCCCTCGACGTCCAGCGTCGTGGCGTCATCGTCGTCAGCCGCCGGCCTGGCGGTCACCACATCGGCGATGTCGGCAAACACCACCAGGCTTTCCAGGTCGTGGTAGCCGTCCGGGCGCTCGGCAAGGACATGCAGCGCCAGATTGATCTTGGCGCGGGCCAGCTCCGAATTGCCGCCGCCGGTTGCTTCCTCGATGGCTCTCGACACCTCGTCCATGGATGACCGTTTCGGCCGTTCGGAGCTGTCGTGCTCAGTTCGATCCCACGGCCGGCAGGTTCAGCGTCATGCCCGGAAAGATGCGGTCGGGATCGCGGATCCGGTCGCGATTGGCGTGGTAGATCAGCGCGTACATGTCGGCATCGCCATAGATCTTGGCGGCGATGTTCCACAGGCTTTCGCCTTTGGCGACGGTGATCGATTCGGGCAGGGCGCTGCGGTCGTTGGGACTGGCCGCCGCCGGCGGCGCGACCGGGGCGCTGGCCTTGCTCACGGTGCCGTCGGCGGCCTTCAGCCCGTGCTTCAGCTTCTCCAGGATCACCGGGAGCTGGTCCTTCTCGGGGTTCATGTCGCGCGCATGCGCCCACTGGAAGGTGGCTTCCAGCTTGCGGCCGACCTGCCAATAGGCGTCGCCGAGGTGGTCGTTGATGGTCGAATCCTCGGGCCTCAGCTCGATGGCGCGCTCCAGCGTCGCCACCGCATCCGTGTAGCGCTGGAGCTTGTAGTAGGCCCAGCCGAGGCTGTCGACGATGTAGCCGTCGTTCGGCCGGAGGTCGACCGCCTGCTTGATCATCGCCAGCGCCTTGTCGAGGTTCAGGCCCTTGTCCACCCAGGAATAGCCCAGGTAGTTGAGCACCGAGGGCTGGTCGGGACTGAGCTTGAGGGCGTGCTGGAAGTCGGCCTCGGCCCGCGGCCATTGCTTGCTGCGCTCGAGCGCGACGCCGCGATAGTAGTACATGCGCCAGTCGTCGGCGCTTTCCGTCTTGATCGCCGCGATGCCGTGGCTGTAGGCGTCGGCGGCCTCCGCGAACCGGTCGATCGCCCGGTAGATGTCGCCGAGCACGACGGCGGCTTCGATGTCGGTCGGATCGGCGTTGAGCACGCGCTCGGCATAGCGCACCGCCTGTTCCGGCTTGTTGAGGTCCTGCAGGCAGGCAGCGATCTGCAAGTCGGCATTGCGGCGGAGCGCGATCGTCTCGGGAACCCGCCCATAGGACACGATCGCCTCGTCGCAGCGCGACGACGCCTGCAGCACGTCGCCGACCGCCATGTCGGCGAGATAGAGCGTCGGGTTGAGATAGAGCGCCAGCTGCAGATAGGCGACCGGCAGCTCCGGCCCGCCGTCGGTGCCGATGGCCGAGCCCAGCCCGTAGAGCGCCTCGGCCGCGCCCAGTTCGACGGTCGCCGCGACCGGGGCAATCGGCCGGCCGGCACGGATGTCGTCGAGCAGCTCCTTCACCGCCGGGTGCAGCGTCGACACGCCGGTGAAATCGGTCAGTGCCTTGGCGGCCACGTCGCGCTTGCCGGCGCGCGCCATGATGCGGGCATAGCCCTCCACCACCCTCAGCGCCGAGGAGTCGGTGTTGTAGGCCTTGCTGATGGCGGCGACGGCGTCGCTCGTCCGCCCGGCGGCGTCGAGGATGAGCGCGCTGTGGTAGTCCTTGAAGATGCCGTACCAGCTCGGCCCGTTAAGGGCGGCGATGGTCGCCAGCCCGTCGTCGACCTTGCCCAGGCCGAAATCGATCCAGCCGTCGATCAGGCCGACGGTGAGCGCCGCCAGCGGCGCCTTGGCGACATTGGCGAGGCTATCGGACGCGGCCGCATAATCGTGCTGCTTGATCGCACGCACCGCCAGGACCAGGCGCGCGATCGGATTGCCGATGTCGATGGTGATCAGCCGCCCGGCCGGTTCGAAGGCCTGGTCGATGTTGCCGTCGGCGGCGTCGAGGATGACGGTACGCTCGAGCAGCGTCGGGTTCTGCGGGTCATCGGCGAGAGCGTCGCTGTAGAAGGTGGCGGCGGCGCCGATGTCCTTGGCCACGTCGGCACTGCGCGCCGCCAGGTAGCTGCCGGCAAGCGTCCCCGGCTCATTGACCGCCGTGTTGGCGAATGCCGCCGTGCTCCCTGCGACAAGACTCATCAAGGCAGCGAGACCGATGCTGAGACGGTTCGGCAAGATCATGACCCTCGCAACTGGTGCAAAATCGCAGGCTTGGCGCCTGAGCGGCAGGATGACGGTTTCATGCTGCCGCCGCAACCTGCCGGGTCAATTGACCCGGCCGATGCAGAAATCAACCGCCTCGATAAGGGCGGATTTATGGGGGGTGTCGGGAAACGGCGCCAGCGCGTCGCGGGCGACGGCACCGAAATGCTGCGCCCGCTCGATGGTGTCGCGAATCGCATCCTGACTGCGCATCAGCGCGATGGCCTGCTCCAGGTCGCCGTCTTCGATCTTGCCGTCTTCCAGCGCCCGCTTCCAGAAGGCCCGGTCGGCGTCGGTGCCGCGCCGGTAGGAGAGCACCACCGGCAGCGTGATCTTGCCCTCACGGAAATCGTCGCCGACGCGCTTGCCGAGCTCAAGCGAGCTGCCGCCATAGTCGAGCGCATCGTCGACGAGCTGGAAGGCAAGGCCGAGATTGGTGCCGTAGGAGCGGAAGGCGGCGCGCTCGCTGCGCGGCCGCTTGCCGAGCACCGGGCCGACTTCCGCCGCCGCCGAGAACAGCGCCGCGGTCTTGGCCTGGATGACGGCGAGGTATTCGTCCTCGGTGGTGGCGGTGTTCTGGGCGGCATCGAGCTGCATGACCTCGCCCTCGGCGATGATCGCCGCGGCATTGGCGAGGATGTCGAGCGCGTCGAGCGAGCCGACCTCGACCATCATCTTGAACGCCTGGCCGAGCAGGTAGTCGCCGACCAGCACCGACGCCTGGTTGCCCCACACCATGCGCGCGGCCGCCTTGCCGCGGCGCATGTCGCTCTCGTCGACCACGTCGTCGTGGAGCAGGGTGGCGGTGTGCATGAATTCGACCGCCGCGGCGAGCTTGACCCGGCCCTCGCCGGCGTGGCCGCACATCTCGGCAGCCGCCACCGTGAGCATGGGCCGCAGCCGCTTGCCGCCCGAATCGATCAGGTGGCGGGCGATCTCGGGGATCAGCTCGACCTGCGAGCCGGCGCGCGACAGGATGATCTCATTGACCGCGGTCATCGCCTCGCGGGTCAGCCGCACCAGCGGCTCGATGCTCGCATTCGGTCTGTTCTTGCCCTCGTCGAGGGCGATGACGACACCCACCCGGGTACTCCGCATTTGGTCCTTGGGTGGAGATTAGGGAAGGGGCGGTACGGGAACAAGGGTACCGCGGCGATTGTACCGGCCCGACCGGGACTCTATCGTCGTGGCGCGCGCCAGGGGGCGCGCCAAAGCGGCAGGGCGGAATGGAAGAGCTCTTCAGAACCAAGGACTTGGTGCTGATTTCTTTCGTTGAAGCATTGATGCGCGACGCCGGGATAGAGACGCTGGTGGTGGATGAGGATATGAACATGATGATGCCATTCGGCATGATGCCGCGTCGCATCCTGGTTCCGCAGGCGTCGGCCGACACCGCCCGCCGCCTGATGGTTGAAGCCGGTTTGGGCAAGGAATTGCCGTAGCTCGAGACAACGGTGGCGCTGGGCCGATGGAAGAATTGCTGCGCACGAACGACCTCGTCCTGATCTCCTATGTCGAGGCGCTGCTCCGCGACGCCGGCATCGAGGTTCTCGTCCTCGACCAGAACATGAGCGTCGTCGAGGGCTCGCTGGGTGTGATACCGCGCCGCATGCTGGTTTCCGAGGACCGGCTCGACGCGGCCCGCACCATCATTCGGGAAGCGGGGATCGGTGCCGAACTTGAGAAACCGAGGAAGGGATGAAACCGGACGTTGCGGAGGTCGAGCCGCCGCTCACCACCGTCGATGCCTTCATCGGCGGGCGGGTCGAGGCCGTCCAGCCGACGCGCGGCCATCACCGCTCCGGGCTGGAGGCCGTCCTCCTCGGCGCGGCGCTCATGCCGGACTTCGCCGGCACCATCGTCGACCTCGGGGCCGGCGCCGGGGTTGCCGGCATGGTCGCAGCGGCGCGCTTGGCCGCGGCGCGGGTGGTGCTGGCCGAACGCGACGCCGATGCCGTCGCCTGCGCCCGGGCTGCCCTGCAACGGGCGGCCAACCATGCCTTCGCCGCCCGCGTCTCGATCGTCACGGCCGATATCGAGGCGGCGGAGGGGGCGCGCGCGGCGGCCGGCCTTGCCCGCGACATGGCCGACGCGGTGATCACCAATCCGCCCTTCCATGTGCCGGCGACGACGACGGCGCCACCCGGCAGAGCGCGGGCCGCGGCGCATGTGTTGGGCAAAGGCGGCCTCGACCTCTGGTTCCGCGCCGCCGCCTCGATCCTCAAGCCGGGCGGCCTTCTGGTGGTGATCTTCCGGGCGGACGGCATCGCTGCGCTGCTGGCCGCACTTGGCAGCCGCTTCGGCGCGGTCGACATCCTGCCGGTCCAGCCGCGTGCCGCAGAGCCCGCCCACCGCATCCTGGTCGGTGCGGTCAAGGGCAGCCGTGCGGCGTCGCGCCTGTTGCCGCCGCTCGTCCTTCACGGCACCACGCGGCAGCGCCTATGTGTCTCCGGTTGAGAGCATCCTGCGCGAGGGGGCCGGGCTTGCCGAGGCCCACCCGCAATGGGGCGTACGCGCGTGAGTTCACGAGGTGACAAGGTGGCGTTTTCGTTGAAATCCCTGCTTCCTGCGCGCCTGCGCGGCGACATGCCGGTCATCCCCGTGGTGCGCCTGGCGGGCGTCATCGGCGGCGGTGGCCCTTTGCGTCAGGGCCTGGCGCTGGAGAGCCTCGTCGGGCCGCTCGGCCGCGCCTTCGCCGTGAAGAAGGCGCCGGCCGTCGCCCTGATCGTCAATTCGCCGGGCGGCGCCGCCGCCCAGTCGCACCTGATCTTCCGCCACATCCGCGCCCTCGCCGAGGAGAAGCACAAGAAGGTGATCGTCGCCGTCGAGGACCTCGCCGCCTCCGGCGGCTACATGATCGCCGCGGCCGGCGACGAGATCATCGTCGACGAGGGTTCGATCGTCGGCTCCATCGGCGTGGTCTCCGCCGGCTTCGGCTTCACCGGGCTGATCGAGCGCATCGGCGTCGAGCGCCGCGTCCACACCGCCGGCAAGAGCAAGGCCATGCTCGACCCGTTCCGCCCGGAGCGCGAGGAGGACGTCGCCCGCCTCACCGCCATCCAGGAGGACGTCCACGCCGCCTTCATCGGCCTGGTCAAGGCGCGGCGCGGCGCCAAGCTCGCCGACGATCCCGACCTCTTCTCCGGCGCCTTCTGGTCGGGCAAGACGGCGGTCGACCTCGGCTTGGCCGACCGCACCGGCGATCTGCGCTCGGTGCTGCGCGAGGCAGTACGGCGACAAGGTGCGGCTCAAGATGATCCCGATGGAGAAGAGCATGCTGCGCCGGCGCCTGGGGCTTGGCGGCGGCAGCGACCGCCTTGCCGAGGGCCTCGTCGCCCGGCTCTTCGCCACGCTCGACGAGCATGCGGCGTGGAGCCGCTTCGGCTTGTAGGACCGACCCATGAGCCGTCTCGAACTCATTGCGATCCTCTTTATCATCGTCGTCTACGCCTGGTGGCGGGTGCGGCGGCGGATCGCGCAGGTGAAGGCGCGCTTCCGCAGCGAGCGCAAGCGCGCGCAGGAGCCGGAACCGGCGCCGGGCCAGCTCACCCTGGAGAAGGACCCGGTGACCGGCGTCTATCGCCCGCCCAAGGGGTGACCCTGCCCTCGCTTGACCCCGCGCCTCCTTGACCCTTGGGGCGCGCCGATTAAAAGGAGACGCGCCGCCCGTGGCGGCTTCATGTCGTTTCAGGACCGCCGCCCGTGACCGAAGACCTGCCCGCCCACATGCGCCCGGAACGCTCGTTCCAGGGCCTCATCCTGACGCTCCAGCGCTACTGGGCGGACTATGGCTGCGCCATCCTCCAGCCCTACGACATGGAGGTCGGCGCCGGCACCTTCCACCCGGCGACGACGCTGCGCTCGCTCGGCCCCAAGCCGTGGAAGGCGGCCTATGTGCAGCCCTCGCGCCGGCCCAAGGACGGCCGCTATGGCGAGAACCCCAACCGGCTGCAGCACTATTATCAGTTCCAGGTCATCCTCAAGCCGTCGCCGGACAACCTCCAGGACCTCTACCTCAAGTCGCTCCAGGCGATCGGCCTCGACATGGCGGAGCACGACGTGCGCTTCGTCGAGGACGACTGGGAGAGCCCGACGCTGGGCGCCTGGGGGCTCGGCTGGGAGTGCTGGTGCGACGGCATGGAAGTGTCGCAGTTCACCTACTTCCAGCAGGTCGCCGGCTTCGAATGCGCGCCCGTCTCCGGCGAGCTCACCTACGGGCTCGAACGGCTCGCCATGTACATCCAGGGCGTCGACAACGTCTACGATCTGAACTTCAACGGCCGCGACAACGACAAGGTCACCTACGGCGACATCTTCCTGCAAGCCGAGCAGGAATTCTCCCGGCACAATTTCGAGTTCGCCGACACCGACATGCTGTTCGAACAGTTCCGCATGGCCGAGGCCGCCTGCCGGAAATACCTCGCCGACGGCCAGGGCGACGGCCGGCATCTGATGGCGCTGCCCGCCTACGACCAATGCATCAAGGCGAGCCATGCCTTCAACCTGCTCGACGCCCGCGGCGTCATCTCGGTGACCGAGCGGCAGAGCTACATCCTGCGCGTCCGCGAACTCGCCAAGGCCTGCGGCGCCGCCTGGCTGCAGACGGCGGGAGGCGGGGCGTGAGCGCCAGCGACGTCTGGCGATCGGCCGATGCACCGCCGCCCGAGCGTTCCCACCGGCTGGGGCTGCGCCCTGCCGGCTGGAAGGCGCGCATGTGGCGTTCGACCGGCGATTTCGTTCAGCCGATGTTGCGTCTCGACGTGCCACTGACGCTGAGCGATATCGACGACGACATGCTGCATGGGCTGTTCCAGCCTTTTGACGCGCAACTCGGCGAACTTAAGCTCTATCTCGAGCGCGGCGCCGGCGCGCCGCTGCCGGTGCCGTGGTCGATCGGCTGGCTCACCCTCGACCAGAAGAAGCCGGTGTGCTTCCTCCACCGTGTCCTCGACGACCCATGGGGCAATGTCCTTGCGACGCTGTTCCGTGCCGCCGAGTCCCGTGCCGACGCGATGCTGTCCCTGGTGCCATACGAAGTCACGCCAGAGCGGGTCGTATTCGCCGTGCGTGACTACGATATCGGCGTCGGCGCTGATTTCGCAGCGTAGGCAATTGGTCGCGGTCAGACGCACCTCAGGCGACCTCGATCAGCCTCTCGCCACGTTCGAGACCATCGAGGATTTCGGGTAGAACCGGTTCGAGCGCCCGCCACAGCGCCTTGCTCGTCGTGTTGCCGAGCCTGATCCAGACTACGGCGGCTCCCCGTCGGTCGCTGCGGGCGAGATCGGCGAAGTCCTGGTCCTTGGTGAGGATCACGGCGTGCCTTGATCCGGCGTAGGTCCAGATGCGCCGGTCGCTCGCCGCTCCGAGGCCGATCAGGTTGACGTGCTCGGCCTCGTGCCCGGCATCGCGCAGGCGATCGGCGAGCGACGGCGGCAGTTGCGCGTCGATGAGGAAGCGCACGGCGGTTCAGGCGGCGCGAACGACGCGGTGGTCGGTCGCGCGGGCGGCATAGGCGAGGGCGGCGGACAAGTCTTCTTCCGTAAGGTAGGGGAAGTCCTCGAGGATCTCGCCGCGGGTCGCGCCGGCAGCGAGCATGTCGACGATGTCCGACACGCGCATGCGCGTGCCCTTGATGCACGGCCGCCCACCGCAGACCTCGGCGATCGTCGTGATGCGCGACAGGAGGGCACGGTCCGACAGCACGGGTGCGGGGCTGTCGCCTGCCTCTTCCGAGACGATGGAGATGCGCACGCGCCGCCGCGGCGTGCGGTCAAACCCCCCGACATAATCATGCAGTTCATCCATCAGCTGGCGCCCCAGGCCGCTCTCCGGATCGATCTCGTCGAACATGGTGCGCAGTATCTGTTCTGGACGTCCGCCATCCGGCCTCTTCCTGAAGGTCTCCAGGAATCGCTTTGCCGTGTTGTCGCGATAAGCGACGAATTTCGACGGCGCAAAGACCCACCGATCACCTTCGATGCGAAGCGCGTACCATGACTGGACGTAGCCGAGGTTCGCCTGCAAGGCCGGGTTTCCGGGAAGTTCGTCGGCGAAGCGGCGGATATTCGCGATGACCTGCGGGGGGTGCGAAACGAATTGCGCCATTGCAGCGTCTCCTTCGGGTCAATCTACAGTATCTAGCTATATAACTAAATTCCCTAAATATCAACGGCGACCGCGCTGCGTGGACTTCGCAACCACGTTCGACTAACAAACGCGCAACTCCTCGTTCGCGAATGCACCCATGCCTGACCTCCTCCTTGAGCTTTTCTCCGAAGAAATTCCCGGCGCGCATGCAGCGCAAGGCGGCCGAGGACCTGCGCAAGCTGGTCACCGACGCGCTGGTCAATGCCGGCCTGACCTACGAGGGGGCGAAGGCCTTCGCCACGCCGCGCCGGCTGGCGCTCACCGTCCACGGCCTGCCGGCCCGCTCGCCCGACCAGCGCGAGGAGCGCAAAGGTCCGCGCGTCGGCGCCCCCGACAAGGCCATCGAAGGCTTCCTCAAGGGGGCGGGCCTCGCGTCGATCGAGCAGGCGACGGTGCAGCCGGACAAGAAGGGCGACTTCTATGTCGCGGTGATCGAGAAGCCCGGCCGCCCAGCGCCCAAGGTCATCGCCGAATTCATGCCCGGCATCGTCAAGTCCTTCCCCTGGCCGAAGTCCATGCGCTGGGGCGACAGCTCGGCCATTGCCGGCAGCCTGACCTGGGTGCGACCGCTGCATTCCATCCTGTGCGTCTTCGGCCCGGAGACCTCGGACACCGAGATCGTGCCCTTCGCCATCGGCGGGCTCAAGTCCGGCGACACCACCTATGGCCATCGCTTCATGGCGCCGGAGCCGATCACGGTGCGCCGCTTCGACGACTATGTGACCAAGCTGGAGCGCGCCAAGGTCATCCTCGACGCCGACCGGCGCAGAGAGATGATCCTCGCCGATGCGCGCAACCAGGCGCTGGCGCTCGGCCTCGAACTCTTCGAGGACGACGGGCTGCTCGAAGAAGTCGCCGGGCTGGTCGAATGGCCCGTCGTCCATGTCGGCACCTTCGACGCGGCGTTCCTGGAAATTCCGCCCGAGGTCATCCGCACCACCATCCGCGCCAACCAGAAGTGCTTCGTGCTCAACCGCAGCGTACGCCGGGACGGGATGCCCGAACGCATGGTCAAGCCGCAGGTGATACTCGCCAACCGCTTCATCCTGGTCGCCAACATCGCCGCCAGCGACGGCGGCAAGGCGATCATCGCCGGCAACGAGCGCGTCATCCGCGCGCGCCTGGCCGACGCCCGCTATTTCTGGGAGACCGACCTCAAGGTCCCGCTCGAACAGCGCCTGCCCAAGCTCGATGCCATCGTCTTCCACGAGAAGCTCGGCACCCAGGGCGCCCGCATCAAGCGGCTCAAGCGGCTGGCGCGCGAGATCGCGCCCCTGGTGCCGGCCGACGGCAACCTCGCCGAGCGCGCCGCCATGCTCGCCAAGGCCGATCTGGTCACCGAGATGGTCGGCGAATTCCCGGAACTGCAGGGCCTGATGGGGCGCTATTACGCCGCCGCGGCCGGCGAGGACATGTCGGTGGCCACGGCCATCGAGGACCATTATCGACCGGTCGGGCCGTCCGACCGCGTGCCCACCGATCCGGTCGCCATCACCATCGCGCTCGCCGACAAGCTCGATACGCTGGTTGGCTTCTGGGCGGTCAACGAGAAGCCGACCGGCTCCAAGGACCCCTATGCGCTCCGCCGCGCCGCGCTCGGCGTCATCAGCCTGATCCTCCAGCACGGCATCCGCCTGCGCCTGCTGCACGTGTTTGCCGAGCACGCCGATACGGTCGCCGCATCGATCCGCGCCACGGCGCCGGAGGGCAGCGAGGCCAAGCAGTTCTTCGTGCGCGAGGAAGTGCTCACCGACCTGCTCGCCTTCTTTGCCGACCGCCTCAAGGTCCAGTTGCGTGAGCAGGGCGCCCGCCACGATCTGGTCGATGCCGTGTTTGCCCTCGGCGACCAGGACGACCTGGTGATGATCGTGCGCCGCATCGATGCGCTCGCCGCCTTCCTCGACACGGACGACGGCGCCAACCTGCTCGCCGGCTATCGCCGCGCCGCCAACATCCTGCGCGACGAGGAGAGGAAATCGGGCGAGCGCTACTCAGGCTCCGTCGATGCGCAGCTTGTCGTCGAGCCGGAGGAGCGGGCGCTGTTCGAGGCGATCGCCTCGTCGGGCAGCGAGGCCAGGGCGGCCATCGAGATCGAGGACTTCCAGGCGGCGATGGCGGCGCTGGCGCGCCTGCGCCCCGCAGTCGACGCCTTCTTCGACAAGGTCATGGTCAACGCCGACGACCCCAAGCTGCGCACCAATCGCCTGAAGCTGCTCGACCGCCTGCGCCAGGCGACGCTCGCCGTTGCCGACTTCTCGCGCGTCGGGGGGTGAGCCTAGCTTAAGGCAGCGTCCGCGCGCTCATCCTTCCGGATAGCTCGGCACCCCCTCACCCTGTCCCTCTCCCCGCTGGGGAGAGGGGACGAATTCGGACGCCCTTCGGCAGGGCTCCACCTCGCCCCGTTGGGGAGAGGTCGCGAGCGAAGCGAGCGGGTGAGGGGGCGCGTGAGCTGGCATCGGGAACCAGCGGTCATCGTCCGGCTTGACAAATGCCGGAGCGAGAGCACGTGCCTTGTTGATCCATGCAATGCCAACAAGGAGGCTCACCTGATGTATATGGGCGCTCTCGCCATACAGCCGCTGGTCGCACTGATTGCCGGCATCCTCATCCTGATCGTGCCGCGGCTGCTCAACTACATCGTCGCGATCTACCTCATCCTGATAGGCGTCTTCGGCATGTGGCCGGGCCTCATGCACGGCGGGCCGGGCTAGGCGCCACCCGGTAGCCCGCAAGGAGCGAAGCGGATTGCGGGGTCGGCAGCCCCGGATTGCGCTTGCGCTCCATCCGGGCTACGGGCGTGGTGTCAATCGATATCGACCACGAGGCGGCCGCGCACCTTGCCCTCGGCGATGTCGTGCGCTGCGGCGATGATGTCGTCGAAGCCGATGGTCGTGGTCAACGCCCTGAGCTTGCCGCGGTCGAGATCGCTCGCCAGACGGCCCCAGGCCGCGATGCGCAGCGGCTTGGGGACATAGACCGAATTGATGCCGAGCAGCGACACGCCGCGTAGGATGAACGGCGCCACCGAAGTCGCGAGCTCCATGCCGGCGGCATTGCCGCAGGCGGCGATGGCGCCGCCCGATCTGGTCATAGAGAGGACGTTGGCGAGGATCGTGCCGCCGACGCTGTCGATGCCGGCCGCCCAGCGCTCCCTGGCAAGCAGCTTGGGCGTTCCGGTCAGCTCGTCGCGGGAGACGATCTCGCTGGCGCCGAGATCCGTGAGGTAATCCGCCTTGTCCGGCCGGCCGGTGACCGCATGGACGGTGTAGCCGGCGCTGGCCAGCAGCGCGACGGCGACCGAACCGACGCCGCCGGCAGCCCCCGTCACCACCACCGGGCCGGCCTCGGGCGTCACGCCATGCTTCTCCAGCGCGATGACAGCGAGCATGGCGGTGTAGCCGGCGGTGCCGATCGCCATCGCTTCGGCGCCACTCAGGCCCTCGGGCAGCGGGATCAGCCAGTCGCCGGAGACCCGCGCCATCTGGCTGTAGCCGCCATAATGGACCTCGCCGACGCCCCAGCCGTTGAGCACGACCTTGTCGCCTGCCCTGATGCCGTCGTGGGAGGAGGCGGTCACCGTGCCGGCGAAATCGATGCCGGGGATCATGGGAAAGCGCCGCACGACCGGCAGCTTGCCGGTGATCGCCAGGCCGTCCTTGTAGTTCACCGTCGAATGGGCGACGCGCACGTCGACATCGCCCGGCATGAGGTCGGCGAGGCCGAGTTCGCTCACGCCGACCGACTGGGCCTTGGTCGCCTCGTCGCGGGTGATCAGCAGCGCCTTGAAGCGGTCCACGACAGTCCTCCTCGTCATCCTTGCTGGCCGCACCATAAGCGCATGCCGTCCGGAAAGGCGAGGGCGGTTCAGCCGACCATGGCCGGCCGCTCGACCGCGCGCTCGACGATCGGCCAATGGACGATGGCCGCGAACACGCCCAGTGCCACGCACAGCCACCACACGACCGTATAGGAGCCCGTCGTGTCGTAGAGATAGCCGCCGAGCCAGACGCCGAGGAACGAGCCGACCTGGTGGGAGAAGAAGACGAAGCCGAACAGCGTCGCCATGTAGCGTGTGCCGAACATGACGGCGACGATCTGCTGCGTCGGCGGCACGGTCGACAGCCACAGGAAGCCGATCAGCGCCGCGAAGATGAGCGTCGAGGGGATGCTCGGCGGCAGCAGGATGAAGACGGCGATCAGCACCGAACGGGCGATGTAGAGCCAGACCAGAATGACGCGCCGCGCCATGCGCCCGGAGAGCACGCCCGAGGCGATCGAGCCCATGATGTTGAACAGGCCGATGAGGCCGATCGCATAGGCGCCGTACATCGCCGGGATGCCGATATCGATGAGATAGGGCGGCAGGTGGACGGTGATGAAGGCGAGCTGGAAGCCGCAGACGAAGAAGCCGGCGACCAAGAGCCGGTAGGAGCCGTGGCTGAAGGCTTCCTTGAGCGCGGCCACGATCGTCTGGTCGGCCTCGCCGTGGCGGACGGGCACGGCCGCCGGCCTGCCGCGCATGACGAAGGCGAGCACCGGGACGACAAGAACGATGCCGGCCATGAGGGTGAGCGCGGTCTGCCAGCCATAGGCGGAAATGAAGCCCTGGCCGAGCGGCGCGAAGATGAACTGGCCGACCGAGCCGGCCGCCGTGCCGAGGCCGAAGCCGAGCGTGCGCATGGAGGGCGGCAGCAGCCGCGCGAAGGCCGCCATCACCAGCAGGAAGGCGGAGCCGGAGATGCCGAGGCCGATGAGAACGCCGGCGGTCAACTGCAGCGCCACCGGTGTGCCGCTATGTGCCATCAGCGCCAGGCCGAGCGCATAGATGAGCGCGCCGCCCGACAGCACCCGCGCCGTGCCGTAGCGATCGGCGAGCATGCCGACGAAGGGCTGGCCGATGCCCCAGATGAGGTTCTGGATGGCGATGGCGAGCGCGAACACCTCGCGCCCCCAGCCATAGTCGTTGGTGATCGGCGTCAGGAAGAAGCCCATGGTCGAGCGCGGGCCGAAGCCGACCGCCGAGATGATGCAGCCGGCGGCGATCACCACGGGAATAGACTGCAGCAGGCCGTGCGTGGCCCTCGTCTGTTCGCCTGTCATGTGCGGGCTCTCGCCTCCAGCTTGCGTTCAAGGTTCGGCGCACCGTCGACAAAGGGCGCCAGCGCCGCCACGACAGCCGAGCTTGCCGGCGTCGGGATGCCGAAGCGGGCCCCCAGTTCGACCACCTTGCCCTGCAGCCACGGCAGTTCGAGCGGCCGGCCGGCTTCCAGGTCGACCAGCATCGAAGCCTTCTGCTCGTAGGGCTGGTTCAGCGACAGGGCGATCACGCGGTCGGCGTGGCCATTGTCGAAGACCTGCCCCATGGCCCGCCCGACGGCGATTGTCTCGTCAGCGAGCTGGCGCAGGAAGTCCATCGTCTCGGCATGCTGGCGCGCAGCGCCGATCGGCAGGCGCGTGATGCAGGTGGCGCCGGAGAACGCCGTCATCACGATGAACTTCTCCCACAGCATGTGCTGGATGGTGTCGGTGGGCAGCGCCTCGATGCCGATCGCCCGTCCGCAGGCGGCGAAGAACGCCGCCATCACCGCATCCTCGCCCATCCGGTCGATGACCATGCGGTGCACGCCGCCGGGATTGATGATGACGCCGGGCGCCTTGATGTAGGCGGCGAGGTAGATGACGCCGGCGGCCACTTGCGCCGGGTCGATATGGCGGCTGACGATGTCCTTGCCGTCGATGCCGTTCTGCAATGTGACGATGCGGGTGTGCGGCGCTACGATCGGAGCCAGCGACCGGGCTGCCGCATCGGCGTCGGTGAGCTTGACCGCGAACAGCACCAGATCGACGGGGCCGACCTCGGCGGGGTCGGCGACGGCGCGCACCGCGGGCAGGGCGGCATTGCCGTGCGGGCTCTCGATGCGAAGGCCGTTTGCCTTGAGCGCGGCGAGATGCGCGCCGCGCGCGATCAGGCACACGTCTTCACCGGCTTCCGCCAGGCGGCCACCGACATAGCCGCCGATGCCGCCGGCGCCCATCACCGCGATCTTCACGACCGTCGCTCCTTCCCCTCGGGGCGAGCGTAGCGGCAAGCGGCGGCGCCAAACAATCTAAAATCCTGATGTGTGCCATGTGGGAATTTCATGGCTGGGACTTTGTCTTTTGCTCAGAACGTGCTTATATCGTTGAGCGTGCCCCGGCTTTGGCCGGATATTTTAAGCTCCGATATATGCTCTAATTGAGTATATATTGGTGACCGGAGAAAACGCAGGATGACAATCGGATTGGAATCCGAGGTTCTTGTGCGGCCCGGCCTGTCGGCCCGCAAGGGCGGCGCGGCGATGGAACCGCTGCCTATGCCCTCGCTCGCTTACACCGATGAGGTGGCGCGCGAGACGGCGCACCTCTACGAGCGCGTCAGGAACGTGATCCCGGCCATCGAATGGCCGGTGATGGCGCCCTACATCAAGGCGATCAACGACCTCAAGAAGGTGCGCAACGCCGTCATCCTGGCGCACAACTACCAGGCGCCCGAGATCTACCACTGCGTCGCCGACATCACCGGCGATTCGCTCCAGCTTGCCGTCGCCGCGACCAAGACCGACGCCGACGTCATCGTCCAGTGCGGCGTGCACTTCATGGCCGAGACATCGAAGCTGCTCAATCCGGACAAGACCGTCCTCATCCCCGACCGCCGCGCCGGCTGCTCGCTCGCCGCCTCGATCACCGGGGCCGACGTGCGCCTCCTGCGCGAGACCTATCCCGGCGTTCCGATCGTCACCTATGTCAACACCTCCGCCGACGTGAAGGCCGAGAGCGACATCTGCTGCACCTCGTCCAATGCGGTCGAGGTGGTCGAGAGCCTCGGCGCCGAGCGGGTGATCCTGCTGCCCGACCAGTATCTCGCCAAGTGGGTCGCCTCGCAGACAAGCGTGAAGATCATCGCCTGGACCGGCGCCTGCGAGGTGCATGAGCGTTTCACCGGCAAGGAGCTGCGCGAATATCGCGAGGCCAATCCCGGCATCCAGATCGTCGCCCATCCCGAATGCCCGCCGGACGTGCTCGCCGAGGCGGATTTCACCGGCTCGACCGCCAAGATGAGCGCCTGGGTGGAGAAGAAGCGCCCGGCCAAGGTGCTGCTCGTCACCGAATGCTCGATGGCCTCCAACGTCGCCGCCGAGAACCCGGACATCGAGTTCATCCGGCCGTGCAACCTCTGCCCGCACATGAAGCGGATCACGCTGCCGCGAATTCTCGACAGCCTGCTCACCATGGGCGAGGAGGTCACCATCGACCCGATGGTGGCAGCCAAGGCGCGCCGCGCCGTCGAGCGCATGGTCAATCTGAAGAGCTGAGACGGGGGCTGTCGACTCGGGTCGAAAGGCTGCCATGATCATTCGCGAAGCGAATCCGGCTGATGCCGAAGCGATGAGCCACGTGCTGATCGCTTCCATTACGACCCTGTGCGAGCGAGATCACGGCAGCGTGCAGGAGAACCTTGATCGTTGGCTGGCAAACAAGTCGCCAGCCGGCGTCGCCGCATGGTTCGACAATCCCGACAACCGGCTGTTCGTGGCGGAACGCGACGACGCGGTCGTCGGCGTCGGCGGTTGCAATGTGCGCGGCGAAGTGCTGCTGAACTATGTTTCGCCTGAGGCCCGCTTTTCCGGCGTGAGCACGGCGCTGCTCGCGACGATCGAAAGTGCGCTCCGGGCGGAAGGGCTCGGCATCGGGCGGCTCACCAGCACGGCCACGGCGCATGCATTCTATGTCGCGCGAGGCTGGCGTGACGACGGCGCGCCAGAGCAGAGGTTTGCCGTCTTCGTTCATCCAATGACCAAGTCACTCGCCTGAGGCCGATCATGTTGCAGAAGCTCGCCGCATCGCCACTCGTGTCCGACGACGTCGTCATCGTTGGCGGCGGGGTCGGCGGTCTGTTCACGGCGCTGCGCCTGGCGCCGCGCCCGGTCACCGTCATCTCGGCCGCGCCGATCGGCGAGGGGGCGTCCTCCGCCTGGGCGCAGGGCGGCATCGCCGCCGCCATGTCCGCCGGCGACTCGGTCGAGAAGCACCTCGCCGACACCATTGCCGCCGGCGACGGCATCGTGGCGGAGAGGATCGCCCGCCTGATGATCTCCGACGGGCCGCAGCGCATCTACGATCTGCTCGAATACGGCGTGCCCTTCGACCGCGACCTTGCCGGGCATCTGTCGATGTCGCGCGAGGCGGCCCATTCCGAGCGCCGCGTCGTCCACGTCGCCGGTGACATGGCCGGCGCCGCCATCATGGCGGCGCTCGTCGCCCACGTGCGCAAGACGCCGTCGATCCGCCTGTTCGAGGGCTATGTCGGCGAGCGCCTGACCCACAAGGGCCGGCGCGTCACCGGCCTCATCGCGCGTCCCGTTGAGGGTGGGCCGGCTCTGCATTTTGCCGCGCGCGCCATCGTGTTCGCCTCGGGCGGCATCGGCCACCTCTACGCCATCAGCACCAACCCGACCGAGGCGGCCGGCGGCGGCGTCGCCATGGCCGCCCGTGCCGGCGCGGTGATCGGCGATCCCGAATTCGTGCAGTTCCACCCGACCGTGATCGACGTCGGCCGCGACCCGGCGCCGCTGGCGACCGAGGCGCTGCGCGGCGAGGGCGCCAAGCTGATCAACAAGGCCGGCGAGCGCTTCATGCTCGCCGTCCATCCGCTGGCCGAGCTGGCGCCGCGCGATGTCGTCGCCCGCGCCGTCTATGCCGAGGTGCAGGCCGGCCGCGGCGCCTTCCTCGACTGCCGCGAGGCGATCGGCGCCGGCTTCCCCGAGCATTTCCCCACCGTCTACAAGTACTGCCGCGAGGCCGGCCTCGACCCGGTTACGCAGCCGATCCCGATCGCGCCGGCCGAGCACTACCACATGGGCGGCATCCTCACCGATGGCCACGGCCGCACGACCCTCGACGGCCTGTGGGCCTGCGGCGAATGCACCTCGACCGGCGCCCACGGCGCCAATCGCCTGGCCTCCAACTCCCTGCTCGAAGCGGTCGTCTTTGCCGCCCGCATCGCCGACGACCTTGCCGACCACCTGCCGCAGCCGATGCGCATGGCCGTCACGGAGACCGACGAGGTGGCCCTGGACGAGATGCCGGACCCCGCCGCCGTGACCCGCCTGCGCCAGACCATGACCGCGCTGGTCGGCGTCGTGCGCACGCGCGAGGGATTGATCGGGGCCCTGGCGGCCATCGACGAGCTTGGCCGCAACTGCCGCTCCGAGCGCTTGCTCAACATGCTCACCGCCGCGCGCATCATCGCCGCTGCGGCGCTTGCCCGCACCGAGAGCCGCGGCGGGCATTTCCGCTCCGACTATCCCCAGCACGACCCCGCCTGGCAGCACCGCACCTACATCACGCTGGCCGAGGCCGAGGCGATCAGCACCGCGGCCATCAGCACCCGCCCGGTGCCGGTTCCGGCATGAGCGACCTGCCGGATTTGCCCGCTCTGCTTGTCGTGGACGCGGTGCGCGCCGCGCTGAAGGAGGACCTCGGCCGGGCAGGGGACATCACCTCCGCCGCGACCATTCCGGCCGATGCGATCGCCACGGCGAACCTCGTCGCCCGCAAGGGCGGCGTGCTCGCCGGCCTCGCCATCGCCGCCGCCGCCTTCCGCGAGGTCGATGCGGCGATCCGCTTCACCGCCAGGGCTGCCGATGGTGACGCGGTCGAGGCCGGTGCCGTGGTGGCGACGGTGGAGGGCCCGGCGCGCGCCGTGCTCGCGGCCGAGCGCGTGGCGCTCAATTACCTCTGCCACCTTTCCGGCATCGCCACCGCGACCGCGGCCTTCGTCGCCCGGGTCAGGCACACCCGCGCCCGCATCGCCGATACCCGCAAGACGACGCCGGGGCTCCGCGCCTTCGAGAAATACGCCGTGCGCTGTGGCGGCGGCACGAACCACCGCTTCGGCCTCGACGATGCCATCCTCATCAAGGACAACCACATCGCGGTCGCCGGCGGCGTCATCGCCGCGATCCGCGCCGCCCGCGCCGCCGCCGGCCATCTGGTCAAGGTCGAGGTCGAGATCGACACGCTCGACCAGCTCGCCGAGGCGATGGTCGAGGGGCCGGACGCGGTGCTGCTCGACAACATGGCGCCGGCCGAGATGGGCGAGGCGGTGAAGCTGGTCGCCGGCCGCGCCGTCACCGAAGCCTCGGGCAATGTCACGCTGGAAACCGTCGCGGCAATCGCCGCGACCGGCGTCGACGTCATCTCGTCGGGCTGGATCACCCATTCGGCGCCGATCCTCGACCTCGCGCTCGACGTGGTGGTGAAGGCCGCTTAGCCGGCTCCGTTTCGACTGCTGAGCGGACTGTGCTACCAATTGCCGATCCTCTTGACCGGCAGGCAGCAAGACCCATGACCAAGTCGACAAGCTCCAGCAACCACAAGCCCCCGCGCCTCTCCAAGGTCGACCTGTCGAAGACCATCGAGGTGCCGGTCTATGAGAAGCAGCTGGCCGAGGTGCAGCAGCGCCTGATCCGCATCCAGCACGCCTACCTCAAGGCCGGCCACTCGGCGGCCATCGTCTTCGAGGGCTGGGACGCTGCCGGCAAGGGCGGCACCATCCGCTGCATGGCCGCAGTGCTCGATCCGCGCGGCTTCAAGGTCTGGCCGATCTCGGCGCCCCGCCAGTACTATCTCGAGCGCCATTACCTGGCGCGCTTCTTCGAGCGCCTGCCGCCGCATGGCGGCGTCTCGGTGTTCGACCGCTCGTGGTACGGGCGCGTTCTGGTCGAGCGCATCGAGAAGTTCGCCAGCGACGCCGAATGGAAGCGTGCCTATCGCGAGATCAACGACTTCGAGCGGGCGCTGGTCGATCACGGCACGCGCGTCATCAAGATCTTCATGCACATCTCGCCGAAGGAGCAGCTGCGCCGCTTCCAGGACCGCCTGCGCAACCCGAGCAAGCGCTGGAAGCTCTCCTATGAGGACTTCCGCAACCGCAACAAGTGGGCCGATTACGAGCAGGCCACCAACGACATGTTCGCCAAGACCTCGACCGACTATGCCCCGTGGCACGCGATCGCGGCGGAGAACAAGAAGTACGCCCGTGTCGCCGCCTTGAAAGTGATCGCCAAGGCGCTGTCCGCCGGCGTCGACTTGTCACCGGTGACGCTCGACCCTGAGGTCATCGAGGAAGCCCGCAAGATCCTGGAGGTCGACGATTCCCTCCTCGTCAGCGTCCAGCGCCGGGTCGAGTGAGGGGCAGGGCAAGGAGGCGGCGACCCGCCCTCGTCCTTCGAGGCTCGCTTCGCTCGCACCTCAGGATGAGGACAGAAGGAAGGCAGGCTTCGAAAGGATGAGACCGCCCGAGGGCTCAGCCCCAGCCGCCGTCCTTGGTCGTGTAGAAGATGTGGCGGCCGATCTTGTCGACCTTGTTCATCGACCGGGCCCAGCGCGGCCGCACGTAGTTGGCGTGGTAGTGGGTGGCCGCACCGACGTCGGACAGGTACATCGTGCGGTCGTCGTTGAGGATCTTGGTGGCCAGCGCCTGTGACGAGGTCCACGCCGAGCGGTCGGTGATGCGGTCGGGAATGCCGTCGCAGGCGAACGAGAACTGGCAGGCGTTGCGCTTGTTCTTGTTCTGGTAGACGACGGCGCAGATGGTGTTGGGGTAGGCGGGGTTCTTCAGGCGGTTGAGCACCACCTGGGCGACCGCGATCTGCCCCAACTGGGGCTCGCCGCGTGCCTCGAAGTAGATCGCCGTGGCCAGGCACTTGACCTCGCTGGCGGATTTCACATTGGCCGGCAGCGCGTAGTTCAGCCAGGCATGCTGGGCGTCGATGTTCGGGTCGAGGACCACCGCGCCGCGGCTCTTGCTGGCCATCACCGCATCGAAGATCTTGCTGGTCGCCTGGTCGCCGGCATCGGCGTTGGCATAAGCGAGCGCCGTCGGCTGCGCCTTGGCGTCGGGCGCCGGCTGCGGCACCGGCGTCGCCTTGGCCGGGGGTGCGGCGCTCATCGCCACCGCGTTGGTCTCGACCGTGGGCATGACGAAGGCCATGCGCGGCAGCGCCGGGTCGGAATCGGGCGCCGCGAACAGACTGGCCGCCTTGAGAGCGCCGGCGGTGATCGGCTGCGGCCGCCAGGCGACGAGGCGGTCGGTCTTCGGCGCGCGGTTGATGCGATCGCTGACGGCGATGGAACCGGTGATGGTCGGATCGGTGGCGCGGGCGACCTGATTGCCGCTGTCGGTCGGGAATTCCTGATGGGCGAGCTTCTGGGTGGAGAGCGACAGCAGCAGGCCGGCAAGGACGAGACGGCCCAGGCCGGACCTTCGCCTGCGGTTACGCTTACGCTGTCTCCCCCGTACGACCACGCCCTACTCCACCCACGCCACTGACACACTGCTGAGGGGCACCCGACTGACGGGCGGCTGCGCTACCCCAGGATCGTCAAGTGATGGGGGATTAACCTTGAAACTCGGTTAATGCCGCGATCGCAATGCAAAAGAAATCGCCCCCTCCGGCGGGAGAAGACCCGCCAAAGGGGGCGACAATGCGAGGAATTCAGGGCGATTGCGTGGTCCGTATTACGCTGTGCTGGACCCCTTTGCGCCCTTGACCTTGATCGTTGCCTGGGCCGCGGCCAGACGCGCGATCGGCACCCGGAACGGAGAGCAGGACACGTAGTCGAGCCCGACCTTGTCGCAGAAGGCGACCGAAGCCGGATCACCGCCGTGCTCGCCGCAGATGCCGAGCTTCAGGTTCGGCCGGGTCTTGCGGCCGCGTTCCACCGCGATCTTCACCAACTCGCCGACGCCGTCCTGGTCGATCGACACGAAGGGGTCGCCGGGCAGGATGTTGGCCGACAGATAGGCCCCCAGGAAGCCGGCGGCATCGTCACGCGAGATGCCGAAGGTGGTCTGCGTCAGGTCGTTGGTGCCGAACGAGAAGAACTCGGCCGACTCGGCGATCTTGCCAGCCTGCAGGGCCGCACGCGGCAGCTCGATCATCGTACCGACCTGGTACTCGAGCTTGGCGCCGCGCTCCTTGGACACCGCCTCGTAGGTCTTGTCGATCAGGCCCTTGACCAGATCGAGTTCGGCCTTGGTGGCGACCAGCGGAACCATGATCTCCGGCTTGATCGTCTCGCCCGACTTCTTGGCTACGTCGAAGGCGGCCTCGAAGATCGCGCGTGCCTGCATCTCGCCGATCTCCGGATAAGCCACGTCCAGACGGCAGCCGCGCATGCCGAGCATCGGGTTGAACTCGTGCAGGGCGACCGAGCGGTCACGCAACTTCGCCGGATCGACCTTCATCGACGTGGCCACTTCCTGAATTTCCTCCTCGGTCTTGGGGAGGAACTCGTGCAGCGGCGGGTCGAGCAGGCGGATGGTGACCGGCAGACCCTTCATGATCTCGAACAGCTCGACGAAGTCGCTCTTCTGCATCGGCAGGATCTTGGCGAGCGCCGCGCGGCGTTCTTCCTGCGTATCGGCGAGGATCATCTCGCGCACCGCGATGATGCGGTCGGCATCGAAGAACATGTGCTCGGTGCGGCACAGGCCAATGCCCTCGGCGCCGAAAGTGCGGGCCGCCTTGGCGTCGGTGGGCGTCTCGGCATTGGCGCGGACCTTGAGGCGGCGTGCCCCGTCGGCCCACTCCATCAGCCGGGAGAAATCGCCGGAGAGCTCCGGCTGGCGCATCGGCACGGCGCCGGCAAGCACTTCGCCGCTGCCGCCGTCGATGGTGATCAGGTCGCCCTTCTTGAAGGTGCGGCCGCTGGCCGTCATCACCTGGTTGTTGTAGTCGACCCGGATGCCGCCGGCGCCGGAGACGCACGGCTTGCCCATGCCGCGGGCGACCACCGCCGCGTGGCTGGTCATGCCGCCGCGCGCCGTCAGGATGCCTTCCGAGGCATGCATGCCGTTGATGTCCTCGGGGCTGGTCTCGACGCGCACCAGGATCACCTTGTGGCCCTGCGACTTGAGGGCTTCCGCCTCGTCGGAGTTGAAGACGACCTCGCCGGAGGCCGCGCCGGGCGATGCCGGCAGGCCGGTGGCGACCAGATCGCGCTTCGCCTTCGGGTCGATGGTCGGGTGGAGCAGCTGGTCGAGCCCGGCAGGCTCGATGCGCAGCACCGCCTCTTCCTTGCTGATCAGCCCTTCGTCGGCCATGTCGATGGCGACCTTGAGGGCGGCCTTGGTGGTGCGCTTGCCGTTGCGGGTCTGCAGCATCCACAGGCGGCCATCCTCGATCGTGAACTCCATGTCCTGCATGTCACGATAGTGCTTCTCGAGGGTCTCGGCGTAGCCCGCGAACTTCTTGAAGGCCTCGGGCATCACCGCCTCGAGCGAGGGGGCATTGGAGCCGGCAGCCTTGCGCGCCGCCTCGGTGATGTTCTGCGGGGTGCGGATGCCCGCGACCACGTCTTCGCCCTGGGCGTTGACCAGGAACTCGCCGTAGAGGGCGTGCTCGCCGGTGGCCGGGTTGCGGGTGAAGGCGACGCCGGTCGCCGAATTCTCGCCGGTGTTGCCGAACACCATGGCCTGGACGTTGACCGCCGTGCCCCAGTCGCCCGGCAATTCGTGAATACGGCGATAGGTAACCGCGCGCGTGCCCATCCACGAACCGAAGACGGCGCCGATCGCGCCCCAAAGCTGCTCTTTGGGATCCTGCGGGAACGGCTTGCCCATTTCCTTGTGGATGATGGCCTTGAAGGTCTCGGCCATCGCCGCCCAGTCGTCACCGGTCATCTCGGTGTCGAGGTTGTAGCCGTGCTTCTCCTTGTATTCGCCAAGCTTGTCCTCGAACAGGTCGCCTTCGATGTCGAGCACGACGTGGCCGTACATCTGGACGAAGCGACGATACGAATCGTAGGCGAAGCGCTTGTCGGCGCGGGCCGCGACCACCTCGACGGTCTTGTCGTTGAGGCCAAGGTTGAGGACCGTGTCCATCATGCCGGGCATCGAGGCGCGGGCACCAGAGCGGACCGAAACCAGAAGCGGGTTCTTCTCGTCGCCAAAGGTGTGGCCGACGAACTTGCCCATCTTGGCAACGGCTTCCTCGACTTGGGCTTTCAGGTCATCCGGGTACTTGCGGTCGTTCGCGTAGAAGTAGGTGCAGACCTCGGTCGTGATCGTGAAGCCGGGAGGAACCGGCAGGCCGATGTTGGACATTTCGTGGAGGTTGGCGCCCTTGCCGCCGAGGAGGTTCCGCATTTCTGCGTTGCCGTCGGCCTTGCCGCCGCCGAAGGAATAAACCCATTTTGTCATGAGAAAACCCGCAGTCTGAGGTGGGAGTTGAACCTGTGGTTCGCCACAAACCACAGGGGGGTAAAGGGGGCCTTGATGCAGGTCAACGGCCTGTGGCGGACTGCCATTTGGCGGCCCTTGAGGCTGTGACCTGATGCACTTGCCGGGGTCGATCGACCCATGCAATCTCCGCCGCGGGGACAGGCCAGATGACGACACCATTTGGCGACGATTGGGGTTGGGGGCCTTCTGCCGCGAAGTCTGCGGTGACGTTCTGCAACCTGAGAAAGACAACGACATGTTGAGACTGCTGAGGATCGGCGCTCCGTTGGTCGCCGTTGTGGCGCTTGCCGGCCTGCTGGCTGGCCCCGCCAATGCTGCTTCGGCCGAACAGGAGAAGGCCTTCGTCGATGCCTACAAACAGGCCTACGAGGCCTCCGACGGCGAAGCCCTCAAGGCGCTTCTCTATACCGAGGGTGCCGACCCCATGGCGCTCGAATTCTACGCCGAGATGATGACCGCCGACTTCGGCGGCACCATCACCGACATCAGCCTCCGCGACCTGACCGCCGACGAGGTCAAGCAGGCGGCCGAGCCCATGGACGGCCCGTCCGGCGGCAAGTTCGTCCTGGCGCCCAAGCCCTACAAGAAGCTGGTGGTCGCCATCACCAAGAAGGACGCCAACGGCCAATCGAAGGGCACGTCGGAATCCTTCGTCGCCGAAAATGGCGGCAAGCTGGTCATTTCGACGCCGGCGCCGGCGCCGTAGGCCATCCACCTCATGCCCGGACGCCGAAGCGGAATCCCGAGGCCGGACGCTCCTTGAGGACCTCGCGGCGGAACCGGAAGAGCGCCGCCGGCCGCCCCCGCTTCTGGGGGGCGGTCTGGCCGGTCGGCTCGACCAGGGCGGCCCCTTCGACCAGGCGGCGGAAGTTCTGCTTGTGCAGATGGCGGCCGGAGATCGCCTCCACCGTGCGCTGCAGCTCGGTGAGGGTGAAGGCATCGGCCATCAGCTCGAAGACCACCGGGCGGTATTTCAGCTTGGACCTCAGCCGGGAGATGGCGGTCGCCAGGATGCGGCGGTGGTCGAAGCGCATGCACGAGCCCGTCGTGCGGGCGACGACGTGGTCGAACAGGGGGCGGCCGTCGCGCTCGGCCTCCATCACCAGCCCCGCCTCGTAGAGCAGTTCATAGCGGTCGAGCGCGCGCTCCTCATCCCAGCGGGAACCGTCGTCGCCGAAGGCCAGCCGCATCCGCTCGCGCCGCCCCAGCGGCCGCCGCTCGGTCGGCTCCGACGCCGGCTCGGTGCGGCTCCAGCGGTCGAGCGCCGGCAGGATGGTCTCGTCGAGCACCGCCGGCCGCCCCTCGCGCCAATCCTCCCACGGGAAGAACGCATACCAGCGCCGCCAATGGGCGCGGGCCATGGTCAGTTCCTCTTCCGAATCGTCGGCGATGCGGGTGAGCGCCAGGTAGCCGACCGAGACCAGGTGCGGGCCGGTGTCGCCGGGCAGCGTATGGCGCCCACGATCGCCGAACGTATAGAGCTGCTCGACGTGGCCGAGCTTGAGCGCCGCCTGTTCGGCCACCCAGTCGCGCAGGCCGGCCTCGAAGGTGCGGTGCACCAGCGGGTTGAACGGGCCGAAGGGCAGGTTGTCGGGGGCGCCGCCGCCGGGCGAGACCACCAGGATCAGCGGCTGCTGCTCGGCCACCGCAACGATCGCCGCATGCAGTCCGATCTCGATCGGCGGCGGTTGCGGCTGGTCGCTCACTCGTCCTCCAGGTCCAGGTCCAGCACGAAGGGCACGTTCTCGACGGCCATCTCGCCGCGGCCGATCTCCTCGATGGCCGCGATCATGCGGCCGTCGCGGCCGAGCAGCCGGTCGGCGATGGCGACCAGCCGCGCATTCGGCGTGGCCAGCGGCGAGCGCCGCCGGAGCGACTGGGCGATGGCGCGCTCGTCACGCTCCGGCCGCGCCACGCACAGCGCGATGAAGGCGGCGGCGGTCGACCGGCTGATCCCGGCATAGCAGTGGATCACCAGCGGCCGCGTCTGGTCCCAGCCCTCGATGAAGGCGATCAGCGATTTGACGTGCTCGTCCGCCGCCAGCACCAGCCCGTCGGCCGGCTCGACGATGTCGTTGATGCCGATGAACAGGTGGTTCTCGGCGGCAATCGCTTCCGGGCGCGTGACCGGCGTCGCCAGGTTGATGAGCGTGATGAGGTGGCTGGCTCCCGAGGCCGCGACGGTGGGCGCGAGCTGGGAGAGGGGGCAGACGTGAACGGCTGGCATGGAGACTTCGGGTCCTCTTGTCGTTGTAGCGGCAGTCTAGAACCTTTCGGCCGGCGGGCGGCATTGATCTCCGTCACGCTCCTTTTTGGCGCCGTGGCGACCGCTCACTTCTTCTCTGCCGCCGCGGCCAAAACCTTGAATCGCTGGAGGAATCGCCGCTCGGCCTTGGCCGCCGGCCACGGCGCCAGATCGAAGCGCTCGGGCGCGATGCCGCGCGGGCGGCCGAAGATCCTGGCCGCCTCCGCCTCGCCGAACCCGGCCAGCGCCACGGCCTCGAGATAGGCCGAGACCCGGTCGGCGGCCTTGATCTTGCCGGTGAGGCTGATGGGCAGCGGCGAGCGCAATCCGAAGCGCAGGTGGATGGCGGCGAGCAGCCGCTGCTCGACCACCGGATATTCGCCACCGAGCAGCGCCTTGAACGGCGAGATGAGGTCGCCGAGGACATATTCGGGCGCATCGTGCAGCATGGCGGCGAGCCGCCCGACGGTGCCGATCTCCGGCGTCAGGATGCCGGCGATCTCCTCCACCATGAGCGTGTGCTGGGCGACCGAGAAGGCATGCGCGCCGATGGTCTGGCCGTTCCAGCGGGCGACGCGGGCGAGCCCATGGGCGATGTCCTCGATCTCGATGTCGAGCGGCGAGGGATCGAGCAGGTCAAGCCTTCGGCCGGAGAGCATCCTCTGCCAGGCGCGGGGCGATGTGTCCTTGGGTGTGGCCATGGTCCGAGCGGGTCGCGTTGCTGCGCCCGATTTTCGCCGATTCCCTCTGGCCTTGTCAGTCCCCTTGAATAGCCGCCGGCCAGCCGAAGGTCGCCCAGCCGGGGAGCGACAGGGAAAGCGTGGCTTCGCCGGCGAGAATCGGCGTGCCCGAATCCATCGCCTCCTTGGCGCGGTCGAGGCGGACGAGGGCAAGGGCCGTGTCACCGGCCGACGAGCCGATGAATCCGAGCGGCTTGCCGCCGGCGGTCACCTCGGCTCCGGCAGCGGGGAGGGCACTTCCTGCCCTGGCGATGACGAAGCGGCGGCGGGCGGTGCCGCGATGCTGCATGCGCGAGACGACCTCCTGGCCGATGTAGCAGCCCTTGCCGAAATCGACGCCGGAGAGCTGGTCCATGTCGGTGTCGTGCGGGAAGACATCGCCGAAGGCGAAATCGATGCCGCCTTCCGGAGCGCCGAGCGGGATGCGGTGGGCGTCGTAATCGGCCTCGGTTGCGGCGGCAAAGCCGGACAGGACCGGCGGCTGGTCCGCCGGTGCGATGATCCGCCAGCCGAGCGCCGCCAGGCGCGGATCGGGCGCCGCCACGCCGTCGATGTGATGCACGCCCTCCGGCCCCCAGACGGCGAGCACCTGGGTTTCGGCGGAGACATCGGCGACGGTGACCTTCGCCCTCAGTCTGTAGAAGCCGAGGCGCTTGACCAGATCGGCGGCAGCCCCGCGCGCCAGGTCGAAGAGGAAGCGCTCGCCGTCGCGGAAGACGATGAAGTCGAACAGGACCTTGCCCTGCGGCGTCAGCAGCGCCGCAAAGACCGCCTGTCCGGGAGAGGCGCGGCTGATATCGGCCGTCACCAGATCGTTGAGGAACGTCTCGGCGTCGGGGCCGCCGACCGCCACCACGCCCCTGCGTCCAAGGACTGCTATCCGACCGCTGCTCATGGAATGCTCCGCCCGACGTCGAACCCTAACTAGAGCCTTTCACGGTCAGATGGAATCATTCGACGGAGCGATTTTGCGACAGGATCAAGCCGGCTGCCTCGCTCCAGAAGCAACCTATTTGCCTTGAGAATCCTTGAAGTCGAGCCCGATCGTCCCCAGATGTGGTGCTTCTGGCACTCTCCCCTGGAGAGTGCTAAAGCATCCCGGCCAGAGGGATTGCAGCTTCAGAGGAGGAAAAGCGCATGAAATTCCGTCCATTGCACGACCGCGTGGTCGTTCGCCGGGTCGAGTCCGAAGGGAAGACCGCCGGCGGCATCATCATTCCCGACACTGCCAAGGAGAAGCCGCAGGAAGGCGAGATCATCGCCGTCGGCCCGGGGGCTCGTGACGAGACCGGCAAGCTTATCCCGCTCGACGTCAAGGTCGGCGACCGCATCCTGTTCGGCAAGTGGTCCGGCACCGAGGTGAAGATCGATGGCGAGGACCTCCTGATCATGAAGGAGTCCGACGTCATGGGCATCATCGAAGGCAAGGCCGCGGGTCGCAAGGCCGCCTGACGGCGCCTGCGTCCCTCCAGACCCCCCTCTGCAAATTCGAAGGAACCACAGCCATGGCTGCCAAAGACGTAAGATTTTCCACTGACGCACGCGACAAGATGCTGCGCGGCGTCGATATCCTCGCCAACGCGGTCAAGGTGACGCTCGGCCCCAAGGGCCGCAACGTCATTCTCGACAAGAGCTACGGTGCGCCGCGCATCACCAAGGACGGCGTCTCGGTCGCCAAGGAAATCGAGCTTGAGGACAAGTTCGAGAACATGGGCGCCCAGATGGTGCGCGAGGTGGCGTCGAAGACCAGCGACATCGCCGGCGACGGCACCACGACCGCGACGGTGCTTGCCCAATCCATCATCCGCGAGGGAGCCAAGCTGGTTGCCGCCGGCATGAACCCGATGGACCTCAAGCGCGGCATCGACATGGCCGTGACCGAGGCGGTCAGCGACCTCAAGCGCCGCTCGAAGAAGATCAAGACGTCGGAAGAGATCGCCCAGGTCGGTTCGATTGCCGCCAATGGCGAGAAGATGATCGGCGACAAGATCGCCGAGGCCATGCAGAAGGTCGGCAACGAGGGCGTCATCACGGTCGAGGAATCGAAGGCTCTCGAATTCGAACTCGAGACGGTCGAGGGCATGCAGTTCGATCGCGGCTACCTGTCGCCGTACTTCATCACCAATGCCGAGAAGATGCTGACCGAGCTCGAGGATCCCTACATCCTGCTCCACGAGAAGAAGCTGTCGAACTTGCAGGCCATGCTTCCGCTCCTCGAAGCGGTCGTGCAGACCAGCAAGCCGCTGCTGATCATCGCCGAGGACGTCGAGGGCGAGGCGCTGGCGACACTGGTCGTCAACAAGCTGCGTGGCGGCCTCAAGGTCGCGGCAGTGAAGGCGCCGGGCTTCGGCGATCGCCGCAAGGCCATGCTTGAGGACATCGCCGTGCTGACCGGCGGCCAGGTCATCTCCGAAGACCTCGGCATCAAGCTTGAGAACGTCACGCTGCAGATGCTCGGCCGCGCCAAGAAGGTGTCGATCTCCAAGGAGAACACCACCGTCGTCGACGGCGCCGGCAAGAAGAAAGAGATCGAGGGCCGCATCGGCCAGATCAAGGCGCAGATCGAGGAGACCACCTCCGACTACGACCGTGAGAAGCTGCAGGAGCGGCTGGCCAAGCTCGCCGGCGGCGTCGCGGTGATCCGCGTCGGCGGCGCCACCGAGATCGAGGTGAAGGAGCGCAAGGATCGCGTCGACGACGCGATGCATGCGACCCGCGCCGCGGTCGAGGAGGGCATCGTCCCCGGTGGCGGCGTGGCTCTGCTGCGCACCAAGAAGGCGGTCGACAAGCTGAAGTCGGACAATCCCGACGTCCAGGCCGGCATCAACATCGTGCTCAAAGCGCTCGAAGCGCCGATCCGCCAGATCGTCGAGAACGCCGGCGTCGAGGGCTCGATCGTGGTCTCCAAGGTGCTCGAATCGAAGTCCGATACCTTCGGCTTCGACGCTCAGAACGAGACCTACGGCGACATGGTTGCCGCCGGCATCGTCGACCCGACCAAGGTGGTGCGCACCGCGCTGCAGGACGCCGCTTCGGTCGCCGGTCTTTTGGTGACCACCGAGGCGATGGTCGCCGAGCATCCGAAGAAGGAAGCCGCGCCCGCCATGCCGGGCGGCGGCGGCATGGGCGGCATGGACTACTAGAGGTCCATTGCAGGCATTCTGGAGGGGGTGCGCCGGCGAGGCGCACCCCTTCGTCTATTCAGAGCGCATGACGGACTGGTCCGGACGCCCCGGGCAAGCGCGGCCGGTCTCAATCGCCGGCGACGAAGAACTGCCATTTGCCGTCCGGCGAGATGCCGACGCGATAATAGAGGTAGGCGCCGTAGGCCTTCATGTCCTCGTAGTCGCCGGCATAGATCAGCTTGAACAGCTCGACCAATTGCCGCGGCGAGAGCTTGTCGACCGGGTAGTAGGCGAAGTACGGCCACACATACATGTCGTCCTTGGTGCCGGCGCCGACATGGACATAACCGGCCTCGAGCACCTCGGTCAGGATCGCCAGGATCTCGCGGCCGCCTTCGTCGCCGGATGACGACTTGAGGAAGGCGATCGGGTCGCCGATCTCGTCGAAGCTGAGCTGCGGCGGATCGCCATTGGCCTTGATGATCGGCCTCAGCGCCTCCGGGTCGCCGGTTGCCGCCGCGTCCATGATCTGCTGGCGCAGGTGCGCCACGGGGGCGGGCAGCTTGGAGAAATCGTAGAAGACCTCGGGGATCGGCATGTCGGGCGCGGCAGCGGCCGGCACGTCGGCCGGCGCCGATGGCTCGGCGCTGTCGGGTGGCACCGCCGGCATGCCCGGTTCAACGGTCTGGTCCGGCGGGGCGATGATGGTCTCGGTCTGCACGGGACGGCCTTCGGTTGCCGCGCCTGCCAACGGCGGCGCCGCGCCCACGGCAAGCAGAGCGGCGACCACCGCCAAGCCGACCGTCCGCCAGACGGAATTCACAAGAAAAACCTGCCGCATGGCTGCCCTCGAGCCCGGCGTCGCATCCCGGATCATCCTAGGACAAAGCCGCGAGGCCGGCCACAGGCCGATCGCCGCTGGCCGAACAGGCCCTCTCGCCGGTGGGAAACGCTTGCAAGGGGCGGAGAGGGGCGCACGGCATCGCCGCCAGTCTACCTCTCCCCGCGGGGGAGAGGGGACGAATGCGGAGATGCTTGAGCGCGAGAGGCGGGCGAACCGGCCGCTCCGCTATTGCACGGTGACGTCGATGCTGAACTCGAAGGCGCGGATGCGCTTGGGCAGCGCCTTGGCGAATTCGGCGACCGCCTCCTCGCCATAGGCGGCGACCAGGTCCGACAGCGCCAGGAACAGGGCGGAATTCGCCAGGATGTCGGGGTCGATGCTCTCCCCCAGGGCCTCGTCCCAGGCATCGCTCAGATAGCCGAGCGCCAGCCGCTTCTTTTCAGCGATCGAGCGTTCGTCCTTGTCCGTGGCGGCCGGGGCCAGTCCGGTAGCAATCGTCATTTGTCTCAGGTCACCCGCTGCGGCTCATCGGCGAGGTTAATGGTTCGGCAACCTATCACGCGCCCCAGTGTGCGCCAGCACATCGTGAAGAAACGGTTAACGCGTGCTTAAAATCCTATGGGGTCGCGGTAACCATTGATTAACCATCATTTTCCGTAGCGGGCCGTGACTTCCGCAGCAATCTGGGCGCCTTCCTGGAGGTAGCGGTCCACCGCCAGGCGGGCGGAATCGGTGCATAGCCGGTAAACCGAACGATAGCTCTCATAGCCCCGGTTGAAGCGGTCGATCATGCGCGCCCGCGTTTCGTCGTCCGGTTGTTCGGCGTCGATCAGCGCCTGCATCTGGTCGCGCCACAGCCCGCCCTCGTCGGTGCCGCACAGCTCGCGCAGGAACTGGACGGCGCCGAGGATCTCGGAAAGCCTGAGCATGTCGGCCTGATAGGCCGGCTGGGCCGGGCCGGCGTCCTCGGCACGGGCGGGGAGGGTGGCCGTGGCGATCGCAAGCGCCAGCGCGGCGGCGATGGCGAGGCCCTTCATGGCGCCAATCCATGGGTGGCGATGACGCGGCGGCTGTCGGCGGTGAGGTCGAGCCCACCAAGCTCGTCGCCGCCGACCCAGCGCGCCTCGGCGGCGTCGTCGCCGGCTTGGGGCTCGCCGCCGGCATAGCGGCCGGCGAAGACGACGAGCACCGCGTGCCACTCGGCGGTGCCGTCCGCGTCGCGGGTGATGATCTCGGCCATGTCGATTCGTTCCAGGCGATCGATGTCGATTGCGGTCTCCTCACGAATCTCACGGATTGCGGCCGCCTCAAGGCGCTCGCCGAACTCGACCTTGCCGCCGGGCAGGCTCCACAGGCCGGCCGACGGCGGCCTGCCGCGGCGCACCAGCAGCACCTTGCCATCGCGGCGGACCAGCGTGCTGACGCCAAGCACGGGCCGTCTGGGCGGGATCGGGGGCGGTGAATCCATTACGCTGACCGTAGCCGAAAGGCTGCAGCGTTGAAGCGAAATTGTTTGCTATCCTGAACGCCCGGACCCCGCCAACCGAGCCAGTCACGCAACCATGTGCGGACGTTTCGTTCTGACCGCCACGCCGGATGAGCTGGAGGCGCTTTTCGGCGCCCTCGACGGCGAGGCCTTCCCGCCGCGCTACAACATCGCGCCGACCCAGCCCATCGCCATCGTGCGCATGGTGGCCGGTGCCCGCCGCTTCGCGCTGGTGCGCTGGGGGCTGGTGCCCGACTGGGTGAAGGACCCCAAGACGTTCACCCTGCTTATCAACGCCCGCGCCGAAGGGATTCTGGACAAGGCCTCTTTCCGCGCCGCCATGCGCTACCGCCGCTGCCTGGTGCCGGCCTCCGGCTTCTACGAATGGCGCAAGCTGCCGGGTTCCAATTCGGGCAAGACGCGCCAGCCCTTCTGGCTGAAGCCGCGCGACGGAAGCCCGATCGCCTTCGCCGGCCTGTGGGAGACCTGGCACGACCGCGTAACCGGCGGCGAGATCGATTCGGGCGCCATCGTCACCACCGCGGCCAATTCAATCGTGGCGCCGATCCATGACCGCATGCCGGTCGTGATCGCGCCGGAGAACTTCGAGCAGTGGCTGACCGGCGACCCGGTGGAGGCGAGCGCGCTGCTGAGGCCCGCGCCGGACGACCTCCTCGAGGCGGTCGCGATCTCCAACCGGGTCAACAAGGCCGACAACGACGATCCGGGTGTGCTTGAACCGCTCGAGCCGAGGCTGCTCTGAGCCGGCAATGGACGAGCCGCTTCTCTCCGCCGCCCTCGAGGGCCTGCTGCTCGGCGCCAGCCTGATCGTCGCCATCGGGGCGCAGAACGCCTTCGTCCTCAGGCAGGGTCTCGCCCGCCGGCACGTGTTTGCCGTGGCGGCGATCTGTGCGCTCTCCGATCTGGTGCTGATCGCTGCCGGCGTCGCCGGGCTGGGTACGCTGGTGCGCGAGGCGCCGGCGCTGCTGACCGCCGTCAGCCTCGGCGGCGCCGCCTTCCTGGCCGTCTACGGCCTGATCTCGTTCCGCCGCGCGCTGAAGCCCGGTGCGCTCGCTCCGGCCGACCGCGCCACCGCCGGGCTGGCGGCGACGGTGGCCACCTGCCTGGCACTCACCTTCCTGAACCCGCACGTCTATCTCGACACGGTGGTGCTCATCGGCGCGCTGTCGGGCCGCCATCCCGGCGCCGGCGCCGTGGCCTTCGGCGCCGGGGCAGGGCTTGCCTCGATCCTGTGGTTCTTCGGCCTCGGCTACGGCGCCCGGCTGGCGGCCCCGCTCTTCGCCCGGCCGAGGGCCTGGCAGGTCCTCGACACGCTGATCGGGGTGGTCATGCTGGTGCTGGCCGCCCGCCTCGTCGCCGAGGCGTGGTCGGGCTGAGGCGTCAGGCTGCGGCGCGTTCGGAAAGCGGACGGCGGCGCAGCTCCGCCGTGGCGATGGCCGGCGGGACGTAGTCGGCCTGGTTGATCCCGACATTGGCCCCCGGCGGAGCGATCTCGTCGATCCGGTCGAGGACTTCATCGCTGAGGCGGACTTCGGCGCCCGCAAGCAGGTCGTCCAACTGCGCCATCGTGCGCGGCCCGAGGATCGCCGAGGTGACGCCGGGATGGGCCATGACGAAGCCCATCGCCATGTGGATCAGCGACAGGCCCGCCTCATCGGCGAGCGGGATCAACTGCTCGACCGCTTCGAGGCTGCGCGCGTCGGACATCTGCCTGGGCATGACTTTCGCCCGCAAACTGTCCGGCAGCGGCTGGCCCTTGCGGTAGCGGCCGGTGAGCAGGCCCTTGGACAGCGGACTCCACACCAGCACGCCCATGCCGTAGCGCTCGGCGACCGGCAGCACCTCGCGTTCGATGCCGCGGTCGAGGATCGAATAGGGCGGTTGCTCGGAGCGGAAGCGGGCGAGCCCGCGCCTCTCGGCGACCCATTGCGCCTCGACCATCTCGGAGGCCGGGAAGGTGGACGAACCGATGGCGCGCACCTTGCCGGCGCGCATCAGGTCGGTCAGCGCCGAGAGGGTTTCCTCGATGTCGGTGTCGGGCGCCGGGCGGTGGATCTGGTAGAGGTCGATATGATCGGTCTGCAGCCGCTTCAGCGAATCCTCGACCGCCCGCATGATCCAGCGGCGCGAATTGCCCTGCATGTTGGGGTCATCGCCCATCGGCCCATGCACCTTGGTGGCGAGAAC
>CAWHLP010000033.1:0-242088 GCA_963830205.1 uncultured Alphaproteobacteria bacterium | reverse complement strand
GACTGCGCTCTGCGAGGAATGGATGCGCCGGATCGACGTCATACAGAGTTCGGATCGGGAGCTTCCGTCCGCGCAGACGAACCAACCAGCCATCGAGCATCGCTGACGTCACGAACGCGACCCCGGCCGCTGCGAAGAACGGGCGGACGCCATGCTTGCGCGTCTGCCATGCGTCGCGATCGCAGGCCGACGCTGCAGGCCCGACCGGGACCGGGAGGTTGCGGTGGGTGTGCGCAACCAAACCGCTGTGCGGCTACCACTCGGCGATCGAGCCGTCCTCGTGGCGCCACACCGGCGCGCGCCAGCGGTGGCCGACTTCGGCCATCTTCTCGACCACTGCCTCGTCGACCGCGATTCCCAAGCCCGGCCGATCCGGGATGTCCAGATACCCGGCGCGGTAGGAGAAGCCTTTGCCAGCAGCGACGTAGTCCAGCAGGTCGCTGCCTTTGTTGTAGTGAATGCCGAGGCTCTGCTCCTGGATGAAGGCGTTGTAGCAGATGGCGTCGACCTGAAGGCACGCGGCAAGCGCGATCGGACCGATCGGGCAATGCGGCGCCAGAGCAACGTCGTAGGCCTCTGCCCAGCCGCCGATGCGCACCATCTCGCTGATGCCGCCGACATGAGCGGTGTCGGGATTGATGATGTTGGCGGCGCGCGTTTCGAACACCTGCTTGAAAGCATAGCGCGAATGCATCCGTTCGCCGATGGCCAGCGGAATCGGCGTCGAGCGGGCGAGATCGGCCATGGCGTCGATCTGCGTGGACACCACCGGATCCTCGACGAAGTACGGACGAATGGGCTCGAGTTCGCGCAGCAGCACCTTGGCCATGGGGGCATGGACCCGCCCGTGAAAATCGAGAGCGAGGTCCATGCTGTAGCCGACAGCGTCGCGCAACTCGCCGAGCTGCCGCACGATGGCGTCGATCTTGGCGTGGCTGTCGACAATCTGCAGCTCGCTGCACACATTCATCTTGGCCGCGCTGAATCCGCGCTCGAGCAACGCCCGTGCCTCGGCGATCAGATCGGCGGGCCGGTCGCCGCCGATCCAGCAGTAGGTCTTGATCTTGTTGCGCACCGGGCCACCGAGCAGCGCGTGGACCGGCGCTTGGTGGTATTGCCCCTTGATGTCCCACAACGCCATGTCGATCCCGGAAATGGCGCTCATCAGAACGGGCCCACCGCGATAGCAGCCGTTGCGGTAGAGCGACTGCCAGATGTCCTCGATGTGCAGCGGATTGCGGCCGACCAGGAAGTCGGCGAACTCCGCGACCTTGGCGGCGAGGGTCTCGGCGTGGCCTTCCAGCACCGGCTCGCCCCATCCGGCGAGCCCTTCATCGGTCTCCACCTTCAGGAACAGCCAGCGCGGCGGTACCAGGTATGTCTTCAGACCGGTAATTTTCATGGACCTGTTGCCCCTCCCCACGATCGAATTCAGATGTCGGCGAGCGTCTTGTCGGGGGGCCGGAAGCGGCCCGGCGGCGCTCTACATGATGCCGAACTTCGCAAACGCCTCGACGGCGCTCATGCCATTTGCGATCGCCTTCTTGACCAGGCGTTCGCCGCGCGCCTTCTCCAGGGCGCGCCTGACGACCTCCTCCTCGGCGGCGGCCGGGATGACGACGACGCCTTCGTTGTCACCGAACAGCAGCGCTCCGGGCGCAATGGAAATGCCATCGATCCTGACGGGAACGCGGAAGTCGACGACCTTGCCGCGCGGCCCCTGGTCCTGGGCGTAAACGCCGGTTGCGAAGGTCGGAAAGTCGATGGCCAGGATGCCGGAGACGTCGCGCGCAAATCCGTCCACAAGCGCTCCGGCAGCATCCAGATGCTTGGCGCGAGTCGACATCAGCTCGCCCCACAAAGCGTAGTGCGGGCCGGCACCGGCGGCGACGTAGATTTCACCGGGCCGCAGATCGTCGAGGGCCTCGAGCATCACGCCGAACGGCTTGTCGTCGTCCCGCACGGCTTCAGGATCGATGTCGATCTCGACGATCGGCATCGCGCGGCCGGCCAGGACCATGTCGTCGCGAATCGGCCGGATCCGCGGTGGCAGAAACTGATGGAAGAGCCCCATTTGGTCCATCACGTCGCCGATGACCGCCGAATAGAGCTCCCGCCGCATCAGGGCGAAAAGTTCGATGTCATCATGGGGGGCCACGGAAACGTTCATGCAGTTCTCCTTGGATCTCGGATCACGGGTCCGGTCAAAGCGGCTTTCTGAAGACTATGTTTTGAGGCTCCTCGCCACGAACCGTCCGATCGAGGTTCGCGGCGATGAAATCCCATCGCCGCGACACGGTTTCCCGGGTCCAGCCGGCAATGTGCGGGGTCATGTAGACGTTGGGAAGGTCCTGGAAGCGGTATTTCGAAGGTTGGACGCCGGCGTTCAGGGTGTCGGGATAGCGATACCAGACGTCGATCGCTGCCCCGGCGATCCTTCCGGCGGTCAGCGCCTCGTAGAGCGCATCCTCGTCGACCAGCGGGCCGCGCGCGACGTTGATGAGCACCCCGGTCGACGGCATCGCGCGGAACACGACATCGTCGATCATGCCCCTGGTCTCGTCGGTCAGGGCGCAACAGACGACCAGGAAGTCGCTCTGCGCCGCGACCTCCGCGATCTCCGAAAATCTGTGAATCTCGTCGACGTCGTCCGGCTTGGCGATATCGAAATACTCAGCCGCGACCACCCGCATCCCAAAGGCACGGGCCCGCTGGGCCAGCGTCCGGCCGATACGCCCCAGGCCGACGATGCCCACCGTCTTGCCACCGAGTTCCTCATGCGGCGGCGCCCCAAACCGGCTGCTGCGCTCCCAGCTTCCCTGACGGAACGACTGGCACGCCTCCATGTAGCGGACGCACCATTGCAACATCGCCAGGATCGCGAACTCGGCAACGCCGTTCTCGTGACGGTGGACGTTGCATAGCGCTGCTCCCGAGGGCAGTGCGTCCAGGAGGATCCCGTCGCAACCGGCGCCTGGCACATGGACCATCCTGACCTTGGGCGCCAGCGGAACCTCGTGGCCGTAGTCGACGGCAATCACGGCATCGGCATCGGCAAACGCGGCCACTGCATCCTGGCCGGGCGTGCTGTCGTCGACGCCGACGATCTCCCAGTCCGTCGTCAAGCGGGGTGGCAGTTCCTTGGCGAACGGCACAACCGCGGCCCCGTAGAGGATCACCTTCATTCCGATTTCTCCAGTCCGTCCGATCAGGCGGCCGTGCTGTCGGATTGGGTCGTCGTCTTGCGGCGCGCCGAGATCACCCTGCGCACGACCGCGATGACGATTGGCGACAGCCAGATTGCGATAGTCACTACTCCCAGGGTTCCGGCCACCGGCCGATCGAAGAACGCCATGAAGTCACCGCGCGACTTGAGCATGGAGGTGAGGAACTTCTCTTCCAGCATGGGGCCGAGCACCAGGCCGAGGATGGCCGGGGCGAGCGGGAAGCCATTCTCCTCCATGAGATAGCCGATGAAGCCGAGGATCAGCATCACGGTCACCGCGAACACCTGGTTCTCGACCGCAAACGAGCCGACCATGCAGAACGCCAGGATCACCGGCATCAGGATGCTCTGGGGAACCCGCAGAATCTGCTTGAAGGCTTTGATCGCAACGAAGCCGAATGGAACCATGAAGATGTTGGCGACGAAGAAGGACAGGAAGACGGCGTAGATCAGCTCCGGCTTCTGAAGGAAGACCGTTGGTCCGGGCGTCAGTCCCTTCATGAACAGGACACCGATGACGATGGCAGTCAGCGAGTCACCGGGTATGCCGAAAACCGTCGCAGGCACGAAGGCGCCGCCGATCGAAGCGTTGTTGGCCGCCGTCGCCGACGCAATTCCGTCGATGATGCCGGTTCCGAATTCCTCGGGTCGTTTCGAGAACTTCTTGGCCACCGCATAGGAGACATAGGCTGCGATGTCGGCGCCGGCGCCCGGGATGGCGCCGATGATGGTGCCGATGACCGAGCCGCGGGCGATGCCCCCCTTGAGGCGCCAGATCTCGCGGCCCAGCCCGTGGAACACGTTGCCCAACTGCTTGGTGCCGGCGGCGCTGTCCGTGGTCGTGCGGCTGACCGCGCGCAGGACCTCAGACACAGCGAACAGACCGATAAGGACGGGGATGAACCCGAGTCCGCCGGTAAGTACCTGGAGGTTGAAGGTAAACCGCAGCAAGCCGGAAACCGGATCGAGCCCGATGGTCGCCAGAATCAGGCCGAAGAGCAGCGAGGCCATTCCCTTGACGGGATCGCCGCGGGCGACGACCACCGCCGCCGTGAGGCCGAGGCAGGCGAGCCAGAAGTATTCATATGTGCTGAACTCGAGGGCGAACTCGGCCAGCGCCGGGGCTCCGAGAATAAGGACAGTCGCCCCGAACAAGCCACCGATGGCCGAGCACACCAGCCCCATGCCCAGGGCCAGTTCCGCCTGCCCCTTTCGGGTCATGGCGTAGGCTTCGTCGGCGTAGGCGGCGGACGCCGGCGTTCCGGGAATGCGCAGCATGGCGCCCGGCAGGTCCCCCGCGAAGATTGCCATCGCTGCGACACTGACGATTCCGGCCAATGCCGGAACCGGGTCCATGAAGAAGGTCAGCGGAACCAGAAGAGCGACAGCCATCGAAGCCGTCAACCCGGGGATCGCCCCGACGACCAGTCCGAAGATCGCCGTCAGGATCATGGTGATGATGACGGTCCTGTCGGCCAGCAGCCCGGCCGCGTGGAGGATCACATCCATGTCAGGGCCCCCGCGAACGGTTCGAGGACGCCCCAGGGAAGCGGCACCGACATGAACCCCTGAAAGAACTCCTGCAACAGCACCGTGACGCAGACCGCGATAACCACGCTGCGCAACGGCTTGCGGGTGAACCAGCCAATCTGGACGGTGAGCAGCACGATCATCGAGATGAAGAAGCCGAGGGTATCAGACGCCAGGATGTAGAAGATCACCGAGGCCGGTATCAGGATCATGTTGACGAGGTGGCGAGGCGACCGGCTCCAGTCGCCGAGCATGACCCAAGGGCCGCGCAATCCGCCGGCGAGGACGCGGCGCCCTAGAAGAAGGACGCCGCACAAGATGAGCCCCGCACCGATGATCGTCGGGAAGAAACCCGGTCCATAGCTGATGTGCCTGAGGGCATGGAATTGGGAGGAGAAATAGACAATGACCCCTCCGAACACAGCGATGGCCAATCCGAGGACAGCGTCATCGAATTTCATGGTCTTGCCCTTCCGTCATCGGCGCGGGGAACGTCGCCGCCCCTGCCGTGGCTAGAGGCCGAGGGCCTTGATGACCGTCTTCACGTTCGTGGTCTCGTTGACCATGAACGCCTCGAAGTCCTTGCTGTCACGCCACTGGAGGCCAAAACCGCGCGATGTCATGGCATCCTGGAATTGCTTGCTGTCGTAGATCGTCTTGACGGCAGCTTCGAGCTTGTCGGCGATATCTTGCGGCAAGCCGGCAGGTGCGACGACGCCACGCCAGGCACCCAGGAACAGCGCCTTGCCGGTTTCCTCCTGTAAGGTCGGGATATCCGGGAAGGCCGCCAGGCGCTTGTCGCCGAACACCGCGAGGCTCCTCACCTTGCCTGCCTCGATCAGCGGACCGGCCTCGGGAATCGAACACGGAACGACATCGACGCCGCCCGCGGCCAATTCCTGCATGGCTGCCGCTGCGCCCTTGCCCGGGATCATGTTGACTTTGGAGAGATCGACACCCCAATCATACATCAGGGTCGCCACGGCCAGCGGCCACGAACCGCCGCACCCACCGCCGCAGGCGATATTGTACTTCCCGGGGTCGGCCTTGATCAGGTCAAGCGCCTGGGAAATGGTTTTGAATTGCGAATCCGCGCCCACCTGGAAGCCGGCGGGATCGAAGTTGAACTGCGCGATCGGCGTGAAGCTCTTGACCTCGAAATCGCCCTGGCCCAGCTCCTTGTAGTGTGCGTAGTTGTAGAGGATGCCGATGGTGTATCCGTCGGGCTTGGCCTGGACGATGTTGGTGATGCCGACGACGCCGCCACCCTGCCCCTCGTTCACGACGTTGAAGTTCTGACCGAAGATGTCCTTGAGCTGCTCCGCCAGCAGCCGCCCGGTGGCATCAGTACCGCCACCGGCGCCGGCGGGAACGATGATGGTCACCGGGCGATCCGGCCATGCGGCCTGTGCACCGAAACTCCCGAAGACCACGGTCGCCACGGTCGCCACGACCGTCGCCAGCACCTTTGTCTTTAGCATCTCCACCCTCCAGTTGTTGATTGGTCGCCACTTGGCATGGCTAGGCCCGTAACCTGGTAGTCGCCTCGCCCCGGTGCCGGACCGAATGCCGGGGCCGCTCGCTCCAAACCAGCCGAGCCAAAGCGGCTTGCACCGGTACGCGCGTGTTGATATCTCGTGATATATCTTAATATCGCTTGGCCATCAAGAACCAACTTTCCGACCACGGGATTCGGCGCCCCGCGACCGGTGGACAAGCGCATGGACAAGCCGCAACAAAGAATATATCAAGATATTTTAAAGACGCGGCTGCGCGCGCACGCGCTGGCGGGGCGGAGTTCAGGGAGGTCCCGTCCACCGGATTCCGTCCCCGGCGCCTTCGGAGTGCGGAACTTAATGACCAATGTCGATCACGTGCCGGTGAAACGGCCGGTTTGGCGGGGCGACATCACCAGCCTGGCCGGCAAAGCCTACAAGGCGATCGAAGAAAAGATCGTCATGCTCGAGCTGGCGCCCGGCGAAATCTACACCGAAAAGGACCTGGCGAGATTGGTCCGGCTCGGGCGCACCCCGATCCGCGATGCACTGCTTCGCCTCGAGCATGAACAGCTCGTCAAGGTGATCCCCCGGCAAGGCATCAAGATCCTGCCACTCGATTTCGAGCGCGACCTGCTTGCCCTCGATCTTCGCGCGGTCGTGGAACGCATCGTCATTGAGCGCGCCACCCGGCTCGCCTCCGCAGTCGATCGCAAGCGCCTCGCGCGCATGGCCGATGAAATGGAGAAGGCGGCTGAAGAAAAGGACGTCCTGGCCTTCACCCGCCTCGACGGCGCCTTCCACGACTTCGTCGCCGACTGCGCCCAGCAGCCCTTCGCGGCCAAGACGCTGGAGCCACTGCATTCGCTTTCGCGACGAGCCGGCACCATCCTGTTCCGCCAGAACTTCGAACGCGAGATCGTTGAGGCATCGCGCACCCACTATGTGCTGATGCGCGCCATTGCTGACGGCGACCTGGTGCGGGCCGAAGCGGCCTTCGACGGCCTGATCGAGCGGGCCCGCCGCGTCACCCTGGAACTTGCCGAGTCCCAGGGATTCTAGGCTGTTCGGTGAACCGGGCCGATGGCGCAATAGGCGATCCGAACAACTTGGCAAGAGCGTCAGCAGGTCCGGAGCTGGGTTTGATCTCCGACCCAGGCCAGCATCCATTGAGCGCTCGGACCAAGGAAGGCTGGCAAATCTGCTCGTCTGACGATGTCTGACGTCGTGCAGCCCACTGCGACGACGCGGACGCCGGATCGGTGAATCGAATTGCTGTCGCTAAATTGCTGAATTTCGGACAGTTTTTCGTTCATTCTTCGGGGGGGTGGTGCCCAGGGGCGGAATTGAACCACCGACACCGTGATTTTCAGTCACGTGCTCTACCAACTGAGCTACCTGGGCCAACACAGCGCCGCGGACCATCAAGCCCGCGGCGCGTGGGCGGTTATAGTGAAATGGCGCTGGGGTGTCCAGTTCGGCAGCAAAGCCGAAACCGGCTCTATTTCTTCAGGATTTCCCCGGTCCAGGTGACAAGCGCATCGGCCAGTTCGGCCCTGACGTCGGCGTCCTTGCGCCCGCTCTTGGCCGGCACCTTGAAGGAATGGTTGGCGCCATCGACGAGGTGCAGGGTGGCGCGCGGGCTCGAGCCGGCGGCACAGGGGCTCGAGCAGGCCCAATTCGGCAAATTCGTCGCGCGTCCCCTGTAGGAACAGCATGGGCAGGCGGACGTCCTTCAGGTGATCGCCGCGCTCGTCGCCGGGCTTGCCGGGCGGGTGGAGGGGGAAGCCGAGGAAGGCAAGGCCGACGACGCCCGGCAGCGGCTCCAGGGCCTCGGCCTGGGAGGTCATGCGCCCGCCGAAGGACTTGCCGCCGGCAATGAGCGGCACCCCCGGCGCCCGGCGTGCGCCTTCCGCGACCGCGGCGCGCACGGCGGCATGGGCCACGGCCGGCGAATCGGGGCGGCGGCCGCCGGCCTCCATGTAGGGGAACTGGTAGCGCAGGGTGGCGATGCCGCGTTCGGCCAGAGCCGTCGCCATGGTGGCCAGGAAGGGATGGCGCATGCCGGCGCCGGCGCCGTGGGCGAGCACATAGAGCGCCCGTGCGCCGGCCGGCAACGTCAGCAGGCCCGAGACCTGGCGCTCCGGCCCCACCGCAAAGCCAAGCTCGACGGCGTCACGCCCGCTCGTCGCCACCCTCGCCCTCCTCCGTATCGGGGTCATCCTCCTCGGCGGCAGGAATGGCATAGGAGCCGGACAGCCACCGGTTGAGGTCGATCGTGGCGCAGCGTTTCGAGCAGAACGGATGGAAGGCGTGGTCGGACGGCTTGCCGCAGATCGGGCATTTGACGCGCGGCCTCAGCGGCACGATGTCGGCGCCTTGCGGCTTGTCCGCCTCAGCCATCGCCTCAGCCCGAGCTCAGCCAGTTGAAGTGGACGGGATAGCCCTCGCCGGTCAGCAGCGACATGGTTTCGTAGAGCGGCAGGCCGACGACGTTGGAATAGGAGCCGGTGAGCTTGACGACGAAGGCGCCGGCGATGCCCTGCACGGCGTAGCCGCCGGCCTTGCCGCGCCATTCGCCGGAGGCGAGGTAGGAATCGACGTCCTCGCGCGACAGCCGCTTGAAGCGCACGCGCGTCTCGACCAGGCGGCGGCGGAACTGCCCGGCGGCGGTCACCATCACCACGCCGGTATGGACGCGATGGGCGCGGCCGGAGAGCAGCCGCAGGAAGGCACCGGCCTCCTCGATGGTCTCCGCCTTGGCGAGGATGCGGCGGCCGACGCTGACCACGGTATCGGCGGCGATGATGAGCGCGCCGGCGAGGTCGGCCTCGGTCCTGGCCAGCGGGATGGCCGCCTTGGCCTTCTCCTCGGCCAGGCGCTTGGCGAGATTGCGCGACACCTCGCTCTTCTTGGGCGTCTCGTCGATGGTGACCGGCATCACCCGGTCGGGCTCGACGCCGATCTGGGCGAGCAGCGCGAGGCGCCGCGGAGAACCGGAAGCGAGGATGAGTTTGACGCGCCCTGCCATTCTGGCTCCGTCAGGCAACTGGGTCGGAAGGCCGCGAGTCTCTGCGGCCTGGTGAGTTCGTAGCTAGCCGATCACGGTCCGATTGTGAACAGCCGCTCAGCCCTTCCAATAGATGGCGGCGACCAGCGTGAACAGACAGCGGGCGGTGGTCTGGTCGAGGTCGATCTTGCCCTTGAGGCGGTCGAGCAGCAGTTCGGCGCCCTCGTTGTGCAGGCCGCGGCGCCCCATGTCGATGGCCTCGAACTGGGCCGGCGAGGAACTGCCGGCGGCGGCGTAATAGGCGTCGCAGACGACGTAGTAGTCGCGCATGACGCGCATGAGCGGCGTCATCGACAGGATGTGGCTGACCAACGGCCGGTCGTCCTCGTCACGGATGTCGAAGACCAGTCGGCGATCGGCGACCGACAGACGCAGGCGAAACCTGTCGACGGTGCGGCCAACCGGTTCAAACACATTGTTGGCGATGAGATCGCGCATGGCGGCGGCCCGCTCGTAATCGATCGCCGGCGTGCTCCGCCGCATCGCGCCGGTGTCGAGTTCGACGGCGACCAGCCGGCCAGTCGATGCGTGCTGCCGGTCGTCAGTCACACCCGCTCACCGGTTGAGCCGGATCGACACGGAGCGGGCATGGGCGCCGAGCCCCTCGGCCTTGGCGAGCGTGATGGCGGCATCGCCAAGGGCGCGCAGCTGCTCGGGGCCGAGCTTCAGCAGCGAGGTCCGTTTGATGAAGTCAAACACCGACAGGCCGGAGGAGAAGCGCGCCGAGCCGGCCGTTGGCAGAACGTGGTTGGGCCCGCCGACATAATCGCCGATCACCTCGGGTGTGTGGCTGCCAAGGAAGACGGCGCCGGCATTGCGTACGCGCAGGAGCAGCGCCTCCGGATCAGCCACGGCAAGCTCGAGATGCTCCGGCGCGATGCGGTTGGCGAGCTCCATGGCCCCGGCTAGCGACTTCACCGTGATGACGGCACCGTGGTCGCGCCAGCTTGCACCGGCGATTTCACCGCGCGACAGGGTCTTCAGCTGACGCTCGATGGCGCCCGCGACGCGGTCGGCGAGGTCGGCTGAGGTCGTGATCAAGGTCGCCTGGGCGGCCGCGTCGTGCTCGGCTTGGGCGAGCAGGTCGGCAGCGACCCAGTCGGGGTCGTTGTCGCCGTCGGCGATCACCAGCACATCGGAAGGCCCTGCGATCATGTCGATGCCGACGGTGCCGAAGACCAGCCGCTTGGCAGCCGCGACATAGGCGTTGCCCGGACCGACAATCTTGTCGACCGGCTTGACCGTCTCGGTGCCGTAAGCCAGAGCCGCAACGGCCTGGGCGCCGCCGACTCGGTAGATCTCGTCGATGCCGGCAAGACGGGCGGCGGCGAGCACCAGTGGGTTGACGTTGCCGTCCGGCGTCGGCGTTACCATGACGATCCGCTCGACGCCGGCGACCCGCGCCGGCACGACGTTCATCAGCACGGAGGAGGGATAGGCGGCGGTACCGCCGGGAACATAAAGGCCGACCGCCTCGATCGCCGTCCAGCGGGTGCCAAGCTCGACGCCGAGCGCGTCGGTGTAGCGGTCGTCCACCGGCATCTGGCGCTGGTGATAGGCGGTAATGCGGTCGCGGGCGACGAGCAGCGCCTCGCGCTGAGCTTGCGGCACCGACTTCTCGGCGGCGTCCATGGCCTCATCGGAGACGCGAAGCTGATCGGCGGTCAGCGCCAGACGATCAAATTTCTCGGTGTATTCGATCAGGGCCGCATCGCCGCGCCGGCGCACGCTGTCGATGACCTCGCGCGCCACCTGGTCGACGTCAGCGGCCATTTCGCGCTTGTCGTCGAGGAGCGCCTGGAATCGGGCTTCGAAATCAGGGTCGGTCTGGGCAAGTCTGATGGTCACGTCGGCGTCCCCGGTTCACTCGTGACGCTGGTCGTCAGCTGCCCGGTTCGGCGGTGGTCTCGAGGTCGTGCTCGGGCTTGGCCGCGGTCGCCCAGGCGGCGCCGAGATCGGCCAGGCGCGCTTCGATGACCTCCACGTCGAGCTGCACCGCACCGCCGCCAGCGAAAACAAGCGTCACTTTTCCGGCAGGGGTATCGGCGGTTTCAAAGGATACCGCAAGCAGTTCCAGCACGGCATCCGGGCGGTCGCGGTCGATGTGGCTGGAGCGGACGGCGCCGACGCGGTCGAAGGAGAGGACCGAGCGGCGGCGCTCATAGGTCTGCCGCCGGCCGCCGGCCGGCTTCTCCCAGATGAAGCGGTTCATGGCGACGGCAAAGCGGCCTTCCTGCGGCAGGTAGACCATGTCGCCGACCTTGAGCACGGCGTCCTGGACGTGGGCGGAGAGGACGGCCAGGTCCTCCTCGTCAAAGGCACAGAGTTTCACTGGGGTGGCAATGTCGCTCATGGGCGGGATCCTTTGCTCCCGCCACAGGTAATGCGCCCCACGCCGCGGTGCAACTGGCGGGGATTGCGCCTAGCCGCTCAGCCGCTCGATCGCCGCCCCGCAGGCGCTGAGCTTCTCCTCGAGGCGCTCGAAGCCGCGGTCGAGGTGATAGACGCGGTTGACCACGGTCTCGCCCTCGGCGCCAAGGCCGGCGATGACCAGGGAAACCGATGCCCTGAGGTCGGTGGCCATCACCTGGGCGCCGGTCAGCCGCGGGACGCCATTCACGGTTGCCACCTGCCCGTCGAGATGAATATCCGCCCCAAACCGGGCAAGCTCGGAGACGTGCATGAAGCGGTTCTCGAAGATCGTCTCGCGAATCCTGGCGGTGCCCGACGACCGGGTCATCAGCGCCATGAACTGGGCCTGGAGATCGGTGGCGAATCCCGGGAACGTGTCGACGTCGACGTCGACCGGCTGGATGCCGTTGCCGTTGCGCTGGACGCGGATGCCGTCGGCCTCGCGGGTGAGGTGGACGCCGGCGCGGGCGAGCACGTCAAGGGCCGATTCGAGATGCTCCCAGCGGGCGTCCTTGAGCAGCACGTCGCCGCCGGTCATGGCGGTGGCAAGCGCGAAGGTGCCGGCCTCGATGCGGTCGGGAATGACCTCGACCTGCGCGCCGTGGAGGGCGGCGACGCCCTCGATGGCGATGGTGCGCGTGCCGATCCCCTCGATCTTCGCCCCCATGGCGACCAGGCAACGGGCGACGTTGTCGATCTCGGGCTCCATGGCCGCGTTCTCGATGACGGTGGTGCCGCGGGCAAGCGTCGCCGCCATCATGATGGTGTGGGTGGCGCCGACGCTGACTTTCGGCAGCTGGACAAGCCCGCCGACAAGCCCACCTTTGGGCGCCCTGGCGACGACATAGCCGTTGTCGATGTCGATGTCGGCGCCGAGCGCGCGCAGGCCGTAGAGGAAGAAATCGACCGGGCGGGTGCCGATGGCGCAACCGCCGGGCAGCGACACGCGCGCCTCGCCGGTGCGCGCAACCAGCGGCCCGATGACCCAGAAGCTGGCGCGCATCCTCGACACAAGTTCGTAGGGTGCCACCGTGTCGACGATCTCGTGGGCGGAGAGCTGCAGCGTCTCGCCCTGGCCGTTCTGGCCGAGGCGCTTGCCCATCACCGTGCAGTCGACGCCGTGATTGCCGAGGATGCGCTTGAGCATGGCGACATCGGCGAGGCGCGGCACGTTCTCCAGCGTCAGCGTCTCGTCGGTCAAGAGGCTCGCGATCATCAAGGGGAGGGCCGCATTCTTGGCGCCGGAAATGGCAATCGAACCATTCAGGCGATTGCCGCCGACGATGCGGATGCGATCCATATGCCGCCCCCCTTTTCAAGAGAATCAGATGCCCGAACCGCTTTGGGCCCGGCAGTGGCGGGTCTATCCGACGATTGCGGCCAACTCAAGATCGGCGGTCGGAAGGCCCCGGTTTCTGAGGCAAATCGGCCGGTTTGCGGGCGGTCTCGTCCTCCCCGCCATCGTCCGGGCGGGCACGGGACACGGCCTTGCGCCGCCTGAGATTGGCGCGCAGCGCCTCGGCAAGGCGCTCTTCGCGGGTCTTCAGTCCGCCGTCGGAAGGCTTGCGGCCGGTCATGCCAGCCTTTGTAGCCCCGCGGCAGAGTTGCCGAAAGTGTTGCGGACGCTTGAACCGCCCCCTCCGCTATGGCAGTTAAGCGCCGCACGACGTGTGCCCAGGCTGCCGTAGCTCAGTGGTAGAGCACCCCCTTGGTAAGGGGGAGGTCGTCAGTTCAATCCTGACCGGCAGCACCATAAATACTAATGAGCGTATCGTTCGGTCGGAATGGCGCCAATTGCATGGGGGGCCTCGGGCCGGTGGTGCCGCTTGCCGACATCCACGGCATTCCGCTTTCTGGGCTAGAGCCGACATGTCCGGACATGCCGTTCCAGCGTCCCGGTCGAGAATGACCAAAGCGGACATCCGATTGGCTGAGCGAAATGTCCGAGGTCGTCTCGTCGTTCACGAGCGCTCTCAGCCGAAGTGGATTGCTCTGGCGTCCTTCAGCATAGTCGCGCAAAGGTACGACAAACCCGTTGCCTGGCACGCTCCTAACGATAGCGCACCTGGTTCCACCGGTGGCCCGAGCAGGGACAGGATGATGATCAGGCCGTTGAAGAATTGCACGTAGAATCCGGACAGCCCGGCGCCGACGATTCCGGTCTGGATGAACGAAACCGTAAGCGCACCGATGGCGCCGCCGAAGATCGTTCCGATACCGCCCCAGGTCGGCGTGCCGCCGACGAAAACGGAAGCGAGCACCGGCAGTAGGTAGCCGTCGCCCGAGGTCGGCCACCAAGTGAAGTTGATCATGACCGAGAAGATGCCGCCGAGCGCCGCGCCGAAGCCCACGAAAGCGAAGACCTTGACGCGCACGCGCTGCGACATCGATGCCCATTTCGTTGGCGCTGTCGGGGTTGTCGCCGACCACATGCACCTGGGCGCCGAAGCGATGGCGGTTGAACAGTGCCGCCGCAAAGATGACGAAGGCGATCGCCCAGAGGATCTGCACCGGGACGCCGAACAGCGTGCTCGAGAAGATCTTGTAGGCGAGGCTGTCGCTGAGTGTCACCAGCGCGATCGATTTCGACTGGGTGATGATCAGGATGAGCCCGCGCAGCATGAAGTTCATGCCGAGTGTCGCGATCAGCGACGACAGGTTGGCATAGACCACGAGAGACCCGACCAGCAGCCCCAGAACCGTGCCGGTGACGATCGCCGCGGCAATGCCGACGAAGGGGTCGTAGCCGGCCTGCACGACATAGGCGAAAGCCAGCCCGGCGAAACCCATGGTGGCCGGGAACGACAGGTCGATCTCTCCGGCCGTGACCACGAAGACCAGCGGCGCGACGACGAAAAGCGGCACCGGAAGCGTCGTCAGGACGGCGCCGTAGAGGTCCCAGGTGAGGAACACGCTGCGGCCTGATGGACGAGGAAGATGGCCATCATGATGAGGAACACCGCCAGCGAACCCAGACCGGCGCGGTTGGCAAGCAGGAAGCGTCGCACCGGCCGTTCGGCAGGGTGGACCTCGGATGCCATCGCCCGTGAGCCGGCATGGTCGATATTGCGAGTCATTGCGCAGCTCCCGAGATGTCAGGCGGCGTGGGCTTCTGCCGCCACGCGCTCCATGAATTCGATGAGTGCTTCCGCCGTCGCCGACTTCGCTCCGCGACTTTTCCAGCGCGACCTGGCCGCGGTCGATCACCACGAACCGATCGGCGATCTCGAAGACATGATGGATGTTGTGGCCGATGAAGACGATCGACCGCCCGCTGGCCTTCACCTGGCGAATGAAGTGGAAGACCTTTGCCGTCTCCATCAACGACAGCGCCGTCGTCGGCTCGTCGAGGACGATCACGTCGGCCTGCTTGTAGATCGCCCGGGCGATGGCGACGCCCTGGCGCTCGCCGCCGGACAGCGCACCGACGATCGAGCGCGGCGTGAACACCCTGGAGGTGAAGCCGATCTCGCGCATGAGCCGGCTGGCCTCCTCGAACTGCTGCCTGGTCTTCAGCCATCCGAAGGGACCGGCAAGTTCGCGTCCCATGAAGATGTTGCGCACGATCGATTGCTGAACGGCAAGCGCGCGATCCTGGTAGACGGTCTCGATGCCGGCTTCGCGAGCCCGCGCCGCGCTCCAGTTCCTCACCGGCTTGCCGCGCACCATGATCTCGCCGCCGGTCGGCCGCACGACGCCTGACAGGATCTTGATCAGCGTCGACTTGCCGGCGCCGTTGTCGCCGATCAGGCCGACCACCTCGCCCTCGTCGACATGCATGGTGACGCCGCCGAGAGCGTAGACGTTGCCGTAAGACTTCTTGATGTCGCGCAGTTCCACGATGCGCGCAGCCATGGGCGGCTCCTGCCGATTGCGGTCGCAGCGCCGCCAGCAGTCACTGGCCGACGCTGCGATCGATCGAGCGCTAGCGCAGATTCTCCTGCAGCGAGATCGGCGACTGCCTTGTAGTTCTCGACGGTAACGAACCCGGCGCCGGTGTCCACGTTCAGCGGAGCCAGGCCGATAGACGACCTGCTGGCACAGGCTGAGGATCGGCATGTAGCCCTGCAGGAAGGGCTGCTGGTCCGCGGTGAGCTGCACCCAGCCATCCTTGAAGCCCTCGAACGATCTGCGGGCTGGTGTCGAAGCCGATCGCCAGCACTTCGCCCGGCTTCTTGCCGGCCGCTTTCATGAAGGTCGGCACGTTGCCGAGCTGCTGGCCACCGGGATAGGCGACCAGCTTGACCTTCGGATGAGCCGCCAGAGCAGCGGTGATGACCGGAATCATGATGTTCGGATCGGCAGCCAATTCAGCCCCGGCCACTAGCTTGTATACGGTCAGCCCCGCGTCCTCGAACGCCTGGGCGACCGATCCTTCGCGCACATACCGCTCCGGCTGCTGGTCGAAGGGGCCGAGCACGATCACCTCGTCGCCCTTCTGCAGACCGAAGCGGCGGATCGCCTCCTCGCCGAGCGACTTGCCCTGGGCCGCCTGCTGTGCGCCGACGTAGCCGCCGCCATACTTGGCCACCACGCCGGGAAGCGGCACGTTCTGGTACATCATCTTGATGCCGGCCTTGAAGGCCTGCTCGGCCAGCGGCATCACCGCGGCCTCGCCGGGGTGTCCCATCATGGCGATGCCGTCGGGCTTCGCAGCGATCGCCTCGCGCAGCTGCTGGACCATCGTCTCGGCCTTCCAGCCGGAGAAGAGGTACTCGACGTTCGCCCCGAGATCGTGCTCCGCCTGCTTGGCACCGTTGTAGACGATGGTGCCGAAGGCATCGCCTTCAGCGCCGCCGACGAAGAAACGCAGATGCACGCTGCTGCACCACTTGTCGCGTACAGGGTCCGCGGCGTTGGCGGCCGTGGCCAAGGCCGACACGGCCATCGTGGCCAGCGCAGCCGAGGCGAGGATTTTCACAAGAGTTCTGGTCATGAGGTTCCTCCCATTCATGTGCTCTCGCACGCTTCTCCGCATCGGCCCGTTCATGAACCCGATGCACCCGACGGCGCATGTCGAATCCGGTTCGACGTGCGCCCCGCTCCCCCGGGTTTCCCGATTTGGACGAGACTCCCGGTCATCTTCCGATACGCCGCGCTAGCCGGCGGAAAGGGTAAGCCGCAGCGACGGCTTGCCCTCGATCAACGTCCCTCTTTCGTTGCGTACCGTCTGGCTTTGGTCGCAGGTCACCCCCTGCCCGACCGCGAGCAGCCGCCACGGTCTTGCCGCCGCCGCGGTCACGACGATTTCGCTTCCCTGGCGTTGCGCGGTGACGACGAGCGGCTCGCCCTGGTCCCCCGAAACCGTGCAGGTCGCCGACCGACCGTCGCCAAGCGCATAGAGCTCGAGCGTGACGCCGTCGGCATGGTCATAGACGACGGTGTCGTTGCGCGCACCGACGGCGAGCAGGGTGTTCTCGCGCACGTAGAGCGGCAGGCTGAACGGCGTCGTGCACCTCATGGTGCCATCCGCCGGTTTTCTCGACGCCGGAAAGGAGGTGGGTCCAGCGCCCGGGCGGCAGGTAGACGTCGACGTCGCCGTCCTTGCTGAACACCGGGGCGACCAGCAGCGCATCGCCGAGCATGTATTGCTGGTCGAGGGAGGCAGCGCCGGGATCCTCGGGAAATTCGAGGAACATGGCGCGCATCATCGGGACGCCGGTCGCGGCTCGCCTGTCTCGCGCGTCTCGTAGAGATAGGGCATGAGGCGGCATTTCAGCCTGGTGAAATGCCTGCAGGACGTCGACCGCTTCCTCGTCGAAGTTCCACGGGACGCGGTAGCTCTCCATGCCGTGCAGCCGGCTGTGGCTCGACAGCAGGCCGAAGGCGCACCAGCGCTTGTAGAGATCGGGCGGTGCCGTGCCTTCGAAGCCGGAAATGTCGTGGCTCCAGAAGCCGAAGCCGCTGAGTCCGAGCGAGAGCCCGCCCCTCAGGCTCTCCGCCATCGACTCGTAGTTGGATTCGCAGTCGCCGCCCCAATGGACCGGGAATTGCTGGCCGCCGACCGTCGCCGAGCGCGCGAAGACGATGGCCTCCTCACCCTTCTCCTCCTGCAGCAGGTCGAAGACCGCCCTGTTGTAGAGGAAGGTGTAGTAGTTGTGCATGCGCTCCGGATCGGAGCCGTCATGCCAGACGACGTCGGTCGGGATGCGCTCGCCGAAGTCGGTCTTGAAGCAATCGACCCCCATGTCGATGCAGGCGCTTCAGGTGGCCGCGATACCAGTCGACGGCCTCGGGATTGGTGAAATCGACGAAGGCCATGCCGGGCTGCCAATGGTCCCATTGCCAAACGCTCGCCGTCCGGCGCGCCTGAGCAGATAACCCCTGTCACGGCCTTCGGCGAAAAGCGGCGAACGCTGGGCGATGTAGGGGTTGATCCACACACAGACATGGACGCCGCGCTCCTTGAGACGGGCGAGCTGGCCCGCCGGGTCAGGGAAGATCGCCGGGTCCCATTCGAAGTCGCACCAGTTGAGGCCGCGCATCCAGAAGCAGTCGAAATGGAACACGCCAAGCGGAATGTCGCGCTTGAGCATGCCGTCGACGAAGGAATTGACCGTTGCCTCGTCGTACTGCGTGGTGAACGAGGTCGAGAGCCACAGGCCGAACGACCACACCGGCGGCAATGCCGGGCGCCCGGTCAGGCCGGTGTAGCGAGTCAGCACATCCTTCGGGCGTCGGCCCGTCGATGACGAAATATTCGAGGCTCTCGCCTTTCGACGCTGAACTGCGCCTTGGTGACCTTTGTCGAAGCGATCTCGAACGAGACGCGGCCGGGATGATTGACCAGAAGACCCCAGCCCCGATTGGTCATGAAGAATGGAATATTCTTGTAGGCCTGTTCGCGTCTGCGTGCCGCCGTCCTCGTTCCAGATGTCGACGCTCTGGCCGTTCTTGACGAAGGGCGTGAACCGTTCCCCGAGTCCGTAGACATTGGTACCGACGGTCAGATCGAGCCGTTCGAACATGTAGGGAAGCCCCGGTATCGCGATCGACGGCATAGCCGCCAGCCTTGGTAGAGGCTGCCGGTGATGCGTTTGTCGCCACGCAGGAAATTGAGCGCGTAAGGACCGGACTTCGGCAACGTTACGGCCAGGCCCCCTGAATGGAGCGTGACCGAGGTATCGTCTTGCGCGATCACTTGCCACGCGCGGCTTGCCGGTTGAGCTGCGAATTCCGGCTTCGGCGGCTGCCCGCCCTCGAAGTGCGTCACGCGAACGCCAATCACGCCTTCTGCCGGCGCAAACAGCCTGCAGCGGTGAAGACCGTGGCGTGAACCTGATCGAGGCGTGTCTTGAATCGCGAGCGCAGCGACGTCGGCAACCACCTCGTCGCCTTCGACCCGTACGTCATGGACGTGGACCGGATGCTGCACTTTGAGATGTTCGGGAATGTGCCAGTGGCCGTCGCTGAATTTCATCTTAGTCTGTCCATTTGTTCCTGATGCCCGTCCGAGCGGCGCGGCTGGACGCACGCGCAGCGCAAGCCGACTCGCATCGTCTTCGATAGCGGAAATCGCTGGCGCCAGCAGGCCAGGCCGGCGATGATCTGCGGCAGGATGTGAACCCGCGCCGCCCTCGCCAGGCACCACGGCACTCCGCCGACAGGACGGTTCTCGCCATCTCTTCCTCCCAGGACGCTCAGAGCGCGTCCGTAAGCGCTTACGGTCTTCAGCCTTTTTTCTCCTCCTGGCCGGCCCGCGTGACACGCGTCCATAGCCAGACGGAGGCTGCATGTGTTTCCCGTAAGCGCTTACGATGCTATGTTTCGGTGGGCGATCCATGTCAATAGCGACCGTCGAGTTTTCGGAGATTCCAGAATGAGAGGCATCGCCCGGCTGGCGCAGGAGTTGGGCATTTCCACCGGCACGGTGTCCCGCGCCCTCAACGGCAAGCCGGACGTGAACGAACTGACGCGCAGGCGGGTCCTGGAGGCTGCGCAACGGCTCGGCTACGCCGCCCAATCATGCTGCCCGCACGCTTGCCATCGGCCTGACCCGGTCCGTCGGGTTCATGATCGAACTCGAACAGGAAAGCACCACCAGCACCGACTACTTTTTCATGGGCGTGTTCGACGGCGTGCAGCACGTCCTAGCCGAACACGGTCTCGATCTTCTCGTCCTGCCCTGTGCCAGCAGCCAGGACCACTACATCTATCTCCAGCGCTTCGTCTCGCGCGGTGCCGTGGACGGCATGATCCTGGCGGCGACACGCAAGGTGGACCGCCGCATCGAATTGCTGCAGTCGGCGCAATATCCCGTTCGTCACGCTCGGGCGCAGCGACACCGGCAGCCGGTTATTCCTGGATCGATCTCGATTTCGAAGGCTGCTGTCGCTACAGCGATCGATCGGCTCGTGGAACGCGGACATCGGCGCATTGCCGTCACCGTTCCTTATGGCGAGGTCAATTTCGGCGCCATCTTCAAGCAATCCTACCGCGACAATCTCGCGCGACATGGCATCGACTTCGATCCCGACCTCGTCTTCGTCACCCGCCGACAGGAAGACGTCGGGCGATCCGGACCACGCGCTCAACCGAGTCGACGGCGCCTTCGGGGGCGACCCCCGTGCCGAAAACTGGTGGCCAAGGACGTAACTAGCGAGTTACTTTCGATCCCGATTGAAGGCCCGCGCAGCAAGACGTGCGGCTGCACCAACGGACCAGCGTTCTGGGAGAGACGCCTGATGAAGATCGATGACAAGGTCACGCCACAAGACCTCGTGCCGGCGATCGAGCGCATGTGGCAACTGTCGGGCGGCAAGATCCTGGCGATCGATGCCGGCTTCGACCGGTCGGCCGGGGCGCCGGTGCACACGGTCGCCGGCCGCTATCAACCGCGGGGCTGGACGGACTGGACTCAAGGGTTCGAATTCGGCTCGGCGATCCTGCAGTTCGATGCGACCGGCGAGGAGCGCTTCCTCGCACTGGGGATGGCCGGCACGCGGCGCCACATGCCGGCGCACATCACCCATTTCGGCGTCCACGACCACGGCTTCAATCAGGTCTCCACCTACGGCAACCTGCTGCGCCTGATGGCGGAGGGGCGCATCCCGCCAAACGAGTGGCAGAAGGAGTATTTCGAGCTGGCGCTGAAGTGCTCGGCGGCGGTGCAGGCGCGGCGGTGGACAGAGCTTGGCGAGGGCGCCGGCTACGTCCATTCCTTCAACGGCCCGCACTCGCTGTTCATAGACACCATGCGCACGCTGCGGGTTATGGCGCTGGGGCACCAGCTCGGCCATGTGATGAAAGGCGAGGGAGACGCCATTATCCCACTCCTCGGCCGGCTCGTCGTGCATGCACGTACGACGGCTATGTACAACCTGTTCTGGGGCGAGGGCCGCGACATCTGGGACGAGCGCGGCCGCACCGCCCACGAGGCGATCTTCAATGTCGTCAACGGCGCCTTCCGCTGCGTCAATGCCCAGCAGGGCTATACCGGCTATTCGACCTGGATGCGCGGCCTCGCCTGGGCGATGTCCGGCTATGCCGAACTGCTCGAGTTCTTCGATATGCTGCGACGAGGCGGACTTCGCGCCCTACGGGGGCAAGGCGGAGATTGTCGACCTCTTCGACCGCGCCACCGGCGCGACCGCGGACTTCTACATCGCCCACACAGCCACCGACGGCATTCCCTATTGGGATACCGGCGCGCCGGGGCTCAGGGACCTCGGCGACGTCTATGCCCGCCCGTCGGAGCCGGACAACGACATCGAACCGGTCGACAGTTCGGCGGCGGCGATCAGCGCCCAGGCGCTCATCCGCTACGGACGCTGGCGCGCCGGGCACGGCTACGACGGCGCCAGCACCTACAGCCAGGCCGGCCTGACGGTGCTTTCGACCCTGCTCGGCCCGGCCTACCTGTCGAGCGATCCCGACCATCAAGGGCTGGTGCTGCACAGCCAGTATCACCGCCCCAACGGCTGGGACTACGTCCAGCCGGGCCGGCACAGCCCCTCCGGCGAGGCGACCATGTGGGGCGACTACCACATGCGCGAGCTGGCCCTGCTGGTCCAAAGGCTGGCCACGGGCGAGCCCTATCCGACGTTCTTTGCGATCTAGCGGGAGGCGCGCGATGACGGATTCACCCGGGCGCCGCGTGGCGCTCATCACCGGCGGACGGCGGGGCATCGGGCTTGCCGTCGCCGAGGGCCTCGCCGGCGACGGCTTCGACGTGGCCATCACCGGCACCTCGGCGGAGGATGACGTGTCGCGGGCCGCGCTCCAGCGCCTCACCCAGCGCGGCGGCCGCGCCGTCTATGTCGCCGGCCGGGTGGACGCGGTGGACGACCATGCCCGCGTCCTCGACCTGGTCGAGGCGGCGCTCGGGCCGGTCGACGTGCTCGTCTCCAATGCCGGCATTGCGCCACCCCAGCGGCTGGACCTCCTGGAGACCACGCCGGAAAACTTCGACACGGTGCTCGGCGTCAACCTGCGCGGCGCGTTCTTCCTCGCCCAGGCGACGGCGCGGCGGATGCTGAAGGCCGGGTCGAAGGCGGGCCGGGCCTTGATCTTCATCACCTCGTGCTCGGCCGAGATGGTGTCGCTCAACCGGGTCGACTATTGCGTGTCGAAGGCCGGCCTCGCCATGGCCGTGCAGGGCTTCGCCGCCCGGCTGGCGGCCGACGGCATCGCCGTCTTCGAGGTGCGGCCAGGGATCATCCGCACCGACATGACCGCCGGGGTCGCGGGGAAATACGACGCGCTGATCGAGGGCGGCCTCGTCCCCGCCAAGCGCTGGGGCGAAGGCAGCCGACGTCGCCGCTGCGGTCCGTGCGCTCGCGAAGGCCGACATCGCCTTCTCCACCGGGACGATCGTCAACGTCGACGGCGGACTGACCATCGCCCGGCTGTGAGCAGTTCGACGGCGGCCGCGGCGGGCCGGCGTCCAGTGGACGCGACGATCAAGAGCCTTCGCAGGCGCGGTCACGCGACCTAATGTGGTGGGCGTGACGGGTGCGCCGCGCCCAATCGACAGCAGGATACGAGGCAAGCATGCCGGCGACCCGCGATGACCTGATCCGCTATCTCGACAGCCTCGGCATCACGGCCACGACGGTGGACCACCCGCCGGTGTTCACCGTCGAGGAGGCCCAGACGCTGCGCGGCACCATCGCCGGCGCGCACAGCAAGAACCTGTTCCTCAAGGACAAGAAGGGCGCCCTCTTCCTGGTCGTCGCGCGCGAAGATGCGGCGATCGACCTCAAGCACCTGCACAACCGCATCGGGGCCTCGGGCCGGCTCTCCTTCGGCCAGGCGGAGCTGCTGATGGACAGGCTCGGCGTGGCCCCAGGCTCGGTGACGCCGTTCGGGCTGATCAACGACCGCCCGCCGCGCATCCGCGTGATCCTGGAGGCCGAGTTGGTCGCCGCCGATACGGTCAACTTCCACCCGCTGGAGAACACGGCGACGACGACGCTGGCCAGCGCCGACCTCCTGGCCTTCATCCGCGCAACGGGCCACGAACCGGAGGTCGTCGATCTCACGCCCGGTGATAGCGCCGGATGAACGGCGCGCAGCAGAGCCGTTGCGGACTGGCTAGGCTGTGCGCAGCGTCTTGACCGCGTCGCCGACGAAGACCAGCTCCATGCAGCGGCCCTGCGCGTTGCGCCTGGCAACCACGACCACGTCCTCGTCTATGTCAACGACGATACCTGGACTCGGCCCGACAACCCGGTCTCCGATTGCCAGTACCGGCGGATTGCCCTTGTCCAGATACAGCAGCGCAGGGTCACCTGCCTCTGCCGAAATACTCCTCCCTGTCGTCATAGCAGCTTATCGCCCCTGCTTTTGCTGTCGGAAGGTACCCTATATCAACACAAGGCGACGAACGATTGAACCTCCTGCGATATAAGGTCCCTCTTGCACTAGTCTTCCGCTGTTCACTCACCACTCACTTTGTCGATGCGGCTCAGCGGCACGTTCCTGTAGATCGTCGAGCGCGACACTCCGATGATCTGAGCCGTCTCGGCAACCGACCTGTTCTCGTCCACGATCATCCGGCGTGCCCGTTCCATGGTCACGTCGTCAAGGGCCGGATGTCTTCCGGTCGCTCGCTTCGGCCGGGCGGCGGTGGCCATCTTGTACCGCCCGAGGACCGAGAATACCTCGGCCACCCGCTCGTCGCTGGTGTTGAAGTCATCGGCCAATGACACGACACCAATCCCCCGCTCGCTCAGCTTGTAGAGCAGGACAAGCAATTCCGGCATTGGCGCCAGATGATCGAGCTGAACGACGACCAACTCGTCACCGCGGTCGAGAGCCTCGATGCGAGCCAGGCAGGCCGACGAGATGTGATGCTTGCTGGAATTGAGGGAATCCACCAGCACCTGATCGCAACCAGCGTTATCGAGCATTTTGAGCTCAGGCTCCGCGTTTCGCGAATTGGCACTGATACGGACATATCCAAGGCGCATGGGTCTGGCTTGTTCGGAAGCGGTTGATGCAGCTCTCAGGGGGCTGCAATTCGTTCAACGCAATTCCGCGGCCAATACGGCGGCCTGCGACATTCCGCCGCATCTACCCGCTTGTACAACCCCACCGCTGCGGAGGTCAGGCCCGCAGCGGAGGGATTCGTTAGCTTGTGAGATCGGCCCGCAGCTGGGGCTGGGGCCGGCCCAGAGCCGAGTTACCAGTCGCGCTCCAAGCGGATCTTGACGCCCCAGGTGCCGGTCGAGGCATTGCTGTACTTGCTGTAACCGCCCTCGACACCAGCGAAGAAGTTGGTGACCGGAGACCACACCAAGTTGCCCGCGATCGAGTAGGCGTTGTAGTCCTTCGACGCAACGCTGGCGCCACTCTCGTTGAAGTACTGGAAGGTGACCGCCGACGACAGCATCGGAGACCAGAAGTGCTGGAACGACGCAGCCGCGCTCCACACGCTACCCTTCGTATCGCCGGTCGGGCCGGTCGAAGCCGCGAAGCTCCAAACCTGGTTCTGGGCCCAGGCCGTCTTCAGCATCAACGCATCGCCAGGAGCGATGGAGTCGAGCTTGATGGTCGTGCCGATCTGAGCGCCGAAGCCGCTGCCGAACGTGGTCTCAGCGAAACCGCCGGACAGCTGGGCAGACCATTTGCCCTGCGACCACGAGATGTTGCCGACGACGTTCGGCATGCTGTAGCTCTGCGACAGGTTCGAGCCCCAACGATCGCGCGGATCTTCGATGGCCAGCTGGATGCCGAAGCCGCTCATCGCCCAGGTCAAACGAATCTGATCGGCGCCGCTAGTCGGAGTCGTAGTTCGCCCAATCCCAGTTGAAGCCGCCGGAGTAGTCGTAGACCGACCCGGTACGGCCGACCAGGAGCATGCCGAGCTCGAGGTAAGCGGTGTCGAGATAGGCGCCGTACTTGCCAGTGTCGTTGCCCGGATAAGCTTCCCAATGGTTCGTCTTGTCGTTGTTGTTCGACTGGGCACGCAGCTCCATGAAAGCCGTGAGCGGGCCATATTCGGTCATCGACTTGGCGGTGACGTTCACATGCGCCTCGGTCGCGAATTCCCAGCTGGCCGAGTGGCTACCGACGTAGTCAACGGTCTGGTTGCTGTGGAAGACGATGTCCATGCGGACCAAGCCACCGATCTTGATGCAGGTGTCGGTGCCCGGGATGTACCAGTAGCCAGCGCCGAAAGCGTCGCAAACCTTGACGTAGTCGACCGGCTCGGCAACCGACAGATCGGCCGCCTGAGCGCCGCCAACGACCGCAAAAGCGGCGGCGGAGCTGAGAAGTAAGGTCTTAAGTTTCATCTGGTCTCTCCTCACCCCCCGAAGGGAACTTGTTCGTCCTAAGCCGAAGAGGTCCCTCCGGCTACACCGGCAGTAAGACGGACACAGATTCCAAGCAATACCGTCATTTTGGTTCTGCCAATCCAATCCTTCGTCGTCGCAAATACTGTCGCAATACTCGTTCCACTTCGATGTCGAAACGCAAAAACGGCCTTGTTCCGGCATAATCTTCCCCGCCCCCGGCCGGTGCGACCCAACTGAGACATCGCTGCGCCTGGCATTTTGCGACACTTTCATTCTGCGACCGGCTCTCGCGGTTTCTCCGCAGCGTTGCCGCCGGGCCACAGTGTGTGATGTGTCTGCGCAAGCGCTCACGGCGAGACCGCCGGCGGCGCCGGGGGGCGGATGCGTCCTAGCGAAGCTGCTGGGCGAACCAGACGATCGTCCGGCAATAGACGTCGGCCTTGTTCCACTGGTGGAGCACCTGGAAGTTGGCGGTGCCCTCCCCCCACGGCGCGCCGGCTTGCCAGCCGTAGCCCTTGAGGTAATTGGCGGTGGAGGCGAGCGCGTCGTACGAGGAGTGGATCAGGTCGACGCGGCCATTGCCGTCATAGTCGATGCCGTATTTCACATAGGACGAGGGCATGAACTGGGTCTGGCCGAGCTCGCCCGCCCAGCCGCCCTTCATGGTGGCCGGCGTCAGGTCGCCGCGCTGGACGATCTGCAATGCCGCCATCAGTTCGTTGGTGAAGAAGGCCGAGCGTCGGCAGTCGTGGGCAAGCGTGACCAGGGAGCGAATCGCCGGCGTGTTGCCGGTGCCGCCGCCGAAGCCGGTCTCCAGCCCCCAGATTGCCACCAGGATGGGCGCCGGCACGCCGAAGCGCTTCTCGAGCTTGGCGAAGAAGCCGGCGCTGCGGCTGAGGTGCTCCTTGCCGATTCTGAGATGTGCGGCGGTGACGCGCTTGGCCCGGTAGGTCTCGAAGCTCTGCTTGAAATAGTGCTGGTTGCGATCGAGCTTGAGAATGGCCGCGCTCGGCGTGACCCCCGACAAGGCGACCGAGAGCGTGCGCTGGGAGATGCCAGCGGCGGCCGCCTCCTTCTCGAAGGCAGCCAGCCAGGTGCCGAAATCGCCGCCGCATTTGGCGGCGAGCGCCGTTCCTGAAAACCCCAACAGCCACAGACCGGCAGAGAGCACCACCAGCCTCGTCGCGATCGCACGCATCTCTGTCTTCACCTCCGGTTGCCAGGGCGATGCTACGCCGGCCACCGCCGCCGCGGCAATGACGCACGCGCGCCGCGCTGGTGTTGCGATCAAGGCGGGCGCCGGGCTAAGCTTAGCCGTCGAACGATAGCCTAACCCAAAGCAATAATCTGCCGTCACAGCACCGTCGCGTGCCCCTGATAGGGGGCGAAACCGGTCGGCTCAAATTTCAACCAGCTTTGGTTTCATGGAGGACACGCACACATGACGAAGACCTTGCTCAAAGCCATCACTGCAGCGGCGCTCGTCGCCGCTTTCGGGACGGTGGCCAATGCCGCCACCGAGATCCAATGGTGGCACGCCATGACCGGCGCCAACAACGAAGTGGTCGAGACGCTGGCCAAGCAGTTCAACGACAGCCAGAGCGACTACAAGGTCGTGCCGGTGTTCAAGGGCACCTACAATGAGACCTTGCAGGCCGGCATCGCCGCGTTCCGCGCCCACCAGCCGCCGGCGATCCTTCAGGTCTTCGACGTGGGCACCGGCGTGATGATGGACGCCGAGGGCGCCATCGTTCCGGTCGCCGACGTGCTGGAGAAGGGCGGCTTCAAGTTCAACAAGGACGAGTACCTGCCCGGCATCGTCGCCTATTATTCCAAGCCCGACGGGACGATGCTCTCCTTCCCGTACAACTCGTCCTCGCCGATCCTCTACTACAACAAGGACATCATGGCGAAGGCGGGGATCAGCGATCCGCCGAAGACCTGGCCGGACCTGTTTGCCGATGCGCGCAAGATCAAGGAAAGCGGTGCGGCATCCTGCGGCTACACCTCAACCTGGCTGACCTGGATCCATCTCGAGAACTTCGCCGCCTGGAACAACGTGCAATACGCCACCAAGGAGAACGGCCTTGGCGGCACCGACATCCAGCTCAAGTTCAATTCGCCGATATTCGTCAAGCACTTCCAGGAAATCGCCGACCTCGCCAAGGACGGCATCTTCAAATACGGCGGCCGCACCTCCGAGGCGAAGCAGATCTTCCTCGCTGGTGATTGCGGGCTGTTCACCGAGTCCTCCGGTGGCCTCGGCGACATCGTCAAGTCGGGCATGAACTTCGGCACCGGCGCGCTGCCCTATGATCCGACGGCCCAGGGCGCGCCGCAGAACACCATTCCCGGCGGCGCCAGCCTGTGGGTGATGGGCGGCCATACCGACGCCGAGTACAAGGGCGTGGCCCAGTTCTTCCACTTCCTGTCGCAGACCGACGTGCAGGTCTATCTGCACCAGAAGTCGGGCTATCTGCCGGCGACGATGGCAGCCTACGAGGCGACCAAGGCGTCCGGGTTTTACGACCAGAACCCCGGCCGCGAGCAGCCGATCCTGCAGATGATGGGCAAGCCGCCGACCGAGAACTCGAAGGGCGTGCGCGCCATCAACCTGCCGCAGCTGCGCGACATCCAGAACGAAGAGTTCGAAGCGATGCTCGCCGGCAAGGAAGACGCCCAGACCGCGCTCGACAACGCCGTTACGCGCGGCGACGCGGCCATCCAGCAGGCGCTCGGCAAGTAGCAAACCATCCGGCAGGCGCTTTCCCCTCAGGAAGGCGCCTGCCACCACTCGTCCGGACCGGCACCCTGCGCCACCCGGCCGCATACAGCGGCCGAGGATTTCTGTATGAGGGGTGTGCACGGGCGGCGGGGAGTGATTCCGTGGGCTGCGACCATGGCTGATCAGGGAGACTGCACGCCTCGCCGGATGTGCCCGCGCTCGCGAGGGCCCCGGCAAGCGCGCAAGACCTGCCGGCCCTTCCCCTTCGTGGCGATGAGCGTCCATGAACCGAGCCACCTTCCCCAACAAAGTCCTGCCCTACTTCCTGGTCGCTCCGCAGATCGTGATCACGATCGTCTTCTTCTTCTGGCCGGCAAGCCAGGCGATCTACCAATCGACGCTGCGCGAGGATGCCTTCGGGCTGAGATCGGCGTTCGTCGGCCTCGCCAATTTCCGCGTGGTGCTCACCGACCCGAACTACATCAACTCGATCGAGGTGACGGCGGTCTTCTGCATCACCACGGCGCTGATCGCGCTTGCCGTCGGGCTGCTGCTCGCCGCCAAGGTCGACCAGGTCGTCCGCGGGCGCGGCCTCTATCGCACGCTGCTCATCTGGCCCTATGCGGTGGCGCCGGCGATCGCCGGCATGCTGTGGCTGTTCATCTTCAACCCCTCGATCGGCACCTTCGCCTATCTGCTCCGCCGCGCCGGCATCCCCTGGGACCCACTGCTCAACGGCACGCATGCCATGATCCTGGTGGTCGCGGCCGCCGCCTGGAAACAGATCAGCTACAACTTCCTGTTCTTCGTGGCGGGCCTGCAGGCGATCCCGAAATCGTTCATCGAGGCGGCGGCGATCGACGGCGCGTCGCCTTGGCAGCGCTTCCGCTCGATCATCTTTCCCCTGCTCGCACCGACGTCGTTCTTCCTGCTGGTGATCAACACCGTCTATGCCTTCTTCGACACCTTCGGCATCATTCACGCGGTGACCAGCGGCGGCCCGGGCAAGGCGACCGAGACGCTGGTCTACAAGGTCTACAACGACGGCTTCGTCAATCTCCAGCTCGGCATCTCGTCGGCCGAGTCGGTCATCCTGATGGCCATCGTCATCGTGTTGACCTCCGTCCAGTTCCGCTACGTCGAACGGCGGGTGCACTATGCGTGAGCGCTTGCGCGACGACCGCCGCGGCATGGTTGAGAAAAGGCCGCTTGGGACGCTCCTGGCCCACGTCGTGCTCCTCGTCGGCGTCCTGATCGTCGCCTTCCCAATCTACTACACCTTCGTCGCCTCGACGCTGTCGACGCCGCAGATCCTGCGGCCGCCACTGCCGGTGCTGCCGGGCAGCCAGTTGCTCGCCAACTACCAGGAAGCGTTCTTCGGAGGCATCACCCGCATCGGCGGCGTCAGCGTTGCGCGCATGCTGTTCAACACGATGGTGGTGGCCGTCGCCATCGCGGTCGGCAAGATCCTCATTTCGATCCTGTCGGCCTTCGCCATCGTCTTCTTCCGCTTTCCGCTGCGCATGGTCTTCTTCTGGATGATCTTCATCACCCTGATGCTGCCGGTCGAGGTGCGCATCGTGCCCACCTACCGGGTGATGGTCGACCTCGGACTGATCGACACCTATGCCGGCCTGGTCCTGCCGCTCATCGCCTCGGCAACGGCGACCTTCCTCTTCCGCCAGTTCTTCATGACCATCCCGCCGGAGCTGGTCGAGGCGGCGCGCGTCGATGGCGCCGGCCCCATGCGCTTCTTCCGCTCGATCCTGCTGCCCCTGTCGCGCACCAACATCGCGGCCCTGTTCGTCATCCTCTTCGTCTACGGCTGGACGCAGTATCTGTGGCCGCTGCTGGTCACCAACAACAACCAGATGAACACGATCATCATCGGCGTCAGGAAGATGATCTCCTTCGCCGATGCCGACACGCCCTGGAACCTGGTCATGGTGACGACGGTGCTCGCCATCCTGCCTCCGGTGGCGGTGATCGTGGTCATGCAGCGCCTGTTCGTGCGCGGCCTGATCGAAAGCGAGAAATAATGTCGGACGAATTCGAGCGGAATGGTCTCCAGCACCCCGAGCGCCGCCGTTCGATGCTGACGGCCGCCGGCTGGGGTGATCCCGGCCAAACCCTCGGTTGGCCGGGCGGGTCACCGTGCACGCTTTCGTGGCGCTTTCCGGCCCTCCGCAACCCATTCTCAACCCCTCTCCGGGACATTACGTAGGGACGGAGGGGTGCCCGCCGTGGCATGTCAGGCCGCGCAAGCAGCCCACCGGCAGGGGGAGCGGCAAAGTGCCAGTGGACTCAAACGAGGTTCGCCTCTACCTTCGCACGGTTCCAAACAGCAAGGCCGACTGATGGACTATCAATCGATCTTTGGTGAGGCGATCTCTGCGCTTCATGCCGAGAACCGCTACCGCGTTTTCGCCGATCTGGAGCGGATCGCAGGGCGCTTTCCCCATGCCATCTGGCGGTCTGAAGCGGGCGCCCGCGAGATCGTCGTGTGGTGCTCGAACGACTATCTCGGCATGGGGCAGAACGCCACCGTGATCGACGCCATGGTCGAGGCGGCGCGCACCATGGGTGCCGGCGCCGGCGGCACGCGCAACATCTCCGGCACCAACCATCCGCTGGTCCAGCTCGAGGCCGAGCTCGCCGACCTGCACGGCAAGGAAGCGGGCCTGGTCTTCACCTCCGGCTTCATCTCCAACGAAGCGGCGATCTCGACCATCGCCAAGCTGCTGCCCGGCTGCCTGATCTTCTCCGACGAGCTCAACCATGCCTCGATGATCGAAGGCATCCGGCGCTCCGGGGCGCAGAAGCTGATCTTCCGCCACAACGACCTCGACCACCTGGAGAGCCTGCTCAAGGAAGCGGCAGCGGAGCGGCCGAAGCTGATCGCCTTCGAGTCGGTCTACTCGATGGACGGCGACATCGCGCCGATCGGGCGCATCGCCGAGCTTGCCGAGAAATACGGCGCCATGACCTATCTCGACGAGGTGCATGCGGTCGGCATGTACGGGCCGCGCGGCGGCGGCATTGCCGAACGCGACGGCGTCATGAACCGCATCGACGTGATCGAGGGCACGCTGGCCAAGGCCTTCGGCGCGCTCGGCGGCTACATCACCGCCAGCCGGGCGGTGGTCGACGCGGTGCGCTCCTATGCCCCCGGCTTCATCTTCACCACGGCCCTGCCGCCGGCGATCGCCACGGCGGCGCTGACCTCGATCCGCCACCTCAAGGCGTCGTCGGCCGAGCGCGCGGCGCAGCAGCGCAATGCGCAGATGACCAAGACCAAGCTGCTGGCGGCCGGCCTGCCGGTGATGCCCACCGAGACGCACATCGTGCCGGTGATGGTGGGCGATGCCGAGCGCTGCAAGCAGGCGAGCGACCTGCTGCTCGAAGAGCACGGCATCTACATCCAGCCGATCAACTATCCGACGGTGCCGCGCGGCCAGGAGCGGCTGCGCATCACGCCGACGCCATTGCACGACGAGCGCCTGATCAACGAGCTGGCGGTGGCGCTGATCAGCGTGTGGACCAAGCTCGGCCTGCAGCGCTACGAAGGCCAGGACGACCAGGCGCCCGCCAAGCCGACAGTCACCGGCAATGCACGGGTCGGGGTGTTCCCGCCGGCCGGCGGCTGACAGCCAGGACTATTCGTCTTCCACCGACGGTCCGCCCCCGCTGCGCTTCATGAGCAGGGGCGCATAGATCGCGATCATCAGGAATCGCGCCAGCTGGTGCCCGGCGACAAAAGCCGCGTCGAGGTTGAGCGCGAAGGCCATGATGGTCATCACGTCGATGCCGCCGGGGGCGAAGGCGAGGATCATCTGGCTGGCGGGCTGGTCGGTCAGCCGGGCCGCGATCATTGCTCCCACAACCGCAACGCTCATCGAGATGGCGAACGCACCGAGCGAGGCGACGGCCATCGCCGAGAGCATCTTCAGCGTGGTGCCGACGAAACGGCTGCCGATGAGGCTGCCGAGCACGATATAGGCGGCAATCATCAGCGGTTGCGCCAGGCTGCCGGCGATGAGGCCAGTGCCGTGCAGGATGCCGCTCACCAATAGCGCGCCGAGGAGCGGCGCGGCCGGAACGCCGATGAAGGAAAAGATGACGCCGCCCACAGTTCCGCCGGCGAGGGTCAGGGCGATGGCGGCGAGCGTTGCCGCCGGCGCCGCGGCGCCCGGCTGGATGGCGCCGACCACCGACACCGCCTTGGGCAGGAAGGCGACCAACAGGAAGATGCGGATGGTCTGCGACACGGCGATGCGCGAGGTATCGGCGCGCGTCGGCAGGGCGAGCGCAATCACGTAGTTGGTCAGTCCAGGAATGGCGGCGAAGAACGCCGTCTGGCGATCCCAGTTGCAGACGCGATGCAGGAAGGTCTGCGCCGCCCATTGCAGGACGATGAGATTGACGATGAGCACGCCCAGGCTGATCGGCCAGCGCGGCAACTCGCTGACCAGCTCGGGCGAGACGCTGGAGCCGAGGAACGACCCGACCACGACGAAGGCGACGTTGCGCAGGCCGGTCGGAATCTCGACCGCGGTGCCCGCGACCGCCACGATCGCAACGGCCACCATGGCCCCGGTGAGCCAGCCAGCCGGCAGGCCGAGCGTACCGAAGACCGTGCCGCCGACCGCGCCGATGGCGAGCGTAAGGAGTGTTCGCTGGATTCGCCGCTGGTCGATCACCCGGCGCCCTGCCCGCGCCAGCCGTCGCGCCCGCCGGGCGTCAATGGCGGGCAATCCAGCCCGCCAGCCGGTCGGTCGCCTCGCTGACCTGGCCGGCGTCGCGGGCGAAGCACAGGCGCATGAAGCCCACTCCCGAATCGCCGAAGGTCGCCCCGGGCGCGACGCCGACTCCGGCCTCGTCCACAAGCCGCAGCGCCAAGCTGCGTGTGTCGCTCTCGCCGTCGATGCCGAAGAAGAGATAGAAGGCGCCGTCGGGTTCGGCGAAGCGCGCGCGACCGGTTGCCGCCAGACCGCGGCAGACGATGTCGCGGCCGGCATGGGCGCGCTCGACCTGGCGGCCGACGAAATCGTCGCCCTCGTCGAGGGCGACCGTCGCAGCGCGCTGCGTGAAAACGGCGACGCCCGAAGTCGAATACTGGACGAGGTTCTCGATCGTGTCGCCGAGCGCGGGCGGTGCCGACAGCCAGCCGATGCGCCAGCCGGTCATCGCCCAGTTCTTGGAGAAGGTGTTGACGTAGAGGATGCGCTCGTCCGGCTCGGCGACGTCATAGAAGGAGGGCGAGCGGCCGCCGGTATAGAAGAAGCGGTGATAAACCTCGTCGGCGATGATCCACAGGCCGCGCTGGCGCGCGAAGGCGAGGATGGCCCTGAGATCGTCGAGGCTCGCCGTCCACCCCGTCGGGTTGGTGGGCGAGTTGATGACGATGGCCCTGGTGCGCGCGTTCGCGCTGGCGAAGAGCCGGTCGAGATCGAGCGTCCAGCCGGCATTGCCGAGCGTCATGGGCACCGGGACCGGCGTGGCGCCGGAGATGCCGATGGCGGCCGTAAGGTTCGGCCAGACGGGCTGCGGAATGATGACCTCGTCGCCGGTGCCGGCGACCATGCGGATGGCGATCTGGATCGCGTGCATCCCGCCGATGGTGACGAAGAAGCGCTCGGGCGTGAACCGCCTGCCGTAAGTGCGCTCGTGATAGCGCGCCAGCGCCGCACGCAGCTCCGGGATGCCGCGCTGATGGGTATAGAAGGTCTCCCCGGCCGCCAGCGACCGGACGGCCGCATCGGAGATGAAAGAGGGCGTCGGCAGGTCGCCTTCGCCGACCCAGAGCGGGATCAGGCCCTTGCGTCCGCGACCGTAGTTGAACACTTCAACGATGCCGCTTTCCGGCGCGTCGCGGGCTTCGCTGCGCAGGGCGGCAACAAGATCGTCTGACACGGAGTGAGGTCTTTCGAGAACGGATACAACCTGCCCGGCGAGGCCGCCGAGCAGGCACGGTGATCCCATGTCGGGCGGCGATCGGCAAGCCCGATCGCCGCGGCTCACTTACTTCTTGGCGAGCAGGTCGCGAATCTCGGTGAGGAGCACGACATCCGCCGCCGGGGCGGCCGGCGCAGCCGGTGCCGCGGCCGGCTGCCTCTTCAGGCGGTTCATGCCCTTGACCACGAGGAAGAGCACCCAGGCGACGATCAGGAAGTTGATCGCCAGCGTGATGAAATGACCGTAGGCCAGCGTGGCACCCGCCTTGCGGGCCTCGTCGAGCGTGGCCGCCGGGGCACCGCTCATCTGCCAGTAGATCTGCGAGAAATCGATGCCGCCGGTGATCAGCCCGACGATCGGCATGATGAGATCAGCGACGATAGACTGCACCAGGCCACCGAAGGCGGCGCCGATGATGACGCCGATGGCGAGGTCTACCATGTTGCCCTTCAGGGCAAATTCGCGGAATTCCTTGAGCATCGCTCTTCCCTCCGTCCCGTCCCGAGACTCAAATCTCGTGAAAAATGACTAGCCGTCGGCGCGAGGAAGAGCAATCGGGCGGAATGTCATCGGTGGGCGGCGCGGCCGGACGGCCCGCCCTTTTGCGGCTATATCGGGCCGATGTCGGTATAAAATTCACCTGAGCGGCCTCGATTCGCATGGGATGGCCGCCGACGAGGAGCACCCTTGACCGACAGTCGCGAGACGCCACGCTGGGAGGCGAACTGGGCCTTGACGGTCGGCGTCATCACCGCCGGGGCGCTGGTTGCGCTGGCGCCGGTGATGCTGGCATCGATGACCGACCCGTCGACCCTGCTCGGCCTGCCGGCCAGCTACTTTCTCGCCGGCATCGTGGTGCCGCCATTGATCGCGCTCCTGATCTTCTGGTTCGCCGAAGGCCAGGACCGCATCGACCGCCGCTTCGGCGGCCCGCAAGGCTGACGGCCGGGCGATGGCCGCACGAAGATCGATTACCGCGGTGCGCAGCCTGGCAGGCCTGTTCACGCTCGCCTTTGCCGGCGCGCTCCTGGTGCTGGCGCTGCTTGGCAACTACGGCCTGCCCGACACGGTGCTCGGCACCACGCTCGGCGTCGGCGTGGTGGTTGCCTTCGTCGTTGCCGGGATCAGCGAGCGCACCATGCAGCCGGCCGAGTTCCATACCGCCGGCGGTGGCCTCTCGGCCATGGCCAACGGCATCGCCACGGCGGCCGCCTTCCTGTCGGCGGGTGCGGTCCTCGGCCTGGCGGTCGCGGTGCTGGCCGACTATCGCGCCGGCATCGCGATCACGCTCGGATGGTCGCTGGGCTTTCTGCTGCTTGCCGTCCTCATCGCGCCCTATCTGCGCAAGTCCGGCACCTTCGGCGCCGCCGACTTCCTCGCCTTTCGCTTCGCCAATCGCGGCGTGCGGCTGACCGCCGCCGTCATCGTCGTGCTCACCCTTACACCGGCATTGGCCGCCGCGATCGCCACCGGAACACTGGTCGCCGGCCGGCTGTTCGCGCTGTCCTCGCACACGGCGGCAATCCTCGTCGTCGTGCTCATCCTGTCAGGCACCGTGCTCGGCGGCATGCGGGCGGTGACGCTGACGGCACTCGCCCAATACATCGTGCTGGCGATTGCCTTCGTGGTGCCGGTGGCGATCGTCTCGACCATCGCCTATTCGCTGCCGGTTCCGCAGATCGCCGCCGGCCTTGCCTATCACGATGCGCTGGCGCTGGCCGCCTCCGGCGATGTCGCCCGGCCGCTGGCGAGCCGCTTCCTGCCGCTGGCGCCGCAAGGCGATTTCCAGCTGGTCGCGGTTGTGGTGGGGCTGGCCGCCGGCGTCGCCGCGCTGCCGCACCTGCTGATGCGCTGCGCCACCGTGGACGACGCCCCGGCCACCCGAAAGTCGATCGGCTGGGCGCTGGTCTTCGTGCTGATCGTGGCGCTGACGGTGCCGGCCTATGCCACCTTCGCCAAGCTCGCGCTGCTCCGCGACGTGGTCGGCTCGGCGATCACCGACCTGCCCGACTGGCTGTTCGGGCTCGGCCGGCAGGGACTGGTCATGCTGTGCGGTGCCGATGCCACGTCGGCGGCGGCCGCGACCGCGGCCTGCACCGCGATGCATGGCACCGCCGGGGCCATCGCGGCGCCGGACATCGCGGTCAGCGGCGATATCGTCGTTCTGGCGTGGGGCGACATCGTCGACCTGCCCTATGTGGTGACCGCGCTGATCTCCGTCGGGGCGCTGGCCGCCGCCCTTGCCGCCGGCAACGCCATTGCGCTGGCCATCGCCGAGGCGCTCGGCCACGACCTCTACGCCCACATCATCGACCCCAAGGCTTCGGCCGGCCGCCGCCTGATCGTCACGCGCCTGCTCCTGGTGGCGACGGTGCTGTTCGCCGTCTGGCTCGGCGCCAGGCAGAGCAACGACGTCTTCCCGCTGGCGGCAGCCAGCCTGTCACTGTCGGCCGGCGGCCTCTTCCCGGCGCTGTTCCTGGCCGTATGGTGGCGGCGCGCCAACGGGCCGGGGGTGGTCGCCGGCATGATCGCCGGCTTCGTCGTCACCGCGGCGATCGTGATCGGCGCACGCCATCCGGGCCTGCTGCCGGCCGATGCGCGGGACAGCGGCCTGTCGGCGCTCACCGCCGCGATCTTCGGCCTGCCCGTCGGCTTCCTGGTGGCGATCGCCGTCAGCCTGGCCACGCCGGCGCCATCGCCGGCGCAGGAAGCTGCGATCGACGTCATCCGTCGACCCGGCAACCTGCTTGCGGCGGCCGACGTTTAGCGCTCAATGACCTCTGGCAGCCGGCGCTGCCGGCTGGCAAAGTGACTTTCCCTTCCCTTTGAACCCCACCCCCCGAAATGACCGAAAACCGTCTCCCCCTCTTCCCGTCCAACGTGCCCTATGCCACCCACCGCCTGAAGGTATCGGCGCTGCACGAGATCTATGTCGCCGAATACGGCAACCCGAACGGCAAGCCGGCCATCATCGTTCACGGCGGCCCCGGCGCCGGCATCAGCCCGACCATGTCGCGCTATCACGATCCCGATGGCTACCGCATGATCCTGTTCGACCAGCGCGGCTGCGGGCGGTCGACGCCCTATGCGGAACTTGAGGAGAACACGACCTGGCACCTGGTCGCCGACATCGAGACGATCCGCGAGCACCTTGGCATCGAGCGCTGGCAATTGTTCGGCGGTTCGTGGGGCTCGACGCTGGCGCTCGCCTATGCCGAGACCCATCCGGAGCGGGTGAGCGAGCTGATCGTGCGCGGCATCTTCACGCTGCGCTGGCGCGAGATCCAATGGTTCTATCAGGAGGGCGCATCCTACCTGCTGCCGGAAGCCTTCGAGGACTACGTCCAGCCGATTCCGGAGGCCGAGCGCGGCGACATGGTCGCCGCCTACTACAGGCGGCTCACCAGCCCCGACAAGGAAGTGCAATTGGCCGCAGCGCGGACCTGGGCGCGGTGGGAAGGGGCGTCGCTGTCGCTGCTGCCCAACCCGGCGCGGGTCGAGGCCTTCGGCCAGCCGTCCTATGCCCTCGCCTTCGCGCGCATCGAGTGCCACTACTTCCAGAACCGCGGCTTCATGGAGCGCGACGACCAGCTCATCGCCAATGCCGGACGGCTGGCCGATATCGACGGGGTCATCGTGCACGGCCGCTACGACCTGTGCACGCCGATCGAAACGGCGTGGCTCTTGCACAAGGCATGGCCGCGGGCGGCCTATCGCGTGGTCGACGACAGCGGCCACGCCATGACCGAGCCGGGCATCATCCACGAGCTGGTCAGCGCCACGGAGAGCTACAAATCGCGGGTCTCATGAGCCGGGGCGCCAGCGCGCCCATTGGCGCGCGTCGCCCGGTTCCTTGATCGGCAGGCGCGGGCGCCAGCCGAGGCCCGGCCGTCGCGCCGGAATGCGAATCCGCTTGCTCGCCTCGCCGATGATCTCGTCATAGGCGTTGAGTGCCCGTTCGGCGACGGCATCGAGCGAGAAGGCGCGCGCGCCGGCCCTGGCGACCGCGCTGAGCGCCCGCGCCTCGCCATCGCTCCGCCGGATTACCCAGTCGAGCGCCGCGTGGAAGGCCGCCTCGTCGGCGCTGGCGAGGAGACGCCCGTTGACGCCGTCGCAGACGATCTCGCGGGCGCCCGGCGCGTCGACCGCAACCACCGCAACGCCGGCCGCCATCGCCTCGGCCAGGACCAGCCCCTGCGTCTCGGTGAGCGAGGCGAAGGCAAAGGCGTTCATGGCGTGGTAGGCGTCGACCAGCGCCGGCGGCCTCAACGTGCCGGCAAAGACAACCCGGCCGGAGAGCCCGGCGGCGGCAAAGGATGCCGCCATCACCTCGCGCGACGGACCATCGCCGACGATGAGCGCGTAGGCCGCCGGCGTGGCCGCCAGGAAGCGGCAGAGCGCGCGGCTGAGGAACCCCAGATTCTTTTCCTCGGCCAGCCGGCCGACGGTGCCGACGACCAGCGCATCGGCGGGGATGCCGAAGCGGGCGCGGAAGCCGGCGCCATCGCCGCGTTCGAAGACGGCGAGCGGCACGCCGGTCGGCACCTCGTAGATCGGCACCATGACGCCGCGCGCGCGCAGCAGCTCGAGGATGCTGCGCGAGGGCGCGAACACGGCGTCGCTGGTGTTGGCGTAGCGGGTGCCGCGGTTGAGCGCGATGCGCTTCACCAGGGTGGAATCGCCGGGCACGTAGTGGGTGTAGTGCTCGTAGAGGGTGTGATGGGTGAAGACCAGCGGCAGGCGCCGCGCGCGCGCCAGGCGGGCGGCCGTGGTGCCGAGCAGGAAGGGCCCGTGCGAGTGGACGATGTCCGGGCCGAATGCATCGACGGCATGGGCGAGATAGAGCGGCGGCACGATGACGACCGAGTAGTCGGTGCCGGCAAAATTGCGCAGGGCGCCGACGCGGACGATATCGACCTCGTCTTCCGGCGCGCCGTCAAACTCCGGTGCTACGACCATGACGCGATGGCCGCGGCGGCGATAGGCCTCGGTGAACATGGTCACCGACCGCGCGACGCCCGAAACGTTCGGCGCGAAGGTGTTGGTGACCATCAGGATATTCATCGCCCCTCCCATTGCCGATGCCGCATGAACGGACCGTAGCGGTGCGCCGAATCCCTCTCGCAATATTGGCAGCAATCAGGCGAATTATAACCGCAGTGGCGAAGTTTTTCTGCCGTCAGTGAAACCGACGGGCGTTTCGGCCGGGGCGCCGGTCACGTCTGGTCGGTGCGGCCGTGCTTGAGCGTCCGGATCATCTCCAGCAGGCGATGGACGGTCGCCCGTGCAAACCCGACCGGCTTGGCCGTGGCCGCATCGCCAGCCCCGGCAACCGGCGGTGGCACGCCAGCATCGGCGGTGAGCGCGTCGACCCTGAGCGACAGACGGCCGAGGTCGGCCGACAGGCGATCGACCTTGTCCGACAGCGTGGTCAGCCGGTCGGCGAGGCCCGAATCCATGATCGGGTCGCACTGCCACACGCCGCTGTCGTTCTGGCTGCAATGGGAGACGGAGCCGGTGCGGGTGTCGAGGCGCACGAAACCGCTGTCGGCACCGGAGGTAAGCTGGTAGCGACCGGCCGGCGGCGCAGCATCCTGGGCGCCTGCGGGGACCGCAGCAGCCGTCGCAACGAACACAGCCAAAGCGACGAGGACGTGGATCTTCACGGTCAACCTCCCTGCGGCTATCGCCATCCTCGCAATGAGCCTAGCACAGTGGTGCGTAACTCCGCACGGGCGCTTGTCGGTGCCACCCGGCACCGCTACTGTCAGGTGATGCGATGACCACTGTCTACAAAATCTGCCCGGCTGAATTGTGGCGCGAGGCCGAGGCCGAAGGAGTCTTTCGCGGCGCCGGCGTCGACCTTGCCGATGGCTTCATCCATTTTTCCACGGCCGAGACGGTGAAGGAGACCGCGGCGCGCCATTTCGCCGGCGTCGCCGGTCTCGTGCTCGTCGCCTTCGACGATCTCGGCCTCGGGCCGGAGCTCCGCTACGAGCCGTCGCGCGGCGGCATCCTCTTCCCCCACCTCTACGGGCGGCTCGACCCGGCGCTGGCGCTGTGGGTCAAGCCGCTACCGCTCGGCGGGGACGGGCGCCACATCTTCCCGGACCTGCCGCCGTGACCCTTGCCTACAGGCTGATGCGGCCACTGGTCTTCGCCATCGATCCGGAGATGGCGCACCGCATGGCGCTGCGCTCGGTCGCGGCAGCCGGGCTGCTGCCGGCGCGGGCGTCGGCCGATCCACGCCTTGCCTGCCGGGTGCTCGGGCTGACCTTTCCCAACCCGGTGGGGCTTGGCGCCGGCTTCGACAAGAACGCCGAGGTCATCGCCGCAACCCTCAAGGCCGGTTTCGGCTTCACCGAGGTCGGCACGTTGACGCCGCGACCGCAGGCCGGCAATCCCAAGCCGCGCCTCTTTCGCCTGCCCGCCGACCAGGCGGTCATCAATCGCATGGGCTTCAACAACCAGGGTTTCGACGCCGCCGAGCGCCGGCTGAAGCAACGCGCCGGCAACGGCATCGTCGGCGTCAATATCGGCGCCAATCGCGACAGCGTCGACCGGGTGGCGGACTATGTCGCCGGCGTCACCCGTTTCGCGCCGCTGGCCGATTACATCGCCATCAACATCTCCTCGCCCAACACGCCGGGCCTGCGCGACCTGCAGGAGCACAAGGCGCTGAGCGGCCTGCTCGACGCCGTCACCGAGGCGCGGCGCAGCGCGGTGAAGATGGTGCCGATCCTGCTCAAGCTCGCCCCCGATCTCGACGATGCCGCGCTGGAAGCGATCGCCTCCACGGCCGTCGACAACGGCATCGAGGGGTTGATCGTCACCAACACGACGATCGCCCGGGACGGCATCGGCGACAGCCGGCTGGCGGCGGAGGCCGGCGGGCTTTCCGGCCGACCGCTCTTCCGCCGTTCGACCGCGATGCTGGCGAAGCTGCGCAAGCTGACGGCAAAGAAGCTCGTGCTCATCGGGGTCGGAGGGATCGATTCGGCCGAGACCGCCTGGCAGAAGATGGCAGCCGGTGCCGACCTCATCCAGGTCTATACCGGCATGGTCTATGAAGGGATCGGCCTGCCGGCGGAGATCGTCACGGGGCTCAGCCAGCGCCTCGAGCGCGACAAGATCGCCAGTATCGGCGAGATCGTCGGAAGTCAGGCCGACCGCTGGGCGCGGGAGAACGCCTGAGCGCCTCTCGTGGTCCCGGCTAGAAACTCGGGCCGTTGCGGCGGCCGAGGCGGAACAGGCGCATCACCAGCCACACCGGGATGACGATCACGGCGCCCAGCAGGAAATAGCGGAAGCTCCACGTCACCGCGTCGAAGCCCATGTTGTAGATGCGCAGCGCCAGCCGCTGCACGCTCTGGACGATGTCGAAGGGCGACAGGCCGAGCGCACTCAGGATGATGCCGAGCACGAATGACATCACCACGAGTTGGACCAGCACCCGGCCGGGCGAGCCGCCAAAGAAACGGGTGAGCGATGTGGTGTTCATGAGCCTCTCCGGACCCGGCCGAGAATCCAATGGTCTGCCCGTTATATGGCGAGCCGGTGGCACCATCCAAGAGGCAGCGGCAGGCGCGCGGCAAAAGCGTGTTATTTGCGCGGCACAAGCTTAACGCCGTCTTTTGGTTGCATTTGCCTGTCTTTCAGGGTCGGATAAAGGTTTCGGTATCGCCTCGAACCCGGAGTTAACCTGTGCAGCGCGCTTGTTTCATCGCTCTCGTTTCGGCAGCAATTGCGCTGTCGGTCGGCGGACCTGCATTCGCCCATGATGCATTGAATCCCCTGAACGTCTTCGAGCCGGGAGCCAAGGTCGAGCGCGCCGCCCATTCGTTCCACGAGAAGGTGGTTGCGGCGGAGGCCGCCGGCGTGCCGGCGGAGGCCCTGCAGACGGCCCGCTTCGTGGTGTGGAGCGACCTTGCCTGGCCGACGCACAACATCACGGTCTGCTTCTGGAACGGGACGGCGGACTTGCAGGACTTCGTCATGCAGACCGCCAGCGTGTGGAGCGAGGCCGCCGACCTCAATTTCGTCTACAAGACCGACGGAAAGAACACCATCTGCCAGGACGCCGCCAGCGCCTTCATCCGCATCAATCTCGACCCCGATGCGCCCGCCGCCCTGTTCGTCAATCAGGAGGGCGGCTCCGAGGGCGACTGGTCGTATATCGGCCGCGATTCGCTGAGCACCGACTTCCTGGTGACCATGAACCTGCCGGACGTTGTGCGCCTGCGCGAGAAGGTTCCGCTGTGGACCATCCATGCCATCCGCCACGAGTTCGGCCATGCCCTGGCGCTGATGCACGAGCATCAGCGGGCGCTGTGCGACTCCTGGTTCGACTACCCGGCAATCTCCAAGATGACCGGGTGGACCGTCGATTTTGCCAAGACGCAGATCGGCAAGTTCCCCGATTCGGAGATCCAGTACCTGAAGGCGGTGGGCGGCTACGACCAGAAGTCGATCATGCAGTACAACTTCAACAAGGATGAGTTCGTTCAGATCGCCGGCAAGCAGAACCCCTGCTACCGCGAGCAGCCGATCGACGACCTGTCGCCCCAGGACGTCGCCGGCATCCAGGTGCTCTACGGCACGCCGGGCAGCACCGGCGCAGGCGCCATGATGCGCAAGGGGGACGCTGACGTGGTCCCCGCCTCGGCACCGGATACGGCGGTCGCCGCCGCCCGCGCCGACCTCGACAAGCTCGGGACGATGATGGCGGCCGATGCCTCGGGCGGCAACCGCTCCGGCAAGGATGGCGAGAAGGCAAAGGTCGTGGCCGCCGCATTCAATGAGGTGATCGCCGCGATGAAGGATTTTGAGAGCGTGGTCCCGCCGCGCTGAGGTGTGGCACGCGGCCAGGCATTTCGACGGAGTTTCACAGGAGCGGCCAACTACCATCAACAAAAGGACAAATTCGCAAGCAAATCTCGACCCTTATCATGCCATCGCGACCGCACGACTTGCTTCTGCTTCCGGTTCCGTCAAGGTAACCCGGCCCGCAAGACGCATCACGCGCGGCCGCGTTGGCGGCCCCCGGGAGATGGGACGCTTCCCGTCGCGGGGCAGAAGCAAACCGACTTTCACACGGTGCCGTGGCCCTTCGATCATGCCGCCGGCGCCATCCAGGCAACAAAAGACAATGCCCATCCGGAAGCAGGAGACAGCAATGCGAATCTTTTCGAGGCTTGCGATCGGCGCCGCAGTCGCCGTGGGACTGACCGCCACCGCTGCTGAAGCGCGCATCAACAGCGACTTCATCATGGGCGGCGAGCCGGTGGTGGATGACGGTGCGTGGCCGTGGCAGGTGCGGCTGTTCGACAGCCACGATGCACAGTCCGGCTTCTGTGGCGGCTCGCTGATCTCCAACCAGTGGGTGCTGACCGCTGCCCATTGCGTCGTCGAGTTCGGCAAGACGACCCAGAAGGTGGTCGTCGGCTACGGCAGCGTCTATCAGAGCAAGTTGACCATGGTCGACGCCGAGAAGGTCATCGCCAACCCCGGCTACGGCACCGACCAGAAGGGCGACGTTGCCCTGATCAAGCTCAAGGAGCCGCTCAAGGACGTGACGCCGATCGCGCTCGCCGACCCGGCGACGGAGAAGCAGGTAGTCGGACCGCAGACCAAGCTGACGGTGACCGGCTGGGGCGCCCTGTGGGACTTCCAGGGCTTCGAGGCGGCCAAGTACATCCGCAACGGCCTCCCGATGGTGTCGACCCAGAAACTGCTCAACCGCAATCAGCTGAGCAGCCCCGACCAATTGCGCCAAGTCACCATCGACATGATCCCCAACGACGAGTGCAAGGCCTCCTACGTCGCCTTCGGCGCGGCCACCAACAACGACCTCACCATCACGCCCAACGAGATCTGCGCCGGCAGCCCGGAAGGCGCCAAGGACTCCTGCTACGGTGATAGCGGCGGGCCGCTGGTGGCGCCGCTCGCCGACGGCAAGGGCTACATGCTGGTTGGCGTGGTCAGCTGGGGCATCCAGTGCGGCAATCCGGCGCTCCCCGGCGTCTACGGCCGCGTGGCGCCCTTCGCCCAGTGGATCAAGGACACGATGGCGCAGAACTGATCGCTCTGCATTGCCTGCGGATTGGTGGCCGGTCCCTTTCGGGGCCGGCCGTTTCTTTTGCCCTCAGGGCGCCGCCAATGCCGGCAAGACGTCGCTGCCGGCAAAGGACAGGGCATAGACCGCGCGGGCGGCGAGCGGCCGGCCTTCGGCCGCCGGCCCCGCCGTCGTCCGGCCGATGGGGATGAGGGTCACCTGCCCCTCCGCCTCCAGGCGCGCCTCGGCGGCGAAGGCTACCGTGGCGATCGGCACGGCAGCCGGGAAGCCGATCAGGTCCGAGGCGCCCGCCAGGCGCGACAGCGCCGTGTCGCTCAGCCCGCCGCGGGCATCGAACACGGGTCCGAAATCGCCGATGATGCGCACCGGCGCCGCAGCCTCCCGGCAAAGGCCGGCGAGCGCCGACAGCACGTCGAGCGCGGCCTTGATATCGGGCAGGCGCACGGCTGCACCGGTGCGGCGGTCGCGCGAGGAGCGCGCGACAAGTTCGAGCGACTGGCCGGTTCTGGCGCCCGCCTCGCGGCAGAGCGCGGCAATATCGGCCGACGGCTCGAGCGGCCACAGGAAGACGACCGGCGCGAACACGTCCGCTCCCCAGGCGCCGGCCTCCTCCCCGTCCGCCCCGGCCGGGATGGTGACGAGCTTCCGCCCGGCGGCGGTCCACTCGCGCATCGCCTGGGCGGTGCCAGTCCGGTTGCTGGCCATGCCGTCGGATGCGGCGAGCATGACGCCGTGCGATGTCAGGGCGTCGGCGTGCATGAGGGCAAGGCCGGCGGCGAGGCGCAGGCCGCGATAGAGGTGGGCGTCGAGGGCGCGGCTGTGCGGCGGGTGATCGACGGCAGCGATAAGCGCGGTCGAGCGGTTGAGACAGGCGCGGAAGCGCTCGCCCCAACGGTCGGCCCCCGTACCGATGGCGACCGCGGTCGCAACGAAGCTCTCCACCGGAAACGGCAGGACGACGGTGAGGTCGCAGCCGGCGGCAAGCGCGGCTTCCGCAAACAGGATGTCGGCGCCGGAGGCGAGGCTGCCATAGACGTAGCGGACGCCTTCGGCGGCGAGCGCCGCGGCGATGCGCGGCGGCAGGCTCTCCGCGAGGCGCTCCTCTGCGTCCGCGTCAAGATCGCCGGCCCAACGGACCGCAATAGACGGCGACGCTGCCGACCGGCAGCCGGTCGAGGACGGCCGCGACAGCGACATCGGCATGAGCCCCGATGCGGCGCACCTGCAGGCGCGTGGAGGAGAGCTTGCCGTCGGAGGCGTCGTCCTGACGGGCAGCGGCAGCGAAGGCGGCGAGAGCCGCCTTGCCCTCGCCGACGAGCAGGTGGGCCTCGCCCAGCGTGGCGTTGGCCCAGTAGCCCACAGGCGCCTTGCCGAGCGCTGCGATGATGCGCCGAGCGAGCGTCACCGAGCGTTTGCCGTTGCCGGCGACGGAGGCCATCATCGCCGCATTGATGCCGGCATAGGTGCCGCCGGTGGCGGCAAAGACGGTGTCGTAGAGCTGCGCCGAGATGGCGGCGTATTTCTGCCGCCCGCCGGGGTCGTCGGTGGCGAAGGCCATCTCCTTGCGGGCGCGCGCCTCGATCGCCGCGATGTCCTCGACCAGCGCCGGCAGACGCGCCCCGGCCGCTTCGCCCGGCTCGGCGTCATCGTCCGCCTCGGCATCGCCGGAGAACAGGCGCACCGGCGCGACGCTCGGATGGGTGAGCCCCACCTTCACCCGTTCGCGCAGTTCCTCGATGTCGCCGCCGGTGGCGTAGCCGCTCTGCGCCAGAACCTCGACCGCCTCGCGCACGGCGCCGGCACGCATGGCGGCCAGCGCCACGCGATGGCGGAGCTCCGGGCTCGCCGGGAAGAAGGTGAGCATGTCGAGGGCGACGTTGCGCGCCCTGACCAGATCGCCGCGGTTGAGGTCAGCGTCGATCTCCTCGATCGCGGCGGCGATCGCGGCCGGCGCATCGTTCTTGCGCACCGCGGCGCGGAGCGCCACGCGCGGATAGTCGAGGATCTCGAAGCGCTGCGACTGGCCGCCGGTGTTGAGCAGACCGGCGCGCTCCCATTCGTTCAATCTGAGGCTGATGGTCTCGCGACTGACGCCCAGCGCCTCGGCGATTTCGCGCTGGTTCATCGCCCGCGAGAAGCGGACGTGGCGGCCCTCAGCGATGCCGACATTGTCGGCGGCGTCGATCAGCCAGTTGGCGAGCGCGATGTCACGGTCGCCGAGGAAGTGGGTGGTCTTGACGTTGAGCGCCGAGATCAGCCGCTCCATCGACAGGCGGATGAGGCGGCCGCGCACGGCCTCCTGTTCGGCGAGAAGGGGCGCGATGAGCGAGAAGGGAATGCGGTAGAGGTCGCAGGCAAGAAGCGTTCGCGCCGATGAGCGGCGGACATATTTGCCGTCGACGAGGCCGGCGGCAACGAACTCGAACTCGCCGAAGGCGTCGCCTTCGACGACGTGCTCGACGTGCCCGGGGAGCCCCGCCTCGCCCACCGGCAGCACCAGTTCGACGATGCCGCGCGGGCCGACGGCATGGGTCTCGGCGGGATAGGCGAAGAAGATGGCATCGGCGGGATCGCCGATCTCGTAGACCGGTTCGTCGGGCTTGGTCTGGCGGCGGGCGCGCGGCTGCTGCGCAATCCGCTTGAGCAGCGCCGGATCGGCTCCGCGGAACAGGCGTACCGACGAAAGCACCCCGGCAATGTCTTCGCGATTCATGACGGTCATTATGCTCGCAATGGGGGCCAGATAGTGTCGCAATACTGTGCCGAATCCAGCCTTTTTTTGCCGTTTTGTCGTTGCTAGTCTATTGGCTTCAGCTTTGGTCGACAGCTTGAAGCGAGCCGCAGATGGACTGGCAGGTCACGATCGAACCGGTCAAAGGCAAATCCGACGATCCGGCATTCGATCTCTCCGAGAGCAAGACGTTCGAAATCGGCACCGACGAGATCGTCTTCGGGCGCGAATCGAACTGCGACGTCGTCTTCCCGCCCACTGCCCGCATGATCGGCGGCAAGCACGGCCGGCTCTATCGCCAGGAATCCGGCGACTACGTCATCGAGGCCTTCGGCAACCACTATTTCGAGGTGAACGGCTACCCGCCGGAACAGGGCCAGCCGATCACCGACAATGCGACGATCCGCTTCGGCAACAAGAAGGGGCCGGTGATCCGCGTCCACCTCAAGCGCGCGGCGCGGAGCGACGGCCTGATGAGCACGCTCGCCCAGGCGACGGTGACGCCGACGGGCAAGGTCACCGCGCACATCAAGACGGCAGTGTCGGCGCTGGCCGCCGTGGTGGTGGTCGCGGTCGGCGCCGGATGGTGGCTGAACCAGCAGACCAATGCCCGCATCGAGCAGTTCACCCAGCAGATGGCCGACATGCGGTCCGCGGTCAGCAAAGAGGCGCAGGGCGCGTTCCCAACGATCGATTTCCTGCGCGCCGGCGCGTTCGCCGTCGTCCTGGAAGACGGCCAGGGCCTCGCCCACGTCATCGGCACCGCCTGGCCGCTCAAGGCCGGGATGCTGGTGACCAACGCCCACGTCGCCGCGGTGATGGACAGGCTGAAGCCGGGCGAGCACATTCTGGTGCGCAGGCCGGACGCCGCCGACGGCATTCCCGTGACCGGAAAACGGGTCCACCCCGGCTACGACGCCTTCAACAATTTCGTCGACCAGGCGATCGCCACCAGCAAGGGCTTCCAGTCGCTGACCGACGGCGCGGCGATGCCATCGGCCTATGACGTCGCCATCCTCGCGGTCGACCCGACGGCCGACCTCGGCAAGTTCTTCGCGATCGCCGACGATCCGACCACGCTCAAGGCCGGCGACCCGCTGGCCTTCGCCGGCTACCCGGTGGAGGGCACCGGCGCGCAGAAGCTCGCCCAGCTCAGCCCCAACCCGGTGGTTCAGTTCGGGCGGGTGACGGCGCTCTCGGACTATTTCCTGTTCCACGCCGACGCGGCACACGCCCTCCTGGTCGAGAACAGCCTGCCGGCGACCGGCGGCGCCAGCGGCAGCCCGATCGTCGATGCCAGCGGCAAGGTGGTGGCGATCCTCAGCGGCGGCACGGTCGACATCCGCGACGGCGGGCGTAGCCCAAGCGCGGTGATGCTGAACTACGCCCAGCGCGCCGACCTGATCCGCGCCGTCCTCGATCCGGCAAGCTTCGACCTGGCGGCGGCCAAGGACGAGTGGCAGAAGGCGCTGGCGCTCTTCGACAGCCACGAGAACACGGTGGTCGCCGACGCCCGCACCGCGCTGGAAGAGAAGACCGGTGGCCCGGTCGACGAGACGGCGAAGGTGCCGGCATCGCTCAAGACCAGCGAGGCGGTAACCGTCGGTCCGACCTCCTATCGCGAGCACGCGGTCAAGGTCGCTGCCGGCCACGCCTACACCTTCGTCGCCTACGGCGAATACAGCGGGACGCTCAATCTCATGCTGCTGCGCGACGGCAAGGGGGTGACCGCCGCCTATGGCTCGAGCTGGTTCTCCAGCCTCACCTACACGGCCGAGCACGACGAGACGCTGACGCTGAGGGTGCTCGGTCAGGCCAAGCACCAGGTCACCTACGACCTCTTCACGCTGGCCGGGGAGAAGACGGTGGCGGCCGCCGCGCCGGCTACGAACTGACCACCTTGCGGGCGCTGGCGGCGGCCGCGTCGAGGGCGCCGGCCAGGTCGCCGAGATCGACGTCGCGCTTGGCCGGGTCTTCGTCGGTCATGCGTGCCAGCATCCTGCGCAACCCGCCGTCGATATCGAGACCACGCTCGGCGCCGAGGCCGAAGCGTGCCTTGAGCCGCGTCGCCAGGCGATTGTCGGGCGGCGGCGCGCCGCCAAGTTCCTCGATGACGCGGCCGAGCGCATAGACGTCCTCGCTGCCGAAGACCTTGGGGGCCGTGCCGGCCTTCCACTGCTCGGGCGGTGCATAGCCGGGCGTGCCCATGCCGGCGAAGACGTCGGAGGTTCCCATCAGCGCCGCCAGGCCGAGATCGATGAGCACCGGTCCGCTGCCGCCGCGCAGGATGACGTTCTCCGGCTTGAGATCGCGATGGGCGACCTCGTGGGCATGGAGCGCGGCGACACCGCGGGCGAGCTGCGCAGCAAAGCCGAGGCGCCTGGCGAGATCGGCAGTGCCGTCGCTGAGGACCTTGCGCAGCGTCGGGCCGTCGACGAAGTCCTGGACGAGGATGAGGTCGCCGGCCTCGGTGACGTTGAGATAGCGTGTCCGCGCGGCAAAGCGCGGCGGTACTCTGCGTGCCGCCTCGACTTCGCGGCGGACCGTCGTGTCGATCAGCGCGCGGGCGGCGCTGGTGCGGCCGCGATCGGCTTTCAGCCGCTTGATGGCGACCTGCTCGCCGGTCGCCATGTCGATCGCCCGCTCGACCGTGCCGAAGCCGCCGCTGCCGAGCGTCGACAGGACCAGGAAGCGCGTCCCCTGCCCGGCCGCTCCGGGGGCGAGCGCGTTGTCGCCGGCGAGGTCGGCGATCTTGTCAGGCGACCAGAACGAGTAGGCCGCGGTGCGCACCTGATCGGCAAGCGCCGGCAGGCCGGCGGCGCGGGCAAGCGCCTCGGCGACGGTGATCTCCGCCTCCGGCATGTGGCCATGCCTGGCCAGGATGCGGGCAAGCGAGATGCACGCCTCCACCTCATGGCGCGGCAGGTTGTCGTCGGCGAAGCGCAGGCGCGCGGCGCGCAGGGCATCGATCGCCGCCTCCGGATCGTCATGCTCCTTGATGAGCCCGTCGAAGACAAGCCACTCGGCCCCCTTCTCGTAGGAATCGTCGTCGCCGCCCAGCGCCGCGGCCGCCTGGCGGGCAAGCTCGGCGGCCCCATCGCGGTCGCCGTCCTGCAACAGGCAGCGGGCCTTGAGCAGGCGCACGCGGAAGAGGTCGCGCGGATAGGCCTTGGAAAAGAGCGGCGCCGTCTCCTCGATGAGCTCGCGGCAGCGGTCGGTGCGGCCGAGGCCGAACCAGGATTCGCAGCGGTTATAGGCGATGCGCCCAGCCTCGCGCGGCGGCAGGTTGCCGGCCTGGCGCGCCGCCTCGTCGAGCGCCGGCAGGGCTGCCTCGTAACGGCCGGCTTCGATGTCGAGGCGGCCGATCTCGGCCACGGTCGAGGCGCGGTCGACGCGGATGTGGACTTCCTGGCGGCCGCGGCGGGCGACGTCGTCACGCGCCGGCCGCTCACCGAGCCCGCTGCCGCTTCCTGCCCGCTCGCGGGCGAGGCCCGCATCCGACTGCTCGATCTCGGCGACCGAGCGCAGGAGCTCCATGGCAGCCCCGGCGATATCGCCGCTCCACGAGCGCACGCGGGCGATCTCGCGGGAGATGCGCGCCAGTTGCCCGACGACGCCGGCGCTGAGCGCCATGTCGCGCGCCTGCTGAAACGTCGCCAGCGCCGACTGGGGCAGTTCGCCGCGATTCTCGACGATGCCGCGGGCGATCAGGTAGCGGATGCCGTCCTCGCCCGCTGCGTCGGCGAGGTGGGCCAGCGCCTGCACGCGCGTGCTGAGCTCCGACAGCGGCGCGACCGCATCGATGGCATCTTCGATTTCCGCCAGCAGATCGGCGTCGGACATCCGCCAACCCCCTTGTCACAAAAAGAAGCCGCGACCTGAAGCGCGGCCACTCTCCGTCATGCGCCGGAGCGGGGCAAGCCGCCGGCTGCGGCGGCAGATTGCCTTCGGCCGCGCGATGGCCTTATATCTCCGCCTTCAAGCGGGTGTAGTTCAATGGCAGAACGGCAGCTTCCCAAGCTGCATACGAGGGTTCGATTCCCTTCACCCGCTCCACTTCCCATCGATTGAGCCGCCGACATCGGCCTCGCGCCCGCGATGGGGCGTCTTCTCCCATTTGTGCGGTTTGACGACGAGCTGGGCGAGCGCCCGGTAGCACGCCAGCGACATCATCAGCCAATAGAAGGGCAACAGGGTGAGCGCCCAGGCCTGGCGTTGCTTGCCGCGCAGCTCCAGAGTGCGCCGGGCGAGCACCGCCATGGCGGCGTAGCCGGCGAAGAGATTGAACAGATTGATGCCGACCGTCATCGCCGCGAAGGCGCTGCCATCGCCCCACAGGTCGAGCGGGTTGGTCGCCAGGGCAACCAGCGTGACCAGATAGAGCGGATGGATCAGGGCCGAGACGATGAGGCCGGTGCCGATCAGGTTGAAGCCGAGGAAGCGGCGCCAGCCGAGCTCGTGCAGCAGGCGCAGCGGATGGCGGGTGTGCACCAGCCAGGTCTGCATCCAGCCCTTGAACCAGCGGGTGCGCTGGCGCATCCACGGGCCGAGCTTCGCCGGCGCCTCTTCCAGGGTCTCCAGGTCGAGCGTCCCCGAGCGGTAGCCGAAGCGCGCCAGGCGCAGGCCGAGATCGGCGTCCTCGGTGACGTTGAACGGGTCCCACCCGCCGACCTCGGTGAGCGCCGCGCGGCGGAAGTGGTTCGAGGTACCGCCGAGCGGCAGCGGCATGTCGAGGGCGGCGAGCGCCGGCAGGAGCCCGTCGAACAGGGCCGAGTATTCGATGGCAAAACTCTGCGCGATGAGGCTGGTGGAGGCGTTGTCGACGGCAAGCGTCGCCTGCAGGCAGGCGACCTCCGGCGGCAGGTGCTGGAAGGTGCGATAGGCGGCGCGCAATTGCCGGGGGTGCGGCTGGTCCTCGGCATCGTAAACGGTGACGAATGCGCCGCGGGCAAACGGCAGGGCGAAGGACAGCGCCTTCGGCTTGGTGCGCGGCTGGCCTGGCGGTACGACAATGACCTCGAAGGGCGGTCCGTGCCCCCACACCCTGGCCGCCGCGACCGTCTCCGGATCGTCGGCCTCGACGATCAGCTTGATGTCGAGGCGATCGTGCGGCCAGTCGATGCGGCCGAGCGCCGCCACCAGATCGGCAACCAGATGCGCCTCGTGGAGCAGCGGCACCAGGATCGTGTAGACGGGCAGGTCGTCGTCCCCCTCGTCGCCCGCCGCATCGGCGTCACCAAGCGTGCGCCCCGAGACGAAGCCGGCGGCGATGAAGCGCAGCACGGACACGCCAAAGAAGAAGAAGGCGCCGATCAGGTTGAGCGCGATGGCGGTCGCCAGCGGTGCGACGCGAACGCCGAGCACGATGGTGGCGGCCAAAGCGAGACCTGCGAAGAGCTGACGGCCGGTGACCACCCGGCGCGCCGACAGGTCCGGGTAGAGGGTCGCCAGCCGGGTGACGGCATTGGTGGCAAAGCGCCGGGCACCGGCGTCTACCAGAGCGGAGCGGATGGCCATCGGCGTGGCGACGCACAGGCGCTGGCGGGCGACGGGATAGCGCGTGAGCCAGTGGGCGATTTCGGGCAGCGTCTCTTCTTCAGGCGCCACGAAGGCGAGGCCGGCGGTGCCCGGCGACTTGGCGAAGGTGCCGCGGCGGATGGCCGCCATGTCGACGGCGGCGCCCTCGGCGAGCCGGACTTCGGATGCAAAAGGCAGCCCCAGCCGCCGCGCCCGTTCGGCGTAGGCCTCGTCCGAATCGTCGCCGGCGCGCGAGAACGCGACCGGGCGATTGCCCAACTGGTATGTTGCCACGTGCCCCCCGGGCGTCCTCGCCTCGGACGTGCGCCACATCTTGCCCGTGCTATTGTCAGCAGGAATCGTGCGGTTCGTGAAGCCTCAATCTTACGTTGAAGCCCTGAGAGTCATGCTTTCTTCTGCGATCTTGCGTCGCACCACCCTGGCTGCGGCGATTGTGGCGGTTGTGGCCGGCGCTGGGCTGGTCCTGGCGGCGGCGCAGGAGGCGCCGATCTCCATTGTGCCGCCCTCGGCCCTGCTGCCGGCTCCTGAGCCACTGCCGGACGCCGAACCGCCGGCGGCGCCGCCAGCCGCGGCCCAGCCGCGCCCGGCACCGCCGGTCGCCTCGGGTCCGTTTTCCGCCGTCGGGCACGACGCCATCGTTCCCGATTTCTGGGACCCCAAGGAGCGCATCGAGCGCCCGCCGGCCGGCGCCGTGCAGGCCATCCGCTTCATCACCACCGACAACTTTCCGCCGTTCAATTTCCTCGATGCCAACGGCCACCTGACCGGCTTCAACATCGACCTGGCGCGGGCGATCTGTACCGAGCTGGCGGTGCCGTGCACGATCCAGGCGCGGCAGTGGGACGACCTCACCGGCCACCTTGCCGACAAGACCGCCGATGCGGTCATCGCCGGCATCGCGATAACCGCCGAGAACCGGGCGACGATGGACTTCTCCGACGTCTATCTGCGCCTGCCGGCGCGCTTTGTCGTCAGGCGCGGCGAGGCCGGGCTCGACATCTCGCCGCAGGGGCTGCGCGGCCACACGCTGGCCGTGGTGACGGGCACCGCCCACGAGGCCTACCTCGCCTCGATGTTCCCGGAGATCGGCCGCAAGCTCTATCCGACGACGGAGGCGGCGCGCGAGGCGGTCAAATCGGGGGCGGCCGACGCCCATTTCGGCGACGGGCTACAGCTTTCCTTCTGGCTGGCCAGCACCGGGGCCAGTGATTGCTGCGTCTTTGCCGGCGGCCCCTATCTGGAGACGCGCTTCTTCGGCCAGGGCTACGCCATCGCCTTCGCCAAGGGGTCGACCGATCTCAAGCACGCGGTCAACGCCGCCCTCCAGGCGGTCTACGAGAAGGGCATCTATACGGAGCTCTATCTCCGCTATTTCCCGGTCGGCTTCTTCTAGGATGTACGATAGCGGGCGCGGGCGCCGCGCTCGATCGCAGCGGTCGCCAACGGATCGAGGTTGAGCGCGTCGCGGAGAATCTGCAGGAAGCGCAGCTCCTCCTGCTCGACGTGCAGATCGGCGGCGGCTACCTCGACGGCCACCGCATAGGCCGTCTCGTAGAGGCGCTGCGGCAGCGAGGTGGAGATGACCGCAAGCACCGTCTCCAGGCCGTCCTCCTCCTGCAGCAGGGTACCGCAGGCCTCGGCCACCGCCACCAGCCGGTCGCGCTCGAAATCGCGGAAGATCGGCAGGGTCTTGACGATGTCGCCGATCTTCATCAGCTCGCCGTCGGTCATGCTGCGGTCGGCGGCTGACAGGGTCACCATGGTGTAGATCAACGCCTCCTGCTCGGAGACCGGCTTGACCGTCTTGCTCATCGCGTTTGTCGTCCTGGGTCGGGTGCCTAGCGGGGCGGAACGTATGGCCTCGCCGGCCCGGCTGCAAGGCGCGATTGTTGACGGCGGCGCCCGTGGTTCTTAGGGTCCGCCGCGCCTCCATCCAGGAACCGTTGCCTTGTCGACCGCCAGCCCGCCGCCGCTCGCCATTTCCCCCGACCTCCTTGCCGCCGCCCGGCGCTCGAAAGCCTGGCCGTTCGAGGAGGCGCAGAAGCTGGTGGAACGGCTGAAGCGCAGCCAGGCGCCGGTGCGCGAGGTCACCTTCGAGACCGGCTACGGCCCCTCCGGCCTGCCGCATATCGGCACATTCGGCGAGGTCGCCCGCACGACCATGGTGAGGACCGCCTTCCGGCTGATCACCGAGGATCAGGTGCCGACGCGCCTCATCTGCTTTTCGGACGACATGGACGGCCTCAGGAAGGTCCCCGGCAACGTCCCCAACCAGGAGATGATGCGGGCTCATCTCAACCAGCCGCTGACCGCCGTGCCGGACCCGTTCTCGAACGAATATCCGAGCTTCGGCGCCGCCAACAATGCGCGCCTGCGCGCTTTCCTCGACCGCTTCGGCTTCGCCTACGAGTTCGTCAGCTCGACCGACTATTACAAGGCCGGCCGCTTCGACACGATGCTCAAGCGGATGCTGGAGGTCTACGACGAGGTGATGGCGATCATGCTGCCGTCGCTGCGCGAGGAACGCCAGCAGTCCTATTCGCCCTTCCTGCCGATCTCGCCGAAGAGCGGCGCCGTATTGCAGGTGCCGATCATCGAGCGCGACGTCGCCGCCGGCACCATCCTCTTCCGCGATCCCGACAACGGCGACAAGCTGACCTCCGTCCCGATCACCGGCGGTGCCGTCAAGTGCCAGTGGAAGGCCGACTGGGCGCTGCGCTGGGCGGCGCTCGGCATCGACTACGAGATGTCGGGCAAGGACCTGATCGAATCGGTCAAGCTGTCGAGCCGCATCTGCGCGGTGCTTGGCGCCGAGCCGCCGGACGGCTTCAACTACGAGCTCTTCCTCGACGAGCGCGGCCAGAAGATCTCCAAGTCGAAGGGCAATGGCCTGACCATCGACGATTGGCTGGCCTATGCCTCGCCGGAGAGCCTGTCGCTGTTCATGTTCCAGAAGCCGAGGGCGGCCAAGCGGCTCTATTTCGACGTCATCCCCAAGGCGGTCGACGAGTACTTCTCCTTCCTCGATGCCTACCCGCGCCAGGCGGACGACCAGCGGCTGGGCAACCCGGTGTGGCACATCCATTCCGGCGCCCCGCCGGCGATCGAGATGCCGATCGCATTTTCGATGCTGCTCAATCTCGCCAGCGCCTCCAACGCCAACGACAAGGACGTGCTGTGGGGCTTCATCGTGCGCCACGTGAAGGGCGTCACGCCGGAGAGCCATCCCAAGCTCGACGAGCTGGTCGGCTATGCGGTGCGCTACTATCACGACTTCGTCGCGCCCAAGAAGGTGTTCCGCGAGCCGGACGCGGTCGAACGGGCGGCGCTTGAAGCGCTCGACGCCAAGCTGGCGACACTTGCCGCCGATGCGGAAGCCGAGGCAATCCAGCATGCCGTGCTCGATGTGGCACGGGCAGTGCCGCGCTATCAGGACGCCGAGCGCAAGGGGCCCGACGGCGGGCCGGGCGTATCGGTGGCGTGGTTCTCGACGCTGTACGAGATCCTGCTCGGCCAGGAGCGCGGGCCCCGCTTCGGCTCGTTCGTGTCGATCTACGGCATTGCCGAGACGCGGGCGCTGATCGGCAGGGCGCTCGCCGGCGAACTGGTCACCTAATTCGTCTTCGCCGGCGTCGGGCAGTCGGCGGGCGGCGTCTCTCCGCGCCAGATGCCGCGCCCGGCGCAGCGCGCGTCGGTCGCTGCGGAGCGATAGTCGTCGGTGGCAAGGTCGTTCGGCCGCCCCCAACCCTGGGAGAGCAGCCACAGGCCGATGTCGCTCGTCCCCACCCGGCAGGGCGCCGTGATGTCGGTGACGCCGGCGCTCTCCGGGAAATAGCATTCGATGGCGCGGCCGTGCAGGAAGCGACGCAGGGAATAGAGTGCGGTTTGGCCGCAGGGCCATGAGCCACCTGCGGCCAGCGGACAGGTGGCATCGACCGGCGGCGGATCGACGCCGGCGATGCGGATGGTCTTGTCGTCCGCCTTGAAGGTCGCAGCGTCGGTCGTCTCAGGCAGGAAGAAGCGCCACCAGCGCGGCTTCGGCGGCGGCGCCGGAACGCGCTCCACCGGCCCGGTGACCTCGGGCCCAGGGGTCATGTCGGGCGGCGTGACGTTGCGTACCGACGGCAAGATCACCACCTCGGCTTGCGCCGAGGCGACGGAGAGGAGAAGCAGCAGAAGCAGGCCGAGCCGCTTCACTGGCTGGCCCAGATGATGCGCGCGATCCACTCGACGTCGCGCAGGTTGAACGAGCGGCCGGGATGGGCGGGGTTGAGCGAGGCGAGCTCGACCATGCGCGCCGTCTTCTTCATCAGGATCTTCGCCATGACCTCACCGTCGGCCGTCTTGACGACGACGCGGTCGCCCTTCCGGCAGCCGACGTCGCGCGCCACGATCAGGCGATCGCCGTCTCGGTAGAGCGGCAGCATGGAATCGCCGGTGACCTGGAGGGCGAAGACGTTGTCACGGGCATTGGCCGGAAAGTCGACCTCGTCCCAGCCGCTGCCCGCCGGAAAGCCGGCGTCGTCGAAGAAGCCGCCGGCGCCCGCCTGGGCGAAGCCAAGCAGCGGCACCGGCCGGCCCACCGGCTGGCGGCGGGCGGGCGTGGACAGCCCGAGGAAGCCGCCGATGTCGATGCCGGTCGCGGCCAGGATCTTGGCGATGCTCTCGGTCGATGGCCAGCGCGGCCGCCCGTCGGCGGCCACCCGCTTGGACTTGTTGAATGTGGTCGGGTCGAGCCCGGCCAGCCGCGCCAGCCCGGAAGCACTCAGCCGTTTGCGTTCGGCAAGTCGATCGATCGCCGACCAGATGCGGGCATGGGACAACACGCCGAGCCCCTCCGTGCCGCCGGGTCCCCCGAAGCGATTCGGGACAGGAATATATACCTGTCCCTCTTAACCCCTGAGAGCCACCGCGTCCAGACCCGGCCGGCGCTTCCTGTGCCCGGACGGCGGTCCTCACGAGCAGGAATCGTTAAGCCTTGTTACCAGAAGATTCCTTTCACCGCTGCTGGTTAACGGCTTGTTTACCATGTTGGACGAACTCTCGGCCGAGGCGCAGGCACGCCCCGATTCCCTGCGGGCGTCAGCAACTGGCAGATTCCGCGCGGGATTCTGCTGCCACCTGCGCCGCGGCGAGGGGTCGAGCAATGAAATCGGGCATGCCGTGGAGCCTCCGGGGAGTCGACGAAGAGACGCGTGACGCCATCTACAAGGCAGCCCGGCGCGCCGGCCTCACAGTCAGCGAATGGCTGAGCACCGCCGGCGAAGGAGACCTCGGCGAGGCCCCCGACGCCGGCCCTGACCATCCCTCGGCGATCGCCGCCGCACTCGACCGCCTGACCACCCGGCTGCGCTCCATGGACGACCGGTCGCGCGCAACGGTTCCGAACCTCATCAGGCGTCTCGACGAGATCGAGCAACGCCTTGCCCGCCAGGCTGATGGCCGGGCTGACGGTTCGCTCAAGGGGGTTTCCGCAATGGTCGAGAAGCTCGCCCGCGACATCGAAGATGCCGACGAACGTGCCCGTACGATGATCGAAGGACAGCGCGCCGCCGGGCCGGTGGCACCGGCCGCCGACGTCAGGCGCGTGACCGAAGCGATCCGCGACCTCGACCAGCGCATTGCCAGGATGGGGGCGCGCGCGGCGCCCCCGAACGAAGAGCCGGCCCTCAACGATATCGGCTCGCGGCTGACGGCACTGCTCGCCGAGCCGCCACAGGCCCGCCCGCACGGCGTCGATGAGCGCGCGGCGACCATCGACGCGGCGCTCCGCGGCCTCGAAGCGCGCATCGACGAAGCCAAAGCGCGCCTCGTCCAGCCCCGCGAACCGGTAGCGGCGCCGGCCGCCGAAACCGACCAGATCGCGCGCATCGAGCAGCAACTGGCCGACATCAGCAGCCGGCTCGCCAGCCCCGACCAGGCACCGCCGCAACCGGCGCCCGCGGCCGCAACTGAGCGGACCGGCAAGGGCAACGACCTTGCCGCGGCGATCGCCGAAATCTCCGCCCACCAGCGCATGCTCGACGAGCGCGCCGAAACGCTGGCCATGCGCCGCGACCAGAAGGCGCTCTCCGCCTCCATGGCGGCGCTGCGTACCGATCTGGCCGCCTTGACCGAACAGGTGACGTCGCTCACCCGCTCCGACGCCCAGGATTCCGGCGCAACCTTCGACCTGGCGCGCCGCATCGAGGCGCTGTCCGCCGAAAGGCCGATCGACCGCTCGCTGCTCACCGCCATCCGCGGCGATCTCGCATCCCTGCGCGGCGTGGTCGAACAGACCGCCGCCCAGCCGTCGCTGCAGCAGATCGAGGCGCGCAGCGAGGCGATCTCGGCCCGGCTGGAAGAACTGGCCCGCAAGAGCCCCGATGTTTCCCGTCTCGACGCTCTCGGCGAAGAGGTCTCGGCGCTCAGGCGGGCGCTCGAGGCCGACGATTCGCCGCGTGCCATCCAGCGGCTCGAAATGCGCGTCGCCGAAATCGGCCGCAGCGTCGAAGCCGCCCTTGCCGGACGCAAGGAGCCGTCGGTCAATCCGGCCGTCGAGCGCCTCGAGCGCCGCATGGAAGCACTCAGCACAGACCTGAAGGCAGGCCTCGCCGGGCGCGGCGGCGGCGCACCCGATCATTCGGCCGAACGCATCGAGCGCCGGCTGGAGACGCTGAGCGGCGAGCTGAAGGCAAGCCTTGCGGGCCGCGGCGATGTCGCACCCGATCATTCCACCGAACGTATCGAGCGCCGGCTGGACGCGCTCTCGAGCGAACTGAAGGCGGGCCTCGCGGGCCGCAGCAGCGGCAGCGGCGCTGCCGATCATGCCGTCGAACGCCTCGAGCGCCGCTGGGAAGCGCTCTCGACCGAGCTCAAGGCAGGCCTGTTCACGCGCAATGAAGGCGCTGCCGACAAGGCCATGGAGCGCCTCGAAGGCCAGCTCGCCGTTCTCGGCGAGGAGCTCAAGGTGGCGGTCGCCAACCGCAATGCCGCGGTCGCATCGCAGGAAGCGGTCGAGCGCCTGGAACACCGGCTCGACGCGCTCAGCAAGAACATCGTGGCGACGCTTTCCGAGCGCAGCGCGCCCTCGGTTGTCGGGCGGCTCGATGAGATCGCCGCGCGCATCGACGACCTGCTCGACCGTGCGCCGGCCGTCGCTTCGATCGCCACCATGCACGCCCGCCTGCAGAGCCTGGTCGAATCGGTCGAGGGGCTCAGCGCCTCGCAGCACGAACCGGCGGCGGCGCTCGACGAGATCAAGACGGAAATCGCCGCCATCCGCCGGGAGATCGCCGGACGCGGCGCGGCCGACACCGACCATCTCGAGCGGCAGATCCGCGAGTTGGCGACGCGGCTCGAGGCGGTGACCAGCTCCGATTCCCAAACCACCGGTCTGGCCGAGCTGGAAGCCCAGGTCGCCCGCCTCGCCAGCCAGCTCGACGCCGACCAGCCGCGCGCCGCTATGCTGCGCCACGTCGAGGAAAGCCTCGAGAAGCTGCAGTCGCGCCTCTCCGAGAGCCACCGCGAATCGATCGAGGCGGCCCGCGCCGAGGCGCGCGCCGCGGTCAACGAATTGTCCGCTTCGCTCGACGACCGGGGCATCAATTCCGATCTCATCCGGGCGTTGCGCCAGGACCTCGACAACCTGAGGGCGGCGACCGAGGACCATCCGGCCCATGCCGGGGCGGAACCCGAAGCCGTCGAACAGACGCTGACCCAGGTGGTCGATCGCCTCGACCGGCTGGAGCGCACGGCCGGCGCCGAAGAGCAGGCGACGGGCACCCATGGGATCGATGCGCCGGTGCCGTCCGGCCTGACGGCGGCCAAGGGCGCCGCGCCGGCGGTTGCCCCGCCGCAGAAGCCCGCGACCGGCGACCGGCGGGCCGATTTCATCGCCGCGGCGCGCCGGGCGGCGCAGGCGGCTGCCGCCGAGGTCCATGAGGTCGAAGCACCAGCGGCCGAGGCTGCCGGCGAAGAGACCGAGCACAAGAGCGGCGCCTTTTCCCGCATCAGCCAGGCGATCCGCAACCGCAAGCGGCCGCTGCTGCTCGCCGCCGCGGCGATCGTTCTGGCCATCGGTGCCGTCAAGATCTACGGCACCGTCGGCGACGCGCCCGACCATCTGATCGTGCCCGCGCCGGTGGCCGCCGTCGATGCACCGACATCGGCGGCCGACGACGCGCTGGCCGCAGCCGGTGCCGTCTCGCCGAGCGGCGGCAGCAATGCGCCCGCATTGGTGGCACCCTCGGCGACGCCCGATGCGAGCCTCGCCTTCTCCGCGCCGGGCGCCGTCGACAGCCGCTTCGGCGCCGGCAATGCCGCGCCACCCACCACAAGCTTCAGCGAGCAGCCGCCGGCGACCGCCAGCGCCGCGTCGCCGGCTGACGCGGCGGCGCCGGTCACGCTGACTTCGGCCGCACAGGCTGCCGGCAACGCGGCCGCCCCCGATGCTGCCATCGGCTCGCCCAAGCTGGTGAACGCCGCCGCCTCCGGCGATCCGGCAGCCGCTTTCGAGGTGGCCGCCCGCTATGCCGCCGGCGACCACGGTGCCAAGGATCTGGCCAAGGCGGCCACGTGGTATCAGCGCGCCGCCGAGGGCGGCGTCGCCGTCGCCCAGTATCGCCTGGGCAGCCTCTACGAGCGCGGCCAGGGCGTCAGCAAGGACCTCACCAAGGCGGTCGACTGGTATCAGCGCGCCGCCGACCAGGGCAACGTCAACGCCATGCACAACCTCGCCGTCCTGATGAGCGAGGGGGTGAGCGGGCCGCCCGACCAGGAGAAGGCGCTGCAATGGTTCCTGGCCGCCGGCGACTACGGCGTGCGCGACAGCCAGTACAACCTCGGCGTCATCTATGCGCGCGGCCTCGGCACGCCGCAGGACCTCGTCACCTCGTACAAGTGGTTCGCCATCGCCGCCGCCCAGGGCGACACGGACGCCGCTGCGCGCCGCGACGAGGTGGCCAAGCTGCTCTCCGGAGACGACCTCGCCAAGGCGCGCGCCCAGGTGCAGGCGTGGCACGCCAAGCCGCCGCTGGCCGACGCCAACGGGGTGAGCACGCCCGAGGGCGGCTGGGACTCCCCCGGCAGCACGCTCGGCGATGCCGACCGCGCCGCGCTGGTCAAGAAGATCCAGACCCTGCTGGCCGAGCAGGGCTTCGACCCGGGGCCGGCCGACGGCGTCGCCGGGTTGCGAACCCGCGATGCGGTGAAGGCCTATCAGCGCGAGAACGGGATCGCCGAAACCGGCCAGATCGACGGCGACCTGGTGACGGCGCTGACCGACCAGCGCATCTGACGCCGATGGCGCGGCGCGGACCGCCGTCCGCGTCTGGCGCCGGCGCGGCCGGCTTCGGCCACGCGCACGTTGACAGGTGTGCACGACGGGCGCTTTATCCGCCGCACATCCGTGCGGCCGGTTCTTCCGCGCATCCGACCCCCGCCGACCCACTCTTGCCGTGCTGATCTATCTGCCCATCGCCGAGCTGCCGGTGAACATGCTGATCGTCCTCGGCATGGGCGGCGCGGTCGGATTCCTGTCGGGCATGTTCGGGGTCGGCGGCGGCTTCCTGCTTACCCCGCTCCTGATCTTCTCCGGCATCCCGCCGGTGGTCTCGGTGGCGACCGTGGCGCCGCAGATCGTCGCCTCTTCGGCCTCGGCCGCGCTCAGCTACTGGCGGCGGCGGATGATCGACTTCAAGCTGGCGACCGTGCTGCTCCTGGCCGGCATCCTGGGCAGCAGCCTCGGCGTGCTGGTGTTCAACATGCTGCGCGCCGGCGGCCAGCTCGACCTCATCGTGTCGCTGGCCTATGTCACCTTCCTCGGCCTGGTCGGCGGGCTGATGCTCACCGAATCGGCGCGGGCGATGATCAACGCCCGGCGCGGGCGGCCGACGCCGCTGCGCCGCCCGGGGCAGCACAACTGGGTGCACGGCCTGCCCTTCAAGATGCGCTTCCAGAAGTCGCGGCTCTACGTCAGCGTCATTCCGATCATCGTGCTCGGATCGGGCATCGGCTTCCTCGGCGCCCTGCTCGGCATCGGCGGCGGCTTCATCATGGTGCCGGCGCTGATCTATCTCCTGCGCGTGCCGACCAACGTGGTGATCGGCACCTCGCTCATCCAGATCCTGGCGACGATGGCGGTGGCGACCGTGCTCCATGCCGCGTCGGACCAGTCGGTCGACATCATCCTGGCGATCATCCTGATGGTCGGCGGGGTCATCGGGGCGCAGTTCGGCGCCCGCATCGGCCAGAACATCCGCGGCGAGCAACTGCGCGCCCTGCTCGCCCTGTTGGTGCTCGCGGTGGCGGTGCGCTTCCTCGCCGGCCTGCTGGCGACCCCGGTGGAGCCCTATTCGCTGGCGCGGCTGGTGGAGATGGTGCCATGAGCCGGTTGGCGGCATTCACCTTCGCCGTCGTCCTGGCAACGGCCGGCGGGGCGCAAGCGGAGAAGCTCACGGTGGCGCTGTCGACGCCGGAGGTGACGATCAACTCCAACTTCACCGGCACCACGGTGACGGTGTTCGGCGTCATCGACCGCGACGCGCGGGCGGTCTCCGGGGTGGGCGGCTACGACATCGCGGTGCTGCTCATGGGCCCCCGCGAAACGGTGGTGGCGCGGCGCAAGGAACGCATCTTCGGCATCTGGGCGAACGCCGCATCGGAGACCTTCCAGGCGGCGCCGTCCTTCTATGCGCTGTCGACCTCGGTCAACGTCGAGGACCTGGCGACCCCGCCGGTGCTCGAACGGCTGCAGCTCGGCTTCGACAACATCGCCTACCGCTATGGCGAGCGCGCCGCCGACGATCCGACCGTCGCCGACTTCCGCGCGGCCTTCATCCGGCTCAAGGACGGCGCCGGCCTCTATCACCAGGGGGTCGGCGTCTCCTTCATCGGCAGCCTGATCTTCCGCACCACCTTCTACCTGCCGGCGAACATCCCGGTCGGATCGTACACCGCCGACGCCTACCTGTTCTCCGACCGGCTGCTGGTCGCCCGCGCCGACGATTCGCTGCGCGTCACCAAGACCGGGCTCGAGGACACCATGTCCACCTTCGCCCGCAACCAGTCGCTGCTTTATGGGCTGATCTGCGTTGCCCTCGCCCTCATCACCGGATGGCTCGGCGGCGTCATCTTCCGGCGCGATTGACGGCGCCGCACAGATCCAAGCGCCTGTCGTGCGCGCCTCCGATCGGGCATCCAGGCGAGACGTGCCACACGGTGAGTCGTGCCTGGGCTCCCGCATGCGCGGGCGCGAACGGGGGGCATGCGATCCACACCGCATCACGCGCCATGCCAATACCCCCCTCCCTTCCGGCCTAAGCTTCTCGGCGGCTTCGCCCCCTGCGAGGCCAAGGCCGAAAGCCCTCCCCCGCAAGGGTGGAGGGGGCCGACCGAGAGGCTCCCGCATGCGCGGCCCGAAACACACCTTCTTGTTCTCGCGTGCCAAAGGCACCGAGGGATGAACCTGTCAAAGAACGTCCCCTCGTGACGAGGGGGTGGCGGGCGCTCGATGAGTGCCGCGTCGGGTAGTCCAGTGGTGGCGCTCACCGAGCGCCCGCCGCGGGATTTACGCGTTCCGGTCCGTCTGGGCCGGCAGAGGCAGGGCTGGCACGTCGGCCGCCCGAAACCACCGCGGTGCCGGGGCCTCGATTTCCCGGGCCGGTCTCACCGCGGCTGACCTCTGCCCGCCTTTAGCGCTGCACCATTTCAGGGCTTCAGCGCACGGAGGCTGCCCTCCGTCGACGGGGTTCCGAGCTCCGCCCTTCTGTTTGCGAAACATCAGGACGGACACCGCACCCCGCTCCACCGAACGAACGCCTCCGGACGGCGCCCCCTCATGAGCGAGGATGCGAGCATTGTCTCATGGGGTCAGGAGGGCGGGGATAGATTTTTTTCTGAACGTCATCGCGGGCCCTTGACTTAGAGCGCACTCGAACTTGTACGGTTCCCGGCATGACTGGTTCCGCACTCACGATTGCCGAAATGGCCCGCCGATCCGGCCTCAGCGCCCATACCTTGCGCTACTATGAAAGGATCGGGCTGATCCCGCCGCTGGCGCGCAACCGCAGCGGTCATCGGCTCTACGGTCCGTCCGACCTCACCTGGATCGACTTTCTCGACCGGTTGCGCCGGACCGGCATGCCCATCCGCGACATGAAGCGCTATGCGGCCCTCAGGGCACGCGGCGACAGCACGCTCGCGCTACGCCGGGAGCTGCTCGAAGAGCATCGGCAGACGGTTGCCGCCGAGATCGCCGCCCTTACCGCCAATCTCAAGACCATCGAAGACAAGATCAGGACCTATCGCCGAATGGAACGCGATGGGCGCAGCAAGGAGGTCGTCCATGACCAGTGAACGCTTCGCGCGCGGCCTCGCCAAGCTCGACGAGATCGACGGCGCCCAGGGCGCGCGCGTCATCGAAAGCCTCAAGGACATCGCCCCCGATTTTGCCACGCTCCTGGTCGAATTCGCCTTTGGCGACATCTATTCGCGCCCCGGGCTCGACCTGAAGGCGCGCGAACTGGCGGTGGTCGCGGCGCTGACGGCGCTGGGGACCGCCAGGCCGCAGCTCGCGGTGCATATCCACGGCGCGCTCAATGTCGGCTGCAGCCGCGAAGAGATCGTCGAGGTGATGATGCAGATGGCCGTCTATGCCGGTTTCCCGGCTGCACTCAACGGCCTGTTCGCCGCCAAGGAGATCTTTGCCGAGAGGGATGCGGCGTAGCCTGGCAAACGCGATCAGCCTGCCCCGAGCGCCCGCGGGCCGACCGCGTAGACGCCGTCGTCGCCGAGAACGAAGGCGCGGAAGCTCGTCCGCCGGAAGAGGCCGGCAAAGGCCGGGTCGCGCACGTCAAGACCGCCGGCATAGGCGCCGAAGGCCGGCAGGATCAGGCGATAGCCGTCGCCGGCGAAACAGCGGCGGCGCACCGACCTGCCGCGCCCGACGACGCGGGCGGCGGGATGGAGGTGGCCGGCGATCTCGCCATCGGCCTCGCCGTCAGCGGGCTGGTGGCGGAAGGTGAGCGGGCCGAGCGAGAGCGCGTCGAGGTGCTGGCCATCGAGCGTCGCCGGCAGAGCGGAATCGTGATTGCCGGCAATCCAGATCCAGTCGCGGCCGGACTGGAGCGCAGCCAGCGCCGAACGGTCGGCGTGCGACAGGCGGTGGGCGCCGTCATCGTCATGGAACGAGTCGCCGAGGGCGACCACCGTCTTCGGCCGCAGCGCCTCGACCAGGGCGGCAAGGCGGGCGAGCGTCTCGCCGGTGTCGTAGGGCGGCAGCATCTGGCCGCGGCGGGCGAAGGACGAGCCCTTCTCCAGATGCAGGTCGGCGACGGCGAGCAGGCGTTCATCGGCCCACCACAGGCCGCCCTCGCGGAAGGCCTCGAGCACCACGCCCAAGACTCCGATGAGCGCAGGCGGGGCGCAACTCCGTCTCCCCAACGGGGAGAGGGTCGGAGTGAGGGGGGACTGACTTATCCGGACAGGCATATGCCCCCTCACCCGCTCGCTTCGCTCGCGACCTCTCCCCGCCGGGGAGAGGTGAACCAGAGCATGCCGCGTCTCTGAGGCACCAATGGACAAAGGCAGGTGATGCCGATTGCCGTCATGCCTCGCCCATCGCGTCCCTGACCAGGTCCTCGGCCGCCTCGCGCAGGACATGCTCGTCGGCCTCGCCGCCGGCCACCGCCTCGCGACCGATCTCCAGCATCACCGGCACGGCGAGCGGCGAAATACGGTCGAGGCGCTTGTGGAGAATGCGGCCCTTGATTCTTCTCGAGCATATCGCCGAGGCGGGCGATGTCGAGCAGGCCGGTGGCGGCGTCGGCCCAGGCGGCCTGCATGAGGACGTGGTCGGGCTCGTGCTTGAGGAGCACGTCGTAGACGAGGTCGGTGGAGATGGTGACCTGGCGGCCGGTCTTCTCCCGGCCGGGGTGGCGCTTCTCGATGAGGCCGGAGATGAGGGCGCAATTGCGGAACATGCGCTTGAGGAGATAGCTCTCGGCCATCCACGCCTCGAGGTCGTCGCCGAGCATGTCCTCGTCGAAGAGCTGCGGCGAGGCTCGGTTCCCTGCGCGAGAAGGCACGGCCGAGATCGGCCAACCCCCAGACGGCGATGGAATAGTCGGTGGCGACGAAGCCGGTCGGCCTGAGCTTGGCGCGGTCGAGGCGGCGGGTGAGCAGCATGCCCAGCGTCTGGTGGGCGAGCCGGCCCTCGAAGGGATAGGCGACCATGTAGAAGCGGTTGCCGCGTGGGAAGGTCTCGACCAGAAGCTGGTCGGTGCGCGGCAGCACCGAACGGTCGCGCTGGATCCTCAGCCAGTCGGCGACCTGGTCGGGGAGCGCCGTCCATTTCTCCGGGTCGGCGAGGATGGCGCGGACGCCGGCCGCGAGGAAGGTGGAGAGCGGGAACTTGCCGCCGGAATAGACCGGGATCTTCGGCGTGTCGTCGGCGGTGCGGGTGGCCACCACCTCGTTCTCGTGGATGCCTTCGAAGCGGAGGATCAGGCCGGCGAAGAGGAAGGTGTCGCCGGGCGACAGCGTCTCGATGAAATACTCCTCGATCTTGCCCAGCACGCGGCCGCCGCGGCCGGCGAAACCGGCGCCGCGGTTGCGCGAGACGCGGACGTTCAAGAGCGCCGTCTCGACGATGGTGCCGACGTTCAGGCGGTATTGCTGGGCGACGCGCGGGTGGGTGATGCGCCAGAGGCCGTCCTTCCCCTCGCGGATCTTGGCGAAGCGCTCATAGGTCTTCAGCGCATAGCCGCCGGTTGCGACGAACGCGACGACGCGGTCGAAGGTCGCCCGGGCAAGCGCGCGATAGGGAAAAGCCGAGGTGACCTCGCCATAGAGGGCATCGGCGGAAAACGGCGCCGAGCAGGCCATGCCGAGGACATGCTGGGCGAGCACGTCGAGCCCGCCGGGGCGGATCGGCGGCGTGTCCTGGGCGCCGAGATAGTTGGCGTCGAGCGCCGCGCGGCACTCCATCACCTCGAAGCGATTGGCCGGCACCAGCAGGGCATTGGACGGCTCGTCCATGCGGTGGTTGGCGCGGCCGATGCGCTGCGCCAGCCGGCTCGCCCCCTTCGGCGCGCCGACATGGACGACCAGATCGACATCGCCCCAGTCGATGCCGAGGTCGAGGGTCGAGGTGCACACGACGGCGCGCAGCCGGCCGGCCGCCATCGCCGCCTCGACCTTGCGGCGCTGGGTGGCATCGAGCGAGCCGTGGTGGAGGGCGATGGCATGGCCCTCGCTGTTGATGCGCCACAGCTCCTGGAAGATCAGCTCCGCCTGGCTGCGCGTGTTGACGAAGACGAGCGCCATCCTGTGGGCGCCGATGGCGGCATAGATGTCGTTGAGCGCATAGCGGGCGGAGTGGCCGGCCCAGGGCAGGCGCTCGTCCGACTGGAGGATGGCGATCTCCGGCCTGGCGCCGCCGGCGACGGTGACGATGTCGGCGAGATGAAGGGCCAGGTTGCCGCCTCCGCCTCCTGGGTAGGTCGGCGGCTCTGCCGCCCTGTGGGAGAGGGCATCCTTCGCTCTCCGGCGCTGGCGAACCGCCCCGGCTTAAGTCGAGAGGCTCTTCAGGGTGAGGGAGACCATCCACCGATCGTGCAGCGGCAGACCCCTCACCCTTTTCGCCTAGGCTCACCTGCGGTTCGCCAAGGCTCAAAGCCCTCTCCCACAAGGGGAGAGGGGGAGACGTCAGTGCCACTCGGCCGCTGCGCCACCAGCCAGGCGCGGAGCGCGTCCGGGTCGGCGACGGTGGCCGAGAGGCCGATGGTCTTGAGGCCGGGCGCGAGCGAACGCAGGCGGGCGAGGCCGAGCGAAAGGAGGTCGCCGCGCTTGTTGGTCACCAGCGCATGCAGCTCGTCGAGGATGACCGTATCGAGGTCGGCGAAGAAGCGGTCGGCGTCGGGCGCGGAGAGAAGCAGGGCCGCCTGCTCGGGCGTGGTGAGCAGGATGTCGGGCGGATTGAGCTTCTGGCGCTGGCGCTTGTGGAGCGAGGTGTCGCCGGTGCGGGTTTCGAGGCGCACTTTGAGGCCGATCTCGGCCACCGGCTCGGTCAGGTTGCGGGCGATATCGACGGCCAGCGCCTTCAGCGGCGAGACGTAGAGGGTGTGGATGCCGCGGCCCTCGGGCCGGTTGCTGGGCGGGCGCTCATGGAGCGCAACCAGGCTCGGCAGGAAGCCGGCGAGCGTCTTGCCGGCGCCGGTCGGCGCAATCAGCAGCGTCGAGCGGCCGGCCCTCGCTTTGGCCAGCAGGTCGAGCTGGTGCGGCCGCGGCGTCCAGCCGCGTGCAGCGAACCAGGCGGAAAACGGCGCGGGCAGCAGGCCCGCCGGGTCGATGATCTCGGCGCGGGCGGTCACTCCGAGAGAGGTAACGCCACCGCGGCATTCCGTCCATCACAGACGGTCGCACAAAGCCGCGTCTTGCCCTATACATCGTGCCCGTCAGCCGCAGGGAAGCCGATGAATACCGCAAACAGCACCTACAAGAAGCCGTCCAGCCGGACCAAGAAGACCGCCCCGGTCAAACGCATCACCCTCTCCGAAGAAGCCAAGAAAGCCTACGAGGAGCTGGTCAACCGCCGGGACGAACGCGTCCGAACCTACGAGCAGCATTTGGCTACCGACAGGCGCTAGTTTCCAGCGCCTTTATTTTTGCCCGGAGTGCGGGCGCGCCGCCTGTTCAGGGGACGGGCGCGGGTGCATATAGGCGTGCCCTCCCGTCCCGGTTCCGCGCGCCCCACCCTTGAAGCTCCGCCACGTCGCCCTTGCCGTCCTGCTCGCCGTCGTCTGGGGACTGAACTTCGTCTTCATCCGGCTGGCGCTCACCGATTTCCCGCCGCTCTTGCTGGCGGCGCTGCGCTTTGCGCTGGCCGCCGTGCCGGTGCTCTTCCTGCCCAAGCCGCCAGTGCCGTGGCCGACGCTCATCGCCATCGGCGGCACGCTCTTCCTCGGCCAGTTCGCCCTGCTGTTCCCGTCGATGGCAGTGGGCATGCCGCCGGGGCTGGCCTCGATCGCGCTCCAGGTGCAGGCCTTCATCACCATCGCCATCGCCATCGTGGTGCTGCACGAGCGGCCCACCCGGCGCCAGCTCGCCGGGGCGGCGATCGCCTTTGCCGGGCTGGTGCTGATCGCGGCCACGGTCGGCGCCAACGGCGTGACGCTTGCCGGCTTCGTGCTGCTCGTCGGTGCGGCGGCCTCGTGGGCAATCGGCAATGTGCTGCTGCGCCGGGCCGGGCCGGCCGACATGCTGCCGCTGATCTCCTGGCTGAGCCTGGTGCCGATCCTGCCGCTTCTGGCGCTGTCGCTCGTCATCGAGGGGCCGGAACGGATCGCCGCGGGGCTGGCGAGCGCCACCTGGCTCTCGGTCGGCTCGCTCGCCTATATCGTCGTGGTCTCGACCATCTTCGGCTTTGCCGCCTGGGGCCACCTGCTCAAGCTCTACCCGGCGGCGGTGGCGGCCCCCTTCTCGCTGCTGGTGCCGATCTCGGGCACGCTGTCGGCGGCGCTCATCCTCGGCGAGACCTTCGGGCCGCTCAGGCTCGCCGGCATGGTGCTGATCTTCATCGGCCTCGGCGTGCTGGCCTTGCCCTGGGGACGGCAGCGCTGAAGCGCCCGCTCAGGCGGCGCGCGGAAGCGGCGGACCGGGATCGACCGGCCGCGGCTCGAGCGGCACGATGTCGGCCGGGCGGGCGGCCAGCGCGATGAGGCCGGGGACGGGCACGCCGCGCTCGCGGCGCAGCGACACCGGCTCGACGGCGAGCACCGCCAGGCCGGCGGCCTCGGCCGCCTCGGCGATCAGCGACGGCGCGTGGCGGTAGCGCAGCGCTTCACCCAGAACGAAGCCCGCGCCATCGTGACGCTCGGCCGAGAAGGCAAAGGCACCGCCGGGCGCGAGCACGCGCGCGACGGCGGCAAAGAGCGGCGCCAGGGCACCGACATAGGGCATGAGGTCGGCGGCCAGCACCAGGTCGAAGCCGTTCTCCGGCTCGGCCGCCATCAGCGCCACGACATCGCCGGCGGCGAGGCGATCGTAGACGCGGCGACCGGCGGCGCGCTTGAGCATGCCGTCGGAAAGATCGAAGCCGGTCAAGCGGTCGACGCGGGCGCGGACGGCGGCACCCATCAGGCCGGTGCCGCAGCCGAGATCGAGGGCATGGGCGAAGCGGCGCTCGCCGAAGAGGCCGAGCGACGCCGCCAGGCGCTCCGGCGCGTCGTAGCCGAGACGTTCGACGAGCGCATGGTCGAAGCGCGGGGCGTAGTCGTCGAAGAGGCTGCGGACATAGTCGGCCGGCATGGCTTCCGGCGTCGGCGCGGCGCCGAGTGCCGCCAGGCGCAGGTCGGCACCGAGGCGCTGGCCCGGGTCCAGCGTCGCCGCACGTCTGAAGGCGGCAACGGACGCGTCCCGCTCGCCCTGCCGCTGGCGCCAGTCGCCGAGCGTCAGCCAGCCCGCCGCCCAGGCCGGGGCGCGGTCGAGGGCCTGCTCGAGCACCTCTGCAAGCAGCAACGAGATCGCCGGCGGCGGCAAGCGCCGCGGCATGGTTGTAAGCGACGGTCTGCGATGAGATCGCCGGAAGAGGTCGAATGGGGGGACGACACGCCTGGATTTCACGCGCCGAGGGAGGGAGCGGCGAGGAGATAGCGAGCGGCACGCGAAAAGCAAGGGAATTCATGCGGCGGTCGGGGCGCTTCCGGAAAGCGTCGGCAGCGGAAGTAGCCGGACCATGAGCGATGGCGAAGACGGCCCGTTGCGCTCAACTTCCGCTTGCTGGTATTGTGCAATCAACCTAGACAGGGCTATCGTGCAACAAACAACAAATCCAAATGTCTCCTTTGATGTCATCGGGTTTCTCACCCAACGACGCCAGAGAAGAGCGACAACGAAATACAAAGCAAACCAGATCGTATTCTCCCAGGGAGACCCGGCAGATTCCATTTTCTACGTCCATAGGGGCAGGGTCAAAGTCGCCGTCGTTTCCGCCAGGGGGAAGGAAGGCGTCGTCGCGATCCGCGGGCCGGACGAATTCGTCGGCGAGGACTGCCTGACCGACCTGCCGTTGCGCCTAGCCACAGTCAGCACGATGTCGCCATGCGAGATCATACGGCTGGAGAAGGTGAGAATGATGCGGCTCCTCAACTACGCGCCGGAGTTTGCCGACTATTTTCTCCACCATCTCCTGACTCGGACCGCGCGAATGGAAGCGGACCTGGTCGACCAATTGTTCAGTTCCGCCGAGATGCGTCTAGCGCGGACTCTTCTGTTGCTGGCCAACTATGGCAGTGATCTTGGTCCGGAACCGGTATCCGTCAAAGTGACCCAGGAGACACTCGCAGGACTGGTCGGAACGACGCGTCGCGCGTGAACGCATTCATGAACAAATTCCGGAAGTTGGGCTTAATTGAGTACAACGGCAACCTGAAGGTTCGCAAGGCGATGCTGAACTTCGTTCTGCACCAAAACGTACGTCCAGAGAACAATTGCAAAGCGGATGATCTCATCGCCCGCTACACAAGTTCGCCGCCAACGATCGTGCCTTCATAAAGCCCGCCTCCATCCTCCTGTTTCAGCAGCGCAGCATGGCGGCAGCCACAGGAAAGCCGCGTTCGCGCCGCTGCCGATTCCTGCTGACAGGATCAGGCTGCCTGCGGGCCAATCTGCGACCCAAGCGGCATGGAACCTTCGATCTTCCGTGTCGAGGCGAGCGTCAGGCGCGCTTGATCAGCCGCAGGACGAACAGAAGGATGATGGCGCCGATGGCCGACGAGATGATCGCACCGATGATGCCGCCGCCCAGGCTGAGCCCGACCGTCGGAAACAGCCATCCCGCGATCAACGCGCCGACGACGCCGACAACCAGGTCGCCCACCAAGCCGAACCCGCCGCCACGCACGACCTGGCCGGCAAGCCAGCCGGCGACCACGCCGACGATGATGAAGATGATCCAGGACATGATGAGCGAACCTCCCTCCCACAATGGGGGTTCCAACATGATCCTCGCCGCAGAAAGCTGCAATGGCCGACGACCCGCAATTCACTGACGGCGGGCGAGCCAGCCTCTATTCTCGCCCCATGCGCCCGGAAGAGCTGCTCACCCCCTCCCCCGCCGGCCTGTGGTGCCCGGCGGGCGGCTTCCACATCGACCCGACCCGGCCGGTCGCGCGCGCGCTCATCACCCACGGCCATTCCGACCACGCGCGGCCGGGGCACGAGCGGGTGCTGGCGACAGCCGAGACGCTCGCCATCATGGCGGCGCGCATGGGCGCCGGCTTTGCCGGAGCGACCCAGGCGGTCGCCTATGGCGACGTATTGCGGCTGGGCGATGTCAGCGTCTCCTTCCACCCGGCCGGACATGTGCTCGGTTCGGCGCAGATCGCGGTGGAGCACAAGGGCCTCAGGATCGTCGCCTCGGGCGACTACAAGCGGCAGAAGGACCCGACCTGCGCCCCCTTCGAGCCGGTCGCCTGCGACGTCTTCATCAGCGAGGCGACCTTCGCGCTGCCGGTCTTCCGCCATCCGCCGCCGGAGGGGGAGATCGCCAAGCTGCTTGCTTCCGTGGCGCAATTTCCCGAACGGGCGCACCTGGTCGGCGCCTATTCGCTCGGCAAGGCACAGCGCGTCATCCGCATGCTGCGCGACCAGGGCTACGAGCGCACCATCTATCTGCACGGCGCCATGGAGCGGCTATGCAAGCTCTACGAGGACTTCGGCGTGGTGCTGGGGCCGCTGGCGCCGGCAACCGTCGCGACGGCCAGGAAGGGCGATTTCGCCGGGGCGATCGTGGTGTGTCCGCCGAGCGAGATCGCCGAACGCTGGGCGCGGCGTTTCCCCGATCCCGTCGCCTGCGTCGCCTCGGGCTGGATGAACATCCGCCAGCGCGCCAGACAGGCCGGCGTCGAGCTGCCGCTGGTGCTATCGGATCACGCCGACTGGGACGAACTGACCGCCACCATCGCCGAGATCGACCCGGCGGAGGTATGGGTCACCCACGGCCGCGAGGAAGCGCTGGTGCGCTGGTGCGCCCTCAGGGGCACGCCGGCCCGGCCCCTCCACATGGTCGGATACGAGGAAGAGGCGGAATAGCCGCGTGGTGCACCGCCGCGACGTCGGCGGCATCGAGCGCCATCGGCGCGCCGGGCTCGGCCGCGACCGGTCCCGACGGATCGAAGCCGGAGGTCAGGTTCACCGGCTGATCGGGGCTCTGCCTGGCCGTCTTGTCGGGCGCTGCGGCGGGAAGCGGGATCGCGGCGACGGGCGGCTTCTTGGCCCCGTCGGCAGGGCCGGCCTTGTCCGCAGCCTGGGTCGGTGGCGCGACGGCGGCAACGTTGACGGGGGTCGTTTCAGCCGCCGGCTTGGCGGTCGCCGCGCCAGCGGGCTCCTTGGGCGTCGCAACCTCGGCCATCGCCGGCTGGACATCCGCCGCGGCTGCCGGAGCCGCCGGGACGACAGCCTCGGCATTCGCCGCCGGCGGCGTGAAGGTGGCGGGATCGAAGCTGGGCACCGCAGCCGGTGCCGGCGCCGCCGGCGGCGGCGGCGGTGCGGCAGCAAGATCGGGCGCGACCGGAGCCTTGTCGGTCTCGGCCTTCACCGGCTGCACCATGGTCTTGGGCGGCTTGGCGGGCTTGGCCGGTTTGGCCGCGGGCTTGACCTCCGCGGAGGCAACCGCAGCCCGGTTCGGCACGAAGTGGGCATGGGCGGCATAGATCGCCACCGTGGCCAGAAACGCCGCCAGGACGCCCGCGAAAAGCGGCGTCAGCAGCGGCGTCGGGCGGTATTTGGGGCCGAGCGCCGAGATGGCCGCGCCCAAGGTGGCGACGATCAGGATCGCCGCACCGGCGATCGCCATGTAGGTCGGGCGCGGATTGAGGATTCCCGCCACCACAAGGATAGCGACGCAAGCGGCCGCCACCACCAGCAGCAGGACCGCGAGCACCAGAATACGCAGGGACAAACTCTGATCGCGCATGGCCACCTACCCGCCCGGGCAACGATTATAGGAGGATTTGCCGCCAAGGTTAACCGTTCGTGTTGACGCCCGGCGCCAAGCTGCCAACAGCATTAACGAAAATCGCGGCGAGATGAAGGTGGGGCGCCTTGGCGATTGCGAACAAAGCGTGAATCGGATTTGCTCGGGCGTCGCTGCAACCATTTGATTCGGCAAGAGATGTCCGCCGCCCCTGTCGACACGCTCAACCCCGACCAGCGCCGCGCCGTGGTGCATGGCGCGGGCGCGGCGGCGCCGGGGCCGCTGCTCATCATCGCCGGTGCCGGCTCGGGCAAGACCAACACGCTGGCCCACCGGGTCGCCCATCTGGTGGTCAACGGCGCCAATCCCGGCCGCATCCTGCTGATGACCTTCTCGCGCCGGGCGGCGAACGAGATGACCCGCCGGGTGGAGCGGATCGTCGCACGCGCGCTCCCCGCCACCAGCGCGCCGCCGACGCTTGCCTGGTCCGGCACCTTCCACGGCATCGGCGCGCGGCTCTTGCGCGAATATGCCGGCACCATCGGCCTCGATCCCAGCTTCACCATCCACGACCGGGAGGATTCGGCCGACCTGATGAACCTTGCCCGCCACGAGCTCGGCCTGTCGCACACGGAGAAGCGCTTCCCCACCAAGGCGACGTGCCTGGCCATCTATTCGCGCACGGTCAATCAGCAAGCCGAGCTTGGCGAAGTGCTGGCGCACGCCTTCCCGTGGTGCGCCGGCTGGCACGACGAACTCTCGCGCCTGTTCCGCGCCTATACGGAGGCCAAGCAGAGCCAGAACGTGCTCGATTACGACGACCTGCTGCTCTATCTGGCGGCGATGCTGGAGGAGCCGGCGATCGCCGCCGACATCGGCTCCCGCTTCGACCACATCCTGGTCGACGAATACCAGGACACCAACCGGCTGCAGGCCGCGATCCTGCTGGCGCTGAGGCCGGACGGGCGCGGGGTGGTCGTGGTCGGCGACGACGCCCAGTCGATCTATTCCTTCCGCGCGGCGACGGTGCGCAACATCCTCGATTTTCCGGAGAGCTTCAGCCCGCCGGCCGCCGTCGTCACGCTGTCGCGCAACTACCGCTCGACCCAGGCGATCCTTGCCGCCTCCAATGCGGTGATCGCGCTGGCGGAGGAGCGCTACGCCAAGGAGCTGTGGTCGGAGCGCGTCTCCGGCGACAAGCCGGCGCTGGTCATCACCGCCGACGAGGCCGAAGAGGCGCGCTACGTGGTCGAGCGGGTGCTGGAGAACCGGGAAGGCGGCATGGCGCTGAAGGAGCAGGCGGTGCTCTTCCGCACCGCCCATCACTCGGGCCAGCTCGAAATCGAACTCACCCGGCGGAACATCCCCTTCGTCAAATATGGCGGGCTCAAGTTCCTCGATGCCGCCCATGTGAAGGACGTGCTGGCGCTGCTGCGCTTCGCCGAGAACCCGCGCGACCGCGTGTCGGGCTTCCGCGTGCTCCAGCTCCTGCCCGGCATCGGCCCGTCGACGGCGGCCGACGTGCTCGACCATCTGGCGGAGACGCAGGAGGCGGGCGCGGCGCTCTCCGCCTATCAGCCGCCATCGCGGGCGGCCGCGGACTGGCCGGATTTTGCCAGGCTCGCCAATGGCTTGCGCAGCGGACGCAGCGGCTGGCCGGCGGAGATGGAAGCGGTGCGGCTGTGGTACGAGCCGCATCTGGAGCGCATCCACGAGGATGCCGTCATCCGCCGCAACGACCTCTTGCAGCTCGAGCAGATCGCCGCCGGCTACCCGAGCCGCGAACGCTTCCTGACCGAACTCACCCTCGACCCGCCCGACGCCACCAGCGACGAGGCCGGGCCGCCGCTCAAGGACGAGGACTACCTGATCCTCTCCACCATCCACTCGGCCAAGGGGCAGGAGTGGAAATCGGTCTTCGTGCTCAACGCCATCGACGGCTGCATCCCCTCCGACCTCGGCGTCGGCAGCCGCGACGAGATCGAGGAGGAGCGGCGGCTGCTCTATGTCGCCATGACGCGGGCGAAGGACGAGCTCGACCTCATGGTGCCGCAGCGCTGCTATGTCCTGCAGCAGCGGCGCGGCGGCGACCGCCATCTCTTCACCCAGCGCACGCGCTTCATCCCCGAGGCGATCCTCTCTCATTTCCGCGCCACGCTGTGGCCACCGGCGGTGGCGGGCGCGCCGCCGCTGCGGGCCGCGGTCCCGCGCATCGACGTCGGCGCGCGGATGCGCCAGCGCTGGGGCTGACTTCCCCGCCGCGCCAGCGACGCCTAACCTCCCCCCATGCGCGCCTTCGCCGCCCTTCTCGACCGGCTCGTGCTGACGCCGCAGCGCAATACCAAGCTGCGGCTGATGACCGACTATCTGCGCCAGACGCCCGACCCCGACCGCGGCTATGCGCTGGCGGCGCTCACCGGCGACCTCGCCATCGCCAGCGTCAAGCCGGCGATGCTGAGGGCGATGGTGGTGGAGCGGGTCGACGCGGTGCTGTTCGCCTATTCCTACGACTATGTCGGCGACCTCGCCGAGACGATCGCGCTCATCTGGCCGGCGGGGGACGGCGACATCGGGCTCTTCCCCCGCCCCTGAAAGGGGGAGGTCGCCGCGAAGCGGCAGGGAGGGGTCAGCGGCAATGACCCCCACCCGGTTGGCTTCGCCAACCGACCTCCCCCTTTCAGGGGGAGGAGAAGAGGCGGGCGACACGGCCCGTCTTGCCGAGATCGTCGAGCGGCTGCAGGCGGCGTCGCGCACGGAGGGGCCGCGGCTGGTGGAAGGCTGGCTCGACCGGCTCGATGCGTCGGGGCGCTGGGCGCTGATCAAGCTTGTCACCGGGGGCCTCAGGATCGGCGTCTCGGCGCGGCTCGCCAAGCAGGCGGTGGCCGACCTCGCGGACAAGCAGGTGAACGAGATCGAGGAGGTGTGGCACGGGCTCAAGCCGCCCTACCGCGACCTCTTCGCCTGGGCTGAAGGACGCGGACCGGCGCCGGCAATCGAAGGTCGAGGCGCCGTTCCGCCCGGTGATGCTGGCGCAGGCGATCGCCGAGGAGGACCTGCGCTCGATCACGCCGGAGACCTACGCCGCCGAATGGAAATGGGACGGCATCCGCGTGCAGGCGGTGAACGAGGACGGCGTCGTGCGGCTCTACACGCGCACCGGCGACGACATCTCGCAACCTTCCCGGACATCGTCGCCGGGCTCGACGTGGAGGCGGCGCTCGACGGCGAGCTGCTGGTCGGACATGCAGACGCGGACGGTTTCGTCGTGCGCAGCTTCGCCGACCTGCAACAGCGGCTGAACCGCAAGACGGTGACGCCCAAGCTGCTCGCCAGCCACCCGGCCTATCTGCGCGTCTACGACTGCCTGGTGGACGGCGGCGAGGACATCCGCGCCCTCACCTTCCGCGAACGGCGCCGGCGGCTGGAGCGGGCGATCGCGCGCTCGCTGTCGCGGCGCATGGATCTGTCGCCGCTGCTCGCCTACGCCGACGTGCGAGGGCTGGCGGCTCTCCGCGCGGCGCCGCCGGAGGCGGTGATCGAAGGCGTGATGCTGAAGCGCTGGGACTCGGTCTACGAGCCCGGCCGGCCGAAGGGGCCGTGGTTCAAGTGGAAGCGCGATCCGCACACCGTCGACGCCGTGCTGATGTATGCCCAGCGCGGCCACGGCAAGCGCTCGTCCTATTATTCCGACTACACATTCGGGGTCTGGCGTTCCGGCGAGGCGGGCGAGGAACTGGTGCCGGTGGGCAAGGCCTATTTCGGCTTCACCGACCAGGAGCTCGCCGAGATCGACCGGTTCGTGCGCAACAACACCGTCAACCGCTTCGGCCCGGTGCGCGAGGTGGTGCACGAGGCCGGCAAGGGCCTGGTGCTCGAGGTCGCCTTCGAGGGGCTGCAACGCTCGACCCGCCACCGCTCCGGCATCGCCATGCGCTTTCCGCGCATCGCGCGGCTGCGCTGGGACAAGCCGCCGGGCGAGGCCGACCGGCTGGAGACGCTGGAGAAGATGATCGGGGCGTGAGGACGGGGTATGGCCGGGGGAGCAGGAAAGCGCTCCGCCTTGAACCTCCCCCTTGAGGGGAGGTCGAAAGTGGCGAGCACAAGCGAGACACTTTCGGGAGGGGGGGCACTAGACTGGCCGATAGGTTCAGACCCCTCCCCGAAACCGCTCTCGCGGTTTCGACCCTCCCTCAAGGGGAGGGTTCGGCCTTGGGGCTGGGCAACCCACGCATTCCTGATGCGCGCTATGGCTACGGCGCTGGCCTGTCGCCGTTCGCCCGCGGTTGCGGGCCGGTGCGGAAGTGCTTGGAAAGCTTGAGGCCCTGGGCCTGATAGTTGGACGCCATGTCGGTGCCGTAGAGCCTCGCCGGCCGCCGGGTCATCGGCTCGTAGACCAGGCGGCCCACGGTCTGGCCGTGCTCGAGGATGAAGGGCACTTCATGGCTCCTCACCTCGAGCACCGCGCGGCTGCCGGTGCCGCCCGCCTCGCTGTGGCCGAAGCCGGGATCGAAGAAGCCGGCATAGTGGACGCGGAACTCGCCGACCAGCGGGTCGAAGGGCACCATCTCGGCGGCATAATCGGGCGGCACGTGCACCGCCTCACGCGAGACCAGGATGTAGAACTGGTCGGGGTCGAGGATCAGCTCGGACGACCAGTGGCGCCCGATCGGCTCCCAGAAATCGAGCGGGGCGTATGCGCCGCGCTTGTCCACGTCGATGACGCTGGTGTGGCGCTTGGCGCGGTAGCCGACGATGCCGTCCGCCGTGCCGCCGAGGTCGATCGAAACGGTGAGGCCGTTCTCGATATGGGGGACGCCATCGACCAGCGTGCTCTTGTGGTGGAGCGCCATCAGCGCCTCGTCGTCGAGGCGCGCATCGCCGGTGCGGAAGCGGACCTGCGACAGGCGCGAGCCGGCGCGCACCAGGACCGGGAAGGTGCGCGGGCTGACCTCGACATAGAGCGGCCCGGCATAGCCCGGCCGGATCTTGTCGAACTCGCGGGAGTGGTCGGTGATGATGCGGGTGAAGATGTCGAGGCGGCCGGTGGACGACTTGGGGTTGGCGGCGGCGCTGACATCGCGCGGCAGCCTGAGGCTCTCCATCAGCGGAATGATGTAGACGCAGCCGGTCTCGAGCACGGCGCCCTCGGCCAGGCTGAACTCGTGCAGCTTGAGCTTGGCGAGCCGTTCGGAGACCAGCGACTGCGGCCCGGGCAGGAAGCTGGCGCGCACACGGTAGGCAACCCCGCCCAGCCTGAGATCGAGGCTCGCCGGCTGGACCTGGTCGGGATCGAGGCTCCTGCCGGTGCTGATGGCTCCCGCCTCGACCATCCGCTCGACGATCTGCGCCGGCAGGATTCCGACCGCTAGCTGCTCGGCCATGACACTCCACGCAACCCGCCGCCCCGTGCGGCAACGCTCTGCCTTAGCTGATGTCGCGATTGACGCCAAGGTCGGAGGACCGTATGACACAGGACGTTCGTGGTCATTTGAGCCGGCCGGCTTGCAGCCACGTTAAACAAGTCGCTAAAAGGTCGGAGGGGAATGGCAACCCGGTCCGACATGCGCGGCCGGGTTTTTTGTTGCCTTGAGAAGGAGACGGAGATGGCGGGGAAGACGAAAAAGGCTGGGCGGACCCTCAGGCCGGCGACCCAGCTCGTCCATGGCGGAACGCTGCGTTCCCAGTTCGGCGAGACGGCGGAAGCGCTGTTCATGACCCAGAGCTATGTCTACGACAGCGCCGAGCAGGCCGAGCGCCGCTTCAAGGGCGACGAGCCGGGCTTCATCTATTCGCGCTACGCCAACCCGACCGTCGCCATGTTCGAGGAGCGCATGCGCCTGATGGAAGGCGCCGAAGCGGCGCGGGCGACCGCCAGCGGCATGGCCGCGGTCACCTCGATCTTTCTCTCCTGGCTCAAGGCCGGCGACCACGTGGTGGCGGCCAAGGCGCTGTTCGGTTCGAACCGCTACGTCATCGAGGACCTGCTGCCGCGCTACGGCATCAAATCGACTCTCGTCGACGGCAACGACCTCAAGGCGTGGAAGAAGGCGGCGCGCAGGAACACCAAGGCCTTCTTCCTGGAGAGCCCGACCAACCCGACGCTCGATATCATCGACATCGCCGCGGTGGCCGAGATCGCCCATCAGGCGGGCGCCAGGCTGGTGGTCGACAATGTCTTCGCCACGCCGCTCTTGCAGAAGCCGTTCGCGCTCGGTGCCGACGTGGTGGTCTATTCGGCGACCAAGCACATCGACGGCCAGGGGCGCTGCCTCGGCGGGGTGATCCTTGCCGACGCGAAATTCGTCGACGACCATCTCCATACCTTCCTGCGCCAGACCGGACCGTCGATGAGCCCGTTCAATGCCTGGGTGCTGCTCAAGGGGCTGGAGACGCTTCCGGTCCGTGTCGAGCGCCAGACGGCGAACGCGGCCGAGCTTGCCGACCGGCTCTCCGCGCACAAGCGGATTTCGCGCGTGCTCTATCCCGGCCGCGCCGACCATCCGCAGGCCGAGATCGCCAAGCGCCAGATGACCGGCGGCTCGACCATGATCGCCTTCGAGGTCAAAGGCGGGCGCAAGGCCGCCTTCGCGGTGGAGAATGCGCTGAAGGTGATCCGCATCTCCAACAATCTCGGCGACGCCAAGAGCCTGATCACCCACCCCTCGACCACCACCCACCAGCGGCTTTCGGAAGATGCGCGGCTGGAGCTCGGCATTACCCAGGGGCTCTTGCGCCTGTCGGTGGGGCTGGAGGACGTTGAGGACCTGGCGGAGGACCTGATCGGCGCTCTCGACGGGGTCTAGGGTTGCCTTAGGAGTCATTCACCTCGGTTGTCCGAGTCCCGGGGGCTCCTCCCCCTGAAAGGGGGAGGTCGGTTGGCGAAGCCAACCGGGTGGGGGTCATTCGGCAAGCCGATGGCGACCCCTCCCCGCCGCTGCGCGGCGACCCTCCCCTTTCAGGGGAGGGAGAAGTGCGCGCCTGCCGATGGCTTCGGAGCGCTGCCCGCGATTGACGCGCCCGGCCCTCTGCCGCATAATTCGGTGCGGTGGGGCGTTGTGGAGTCGTCGCATGTACCGGGAAACCACCCGCGCCATTCGGGTGACCGTCGAGCCGAGCTTCGTCGAGGCCGAATCGGCGCCGGAGGATGGACGCTATTTCTGGGCCTACCGGGTCGAGATCACCAATCTCGGCGAGGAGGTGGTGCGGCTGAGATCGCGCCACTGGCAGATCACCGACGCCAACGGCAAGACCGAGGAAGTGCGCGGGGCGGGGGTGGTCGGCAAGCAGCCGGTGCTCAAGCCCGGCGAAACCTTCGCCTATACCAGCGGCTGCCCGCTATCGACGCCCTCGGGGATCATGGTCGGCAGCTACCAGATGCAGAACGAGAAGGGCGAGCTGTTCTCCGTCGCCATTCCCCCCTTCTCGCTCGACATGCCCGAGGCGGAGCGCGTGGTGCACTGAGCCCGCCGGCGGAACGCGGCGCGATCGCCGCGACGGACGCGGGTGCCGGCGCCATCCTCGCGGCGTTCGGGCTGGGGCCGGATGCGCTCATCGGCGCGGGCGGGCAATCGCTGGTCTATGGGCTCGATGACGCCCGCGTGCTGCGCATCCTGAAGCGGCCGGGCGACACGGGACTGCTCGAGCGGCAGCGCGCCTTCCTCGGCGAGATCGACGGGCAGCTCAGCGTCCCGACCTCGGTCATCGAAGCGATCGACCCCGCCGGCCGCTTCACCATCGAGCGGCGGCTCATGGGCACGCCGCTCATCACCCTGCTCACCCAACTTGGCGGCGCCGACAGACGCAAGGCGATCGCGGCTTACGTCGACGGCGCCGAGGCGACCGGCAGGCTGCTCCTGCCCGACCGGCCCTACGGCCAGATGCTGGCGGCGGCGCCGATCACCGCCGAGACGTGGAGCGGCTTCTTCCGCTTGAGCCTCGATCACTGGCTGGCGGAGAACGGCGCGGCGATCGCTCAGGCCACGGGCAGCGTCGCGCGCGTCGCCGCCAACGCCATGGCGCTCGCCGCGGCGCTGCCCGAGCGGCCGGCCAAGGCGCTCGCCCACGGCGACTACTTCCCCGGCAATGTCCTCCTCGACGAAACGCTGACCATCAGCGGCCTGGTCGATTTCAGCGTCTACACCCTTACCGGCGACCCGCTCTACGACGCCATCACCGCGGCGCTGTTCCTGGAGATGATCGATGTTGCAGGCGCCGACGACGTGGCGCTGGCGCGCCACCTGCTCGTCGCCCGCCACGGCGAGGCGATCCTGCCTTCTGGCCGCTTCTACCGCGCCTATGCGGCGATCGTCATGGCCGACCCGGCCAATGCAGCGCCGCCCTATCCGCGGCTCTACGCCTGGAGCGTGGCGAACCTCAGGGCGCTGGCGGCGGGGAAGCTGGAATTCTGAGGGAAGCGGCGATACGCGGCCTCGTGGCGAGGCGCCCGGCCTGGGCCGGGCCTCGAACCATGGGCCGCCTATCCTTCGAGGCCCGTCCTGGGACGGGCACCTCAGGATGAGGCGGATCCCCGTGTCTTCATCTTCTGAATCAGGTTGAAGGACTTCATCCTCCGCTTCAGGTTGAAGCGGAGTTCACATTTCGATTCAAGCGAGAGCAAATCCTTCAGTGTCTTGAAGGATTTGTGCCGGAAGCGAAATCGGCCGGGTCGAAGCGGTAGTGCTTGCTGCAGAACTCGCAGGTGATCGAGATGGCGCCGTCCTCGGTGCTCTCGGCGATCTCTTCCGCCGAGAAGGTGGCGAGCAGGCCGGCGACGCGCTCGCGCGAGCAGGAGCATTCGTCGCGGATCTCGGCGGCGCGGTAGACGCGCACGCCGCGCTCGTGGAACAGGCGGAAGAGCAGCGTCTCGACCGGCACCATGGGGTCGGTGAGTTCGTCGTCCTGGATGGTGCCGACCAGCATTTGCGCCTCGGTCCAGGCGTCGTCCTCGGCGAAATCGGCGTGGAGCGCGATCTCCTCGGGCTGATCGCCGCCGGGAAGGTCGGCCTGGCGCATGCGCTCCGGCGCGTCGGGCAGGAACTGCACCAGGAGGCCGCCGGCGCGCCAGCGGTGATGCAACTGATCGCCCTCGCGCACATGCATCTCCGCCGCGGCGAGGCGAACGCGGGTGGGGATCTGCTCGGACTGGCGGAAGTAGGTGTGGGCGACATCCTCCAGGCTCTCGCCGTCGAGCGGCACGACGCCCTGATAGCGGTTCATGTGGCCGCCCTGGTCGATGGTCATGGCGAGCGTGCCGTGGCCGAGCAGCACGCCGGGAGCGGCTGCGCCGGCCGCTTCGGCAGCCGCAACCGCGGCGTCGTCGAAACGGGCATAGGCGCGGATGCCGCCATCGGTGCGGTAGTCGACCACCAGCATGTCGACCGGACCGTCGGTGCGGGTCTGCAGGATGAACTTGCCGTCGAACTTCAACGACGAGCCGAGCAGGACGGCGAGCACCGTCGCCTCGGCGAGCAGCCGGGCGACGGCGGTCGGATAGGCGTGGCGGGCGAGGATGGTATCGAGCACCGGGCCCATCTGGATGACGCGGCCGCGCACGTCGATGGCGGCGACCGCGAAAGGCCGCACGGCATCGTCGCCGGCCGGCCCCAGCGGGTCGCTCGTCTTCTCGAAGGTCACGCTCATGCGTCCATCCCGTCGAGGCAGAAGGCGAGGATGCCCTTCTGCGCATGCAGGCGGTTCTCGGCCTCGTCGAAGACCACCGAGGCGGGGCCGTCGATCACCGCGTCGGTGACCTCCTCGCCGCGATGGGCCGGCAGGCAATGCATGAAGATAGCGTCCGGATTGGCTGCGGCCATCAGGCGGGCATTAACCTGGTAGGGGCCGAGGAGATTGTGGCGGCGCTCGCGCTCCTCGTCGCCCATCGACACCCAGGTGTCGGTGACGACGCAATCGACGCCCGCCGCGGCCTCGTCCGGGTCGGTGGTGCTCAGCACCCTGGCGCCGTTGGCCTTGGCCCAGGCGAGCAGCTCCGGCCGGGGGGCAAGCTCGGGCGGCGCGGCGATGCGCAGCGCAAAATCGAAGCGCGCGGCGGCGTGGACCCATGAGGCGAGCACGTTGTTGGCGTCGCCCAGCCAGGCGACCGTCTTGCCGGCGATCGGCCCGCGATGCTCCTCGAAGGTCATCACGTCGGCCATCACCTGGCAGGGATGCGACAGGCGGGTGAGCCCGTTGATCACCGGGATGGTGGCGTTGGCGGCGAGCTCCTCGACCAGAGCATGGTCGAGGATGCGGATCATGATGGCATCGACATAACGCGACAGCACGCGGGCGGTATCGGCGATGGTCTCCTCGCGGGAGAGCTGCATCTCCTTGCCGGTCAGCACGATCGTCTCGCCGCCGAGCTCGCGCATGGCGACGTCGAAGGAGACGCGGGTGCGGGTCGACTGCTTGTCGAAGATCATGACGAGCATCTTGCCGGCAAACGGCTTGGGCTGGGCCGGCGTGCGGCGCAGCCGCTTCAGGCGGCTGGCCTCGTCGAGAATGGCCCTCAGCGTTGCCGTGTCATAATCGGCAAGATCGACAAAATGGCGAACCATCGGCGCACTCCCTACCCCGCCGCGGCCGTGGCCGGGTCCAGCGCGGTCAGCGCCGCGTCGAGCCGTTCGATGGCGCCGTCGATCTCGGCTTCGCTGACGTTCAACGGCGGCAGCAGGCGCACGACGTTGTCGCCGGCGGCAACCGCCAGCATGCCGTTGTCGCGCAATGCCGCGACGACATCGCCGACCGGCTTGACGCAGCGCATGCCGATGAGCAGGCCCTCGCCGCGGATCTCGGCAGCCACCTCCGGGTGGGTGTCGACCACCGAGGCCAGGCGCTGCTTGAAATAGAGCCCCTTGCGGCGCACCTCCTCGAGGAAGGCCGGCTCGCCGACGATGTCGATGACCGCATTGCCGACCGCCATGGCCAGCGGGTTGCCGCCGAAGGTGGTGCCGTGGGTTCCCGGCGTCATGCCCCTGGCGGCCTCGGCGGTTGCCAGGCAGGCGCCGACCGGGAAGCCGCCGCCAAGGCCCTTGGCGAGCGCCATGATGTCGGGGACGGCGCCCGACCATTCGTAGGCGAAGAGCTTGCCGGTGCGGCCGATGCCGGTCTGCACCTCGTCGAAGATCAGCAGCAGGCCGTGCTGGTCGCAGAGCGCGCGGAGATCGCGCAGGAACTGCGCCGGCACCAGGCGGATGCCGCCCTCGCCCTGGATCGGCTCGATCATGATCGCCGCCGTGGCCGGCCCGATCGCCTTCTCCACCGCCTTGATGTCGCCGACGGCAAGCTGAACGAAACCGCCGGGCGCCGGGTCATAGCCTTCCTGGTATTTCGGGTTGGCAGCGGCGGCAAGCGTCGCCAGCGTGCGGCCATGGAAGGCACCGGCGAAGGTGATGATCTCGTTCTTCTCAGGGCTGCCGCCGACATAATGATAGCGGCGCGCCGTCTTGATGGCGCACTCGACCGCCTCGGCGCCGGAATTGCCGAAGAACACCTTGTCGGCGAAGGACAGCCGGGTGAGCTTCTCGGCGAGCGCCTCCTGCTCGGGGATGCGATAGAGGTTAGAGACGTGCCACAGGCGGCCGGCCTGCTCGGTCAGTGCCTTGACCAGCGCGGGATGGGCGTGGCCGAGCGCATTGACGGCGATGCCGCCGCCGAAATCGAGCAATCTCCTGCCGTCGGTCGTCTCGACCCAGGCGCCTTCACCGCGTGCGAAGGCGATCGGCGCGCGCGCAAAGGTGTTGTAGAGCGGTGAGCGGTCCATGTCTGCCGCCGGGGCCCAAGCGGCCCGCGTCCATTATCCAGAGGCCAAAACTAAAAAGTGCCGCCGGAGGGCAGCACCTGATCCTTGCGGCCCTATATCGTCCCAAGCCGTTGATGTGTCAATCAATGCTGGGCAGCGAGCGACGCCATCCCCGCGCTGCGGGCGATCGCCGGCGCGACGCATGGGCGCATCGAACAGGGGAAAACAGAAGTAATCCACCCTTCGATTCGCGCGGACTCTTGTCAGCGAGTCAACGGCTATTGTAGCGTGGCCCCTGTCGAATACGACAAGACGACATCGCGGCGGACTTCAGTATCCATTGTTAGGCGTTTGCCATCGCCCAGCGGAGCGGGCGGTGCGGGGAGAAGGATTCCGAGTCCACCGCCGGCAACAGGATTGATGCGGAATGAGCTGGACAGACGAACGCGTCGAGTTGCTCAAGAAACTTTGGAGCGAGGGGCTGAGCGCCAGCCAGATTGCAGCACAGCTTGGCGGGGTCACCCGCAACGCGGTGATCGGCAAGGTGCATCGCCTCAGCCTGTCGGGACGCGCCAAGCCGGCCTCATCGAGCCCGCGCCCGCGCAAGGCGCGCACGGCATCGCCGGGCCGGCCGGTCCGCCACTACGTTTCGGGCAACACGGCACTGAAGACGCATGCCAATCCGGCACCGCGACGCCTGCCGTCGCCGGTGGCGCTGGAGGACGTGGTGGTGCCGATCAGCCTCAGGGTGTCGCTGCTGGCGCTCAACGACACCATGTGCAAATGGCCGGAGGGCGACCCCGGCACCGAGGGCTTCCACTTCTGCGGCCACCGCAACTGGAACGGCCTGCCCTATTGCGAGTATCACGCCCGCCTCGCCTACCAGCCGGTCGACCGGCGGCGCGACCGCGACCGGCGGAGCAGCGGCGGCTCGTACTGAAGAGAGCGCCCGGCGAGGGCAAGTCGCCGGGGCTATCCTCATGGCGAGGCGCGCGCGCAAGCGGGCCTCCAACCATGGGGCCCATCCTTCGAGGGCCGCCTGCGGCGGCCACCTCAGGATGAGGCTGGCGTGATTGGCTGGCGCCTGGCTAGCGCCGCCCTCTACTTGTCGCCAGCGCTGACGCTCTCGGCCTCGATCAGCGACCAGACGAAATCGAGCGACAGGAACTTCTCGCCGCCGCCCTGGGCCTGGCCGGGGAGCAGGAATTCGCCCGGCTGCGGCGCCCCGTTGTAGCTGGTGACGCGGCCGTCGGCATCGATCCTGAACACCGGCAGGCGCATGGCCACAGGTTTCGCCGGCTGGTGGTCCTTGTCGCCGGAGCCAAGCACGAAGCTCGCCGCCTCGTTGCGATTGGGCCCGACGGTCGAGCGCACGTGGCACGACATGCAGGAGGCCGACTGCTGGAAGCCGGTCTCCAGCTCCGAATTGGCGAGGATCACCGGGTTGCCGCCGGCATCGGCATAGTCGATCTGGGTGCCGCGCAGGCGGTAGTTCTCCCAGCGCGTGCCTTCCAGGCGGAAGCCGCTGGGGACGCGATTGCAGGCGAGCTGGCTCGCCGGGCAGGCGACGCTGTCGCGCGACGGGTTGAGCCAGCCTTCGTCGAAGACGCCGGGGCGATAGGGGTTGTCGACGTGCTCGAAGGTCGCCCACAGCCAATGGGGCAGGACCTTCGACTGGATGTGCAGCGCGGTCAGGCCGTAGGTGTAGCGACGCTTGCTCTTGGTATCGCGGAACTCCTCCCACTGATAGCGCGCCTTGTCCTCCTCGCCGATCGCCCGCCAGACCGCCTGGACCTCGATGGAACCGGGCGGGAAGACGACCGGCTGGCGGTTGTAGAAGAACCATTGCTGGCCCTCGACCGAATAGAGGCTGTTGTCGCGGATGTAGTCGAAGGTCGTCCGGTTGAGCCGCACCTCCTCCTGCTCGTCGCTGATGTCGCCCGGCTTCATTGAGGCGACATCGCGGAACAGCGCGATCTGGCGCGGGATGGAGCGGGAACTCAGCACGCGGTCTCCAGACCACGGGATCTCATCCCAAGCCGGCGGCTGAGCTCCCTTGGCAAGGAAGACCTGATCGGAGGTGGCCCAGGTCTCGAACATGACCGGACCGGGGTCGCCGTAAGGCCGGTCGCTGGCCGGCAGGCGGTTGGCCGGGTCGGCCGGCCAGGTGAGGGCGACGAACAGACCCCAAGCGAAGCGGTCGGGATCGCGGGCGGCAAGCGCCGCATCGGTGGGGACGACCCAGGGGTCGGCGGCCACGGCCGGCATCGCACAACCGGTGAACGCCAGCCCCGCCAGCAGACCGAACACAACCCGTCTCATTGCGCCCTCCGCAACTCACAACACCGCGTGGCCCGGTCAGGCTAGCAAACGGGGGCGCCAGAGCAAGGTCGCTGTTGCGGCCCGCCGCCAAGACCGCGGGAGAGGCCGCTCAGACGGCGGCGGCAAAGCTCTCGTCGAAGGAGTAGCCGGAGCCGCGAACGGTGCGGACGGGGTCGCGGCCGCGGCCGAGCGCCTTCCTCAGGCGCCCGACATGGACATCGACGGTGCGCTCGTCGACAAAGACATCGCGCCCCCAGACGCTGTCGAGAAGCTGGGCGCGGGAGAACACCCGGCCGGGGCTCTGCATGAGAAATTCGAGCAGGCGGAACTCGGTCGGGCCGAGGTGCAGCTCGTGGCCGTTGCGGCGGACGCGATGGGTGTCGCGGTCGAGCTCGATGTCGCCGCCCTTGAGCACGGCAGCGACCAGCTCGGGCTTCGACCGGCGCAGGATGGCGCGCACGCGGGCCATCAGCTCGGGCACCGAGAACGGCTTGACGACGTAGTCGTCGGCGCCGGTGGCGAGCCCACGGACGCGCTCCGATTCCTCGCCGCGGGCGGTCAGCATGATGATCGGCAGCGCCCGGGTGGCATCGCGCGTGCGCAAGCGCCGGCACAGCTCGATGCCGGAAATGCCGGGCAGCATCCAGTCGAGCAGCAACAGGTCGGGGACGGTCTCGCGCAGGCGCGTCTCGGCATCATCGCCGCGCTCGACGGTATCGACCGTGTAGCCCTCCGCCTCGAGGTTGTAGCGGAGCATCAGCGACAACGGCTCCTCGTCCTCGACGATCATCACCTTGGGGGTCATCGCGGCAGCTCCCGATCGCTCATGGTGCGTCCGGTTCAGGTTTGGTTGTACTCAACTGAGGTCTGGCTCGACTTGTCCTGCTTGGGGCGCTCGTCGGCGAGCACCACCCCGGTGATCAGGTAGTGCAGCGTCTCGGCGATGTTGGTGGCATGGTCGCCGATGCGCTCCAGGTTCTTGGCGCAGAACAACAGATGCGTGCACATGGTGATGTTGCGCGGGTCCTCCATCATGTAGGTGAGGAGCTCGCGGAACAGCGAGGTGTACATGGCGTCGATCTCGTTGTCGCGCTCCCACACGGTGAGGGCGGCGGCGAGATCGCGCGCGGCGAAGGCGTCGAGGATCGCCTTGAGCTGGGCGAGCGCCATCTCGGCGATATGCTCGACGCCGGCGACCAGGCGCTGCGGGCCGAAATTGGTCTCGATGGCGGTGACCCGCTTGGCGGTGTTCTTGGCGAGATCGCCGACGCGCTCGAGATCGTTGGCGATGTGGATCGCCGCCATGATCTCGCGCAGGTCGCGCGCCATCGGCTGGCGGCGGGCGATCATCAGGATGGCGCTCTCCTCGACCTGCTGCTGCAGCTTGTCGATGCGCTCGTCGCCATTGATGACGCGCTGGGCGAGCACGGTGTCGCGGTTGACCAGCGCGGCAACCGAGTCGGCCACGTATTGCTCGGCAAGACCGCCCATCTCGGCGATCTTGCGGGAGAGTTCGCCCAGTTCTTCGTCGAACGAGGCAACGGTGTGCTGATCCGCCATGGTCGCGTTCTCCCCGCGTCGTCGTCAGCCGAAGCGGCCGGTGATGTAGTCCTGGGTGCGCCGATCGCCCGGCGCGGTGAACATCTTGCTGGTGTCGCCGTACTCGACCAGCTCGCCGAGATACATGAAGGCGGTGTAGTCGGAAACGCGCGCCGCCTGCTGCATGTTATGGGTGACGATGGCGATCGTATACTCGTTCTTGAGCTCGTCGATCAGCTCTTCGATCTTGGCCGTCGAGATGGGATCGAGCGCCGAGGCCGGCTCGTCGAGGAGGACGACCTCGGGCTGGACGGCGACGGTGCGGGCGATGCACAGGCGCTGCTGCTGGCCGCCGGACAGGCTGAGGCCGCTGGCCCTGAGCTTGTCCTTGACCTCGTCCCACAGGGCCGCCTTGGTGAGCGCCGCCTCGACCCGGTCGGCGAGCTCGGCCCGCGACGGGCGCTCGTAGAGCTGGATGCCGAAGGCGATGTTGTCGAAGATGGTCATCGGGAACGGCGTCGGCTTCTGGAACACCATACCGACCTTGGAGCGCAGCAGGTTCACGTCCTGATGCGGATCGAGGATGTTGTCGCCGTCGAGGATGACCTCGCCCTCCGCCCGCTGGTTCGGGTAGAGGTCGTACATGCGGTTGAGCACGCGCAGCAGGGTCGACTTGCCGCAGCCGGACGGGCCGATGAAGGCGGTCACCCGGTTCTGGTAGAGCGGCAGGCCGATCGACTTCAGTGCCTGGCTGTCGCCGTAGTAGAAGTTGAGGCCGCGCACCGACATCTTCTCGTTCAGCGGCTTGCCGGCCAGTGCGGCATCTTGCGCACGGACCTGCGGAGCGGCGGTCGGGCCGTTGGTCGAACCGTTGGTCGTCAGGCTGGCGTCGCTCATGGCTGCTTTCCAATGCTCGAGAGGGCCCGCGCGACGATATTGAGCGCCAGCACGGCAAAGGTGACGATCAGCGCGCCGGTCCAGGCAAGCTGCTGCCAGTCGTCATAGGGCGAAAGCGCAAACTGGAAGATGGTCACCGGCAGGCTGGCCATCGGCGCGTTGACGTCGAGGCTCCAGAACTGGTTGTTGAGCGCGGTAAACAACAGCGGCGCGGTCTCGCCGGTGATGCGGGCAATCGCCAGCAGCACGCCGGTGACGATGCCGGCCCGGGCGGCGCGATAGGAGACATCGGCGATCAGCTTCCAGCGCGGCGAGCCGAGGCCGGAGGCGGCCTCGCGCAGCGAATCGGGCACCAGCAGCAGCATGTCCTCGGTGGTGCGGATGACCACCGGCAGAACCAGGATGGCGAGTGCGATGCCGCCGGCCCAGGCCGAGAAATGGCCGACGCGCGCCACGGTGATCTCGTAGACGAACAGGCCAATGACGATCGACGGGGCCGACAGCAGGATGTCGTTGACGAAGCGCACGATCGAGGTGAGGCGCGAATAGCGGCCGTATTCGGCCATGTAGGTACCGGCGAGAATGCCGATCGGCGTGCCGATGACGACGCCCATGACGGTGAGGATGAGGCTGCCGACGATGGCGTTGGCGAGGCCGCCGGCGCCGGCGACACCGCCGGAACCACCCGGCGGCGGCGTGCTGGCGGTGAAGACTTCGAAGGACAGGCCGGAGACGCCGTTCCACAGCAGGGTCGCCAGGATGAGGAACAGCCACAGCGCGCCAAAGGCGGTGGCGCCGACCGACAGGGCCATGACGATGACACTGCGCCGGCGGCGGCGATTGTAGCGGGCCATCGACTTCATGTGCCGAGGCTCCGCTCGATGCGCATCAGCATCAGCCGGGCGGCAGCCAGGACGATGAAGGTGATGACAAACAGGATGAGCGCGATGGCGACCAGCGACGAGGTGTAGATGTCGCCGACGGCCTCGGTGAATTCGTTGGCGATCGAGGCCGAGATGGTGGTGCCCGGCGCCAGGATCGACGCCGAGACGCGGTGGGCGTTGCCGATGACGAAGGTGACGGCCATGGTTTCGCCAAGCGCGCGGCCGAGGCCGAGCATGACGCCGCCGATGACGCCGACGCGGGTGTAGGGCAGCACGACCTTGCGCACGACCTCCCAGGTGGTGCAGCCGACGCCGTAGGCCGCCTCCTTGAGCACCGGCGGGACGGTCTGGAACACGTCGCGGGTGATGGCGGTGATGAAGGGCAGCACCATGATCGCCAGGATCAGCCCGGCGGTGAACACGCCGATGCCATAGGGCGGACCGGCGAAGAGCGCGCCGATCACCGGCACGTTGCCGATCGTGTCGATGAGGAACGGCTGCACGGTCTGCTGCAGGAAGGGGGCGAAGACGAACAGGCCCCAGATGCCGTAGATGATCGAGGGAATGCCGGCGAGCAGCTCGATGGCGATGCCGATCGGCCGGCGCAACGGATAGGGGCAGAGCTCGGTCAGGAAGATGGCGATGCCGAAGGAGACCGGGATGCCGATCACCATGGCAATGATCGAGGTGACGATGGTGCCGTACATCGGCGCCACGGCGCCGAACTTCTCGGTGACCGGGTTCCACGATTGGGTGGTGAGGAAACCAAAGCCGAAGGTCCTGAACGCCGGCCAGGAGCCGATGACCAGCGACAGGATGACGCCGCCGAGCAGGACCAGGACAAGGAGCGCCGCAACGAAGGTCGCCGTGCGGAACGTGCTTTCGCCGATCTTGAAGCGACGCAGGGCCCGAAGACGGCTTTGCTCGATGCCACTGACTGGGTTTGGACCGCTCAAGGCCACCTCGGTCATCCGAATCTCCGGCAGGTTCATAAGTCTATGCGCGGGAAGTGGCAATTCGGGCCGGAATGAGGACTTTCCCACAGGGGTTCCGACGCGGTACGCGCCCACCCCGAAGAGTGGGCGCGCATAGGTCTCTCGTCAGGCAGGACTACATCGCCGCATAGACGGGCTTGCCGTCGGCAGCGACGATGTCCTTGGCCCACATCGCCTCGACGCTCTTCACGACGGCTTCGGGCATCGGGATGTAGATGAGTTCCTTGGCCATGTCGCCGCCCTTGGCATAGGCCCAGGCGAAGAACTTCAGAGCCTCGGCGGAAGCCGCATCATCGGCCGGCTTCTTGTACATGAGGATGAAGGTGGCGGCGGTCATCGGCCAAGAGGTGGCGCCAGGCTGATTGGCGAGGATGACGCCGTAGCCGGGCTTGCTGTTCCAGTCGGCGTTGGCGGCCGCAGCGGCGAAAGCGTCGGCGGTCGGCTCAACCTGCTTGCCGTCCTTGTTGATCATGCCGGTGTAGGTCATCTTGTTCTGCATGGCATAGGCGTACTCGACGTAGCCGATCGAGCCCTTGGTGTTCTGGACGTTGTTGGCGACGCCTTCGTTGCCCTTGGCGCCGATGCCAACCGGCCACTCGACCGAGGTGTTGACGCCGATGTCGCTCTTCCAGCCGGCGCTGACGTCGGCCAGGTAGTAGGTGAAGTTGAAGGTGGTGCCCGACCCGTCCGAGCGATGCACGACGGCGATCGCCGACGAGGGCAGCTTGACGCCGGGATTTTCCTTGGCGATCACCGGGTCGTCCCACTTGGTGATCTTGCCCATGAAGATGTCGGCGAGCGTGTTGCCGTCGATGGTGAGCTCGCCCGGCTTGATGCCTTCGAGGTTGACCACCGGGACGATGCCGCCCATGACCATCGGCCACTGGGCCAGGCCGAACTTGTCGAGCACGTCGGCACCGAGCGGCGCGTCGGAGGCGCCGAAGGTCACCGTCTTGGCTTCGATCTGCTTGATGCCGCCGCCGGAGCCGATGGACTGATAGTTCAGGCCAATGCCGGTCTCGGCCTTATAGGCATCGGCCCACTTGGCGTAGATCGGATAGGGGAACGTAGCGCCGGCGCCCGAGATATCGGCAGCACTGGCGATGGAAACGGAAAACGCCGCGGCGGCAAGGCCGGCCGCGATGGCGAGGTTGAAGTGTTTCACCTGGCCTCTCCCTGTTGGAGGTTTGGGGGACGAACGAAGACACGGGCCAGACATCCGCAGCCCATGTGCGGCGGAACCTAGTCAGTCCCCACGAATGTCCTATGACGATTGTGTAACGCTTTTGCGACAGGCTATGTGCCTGTTTTCAATGCGCTTTTTCGACAGCCGCGCCGCCTTCGGGCAATGCCGCCGGCGGGAAGGTGACGGTGAAGGTGGCGCCCTCGCCGAGGCGGCTGTCGATGGTCATGCGGGCCTGATGGCGGGCGAGGATGTGCTTGACGATGGCCAGCCCGAGGCCGGTGCCGCGATGGCGGCGGCTATCCTCGACATCGACGCGGTAGAAGCGCTCGGTCAGCCGCGGAACATGCTCCTCGGGGATGCCGGGGCCGAAATCGCGCACGCTGACGCTGGGCCCCGCGCCCTTGCCGGCCGGCGTCAGGGTGACGACGACGCGCTCGCCCGACTGGCCGTACTTGCAGGCGTTCTCGATGAGGTTCTCGAAGACCTGGATCAGCTCGTCGCGGTCGGCGATGAGTTCCACCGGCGCGTCGGGGAGGACCGTCTCGATGGCGACCCCGAGATCGAGCGCCAGCGGCTCGAGCGCATCGGCGACATGGCGGACGACGGAGGCGAGGTCGACATGGTTCACCGGGCGGACATGCGCCTTCATCTCGATGCGGCTGAGCGACATCAGATCTTCGATCAGGCGGCTCATGCGGGTCGCCTGCTCGTGCATGATCTGGAGGAAGCGGTCGCGCGCCGCCGGGTCGTCGCGGGCCGGCCCCTGCAGGGTCTCGATGAAGCCGGTGAGCGAGGCCAGCGGCGTGCGCAGCTCGTGGCTGGCATTGGCGACGAAATCGACGCGGATGCGGTCGCTGCGGCGGCGCTCGCTGAGGTCATCGAGGATGAGCACGACGAACTCGCCGCTCGGCCGGCGCGGCGCGGTCAGGTCGGCGAACCAGGCGGCGAACCAGCGCTCGGTGGGGATGCGCTCGGCGAACTCGACCTGCTCCGGCGGCCCACCTTCGGCGACCCGGTGGAAGGCGGCGACAAGGTCCGGGTTGCGCAGGCGGAAGGTGAGCGATTCGCCCGAGCGGATGGCGAAGGCGTCGATGGCGCGCTGGTTGGCGCAGCGCACGATGCCGCGCCGGTCGAGGATGAAGCAGGGATCGGGCAGGGCATTGGCGAACGCCTGTACGCCGGCGTCGGCGGCGAGCGGCACCGCCGGGTGCGCCGCCACCGGAAGGCGCTGGGCGGCGCGGGCGCGCGGCAGAACGGCGACCAGAACGACGAGTGCCGCGAAGATCGCCCCGGCGGGGACCGGTGCGACAATGCCGGCCAGGACGAGGACCAGCAGCAGGACGCCGACGGCCGCGATCAGCCAGCGGCCTGCGGACAGCCTGCTGGCCACCCCGGCCAAGACGAGGTCGGCGGCCCTGCCCCGCGGACTGGCGGCAACCATACCCGATTGATCCCGTTGCGGCCGCCCGGCAGCTTGACCGCCGGCGGCATTCCCAAGCGATTCGTGACCGTGGCGCCCGGCCGACAGCGAGCGATATAAGGTCTCCAGGGGCACAGCGGCAAGCGCAACCAATATCGGGATCGACGAGCCATGGCGAAGAACGGCAAAGCCGGCAAAGGAAAAAACGGGAAAAAGGCAGAGGCCAAGATGAAGGGCGACGTCCCCTCGGTCATTGCTCCCGACATGGACGCGAAGGTGCTTGTCACCAGCCACGGCCGCTTCGACCTGGAGAATCCGGTGCTGCCCGATTGGGTCGCGGAGCGGGCGCTGGCCTCGGGCGGATACCCTTATGACGACACAATCAAGGACAAGCATTATGAGGAGGAACTGACCCTTCTGCAGATCGAACTGGTCAAGCTGCAACGGTTCATTAACGATTCCGGTGCCCGTCTGGTGGTGCTCTTCGAGGGGCGGGACGCAGCCGGCAAGGGAGGCTGCATCTTCACGCTCCGGCAATACATGAACCCGCGCACGGCCCGCATCGTGGCCCTGCCCAAGCCGACGGACAAGGAAGCCGGCCAATGGTATTTTCAGCGGTATACCGAGCACCTGCCCACGGCCGGGGAGTTGGTGCTGTTCGACCGGTCCTGGTACAACCGCGCGGTCGTCGAAAAGGTCATGGGGTTCTGCACCGCGGCCGAAGCCGAGGAATTCCTGAGGCAGGCGCCGGCCTACGAGAAGATGCTGATCAAGGATGGCATTGTGCTGTTCAAGTTCTGGCTCAATATTGGCCGGGAAATGCAGCTCAAGCGGTTCCACGAGCGGCGTCACAACCCTCTCAAGATCTGGAAGCTGTCACCGATTGACTATGCCGCCCTCGAAAAATGGCCTGACTACACCAAGGCGCGCGACGTGATGCTCAAGGCAACCCATAGCAAGACGGCGCCGTGGACGGTGGTGCACGCCAACGACAAGCGGCGGGCGCGCCTTAACGTCATTCGCCATATCCTGGCCGCATTCGCCTACCCCGGTCGGGACGACAATCGTGTGGGCAAGACCGATCCGCTGATCCTGGGCGGGCCGGACCTGATCGCGGACTGAACGCCGGGCTTGATGAGCGACTTCTACACCATCCTGAGAAAGTCGATCCTCGATCGCGGCATCGCCGAGAGCAGCGAGCGCACGGCGATCTATGCTCAGGCACGGCGCGCCATGATCCGCCGGCTGTGGTCGTTCGACCCGCCGCTCGACGGGGACGAGGTCGAACGGCGGATCGCCGCCTTCGACGTCGCCGTCAGCGACATCGAGGCGGACGTCACGGCCGCCTTCTCGGACGCCGACGACCCGCCGGACGAGGCGGAGGACGACTACGCCGAGCGGCCGGCGGAGGCGTCCCGCTACGAGGCGGACGACCCTGAGGCCGACTACCACGAGGCGGATTACCGCGAGGCGGGCTACCGCGAGGCGGGCTATCGCGAGGCGACCACCGCGAGCCGGGCTACCGCGAGGCGGGTACCGCGAGCCGGCCATCGCGATGCGGGCCATCGCGAGGCGGAGTACCGCGAGCGAGACTACGACAGGGCAGCCAGTCGCGCGGCGGACGGCCGCGATCCGGAGTACGGCGCACGCGACGACTACCCGGTCGCCCGGCGGACGCGGCTGCCGGCGCTGGCCGATCCGGCCGCCTTCGGCCGCCAGGTACGCGAGGCGGGTCTGGTGCGCTATTACGAGGAAGCACGGCGCGTCGAGGCCGAACAGCAACAGTCGCGCTACGACCGCGACTACGAGACACCCTACGAAGAGCCTGAGTACGACGAGCCGCCGCCGGTGCCGTCGCGTGCGCTTGCCCGTCGCCAGCCGCAGCCAGAGCCGCTGGCCGACCCCTATGCCGACGAGCCGGGCTATGGCGAGCCCCCGCCGCGCCGGCCGCGGCCGAGCGACCGCTGGTCGACGGAGAACGACGAGCCGCGCGAGCCGCGCGAGCCGAAGCCGCGCAAGACGGCATCGACATCGGCGCAGCGGCGCCTGGGGCTGGACGACGACGGGCCGCAGCGCCGGCAGCGGCAGCGGCAAAAGCGGCCGCGGCGGCCGCTCAGCGACCGCGACAAGATCTTCATGCTGCTCGGCGCCATCGGCGTCTGCGTCCTCGTGCTCGGCGGCATCGGCGTCTACGTGCTGATGCCGCGGGACGGCGGCGTGACGGTCGACATCGATGCGCGCCACGAGGTGAGCGACGCGGCAACGGCCGTGCGGCTGGCCGCACAGGCCATGCCGATCGACCAGACCTTCATGCTGTTCGATGGGCGCGACCCGACGGTCTTCGAGACCTCGCCGGACAATCCGATCCACTTCGATGCCTCCGCGGGTTCGGTGCGCATCTCATCGTCGACGGGCTCGCCGGGGGTGAAGGTGCTGGTCGGTCCCGGACTGGCGACGCGGCTGGCGGGCCATCAGGTGCGGGTCACCATCGTGGCGCGCTCGTCGACGGACACCGGCGCCGCCAGCATGCGCTTCGCCTATCAGAGCGGGGTGGCCATCAGCCATTGGCAGACCGCCAATCTCGGTGCGGATTTCCAGGCGGTGGCGCTGACCTGGCGCGTGCCGACGCAGCAGACCGACCGCAATGGCGACATCCTGCTGATCCAGCCGGGCGTGCCCGGCGACGGCACCGGCGCCGACATCAAGTCGATCAGGATCGACCTGCTGGCGGCACAGCCCTGAGCTTCGGCGCAGTCCCAACGGCGGTGAAGCGGCTTTGCCCGCGCCTCAGCCCGTCTCTGGCAGCGGCGTAATGCTGCCGGCGGCGATGAACCAGGGATTCTTGAAGGCCTCGGCTCCGGCTCCGTCCTTCGGGCCGTAGGTGAACGGCTTTCCGTCGAGCGTCACGACCGTGCCGCCGGCGGCGCGCAGGATGGCGTCGCCAGCGGCCGTATCCCACTGCATGGTGGTACCCATGCGCGGATAGAGGTCGGCCTTGCCGCTGGCGACGACGCAGAACTTCATGGAGGAACCGGCCGAAACCAGCTTGTCCACGTCGTAGCGGCCGATATAGGCGTCGGTCTCGGGCGTGCGGTGCGAGCGGCTGGCGACCACGGCGATCGGCCCATCGGGGGCGGCGCGCACCGAGACCGGCTGACGTTCGGTGACCAGGCCATCGACGACACGGGCGCGCCAGGCGCCGGCGCCGACCACGCCCCAGAACAGCGTGCCGGTCTCCGGCAGCAGGATGACGCCGAGCGCCGGCGCCGAATCGCGGATGAGGCCGATGTTGACGGTGAAATCGTTGCCGCCGCGGACGAATTCCTTGGTGCCGTCGAGCGGGTCGACGAGGAAGAAGACGGCGCCGGCAGCGGGCACGTGGCCGGCGCAGGCGGCTTCCTCGGCGATCACCGGCACGCCGGGGGCAAGGACGTTGAGCGCCGCGGTGATGATCTCCTCGGCGGCGCGGTCGGCCTCGGTGACCGGAGAGGAATTGGCCTTCCATTCGACGTGGGCGCCGGCCCGGCGCACGGCGAGGATCGCCTTGCCGGCGTGAATGGCGACGGGCAGCAGCGCCTCGGCGAGTTCGGTATCGGCGGGATGGTCGGCGGGCGGCTTCATGGCTGCCTGTCTAGACGAATATCGGGCCGGGGCAAGGGTGCGGGGAAAAAGCAAGGGGCCCGCCCTTGCGAGCGGACCCCAGTTGGTCATGCAGAGCCTTGTCCGGCTCTTGCGTGGCGGTTCAGGCCGCCATCAGTTCTCCCGGATCGGCGAAATCGAGCGACAGGCTCTCGGCCACGGCGCGGTGGGTGATGCGGCCGCGGTGGATGTTGAGGCCGTCGCGGAGGTGCGGATCGCGGGCGATCGCCGCCAGACCGTGATCGGCGAGCGCCAGGCCGAAGGGCAGCGTGGCGTGGTTGAGCGCGTGGCTTGAGGTCAGCGCCACGGCGCCCGGCATGTTGGCGACGCAATAGTGCACGATGCCGTCGACGACGTAGGTGGGCTGCTCGTGCGTCGTCGGATGCGAGGTCTCGAAGCAGCCGCCCTGGTCGATGGCGACATCGACGAGCACGGCGCCGGGCTTCATGGTGGAGAGCATCTTGCGGGTGACGAGCTTGGGCGCGGCGGCACCAGGAACCAGAACCGCACCGATGACCGCATCGGCGGAAGCGACCTCCTCGGCCACCGCCTCGCGGGTGGCGTAGCGGGTGACCAGGCGGCCGACGAACAGGTCGTCGAGTTCACGCAGGCGCGGCAGCGAGCGGTCGAGGACCGAGACGGAGGCGCCGAGGCCGACGGCCATGCGTGCGGCATGGGTGCCGACCACGCCGCCGCCGATGACCACGACCTTGGCCGGGGCGACGCCGGGAACGCCGCCGAGCAGGATGCCGCGGCCGCCATTGGGCTTCTGCAGGGCGGTCGCCGCGGCCTGGATCGACAGGCGGCCGGCGACCTCGCTCATCGGGGCGAGCAGCGGCAGGTGGCCGTTGGCGTCGGTGACCGTCTCATAGGCGACGGCGGTGACGCCGGCATCCATCAGGCCCTTGGCCTGAGCGGGATCGGGAGCGAGGTGGAGATAGGTGAAGAGGATCTGGCCGGGGCGGAACTGGACCCATTCGCTGGGCTGCGGTTCCTTGACCTTGACGATCATGTCGGCCCTGGCGAAGACCGCCGCCGCGTCGGCGGCGATGTCGGCACCGGCAGCGCGATAGTCCATGTCGCTGGCCAGGATCCCGGCGCCGGCGCCGGTCTCGACCAGAACCCGGTGACCGTGAGCCACATATTCGCCGACGGCGGCCGGCGTGAGGCCGACGCGGAATTCGCTCGGCTTGATTTCCTTGGTGACGCCTACCAGCATGGTCATTCCCCCTCGCTAAGAGCTATTCCACTTATATACTGCAAAATTCACGCGCTTTCCGTGCATTCTCGCTTGCTGCAATGGTCTAGATGCACATAAGCTTGCGCCAACAGCCTAAAGCGAGGTGATTTCGTGCAAATCGATGGATTCGATCGCAAGATCATCGCGGCGCTCGCCGGCAACGGCCGCATGACGACCGTCGAGCTGGCCTCGCGGGTCGGCCTGTCGCCCTCGGCCTGCACGCGCCGCCTGCAGGCGCTGGAGGGCAGCCGGGTCATTGCCGGCTACCGCGCCATCATCGACGCCGAGGCGATCGGCCTCGGCATCACCGCCTTCGTCGAGATCACGCTCGACCGGCAGAACGACGAGGCGCTGAGGGCCTTCGAGCGGGCGCTGGCCGATTGCCCCAACGTGCTCTCCTGCCACCTGATGTCGGGCACCAGCGACTATCTCATCCGCGTGGCGGCGCGCGACCTGCACGACTTCCAGGATGTGCACGCCAGGGTGCTCGGCCACCTGCCCGGCGTGGCGCGCATCGAATCCAAATTCGCGCTGCGCGAGGTGATCGACCGGCCGCTCATTCCAATCCCCTGACGCGCGGCGCGCGTCAGGGATGCAATCTGGAACCGGCCGCCGACATCACTGGCCGGGCGTCACTTCCATGAAATGCAGTATGGCGTCGGTGAACTGCTTCGGGTCCTGCAGGAAGGCGAAGTGGCTGACATTGGGCAGGATGAGCAGGCCGGCGTTCGGGACGTTTGCCGCCATGAACTCGGTGTTCTCGCGCTTGATCGCCTCGTCGCGGTCGCCGTCGACGATCCAGGTCGGCACCGTGATCGCCTTGAGGTCGTCGGCGGTCCAGTGCGGCTGCGTCGCCCACATCTTGCTGATCTGGTCGACAAAAGTGCCGAACTCGGTCGGGGTCGCCGACAGCGCCTCGTACTCCTTGCCGGCACGGTCGATATAGGCGGTGAAGACCGGGCTCGCCGAAATGTCGGCGACGCCATCGGTGTCGGAATTGGCGGCGAAGGCGAAGAGCTTCGACAGCCGCTCCGGATGGTGCATCGCGATGTCGAGACCGAGGATCGCCCCGTCGCTCCAGCCGACCAGCGCGGCCTTGTCGATCTTCAGATAATCGAGCAGGCCGACCACGTCCGAGGCCATCAGGTCATAGCCATAGGGCTGCTGGTCGCGGGTCGAGCGGCCGTGCCCGCGGCTGTCCATGACGATGACCTTGTAGTGCTTGGCCAGCTCCGGCACCTGGTTGCCCCAGTAGTTGGAGTTGCCGAGCCCGCCGTGCAGCATGATGACCGGCTCGCCCGCGCCGAACACCGCGTACCAGATCTTGACGCCGTTGACCGGCGCGTAGCCGCTCTCGGCCGGAGCCGGCAGAGTCGGGGTCGGCGGCAAGGTCATCCATTGCGGCTCGGCGCGGCGCCGTGCCGCACTGCCAGCCCCGCCAGAAATGCGACGATCAATCCAAATTCGTTTCATATCGCCCTCCTTCGATGACAAGCGGCGACGATAGCATCGGTCCTGGCGCGTGCGCATGCAAAGACATTGCCCAGCAGCCGTGGCAGGCGGCATTGTCTGCGCAATGATGCCGACACGCGCAATGACGACTGCGGGACGAAGAGAGCATGAGCTACGACGCGGTGATTGTCGGCGGAGCGGTGCACGGCGCCTCGGTTGCCTATCATCTGGCGGCAGATGCGTCCTTCGGCGGCAGCGTGCTGCTGATCGAGAAGGACCCGAGCTTCGCCTTTGCGGCCACCGCGCTTTCGGCGGGCTCGATCCGGCAACAGTTCTCGTCCGCCATCAACATCGCCATCTCGCTCCACGGCATCGACTTCCTGCGCAGCGTCGGCGAGCGCCTGGCGGTGGACGGCGAGCGGCCGGACATCGGCCTCTCGGAAGGCGGCTACCTGTTCCTCGCCACAGAGGACGGCGCGGCGACGCTCAAGCGCAATCACGCGCTCCAGGCGGAGATGGGCGCCGACATCCTGCATCTCGATCGCGCGGCACTGACGGCCCGTTTCCCCTACGTCGCCGCTGACGGGATCGTTGCCGGCGCCTGGGGGCAGAGCGGCGAAGGCTGGTTCGACGGCTATGCGCTGATGCAGGCATTGCGCCGCAAGGCGCGGGCGCTGGGCGTCGAGACGATTGCCGGCGACGTGGCCGCGATCGAACACGGCGGCGGCAAGGCAACCGGCGTGCGGCTCACCGACGGCACATCGATCGCGGCAGGCGCGGTGGTGCTGGCGGCGGGCACCGGTACGCCGCGCCTTGCGGCGGGCGTCGGCGTGGCGCTGCCGGTGGAGGCGCGCAAGCGCCAGGTCTTCACCTTCGCCTGCCGCGCGGCCCTCCCCGCCTTTCCGCTGCTCATCGACCCCTCCGGCGCCTATGTGCGGCCTGAGGGCGACCTCTATCTATGCGGCATGGCGCCGCCGCAGGACGACGACCCGGAGGCGAGCGACTTCGCCGTCGACCATGGCTTCTTCGAGGAGACGCTGTGGCCGATCCTCGCCGGCCGCGTGCCGGCCTTCGAGGCGATCAGGCCAGGGCGCGCCTGGGCCGGGCACTACGACCTCAACACGTTCGACCAGAACGCCATCGTCGGCGCGCTCCCCGGCTTTGCCAACCTGATCGTCGCGACCGGCTTCTCCGGCCACGGCCTGCAACAGGCGCCGGCGGTCGGCCGCGGCCTTGCCGAGCTCATCGTCCACGGCCGCTACATCAGCCTCGACCTTGCGCCGCTCGGCTATGAGCGCATCGCCGAGGGACGGCCGCTGATCGAGGAGAATGTGGTGTAGCTGATCCGTTCCCCGGACGCGGTGCAGCGTGAAACGGTGCACCGCAGATCCGGGGCCAAGGCGGCGTGTAGGTCCCGGTTCGGCAGCGCGTCATTCCATGCCGCACTGCGCCCGGGACACGCCGACCAAGACCTTGCCATCCCCAAAAGAAGCGGGCGCCCGAAGGCGCCCGCTGGCATGCTTGTGATCCCAGAAACCGGTCGGCTACTGGGCCTTCAGGCCGGCAGCGTCGGTGACCGCATGGGTCCAGGCGCCTTCCGGCTTGTTGGCGATGATCTTCTGGTCGAGCAGCGCCTGTTCGGTGCGCTGATAGGCGGCCTCGTTGAGCACGCCGTTGCCGCCGGCGGTCAGCTTGGCGACTTCGCCCATCATGTAGATCTGGTGGTTGAGGTCCTGGCCACCATTGTCGACGACGATCTGGGCGGCCTCTTCCGGGTGCGCCAGGGCATAGTCCCAGCCCTTCATCGACGCCTTCACGAAGCGGACCATCTTGTCGAAGAAGGCCTTGTCGGCGAGCTTGTCCTGGAGGGCGTAGAGGCCATCCTCGAGCAGGTCGACGCCCATGGCCGAATAGTTGAAGACGGTGAGGTCGTCCGGCTTGAAGCCGGCGTCGAGAACCTGACCGTATTCGTTGTAGGTCATCACCGAGATGCAGTCCGCCTGCTTCTGGATGAGCGGCTGCACGTCGAAGCTCTGCTTGAGGACGGTGACGCCATCGGGGCCGCCGTCGGTGGACAGGCCGAGCTTGTGCATCCAGGCGTAGAACGGATACTCGTTGCCGAAGAACCAGACGCCCAGCGTCTTGCCCTTGAAGTCCTCAGGCGTCTTGATGCCGGTATATTTCGGGCAGACCAGCTCCATGCCGGCCTTGGCAAAGGGCTGGGCGATGTTGACCAGCATGGTGCCCTTCTCGCGCGCCGCCAGCGCACCGCCCATCCAGTCGACGATGACATCGGCGCCGCCGCCGGCGATCACGGTCTCCGGCGCGATGTCCGGGCCGCCCGGCTTGATGGTGACGTCGAGACCTTCATCGGAATAGAAGCCCTTGTCCTTGGCGACGTAGTAGCCGCCAAACTGGGCCTGGGTGACCCACTTCAACTGCAGTGTCACCGAATCGGCGGCCAATGCCGGTCCGGTCGCCAGCGCCAGCGCGGCGGCGAATGCTCCCAACACAATCTTCTTCATGTGCTGCCCCTTCAAGGTTGACGAAACGACGGATGCCAGAACGTTGCGGCACGCTCGATGAGCGAGACGATGCCGTAGAACGCGGAGCCGGCCACGGCCGCGACCGCAATTTCCGCCCACACCATGTCGGTATTCATGCGCCCGACTTCGGTGGAGATGCGGAACCCCATGCCGACGATCGGCGTGCCGAAGAACTCGGCCACGATGGCACCGATCATCGCAAGAGTGGAGTTGATCTTCAGAGCGTTGAAGATGAAGGGAAGCGCCACCGGCAGGCGCAGCATCGAGAACTGCTGGCGATAGTCGGCGGCGTAGGTGTGCATGAGGTCGCGCTGGGTCTGTTCGGCGGCGTTGAGGCCGGCGAGCGTGTTGACCAGCATCGGGAAGAAGGTCATGGCGACGACCACCGCCGCCTTGGACGGCCAGTCGAAGCCGAACCACATGACCATGATCGGCGCGACGCCGATGATCGGCAGCGCCGAGACGAGGTTGCCGATCGGCAGCAGGCCGCGGCCGAGGAACGGCACGCGGTCGGCGATGGCCGCGACGGCGAAGCCGGACAGGCAGCCGATGGCGTAGCCGGCGAGCACCGACTTGAGGAAGGTCTGGCGGAAATCGACCCACAGGGTGGGCACCGAGGTCACCAGCTTCACCCACACCGCGCTCGGCGGCGGCAGGATGACGAAGGGCACGGCGAGGCCGCGCACCAGCACCTCCCACAGGAAGATGATGGTGGCGCCGAAGACCAGCGGAATGAAGATCTTGAGGAGGACGCCGCCGAACGGCCGCTGCGGCTTGGTGACGCTCAGCCGCTTGACCGAGACCCAGGCGAGCATCCAGGCGACGAGAACAAGCGCCCAGAAGCCGCCGGCGGCGGCGAGCCTGGTCAGGCCGGTGAAATCGCCGTTCTTGGCAAGCGCGGCGACGCCGCCGAGCAGCGTGGCGGCAAGGCCGGCGGCGATGAGGCCGCCGAAGAACATGAGGAGGTTGCCGACCGCCGACACCCGACGGACGAGGCCGGCGAAGACGGCGAGCATGATGAGCAGGCCGACGAGGATGCCGTTGGACCCGTCGGCGAGCAGATAGTCGGGGCTGGCACCGACGGTGACCAGCGGGAAGGCCAGCGCCGCGACCGCGGCGATGAGCGCGATCCAGCCCTGCCAGTTGACGCCCGGGTTGACGGTCGGGTTCACCGGCGGCCCCCTCCCATGCGCCACATGACCAGACGCTCGGCGATGCCGACGGCGGTGACCAGCAGCGCGGCGAGCAGCGAGCCGACGACCAGCGCCGACCACATCTGGATCGACTGGCTGTAATAGGAGCCGACCAGGAGCTTGGCGCCGATGCCGGCGACCGCCCCGGTGGGCAGTTCGGCGACGATGGCGCCGACCAGAGCGGCGGCGACCGCGATCTTCATCGACACGAACAGGAAGGACAGCGACGACGGCCAGCGCAGCTTCCAGAACACCTGCCACGGCGTCGCGCTGTACGTGCGCATGAGGTCGAGATGGAACGGGTCGGGCGAGCGCAGGCCCTTGACCATGCCGACCGTCACCGGGAAGAACGACAGGTAAGTCGAGATCAGCGCCTTGGCGACGAAGCGGCTGAAATCGGTGGGCAGATGTATCTGCCCGGTCAACAGGTTGAAGGCGACCACCACCAGGATCGGCGCCAGCGCCAGGATGGGGATGGTCTGCGAGGAGATCACCCACGGCATCAGGCTGCGGTCGAGGCTCTTGACGTGGACGATGCCGACGGCGAGCAGGACGCCGAACAGGGTGCCGAAGACGAAGCCGACGAAGGTCGAGGTGAGCGTCACCCAGGCGTGATAGATGAGGCTCGACGGCTTGAAGGGATTGGCGAGCACGACGCTCTTGTAGGTATCGACGGCGACCTGATGGGGTGCCGGCAGGGTCGGCTTCGGCTGGCTGTAGGCGGCGACGATGAACTCGATCGGCGTGCGGGTGACGCCGGCGCGCTGGTCGAGGTCGCGCTGGAAGGGCGCATTGAGCAGGAAGGCGCCGAGATACCAGATGGCGATGATGAACAGCACCACTACGGTGACGGCGACGAAGCGGCTGGCAAGGAAGCGCGCAACGACGCCGCGCCGCGCCGGCACGCCGACGGTGACGGCGCCTGCTGCGCTCATGCGCGACCTCCGACGTCGAGCGAGCCCGCCTGCCGCATGCGTCCCCTCTCCCCTTGCGGGAGAGGGCCGTTTTTCTTGGTGAGCGCAAGCGAGCCTAGAAAAACAGGGTGAGGGGTGAACCGATGCGGGAAGGCACCTAGGCGATGGCGCGGGCTTCGTCCGCGGGAATTCACACTTGCCCGCGCCGACGCAGCCGGCTCCACCACCGCGCTGCCTTCCCTCACCGGTGTCCCCCTCACCCGGATTTCCAAACCGGTTTGCTTGCGCAAACCGGGGAAATCCGACCTCCCCCACAAGGGGGGAGGTGGCGTCCGTTGGGATGCCAAGAATGCAGGCGATGCTGAGTCAACAGCTCAGTCGTCATAGCTGTGACCGGCGCGCAGGCCCAGACGGACGCGGTGCGCCATCTTGAGGAACTCCGGCGTCTCGCGGATGTCGAGGTTGCGATCGCGCGGCAGGGTCGATTCGATGATGTCGTGGATCTGGCCCGGCCGCGGCGTCATCACGACGATGCGGCTGGAGAGGAACACGGCCTCGGGAATCGAGTGGGTGACGAAGACGACGGTCTTGTTGGTCTGAGCCCACAGTTCGAGGAGCTGCTGGTTGAGATGGTCGCGGACGATCTCGTCGAGGGCGCCGAAGGGCTCGTCCATGAGGAGCAGATCGGGCTCGACAGCGAGCGCCCGGGCGATCGAGGCGCGCTGCTGCATGCCGCCGGATAGCTGCCAGGGATATTTGCGCTCGAAGCCGGTGAGATTGACCAGTTCGAGGTTGCGGGCGATGCGGCCCTCGCGCTCGATGACGCCGAGCCCCATGATCTCCAGCGGCAAAGCGACGTTCTTGGCGATGGTGCGCCAGGGATAGAGGGCCGGCGCCTGGAAGACGTAGCCGTAGGCGCGGGCAAGGCGCGCCTGTTCCGGCGTGACGCCGTTGATCAGCACCGTGCCTGAGGTGGCGCGTTCGAGATCGGCGATGACGCGCAGAAGCGTGGTCTTGCCGCAGCCCGAGGGGCCGATGAGCGAGATGAACTCGCCGCGCTCGACCTTGAGGTTGATGTCGGCCAGCGCCTCGACCGGGCCGTCATTGGTGATGAAGGTGAGCTCCAGGCGGCTGATGTCGATGACCGGATTGTCGACGGCCGCTTCCGGCGCCTCGGCGATAGCCGGTTCCTCCACCGGAGCAGGCTCCTCCTCGGGCTCGTCCCCGGCGAGCACCTTGGTGAACATCTCGCTGGCGGCGGCCGCCGAAACCGGCGACTTGCCGGCGGTGTCGCCGTAAAGCCAGCCGGGCCGGCGCTCGGCAAAGGGCGTGCGCGGCTTGATCAGCGGCGCACGCTTGACGGCGGACGCGGCCGCTTCGGCCCCGCCGGACGGCGCCTCGGGCGCCGCCTCTGGCGCGGCCGGCTCTGCCGACGGCGCGTCGGATTCGAGTTCGACGACCTCGACCTCGAGCCGCGGCGGCGCGGCCGTCTCGGGTTCGGAATCGGGCGCGTCCGCGGCGGCTGGCTCCGCCGCCGGCGGCGCCGGCTTCGGCTCGCTCCGCCGAATGCTCACCGGGGGTTCGTGGCCGCGCCTCAGAAGGTCGGCCAGCGAGCCCGGCTCGTGCACATCCTTGTCGGACATGTGTTGGCTCACACTCCCGCCGGCATGTTCTTGGCCGAGCGTTCGACGGGCTGCGGCGTGGTCAATGCCTTCCACGACGACAGCGCCTGGTTGACCGGGGCATTGGGCGCCCGCTCGACGAAGCGGCCGTGGCCGTCCTCGACGGTGAGCTTGCCGTCGGTGAACACCACCTCGCCGCGCGACAGCGTGAAGCGCGGCAGGCCGGTCACCTCGAAGCCCTCGAAGACGTTGTAGTCGATGGCCGAGGCCTGGGTGGCGGCGGTGATGGTCTTCGACTTGTTGGGGTCCCACACGACGATATCGGCATCGGCACCGACGAGGATGGCGCCCTTCTTGGGATAGGTGTTGAGAATCTTGGCGCTGTTGGTCGAGGTGACGGCGACGAACTCGTTCATGGTCAGCCGGCCGGTCCTCACCCCGCGCGTCCACAGGATGGGCATGCGGTCTTCGAGACCGCCGGTGCCGTTGGGGATCTTGGTGAAGTCGCCGAGGCCCATGCGCTTCTGGTCGCTGGTGAAGGCGCAATGGTCGGTGGCGACCACCTGCAGCGAGCCGGAGGCCAGCCCGGCCCACAGCGAATCCTGGTTCTTCTTGTTGCGGAAGGGCGGCGACATGACCCGGCGGGCGGCGTGGTCCCAATTCGGGTTGAAGTACTCGCTCTCGTCGAGGGTCAGGTGCTGGATGAGCGGCTCGCCGAAGACGCGGCGGCCGAGCATGCGCGCCCGGCGGATGGCCTCGTGGGCGTCCTCGCTCGACACGTGCACGACGTAGAGCGGCACGCCGGCGGCATCGGCGATCATGATGGCGCGGTTGGTCGCCTCGCCCTCGACCTCGGGCGGACGCGAATAGGCGTGGCCTTCGGGGCCGGTGGTGCCCTCGCTCATGTACTTCTGCTGCAGGCGGGCGACGACATCGCCGTTCTCGGCATGGACCAGCGGCAGGGCGCCGAGCTCGGCGCAGCGCAGGAACGACTGGTACATCTCGTCGTCGTTGACCATCAGCGAGCCCTTGTAGGCCATGAAGTGCTTGAAGGTGTTGACGCCGCGATTGACGATTTCCTCCATCTCCCGCCACACCTGCTCGCCCCACCAGGTGATGGCCATGTGGAAGGAATAGTCGCTGGCCGCCTTGCCGGCCTTCTGCTGCCAGGCCTGGAAGGCATCGACCAGGGACTCGTTCGGATTGGGCAGGACGAAATCGACCACCATGGTGGTGCCGCCGGTGAGCGCCGCGCGGGTGCCGGAGGAAAAATCGTCGGTCGAGGTGGTGCCCATGAAGGGCATTTCGAGATGGGTGTGCGGGTCGATGCCGCCGGGCATGACGTAGCAGCCGGACGCATCGATGACCTTGTCGCCCTTGAGGTCCTTGCCGATGGCGGCTGATCACGCCCTTGTCGATCAGAACGTCGGAGGCATAGGTCATGTCGGCGGTGACAATGGTGCCACCCTTGATCACGGTCGTCATTGGCTACTCCTCATCACTGGCGGGCGGACTTCAAGACCGCTCACGCGCCCTCGCCACCCTGGTCCACCTTCACCGGCACCGCCCTCACCGCCATCTTCGCCGTCTTCGTCGTCGTCATCGCGGTCCTTGCGGTCGACCTCGCCCTCGGCGAGGCCGATGACGGTCATGCGGCTGATGAAGGGGCCGTCGAATACAAAAACGTGCTCGACCTTCAGGTTCTGCAGGATCTCGCCGTCGAGCGCGCGCACGAGCTGGTCGACCAGCACATGGGCGGTGCCGTCCGGCGCGATGTTGATGCGCATCGGCTCGACCGTCGGGTCGATCTCCTGCCATTGCTTCTGCCAGTATGCCTTGACCGCATCGCGGCCGTGAAGCCGGCCGCCGGTCTGGGCGTTCGGCCAGTCGACGCCGGGCGCCAGGTGGTCGATGGCGACATCGACGTCGCGCTCGTTGAAGGCGCGATAGAGCGCCTCGAGCATGGCGGTGCGCTCGTCCGCGGTAAAGCTCACGGGCGTTTCCGCCGGCCCGTTCACGCGACAATCTCCGCCGTATCGAGGACGGCGTGGAGCAGCACGTCGGCACCGGCCGCCGCCCACTCCTTGGAGATACTCTCCGCCTCGTTGTGCGACAGGCCGCCGACGCAGGGGCACATGACCATGGTGGCCGGCGCCACCTTCGCCGCCCAGCAGGCATCGTGGCCGGCGCCCGAGACGATGTCGAGATGGCTGTAGCCGAGCCGCTCGGCTGCGGCGCGCACGCGCTTGACCAGGGCCGGGTCGAAGGTGACCGGATCGAAGTGGCCGACCGGCTCGATCGCACAGCCGACGCCGAGGGCCTCGCAGATCTTGGGCGCCTCCGCCTCGATCCTGGCGCGCATGCCGTCGAGTTTCGCCCGATCGGGCGAGCGGATGTCGACGGTGAAGACCACCTTGCCGGGGAGCACGTTGCGCGAATTGGGCGAGAAGAACATCTGGCCGACGCCGCCGACCGCGCCCGGCTGATTGTCCATCGCCACTTTCTGCACCATCTCGAGGATGCGCGCCATGGCGAGGCCGGCATTGACGCGCATGGCCATCGGCGTCGAGCCGGTGTGCGCCTCCTTGCCGGTCAGCGTGAATTCCAGCCACCACAGGCCCTGGCCGTGGGTAACGACGCCGATCTGCTTGTTCTCGGCCTCGAGGATCGGCCCCTGCTCGATGTGATACTCGAAATAGGCGTGCATCTTGCGCCCGCCGACCGGCTCGTCGCCGAGCCAGCCGATGCGCTTCAGCTCGTCGCCGAAGGTCTTGCCCTCCGGATCCTTGCGGCCATAGGCGTAGTCGAGCGTATGGACGCCGGCGAAAACGCCGGAGGCGAGCATGGCGGGGGCGAAGCGCGCGCCCTCCTCGTTGGTCCAGTTGGTGACGACGATCGGGTGCTTCGTCTTGATGTCGAGGTCGTTCAGGGTGCGCACCAGTTCGAGCGCGGAGAGTACGCCGAGGACGCCGTCGTAGCGGCCGCCGGTCGGCTGGGTGTCGAGGTGCGAGCCGACATAGACCGGGAGCGCGTCCGGGTCGGTGCCCTCGCGGCGCATGAACATGGTGCCCATCCGGTCGACGCTCATGGTGAGGCCGGCCGCGTCGCACCACGACTTGAACAGCGCCCGCCCCTTGGCGTCGTCGTCGGTCAGCGTCTGGCGATTGTTGCCGCCGGCGACGCCCGGCCCGATCTCGGCCATCTCGTGGATGGAGCCCCACAGGCGCTCGCCGTTGATCTTCAGATTGTCGGTGGGTGCAGCCATGGCCTCTGCTCAGATCTCCGTCAGGCGGGCATAGGTCTCGGGCCGGCGGTCGCGGAAGAACTGCCAGCCATCACGCACCGTGCGGACCATGTCCATATCCATGTCGTGGACGATCAGTTCGTCCTTGTCGCGCGACGCCTTCTTCTCGATCTTGCCACGCGGATTGACGAAATAGGACGAGCCGTAGAACTCGCCGATGTTCCATGGCGCCTCGGTGCCGACCCGGTTGATGGCGCCGATATAGACGCCGTTGGCGACCGCGGCGGCGGGCTGTTCCAGCTCCCACAGATACTCGGACTGGCCGGCCGTGGTCGCCGACGGATTGACGATGTATTCGGCGCCGTTCAGCGCCAGCGCCCGCCAGCCTTCAGGGAAGTGGCGGTCGTAGCAGGTGTAGACGCCGAGCTTGACATAGGCGGTGTCGAAGACCGGCCAGTTCGAGGCGCCGGGCTTGAAGAAGAACTTCTCCCAGAAGCCGCCGACATGGGGAATGTGCGTCTTGCGGTACTTGCCGAGATAGCGGCCGTCGGCATCGATGACGGCGGTGGTGTTGTAGTAGACCCCGGTCATCTCCTCCTCGTAGATCGGGACGGCGATGACCATGGCGTGCTTCCTGGCCAGCTCCTGCATGAGCTTGACGGTGGGGCCGTCGGGAACCTTCTCGGCGGCGGCGTACCACTTGGCGTCCTGGCTCGGGCAGAAGTAGGGCTGGTTGAACACCTCCTGGAAGCAGAGCACCTGGACGCCCTGCCTCCCCGCTTCCGCGATCAGCGGCAGGTGGGCCTCGATCATCTTGTCCCTGATCGCGCCAGGCGACATTCCCGTGTCGCCCTTCAGCGACATCTGGATCAGCCCGCCTCTCAGTTTCGCCATTGCCAATTCCCCGTCAGTTCATGGTCGGGAAGGTGAACACCGCCCCCGACTTGATGCCCTCCGGCCAGCGCGTGGTGACCGTCTTCAGGCGCGTGTAGAAATGCACGCCCTCGGGCCCGTAGATGGCGTGGTCGCCGAACAGCGAACGCTTCCAGCCGCCGAAGGAATGGTAGGCGACCGGCACCGGGATCGGCACATTGACGCCGACCATGCCGGCCTCGACCTTGTCGGCAAATGAGCGCGCGGCATCGCCGTCGCGGGTGAAAATAGCAGCCCCGTTGCCGAATTCGTGGGCATTGATCAGATTGACGGCGTGCTGGTAGTCCGGCGAACGCACGACGGACAGCACCGGACCGAAGATCTCTTCCTTGTAGACACGCATTTCAGGGGTGACGCGATCAAGAAGCGTGCCACCGACGAAGTATCCGTTCTCGTAGCCCTGCAGCCTAAAGTCGCGCCCGTCGACGACCAGCTCGGCGCCTTCCTTGACGCCGAGATCGATGTAGCCGGTGACCTTCTGCATGTGCTCCTTGGTGACCAGCGGCCCCATCTCGGCCTCGGGATCGGTGTGCGGGCCGATCTTGAGCGCCCGCACGCGCGGGGCGAGCGATGCGACCAGGCGGTCGGCGGTCTCCTCGCCGACCGGCACGGCCACCGAAATCGCCATGCAGCGCTCGCCGGCCGAGCCGTAGCCGGCACCCATCAGCGCGTCGGCCGCCTTGTCCATGTCGGCGTCGGGCATGACGATCATGTGGTTCTTGGCGCCGCCCAGCGCCTGCACCCGTTTCCCGTTGGCGGTGCCGGTGCGGTAGACGTATTCGGCGATCGGGGTGGAGCCGACGAAGGACACCGCCTTGATGTCGGGATGGGTGAGGATGGCGTCGACCACCTCCTTGTCGCCGTGGACGATGTTGAGCACCCCGTCCGGAAAGCCGGCCTCGCGGAACAGCTCGTAGGCCACCATCGAGGCGCCGGGGTCCTTCTCCGACGGCTTCAAGATGAAGGTGTTGCCGCAGGCGATCGCCACCGGATACATCCACATGGGCACCATGGCCGGGAAGTTGAACGGCGTGATGCCGGCGACGACGCCGAGCGGCTGCCGGTCGGTGTGGCTGTCGATGGCCGGGCCGACGTGGCGCGAGAACTCGCCCTTCAACAGATGCGGGATGCCGCAGCAGAACTCGACCACCTCGATGCCGCGGTGGACTTCGCCGAGCGCGTCGGCGTGGGTCTTGCCGTGCTCGGCGGAGATCGCCGTGGCGATGCGGTCGGCGTTGGCGTCGAGCAGCTCCTTGAAGCGGAACATGAAGCGGGCGCGCTTGAGCGGCGGCGTGTCGGCCCAGGCGGGCAGCGCCTGCTTTGCGGCGGCGACCGCAGCGGCAAGCTCGGCGGCCGTCGACAACGGCAGCACCGCCGACTGCTCGCCGGTCGCCGGATTGAAGATCGGCGCAGTGCGGGTGCTGGTCGAACGGCTCGCCTTGCCGCCGATTATGTTCGAAATCGTCTCCATAACGGGCTTACCTCTCCTTGGCTGATAGAATGAATATTCCACAATTCCAGAAACGGAACAAACGTTCTATCTATGCCAGCCCCTTGAGGATGCCGGTAAGGGTATCGAACAACTGATCGATCTCGGACCTGGAAATGATCAGCGGCGGCGACAAGGCGATGATGTCGCCGGTGGTGCGGATCAGGAGGCCCTTCTCGAAGGCTTCGAGGAAGGCGGTGAAGGCGCGCTTGGTGGGCTCGCCGGGGATCGATTCCAGCTCGACGGCGCCGACCAGCCCGAGATTGCGCACATCGATGACGTGCGGCAGGCCCTTGAGGGCATGCAGGTGGTCCGCCCAGTAGTCCGCCAGCTCGGCGCCACGGGTGAGCAGGCCCTCCTCCTCGTAGGTGTCGAGGGTGGCGATGCCGGCGGCGGCCGACACCGGGTTGCCGGAATAGGTGTAGCCGTGGAGGAACTCGATGACGTGCTCCGGGCCGTTCATGAAGGCGTCGTAGATCGCCTTCTTCACGAAGACCGCACCCATCGGGATGGTGCCGTTGGTGACGCCCTTGGCGGTCAGCACGATGTCGGGCACGACGCCGAAATAATCGACGGCAAACGGCGCGCCGAGGCGGCCGAAGCCGGTGATGACCTCATCGAAGATGAGCAGGATGCCGTGCTTGTCGCAGATCGCGCGCAGCTTCTCGAGATAGCCCTTGGGCGGAACCAGCACGCCGGTCGAGCCGGCAACCGGCTCGACGATGACGGCAGCGATGGTCGAGGCATCGTGCAGGGCGACGACGCGCTCCAGCTCGTCGGCGAACTCGGCGCCGTGTTCCGGCTGCCCGCGCGAGAAGGCGTTGCGGGCGGGATCGTGGGTGTGGCGGATGTGGTCGACGCCGGTGAGGAAGCGTGCCGAACATCTTGCGGTTGCTGACGATGCCGCCGACCGAGATGCCGCCGAAATTGACGCCGTGATAGCCGCGCTCGCGGCCGATCAGGCGGAAGCGCGAGCCCTGGCCGATGGCGCGCTGATAGGCGAGCGCGATCTTGAGGCCGGTATCGACCGACTCCGAGCCGGAGTTGGTGAAGAAGACATGGTCGATGCCGGGCGGCATGTAGGTGACCAGGCGCGCCGCCAGCTCGAAGACCTTGGGATGGCCCATCTGGAAGGCCGGCGCGTAGTCGAGCTCTTTCACCTGGTTGGCGACCGCCTCGACGATCTTCGGGCGGCCGTGGCCGGCATTGACGCACCACAGGCCGGAGGTGCCGTCCAGCACCTTGTGGCCGTCGCCGGAGCGGTAATACATGCCCTCCGCGCTGACCAGCATGCGCGGCGCCTTCTTGAACTGCCGGTTGGCAGTGAACGGCATCCAGAAGGCTTCGAGATTGTTGGTAGAGACTTGAGTGCGCGCCACGACTTTCCCCTCCGGCGCCGCCTCCCCTGAACCCTTGCAAATGGATATCGGTCAAGGCCTGCCAGAAACCGTGCGGATTGCACCGGCGGGCCTTTTCCTCTAGGAGAAGACGGCAAATTTCCTGACCATTTGGTCAACGGGAACGTTAGTCAGTTTCCCGAGGCCGCTCAAGGGGGCAGTTGGTCTTCACGACCGCCGGATCGACGAGGCGCCGCTTGCAGATCGTGATCGTTCCGCCGTGTCCGTTGCCGCGCCTCAGGCGTCCATGAACCCGGCCAACAGCGCCCGCGCACGACGCACGCGCAAACGCACTCGCATCCAGGAACAGAACGAGGAGCGCATCCTCAACGCGGCGCTGGAAGTGTTTTCCACCTACGGCTTCCGCGGCGCCACCGTCGACCAGATCGCGACGCTGGCGAAGATGACCAAGCCCAACCTGCTCTACTATTTCCGGCGCAAGCAGGACATCTACCGGGCGGTGCTCAACCGCACGCTCGAGATGTGGCTGACGCCGCTGGAGGAGCTCTCCGGCGACGGCGACCCGGCCGCCGAGATCACCGCCTATATCGACCGCAAGCTCGAGATGTCGCGCGACAACCCCAAGGAGTCGCGCCTGTTCGCCATGGAGATCATCCAGGGCGCGCCGGTGCTCGGTGACATGCTCGATGGGCGGCTGAAGGCGCTGGTCAACGAGAAGACGGCGGTCATCCGCCGCTGGATCGCCGACCGGCAGCTGGCGCCGGTCGACCCCTACCACCTGATCTTCATGATCTGGGCGACCACCCAGCACTATGCCGACTTCGAGGTGCAGATCCGTTCGCTGCTCGGCAATGCCATCGACCGGCCGGAGCAATTTTCCCGCGCCAAGGCAACGCTGGAACAGGTGTTCCTCAACGGCGCGACGCTGCGCGGCTAGGCTCAATCGGCATTCCGTTCGTCCCCCGGTGGTGGAGCCGGCCGCGCCGGCGGAGGCAAGGCCGAGTCCGCGCGCACGCAGCGCGCGCCATCGGCGCGACGCCTTCCCTCAACGGCGTCACCCTCACCCGGTTCGCCTAAGCTCACTTGCAGTTCGCCAAGGCGACCCGCCCTCTCCCTTCCGGGGAGAGGGGGAGCGTTGGGGCTGGCCCCCGAAAGTCGACTGGACCTAGTTCGCCGTCACCGGGGTTTCGGTCGGGGCTTCGCTCGCCTCGGCCGCCGCTGCCGGGCCGACGATCGAGAAGCTCGGACGCAGCGCCTCCTGCTTCCTGCGCTCCTTCGACATGTCGAACATGTCGGCATAGTAGGCGGGCCCGACCATGCGCACGTGTTTGGCCGGCGCATCGGCAAGGGCGACGGCTGGCGCCACCGGCTTGACGGTGAAATGGCCGGCGGCATTGGCCACCGTCTCGGGATCTTCGGTGAAGGGCCGGCGGAGCTGCGGGATCGGCGGGGGCTTCAGCGGCGCCGCTGCGATCTTGCGGCGGGGCGGCACCAGCGAGAGATAGCGCTTGGCCAGCGCCGACAGCCCGACGTGAAGCTGGGCGGCGCAGGCCGGGGCGTAGGCCTGGCGATAGGCGAAGGCGTAGGGCTGGTCGCCGTAGCGCTGGCCGGAGAGCGAGGTGGCATTGGCAACCTCGTCGCTGTTCGACTGCACGAACAGCTCGGCTTGGCCGTCCGCGGCATACATCGACTGGCAGGCAGCGGCGTCGGTATCGAAGCGGCTGCTCGGGGCGCTGAACTCGATGGGGAAGTAGTAGCCGTCGCAGGTGCGGACGCAGAGCGTGCGCGTGCCGCCGGCAGTGGGCACGCCGCAGCCGTTGGTGGCCAGTTCATCGCGCAGGCGGGCGACCTCGGCCTGGGGCGAGTTGCCGAAGAAGGAGAAGAAATCGTTGGTGCCGCGCAACTGGCTGAGCTGCCGGCTGAGCCGGTTGACCTGCGCCATGATCGCCGGGCACTGCGGGCTCGGCCGCGGACCGAAGAAGAGGAAGCCGCCGCCGTTGCAGCCGTAACGCTGGGCGGCCTGCTGGGCCTGGGCAAGCTGGCGGCCGATCTGGTCCATCTGGACCATCTGCTTGCCGCTCACGCCGGTACTGCCGGCGCGCTGGAGGGCGCCGAGATATTCCGCCTGCACGCGATCGCAGTAGCTGAACTCGAGCCGATACTGCGCCTCAGCCACAGGCCCCGTCGCCACGAGGGCGGCAAGGGTGGCGGCCATCAGCCCGGTCAGTCGCAAGCGGTCCATGGTCAGGCGCGCTGCCTCAATCGCCGATCAGGAAGGAGCATTGAACCACAGGAATATGGTCCAAATCAGATTGCCGGACTGTGAACATGGTCGCAGGGGGCTCAAGCCCCCTGCCGCTGCCGCTCGCGGTCGGCTTCGAGCAGCAGGATGATCGTCTTGGCGTCGACGATGGCGCCGTCGGCGATCATGGCGAGCGCCTCGTCGAGCGGCATCTCCACAACCTCGATGTCCTCGCCCTCGCCCGCCGCGCCGCCGCCGGCGGAGATGCGATCGGCCGGCGTGTAGCGCGCCATGAACAGGCTCAGGCGCTCGCTCAGGCTGCCCGGGCTCATCAGGATGTCGATGACGTGCCTGAGATCGCCGAGGCGATAGCCAAGTTCCTCCTCGGCCTCCTTGCGGATGGTCTGCTCGGGCGTGAGATCGTCGTTGAGGCCGGCGCAGACCTCGACCAGCATGCCGGAGCCGCCCTGAAGCTGCGCCGACAGGCGGAACTGGCGGACGAGGAGCACGGTGCCGCGCTCCGCATCGATGGGGAGCACGGCGGAGCCGTTGCCGTGGTCGTAGACCTCGCGGACCTGGGTCTCGGTGCGGCCGTCGCGGCGGGTATAGGCGATGGTGTAGCGGGTGAGCCGGCCCCAGGCGGACGACAGGATCTCTTCGGACAGGATGCGGGCCGGGGGCGGATCGCTCATGGACAACCGTCTTCAGTTGGTGCCGTCCGGGCAGGCGGTGCGGAAGCGCCGGAGATTGCCGGCGTCGTCGGCGGTCGCGAAGGTGGCCGCGGACGGCGCCGGCGCGCACGACCAACTGCCGGCTGGCGGCGGCCTCGTCGATGAAGCGCGAGACGGCGAGCGGATCGCTGACGATCTCGGTCAGCGGACCGGCCGCGGTGACGCTCACATCACGCCCGGCCCCGCCGTCGAAGCGATAGCTCAGGCTGGGCTGGCCGGCAGAGGCGACCGGGGAATTCCAGGCGACAACGACGGAGGGCACCGCATTGTTGCAGACCAGCGAGAGCGATGCCGCCGGCGCGCCGCTCGCGGTGATGTCGTTGGCGTTCAGGATGACGGCCGGGCCGGCATCGCTCCATTGCCAGTTGGCGACGGGCGCCTGGGGACCGCTGACGGCCATGGCCGGAGAGACCTCCGAGACCGGTGCGGACGATTGCGACGACGCAGGCCCCCAGCATCACCGCCGCGCCCACAATGAGGATGCGCGCCGCAAGTCCCCCCAATCGCATGCCTGACCACCCTGTCTCGTTCGAGCGGGCCGCAGACAACCGCAATGACGCGCGCCGGGTCAAGATGGGATGTGGCGGTCGATTGCAGGCGCCCGGCCCCGTAACCGGCGCGCATACAGACGAGGTCAGCCAGCCGTGGTCGGGATGGCCTCGCGATGGTACGTACGCGCTCTCTGCGAGCCATCGGCGGGCTTCTCCAGACAGATGCGGCAGCGCCGCATCGAAATCGGTAGTATCCTTTTCGCGCAAGGCCGGCGCCTTGTAGAGCAGCTGGATTTCGGGAGCGATCAGCCGCCACGCGTCGTTACCATCGGGAACGGTGAGCCGGGCAACCGGCAGGGTTACGCGTTCGTCCCGGCGATAGTGCCAGAGGTCGCCAGAGCGCTCCTCGACGAGCACCTCAAGGTCCCACATCGTCTCGCCGGAACGGCGGAGCCACAGGCTGAAAGGCGGCGTCGGCGGCGGCGCTGTTCGGTCGTAAGGCAGGAGCCGCTTGTTGCGCGCGACCTGGATGTCCCAGTCGCGAAAGCAGTTGAGCAGACGCGGAAGGTCGGCCCGAAAGCAACCGATCTCCAGATCGCTGTGGTCGCGGGTCCGCCGGCCGAGCCACAGGTCGATGGCCCAACCGCCGGCAAACCACCAGGGCACCGGACAGCCCGCCACCCACGCTGCCGCCTCTTCAGGGCGCGTGTCGGCCCATCGCCCAGCCATCCGCCGACGATGCCGCCCCTACTCCGCCGGCTTGACCAGGCAGGCGGGGTTGCTGGGGTGGTCGGTCCAGGCGAGGTAGCCGGTGGCCGGCGCGCCGGTGTGCGGGTCGGTGCCCTCGGTGAGCCGCTCCATGGTGATGCAGTCCTCGACCGGGCAGACGTTGACGCAGAGATTGCAGCCGACGCACTCCTTGTCGACCACCTCGAAATGGCGCTGGCCGTTCTTGCTGACGGTGATCGCCTGGTGCGAGGTGTCCTCGCAGACGATGTGGCAGCGGCCGCACTTGATGCAGAGGTCCTGGTTGATGCGCGCCTTGGTGACGTAGTTGAGATTGAGGTACTGCCAGTCGGAGACGTTGGGCACGGCGCGGCCGGTGAGATCGGAGAGCGTGAGCCCCTTGTCGTCGAGATAGCCGGAGAGGCCGGAGATCATCTCGGAAACGATCTTGAAGCCGTAGGTCATCACCGCCGTGCACACCTGCACGTTGGAGGCGCCGAGCGCCAGGAACTCGGCCGCGTCGCGCCAGGTGGTGATGCCGCCGACGCCGGAGATCGGCAGGCCGTGGGTCTCGGGATCGCGGGCGATCTCGGAGACCATGGAGAGCGCGATCGGCTTCACCGCCGGACCGCAATAGCCGCCGTGCGAGCCCTTGCCGTCGATGGTGGGGACGGGGGCGAAACTGTCGAGGTCGACGCTGGTGATCGAGTTGATGGTGTTGATCAGCGACACCGCATCGGCGCCGCCGCGCCTGGCGGCGCGGGCCGGGTGGCGGATGTCGGTGATGTTGGGGGTGAGCTTGACGATGACCGGCATGCGGGTCGCCGCCTTGCACCAGCGCACCACCATCTCGATGTATTCCGGCACCTGACCGACGGCCGAGCCCATGCCGCGCTCGCTCATGCCGTGCGGGCAGCCGAAATTGAGCTCGACGCCGTCCGCCCCGGTGTCCTCGACCGCCTTGAGGATGGCTTCCCAGTTGGGCTGCTCGCAGGGCACCATGAGCGAGACGACCAGGGCGCGATCCGGCCAGTCGCGCTTGACCCGCTTGATCTCCTGGAGATTGACCTGAAGCGGGCGGTCGGTGATCAGCTCGATGTTGTTGAAGCCGATCAGGCGGCGGTCGCCGGAATGGGTGGCGCCGTAGCGCGGGCCGGCGACGTTGACCACCGGCGGATCCTCGCCCAGCGTCTTCCACACCACGCCGCCCCAGCCCGCCTTGAAGGCGCGCACGACGTTATATTCCTTGTCGGTCGGCGGCGCCGAGGCGAGCCAGAACGGGTTCGGCGACTTGATGCCGACGAATTCGCTACGAAGATCGGCCATCAGAACCTCCATCAGCCCCGGCGCTTGTCCCTCCCCTGAAAGGGGAGGGTCGCCGCGTTACCGGCGGGGAGGGGTCGAACCCCGCCAGACAATGACCCCCACCGACCCGGCTTCGCCGGGCCACCTCCCCCTTTCAGGGGGAGGAGAAAGACCGCGGCAAGCACCGCTACAGACGCAACGCCCGCGCCATCGGCCTAGGCCGTTTCGGCGGCGCTGCCGGTGAGCGCGCGGTGGATCGATTCGGCGGCGTCGCGGCCATCGGCGACGGCCACCACGGTCAGATCATTGCCGCCGGCGACGCAATCGCCGCCCGCCCAGACGCGCGGCAGGTTGGTGCGGCGCTCGCTGTCGACCTTGATGCGACCGCCCTCGAGCTGGATCCCGGCGATGGCGCCGTTCAACGCCTCGCCGTCGAAGGTCTGGCCGATCGCCTTGAAGATCATGTCGGCTTCCAGCGTGAAGGTCTCGCCGGTGCCGACAAGGCGGCCGTCCTGCTCGCGCGTGTGTTCAAACTCGATGCCAGTGACACGGCCGGCGATGTCGCTGAGGCCGACCGGCCGCGCATTGAAGAGGATGGCGACGCCGTCGGTCTGGGCGAGCTCGCGCTCATAACGACTGGCGCCCATGCGCTCGGCCGAGCGGCGGTAGACGATGGTGACCTGCTCGGAGCCCAGGCGCTTGGACTGGGTGGCGATGTCGATGGCGGTCATGCCGCCGCCGACCACGACGACGCGGCGGCCGACCGGCAGCGTGGCGAGGTCCTTGGCCTGGCGCAGGCCGGCGATGTAGTCGACCGCGTCCTCGACGCCGGCCATGTCCTCGCCGGAAAGGCCGAGCGCATTGACGCCGCCGAGACCGATGGCGAGGAAGATGGCATCGAAGTCCTCGCGCAGCTCGCCGAGCGTGAACTCGCGGCCGAGCACCTTGCCGGTCTCGACCCCGATGCCGCCGATCGAGAGGATGAATTCGACCTCGCGGGCGGCGAAATTGTCCACCGTCTTGTAGGCGGCGATGCCGTACTCGTTGAGGCCGCCGATCTTCGGCCGGGCGTCGAAGACGACGACGTCGTGGCCGTAGAGGGCCAGGCGATGGGCGCAGGCGAGACCCGCCGGGCCGCCGCCGACGACGGCGACGCGTTTTCCCGTGAGCGCGGCGCGCTGAAACGGGTGGCTGTCCGATTCGATCACCACGTCGGTGGCGTAGCGCTGCAATTCGCCGATCCTGACCGGCTTGCCCTCGGCGACCTCGCGCACGCAGACCTCTTCGCACAACGTCTCGGTCGGGCAGACGCGGGCGCACATGCCGCCGAAGATGTTCTGCTGAAGAATGGTGCGGGCAGCGCCGACCGGATTGTCGGTGAGGATCTCGCGGATGAAGAGCGGGATGTCGATGCCGGTGGGACAGGCGGCGACGCAGGGGGCGTCGTAGCAGAAGTAGCAGCGGTCGGCCTCGACGAACGCCTCGTGACGCTCGAGCGGCGGATGCAGGTCGCTGAAATTGGTGCGGTAATCTTCCGGCTTCAACCGACCGGCGGCAATATCGGGAACCCTGTCGCCCGCCATGGAAACCCCCTTCTCGTCCGGCCCATCGTCACACACCGCCGGCATCGGTCTTTGATCATTTGGACAAATTCCCGAACAAGCGTCAAGCGCGACACGGAGGCGCTATTCCAAGGTGCGCGGCGGTGAGTGACAGAAGAACGGCCGCAGGCTATTCATGGCGTGGGCTAGCAGTTCCGTCGATTCATCGAGGCGACGATGCGTACGAAACTGATCATTCTCCTGGTCCTGGCGGGGGCTTTGGTACAAGTCGGGCCGGCTCAGGCGGCGGAACTCTTCCGCGCCGGGGTGGTGAGCTGCGTGGCGCTGACGCGCTCGGTGACGGCGATGTCGCTCACCCGCTGTGCCGGCGGCGAGAACCCGGCCAAGCACGAAATGTTCGGGAGCTGCGAGGGCAGCTACGTTTCCAACCGGGTCAAGGTGCCCTTCGTCGTCTCGGCCTATGTCCGCGAGATGAGCAAGTTCCTGCCCGACAACAGCAAGCCGCTGAGGTTCGACTATCGCGGCATGCGCTGCGCGCTGGACACCTGGCGCCTGCGCTCGGTGCACAATTGCAGCCCGCTCGACGGCGGCAACGGCATGGCCTGCCAGGTGTGCATCACGCTGTTGGGCAAGCACTGCTACGAGGCGCGCATGATGGTGACGCCGGGCGCCAAGCTCAGCCTGCAGTAACCCTGCCGCCTCAGCCTTCCTGGCGGCCGTAGTCGTCCTGCAGGCGGATGATGTCGTCCTCGCCGAGATAGTCGCCGACCTGGACCTCGATCACGGTCACCGGCACCGTGCCGGGATTGGCCATGCGGTGGATGGCGCCCTTGGGGATATAGGCGGTCTCGTTCTCCTTGACCGTCTCGACCTGGAGCGAATCGCGCGCCATGCCGATGGTGACCTCGGCGACGCCGTCGACCACCGTCCAGTGCTCGGCGCGGTGGGCGTGCTTCTGCAACGACAGGCGGGCGCCGGGATTGACGACGATGCGCTTGACCTGATGGCGGCGGCCCTGATCGAGCGACTGGTAGTAGCCCCAGGGCCGGTAGTGGCGGGCGAAATCGCCGTAGACGGCCTCCGGCGCCGCCGCGATTGCCGCGGTCAGCTCCTTGACCCGGTCGGCATCCTTGCGCGCGGCGACCAGCACCGCGTCGTCGGTGGCAACCACCACCACATCGCTCAAGCCGACGACGCCGACCTTGGGCCGGGTGGTGCTGACATAGCTGCCGCTGGCGCCGAGCAGCACGGCATCGCCGACGACAACGTTGCCGGCGGCATCGTGGGTGTCGGCATCCCAGACCGCCGCCCAGGTGCCGATGTCGGACCAATCGAAGCTGGCGTCGGTGACGGCGGCGTTCTCTGGTCTTCTCCATGACGGCGTGGTCGAACGAGATCTTCGGCGCCATGGCGAAGGCCTGGCGGTCGAGATGGAGGACCATGCCGCCATTGGCGGGCTTGCCGGCGGAAACGGCGGCCGCGGCAGCGGCGGCGACCTCCGGCACGTGGGCGCGGAGCTCGGCCAGCGCCAGCTGGGCGCTGAGCAGGAAGATGCCGCTGTTCCACAAGAGGCCGTCGGCGACGAAGCGGCGGGCGCGCTCGGCGTCGGGCTTCTCGACGAAGCGGGCGACGGCGCTGACCCCCTTCTCAGACAGCGGCTCACCCGGCTGGATGTAGCCGTAACCGGTCGCCGGCCATGCCGGCGGGATGCCGAAGACGACGATCTTGCCAGCCTCCGCGGCGGGCAGTGCGCGCGCGACGGTGGCGTGGAAGCCGGCGTGATCGCGGATGACGTGATCGGCGGCAAGAACCAGCAGCGTGGCGCCGGGATGGCTGCTGGCGACGAAGGCGGCGGCGGCGGCGATGGCGGCCGCGGTGTCGCGCCCTTCCGGCTCGAGCAGCGTGATGGCAGTGGCGCCGGCTGCGGCCAGCGCCGCGGCGATGAGATGGGCATGGTCGGCGCCGGCGACCACGACGGCCGGGCCGAACAGGGACGGTTCGGCGATGCGCTGCAATGTCAGGGCGAAGGTGGAGGCGCCGTCGACCAGCGGCAGGAATGGCTTGGGACTATCGCTACGCGATGCCGGCCACAGGCGCGTGCCGGCGCCGCCACACATAATAACAGGAATGATCATGGAATCGCTCATATGCCGGCCGTCACCCCAAACGCGACCGATTCCCTAATGCCTGCCGGCAAGATTGCAAAGAAAAACCCAATCAATCGGTGAACGAGGTACGACCGAGCCGGTCGAGCAGGGCCGCCAGCTCGCGCGGGCGGGTGATATGGGGCGAGTGCCCGCCGGCAAGCTCGATCGGCTCGACCTTGAGCCAGTCGCGCGCCACCCGGCGCGACCAGGCCGGGTTCACCGCATGATCCTCGGCGCAGACGATCGAGGCGACCGGCACCGCCGGCCAATCGGCCTGCGGCGAGCGCTCGCCCCAGTAGCCCTTCTGGTGGCGCAGGCGGGCGAAGGCCCAGGCGGCGTCGGCCGCGCTGGCGTCGTGGAAGAGGTGGCGGGCGACAGCCTCGGCGTTCGGCCAATAGGTGAGGCCTTCGGCGTCGCGCTTGAGCTCCTTGCCGAAGTCCGGCGGGCTGATGTCGGCGTTGAGGCCATCGGCGCGATCGTCGGCCAGGCTGCTGCCCGGCCGGCGCAGGATGGCGGCGAGATAGACGATGCCGGCAAGCGGCAGGCGGTCGGCGATCAGCGGCGCCACCAGGCCGGCCATGGAATGGGCGACGACGATCGGCGGCGGGCCGCCGGCGAACGCCTCCGCCGCAACGCGGGCGTAGTCGGCGACGGTCGCCTCAGCCCGGTCGACCGGCAGATCGACGGCAAGCGCTTCGTGGCCGAGCCCGTTCAGCTCCGCTACGACATGGCTCCAGCACCAGGCCCCGTGCCAGGCACCGTGGATCAGTCCGAAAGTCGCCATGCTCCCCCCTTCGTCATGGGCGGCGACGATAGCGGCAGAGGTGGGCCCATGCCAGCAGCAGCCGCGACGCTGCCGCTGCGACAGGTGCGCTCCGCTCACGCCGTTAGGGGGAGCCGGCTGACGGCAGCGTTGAGCCGGTTCCAGACATTGATCCCGGCGATCTCGCGCAAGAGGACCGAGGGGGGCTTTGCGTCGCTCTCCCGTTTTGGCGCGCAATTTGCTCTCCATGTCCGGGCAACGCCCAGCGCGCGGAGGCGTTACGCGGCCAAACTGCCGCCTTGCCCGGAGAGCAGCCCCATGAGCCAGTCCCTGCCCATCGTCGACATGAGCCCGCTCGCCACCGGCGGGCGCCACGCCCTTCAGGCGGTTGCCGACACAATAGGCAGGGCAGCGCGCGGCGCCGGCTTCTTCTATCTGGTCGGCCACGGCATCGACCCGTCGCTGGTCAGCGCCGTCTTCCGCGAGGCAGCGCGCTTCTTCGGCCTGCCGGCGGCGGACAAGAGCCAGCAGTCGATCACCCGCTCGCCGCACAACCGCGGCTACGTGGCGATGAAGGGCGAGAGCCTCGACCCGAGCAAGGCGGCGGACCTCAAGGAGGCGTTCAACATCGGCCTCGACCTGTCGCCCAAGGACCCGCGGGTGATCGCCGGCGAGCCGTTCCGCGGGGTCAACCTGTGGCCGGACATCAGCGGCTGGCGCGAGACCATGCTGACCTATTTCAATGCGGCGTGGTCGGTCGGGCGCGACCTGCACAAGGCGATCGCCGTCGACCTCGGCCTCAATGCGGACTTCTTCGACAAGAAGCTCGACCAGCCGATGGCGACGCTGCGCCTGCTGCACTACCCGCCGCAGCCGGACGCCGCGCCGGCGGGGCAGATCGGCGCCGGCGAGCACACCGACTATGGCGACGTGACGCTGCTCCTCACCGATTCGGCCGGCGGGCTCGAGGTCAAGCGCCGCGACGGCGGCTGGATGCCGGCGCCGACCGTCCCCGGCGCCTTCATCTGCAATATCGGCGACTGCCTGATGCGCTGGACCAACGACGTCTACGTGTCGACGCCGCACCGGGTGGTCAATCGCGGCGAGCGCCACCGCTATTCGGTCGCCTTTTTCATGGACCCCAACCCGGAGGCGGTGGTCGCCTGCCTGCCGACCTGCGTGTCGGAAACGCGGCCGGCGCGCTATCCGCCGATCACCGGCGCCGACTATCTTCGCGAACGGCTCGATGCGACCTATAGTTTCCGGGCACGCTCCACGGCGTAAGCGAAGCAACCGGGCGACATGACTTCACCGACCAAAGCCAGACAGATCCAGCAGGCGATCGCCGACGACATCGTCCACGGCCGCCTGGCGCCGGGCACGGCGCTGGACGAGACCTCGATCGCGGCGGCCTTCGGCGTGTCGCGCACGCCGATCCGCGAGGCGCTGAGGCAGCTCGAGGTGATCGGGCTGATCGAGGCGCGCGAGCGGCGCGGCGCCGTGGTCGCCGACCTCTCCGACCGCCAGCTCGACGAGATGTTCGCGGTGATGGCCGAACTGGAGGCGCTCACCGCGCGCTGGTCGGCGATCGCCATGACGGCGGCCGAGCGGCGCCAGCTGCTGGCCTTGCAGGAAGAGGGCGCACGGCTGGTCTCGGCCGGCAGGCGCGAGGCCTATGTCGACCTCAACAACCGCTTCCACGAGGCGATCTATCGCGGCGCCCACAACGAATTCCTGGCGGAGCTGGCGCTTTCGGTGCGCACGCGCTGCGCCCCCTTCCGCCGGGCGCAGTTCGAGACGCTGGGGCGGCTGGCGAAATCGCATGCCGAGCACGATGCGGTGGTGACGGCGATCCAGCGCGGCGACGCCGACGCCGCGGCAACCGAGATGCGCGCCCACATCATCGTGGTGAGGACGGCGGTCGATGCGGTGGCCGGCGAGGCGGCTCGCCGGCGGGGCGACCCGGCAGCGCCCAGGGACACGGAGGCCGCGGCGGAAAGCCGTGCGCCGCTGAATGGGGCAGCGCCGCACATCGCCTAATTCTTCAGCACAATTTCTGCTCTTGCATACAATACCGACAGCGCCGACTGCCTCAACGGCCCTGCTTGAGCGGCCTCGCGGCGGCTCGATGCCAGCAGCGGATGCCTGACCGCAAAGCCTAACCCTCCGCCGCCATTCGCGAATCGCCCCGGCGGCGCCCGCCTTTGCCGCAGCGCAGCAGGGCTTGGCACGGCGGTTGCCAAGAGAGCACCCGGCGGAGCGGGCGATGGGCGCCCCTTCCCATGCTCGTGTCTCTCTTCAGGGGGTTCCCGGATGTCTCAATTCATCGTTTCGCGCCGCAAGCTCTTGCAGGGGGGCGCAGCCCTCGGAGCGCTCGGCGTCACCTCCGGCATCATGCCGATCCGCCTGGCGCGCGCCGCCGACCTCACGGTGGGCATCGTCTATGTCGGCTCGCGCGACGACTATGGCTGGAACCAGGCCCACGCGGTCGCGGCCGAAGCGCTCAAGCAGGTGCCCGGCGTCACCGTGGTCGAGGAAGAGAACGTGCCGGAGACCGACGCCGTCTCCAAGACGATGGAATCGATGATCCAGCTCGATGGCGCCGGGCTGATCCTGGCCACCTCCTTCGGCTACTACACGCCCTTCGTGGTCGACATGGCCAAGAAATATCCGGACGTGCAGTTCCGCCACGCGGCGCCGCTGTGGAACAAGGACAAGGACCCGATGAACGCGGGAAGCTATTTCGGCTATCTCGACCAGGGCCACTTCATCAACGGCGTTGCCGCCGGCTTGTGCACCAAGACCAACAAGATCGGCTTCGTCGCCGCCAAGCCGATCTCCTCGGTGCTCTCCAACATCAACTCGGTGCTGCTCGGCGCCCGCAAGACCAATCCCAACGTCACCGTGCAGGTGATCTTCACCGGCGACTGGTCGCTCCCCGTGCGCGAGGCGGAAGCCACCAACGCGCTGGTCGACGCCGGCTGCGACGTCATCACCTGCCACGTCGACAGCCCCAAGGTGGTCATCCAGACCGCCGAGAGCCGCGGCGTGAAGACCTGCGGCCACAATGCGAGCCAGGCGCCGCTGGCGCCCAAGGGCTTCATCACCGGCGCCGAATACAAGTGGTCGACGATCTACAACGAATACGCCAAGACGCTGGCGGCCGGCGGCACGCTGCCCAACTTCCTGACCGGCGGCTACGACCTCGACTACGTCCAGAACACGCCCTACGGCGCCGGCGCGACGCCGGAGGCGATCAAGGCGGCCGATGCCGCCAAGGTCGAGATGAGGGCGAAGACCGCCTATTACGTCGGCCCGCTCAAGGACAACACCGGCAAGGAGGTGATCCCGGCGGGCACGTCGCACGCGCCCTACGATCCCTGGATCGACCAGATCAACTTCCTCGCCGAGGGTGTCGTCGGCTCGATCACCTGAGCCCACACGTTGCCGGCGGCCGGGGACCTTCCTCCCCCCGGCCGCCGGAACGCCATCTCTTGAGCGCAGCCGGAGACACATGATCCCGTGACCGCGACCACGCCGACCGAAATCGATGCACCGCCCGCCATCGCGCCCGGCGCCGACGTCATGGGGCGCATCACGCGCTCGGCCGAAGCGGTGGTCATCCCGGCGCTCGCCGTGCTGGCCGCGGCGGTGCTGTTCTCGATCTTCCTCGTCCTGCTCGGCAAATCGCCGGTCACCTTCTTCTCGCTTCTTTGGAAGGGCGGCTTCGGCACCGCGTTCTCCTGGCAGAACACGCTTGTCAGGGCCGCGCCGCTGATCCTCACCGCGCTCTGCGTCGCCGTCCCTGCCCGCCTCGGCATGGTGATCATCGGCGGCGAAGGTGCCTTCGTGCTCGGCGGCTTCGCCTCGGCCGCCGCGGCGATCCCGTTCGTCGGCTGGGCCTCGCCGTGGCTGGTCATGCCGGTGATGGTGCTCTCGGCGCTCATCACCGGCGCGGCATGGATCGGCTTCGTCGGCGTGCTCCGCCACTATCGCGGCGTCAACGAAACCATCGCCAGCCTGCTGCTCTATTACATCGCCGTCGCCATCATGAACTTCTTCGTCGATGGTGCGCTGCGCGACCCGACCAACCCCAACAAGCCATCGACCAAGCCGATCGGCGACGCCAACATGGTCGGCCACATTCCCGGCACCGAGGTGCATTGGGGGCTCGCTGCCGGCATCGTGATCGCGATCGCGCTGTGGGTGCTGATGAACCGCACCAAGTTCGGCTTCGCGGCGCGCATCACCGGCGGCAACGTGCGCGCGGCGCGGGCGCAAGGGCTGCCGGTCGGCCGGCTGATCGTCATCTCGTGCGCCATTGCCGGCGCCTGCGCCGGGCTTGCCGGCTATTTCGAGGTCGCCGCCGTGCAGGGCCGCGCCAACGCCTCGATCGCCGCCGGCTACGGCTTCACCGGCATCCTGGTCGCGTTCCTGGCCAAGCAGAACCCGCTCGCCATCATCCCGGTGGCGATCTTCCTCGGCGGCATCGAGGCGGCCGGCGGCCTCATCCAGCGGCGCATGGACATGCCCGACGCCACCGTCGCGGTGCTCCAGGGCCTGATGTTCGTGGTGCTCCTGGTCTCCGACACGCTCTACGGCCGCTTCAGCTTCTTCAAGAGCAAGGAGGGCACGCAATGACCGGCGATTCCAGCCTCGGCATCGTCCTGCTCGCCATGTTCGCGGGCGCCATCCGGGTGTCGACGCCCTTCCTCTTCGTCAGCCTGGGCGAGTGCCTGACGGAGAAATCGGGCCGCATCAATCTCGGCCTGGAAGGCACGCTGGTCTTCGGCGCGATGACCGGCTACGCCATCTCCTACCTCTCCGGCTCGCCGTGGCTGGGGGTGCTCGCCGCGGGCCTCGCCGGCTCGCTGTTCGGCGCCATCCACGGATTTATCTGCAAGCTCCCCAAGGTCAACGACATCGCCATCGGCATCGCCATGATGCTGTTCGGCACGGGGCTCGCCTTCTTCCTCGGCAAGCCCTTCATCCAGCCCAAGGCGCCGCGGCTGCCCTCGCTGCCGCTGGGGGACTGGTCGGACAATCCGGCGGTGCAATCGGCGCTGCACGTGAACCCGCTGTTCTTTGTCGGCGTGGCGCTGTCGGTGCTCCTGTGGTGGGCGTTCAAGAACACGCGCTTCGGGCTCATCGTGCGCATGACCGGCGACTCGGCCTCGGCGGCGCTGGCGATGGGTTACTCGGTCGACTGGGTGCGCTTCCTCGCCACCACCATCGGCGGCTTCTCCGCCGGCGTCGGCGGCGCCTTCCTGTCGCTCTATTATCCCGGCGCGTGGAGCGAGGGGCTCTCCTCCGGCCAGGGCCTGATGGCAGTGGCGCTGGTCATCTTCTCCCGCTGGAACCCGCTCGCCTGCTTCGCCGCGGCGCTGCTCTTCGGCGCCGCCGGGGCGCTCGGGCCGGCGCTGCAATCGGTCGGCATCACGCAAGGCTACTACTTCTTCAATGCCGCGCCCTACGTGCTGACCCTCATCATCATGATCGTCTCGACCTCGCCCAAGCGCGCACTGCGCGGGGCGCCGGCCGAGCTGTCGATCACCAAGTGAGGCGCGCGTGATGACCGGCGAGACGATGGACGAGCGCATCGCGGCGGCGATGGTGCCGGGGGGCCGGACGGTCGCGGCCGACCCCTATCCGTGGCCCTTCGACGGCAATCTCACGCGCAAGAACACGGCCCTGATCGTCATCGACATGCAGGTCGATTTCTGCGCGCCCGGCGGCTACGTCGATTCGATGGGCTACGACATCTCGCTGACGCGCGAACCGATCGAACCCATCCAGCGCGTGCTTTCCGCCATGCGCGCCAAGGGTTACCCGATCATCCACACGCGCGAGGGGCACAAGCCCGACCTCTCGGACCTGCCGGCCAACAAGCGCTGGCGCTCGCAGCGGATCGGCGCCGGCATCGGCGACCAGGGGCCGTGCGGGCGCATCCTCATCCGCGGCGAGCCGGGCTGGGAGATCATCCCCGAGCTGCAGCCGCTGCCTGGCGAGGTGATCATCGACAAGCCGGGCAAGGGCTCGTTCGTGGCGACCGATCTCGAGCTGGTGCTGAAGAATGCCGGTATCCGCAACATCGTTCTGACCGGGGTGACCACCGACGTCTGCGTGCACACCACCATGCGCGACGCCAACGACCTCGGCTACGAGTGCCTGCTGCTTTCCGACTGCTGCGCGGCGACCGACGTCGGCAACCATCTGGCGGCGCTCAAGATGATCAAGATGCAGGGCGGCGTCTTCGGCGCCGTAGCGGAGTCAGCCACCTTCATCGAGGCGCTGCCATGAACGATCGCTCACCCCACCCACCGACCTTCGGCCGGTCCCCCCTCCCCGTCCCAGGGAGGGATTGGAGCACTCGGCAGCGATGGCAAGCTCCCATCCCTCCCCCCGTCGGGGGAGGGTGTCCGGCGAAGCCGGACGGGTGGGGGACGGTCCCGACAGATTGATGCGTCCGGAGGTCAAGCACGGTTGCTCACCCCACCCACCATGCTTCGCATGGCCCCCCCTCCCCTTGGTCGGGGAGGGATTGGGGGCTCCCAACCGCTCGGCGATGACCGCAGCGGCCGAGACGTTGCCCGATGAGCGCGGCCCTCGACATGGCGACGCACGCGCCGGCGGCGAAGACGCACCGGGCGATCAGCCTGGAAACCGTGGGCATGACCAAGGTCTTCGGCTCGCTTACCGCGCTCGAAGACGTCTCCATCAAGGTCCATGCCGGCACCGTGCATGCGCTCTTGGGCGAGAACGGCGCCGGCAAGTCGACGCTGGTCAAGTGCATCATGGGCTTCTACCAGCCGACCCGCGGCCAGGTGATGATCGACGGCCGCGAGGTCGAGATCCCCAATCCGCGCGTCGCCCATGCCCACGGCATCGGCATGGTCTACCAGCAGTTCACGCTGGTGCCTTCGCTGACGGCGGCGGAGAACCTGGTGATCAGCCGCGCCCACCCGCCGGCGGTGATCCATTGGGGCGACGAGATGCCGGCGCTCGAGGCCTTCCTCGAACGCATGCCGTTCAAGGTGCCGCTCAACGTGCCGGTGTCGAGCCTGTCGGCGGGCGAGAAGCAGAAGCTGGAGATCCTCAAGCAGCTCTATCTCGACCAGCACTTCCTCATCCTCGACGAGCCGACCTCGGTGCTCACCCCGGGCGAGGCCGACGAGGTGCTGGGCCTCTTGCGCGGCATGGCGCAGGCCGGCGACCTCACCATCCTGATGATCAGCCACAAGTTCCGCGAGGTGACCGCCTATGCCGACGAGCTCACGGTGCTCCGCCACGGCAGGCAGATCGGCAGCGGCAAGGTCTCCGATCTGAGCGTCGACGAGATGAGCCGCATGATGATCGGCGACACCAAGATCCGCGAGCGCGCCGAGCGCCAGCCGATGGCGGACAATCCCGACGTGGTGCTGGAACTGGCCGGGCTGTTCGCCAATGACGACCAGGGCCTGCCGGCGGTGGAAGCGGTCAACCTGAAAATCCATGCCGGCGAGATCGTCGGCATTGCCGGGGTGTCGGGCAACGGCCAGTCGGAGCTGGTCGAGGTGCTCTCCGGCCAGCGCGAGGAGGTGAGCGGGCGCATCTTCGTGCGCGGCCAGCCCTTCGAGCCGACGCGCGACGCCATGGACAAGTTCAAGGTGTTCAGCCTGCAGGAGGAGCCGCTGAGGAACGCCGCCGTCCGGCGCATGACGGTGGCCGAGAACATCTCCTTCCGCACCTTCGACAAGCCGCCGATCACCAGCATGGGCTGGTGGCTGTCGCCGGGGCCGATGCGGAGCCGAGCCCGCGAGCTGATCGCCGCCTATCGCGTCAAGACGCCCTCGACCGAGGAGTTCATGGAGAACCTGTCGGGCGGCAACGTGCAGCGCGCGGTGCTGGCACGCGAGCTGTCGAGCCCGGTCGCGGTGCTGGTGGTGGCCAATCCGTGCTTCGGCCTCGACTTCGCCTCGGTCGCCGAGATCCGCTCGCAGATCATGGAGCAGCGCAATCGCGGCGCGGCGGTGCTGCTGGTGTCGGAGGACCTCGACGAGATCCTCGAGCTTGCCGACCGCATCGCGGTGATGTCCGGCGGCCAGATCAACTACGTGGTGGGCGCGGCCGACGCCGACCGCACCTCCATCGGCCGCGCCATGGCGGGACACTAGAGGATGATAGGCTATCTCACCCCACCCACCGCGCTCCGCGCGGTCCCCCCTCCCCTTGACCGGGGAGGGATGGGAGCCAGCCCCCAGTCCCTATCCCTCCCCCGATCGGGGGAGGGTGTCCGGCGAAGCCGGACGGGTGGGGGACGGCGCCTCCGCCAATGCGTTCAATATCGTCTGCATGACGCCGGGGAGATTTTCGTCGATATCGTTGTTCCAGAAGCGGAGGACACGGAAGCCGCCGCGCTCTGCCAATCGCCGGTCGCGCTCGGTGTCGTGGGCTGCTCGCCAACCGTGCTGGCTGCCATCGACTTCGATGACCAGACGACATCTCAGACAAACGAAATCCAGGATGTAGTTCAGCCGAGGTGCCTGACGGCGAAAGTGACGGCCGCGGTCACGCAACGCCCGCAGGTGAACCCAGAGCTTGGTTTCCTGCGGGGTCATGGTCTTGCGCAACTGGCGGGCTCGTTGGTTCGCCATCCTGTCACCCCACCCACCGCGCTCCGCGCGGTCCCCCCTCCCCGTGACCGGGGAGGGAGGGTGCCTGAAGCATACGCCCTGGGGATCGGCGGAGGCACAGTGTCATGATCACCGTCGCGGCAAAACCCTTCGCCTACGAGTTCCCGCCGGACAAGGTGGCGCTGATCGTCATCGACATGCAGCGCGACTTCATCGAGGCGGGCGGCTTCGGCGAGACGCTGGGCAACGACGTATCGCTCTTGCAGGCGATCGTTCCGACGACGAAGCGGCTCATCGCGCTCGCTCGTCGTGAGGGCTGGCTTGTGGTCCACACCCGCGAGGGCCACAAGCCGGACCTCTCCGACTGCCCCAAGGCCAAGCGCGAGCGCGGCAACCCGAGCCTCAGGATCGGCGACAGCGGGCCGATGGGCCGCATCCTCATCCACGGCGAGGACGGCCACGACATCATCCCGGAGTTGAAGCCGGTCGCTGGCGAGACTCCTGATCGACAAGCCGGGCAAGGGATCGTTCTACGCCACGCCGCTCGGCGACGAGCTCGCCAGGCGTGGCATCACCCACCTGGTCTTTGCCGGCGTCACCACCGAAGTCTGCGTGCAGACGACCATGCGCGAGGCCAACGACCGCGGCTACACCTGCCTGCTGATCGAGGACGCGACCGAGAGCTACTTCCCCGAGTTCAAGGCGGCGACGCTCGCCATGATCCGCGCCCAGGGCGGCATCGTCGGCTGGACGGCGCCGCTTGCCGCGCTCGAAGCCGCGGTCGCGGCGGAGGCGGCGGCATGAGCAAGCCGTTCGATGCGGAGGAGCACGTCCGCCATATGGCAGAGGTGATGGAGATCGCTGTTCGCCCGGAATGGATGCCGACCGTCACCGCCAACATGGCGGCAACGGCAGCGATCGCCGAACTGGTGCTTTCGTTCCCGCTCGCGGACCACCTCGAGCCTGCACCGGTGTTCGAGGCATGAGTATCGATCACCGGCCTCCCATTTACCTCCCCCTGAAAGGGGGAGGTGGCGCCGCAGGCGCCGGAGGGGGTCGGCGGCAGATCGATGGCGACCCCTCCCCGGCGCTTCGCGCCGACCCTCCCCCTTCATGGGAGGGAGAAGAGACCGCACCATGAGTTCGGACATCCATCTCAAGCCCGCGCATGAGATCGCGGCGGCGGTGAACACACGCAGTGTGTCCGCGCGCGCGATCACCGAAGCGGCGATCGCCCATATCGAGGCGACCAACGGCAAGCTCGGCGCCTTCACCGATCCGACCTTCGCGCGGGCGCGCACCGAGGCCGACGCGGTGGACGCTGCCGTGGCGGCGGGCGAGAGCCTGCCGCTGGCCGGCGTGCCCTACGGGGTCAAGAACCTCTTCGACATCGCAGGCGTGACGACGCGGGCCGGCTCCAAGATCAACCGCGACAACCCGCCGGCAGAGGCCGACGCCTTTCTCATCGGCCGCATGAAGGCGGCAGGCGCGGTGCTCCTCGGCGGGCTCAACATGGGCGAATATGCCTATGACTTCACCGGCGAGAACGCCCATGACGGCGCATCGCTCAACCCGCACGACCTGACCCGCATGTCGGGCGGCTCGTCGGGCGGTTCGGGGACGGCGGTGGCAGCGGGCATGGTCGCCGCCTCGCTCGGCTCCGACACCAACGGCTCGATCCGAGTGCCCTCCTCCTTCTGCGGGCTCTTTGGCCTGAAGCCGACCTTCGGCCGGCTGTCGCGGGCGGGCAGCTTTCCCTTTTGCGCCAGCCTCGATCATCTCGGACCCATCGCGCGCTCGGCCAAGGACCTGGCGCTCCTCTTCGATGCGCTTGCAGGCGGACGACCCGGAAGACCCTGCGCAGGTCAGGCGGCCGTTCGTGGACACCACAGCGGAGATCGACAAGGGCATCGGGGATCTGCGCATTGCGATCGCCGGCGGCTACTTCCGCGAACGCGGCGAGCCCGAGGCCTTCGCCGCCGTGGACGCGGTCGCCAAGGCGCTCGGCGCGACACGCACGGTCGAGATTCCCGAAGCGGCGCGGGCACGCGGCGCCGCCTATCTCATCACAACCGCCGAATCCTCGGCGCTGCATCTCGGCCGCATCCGCACGCGCGCCGCCGACTACGACCCGGACGTGCGCGACCGGCTGATCTCCGGCGCCTTCGTACCGGCGACATGGGTGATCCAGGCGCAGCGCTTCCGCGCCTGGTTCCGCGCGGCCATGCGCGAGGTCTTCACGCAAGTCGACGTCATCCTGGCGCCGGCGACGCCCTTCCCTGCGCTGAAGTCCGGCACCAAGACGGTGACGCTCGATGGCGTCACCATGCCGGCGCGGCCGAACATCGGCATCTTCACGCAGCCGATCAGCTTCATCGGCCTGCCGGTGGTGGCGGTGCCGGTGTGGCTGCCCGGTGCCAGCCTCCCGATCGGCGTGCAGGTGATCGCGCCGGCCTGGCGGGAAGACCTGGCGCTCCGCGTCGCACGCTACCTGGAACTTGCCGGCACCGCGCAGGCGCCGGTCGCCAAGGGGCTGAGCTAGACGCATGAGCGAGAGCGACGACAGGGCGCGCTGGGCCGGGCGCAACAGCGAGAAGGACAGGCTGCGCAGCGCGATCTGGGGGCGGCTGGAAGAGACCGCGGTCAATGTCGGGCCGGTGTGGAGCCGCATTCCCAATTTCGCCGGCGCCGACCTCGCCGCGTGGAACCTGGCGCAGACGGCGGAATGGAAGGCGGCGCGGGTGGTCAAATGCAATCCCGACCCGCCGCAGATCCCGGTGCGCCTCAGGGCGCTGCACGAGGGCAAGGTGGTCTATGCGCCGGTGCCGGAGTTGACCGAGGGCTTTCCCTTCGTGCGGCTCGATCCCGACAAGCTGCGCGCCAAGGGCATCGAGTTCGAGACGGCGGCGCCGAGCGGCGGCTTCCTGGTGCATGGCGACCCGGTCGCATTCGAAGAGATGGAGATGCTCGACTTCGTCGTCGTCGGCTGCGTCGCGGTGACTCGCGCCGGCGGGCGCACCGGCAAGGGCGGCGGCTTCGCCGACCTGGAGCTCGGCATCTTCCGCGAGCTGGGCAAGCTCAAGCGACACACGGTGATCGCGACGACCGTGCATTCGAGCCAGGTGGTGGACGATGCCCGGCTGCCGATGATGGGGCACGATTCGGCGCTGAACTATATCGCCACCGAGACGGAGCTGATCGACACGCGCACGCCCTACGCGCAGCCCTCCGGAGTCGACTGGGAGCGGGTGCAGCCCGACCAGTACGAGTCGATCCCGTTCCTGAAAGAATTGCGGGCGCGGCTGGAGAAGTAGGTCTGGCGCGGTGGCGATACCCCCCTCTTGCTCAGCCAACGATTTCGCCAGGGCGAAATCGGGCTTCGCTTTCTCCCCCGCAAGGGGGAAATGGGTGGGTGTGGCACCGGATTGCATCACACTCCGTTCGTGCCCGGCTCCGACCGGGCATCGATGGCCAGTCTTCCCCTCCCCCTGAAAGGGGGAGGTGGCTTCGCGGAGCGAAGTCGGAGGGGGTCATTCCCTAGACGCCAGCGGACCGACCCCTCCCCGGCGCTGCGCGCCGACCCTCCCCTTCTAGGGGAGGGAAATAGCATGTGGCACGGCGCGACACCTCGTCTTGCTACAAGGAGGGAGATGGGTGGGTGTGGCACCGCATTGCAGGAAGGGTTGAGTGGTGGAGATCGACAAGGCTGAGGTGAAGGCGGAGGTGGAGGCGGTGTTCGCCGAATACGAGCGGGCGCTGGTTACAAACGACGTCGCGGCGCTCGACCGGCTGTTCCTCAAGGCGCCGACGACGCTCCGCTATGGTGTCGGAGAAAACCTCTACGGCTACGACGCCATCGCCGCCTTCCGCGCGGCGCGCTCGCCGGCGGGCCTCGAGCGGCGGCTGGAAAAGACCGTGGTCACCACCTATGGGCGCGACTTCGCCGTCGCCTCGACGCTCTTCCGGCGCGACAGCGCGCCCGGCAAGGTCGGCCGCCAGATGCAGACATGGGTGCGCACCACCGACGGCTGGCGGGTAGCCGCCGCGCATGTGTCGATCATCGACGATCCGGGTTGGTAGCGCTGGTCAGGCGTCCTCGAGCGTGGCGATGTAGTCGCGCCAACCGCCCAAGCCGGTGATGTCCTCGGCACCCTCGGTGCCGGCGGCCTCGCACAGGAAACATTTGACGCTGGTACCGTCGGCGAGGCGGACCGTGCCGATGCCGAGCGGCGCCGGCACGCCGGCGATGAAATCGCCGAAGGCTGCGGGTGTCATCGCCCAGACCTCGAGCGCAATCGCGGCGGGCCGGGCCGCCGGTGCGGGGCTGGTCGGTCTAGCAAGAGACACAGCCACGGTGCCGCCTCGCTTCAGTTTTTCTTTCGAGATTTGACATATAAACAAAATATTAACGGACGCCTTGAGCGATAACCTTTCGTATAGTTCTAGTTTCTCCGCTGTCTGTGAGCCTCCACGCAAGCAACATGCGGCATTTTGCGGGATGTCATCACGCTCGTCGGGAGGTTAAACGCTTACGTCAGTAATGCGTCCCGGTCTGGATTCTGAATTGCGACTGTCGCCGCTGGAAACCGCCGCGTAAACCGCATTGGTGGAGGTTCCCGTGAGGCCTGTGTTCCGAGCCGTTCAATCTGTCCTTTTTCTGGCGTTTGCCGCGGCGCTTGCCGGGGGCGCCGGTGCCTGCACGGAAGTCTATCTGGGGGCGAGCCGGACCATAAACGTATCGGCGCGGACCTTCGATTTTACGAGCGGCAACGGCATCGTGCGCTTCTCGCCCGCCGGTGTCGCTCACCAGTCGCAATATGCGGGATCGGGGAACACGCCCCTCAAATGGACCAGCCGATACGCCTCGGTCGGTTTTGACACCTATTTCCCCGTGCCTGGCGCTGACAACAGCAGCTACTACGTTGCCGGGGTCGATGGTCTCAATACTGCGGGCCTCAAGGTCGGAACCTATTTCCTGCAGGACACCGTTTTCCCGAGTGGCGGATCCTCTACGGCGGTCGATGTCGGGATGTTCATGCAGTACCTGCTGGACAGCTTCTCGACGGTCGACGAGGCGTTGGCCGATGTCCAATCCAGCCGCTATCGCGTCATCGCCCTGCCGACGCAGAACCTTGAAATCAGACTGCATTTCTTCCTGCACGATGCCGAGGGCAATTCGGCGATCGTTGAATTCCTCGACGGCCAGGTCCGAACGACGCGCAATCCGACCGTGCCAGTGCTGACCAATTCTGCGTATGCGACGTCGGTTGCGGCGCTGAACTCGTACCAACAGTTCGGCGGTGAGCAGCCGATTCCCGGTGACCAGGAATCGCTCGATCGCTTCGTCCGCGCTGCCTATTACGACAAGGTCCTGCCGAAGCTCGAATCCAACGACGACGCCGTCAATGCGGGCTTCGCGGTCATGCAGACCGCAGGGGTTTCGCCCGGGTTCGCTGATGGCTACACGCAATGGACAATCGTGACCGACATTGCCGCGCGGCGCATCTATTTCCGCACCTTTGTCAACCAGACTATCGCCTCCATCGACCTTGCCGCATTGGCCACGACGGCCAAGATCGAGAGCGATATCGATCTGCTGCGCTCCGATTTCGTTGGCGACATCGGCGCGATGTTCGACACGTCCGACGCGTTTAACCCGGCCGGCGTACCGCCCGCGCCGGACTACAGCAACGCGGAGACTTGGAGATCGCTTCCCGATAGTGCGAACCTGAAGCCGGTCGACGTCTTCTTCGTGCTTCCGACAACCTACTTCTTCCCCAACACCTGGCACGAAAGCGTTGCCTTCGGCCGGCAAAACCCGAAAGGCGCCGCCAGCATCCAGGGGCAGGCGAGTGTCTTCGCCGCGTCGGCCAATATCTTCGCGCCCCAGTACCGGGACGCTCAAATCAAGGCTCTGTCGGCGCCCGAGAAGGACCAGAACGCTGCGCTTGAAGTCGCCTATGGCGACGTCGAGCGAGCCTTCGACTACTATCTGGAGCACTACAACAATGGGCGGCCGTTCATCCTCGCGGGCCACAGTCAGGGCTCCAACCTGTTGCTGGAGTTGATCGAGCGGCGCCTCTCCGATCCGGCCCTGCGCAGCCGGCTGGTCGCGGCTTACCTCATCGGCTGGTCGGTGACGGCTGACGATCTGAAAGCCTATCCGTTCCTGAAGCTCAGCGACGCGCCCGACGCGACCGGGGTCATCATCTCCTACAACACCCAGCTTGCAGACCCCGGCTATTCGATCGTTCGGGCGGGAGCGATTGGGGTCAATCCGCTGACGATGACGACGGCGACCGACTTCGTTCCGAAGGAGGAGAACAAGGGCGCAGTGTTCTTCACGGACTCTGGTACGGTCGAAATCCCGGAGTTCACTGATGCCCAGACGATCAACGGGGCCCTCGTGGTGTCGAAACCCCTGGAATCAGACATCGTGCGCACGCCGTTCCATGGTTTTTACCATTCGTACGACTACGCGATCTTCTACAACAACCTCAAAGACAACGTCGCCGAGCGCGTGTCGGCATTCCTGAAACAGGCGAAAGCTCCCGGAGATACGCAAAACTAGTCTGGTCAGGCCGTCCTCGAGGGCGGCGATGTAGCTCGCGCCAGCCGCCGAAGCGGGTGATGTCCTCGGCGCCCTCGGTGCCGGCGGCCTCGCACAGGAAGCATTTGACGCCGGTGCCGTCGGCGAGGCGGACCGTGCCGATGCCGAGCGGCGCCGGCACGCCGGCGATGAAATCGCCGAAGGCGGCGGGCGTCATCGCCCAGACCTCGAGCGCAATCGCTGCGCCGCCGCTCGCCACCCTGACTATGCCCGGTCGCGGCGGCGGACCGTCGGGGAGCGCATAGAGGCGATAGGTCGGCTCGGTCACGGCCGCCCTGACGAAGGTGGCGCCGCGCTCGGTCAGTTCGTGATTGAGCGGCATGCCGGAGAGGTGGGCGCCGAGGACGGCCAGCGCCACGGTGCCGGGCGGCGGCTCGGCGGACCGGCTGGCCGGTGGGGGCAGCGGCCTTCCGGTCGCGCCGAGCGGCACGCCGGCCTTGGCGTGGAGGTCCGCGGCAACGGCGGCGAGCAGCGCGTCGCGGCCGGCCGGCGCGATCAGCGTGACGCCGGCGGGGCGGCCATCGAGGCGAAAGGGTCCCGGCACCGCGATGGCGGCAAGATCGAGCAGATTGACGAAGTTGGTGTAGGTGCCCAGCCGCGAATTGGCGGCGATGGGATCGTGGGCGACGTCATCGAGCGTGCACACGTCGGGGATGGACGGCACCAACAGAACGTCGATCTCCTTCCACACGTCGCGGGTGGCGGCGGCCAGCTCGGCGAGGCGATAGATGCCGTCGAAGGCGTCGGCGGCGGAGAGCCGAGTGGCGCCTTCGATGATCATGCGGGTGACCGGATGGAGCGCTTCGGGTTTCGCCTCGATGAAATCGCGGATGGCGGCATAACGCTCGGCCACCCAGGCGCCCTCATAGAGCAGCGCGGCAGCCGCGAAGAACGGTCCGAGGTCGATCTCGGCCGGGCGGCCGGGGAGAAGCGCCAGCGCCGCCTCGTAGGCGGACTCGGCCTCGGGGCTGCCGAGGATGAGGCTCGCCTGGTCGGGCACGGCGAAGCGCACCGCCGGCGGCACCGCCGGCGCGCCGAAGGCAAAGATGCGCGACCACGGGTCGGCCGCATCGGGCGCTGCCGCCACCGCCATCACCCGCCAGGCATTGTCGGCGGTCATGGCGAAGATGGAAACGCAGTCGAGCGTCTTGCAGGCGGGGACGACGCCGCTGACCGAGAGCGCACCGCGCGAGGGCTTGAGGCCGACGATGTTGTTGAGCACGGCAGGCACGCGACCCGACCCGGCGGTATCGGTGCCGAGCGCGAAGCTGACGATGCCACGCGCCACCGCCACGGCCGAACCGGACGACGAGCCGCCGGGAACCAGCGCCGGATCGCAGGCATTGCGCGGCACCGGATAGGGCGTGCGCACGCCGACCAGGCCGGTGGCGAACTGATCGAGATTGGTCTTGCCGATGAGGAGCGCGCCGGCAGCGAGCAGGCGCTCGACGACGGTGGCGCTCTCCTTGGCGACATAGGCATAGTCGGGACAGGCGGCGGTCGTCGCCATGGCGACGACGTCGATGTTGTCCTTGACCGCGAAAGGCACGCCCCAGAGCGGCATGGCCGCCGGATCGAAGGGCGGCAGCGCCGCGGCGGCGGCCTGCGCCTTGGCCTCGTCGACAAGCGTGATGAAGATGCCGGGATCGTCGGCCGCCGCGATACGGGCGTAGACCTCCGCGATCACCTCCGCAGGCGTCAGGCCGACTGCATAAGAAGTGTGCAGTCGGGCGATGTCGAGATCGATTCCGGTCATTTTCCCCCGCCGTTCAGGCGTCGTGTATACAAGACCATTCCTGGAATGCAAAGGAGCGGCCAGCCGCCGTTTCCGGGGCCATAAGCGGGGCCGAAGACGCGCCGGACGGCGGCCGGGCCGCCGCGGTCATAGGCTGCGGCCGGGATCGGCCCAGGAGCCCCGCCCGGCGAAGGCCACGCCGACCGCGTCACCGACGCGGAAGATGGCGTCACGGGCGACCGCATAGTCCTTGTCGTCGAGGTGCTCCAGCATCAGGGGCACGTCGCCGCCGAGACGGTCGAGCTCGGTGAGGAAGGCGCGGTAATCGAGCATGCCCTCGCCGATGATGATCTCGTCGAAATGGAGGGCGAGCTGGTGGCGGAGGACGATGTCCTTGGCGTGACAGGACACGATCCACGGGCCGAGCCTGGCAAAGATCTCGCGGATGAGCTTGGCCGTATCGAAATAGGTGCGCGGGGTGAGCACCAGATTGACCGGATCGACATGGGCGGCGAAGGCCGGCCGGTCGACCGCGCGGATCAGCCGGGCGTAGATGTCGACGCTGTCGGGCAGGCTGTACTGCTCCATCTCCAGGGCGAACCTGGCGCGTCTCGGCTTGACCGCATCGATGACGGCGCGGACGGCTTCGACCGCATCGTCGAAGGCGGCGTCGGTGAGGTTCTCCGGCGACGGGCCGTAGTCGGAGCCCGGCGCATAGGAGCCGATGTAGGTGACGGCGCAACGGGCGCCGACGGCATCGGCGATGGCGAGCTTCTCCGCCGCGTAGTCGCGGTGGGCCTTGCGCACGGCAGCGTCGCGGGTGACCAGGTTGCGCCAGATACCGACCTCGGCGATGACGACGTCCGCGGCGGCGAAGGCCTCCTCGATCGCGGCCAGGCGGGCGGCATCATCGATCGCGACCGGCGGGCAATAGGCAGCGCCATAGCCGAAGGCGCGATGCGCCCGCGCGAAGGCGCGCGGATCGTCGCTGCCGATGGGAAGGCCGTTGCCGCCGAGCCGGATCATCCGCAATGGATACAGGCAGTCGGTGCCACGGGCAAATTGGCGCGGGCGACCAGCGAGCGGAGCGGACTGGCTACGGCCGCCAGGCCTGGCGGCTGTCCTTCGCCAGCGCGGCGATGGGAGGGGCGCCGACATCGACCTCGTCGTAGCCGGCGACCGCCATCAGGCGCGGCCGATCGTGGATGGTGACGCGATCGTTGCGGACGGTGACGATGCCCTCCTCACGCAGGCGCTTGAGCACGCGGTTGACATGGATGGCGGTGAGGCCGAGGGCGTCGGCGATCAGATATTGGCTGACCGGGCAATCGTAGCCGTCGAACTCGGTGAGGCCGACGGGCTCAAGGCGGCGCTCCAGCTTCAGCAGAAGCTGGGCGACGCGGGCGCGGGCGTCGCGACGGCCGACATCGGTCAGCTGTCCGATGAGGCCGAGAAGAATCTGGGACTGGATGCGAAAGAAGAGCTTGAAGACATCCGGCCATTCCCGCGAGGCACTGGACACCGAGGCCCGCGATATTTCGGTGACGACCACATCGGTGATCGTCTCAACGCCAAGCTCGGTGTCGCCACTGGTCGAACAGCCGAGATGAAGCACCTCTCCCGGCAGGATGAAACCAACCACCTGGCGTTCGCCATTGGCCAACAAGCGTATAGGCGAAGGCCCAACCTTCGCGGATCAGAAGGGCCGACGCTCGTCGAGCCGCCGGAACGGGTGATCTGCGAGCGGGCGGGGACGCGACGCGGCGGCGCCTGCATCTCGGTGATGATGCGGGCCTGGTCCGGCGTGATGTCGCCTGTCTTCGACAAACGCGCCACAAACGGATCGGCCGGCTGGGTCGCAGCTGCATCGCCGGAGGCTGCGCGACGGAAGAACGTGAACTGGTAGGTCATGCAATGCTCCGATGACAATGGCGGTCATCCCCCGCCCGAAGCAGATGGTGCGTCGTCGAAGCATTTCCATGGTTGACTTTTCGAGATTTCAGTTTCCGCCATCAAACTCCTGACAGGGCCGCATGCGTGCGCCGGACGCACGACCTCACGCGCCGCGGAGACCGCAGCGCCGATGTCCCGTATCGGGAAAACAGCCTTGCCGAATTTCATCGATTGCCGCGTTCGAAGCGGCGGCTCCGCGATGGTTCGGTCCCTTGGCTCGTGCGTCAGGGCGGCTGCTTGCCGCAGCCGCCCTCTTTGTCGAAGGTCTATCGTCCGAGGTCTATGGCTGCCACTGGCTGCCACACGCCAGGATGTCACCGATGGCGGACATTGCCTGTGTCCGGCTGGCGAAGGGCCCGCTCATCGTCTCTTCGCCACTGGTCGCGGTGCGGTCAGCGGTGTAGCAGGCGTGGGTGTTGGCATCGGCCAGGACGTACCACGAACCGGCGCCGGCAAAGGCCGCCGGCGAGGCAAGGGTCAGAAAGGCTGCCACGGCGGGAAAAAGAATCTTCTTCATCGATCTGCTCCATGATTGCGACCACGGTTCAAGGTCGTGGCCTTCACACCAACAGGCTAGTCACCGACAAGCCGACCCGCGCTAACCCTGGTTATGATGGACAAGATTTGGCGTTGGGGACCGGGGCCTGCGGCCCGCCTCAATTCGGCGCCTCCAGCCGATGGCGGTTGGGATCGCGCCCACATGTTTGACAAAGGAGGCGGCCACCGGCCGCCGCCTCCAGGTTTTGGGGAATGGTGCGAATGACGGCCGCGCCTACATGGCGCCGCATTCGCCCGTGCGGCTGATCGCGGAAAGCGCCGCGCCCTGGTTGGCATAGGGACCACCCAGCAACGCCTCTTCGGCACCCTCGTTGACACGGTGCGCCGCGAAGCAGACGTGCGTGCTCGAATTGAGCAGGACGTACCAGGGGCCGGTGCCCGACGACTGCGCGAAGGCCGAGGGGGAGGCGGCCATCAGCAGGGTAGCCAGCGCGGGGAAGAGAATCTTCTTCATCGATTTGCTCCATGATTGCGAGCCACGGTTCAAGGTCGTGACCCTCACTCATGGAGGCTAGGCAGCGACAAGCCGGCATGCCCTAACACTGATTATGATGCGGACGATTTTCTGGTTTGCCGGCCCGCCTCATTTCCATACGCGCGAACGGCCACCGGGCGTGCCGGGGCGCGACCCCGCCGCTACGGCCGGCAGCTGTCGCCGCGGCTCCGGTTCGCCAGCGCGGCGATGGCGGCGCCGCCGACATCGGCCTCGTCGTGGCCGGCGACCGCCAACAGGCGGGCCCGATCGTGGATGGTGACGCGATCGTTGCGCACGGTGACGATGCCCTCCTCGCGCAGGCGCTTGAGCACGCGATTGACATGGATGGCGGTGAGGCCGAGGGCGTCGGCGATCAGGTACTGGCTGATCGGGCAGTCATAGCCGTCCGGCCCGGCGCGGCCGATGCGCATCAGCCGGCGCTCCAGGCGGAGCAGCAGGTTGGCGACGCGGGCGCGGCTGTCGCGCCGGCCGAGATTGACGAGCTGGGCGACCAGCGCCGACTGCACCTGCGACTGGAGGCGAAGCAGCAGCTCGAAGATCGCCGGCCATTGCTGCGAGGCGCGCCTGAGCGAATCCATCGACACCTCAGAAACGACCGTGTCGGTGATCGTCTCGGCGCCCTGGCCGGCGCCATCGCGGAAGAGATCGTTGAGGCGGACGAAATTGCCCGGCAGGAGAAAGCCGTGGACCTGGCGCTGGCCGTTGGCGAGCAGCGTGTAGGCGAAGGCCCAGCCCTCGCGGATGACATAGGCCGAGGTGGCGGGAGCGCCGGCGCGGCCGAGCTGGGTGCGCGGACGCAGCAGCCGCGGCGGCCCCTGCATCTCGCTGACGATGCGCACCTGATCCGGGGTCAGGCTGCTGATGGAGAGCACCCGGGTGAGGAAGGGATCAATCGGTTGGGTATCGTCCGCCTCGGGATTGGCGGCGCGGGCGACAGACACAAACTGATAGGCCATGCATTGCTCCGTTCCCCCCAGTCGCTCGTTGAACGGAGGACATGGCCCCCAGCCTGCGCACTTCCACCTTCAACTTTTCGAGATTGGGGCGGCGGCGCGGCTTTCCCGGCCGGAATCGCGGCAATGTGCGGCGCAAGACCACAGGCGTGGCCCCCGGCGTTTCTCGCGCCTTGGCCGGCCGAACAAGGCGGCTGCCAGGGCAGCCGCCTTGTTTCATTTCATGTCTGCCCGCAACCCGTTGCCTAGTCCATGCTCTCGGGGGTGGCGCACTGGACAGCGGCGCCCATGGCGGCGTCCGCCTTGGCCTGGGTGGCATACGGCCCGCTGATCGTCACCTCGCCGGGGGTGGCGCCGCGGTCCGCCGCGAAGCAGGTGTAGGATGAGCTGTCGAGCAGGACGTTCCACGCGCCGGACTCGTGCATCGTACGCGCATAGGCCGCGGGGGCCGCAACGACCGCAACCGCCGCCAGCATGGGGAAGAGGATCTTCTTCATCGACTTGCTCCTTCTTGGGACCAACGGTTCAAGGCCGTGGGGCCCCCTTGCCTGTCGCCCATGGGCAAGCCTAGGCCCGCGCCGACCGGCGCGCGCTAATCCTGATTATGATGGACAAGATTTAAGGTTCGCGGGCCGGGGGGGAGGCGGCTTGCCTGGGCCGCCTCCTCCGTCTTCAGCGGCGAACGGTTGGATCGCCTTGGCGGCGCCTAGCCGCGGGCCCCGCCGCCGCAAACGCCGAGGTGATTGATGGCGGAGATCGCAGCCAGCTGGCTGGCATAGGGGCCGCCGACCGTCTGCTGTTGGCCACCATCGCCGATGCTGTGCTCTGCGTTGCAGGTGTCCGAGCGGTCGTGGAACACGACGTACCATGGCCCGCTCTGGGCGAAGGCTGCCGAAGATGCGGACAGCATCAGGACGGTCAACGCGGGAAAGAGAAACTTCTTCATCTTGCATTGCTCCTTCAAGAGACCCCCGGCGTTGCCGGGTCTTCCCCCATTCGATGCCGGAAACCGGCCAGTGATCCCGCGCCGAACCGGCGTCTTCGCTGACGAAGATTTGGGGATGCCGGCTGAGAGCCGGCGCGGCAGGCGACGGGACGGGGATCGTCTCGCGTCGTCCGGCAACCACGCTAGGCGGTGGTGCAGCTGCGCGCGCTAATCCTGATTATGATGGACAAGATTTAAGCTTCGCCGGGCCGGCCCCGGCGGCGGCTATGCACCCCGGTAGAGGCCGGCATAGCGCTCGCGCAGCGCCGCCTTCTGGACCTTGCCCATGGTGTTGCGCGGCAGCGCCTCGACGAAGAGCACGCGCTTGGGCTGCTTGAAGCGGGCAAGCCGCCCATCGAGGGCGGCGAGCACGCCGGCCTCGTCAAGATCGGCGTCGGGCACGGGCACCACGACGGCGGTCACGCCCTCGCCGAAATCGGCATGGGGCAGGCCGATCACGGCGCTTTCCACGACGCCGGGGATCAAATCGATCTCGCTCTCGACCTCCTTGGGATAGACGTTGAAGCCGCCGGTGATGATGAGGTCCTTGCCGCGGCCGACGATATGGACGTAGCCGTTGGCATCGATCAGGCCGAGGTCGCCGGTGATGAAGAAGCCGTCGGGGCGGAACTCGGCCGCCGTCTTCTCCGGCATGCGCCAGTAGCCCTTGAAGACGTTGGGGCCCTTGACCTCGATCATGCCGATCTCGCCGGCCGCCAGGATGCGGCCGCTCTCCGCATCGACGATGCGGGCCGCAACGCCCGCCAGCGGCGGACCGACGGTGCCCGGCACGCGGGCGCCGTCATAGGGGTTCGATGTGCTCATGTTGGTCTCGGTCATGCCGTAGCGCTCGAGGATGGCGTGGCCGGTGACCGCCTGCCATTCGCGGTGGGTCTCGGCGAGCAGCGGCGCCGAGCCCGAGGTGAACAGGCGCATGCTGCTGCGTCGCCTCGCGGGTGAGGCCAGGATGCTTGAGCAGGCGGACATAGAAGGTGGGGACGCCCATCATGGCGGTGGCGCGCGGCATCAGGCGGAGGACGTCGTCGGCATCGAACCGCGGCAGGAAGAGCATCGACGCGCGGGCGATGAGCGCGACGTTGACCGCCACGAACAGGCCGTGGGTGTGATAGACGGGGAGCGCGTGGATGAGCACGTCGTCCGACGTGAAACGCCAGGCATCGACCAGGGTCTCGGCATTGGAGACGAGGTTGGCGTGGGTGAGCATCGCCCCCTTGGAGCGGCCGGTCGTGCCCGAGGTGTAGAGGATCGCGGCAAGATCATCCGCGGCGCGCGCGACGGTGGCGAAGTCTGGCGGCTGTGAAGCCGCCGCCGCGCTGAGGCTGCCCTTGCCGTCGGCATCGAGCGTCTCGACCGGCGTGTCGCCGGCGAGCGCCGCGACGCCGTCCCGCCGGGCAGGATCGCAGACGATGAGCGTCGGCTCGGCATCGCCAAGGAAATAGCCAAGCTCGTTCAGGGTGTAGGCGGTGTTGAGCGGCAGGTAGACGGCGCCGGCCCTCACCGTGGCGAGATAGAGCAGCAGATTCTCGACCGACTTCTCCACCTGGACGGCAACGCGGTCGCCGGGCTTGACCCCGCGCGCGACCAGCAGGTTGGCGAGGCGTGCCGAGGCGGCGGCGATGTCGCCATAGGACCAGCGGGCGCCGTCCGCCGTCTCGATCGCGGTGCGCGCCGGATCGACCCCCTGCCCGAGCAGGCGGTCGTAGAGATTGGCGTTGGTCATTACGTCTCGTGGGCGCGGGCGGCGGCGACAAGCTGGGCAGCGGCGCGGCGCCGGGAGGCCGGCGTTTCGCGTCGCGGCGCGGCGCGGCCGGCGGGCAGTGCCCGGCGCACCGCGGTCGAGGCGATCACCTCGTCGCGCTCGGCATAGGCCTCGTGGTTGCGCTCGATCAGGCGCGGATCGTAGAGGTAGTTGACCATCAGGCCGTAGGACTGCTCGAGCCCCTTGTCGGAGGTGTCGCCGAGCATGTTGAGGCGTTCGAGGCGGGCACCATTGCCGAGGTGGAAGCGGGCGATGGCATCGGCGACGCGGCCGCTTCTGTCACGGGCTTCGAGGAAATAGGCGGAGGCCGCCGAGAGCAGCGGCAGGCGCAGGCTTTCGACGAGATCGGGATCGTTGTGCCAGCCGGGCGTGTCGAGGACGGCGAGCGCGGCGCGCGTCTCCGGGCCGAAGACGCCCTCCTTCTCCGAAGCGCGCTCGGCATCGAGCCAGCGGGCGAAACGCGGTGCCGGCGACAGCGTCACGAAGGTGGTGAGGCCGGGGAACTCGTGCCTCAGATCCTCGACCACCTGCTTGATGAGGAAATGGCCGAAGCTGACGCCGGAGAGCCCGCGCTGGGTGTTGGAGATCGAATAGAAGACCGCGGTGGTCGCCTCCTCCGGCGCGATCGGCTCGCGCGCGGTATCGAGGATCGACGCGATGCTGGCCGGCATGTCGCGGGTGAAGGCTACCTCGACGAAGATCAGCGGGTCATCGGGCAGGCGCGGATGGAAGAAGCCGTAGCAGCGCCGGTCGGGCGGCCCGAGCCGGTTCTTGAGGTCCTCCCAGCCGTGAATCTCATGCACCGCCTCGTAGCGGATGAGCTTTTCGAGCACGCTCGCCGGCGTGTCCCAGTCGATCGGCCTGAGGATGAGGAAGCCGCGATTGAACCAGGAGGAGAAGAGGTGGACGAAATCGGCGTCGACCGGCGCCAGAGTGGGATCGTCCGTGCAGGCGTCCATCAGCGCCTCGCGCATGCGGATGAGCGCGGCGGTGCCGCCGGGGGCATAGTTCAAGCGGCGGATGAGTTCCTGGCGGCGGGGCTCGGCCGCCCTTTGCAGACGCGCCAGCGGCTTGGGCTCCGGCGCGGCGCGCCAGGCATCGATCGCCGCATCGACGGCCTCGGCGTCGGCGCCGAAATGGGTGGCGAGCGCCGCGAGGAAGGCAAGCCGCGCATCGGCGTCGGCCGCCTCGAATTCGGCGAGCAGGCGCTCGGCCAGCGCCATGCCCGAGGCCTCGCCGCGGCGCGACAGCAACTGCTCGCCGAGATCGACCAGGCCGGCCGCGCCACGGGCGGAGAAGGCGCCGGGCTCGCTCGCCCGGAAGAGCGCCCGGCCGCGGGCGGTGATCGCCTCCAGCAGGTCGGAGAGGAGCGCCGAGCGCCCGGCCGGCTGGGCATGTGGCTGGGTCTTCATCCTGGTCTGCCTTTCCTGCACCCTCCCCCATATATGTGGGCATCCGGGGGCCGCCGCCAAGCGGCTGCGCGACGATGACCGCTTGACTGTGGAGGCACCCGGCGCAACGTGGCGCCCGACAATTTCCCGGCAATTGGCCTTGCGAGCATGACCCCCCAAAAGAACAACAAGGACTGGTGGCGCGGCGCCGTCATCTACCAGATCTATCCACGCTCGTTTCAGGACTCGAACGGCGACGGCATCGGCGATTTGCCCGGTATCACCCGGCGCCTCGGCGCCATTGCCGACCTTGGCGTCGATGCGATCTGGATCTCGCCCTTCTTCGTCTCGCCGATGAAGGATTTCGGCTACGACGTGGCCGACTACACCGACGTCGACCCGATCTTCGGGACGCTCGCCGATTTCGATGCGCTGGTGGCCGAAGCGCATCGGCTCGGCCTCAAGGTGATGATCGACCAGGTGCTGTCGCACACCTCGGACCAGCATGCCTGGTTCAAGGAGAGCCGCGCCGACCGGACGAACGCCAAGGCCGACTGGTATGTGTGGGCCGACGCCCTGCCGGACGGCTCGCCGCCCAACAACTGGCTGTCGATCTTCGGCGGGCCGGCGTGGCAATGGGACACGCGGCGGCGGCAGTACTACTTCCACAATTTCCTCACCGAGCAGCCGGACCTCAATTTCCATAACGGCCAGGTCCAGGACGCACTGCTGGACACCGTGGAGTTCTGGCTGAAGCGCGGGGTGGACGGCTTCCGGCTCGACACCGCCAACTTCTATTTCCATGCGCAGTCGCTGAAATCGAACCCGCCGGCGGACCCCGGCACCAATGACGACGTCTCCGGCGTCAACCCGTACAGCATGCAGGATCATCTCTACGACAAGAGCCAGCCGGAGAACCTGGCCTTCCTGAAGCGCTTCCGCGCGCTGCTCGACCGCTATGGGGCGACCACCTCGGTCGGCGAAGTCGCCGACGGGTCGCGCGGGCTGAAGACCATGGCGACCTACACCGCCGGCGGCGACAAGCTGCACATGTGCTACACCTTCGACTTCCTCGGGCCGACCTTCTCGGCGGACTTCTTCCGCCGGCGGATCGAAGCCTTCGAGGCGATGGTCAAGGACGGCTGGGCGTGCTGGGCCTTCTCCAACCATGACGTCATCCGCCATGTCAGCCGCTGGGGCGCGGGACGAGACCGCGAGACGCTGGCGCGGCTGGCCATCGCCATCCTCATCGCGCTGCGCGGCTCGCTCAGCCTCTACGAGGGCGAGGAGCTGGGCCTCACCGAAGCGGAACTCCGCTTCGAGGACCTCACCGACCCCTACGGCATCACCTTCTGGCCGGAGTTCAAGGGCCGCGACGGCTGCCGCACGCCGATGGTGTGGGAAGCAGGCGCGCCCAATGGCGGCTTCTCGACCGGCAAGCCCTGGCTGCCGGTGGCGGCCGAGCACCTGGCGATGGCGGTCGACCGGCAGGCGGACGATGACGGTTCGATCCTGGCGCATTACCGGCGGATGCTGGCCTTCCGCCGCAGCCATCCGGCGCTCGTCTCGGGCACCATCCGCTTCCTCGATGCGCCGGAGGACGTGCTCGCCTTCGTGCGCTCGGGCGAAGGCGAGGCACATCGTCTGCCTGTTCAACCTCGGCAAGAACGAGGCGCGGGTGGCGGTTCCGGCGCCGCTCACGGCGCTCGCGGGCACGGGGTTTGCCGCCACGGTCGCGGCAGACAGGCGCAGCGTGACGCTCGGCGCGGGACAGGCGTTCTTCGGGCTGACCGAAGCCTAGCCGGCGCGGGCCGCGGCGGCGTAGATCGCGCCGCGCTCACTGTCCCGACGGCTTGAGGATGAGCACGTCGAGATCGCGGTCGGGATAGAAATCCCGCGCCGTCATCTCGAACTTGGTCGGGCCGACCTTGCGGACGTTGGTGCCGCAGAAGCTGACCAGGTTCTGCGTGCTGCCCTTGTCGACGGTCAGGGTGAACGAGCCGATCGGCCCGGCCCAGTTGGCGCCGGTCTTCAGCACATAGGAGATGCGGCTCTCAAAGAACGGCGGGTAGTCGCTATGCTCTGCGGCGGTCGCCTTGAGCACGGCGGTCTCGAAGCCTTTGTCGAGGCAGTAGCGCTGGCGGTAGTCCTCGTAGTTCGGACCGGCGAAGCGCCCGTCCTGGAAGAAGTTGACGCCCACCGTGGCGCCGACGCTCGGCTGGTAGCGGTGCTCGACCATGATGGTCTGGCCGGCGGGGAAGGTCATGCGCCACCAGTAGGTGGATTTCAGCACCCAGAACGGCGTCGGGTGATCCTGCATGCCCTTGCCGACGTCGTAGCGGTCGTTGAAGACGATGCCGCGGCTCTGCCAGTCCTTGATCGTGTCCGGTGGCAGGGCGTTCAGCGCAGCGAAGGCGGCATCGCCGAAGGGGAAAAGCGGCACGCCCGCCTGTTTCAGCGTGTCGGTGACGTCGAGCCCGCCGGCAAAGGCCCTCTGCTCGAGCTGAACCGCGGCCGGCTGGCCCTCGATGGTGGCGCTGAAGCCGAGGAAGTTGTCGGACTTGAGGTCGGGCAGCGCGACGCCCTCATAGGGGTCGTACTGGATGTCGGGCATGGGGAAGGCGACGATGGTGTCGACGTCCTCCTCGGTCTGGTTGCGGAAGCGGTAAGCCACCTGGATCTCGTCGAGCGAGATGGATAGCTGTTCGCTGTCCATGCTGATGGCGTCGGTGCGGGTGAGGATGAGGCCGCCGGTCTTGATCTCGGCGGTGGAATCGTTCGCCAGCGCCGGTTGGGACGCCAGAAGCGCCAGAGCGGCGAAGGCCAGCCATTTCAACATCGCGCCGTCCTCCTGTTCGGACCAAGGGTAGCACAGACGGGAGTTGTCGGCCGCCGCACCCCGTCGCCAAATTGTCGCCGGCCCGCCGGCCGGCGGCGCGCCGCGTCGTCGCAGCGTTGATCGGCCTCATGGCAACCGGCGACCATTCCCCGCCATCCTCCAAGGACCACACGTGTCCGCGACGCCGCCATGCGGCGACAGAGCATGCGCAGCGCCGGCGGCCCGGAGGAGCAGTCCCATGCGCGTTCGCAGGCTCATCGCAATCGCAGGCGCATTCATCTTCGTGCTGGCCGGCACGCTCGCCGGGGCGGAGGCCGCGTCGCTGGTCGGCGGCTGGGTCGGCCAGGGCGCCGACCCCAACAGCGGCACGGTCATGCGCGTCCAGTACAGCATCATGCCCAACGGCACGTTCCAGAAGTCGTTCGCCATGCAGGCCGGCCTCTCGGGCGGCTACGACTGGATCGCCGGCATCTGGTTCACCGAGGGGCAATGGCTGCGCTTCGAAGTGAGGCAGCACTATTCGTCGTCGAGCGGCAGCAACGGCCCGCTGCCTCCCGGCGAGCTGTGGCTGGTCGAGATGCCGAACCAGAACACGCTGCTGCTCACCCATGCGCTGTGCGTGCAGCAGCACCTCAATCGTCCCGGACTGCCTGCTGCGCCTGACGCGGGCGCAGTAGGGCCGCCAGTGGCAAGGTCGGCGCGCGGCTAGTCCGGCAGCGGCAGGCCGGGATATCTGAGCTGTCGCTCGATGAAGGTAATGAAGACGCGCGACCTTGCGCTGACCTGACGCCCGGCCGGTGTGATCGCCCACAGGTCCGACGGCGGCAGCGACCAGTCGGTGAGCACCGCCTGCAAGCGTCCGTCGGCGATTTCCCGTTCGAAACCCCATTCGCTGCCAAGCATCAGGCCGAGCCCAGCCAGAACGGCCTCGCGCACGCCCTCGTTGGCCGTGAGGCGCAGGCGGCCGCCCAGCGTCACCGTCTCCGTCTCCGCGCCGCGCGTGAACGTCCAGGAGGTGGCGATCCCCGCTTGCAGCAGGTGGATCACTTGGTGATGAGCCAGCGCCGATGGCCGCTCCGGCATGCCGTGACGCGCCAGGTAGTCCGGCGCCGCCACGATCAGGCGCCGGCGCGTGGCGATGATGCGGCCGCTGAGGCGCGAATCCGGCTGAGGGCCGAGACGCAGGGCCACGTCGATCCCCTCCTCGATCAGATCGATGGGGCGATCGTCCATCACCACGTCGATCGCGAGGTTGGGATGCGCCGCCATGAAGCCCGCCAGACGTGGGACGACCTGGAGGCGGCCGAACGACACCGCCATGGCGATCCTGAGGCGGCCCGACAGGGTGGCGCCGGCGTCGCGCGCTGCCGCGTCGGCTTCGTCGGCTGCCTCCAGCGCGCGCCGGGCAAGCGCTGAGTAGCGCTGCCCGGCTTCGGTCAAGGAGAGGCCGCGCGTGGTGCGCGCCAAGCAGCTTGACGCCGAGCCTGGCCTCCAACTGGGCAACGGCCTTGGACACCGCGGGCTGGCCGATGCCGAGTTGCCGCGCCGCAGCGGAGAACGACCCGGTATCCACCACGCGGAGCAACGCCTGCATCGCCGAAAGCTGATCCATTTATGTCACTTCGGAATAGATCATATGGCTAATGGTAGTCTACTCGCCCTGTGAGGAATAGATATATGCCGCCCTGTCCAATCGACGGAGGTTCTCATGGGCAAGGTTCAGGGCAAGGTCGCCATTGTCACCGGCGGCGGCAAGGGCATCGGCAGCGCCATCGCCAAGGCGCTCGCAGCCGAGGGCGCGGCCGTCCTCGTCAACTACGCCAACAGCAAGGAAGCTGCGCAGGCCACCGTCCAGGCCATCACAGCGGCCGGAGGACGCGCCGTGGCCGCCCAGGCGGACGTATCCAAGGCAGCGGATGCCGACCGCCTGTTCGCGCTGGCCGAGGAGGCGTTCGGGCCGGTGACGGTGCTCATCAACAACGCCGCAATCGGCAAGTTCGCTCCGTTCGAAGCGACCTCCGAGGCTGACTATCACCAGATCTTCGACAGCAACGTCTTGGGAACCATCCACATGGTCCAGGCGGCGCTCAGGCACTTCCCGCAGAGCGGCGGTTCGATCGTCAACATCGGCACGATCTCAAGCCAGAACCCGGTGCCGATGACCAGCGTCTATTCGGCCAGCAAGGCGGCGATCGACACGCTGACGCTGAGCCTTGCCAGGGAACTCGGCCAGCGCAACATCCGCGTGAATGTGGTTGCCCCTGGTTACACTGACACCGATCAGACCAAGGGCCTCGGCGACACCGATTTCGGCAAGGCGCTGCTCCAGGCAGTGCCGCTGCGCCAGGACCTGGCACGGCCCGAAGACATCGCGCCGAGCGTCGTGTTCCTCGCCTCGGACGATGCGGCATGGGTGACCGGCGAGCGCATCAACGCCTCCGGCGGCGTGCACTGAAACGCTTCTCGGCCGCGCCTGCTCATGCCGGCGCGGTCACAGGCGCCGCGCGGTCAGAGGGTCGAACAGGCTGATCCCGGTCGGGCTGAAGGCGAGCGCGCATGGGGCGCCGTGGCGGATGGAGGTGTGCGGCTCGACCCGCGCGGTGACCACCGCCTGGCCGATGCGGGCGGTGACCAGCTTCTCCGGTCCGATCAGCTCGACGTCCTCGACCACCGCCTGGACCGCGTTGGCCTCGCCCGCCGCCGCCAGCCGGACGGCTTCCGGCCTGATGCCGATCACCACCCGCGCGTCCGGCGCGACATCGCCGGCAACGGCCGCCGGCAGACTCACGGTCTGCCGGCTCTCTTCGAGGGTGGCGACGAGTTCGGAACCGGCCCGCTGCATGGTCGCCGCGAGCACGTTCATGGCGGGCGAGCCGACGAAGCCGGCGACATAGAGATTGGCCGGCCGGTCGTAGATCTCCTCCGGCGTGCCGATCTGCTCGATCAGCCCGTCGCGCATGATGGCGATGCGGGTGGCGAGCGTCATCGCCTCGATCTGGTCGTGGGTGACGTAGACCACCGTGGTGCCGAGCATCTCGTGCAGGTGGCGGAGCTCGCTGCGCATCTCCATGCGGAGTTTGGCATCGAGGTTGGAGAGCGGCTCGTCGAAGAGGAAGACATCCGGGTTGCGCACCAAAGCGCGGCCGATGGCGACGCGCTGGCGCTGGCCGCCGGACAATTCGCCAGGCCGGCGGTCGAGCAGAGCGCCGATCTGCAGGATCTCGGCGGCGCGATCGACGGCCTTGGCACGTTCGTCGGCCGCCACGCCGCGCATCTCCAGGCCGAAGCCGATGTTCCGGCGCACGCTCATGTTGGGATAGAGGGCGTAGGACTGGAACACCATGGCGATGTTGCGGTCCTTGGGATGGACGCCGACGACCGAGCGCTCGCCGATGCGCACGTCGCCGGTGGTCGGCTCCAGGAGGCCGGCGATGATGTTGAGCAGCGTGGACTTGCCGCAGCCGGACGGGCCGAGGAGCACCAGGAACTCGCCATGGGCCAGCGACAGATCGATGCCCTTGAGGACCTCGACGCCTTCGAAGCGTTTGCTGACCTTGTCGATCAGGAGCGTGCTCATGGGCTCAACCCTTCGGAAATCTCGGCGGCGCCGGCATAGCTGCGCGGAACGGTGGAAATCGCGGCCGACGCGGTGCTGACGCCGCAGCGGACGGCATCGGCGAGGGGTTCGCTGCGGGCGGTGGCATAGAGGAAGCCGGCGTTGAAGGCGTCGCCGGCACCGATGGTGTCGACCACGACGACATCCTGGGCGCGCACGCGCACGATCGGGTCTGCCCGGCTCGCCCCGATGGCACCGTTGGGGCCGCGCTTGACCACCGCCTCGGCCTTGGGGTGAGCCATGAGGTCGAGCAGCGCGCCCGTCGCCGCCTCGACATCGTCCGTCTCGGTCACCGCGCAGGCCTCGACCTCGTTGAGGAGCGCATAGCGGCTGCGGGCAAGCCAGCCTCTCGCTGCGGCCTTGGTCTCGGCGGTCCAGCCGCCCGGCGGCCAGCCGGTGTCGAGCGCGATGTCGATGGCGTGATCGTCGGCCCAGGTGCACAGCATGTCGAAGTCGCGCATCAGGCAGGGCAGCAGGAAGACGCCGCAGGCGAGCAGGATGCCGCCCGACAGTGCCGCCGCGTCGAGGCAGGCGAGGACGTCGTCGCCGCTGAAGGCGGCAAGGTGGCCCTGGGTGGTGATGAAGGTGCGCTCGCCATCGGGATGGGTGAGCCCGACCGAATAGGTGGTGCGCGCCGGCGCCACCGGCCAGCGCGCGGCGACAGCGCCGAAGGCATCCTTGAGGTAGCGGCCGAACTCGTCATTGCCGAGGTTGCCGGCGGCCTGGAACGGCAGGCCGAGCGCCAACCAGGCGAGAGCGACGTTGCCGGCCGCACCGCCCGGACGCATCTCGTCGTGGTCGACGAACACCTCGGTGCCCGGCGCCGGCCAGGGCGGCAGCGTGCCCATGATCAGGTCGACATTGACGTTGCCCGCAACGGCGAGAGGTCGCATCGGCTCACTCCGTCCGGGTGATCTTGGTGGAGCGCCGGGGCGTGCCGACATCGGCAACCCGGCGGGCGGCGAATTCGAGCATGAAGCGCTGCATGGTCGGCAGCATGGCAAAGGCCGCGGCCAGCCCGGATGCCCCGGGAAAGGCGAGCGTGGCCGTCCCGGCAACCGGGGTCGCGCCCGAACTGTCGGCGAGCACCACGGGCGAACCGGCTTCGACGGCCGAGCGCGCGGCACCGGCGATAAGCGCGGCGCCCGGCTCGTCGCTTGTGATGAGCACGACGCCGACGGCGGGACCCAGCATCTCCAGCGGGCCGTGGCGGAACTGGCCGCCCTCGAGGGCAAAGGCCGGAACCCGCGACAGCTCGGTGAGGCCAAGCGCCAGGGCCTCGGCGACACCGTGCAGCGCCCGGCCGGAACAGACCACGGCGCTGACCCCGGCGAAGGCGTCGACCGCCGGGCCCACCGCGGCCACGGGAGGGTTCCCGAGGATGGCAAGGGCAGGCTCGGGGTCGACGCCAAGGCGGGCGAGAACGGCGAGATGCAAAGCCAGCGTCACGGTGAGGCTGCGGGTCGCCGCAAAGGCGGTCTCGGGGCCGCCGGCGGCGGTGAGCGCGGGGACGGTGCGCGCCAGGAGCGAGGCGCCGTCGAGCGTCATGCCGAAGACGTTCAGGCGCTCGGGTGTGCTGGCGAGCCAACGTGCCACCTCGGCGCTCTCGCCCGACTGCGAGGTGACGATCACCACCCGGTCGGCGATGGAGAGCGGCGCGGTGAGCTGTTCGGAGAGGGGCAGCGCCAGCGCGTCGATGCCGCACGAACGGTAGAGCGGCTCGACGATGCGCGCCGCCGCATGGGAGGCGCCCATGCCGAGCATGAGCAGCCGGCCGGACGCGCGCAGGGCCGCAGCGAGCGATGCCGCCTGATCGTGAACGGCCGCGAAGGAGGCGATGGCATCGGCGGCCTGGCGGGCCATCTCCCGCTCGATCGCCGCACGGGCGGCACCGGTCTGAAGCGTCGTCGCGCCGGTCATCCCTTGACGCCCCCGTGGGTCAGGCCGGAGATCAGCGCCCGCTGCATGATGAGGCCGATAAGCACCGGCGGCAGCGCCGCCAGAACGCCGGCGGTGGCGATCAGGCCGTAATCGGCGATGCGCCCGCCGGCGAGGTCGGCGATGGCGACGGTCAGCGTCTTGGCGCGCTGGTCCGAGGTGAACAGCAGCGCATAGAAGAACTCGTCCCAGGCGAGCAGGAAGGCGAACAGCGCGGTGGTGGCGACCACCGGCGCCGCCAGCGGCAGCATGATGATGCGGATGGTCTGGTCGAGGCGGGCGCCATCGATCATGGCGGCGTTCTCGATCTCGCGCGGGATCGAATCGAAGCCCGACTTGAGCAGCCACGTGGTGAACGGCGCCAGGATCGTCAGATAGACCAGCGCCAGGCCGTAGGTGGTGTTGAGCAGGCCGAAATAGGCGAGGCCCCGATAGAGCGGCACGGCGAGCGCCACCGGCGGCAGCATGTAGGTGGCGATCACCGCATAGAGCGACCAGCCGACCTGCTTGTTGCGCGAGACCGCCCAGCCGGCGGGGATGGCGACCAGGAGGGCGGCGAGCGAACCCAGCGAGGCAACGGTGAGCGAGTTGCGCAGCGAGGCGAGGAAGGCCTCGCCGGTGCTGTTGACCGCCAGGCGGGTCAGCGTGACGTAGCGGGAGAAATCGACCACCTTGGGCCACCAGTGGAGCGGCCGGGCGGAGAGGTCGGGCGGCGAGGAGATGCTCATCAGGAACAGCCAGACGAGCGGCGCCAGCACGAAGACGGCAAGCAGCAGCGCGGCGAGGTGGATGGCGATCGATGCGGTGAGGCTGCGGCGTTCCATCATGCCCTCACGGTGCTGCGGCGGATGGCGGTGATGTAGAAGGTGGCGAGCACCGTGATGATCAGCGTGACGATGAGCGCCAGCGAGGCGCCCGAGCCGGCGCGCTGGAAGGAGAAGGCCTCCTGGTAGACCAGGATGGAGAGCGAGCGCGTGGTGTTGGCCGGGCCGCCGCGGGTCATCACCCAGATGATGTCGAAGACCTTGAAGCCCTCGATGGTGCGCAGCACCAGGGCGACCATCAGCGGGCCGGCAAGATAGGGCCACAGGACGAAGCGGAAGCGCGACCAGGCGCCGGCGCCATCGACCACGGCGGCGGCCTTGATGTCCTTGGGCACCGCCTGGAGGGCGGCAAGCCCGATGAGGGCGACCAGCGGGAAGTTCTTCCAGGCGTCGGCGAGGATCAGCGATGCCATCGCCGAGGACGGCTCGCCCAGCCAGGTGCGATAGTCGCCGATGAGGCCGAGCTGCATGAGCAGCGAATTGAGGGCGCCGTATTCGGGATTGTAGATCAGCCGCCAGAGCGTGGCGTTGACGATTGTGGGCAGCGCCCAGGGCAGGATCATCATGGCGCGCAGCGCCGTGCGCCCGTGGAACTGCTGGTCGAGCAGCAAAGCGGCGAGAACGCCCAGGACCATTTCGAGGCCGACCGAGATGAGCGCGAAGGTCGCCGTGATGACAAGCGCATTGCGCAGCGGCGTACCGGCCAGCGCCTTCTGGAAGTTCGCCAGGCCGATGAAATTGCCCCCGGTGCCGATCAGGCGCGCATCGGTGAGGCTGAGGTGGATGGTGTCGGCCAGCGGCCAGCCGATGACGGCGATCATCACCGCCAGCAGCGGCAGCATCAGCAACCAGGCCCTCAGCGATGTCCAGCGGCTGCTCACCTGAACAGGTCTCCCCGATCCGGGGGGCCGGGACAATCCGGCCGGCGCCCGGCACAACGATCATTGCCGATTTCGACGGATTTGGAAGGGGGCGTTTGCCCGGAGAAAGGCGGGCGGCGCCGCGCACGGACGCCGCCCGCCGCAGTCATGGTCTACAGCCCTGAATTCTCGGCCGCAGACTTGAGCGCCTCTTCGGGCGTTACGCTTCCCAGGATCGCCTGCTGGATGCCGACCTGCAGGGCGTTCGACAGCTCCTGGTAGTTCGGGGTCGCCGGACGGGCAAACATCAACGGCAGCGCCGTCTTGGCCGCGGCGACAAGGGTCTCCTGGCCGGCCGTCACGGCCGGGTCGTCATAGGAGGAGGCCCAGATCGGCAGGCTCAGCTTGGCATAGGCGTTCTGCACCGGCTGCGAGGTCATGAAGGTGACGTACTTCCACGCCTCGTCCGGATGCTGGCTCTTGGTGGTGATGCCGAGGCCCATGGAGCCGTTGACGGCGGAGGCTTCGCTGACGCCGGCGACGCCGGGGGCAGGAACCACGCCAACCTGACCGGCGACCTTGCTTTCCTTGGGGTCGTTGGCGAGGTTGTACATGTAGGTCCAGTTGAGCGCGAAGGCGGCCTCGCCGTTCTGGAAGACGCGGCGCACGTCCTCTTCCAGGAACTCCTTGGAGTTCGGGTTGGTGACGCCGTCCTTGACGGTCTGCACCATGTACTGCAGCGCCTTCAGGCCACCGCCCTCCTGGAAGGCCGGCTTGCCGGCATCGTCGAGGAACTTGCCGCCGTAGGCATCGACCAGCGTGGTGTAGTCGCAGATGGCGGCTTCGGCCTGCGCCCAGCTCCAGGCGATGGGCGTGGCGAGGATGCCCTTGTCCTTGATGATCTTGGCGTCGGCGGCGAGTTCGTCCCAGGTCTTGGGCGGCGCCGCGATGCCGGCCTTGGCCAGCATGTCCTTGTTGTAGAAGAGGTACTTGGTGTCGAGGATCCACGGCATGCCGTAGCGGTGGCCGTTATATTCGACCGTGGTCCAGGCACCGGGCAGGATGCCCTTGTTCATGTCGGGCGTGATGCGGTCGGTGACATCGACCAGCACCTTGTTGGTGGCGAATTCGGCCGGCCAGATCACGTCGAACAGAACGACGTCGTAGCCGCCCGAACCCTGGGCGAGCAGCGTCTTGTCGCGCAGGCCCTCATAGGGAACGAATTCCAGATTGACCTTGATATCGGGATTGGCCTTCTCGAAGTCCGCCGTCATCGCGCGGACGTCGTTCTCGCTGTACGCGGCCTGAGCCATGAACAGCGCATTGATGGTCGTCTCGGCCATGGCCGGCATTGCCGTCGCGATACCGGCGATCGCGGCCGCAGCTACCGACAAGCGTAGCATTGCTGACATTTGGAACCTCCTGTTCGCACCGTGGACCGCCTCGCCTCGCCCGTCGTTCGGCGGGCCGCGCTCTTCCCGTCCTGGACAGCCCAGTTGTTAAATCAATTGTTTTGATTTAACTTGCCGATCCTAGTAGAGGAATGCCACAAGAGTCAATTGGATGGACGCAACCCGCGACGGACGGCCGATCCGGGCCAGGGCCGGGACCAATCTGGGTGGCGCCAGCGCGCACAACCGGCGGGTCGTCATCGATGCGCTGAGGCTGAACGGCGCCCTGTCGCGTGCCGAGATCGCCCGCTCGACCCACCTGACGCCGCAGGCCGTCTCCAACATCACCCAGGAATTGAAGAAGGCCGGGCTGGTCGAGGCCGGCGAAGCGATCAAGCTGGCGCGCGGCCAGCCAGCGGTTCCCTACCGCCTGGTGCCCGACGGGGCGCTGGCCATCGGCCTCCACATCGACCGGCATTATGTCCGCTGCGTCGCGGTGAACCTGCTCGGCGAGGCGCTGATCCGCCACGGGCAGCCGCTGCCCCCCGGCGGTCCGGACACAGGCGTGCCGGTGGTCCTCGACCTGCTGCAGCGGACGCAGGCCGAGATCAACGCCCTCTCCGAGGATGCCGCATCGCGGGTCGTCGGCCTCGGCATGGCGATGCCCGGGCCCTTCGGCGTGGTGCGCGACCAGACGGACGAGTGGATGATGCCGCAGTGGCAGGCCTATCCGCTGGTCGAGACCTTCAGTGCGGCGACCGGGCTCAAGGTCAGGCTGGTCAACGATGCCTCGGCGGCGGCGATCGCCGAGAAGCTCAAGGGCGTCGCCCATGGCCTGAGCGACCTGGTGTTCATCTTCCTCGGCTACGGCCTCGGCTCGGGCATCGTCATCGACGGCGACGTCTACGAAGGCGCCCACGGCAATGCCGGCGAGGTCGGCGAGATCCTCATGCGCCTGCCCCGCCCGGGATCGACGGTGCCCGACCCCAACACCATCCCGACGCCGGTCGAGCACGATGCCTCGCTGGCCTCGCTGGCGCGTGCGCTCGGCGTGCCGCCGGGCGCCCCCGACATGTTCGACGCGATCGAGGCGGCGCTTGCGGCGGAAGACCCGCGGCTCGCCCGCTGGGTGGACGTGGCGGCGCAGCAGCTCCGGCGCAGCGTGCAGATCGTCGAATCGCTGTTCGATCCCGAGATCGTCATCCTCGGCGGCGAGGCGCCGATCGGGCTGTTGACGCGGCTCCACGACAAGATGCTGCCGCTGCTCCCCTCGGTCGCCGACCGGCCCAACCGCCAGCGGCCGCGCCTGGTCATCGGCACGGCCGATCGCTGGGCGGTGGCGCTCGGCGCCGGGACCGAGCCGATCAGCCGTGCCTTCGACCCGCGTTTCTCGGCCATCCTCAAGGCCGCCAAGGCATAGCGACGGCGGCCGAATCCATTTGTCAATTCAATCTGTTACTGCGCAGCGCAGGCCCGCGGCCGTGGCGCCGGGCCTGACGTTCACGGACTAGTGTGACCGCCTTCATTGAAGGCTCGGTAACCTTGCGCCATCATACTTGCGAAGCTTGGCATTCGGCCAATGGGGGATCACGTGCACACCAATCGCTTGACCGCGTTATTTGCTGGCGCCTGTCTGGCGGTGCTTGCGCTTGGGGCGACCGCAAACGCCGGCATCCTGATCAACGTCGACAAATCGGCGCAACGCATGACCGTGACGGTGGACGGGCGGGCGCGCTACCAGTGGCCGGTGTCGACTGGCCGGCACGGCTACGACACGCCGACCGGCACGTTCAGCGCATACAGCATGGACAGGGACCATCGCAGCAAGGAATATGACGATGCGCCCATGCCCTATTCGATCTTCTTCACGGCGACCGGCATCGCGGTGCACGGCACGCTGGAGGCGCGCAACCTTGGCCGTGCGGTCTCGCATGGTTGCGTGCGCCTGTCGGTGAAGAACGCCGCCACCCTGTGGGACCTGGTCTCGCGCGAAGGCGTGTGGAGCACGACGGTGATCGTCAACGGCGGGACCTCGCATGGCGGCCCGAAATCCGTTCGCGCGCGGGTGACGGCCAAGCTCGATCCGGCCAAGGCTGCCAGGAAGACGGCGACGCTGCCGGTCATCGCATCGGCTGATTAGGACCGACAGCAGTCGGTCTGTGCTCAGCGCCTGAAGCAACCCCAGCAAACGCCTGTGCCGGGCGCGGCGGGGCGTGGCATAGTCCACCGACGGCGGCTCGACCGCCGCCGCTCAGGTGCTCTTCCGCGCCGGGCCATCCGACAGGTGGAGTGCGACTGCAAATGAATGGTGCCCGCAGCATCCTGATTGACAATGAATGGTGCGCCTCGGTCTCCGGGGCGACGATGGCCGTGCATTCGCCGGTGAGCGAGGAGGCGATCGGCGCGATCGCGGCGGGCACGCCCGCAGATGCCGACCTGGTGCTCGCCAGCGCCGCCCGCGGCCTTGCCGTGTGGCGCGAGGTGCCGGCCTGGGACCGGGCGAAGATCATGCGCCGCGCCGCCGACCTCATGCGCGAGCGGGTGGCGGCGATCGCCCGCACCATGAGCAGCGAGACCGGCAAGCCGCTCGGCGAGGCGCTGAGCGAGGTGAACGCCGCCGCCGACCAGTTCGAGTGGTACGCGGAAGAGACCAAGCGCATCTACGGCCAGACCATCCCCGGCCGCTCGGCCGACCAGCGCGTGTCGGTCATCTATCAGCCCGTCGGCGTCTGCCTGTCGCTGTCGGCATGGAACTTCCCGGCCATCTTGCCGTCGCGCAAGATCGCCGCGGCGCTCGCCGCCGGCTGCTCGGTGGTGGCGCGTCCCGCATCGGAAGCGCCGGGGCCGCTGTTCGCCATCGCCGAGGCGCTGATCGACGCCGGCACGCCACCCGGCGTCATCACCGTCATCACCGGCCCGGCCGCCAAGCTCGCCGAATACCTCATCGCCTCGCCCATCATCCGCAAGGTCTCGCTCACCGGCTCGGTGGCGGTGGGCAAGCAGGTGCTGATGCAGGCCGCTGCCGGGGTCAAGCGCGTGACCATGGAGCTCGGCGGCCACGCGCCGGTGATCGTCCATCGCGATGCCGACCCCGAAGCCGCGGCGCGGGCGCTGGCCATGGCCAAGTTCCGCAATTCCGGCCAGGTGTGCATCTCGCCGTCGCGCTTCTATGTCCACGCCAGCCTGGTGGAGCCGTTCGAGCGGAGCTTCGCCGAAGCGGCGCGCAGCATCGTCGTCGGCGACGGCCTCAAGGACGGCGTCACCATGGGGCCGATGATCCGCGCCCGCGCCGTTGACGGCGCGCTCGAACTGATCGCCGATGCGGTCAAGCGTGGGGCGCGGCTGCTCACCGGTGGCGGCCGGCCGGCGCACCTCAACAAGGGCCATTTCCTCCAACCCACCGTGCTCGCCGATGTCAGCGATGACGCGCGCATCATGGTCGAGGAGCCCTTCGCGCCGATCGCACCAATTGCGCCCTTCACCGACGAGGACGACGTGATCAGGCGGGCGAACGCCCTCCCCTTCGGGCTTGCCGCCTATGTCTTCACCAACGACGCGGAACGCGGACAGCGCACGGCAGAGCAACTGGAAAGCGGCATGGTCGGCATCAACGAGGTGCTGCTGGCGACCGCCGAGGCGCCGTTCGGCGGCATGAAGGAGAGCGGCTTCGGCCGCGAAGGCGGCGCGCTCGGCATCAAGGACTATCTCGAGCCGAAATACATCCGCCACAAGCTGATCCCGACGAAATAGGCCTGCGCCGGCTTGCAGGGAGCCGCCGCTTCGCTATCGTCGGTGACGTGCATTTCCGTGTCAGCCACGAAACGGTCTATCGCTACGACGCGCCCATCAGCCTGGGCGCGCATCTCCTGCGCCTGTCGCCAAGGGCGACGGGCGTGCGCCTCCACACCGAGAAGCTGGTGGTGGTGCCTGAGCCGGTCGCATCGCGCGAAGAGACGGACGCCTGGGCCAATCGCATCACACGGCTGACCTTTGCCGGCGAGACGCGGCTCCTCAGGGTCACCAGCTCCTTCGATCTCGACACGGAGACGCCGGCGCCGCCCGATACGGGAGCCGACGCGCTGCCCTGGGCGGCAGCGCCCGCGGACGGCCTCGCGGACTGCCGCACGGTGACCGCCGGCGCGGCGGTGCGCACCTATGCCGGCGCGGTGGCGGCAAGAGCGGGGCATCGCCCGGTCGCCTTCCTCGACCTTCTCGCCGAGGACATCGCCAGCCGCACCCATCTCGGCATCCGCCCGGACGGCCATGCGCGCACCGCCGAGGAGACGCTCGACCTGCGCGCGGGCGCCTGCCGCGACGTGACCGTTCTGTTCCTGGAAGCGGCGCGGACGATGGGCCTTGCCGCCCGCTTCGTCAGCGGCTACCAGGCCCGCCCCGCGGTGGAGGACGGCCGGCGGCACCTGCACGCCTGGGCCGAGGTCTACCTGCCCGGCACCGGCTGGCGCGGCTGGGACGTCACCCATGGGACGCGGGTGACCGACGGCCACGTGGCGCTCTCGGCAGCGCCAACCCAGGCCGGGACGATGCCGATCGAAGGCGGCTTCTCGTTCACCGGGCCCACGGTCAAGTCGACGCTGGATTACACCGTATCGATCGCGGCGGACTGAACCACCGTCAGCCCGCCCGGCGCGTGCGATGCGAGCGGTCGGTGCTCTCCCTGGCCATCACCTTGTAGCCGATGTCCACCAGCTTCTCGTCGGGACCGCGCTTCTCGATCGCCTGGATGAGCATGGCGACGGCGCGGCCGCCCATCTCCTCGCGGTTGGTGAACACGCTGGTCAGGCTGGGGTGGGTCGCGCTCATGATCTCGAAGTCGTTGAAGCCGCATATGCCGAGCTCGTCGGGCACCGACAGCCGCCGCCGCTGGCTCTCGAACAACGCCCCCACCGCCAGATCGTCGTTGATGCAGAAGACCGCGTCGGCATCCGGCCGCCGCCCAAGCAGGTCCGCAAGCAGGTGCGATCCGAGCGTAGTCGACGAGGGATGAGTCGTCGTCACGATCAGCTGTTCGTCGAGCAGGCCGGACTCGCCGAGGGCCTCCCTGAAGCCTTGCAGGCGGCGCTGGGTACGCGGGTCCATGCGCGCGCCGATGAATCCGATACGGCGATAGCCCTGGGCGATCAGGTGGACGACGCCGTCATGGGCGGCGCGCCGATGCGAGAAGCCGACCATCATGTCCACCGGATCGTCGCCGATCTCCATGATCTGCACGATCGGGCAGTCGGCCTGCTCCAGCAGCCGGCGCGCCGCCTTCGACTGATCGATGCCGGTGACGATGAGGCCGGCGGGGCGCTGGCTGAGGAAGGTGCGCAGGAGCTTCTCCTCCTCGATCGTGGAGTAGCGCGTATTGCCGAGCTGGAGCTGGTAGCGCGTTCCTTCGACCGAATCGTACATGGCGCGCAGCACGTCGGAGAAGACGTTGTTGGTCACCGAGGGGATGAGCCCGCCGATGACGCTGGTGCGCTTCGAGGCGAGCGCGCGCGCGGCGAAATTGGGCACGTAATCGAGGTCGGCCACCGCCTTCTGGATGCGCGCCAGCGCCTCGGCCGAGACCAGGGACGGATCGTACAGCGCCCGGGAAACGGTGGCAGCGCTTACAGACGCGGCCGAAGCCACGTCCGACAGCGTAATCTTGCCGTGCGCCTTGGGTTTTCTCACCGCCGTTCCCTCATCCAGCGACATTAAGTCGAAAGATGGCGGTTGACAATGTAAGCGCTTTCATGTTTTGGAAGGGGCGGGAGGAATATCGAGATCGTGTCCGATCCTCGGCAGTTGGGCGACGACACCCCGACGCGCTTCTTCGTGTTCATGGGTGTCTGCGGCGCCGGCAAGACAACGGTCGCACAGGCTGTCGCCACGGCGGTCTCGGGCGTGTTTCTGGAAGCCGACGAGCTGCATCCGCCCGAGAACCTGAAGGCCATGTCCGCGGGCCGGCCGCTGACCGACCAACAGCGCTGGCCGTGGCTGGAAGCAGTCTGCGAGGCCGCACGGGCCAGCGACGCCGAGCGCCCGGTGATGATCGCCTGCTCGGCACTGGCGCGGCGCTACCGCGACTTCATCCGCGCGCGCCTGCCAAACGTGATCTTCATCCATCTGCTCGGGTCGGCCGGCATCATCCGTGACCGCATGCTGCGCCGCCAGGCGCACTTCATGCCGGCGGACATGCTGGAGAGCCAACTGGCGACGCTCGAGCCGCCCGAAGGCGAACCCGACAGCTACAGCCTCAACATCGATGGCGCGCAGGATGCGATCGCCGCGCAAGCCATCGCGATCTGCAGGCGGCACATGGCCGCCTTGCCGCAGGCGGCGCCGCGCGCGCCGAACCAAAGCAGAACCGAAGCGCAGAAGCACCAAAGGAGGAATGACCATGCTTAGAACCGCAGTGAAATTGTCCCTCGCGGCCGTCGCCGTGACGCTGCTCGCCGGCACCGCGCTGGCGCAGAACTATACCTTCAAGTTCCAGTCGAGCGATCCCGCCGGCAACCCGAACTTCGTGCTGCAGCAGGAATGGGCGAAGACCGTCGGTGAGATGACCAACGGCCAGGTCACCATCAGCCTGCTGCCGGTCGAATCCATCGTCGGCCACGCCGAGACGCAGGACGCCATCGCCGCCGGCATTCTCGACGGCCATATCACCGACGTTTCCTACTTCTCCGGCAAGGACCCGGCCTTCGGCCTGATCGCCAATCCGGTCGGCGCGTGGTCCGATCCGCACACCATGCTCGACTTCATGCGCAGTGGCGGCGGCGGCGAACTCATGCAGCAGCTCGACGGCGCCTATGGCCTGCACTTCATCGGCGCCACGACGCCCGGCCTCGAAGCGCTGGTTTCCAAGGTGCCGCTCGATGGCGTCGCCGACCTCAAGGGGCTGAAGATTCGCGCGCCGGAAGGCCTGGTGGCGAACGTGTTTGCGGCGGCGGGCGCCGCGCCGGTCAACCTGCCCGGCTCGGAAGTCTACACCGCACTCGACAAGGGCGTCATCGACGCGGCCGACTACACCGTCTTCTCGACCAACCAGGCGCAGGGCCTCAACGACATCGCACCGAACCCGGTCTATCCCGGCTTCCACTCGCTGCCGCTGGTCGAGATCGCGATCAGCACGAAGGACTGGGACATGCTGTCGGCGGACCTCCAGGCCAAGCTGACCCTGTCGGTTGACCTGTTCGCCGATCATGAGCTCGTCGTGCTCGACAGGCGTGACAAGGAGGCCGTTGCCAAGGCCAAGGCGGGTGGCAAGATCCACATCCACGACTGGTCGACGGTGGAGCGCGCCAAGTTCACCACCATCGCCCAGGGCGAGTGGCAGAAGGTCGCGACCAAGTCGGCCAACGCCCAGAAGGTCTTCGACGTGCTGACGAAGTACCTCAAGGACAACGGCCTGATGAACTAAGGTCTCGCAAGCCGGCGGGCGCAACGCCCGCCGGCTTCGTTCTCCACAGGGGGCCGCCGACATGTCTCACGACCAATCCTCCGGCATCGACGACGTTGCAGACGTCCTTCCGACGCACACGCTCAGCGATGAAAGCGCCATTGCTGAAGCCGGACTCCTGGGGCGCATCATTCAGAGAGGCGGCGCCCTCGTGGCCAGCCTGTTCCTGGTCTCCGCCGCCATCACCATCTTCGAAGTCTTCATGCGCTACGCCCTCGACGCGCCCACCATCTGGGTGACCGAGACGACGATATTCCTGTGCGCGCTGGCCTTCATCTATGGCGGCCTCTACGCGGTGGCACGCGACCGGCACATCCGTGTCGTGCTGATCTACAACGCCCTGCCGCCGGCCTGGCGCCGCGTCTTCGACATCGGCATCTCGATCCTCTGCCTCATCTCGGCGACCTTCTTTGCCTGGGCGAGCTGGACCTGGGTGGCGCGCTCGTGGTGGGAGCCGGGCGGCACGCTGCGCCTGCAGGGAACCGGAAGCGCCTGGAACCCGCCGACGCCGGCGCTGCTCAAGGCCTTCCTGATGGTCGTCATGATCGCCATGGCCATCCAGTTCGTCATCCTGGCCATCAACTACGCGCGGCGGGGCCGCTAGAGCCATGTTTGATCTTTCCTCGCTGGGAATTGCCGACGGCACCCTGCTGATGTTCGCCATGCTGTTCGGCATGCTCCTGCTCGGCATGCCGCTGGCATTCGTGACGCTGTTCGTCGCCCTGTTCTTCGCCGTCGGATGGTTCGGACCGATGGCCGTGCCGCTGATCACCGAGCGCGTCTATTCCTTCGTCACCTCCTACGTCTTCGTCTCGGTGCCGATGTTCGTGCTGATGGCGGCGATCCTCGACCGGTCGGGGATAGCGCGCGATCTGTTCGACGCGATGAAGCTGATCGCCGGAGGCCTGCGCGGCGGCGTCGCCATCCAGACGATCTTCGTTGCCGTCATCCTGGCCGCGATGAGCGGCATCGTCGGCGGCGAGATCGTGCTCCTCGGCCTGCTGGCGCTGCCGCAGATGCTGCGGCTCGGCTACAACCGCAACCTGGCGATCGGCGTGGTCTGCGCCGGCGGCGCGCTCGGCACCATGGTGCCGCCGTCGATCGTGCTGATCATCTATGGACTGACCGCCAACGTCTCGATCGGCGACCTGTTCACGGCCGCCTTCATCCCCGGCTTCATGCTGGCCGGCTTCTACGTCCTCTATGTGCTGATCCGCGCCTATCTCGATCCATCCGTGGCGCCGGTCCTCGGCAAGAACGAAATGTCATGGCGAGAAAGGATCAGTCTCCTCAAGGGCCTGATCCTGCCGGCGCTGGTCATCATCTTCGTGCTCGGTTCGATCTATGGCGGTATCGCGTCGGTGACGGAAGCCTCGGCGGTCGGCGTCGCCGGCGTGGTCCTGTCGACGGCGATCCGCGGCGAGCTGACGTTCAAGCTGCTGCGCGGTGCCGCCGTCCAGACGCTGGCCACCTGCGGCATGATCGTGTGGATCGGCATCGGCGCCAGCGCCATTGTCGGCGTCTACAACCTCATGGGCGGGCTGGACTTCGTCAACAGCTTCTTCACCGGCATCTCGGACAACCCGATGGTGATCGTCCTGCTGATGATGCTGATCCTGTTCGTCCTCGGCATGTTCCTCGACTGGGTCGGCATCGCGCTGCTGACGCTGCCGGTGTTCGTGCCGATCGTGAAGGGACTGGGCCTCGACCCGATCTGGTTCGGCGTCGTCTTCTGCATGAACATGCAGGTGGCGTTCCTGTCGCCGCCATTCGGCCCGGCCGGCTTCTATCTGAAGAGCGTCGCGCCACCGGACATCACGCTGGGCGACATCTTCAAGTCGGTGCTGCCGTTCATCGGGTTGCAGGTCGCCGCGCTCGCGATGGTGCTCATCTTCCCCGGCATCACCGGCCGCTGATGCAAAAAGCCGGGCGGGTGACCCCGCCCGGCATCAGCCTGTCGGAATGCGTCGATCCTACAGCTTCACCGGCTGGCCGGTCCGGCTCGCCTCGGTGGCGGCATCGGCGAGACGCTGGGCGGTGAGCCCGTCCTCGCCGGTCGGGCTCAGCGGCTTGCCCTCCTCGACCGCCGCGATGAAGGCGGCAAGCTCGTTGCGATAGGCCTCGGCGTAGCGCTCCAGGAAGAAGGGCAGCGCCGGGTCGGTCGCATAGCCGCCGCCATTGGCGCGGGTGACGGTGGTGGCGTGGTGGTTGCCGACGGTGAGCAGGCCCTTCGAGCCATGCACCTCGACGCGCTGGTCGTAGCCATAGGTGGCGCGGCGCGAATTGGAGATCTGGGCGATCTTGCCCGACGCGGTCTTGAGCAGCACGGCGGCGGTATCGACATCGCCGGCCTTGCCGATGGCCGGATCGACCAGGCTGGAGCCGACGGCATGGACCTCGACCGGCTCCTCGCCCATCAGGAAGCGCGCCATGTCGAGATCGTGGATCATCATGTCGCGGAAGAGGCCGCCGGAGCGCTCGATGTAGCTGACCGGCGGCGGCGCGGGATCGCGCGACAGGATGGTGACGAGCTCGACGGTGCCGACCTCGCCGGCATCGATGCGCCGCTTGATCTCGGCGAAGCTCGGATCGAAGCGGCGGTTGAAGGCGATCATCAGCTTGCCCTTGGCCTCGGCGACGACCTTGAGGCAGGTGACGATGCGCGCCGATTCAAGGCTGACCGGCTTCTCGCAGAACACCGCCTTGCCCGCCCTGACGGCGCGCTCGATGAGATCGGCATGGGTATCGGTCGGCGTGCAGATGGCGACCGCGGCGATCGCCTTGTCGTCCATGATCGCGTCGATGGTCGCCACCTTGGCGCGGGTGGCCGAAGCCAGCGACTGGGCGGCCTTGGTATCGACGTCGGCGATCGCGACGAGGGTCGCGTGCGGATTGGCGACGATGTTGCGCCCGTGGATTTGGCCGATGCGGCCAGCCCCGAGAAGCCCCATTGACAGCATTTTCGTTGAACTCCCTGGCAAGAGCGACCGTTTATGCGGTCGGCTTCAGCATCCATTCGTGGGCCGGGTCGTTGTGGAAGCGCCAGATGCGGCGCGGACCGGCCATGGTGTTGAGATAATAGAGGTCGTAGCCATGCGGCGCACCACACGGGTGATAGCCGCGCGGCACCAGCGTCACGTCGCCGTCGGCAACCGTGATCGTCTCGTCGAGCGAGCGGTCGTCGGTGTAGACGCGCTGGAAGGCGAAGCCCTGCGGCGGGTTCGAGGCGATGGTAGTAGGTCTCCTCCAGCGCCGACTCATTGGGCAGCGCGTCGCGGTCGTGCTTGTGCGGCGGATAGCTCGACCAGTGGCCGCCGGGGGTGATGACCTCGACCACCAGCAGGCTTTCCGCCGTCGGGTCGGTCTCCGGCAGGATGTTGACGACGTGGCGGAGGTTGGTGCCCTCGCCGCGGTCGAGCACCGAAAGCTCGTCGGGGGCGATCACCCGCACCTGTCTGGTGCCCTCGGCCGGGGCGGAACAGACGGCAAGCTCGACGTCTGTATCGGCGACCACGCGCCAGTTGGCGCCGGCCGGCACATAGACCGACCAGGGCAGGCCGTCGAAGGGCGAGGCGCGGCCGCCGAGCACGCCGAGCTTCTTGCCGCCGGCCTCGACGCCGCCTTTGCCCGACAGGAAGACCAGGCACGCCTCGCGGCCGATCGTGGTGGCGGCGGCGGCCTCGCCGGCCGCCAGCCGATAGACGTCGAAGCCGACATAAGTCCAGCCGGCGCTTTCAGGCGTGACATGGGTGATGCGGCCGCCGGGCGCATCCGGCACCGGCCTCACCAGAAATGGCGATGCAGTCATTTGTCCCTCTCCGCTTGTCCCTCAGGCGGTTATGAGCCCGGCTTCCTTGGCGAAGCGGCGCAGATTGGTATAGCCCATCTTGGCATATTTCAGCGGGTTGGCTTTCCTCGGGTCCTGCTCGGCCTCGACCACCAGCCAGCCGGAATAGCCGGGAAGCTCGTTGAGCACCGCGACGAAGTCGATGCTGCCGTCGCCGGGGACGGTGTAGATGCCCTCGACCACCGACTTCAGGAACGGCCAGTCTTCGGCCATCGAGCGGCGCATGACGTCGGTGCGCACGTCCTTGGCGTGGAAGTGGCTGATGCGGGTGCGATAGCGCCGCGCCAGGGCGACGGGATCGGCACCGCCCCAGGTGGCGTGGCCGGTATCGAGCAGCAGGTGGAAGGATGGGCCGGTTGCCGCCATCATGGCGTGGATGTCGGCCTCCGACTGGACGACCGTTCCCATGTGATGGTGGAAGGTGAGGCGGACGCCCTCGGCCAGCGTCATGTCGGCCATCTCGGTCCAGCGCCTGCCGAGATCGGCCCACTGGCTGTCCTTGAGCACCGGGCGCTTCGACTGCGGCTGGTGGTGGTTGGTGTCGGTGGTCTCGGCGAAGACCAGCACGTTGGCGCCAAGCGCCTTGAGGAGGTCGAGATGGGGGCGCAGGCGCTCCATCTCCTCCTTGGGCGTGCGCCTGAGAAGCTCGGCCGAGTACCAGCCGGAGACGAGATCCATGCCGTGCGCCGACAGCACCTTTTGCAGCGCCGCCGGCTGGCGCGGGAACTTGTTACCGAGCTCCATCCCCTCGAAGCCGGCCTCTTTCGCCTCGCTCAAGCATACTTCCAGCGGCGTGTCGCCGCCGAGTTCGGGCATGTCGTCATTGGACCAGCCGATGGGGTTGGTCCCGAAACGGATAGGCATGTTCCTCTCCTAATCTCCAATCCGCCGGGCGCCGCGGGCGCCCTCATAGGCGGTGCGCGCGGCCCGCACCTGCGGGCGCGTCGATATCTCAGGCACGACCACGTCCCACCAGTGGCCGCCGGCCTGGGTGGTGACGAAGGGATCGGTCTCGATGACGATCACGGTCGTGCGGTCGTTGTCCTTGGCGCGGTCGAGCGCCGCCTCAAGCTCGTCGACGGTCACCACCTGCTCGGCGATGGCCCCCAGCGATTCGGCATGGGCGCGGAAGTCGATGGCGGGCAGCGCCGCATGCTGGGTGTCCGCGAACAGGTTGTTGAAGCGGGCGCTGCCGGTCGCCTCCTGCAAGCGGGTGATGCAGCCGAAGCCGTGATTGTCGAGGACGACGACGGTGAGCTTCTGGCCGAGCAGCACCGAGGTGGCGAGCTCGGAATTCATCATCAGGTAGGAGCCGTCGCCGACCATGACGACGACATCGCGGTCGGGCAGCGCCAGCTTGACGCCGATGCCGCCGGCGATCTCGTAGCCCATGCAGGAATAGCCGTATTCCATGTGGTAGCCGCCGGGGCGCTCAGCCTGCCAGTGCTTGTGCAGTTCGCCCGGCAGCCCGCCGGAGGCATTGACGACGACGGTATCGGGCGAGGAGCGCCGCTGGACGGCGCCGATGACCTGGGCATCCGACGGCGGCACGGTGTTGGTGCGGCCGGTGGCGCGCCCGGCGGCTTCCAGCCACTGGGTGCGACCGCTGGCGATGGCTTCGCCCCAGCCCTTGCCGGTGTGCCAAGTGCCAAGCGCGGCGGACAGCTCCTCCAGGCCCTCGCGGGCGTCGGCGAGGAGCGCCAGCGCGCCATGCTTGTGGGCGTCGAAGGGCTGGGTATTGAGGGCGACGATGCGGCGCTCGGGGTTGCGGAACAGGTCCCACGAGCCGGTGGTGAAATCCTGCAGCCGCGTGCCGACCGCCAGGATGACGTCGGCCTCGGTGGCGAGCCCATTGGCGGCCGAGGTGCCGGTGACGCCGATGGAGCCGATGGCGAGGTTGTGGCTGGCCGGGATCGACGACTTGCCGGCCTGGGTCTCGGCAACGGGAAGCCCGTGGGTTTCGGCGAAATTGACCAGCGCCTCCATCGCCTCGCTATAGAGCACGCCGCCGCCGGCAATCACGATCGGCTTCTTGGCCGTGCGCAGCGCTTCCGCCGCCGCGGCCAGCTCGCGCTGGTCCGGGCGGACGCGGCGCGGCAGCCACAGGCGTTCGGCGAAGAAGCTCTCAGGATAGTCGTAGGCCTCGGCCTGGACGTCCTGGCAGAAGGCGAGCGTCACCGGGCCGCATTCGGACGGGTCGGTGAGCACCGCCATGGTGCGCTGCAGCGCCGGAATGATCTGCTCGGGCCGGGTGATGCGGTCGAAATAGCGCGACACCGGCTTGAAGCAGTCATTGGCCGAGACGGTGCCGTTGCCGAAATCCTCGACCTGCTGGAGGACGGGATCGGGGATGCGGCTGGCGAAGATATCGCCGGGGATGATGAGCACCGGCAGCCGGTCGACATGGGCCAGCGCCGCGGCGGTCACCATGTTGGTGGCGCCGGGGCCGATGGAGGAGGTGCACACCATCATGCGGCGGCGCCGGCTGGCCTTGGCGAAAGCGATGGCCGAGAGCGCCATCGCCTGCTCGTTGTTGCCGCGGTAGGTCGGCAGGCGGTCGCGCACGGCATAGAGCGCCTCGCCGAGGGCGGCGACGTTGCCGTGCCCGAAGATCGCCCAGACGCCGGCGAAGATCGGCAGCCTGACGCCATCGACCTCGGTCATCTGGGCGGCGAGGAAGCGGACAAGCGCCTGCGCCGCGGTCAAGCGAACCGTTTGCATCATTCTCCTCCCAACGTTCAGGCGGCGCGTACCTTTTCGACCGCGCTTCGCCAGGCGGCGACCAGACGCTCAAAGCGGGTCGCCATGTCATCGATCGCCGCCTCATCATCGATGCGGCCGGCCAGCCAGGCGGCGGCCGCCTCCGCGAAGATGGTACGTCCGACGGCGAAACCTTTCACCCGTTCGCTGCCGGCGGCAATGGCAAAACTGCGCGCCAGTTCGGCCTCCGGCGCATCGAGGCCGAGCAGCACCACGCCCCGGCATTTCGGGTCGTGGGTGGCGATGACGCGGTCGACGGCGTCCCAGGCGGCGGCACTCGCCTGCGCCTCGAGCTTCCACCAGTCGGGGCGGATGCCGAGCCGGTAGAGCCGGTCGAGGACGCTGGCCACCGTGTCGTCGGCAAGCGGGCCGTGCTTGCCGGCGATGATCTCGATCATCAGTTCGCGGCCGGCGGTGCGCGCCGCGTCATAGACGCGCATGAGCTCGCGCTCCTGGCGCGCCTTGAGCTCGTCGGGATCGTCGGGGTGATAGAAGCACAGGCACTTCACCGTCTGGATGACCGGCCATTCGGTGAGATGGGCGCCGAGGTCGCCGCCGCCCTCGAAATCGAGCGGGCGCGAGCCCGGCAGCTCGACCGGCCGGCCGATCCAGAAGGGATGACCGGCGGCGGCGTAGAGCGCCTTCACGCCATAGGTGCCGTCGAGCAGCATGCCGAAGCCCGGCCTGCCGTCGGCGACGCGGGCGGTCGCCGCGACGGCGAGCTCCTTGAAGCTGCCGATGCGGTCGCGCGCGGCACCGACGCGATCGGCGATCGCCTCGAGCTGGGTGCGGTGGTCGATGGCAAGGGCCACCAGCGAATCGGGCTGCGGCCGGCGGGTCTCCACCCAATGGACGTTGTTGAGCTCGACATCGTGGCGCAGCACGCGCGGCGTCGGTTTGCGGGCGATGAAGGCCTGCAGCTCGTCGAAGGTCGGGTATTCGGGCGAGCACAGCAGGCGCGACACGGCGATGGCGCCGCAGGCATTGGCCCAGGCGCAGGTCGTCTCGAACGATTCGCCCTTGAGCCAACCGCGCAGGAAGCCGGCCATGAAGCCATCGCCGGCGCCCAGCGTATTGTAGACATCGACCGGGAAGCCGGGACCGCGGATGCCGTCCTCGAGCCGGTCGGGGATGGCGCCGGGATAGACCGTGCAGCCCATCGGCCCCTGCTTGAGGACGATGGTGGCCGGCGTCAGCGCGCGGATGCGCCGGACCGAATCGAGCATCGTGTCGCCGCCGCCGACGATGGTCAGCTCCTCCTCGGTGCCGACGATGAGATCGACCTGGCTGACGACGGCGTCGAGGCGTCTGGTCACCGCTTCCGAGCGGACGTAGCGGTTGTCGCCGGCGCCATGGCCGGCGAGGCCCCACAGGTTGGGGCGATAGTCGACGTCGAAGACGACCTTGCGGCCCGCCGCCTTGGCGGCGCGGATCGCCTTGTGGCTGGCGGCCTCGACGGTGGGCGTCGAGAAATGCGTGCCGCTGACCAGAACCGCGCCGGCCGAAGCGATATAGGCCTCGTCGATATCGTCCTCGCACAGCGCCATGTCGGCACAATCGGCGCGGTAGAAGATGTGCGGCTGCGAGCGCTCGTCGCGCACGCCGAGGATGACCAGCGCGGTCAGCCGCTCGGGATCGGTGATGACGCCATCAACGGCAACGCCCTCGCGGACGAGCTGCTCGCGGATGAAACGGCCCATGTGCTCGTCGCCGACGCGGGTGATGAGGCCGGCCTTGAGGCCGAGGCGCGCGGCGCCGATGGCGGTGTTGGTCGGGCTGCCGCCGACCGACTTGGCGAAGGAGGCCATGTCCTCCAGCCGCCCGCCGATCTGCTGCCCGTAAAGGTCGACGGACGACCGGCCTATGGTGATGACGTCGAGGCGGGGCGGTGCGGCCATCGGGGGGCCTTTCGTTGTCGCTCACCGCGTTCTCGGGAAGGCGCGGTGTTCATGACGTCCGATAAAACAAATCTTCCATCGTGCCGTCAATATGGAACATGCATTCTATACCTCATTGCGCCTGGCTGCGGTGGCAACCGCCAGCGCCATGGCGACGCAGAGGGTCGCGGAGAGCGAGCGGAAGCCGGCATAGTCGGCTTCCGGGATCTCGAACTTGACGGCCGCCCTCGGCGACAAAGGCGAGAACGGACTGTCGGTCAGCGCGATCACCGGAACGCCGCGATCGGCCAGCCGGTTGGTGAGTTCGACGGTCATCAGCGTATAGGGGGTGAAGCTGATGGCAATCAGCGCGTCGCGCTCGCCGGCCTCGGTCACCTGCTCCGGCGCGAGGCCAGCGACATGGTCGATGAGCACGGCGCGGATGCCCAGCTTGCCGAGCGCATAAGCGATATAGAGGGTGATCGGAAAAGCCCGCCGCATGCCCAGGAGATAGATCACCTCGGCACGCGCCAGAATCGCCGCGGCGCGGTCGATGTCGTCCTCAGAAGCTTGGGAAATGAGCCTTTCCAGCGACACCATGGCGCTTTCCGCGAAGCCCGAGAGCAGCGGGTGCGGGCCGCCCGTCTCACGCGCCTGCTGAACCCGGGCAAGCCGCTCGCGGTAGTCCGGCCAGTTGGAGCGGAGCTCCGAGCGGAAGACTCGCTGCAACTCGGAGAAGCCGGAATAGCCGAAGCGCTTGGCGAAGCGAATCAGCGTCGAGGGCTGCACCGCCGCCTGGGTGGCGATGCTTGCCGCGGTGCCCAGCGCCATCTCGTCAGGGTTCTCGAGCGCGAAGGCCGCCACCTGGATGAGCCGCGGCGGCAGGCTGTTGCGGCTGTCGAGCAGCAGGGCCTTCAGCGACACGTAGTCGCGCGGCGGCGCGGGCCCGGCGTCGGTCTGGTCGTCCACCATCGTTCGTCTCCCCGCACGGCCCGGCTGACCGCTTGACCGTATGGAACGAAAATTCCACAATCAGAATATAGGGACTTAAGCATACCGTCCAGACAGGTCAATGCCGGCGGGGCCGCGCCAGACCGGGTCATCGTCGGGCGCAACGGCGAACGCGGCAGGGCGTTCGGCAGGCTGGACATCCTGCGGGCGGGCGCGGCCGCGGCTCAGACGACAGCGACCTCCAGCCCGCCAACCCCATCGACGTGGCCGGAAAGGCGGTCGCCGCGGCTGACCGCCGCCACGCCCGCCGGCGTGCCGGTGAAGATGAGGTCGCCCGCCGCCAGGGTGAACAGGCCGGACAGGTAGCTGATGATCTCCGGCACCTTCCAGATCAACTGGTTGAGGTCGCCGGTCTGGCGCCTCACACCGTTGACGTCGAGCCAGATGGCGCCCGCCGCGGGGTGGCCGATGGCGCTCGCCGGAACGATCTCCGAACAGGGGGCGGAGGCCTCGAAGGCCTTGCCGACTTCCCACGGACGGCCCATGTCCTTGGCCTTCTGCTGAAGGTCGCGGCGGGTCATGTCGAGGCCGACGGCATAGCCGTAGACGCAGCCCTCAGCGGCGTCGCGGGCGATCTCCTGGCCGCCCTTGCCGAGGGCCACCACCAGCTCGATCTCGTGATGGACGTCGCTGGTCGCCGACGGATAGGGGAAGGTGCCGGAGGTGACCAGGTTGTCCGGGTTCTTCTGGAAGAAGAAGGGCGGGTCCTTGTCCGGGTCGTGGCCCATCTCGACAGCGTGGGCGGCGTAGTTGCGCCCGACGCAATAGATGCGATGCACGGGAAAGGACGACTGCGACCCGCGGATCGGCAGGACGACGACCGGAGGCGGGGCAAAGATGGTGCTCATCGCAATGCTTTCCTTCGTGGATGGACCCGTGAGAAGCGGAATTACATCGCCGTCATCGATCGGTCGAGTGCGGTCTCGGGCGGAACGGGTCGGGGCGCACAGGGTGTGACCCCGTGCGCCCCGATCGCTCTCTCTGGACCTGAAACAGCCGAGAGGAGCGCTTCCCCCCTGGTCTCAGGCGCTGCGGTAGAGCTTGGTCAGCACGAACTCGCGATGGCCGAGGGCCTCCGCCGCGGTATTGCGGCCATTGGCGGTGCGCACGATCATCTCGATCAGCGCATCACCGGCCTGATCGATAGTCATGTCGCGGCGGAGGATGCCGGTGACATCGACGTCGATGTGCTCCGACATGGTGCGCACCGTGCGCGGATTGGCGCTGATCTTGATGACCGGCAGGATGGGGTTGCCGATGATGTTGCCCTGGCCGGTGGGGAAGGTGTGGATGACGTAGCCCGCCGCCGCCATCAGGGTGACGCATTCGGCCGCCGCCGAGGAGGTGTCCATGTAGTAGAGGCCCGGCCCTTTTTCAGGAGCCTCGGCCGGTCCCATGGCGTCGATATAGCGGCAGGTACGGCCGATCTTCTCGAGATTGCCGAGCGCCTTCTCCTCGATCGTGGTGAGCCCGCCGACGATGTTCCCCTTGGTCGGCTGGCTGTCGGAGAGGTCGGACGTCTTGAAGGGCTCGATCACCTCGTCCTGATAGGCCTGGAAGATCTTCATGAATTTCTCGCCGACCTCGGGCGTCGCCGCGCGCGCCTTGCAGACGTGCTCACCGCCGGTGATCTCCGAGGTCTCGCCGAAGACGCCGTAGATGCCTTCGGGGATGAGCTTGTCGTACATGTTGCCGACCGTCGGGCACGAGCCGAGGCCGGTGGTGGTGTCGCTCTCGCCGCACTTGGTCGAGATCCACAGTTCCGAGACATCGCAGGGAACGCGCTGCAGTTCGCTCGCCCACTGGACGAACTCCTTGGCCTTGCGCGCGGCGACGGCGATGGTGCCGAGGTCGCCCCTCTGCTCGATCGAGAAGCCTTCGACCGGCTTGCCGGTCTTGGCGATGCCGTCGACGATGACCTTGGTCCACTCCGGCTCGATGCCGATGACCACCACCGCGGCGACGTTCGGGTTGGCGCCGGTGCCGATCATCGTGCGGAAGAAGAGGTCGAGGTCCTCGCCGAACTGCAGACGGCCATAGGCGTGCGGGATCGCCATGGTGCCCTTGATGTTATTGGCGACCGCCTCGCAGGCGGCGTTGGAGATGTCGTCGAGCGGCAGGATGACGACGTGGTTGCGGACGCCGACGCGGCCGTTCTCGCGCCGATAGGCCATGATTTCGCGCTTGCCCATGATCCGGCCTCCTACCAGCGCTTGGTCTTGAGATTGTGGACGTGGACGTAGCCGCCCTTCTTCACGTCCTGGACGATCTTGCCGATGTCCTCGCCATACTTGATGGCGGTATCGCCGGTCTTGAGATCCTTGAGCGCCACCTTGTGGCCGATCGGCACGTCGGCGTTGACCTTGAGATTGAAGGACGAGTTATCGGCGGTGACGACGCACAGCATGTCGGTGCCGGCGGTCAGTCCCTCGACCACCACCACGCCAACGTTGTCCTTGTGGTCGTGAACCAGAAGTTGGGGGATTGCCATATGCATTCCTTTCACAAGACGGCGACAGTCTTCGGCTGGCGGAGCCTCCCCGCCGCTGGTCGGGCGCCGCCGTGGCGGCGCCCGAACCGGTTAGGGTTCTGAGAGGTCAGTACTTCGACGGATCGACCTTGCCGACCTTGGCGATCACCGCGTTGACATACGAGGCGTCGATGGTCTGCTCGTAGGTGGGGGCCGTGTCGATCTGGCCGAACTCCTTCAGCTTGCCGACCGTGAACTGGTAGGAGTCGGTGCTCGGCAGGCCTTCGTTGAGCGGCCAGATCTTGCCCTTGACCATGAGGTTGTAGGCGTACTCGACGGCCGCGGGATCCTCGCCGCTGGCCTGAGCGCCGTCGGCGATGACCTTGGCCTTGTTGGCCGGGTCGTACATCCAGCGGCTGGCGAGAACCAGGGCGCGCACGAAGCGCTTGACCTCGTCGGCATTGGCCTTGGCGTAGGCGTCGTTGGCGGCCAGCGCACCGTACCACCACTGCGGCAGCGTATCCCACTCGTAGGCCAGCACCTTGGCACCGGGCGCCTTCTTCAGCACCGTGTAGCCGTCGTCGGCATGGAAGACGGCGGCCGCGATGCGTCCGCTGACCATGGCCGGCACGAAGCCGGAGCGCTGCATGTTGATCTGGTGGACATCCTTGATGTCGACGTTGTCGGCGCTGAGGCAGGCCTGGAGCAAGGTCTGGGCGAAACCGCCGGTGTCGGTGACGCCGACGTTCTTGCCGACCAGGTCCTTGGCCGAGTTGACGCCGGAGCCGATGCAGATGGTGTCGAGGCTGAGGCCGTAGGACCAGATCACGTGCGCCGCCTGGCCATGCGAGGCGGCGATGATCGGGTCGGTGGCCGAGGTGAAGGCGAACTTGGTCGAGCCGGCCACGGTGCTGAGGAAGGCGGGAACGCCGCTGCCCTCGGGCACCAGATTGACGTGCAGGTGCTCCTTGTCGAAGAAGCCCTCGGCCTTGGCAATGAAGGGAACCAGGAACACCACCTTGGGCGGCGACACCGCCACCGTGGCGCCGATCTCTCCCCACGGGGTCGCGTCGGTCACCGTCGACCAGTCGTCGGCAGCCTGAGCGCTGGTCATGCCGGCCAGCAGGCCAGAGGCCACCAGGCCCGCCGCCAAAACCAGCGGGCGGCCCGTGAACCATGCAGACTTGGATCTGCTCATTGTGCTTCCCTCCCTTTCATGCGCGGGACCGGACCATTCCGTCCCGTTTCCTCCGATCGAATGCGATGCGGACGCGCATATGCGCTCAGCGTCCCGAGTCCTTGTTGAACCAGGGGGCGAGACGTTTCCTGAGCAGCTCGATCACCGTGCGGAAGAAGACGCCCAGGATCATCACCGTCAGGAGCACGGCCAGCATGTCGGCCGTCCTGTACGAGTTGGCGGAAAAGGCCAGCAGCTGGCCCATGCCGGACAGCGCCGTGTAGATCTCGGAGATGAACATGCCCACCAGGCCCATGGCGACGCCCTGCGACAGGCCGGTGACGATGTAGGGGACGATGCTCGGGATGATGACGTGCCGCCACATCTCCGCCTCGTTGGCGCGGAAGGAGCGGGCGACTTCGATCAGCGATGCGTCGACGCTGCGCACGCCGTTGTAGACGGCGATGGTGACGGGGAAGAATACGAACATCGAGATGATGATGAGCTGCGCCTCGATGCCGAAGCCAAACCACAGCGAAATGAGCGGGATGAGCGCGACCAGCGGCGTCGAGTAGATGGCGTAGACGTACATGCCGACCGCCGCCTCGAAGGTGGCGAAGCGGCCCATGGCGACGCCGACCACGACGCCGATGATGCTGCCGATCACCAGGCCGCCGAGGAACATCGACGACGCTGTAGATCAGGGCATCGACCAGCGGCCCGCCGGCCAGCATCAGGTAGAGGTGCCCGATCACCGTGGTGAAGGGCGTGAAGATGATCTCCAGCGAGTTGAGGCCGTAGATCTGCCAGGCGCCGAGCACGACGACGAACGACAGAATGCGGATCAGGATGAAGCGGTTGCGCTTGCGCTGCTCGTTCTGGTGGCGGCGCAGCTTGACGCGCTCGCGGAGCGCAGCGCGTGCCTCGGGAACGGCGGTGCGCGTGTCCATCGCGTTCATGACACGGTCCTCCCGCTGCCGCTCAGCATGTCGGCCCAGATCTTCTCGCGCAGCGGCTCGTAGGCCGGGTGCTGGCGGACGCTGGCGATGCTGCGCGGGCGCTCGATCGGCACGTCGTAGAGGCTGTAGACCTCGCCCGGCCGGGTCTTCATCACCACGATGCGGTCGGCGAGCGTGATCGCCTCGTCGATCGAGTGGGTGACGAAGACGACGGTCTGGCGGAAGCGCTGCCAGATCGACAGGAGTTCGCCCTGGAGCAGTTCGCGGGTATAGGCGTCGACCGAGGCGAAGGGCTCGTCCATGAGCAGCACGTCGGGGCCGAAGGCGAGCGCGCGGGCGATGCCGACGCGCTGGCGCATGCCGCCCGAAAGGTTGTCGGGAAACGCCCCTTCGAAGCCCTTGAGGCCGACCAGATCGACCGCCCAGCGCACCTTCTCATCGATTTGGGCCTGCGGCGTGCGGGCGATGACCATGGGGAAGGCGACGTTCTGGCTGACCGTCTTCCACGGGAAGAGGCCGAACTGCTGGAAGACCATCGCCGCCTGCCGGGGCGGGCCGCCGATCACGGTGCCATCGAGCGCAATGGTGCCTTCGTCGGCCTTGATGAGGCCGTCGATGATGCGCAGCAACGTGGTCTTGCCGCAGCCGCTGGGGCCGAGCAGGCAGACGAACTCGTGCTCGTAGATGTCGAGGCTGACGTCGTGCAGGGCCTCGAACTCGCCGTACCATTTGGACACGTGCGTGGCGGCGACCTTCGATCGCCGCGCCGATGCCGCTGCCGGATCGGGCGGTGTGCTGCGCAGCTCTGTTCCCGTCACACTCACCTTGTTCGTCCTCCCAGACGGATGCCTTCTTGGGCGCCGGCGGCGCCGTTTCCCATGCCGTTCACCGGATCACTCCGTCGCCACGGGCCTCATCGCACGACGTGCTCCGGTGGTTGGTTGTCGATCAGCACGCGCGTCACGTTCTGCCACGCGGTGCGGAACAGGTAGGCCCAGGACTGGCGCGTGACGCCGGCGATGTGCGGCGTCAGGATGGTGCGCTCGGCAGCGGGCTCAGAAAGGGTGATGAGCGGGTTGTCGGGAGCCGGCGGCTCGCTCGAATAGACATCGACGGCGGCGCCGCCGAGCCAGCCGGCTTCGAGCGCCGCGGCTAGCGCCGCTTCGTTGACCACGCCGCCGCGCGAGGCCTGGATGAGGATGGCGCCGGGCTTCATCAGCGCCAGCTTTTCGGCATCGATGAGGTTCCTGGTGGCGGGCAGCAGCGGCACATGCAGCGACACCACGTCGGCCGCGGCGAGCAGGCCGTCGAGGTCGAGCGCCTTGGCGCCGAGCGCCGCGGCGGTAGAGGCGCTTTCCGGCGCCGGGTCGTAGAAGGCGATGCGGGCGCCCGCCTGCTTGAAGCGCTGGGCGACCGCCCGGCCGATGACGCCGATGCCGACGATGCCGACCATGAGCCCGTCGAGGCCGCTGACGCCCTCGCCAAGCATGCGGCCGCGGAACTGGGCGTAGGTGCCGCTGCGGATGGCGGCGGTCGACTGGGTGAAGCGCCTGAGCAGGACGGCGGCGCAGGACACGGCGTATTCGGCCAGCGCATCGTTGCTGCCGCCGGGGACGTTGGCGACCGGGATGCCGAGCTCCTTGAGGCCGCCGGTATCGACGCGATCGACGCCGGCGCCGGTGACCTGCACCAGGCGGATGGCGCTGTCGCTGAACAAAGCGAGCGGCAGCTTGTCGCCGACGGCGGGGATCACCAAAGCGCGCGCCGCCTTCAGCGTCGCCGGCATGGCGGTGTCGCCGGGCGCCATGTAGGCGATCTTCAGCTGCACCGGCGGCGCCACCCCGACGCGGGTGAAATCGGCCTCAGGACGGAGACAGAGCACATCCGACATCAGCCGACCCGCTCGCTGGAGTCCCACGAGGCGAATTCCTCGGTGCCGGGACGGATGTCGCTGACCGGGAAGAAGCAGAGCAGGCGGAGAACGCTCGCCGCGGTATTATAGGTGGCGTGGCGCTCGTCGGCCGGAACCAGCACGGTGTCGCCAGCGGCGACCGGGTATTCGCCGGCATCGGTGCGCGTCACCCCCTCGCCGGCGAGAACGTGGATGCACTCCTCGAAGCCGTGATGGACGTGCGGACCGCGGCGCTTGTCGCCCGGCCGGTCGGGGTCGATCTCGACCAGACGGACGGTCGAATTGCGCGAGCCGGCGCCGAGGCCGACGATCTCCAGCGCCCGGCGGCCGGGCAGCTGCATCGCTCTCACGTCCTTCTGGGCGATGACCCTCACCATCAGGTCACCTCGCGCAGGCGCTTGACTTCCGCGGTGCCGCCGAGGACGCGGCTGAGCTGATCGAAGAGCAGCGTCGCCTCGGCGGCGATGGCGTCGGAGATCGCCTCGACCATGTCGAGGCCGCGATCCTCGGTCGCCCCCGCCGGGCTGCCGTACCAGCCGGTCGGCGCGATGTTGCGGATGTCGGTGAGCACCGGCTGGTAGCTGCGCGTGCGGCGCAGCTTGTCCATGTGCTGGCCGCGGACGTGATCGGAGGAACGGTCGATGCGTTCGAGATGGACCAGCTCCGGCCGGCAGGCGAGCACCGCCAGCGCCTCGATCTCGCCACCGTGGGTGAGGCCGTTGCACTGGCTGCCGAACATCTCCTCGGCGACATAGCAGGCCTGCACGGTGAGCACGGTCATGCCGACGCGGCGATGCAGGTCCTCGGCGGCGATGGCCAGCGACGGGATGTTGCCCTCGTGCCAGTTGACGATCATCAGCATCTTGGCGCCGTGCTTGGCCGAGGATTCGCAGATCTCGGTGATGACGCGGATGTAGGTGTCGGGCGTGAAGGTGACGGTGCCTTCATAGGGCATGTGCATCGGCGTGACGCCGACCATGGGGGTGGGCAGGACGACGCCGTCCATGCGCTGGGCGACCGCCTCGGCGATCATCTCGGCGGCGAAGGAATCGGTGCCGGTGGGCAGATGCGCACCGTGCTGCTCGACGCTGCCGGTGGGCATGATGACCAGCGGATTGCGGCGGAACTGCTCGGCGATTTCCGGCTGGGTGAGATTGGTGAAGAGGCGGGAGGGCGGCATGGGTCAGGCCCTCTCCAGGATCTTCGACGAGGCGGCCTCACGCACCTCGGCCAGCGAGACCAGGGCGCCGTTGCGCTCGATCGAGCGCAGGCCCGCATAGACGCAGGCGACGGCGGCATTGCCGTTGGCGGCGCTGAGCTCGTTGGCCTTGCCGGTGCGGCAGCTCTCGGCGAAGAGCTCGAGCTCGGCGCGGAACATGTTGGAGTCCGGCTCCTGCAGGACCTCGCGGTCGGCATAGCCGTCCTTGCCGCGCTGGATGTAGAGCAGAGAGCTGGCGCGCAGCTTCTCCGGCGTGTCCCAGGTGCCGAAGTCGATCTCGTAGTGCATCAGGCCCTTGGAGCCGAAGACGCGAACAGCAAAGACGCCGGGCGACGTCCAGCAGGTGCCGACATAGGCGACCTTGCCGTCGGCGAACTTGAGCAGCGTCATCGACTGATCGTCGACTTCGGCTCCGACGGGAGAGAGCTTGGAGGCGATCGAGGTCGCCTCGGTGACGTCGCCGCCGAGATAGTGGACGACGTCGAACATGTGGATGGCGAGCTGCGACAGCGGCCCGCCGGGGGCGCGGTCCTTGTACCAGCGCCAGGTGTTGGGGGTGAGTTCGAGCGCGCGCTCGTTGGAGAAGTTGGCCTCGATGAAGCCGACCCGGCCAAGCTCGCCGGCGTCGATGGCGCGGCGCATGGCGCGGATGCCGCCGAGCAGCCGCGCGCTGTGGCCCACCGTCACCGTGATGCCATGGGTCTTCTGCAACGCCTCGATGGCCATCCCGTCCTCGAGCGTGCTGGCGATCGGCTTCTCGGTGTAGACGTGCTTGCCGGCGCGGGCGACCTCTGCCGCGACCGGCAGGTGCTGCTCGTTGGGGACGGTGAGGATGACGCCCGCGATGTCCTTGCGGGCGAGCAGCGCTTCCAGCGTCGCCGCCGTCTCGATGCCGGTGTCGCGGGTGAATGCGTCGCGCTTCTCCTGCGAGCGGCTGAAGCCGGCGACGATCTCAAGCTTGTCGGAGAGCCTGGCGGCGTTGGTGAGCACCCGCGCCCAGCGGCCGAGGCCGACAATTCCCAGTTTGACTTTGCCTGCGGTCATTCTCTGCCTGCGATCAATCTTCTTCGTTTCATCATCGCGTAATACGATATTACGGGATTATTGGATGAGTCAATGCGAAAGAGGATGCGCTGCGGGCGAATTCGGGTGCGGCCTAGAAGGCCATTTCGAGCAGGTAGAGCCCGCCGGTGAAGCGGTCGACGGCGTAGACGATGCCGCGTTCGTCGGCGAAGACGTCGTTCAACTGGGCGGCGCCGGCGGGCGAGCCGGTGGGCGCCGGCGGCACGAAGCAGGCGATCTCGCGCGGCTGGTATTGATTGGAGATGTCGAACGCCCGGAGGCCGCCGTTGAAGAAGGTGCCGAGGATGATGTCCTCGGACTGGAAGGAGGTCGGCAGCGGAACGTTCTCGTGGACGTTGTGGGCGCCGAAGCGGCCGCCGCGATGGCGGAACTCGTCGGGCGGCGGCAGCGGCAGGGTCGCGATCGGCACCAGGTTGTCTTCGGCGCGCGCGTCGACGACCCACATGAGCTTGGGCCAGTCGGCGGCGGCGTCCTTGATCGATTCGTTGGTGACGATGAGAAGGCCGCGTTCGAAGAGCGGCAGCACGGTGTGGGTGAAGCCGAGATAGGGCGGCGCGTTGTTCCAGCGTGAGACGACCTTGGGCCGGCTCTTTTCGGCGATATCGAGGATGACGACGCCGCCGTCGACACAGCCGAGATAGGCGCGATCCGGGCGCTCCGGATAGACGTTGGTGTTGTGGACGCGGAAGCCGGCGCCTGCCGGATTGGGCTGGACCGGCGGGGCCTCGCTGTCGCCGACGCGCACGCCCGGCAGCCACCAGCGGCCGACCTCGACCGGCTTCACCGGGTCGCGCACATCGACGATGCGGTAGAACTGGTCGTCGCCCGGGCGGTGCGACTGGAAATCCGGTGCGCCCGCCGACATGTGGACGTATTCGCCGTCGCAGAACCAGAGCTGATGGACGCCGCGCGAATGCGGCCCCGAGGCGTCGAAGAAGCCGACCGAGCGCGGCGCTTCCGGCCGCGACACATCGAACAGCTCCATGCCGGCGGGCTGCTGGCCCGGTCTCCTGGTCTGGTAGGCGACCGCCATGAGGTTGCCGACCACCTCGAGCGAATTGGAGCGCATGTAGGCCTGGGGCAGGTCGGTCTGCACGACCAGTTTCGGTGCGCGCGGGTCGCTGACGTCGACGGCGGTGAAGTTCTTGGGCGCGCTCTCGTGGGCCAGCCACAGGATGCGGCGCCCGTCCGGCGCGATCTGGATCGCCATGCCCTCGCCGAGACCGCCGAAGCCGGCGAGCGCGTGCTGGGCCAGGAACCTGAAGCCCTGGATGATGGGGACGTCCTGACCCATGGCGACGATGATTCCTCCCTTTCCCAGCGTCGTACCGTATTACGGTAATATTACGTAGAAAGAGGGCGCGCGGCAAGCGCCGCTGGGTGGAGCCAGCGGCGGCCGACGACCAGAAATGGTGGCTGCTAGAGGATCTCGGCGCCCGTCTCGCCGAAGATGCGGTTGATCTCGGCGGCGGCGTTGAGCGCCTCCTGCCGGGCGATCTTCTCGGCCAGTTCGCCGTCCCTGCCCTTGAGGGCCTGATAGAGTTCGCGGAGCGCGCTGACGCTCTGCTTCGAGCGGCCGGGCGAGCGCTTGGCATGGCCGAGGCCGAGGGCGCGCCAGCGCCAGATGCGGGCATAGAGCGTCGAGATCATCGACGACAGGGTCTCGCTGCCGGCGCCGACGAAGAGGATGTTGTAGAACTCGTTCTTCACCGCAAGGATCGCCTCGGGGACGTTGTCCTTGTAGGCCGCGGCCGTCCGGTCGAGCGCGTCCTTGAGGGCGACGAGGTCGGCTGGCGTCGCGTTCGAGACGAACATGCGGGCCGCGAGGCCCTCGAGCACCGAGCGGATGAGGTAGAGATCCTTGGCTTCGGCTTGCGTCAACTGGCGGACGATCGGCCCCTTGTTGGGAATCGTCTCGACGATCGATTCGGATTCGAGCTGGCGCAGCGCCTCGCGAATCACCGTGCGCGAGACGCCGGTCATGTCGATCAGCTCGCGCTCGATCAGGCGTGCTCCCGGCGCCAGACGGCCCTCGACGATCGCCTGGCGCAGGGCATCGACCACATCGCGGCGCAGCGGCGCGGCGCGCCTCTTGACCACCGGCAGCCCGTTGTTGTTCGGAGTTGCCTTGCTTTCGGAGGTCTGGCGCATTCTGTCTGCCGAGTTGGATTGTCTGCCCAGCTTGGCCGCACGCAGCGAAGCCCGTCAAGGCGCCTGCATATCGCGCTCCGCCGCCGGGCGCCACGGAAAATCCGCCGCGCCGCTCGGAAGCGCCGGTGAAAGCGAGCCCGTGGATGGAGGCGCGGCCGGTCACACGATGAGCCGCAGCGGGTTCTCGAGAAGCGCGCGGACGCTCTCGATCAGCTCGGCGCCGAGAACCCCGTCGATGACGCGGTGGTCGCAGGAAAGCGTCGCCGCGATGCGACCGACAAAGGCGACGCCGCCCGCGTCGGTCTCGACGGCCTCGCGGCGGGCGGCGCCGATGGCGAGGATTGTCGACTGGGGCGGATTGATGATCGCCGAGAATTCGCGGACGCCATGCATGCCGAGATTGGAGATGGTGGTGACACCGCCCTGGTATTCGTGCGGCTCCAGGGCGCGGTCGCGGGCTCTGGCCGCGAGCGCCTTCATCTCGGTCGAGATGGACGACAGCGACTTGGTTTCGGCGGCGGTGATGACCGGGGTCAGCAGCCCGCCCTCGACGGCGACCGCGACGGCGATGTCGGAATGGCGGAAGGCCATGATGCCGTCGCCGGACCAGATGGCGTTGGCGCGCGGCACCGCCTGGAGGGCGAGCGCCATCGCCTTGATGATGAAATCGTTGAGCGACAGCCGGTAGGCGGGATTGCCGGCGGCATCCTTGGGCGCATCGCCATTCACCTCCTCGCGGAGGCGGGTCAGCCGGTCGATCGCCGCGTCGGCCGACAGGTAGAAATGCGGGATCGACACCTTGGCCTCGGTCAGGCGGCGGGCGATGGTGCGGCGCATGCCGTCGACCGGCACGATCTCGTGCGGGCGGCCACGGTGGACCTCGCCGATCAGCTCCGCGAAGGTCTCGGCGCGGGCCAGCGACGGCATCGCCTGCGGCCGGGCGGCGACCGCCTCGCGGACGTCCTTGCCGGTGATACGGCCGTGGCCGCCGGAGCCGGCCAGGCGCGCGAGATCGATCGCGGCATCGGCGGCGAGCCGGCGGGCGAGTGGCGTCACGCGCATGCCGTTGCCGAGGCGCGCCGAGCCGAAATTGCGCGGCGGCGTGACCACCTCCTCGAACGGATCGCGGCGGGGCCGCTCGGTCGCGGGTCGGACGCCGTTTGCCCGAGGTGCGGGAGCGATCAGGGGCGCGGCGGCGGCCGGCGTGGCGGCGACTGTCGGTATGGCGACGGCGGCCGCCTCACCTGCCCCGCCGACCACGGCGATGACGGTGCCAACCGGGGCGACCGTGCCCGCGTCGACATTGATCGCCCGGATGACGCCCGCGGCGATCGCCGGCACCTCGACGGTCACCTTGTCGGTCTCGATCTCGCAGAGATTGTCGCCGACGGCGACGCTGTCACCGACCGCCTTCAGCCACTTGATGATCTTGCCTTCCGACACGGTCTCGCCGAGTTGCGGCATCAGGACGTCCATTCCACTACCCTCCAGTGCGAGCTCCCCTCCCCGACCCTCCCCTTCCAGAGGGAGGAGCACGTGCCGCACGACCGTCCTCCCCCCTGGAAGGGGGAGGAATGAGGTGGGGGTCAAATTTGCGACAGCCACCCGACGCGCGTGCGCCTCTCGATCACCAGCTCACCGACACGTATTGAGTCTCGAGGAATTCCATCAGGCCTTCATGCGCGCCTTCGCGGCCGAGGCCCGACTGCTTGGTGCCGCCGAAGACCGCCGCCGGATCGGAGACGATGCCGCGGTTGAGGCCGACCATGCCGTAGTCGAGCTTCTCCGATACGCGCAGGCCGCGACTGAGATCCCTGGTGTAGAGATAGGCGACCAGGCCGTATTCGGTGTCGTTGGCGCGGGCGATCACCTCGTCCTCGCTCTTGAAGGTCTGGATCGCGGCGACCGGCCCGAAGATCTCGTCGTCGTGCATGAGGGCGTCGTCGGAGACATTGGTGAGCACGGTCGCCGGGTAGAAGAAGCCGGGGCCGTTCGGCAGCGTGCCGCCGGTGAGCAGCTTCGCACCCTTGGCGAGCGCGTCATCGACCAGCGCGATGACCTTGTCGCGGCCTTCCTTATTGACCAGCGGCCCCAGGGTGACGCCCTCGTCGAGGCCGTTGCCCATCCTCAGCGCCGCCATCCGCGCGGCGAGCTTGCGGGCAAACTCGTCAGCGACCGCCGCGTGGACGTAGAAGCGGTTGGCGGCAGTGCAGGCCTCGCCCATGTTGCGCATCTTGGCGACCATGGCGCCGTCGACCGCGGCATCGATGTCGGCGTCCGCGAAGACGATGAAGGGCGCATTGCCGCCGAGCTCCATCGCCGGGTTGACGATGCAGTCGGCGGCCTCGTGGAGGAGCTTGCGACCGACCTCGGTAGAACCGGTGAAGGACAGGATGCGCACGCGCGGGTCATGCAGCATGGCGGAGACCACCTTGCCGGAAGCGCGCGAGGGGATGACGTTGACCACGCCCGGCGGCACGCCGGCCGCCTCCAGGATCGGCATCAGCGCCAGCATGGTGAGCGGGGTATCGGAGGCGGGCTTGAGGATCACCGGACAGCCGGCGGCAAGCGCCGGGCCGATCTTGCGGGTGGCCATCGCGGCCGGAAAGTTCCACGGCGTCACCAGCACGGCGATGCCTGCCGGCCGGTGATGCACCAGGATGCGGGCGCCGGAAGCGGGAGCGCGCGACACCTCGCCGATGTTGCGCACGGCCTCTTCCGCGTACCAGCGGAAGAACTCGGCGGCATAGGCGACCTCGCCGCGCGAATCGGGCAGCGCCTTGCCGTTCTCGAGGGTGATCAGGCGGGCGAGGCGGTCGGCGTCGGCCATCATCAGCTCGAAGGCCTTGCGCAACACCTCGGCGCGATCACGTGGGGTGCGGGCGGCCCAGCCGGCGAAGGCGGCCTCGGCCGCGTCGAGCGCGGCGCGGGCGTCGTCGACGGTGGCGCTGGCGACCGAGGTGATGACGTTCTCGGTCGCCGGATCGATCACGTCGAAGCGGCCGCCGTCCGATGCCTTCCGCCATTTGCCGCCGATCCACAGGTCGGTCGGGACGTTGGCGATGAGAGTGTCGTACATGACGGTATCCTTTGCCTCATGTCCCGACACAGGATCGGGACCTCGGCTATTTATCTAGGCAAGATGGCTGCCGGACCAGCACTGCGCCGCATCCGAAACGCGCCCCTCAACTCTCCAGGCTCCGCTGCACCTTGTCCGCGATGCGGTCGACGGTGGGCAGGATCATGTCTTCCAGCACGTCGGCGGCCGGCAGCGGAACGTGCGGCGTGGTGATCCTCACTGGCGGGCCGTCGAGATCGTAGAAGGCCTCGTCGGCGACGATCGAGACGATCTCCGCCCCCCAGCCGCACAGCCGCGGATTCTCCTCGACCGTGAACAGGCGGTTGGTGCGCGCCACCGATCCGAGGATCGTCTGCGTATCGAGCGGCACCAGCGAGCGCACGTCGATCACCTCGCAATCGATGCCCTGCTCGGCCTGGAGCCGCTCGGCGGCGGCCATTGCCCGCGGCACCATCAGAGCGAGCGCCAGGATGGTGGCGTCCTTGCCCGGCCGGACGATCTTCGCGGTGCCGAGGCTGTCGACGATCTCGCCGTCGGGCACCTCGCCCTTCGTCGGATAGAGCGACTTGTGCTCGAAGAAGATCACCGGATCGGGATCGCGCACCGCCGCGGCCATGAGGCCGATGACGTCGCAGGGCGTCGACGGCGCCACCACCTTGAGGCCGGGGATCATCATGCACCAGTTCTCGACGCTCTGGCTGTGCTGGGCGCCGAAGCGCGAGCCGGCGCCGTTGCCGGTGCGCACGACCAGCGGCACCTTGACCTGGCCGTTCGACATGTAGCGGCTCTTGGAGAACTCGTTGGCGATGAAGTCGAAGCAGACCGCCAGGAAATCCGAGAACATGATCTCGGCGATCGGCTTCAGCCCGGTCATCGCCGCGCCCATGGCGGCGCCGAGGATGGCCTGCTCGGAGATCGGCGTGTCGCGCACGCGGCGCGGCCCGAACCTCTCCAGGAGGCCGACGGTCGCCTTGAACACGCCGCCGGCGCCGGCGACGTCTTCGCCCAGGAAGACGACATCGGGATCGCGCTCCATCTCCTGGGTGATGGCGCGGGCGACGGCGTCGCGATAGGTCAGTTCCGCCATGCCCAGCCTCCATCGGCGTAGACGTCGGTGGTGAGGATCTCGGCGGTCGGCATCGGCGCCGCCTTGCAGGTCTCGGTCGCCTCGTCGACGGCGCGGATGACCTCCGCCTCGATCGCGGTGATGGTCTCCTCGGGGACGTCGAACTCGCGCAGCCGGGCGCGATAGAGCGGCACGGGGTCGCGCTTCAGCCATTCATCGAGTTCGCCGGGCGGACGGTATTTCCCCGGATCGGCGCGCGAATGGCCGCTGTGGCGATAGGTCAGGCATTCGATCAGCGACGGCCCCTCCCCGGCCCGCGCCTTGGCGAAGGCGGCGCTCGCCGTGCGATAGACCGCGTCGGCGTCGTTGCCGTCGATGACGATGCGCTCGAGGCCATAGGAGGCGGCGCGGTCCGCCGCCGGGTGGGGCACGGCGGTGACGTCGCGGATCGGCGTGTATTCCATGTAGAGGTTGTTCTCGCAGACGAAGATGACGGGCAGCTTCCACACGGCGGCGAGATTGAGCGCCTCGTGGAAGGCGCCGATATTGGTGGTGCCGTCGCCGAAGAAGCAGACCGAGACGTCGCCGTCGCCCTTGTACTGGGCGCGCCAGGCGGCGCCGCAGGCGATGGGCAGATGGGCGCCGACGATGGCATAGGAGCCCATGACCCCATGCTCGACCGAGGTCAGGTGCATGGAGCCGCCCTTGCCGCGCATCAGGCCGTTGTCGCGCTGCATCAGCTCGCCCAGCACCTTGTCGATGGGAACGCCACGGGCGAGCGTATGGGCGTGGCCGCGATAAGTGCAGAAAGAGAGATCGCCGGGGCGCATGGCAACGGCGACGCCGGCGGCGATCGCCTCCTGGCCGAGCGACAGATGGCTGGTGCCCTTGACCAGGTTCTGCAGGAAGAGGTCGTAGGCGCGCTGCTCGGCATGGCGGATGACGAGCTGGGTGCGGTAGAGCTGCAGGCGCAGCGCCTCGCCGAGATCGTCGTTGGCAAGACCCCCGCGCCGTGTCGCGCGCCGGCTCCTCTTCTCCACGCTCGCCTTGTCCATCGTCTCACTCCCTCGCGGCATACCGCCGCCGGAACCCTGCTTCACCACGCCCCACCCGCGCCGCTGCCGCTCCGGCAGGACACCTAGCCTCACCGCGCCAGCCAGCCGCCATCGACGGTCACCACCGAGCCATTGACGTAGGCGGCGGCGCCCGAGCACAGGAAGACCGCGGCGCCGACGATGTCTTCCGGTTCGCCGAAGCGGCCGGCGGGAATGCGCTCGAGCAGCGCCTTGGTGCGCGCCGGATCGTCGCGCAGCGCCCTGGTGTTCTCGGTCGCGACGTAGCCCGGCGCGATGGCATTCACGGTGACGCCGCGCGGCGCCCATTCATTGGCGAGCGCCCGCGTCAGGCCGATCAGCGCGTGCTTGGTAGCGGCGTAGGCCGGCACGTTGATGCCGCCCTGGAAGCCGAGGATCGAGGCGACGTTGACGATGCTGCCCTGCCCGGCGGCCGCCATGCGGCGCCCGGCGGCCTGGGCGAGATACCAGGCGGCATTGAGGTTGACGTCGACGACCGCCTGCCAATCGGCCTCGGCATGAGCGGCGGATTCGGCCACGGCGGATGATGCCGGCATTGTTGACAAGGATGTCGAGGCCGCCGAGCCGCTCGACGACCTCCGCCACCAGACGGGCGGCGCCATCGGCGTCGAGGGTCGCGAGATCGACGCTCACCGCCTCGGCGCGCCGGCCGGAACGGGCAATGGCCGCGAGCACCGCGTCGGGTGCGCGGGTGTGGGCGGTCACCATGACGTCGGCGCCGGCCGCCGCAAGGCCTTCTGCGATCGCCGCGCCGATGCCGGCATTGCCGCCGGTGACAAGCGCATGGCGGCCGGAGAGGCTGAAGGACTCAAGCGAGAACATCGGTGTCCGGACCCGCGCCGCGGCAGCATCACTGCACGGCCGGTTGGGTGGCGGGACGGGCGGCGGCAACCGCCGCGCCCATCGTGCCGCCTGAACCGGCGCCGAGATAGAGCCGGGCGACCTCGGGATCGTTGAGGAGGCCCGGTCCGGTGCCGGTGAGCGCGATGCGGCCGCCTTCCAGCACGGCGGCCTGATCGGCGACGGCCAAGCCGGAGCGCGCGTTCTGCTCGACCAGGAGAACGGTGCGTCCGTCCCTGGCCAGCGCCGCGATCGACCCGAAGACCGACTTCCGCGCCTTGTGGTCGAGGCCGATCGACGGCTCGTCGAGCAGGACCAGCGCCGGATCGAGCATCAGCGAGCGCGCCAGCTCGACCTGCTTCTGCTCGCCGCCGGAGAGCGACCCGGCGTGGTCGTGGCGGCGCTCGGCAACGATCGGGAAGAGCGCGGCGACCCGTTCCGCCCGCTGGCGGACCACAGCCTGGTCGGAGAGGACGAAGGCGCCCATCAGCACGTTCTCCCAGACCGTCATGCCGGGAAAGAGGCTGCGATCCTGCGGAACGTGGACAATGCCGCGGGTCAGCCGCTCGCGCGACGACAGGCGGCTGATGTCCTCGTCGCGGAAGATCACCTGGCCGTCCTCAGGGCGCAGGAGTCCGCTGATGGTCTTGAGCACGGTCGACTTGCCCGAGCCATTCGGCCCGATCAGGCAGAGGATCCTGCCGCTCTCGACGGCGAGGTCAATGCCCTTGAGGATCAGCCCGGCGCCGTAACCGGCGGTGACACCGCTGAGCCTGAGGATGATCGGCTGCCCCTCGCCGGGCGCCTGCCGTTGGTCGGTTGCGTTGGACATCATCTCAAGGGCCTCAGTCGCCGAGATAGGCATCGAGCACGAGCGGATCGACCTGGACCTCGGCCGGTGTCCCCATGGCGATCCGCGCCCCGCGATCCAGCACGATGACGGGATCGCACAGGCGCATGACCAGCTGCATGTCGTGCTCGACGATGAGGAAGGTGACGCCTTCCTCGTGGCGGGCGCGGATGTGGAACTCCATGGTGTTGATCATCACCGGGTTGACGCCGGCGGTCGGCTCGTCGAGGAGCACCAGCTTCGGCCGGCTCATCAGCACGGCGGCGAACTCCAGCAGCTTGCGCTGGCCGTAGGAGAGATCGCTGGCCGGCAGGTCGGCGAGGCCGGCGAGGCGGAACTCGTCCAGCATCTCGCGGGCGCGCTTGCGGTCGCCATTGGTCAGGCGGGCGCCGAAAGACATCGCGCCAGGAATGGCCGGCGGCGACCACCAGGTTCTCCTCGACGGTGAGCTCGGGGAAGATGCGCGCCTGCTGGAAGGTGCGCGACAGGCCCTGGCGGTAGAGGCGGCCGGGGTCCGGCTTGTCGAGGCGGTGGCCGTCGAAGCGGATGGTGCCGGCATCGGCCTTGAGATAGCCGGTGATGATGTTGAAGGCGGTGGTCTTGCCCGACCCGTTCGGCCCGATAAGCGCCGTGATCGAGCCCTGGGCGACCGAGAAGCTGCAATCGTCGACGGCGCGCACGCCGCCGAAATGCTTGCTCAGCCGGTCGACTTCGAGGAGCGCGGTCGTCACTTGGCCACCTGCAATGTGCTGATGGTGCCGGCCTCGGCGGCGGCGCCGTTGCCGGAGCGCGTGTGGTGGGCGCGCTGGCGGCGCAGGCGATCGGTGATGGTGGGCAGGATGCCGCGCGGCAGGAGCAGCATGATGATCAGGAAGATCGCCGCATAGGCGAGCAGATAGACCTGACTCGCCCCGAACTGGTAGGCGAAGGTCTGCTGCGCCGGCACCAGGATGAAGGCGCCGATGACCGGGCCCCACAGCGTCGCGCGGCCGCCGAGGAAGGTCATCAGCACCATGCCGATGGTGACCAGCGGGTCGACCGCGAACTGCGGATAGACGAAGCCGACGTAATAGGCCCAGACGCCGCCGAACATCGCGGTGATGCCGACGCTGGCGGCGAAGGCGATCAGCTTGACGCCGTTGACGTGGACGCCGACGCCCTCGGCCTTGTCCTCGTCGGCGCGCACGGCGATGCAGCGACAGGCCAATCTTGGAGCGGCGGAAATAGAAGGAGATGCCCATGGCCAGCGCCAGCAGCACCAGCATGGCGTAGTAGAACGGCCGGTCGTAGGTGTCGGTCGGGAACGGCGGGATGCCGACCGCCTTGCCCTGCGCCCCGTCGGTGATGCCGCGCAGGTTGAAGGCGAGCGTCTGGGTGATGAACAGAAGCGTGATGGTGACGATGGCGAAGACATCGGCGCGGGTGCGCATGGCGATCCAGCCGATGGGGACGCTGACCAGCGCGGCGCCGATGCCGATCAGCGGCAGCAGCAGGAAGGGTCCGTAGCCGTTGCCGACGCTGTTCTCGAAGACGATGGCGATGGCATAGGCGCCCACCCCGAAGAAGGCGGCATGACCAAGGGAGGGATAGCCGGCATAGCCGCCGACCAGGTTCCACGCGCTCGCCAGGCCCGCATACATGAGGGTGAAGATCAGCATGTTCAGCACCCACTGCGGCCCGACCGCCAAAGGCAGCAGTGCGAACCCGCCGAAGAAGATGACAGCACGGACCACGCCGGCGCTCCTCATATCGCGCCCCTGAGGTTGGCGCCGTAGAGCCCGGTCGGGCGGACGAGCAGGACCAGGAGCAGGACGACGAAGAAGGAGAAATCCGACCACACCGGCGAGAACAGCATGGCGATCACCGCCGAGCCGACGCCCATCACCAGGGCCGCGATGATCGACCCGCCGATGCTGCCGAGGCCGCCGAGGACGACGATGGTCAAGAGGCGGCTGATGAGATCGTAGTGGCTGCCCGGATTGAACGGCGAGATGAGGCCGAAGACGGCGCCGGAGGCGGCGGCGGTCGCCGTGCCCAGCCCGAAGCCGCAGGCGGCGACGAGCTTGGCGTTGACGCCGAGGAGCTGTGCCGACATCGGGTTCTGCACCGTCGCCCGGATGGCCCAGCCGACCTTGGTGCGATGCATGATCAGGTAGAGCAGCCCGAGCATCGCCAGCGACAGCAGGAAGGCATAGAAGCGCACCGCGTTGACCTGGTAGCCGAGCACCGTCCAGCTGAAATTCTCATAGCCGGGCTGGATGGAGCGGAAGGTGGTGGCATAAGCGAGCGCCAGGAAGCCTTCGATGCCGAGGGCAATGGCGAAGGTGACAAGCAGCGACAGCTGCGGCGCCTCGTCGGCGCGCAGCGGCCGCAGCAGCAGCCATTGCGAGGCGGCGCCGAGCGCGAACAGCACCGGCGTGGTGATCAGGATCGACACGAACGGATCGATCCCGGTCAGCGAGAACAGGCTGAACGACAGATAGGCCGCCAGGATGACGAAGGCGGCCTGGGCGAGGTTGACGACCTTCATGATGCCGAAGATGAGCGTCTGGCCGCTGGCCATCAGGGCGTAGACGCCACCGGTCAGCAGCCCCAAGATGACGGCCTGGACCAAAGCGTGCATTGCGCTCTTCCTGCTCGATACCGTTGAGGGTGGCGCGACGCACGCCCGATCGGCATGCGTCGCGCTGGTTTCTTAGCCGCCCCAGGCGGGCTTGGGTGCGACCGGCGCGTGTTGTGCCTTGTCCGCAGGAAACACCGTTGTGAGCTTGCCGTCGATCCACTGGACCAGCAGGTATTCACCCTGCGGCGCACCATACTTATCCCAGCTCAGATCGCCCTCGAGCGTCGGCCAGGTCCCCTTGTGCAGGGTCTTGATGATCGTCGCATTGTCGACCTTGCCGGTCTTCTTGGCGACCTGCTCGAGCAGGAGGCCGCAGGAAAAAGCCTCGGCGGAGGTCGAATCGATGCCGGAAGCATCGCCGCCATACTTGGCGACGTAGGCCGCGATGAATTCCTTGCTGCCGGGGGCGGGCGAAGCCGGATACCAGTCGCCGCTGGAGAAGACGCCGGCAACGTTGTTGGCACCGACCTTGTCGGGGAACTCGGTCGGCGAATTGGCGCCGTTCGACAGGAACAGCCACTTCGGATTGAACTTGAGCTGGATCATCGCCTTGACCTGGGCGAAGGCGTCCAGCGACTGGGTGCCGCCGACGACCACGTCGGGGTTCTTGGCGGCGTAGCCGGCAACGATCGGCGTGAGGTCGGCCGACTCGGCCGGATAGGTCTCGTCGTAGACCGTCTTGATCCCGGCGGCCTCGAACTCCTTCTTGACGTAGTCGGCGATCGGCGCGGCGAAGGGATCGTCGAGCTTGGCATAGGCGGCGGTCTTCGGACGCTGATCCTTGGGCAGCGACAGGATGTACTTGGCGAAGATATCGCCGCCCTTCACCACCGGCGCTGGCTGGACGAAGAACAGGTTGTCGAGGTGCTGGTCGAAGACCTTGGGGCCACCGCCGGCGGGCTCGATGAAGGCGTAGCCGAAACGCTTGGCGACGCGCGCCGAGGGGATCGTCAGCAGGCTCGAGAACGGCCCGAAGACGATGTCGACTTTGTCCTGGGTGATCAGGTTCTGGTAGTTGGTCACCACCTGGTCGGGGCTCGAGGCGTCGTTGACGATCTTGAGCTCGACCTGGCGGCCAAGGATGCCGCCGGCCTTGTTGACCTCGTCGGCCCACAGCTCATAGCCGCGCTGGGCGGCCTTGCCGGGGTCGGCGAAATCGCCGGTGAGCGACAGCGAAATGCCGATCTTGAGCGGCGCCTCGGCGGCGACCGCCACGCCCGCGACCAGCAGCGTTGCGGCGGCCGCGGTCGTGAGCAGCTTAAGCAGACGGTTCATGCCCTTCCCTCCCTGGTTTCCTTCCGAGGCGATCTGCCCGCCTCCGACATCATTTCTTGGGTTCGAGGCCGCTTGCCACGGTCTTGTTTTCACTCGTCAGCGTCATGCCTGCAGCGAGCGCCACCGTCTCGATCAGGGCGGCAAAATCCTTCTCCAGATAGGCGGCCGGGTCCGGCTTGAGCTGGGCGGCGCCGAAATGCGCCTGCACCGCCTCGCGCGTCGCTGCGGTCACCGGCATGGAGACGCCGAGCTCGCGCGCCGCGGCAAGGCCGAGGTCGAGATCCTTCCTGAGCAGCGCCGGCGTGAAGGTGGTGGTGAAATCGAGGTTGACCAGCGCCGGCGACTTGTAGCGGCTGAAGATCGAGCCGAGCACGCTGTTGTTGATGAACTCGAGGAAGGCGTGGCGCGGCACGCCTGCCTTCTCGGCGAGCACGGTGATCTCCGACAGGTTCTGGATGACCACGCCGAGCATGACGTTGTGGGCGATCTTGCAGAAGCGCGCCAGCTCGCCCTCGCCGACATAGGCGACGCCATTGCCAGCGATCCGGTCGAGATAGGGCCTGACGGCGTCGAAGGCGTCGCGCGGGCCGGAGACGACCATGCTGAGCTTGCCGACCTTGACGGTCTTGCCGTTGCCGCTGACCGGCGAAGCCAGAAGCACCGAGCCGTGATCGGCAAGACGCTGACGAATGATGGCCGATTCGTCGGCGCCGATCGAGGAGCAGTCGACGACGATGCGCGGGGCGGCGCTTGCCGCGCCGTCGATGACGCCACCCTCGGCGAAGAGCACCTGGTCAACGTCGGCCGCCGTCGAAACCATGGTGAAGAGGATGTCGACGTCGCGGATGTCGGACGGCCGCTCGACGATGACGGCGCCCTTGGCGGCGAGCGGCTCCGCCTTGGCGCGGGTGCGGTTCCAGACGTGCAGCTCATGGCCGGCATCGAGCAGCCGCTCGGCCATCGCGAAGCCCATGCGGCCGATGCCGATCCAGCCGATGCGGTGGGTATTGTCGTCGCTCATGCCGTCCTCATCCGATGCGTCGCTTGGGTGGCTTCTAGTAGGCGTTGGCGATGGGCAGCTCTTCGGCGGGGAAGAGGGTGATGACGCGGCAGCCCTTGTCGGTGACGACGACTTCCTCCTCGATGCGCGCCGCCGAGTAGCCGTCCTTGGCCGGGCAATAGGTCTCCAGCGCGAACACCATGCCGGTCTTGATCTCCATCGGCTGGTCGAGCGAGACCAGCCGCGAGATGATCGGCCGCTCGTGCAGCGCCAGGCCGAGGCCGTGGCCGAACTGGAGGCCGAAGGCCGACATCTCGTCGGGGAAGCCGAACTCTTCCGCCTTGGGCCACACCGAGGCGACCGTGTCGGTGGAGACACCCGGCCGGATCAGCGCGATGGCGCTGTCCAGCCATTCGCGGCACTGCTTGTAGGCGTCGTTCTGCACCGGCGTCGCCCGGCCGACGTTGAAGGTGCGGTAGTAGCAGGTGCGGTAGCCCTGATAGGACTGGAGGATGTCGAAGAAGGCCTGATCGCCCGGCCGCAGGATGCGATCGGTGAAGTTGTGCGGGTGCGGGTTGCAGCGCTCGCCGGAGATGGCGTTGATCGCCTCGACGTCGTCGGAACCCATGCGGTAGAGCATCTCGTTGGCCATGGCGACGATGTCGTTCTCGCGCACGCCGGGCTTCAGCTCCTCCCAGATCATGTGATAGGTGCCGTCGACCATGGCGGCGGCCTGGTTCAAGAGCACGATCTCGTCGATGTTCTTGATCTCGCGGGCGTCGAGCATGACCTGCTGGCCGTCGACGACGTTCATGCCGGCGGCCTGAAGCTCGAACAGCATGGCGGTCTCGACCAGATCGACGCCGACCGGCATCCTGTCGACGCCGGCGCCCTTCAACAGCGACATGATCTCGCCGGCGTGGCGCTTCATCAGCCCGGCCGAGGGCGGCACCGTGCCGCGCATGCCGAGCATGCCGGCGCGCACGTGGTCGGGCGCCAGCCAGTCGCAATAGAGGCGATGGTGGACGGCGGCCGAGCCGAAGTCCCAGACGACCGGCTCGGCACCGCGCATCAGAAGCGCGAAGCGGCAGAGCTTGTCGCGCTCCCACTCGCCGATCTTGGTCGAGGTGACGTAGCGGATGTTGTTGACGTCGAAGAGGAGCAGGGCACCGCACTCGGAGGCCTCGAGCGCCGCGCGGGCGCGCGCCAGGCGGTAGCGCTGGAGGCGACGGAAATCGACCCGGCCCTCGAAATCGACATTGGTGTGCCCCGGCGCCGGTATCTGGCGGTCCCAGTTCCAATGGGGCGCCAGGGCCTCGGCGGTTGCCGCCTCAGCCTCGACCAGACGCGGGTCGAGCCGCACTTCGTCCATCGCAGTGTCCTCCCCCGCAGCTTATGGCTGCTGCGCTCGATTGCCACGCAAACGATTGCATATTCGTGCAATTGCGTCTGCAAACGTTTGCATATACTGATCGCACATATCCACAGAGTCAATGATAGAATTGCGTCCCTGACAAATGCCCGACAGAGCGACATGAAAATGAGACGCCGCGTCACCCTGAAGGATGTCGCAGAACAGGCCGGCGTCCATATCTCCACCGTCTCGCGCGCCCTCAATCCGGGCACGCGCCACCTCATCCGGCCCGAGGTGGTTGCCGACATCATGCGCGTCAGCAAGCGCCTCAACTACAGCCCCAACGCCGCCGCCCTGTCGCTGAAGACCAACCGCACCCGCTCGATCGGCGTGATCGTGCCCGACATCACCAATCCGGTGTTCCCGCCGATCATCCGCGGCATCGAGGACGCGCTGGCGCAGCACGGCTATCTGGCGATCCTCGCCAACACCGACGGCGGCCTCGACCAGGAAGCCGAGATCGCCGACCTTCTGCGCGCCCGCGGCGTCGACGGACTGATCCTGGCGAGCGTCGAGCGCGAGGACGCAACGGTGTCGCGCCTGGCCGCCGACGGACTGCCCATCGTCACCGTCAACCGGCGCGTCGATGACGACGCGGTGTCCTCGGTCATCAACGACGAGGATGCCGGCATCCTCGACGTGCTTCGCCATCTGGCGCGGCTCGGGCACCGGCGCGTTGCCAACATCGCCGGCCCGCAGGCGATGTCGACCGGCATCGAGCGCTACCGCGCCTTCGAGCGGCATCGCGCAACGCTCGGCCTCGACGGCGACCCCGCGCTCATCGCCTTCGCCACCGGCTTCAACGAAGAGGAAGGCGAGGCGCGCACCGAGGAGCTGCTCGAGCGGCGAGCGGACTTCACCGCGCTGGTCTGCGCCAACGATCGGCTGGCGATCGGCGCCATCGCCGCGCTCCGCCGTCACGGCCTCGATTCGCCCGGCGACGTTTCGGTGACCGGCTACAACGACATGCCGCTGGTCGACCGCCTGTCGCCGCCGCTCACCACCGTGCGCATCCAGCAATACCAGGTCGGCTTCGAGGCGGCGGGCGTCCTGGTCGGCCTGCTCGAAGTGCGCCCGGAGCTGCGCCAGGCGCGCCACCTCGTCCGCCCGGTCGAGTTGATCGTGCGCGGCTCCACCGCCCCGCCCGCAACCGAGAAGCGCCAGGCCTGACGAAGGCCAGCCGGGGCTTGCGGAGGCGGCCGGCAACTTGGAGACGTGCGACCCTTTCAGTATAAGGTGCGCGTGCCGCAGGACCTGGCGATCATGGGCCATGACAATATCGGCGTGTCGGAATTCGGTGCGCCGCACGCGCCCCTCGCCGTCGACGGCGCGATCCGCCACGTGAGGCTCGGCGCCAGCCCGCTTGCCCTGCTGCCCATGGCGCAGGGCGGCTCGTGGTACGCCACCGACGCTGAGAACGACGCGCTCACCGGCGCTCTCGAAGCCGCCTATGCGGCCGGCCTCCGGCACTTCGACACGGCCGCCGGCTATGGCGCCGGTCGGTCGGAAGAGCTGCTCGGCAGCTTCCTCGCGGACAAGCGCGACACAGTGTTCCTCGCCTCCAAGGCCAACCCGCCGGAGCTGACCGCATCCGCGATGCTGGCCATGATCGAAGCGAGCCTCAAGCGGCTGCGTACCGACGTGATCGACCTCTATTACATCCACTGGCCGCGCGCCGGGCAGGACATGCGGCCGGTGATGGAGGGCATGGAACGGGCGCGCGCCCAGGGCAAGATCGGGGCGATCGGGGTCAGCAACTTCTCGGTCGCCGAGATGCGCCAGGTCGAGGAGGTCGGCACAATCGCCGCCAACCAGCTCGGCTACAATCTGCTGTGGCGCCATCGCGAGCGCGACGTCATCCCCTATTGCCGGCGGCGAGGCATTGCGGTCATCACCTACAGCGCGTTGGCGCACGGCATCCTGACCGGCAAGTTCGGCCGCACGCCGGAGCTTGCCCCCGGCGACCAGCGCCACACCATCCTGCCGTTCCGTGCCGACATCTGGCCGCACGTCTATGCCGGCACCGAGAAGCTGAAGGCGCTTGCCGGTGAACTGGGGCTGCCGCTCGCCACGCTTGCGGTGCGCTGGATCCTCGAACGGCCGGGCATCCATTCGGTCGTCGTCGGGGCGCGCCGCCGCGATCAGGCTTCGGCGAACGTGGCCGCCCTGGCGCCCGCGATTCCAGCCAGCGCCTATGCCGCGATGACGACCATCAGCGATGACATCGCAACGCACATTCCCGATGTCGGCAATCTCTTCAACCACTACCCGTGACCCGGGTCGACGGCACGGCGGCAGCCGCAGCGGCGGCAAAGACCGGCGCAGGCTTTCTGCTAGATTGCGCTACGGACACCCATGAGCCGCGCTGAGATGCTGACGGCGGAGCGGAGGAAGGCATGAAGATTGTCGATCTCAAATGCGCGATCATCGGCAACAACCCGGTGGTCAGGATCGTCAGCGACGAAGGCATCAGCGGCTACGGCGAGATCGAGACCTGGAAGCCGACCATCAGGCCGCATGTGCTGGCGCTCAAGGACGCGCTTCTCGGCCAGGACCCGACCCATGTCGAGCGCTGCATGCGGCAGATCCGGCCGCGCGGCGCCTTCAAGCCCTACGGTGCGGCGGTCAGCGCGGTCGAGCACGCGCTGTGGGACCTCGCCGGCAAGGCGGCCGGCGTGCCGGTCCACAAGCTCATCGGCGGCAAGGTGCGCGACCGCGTGCGCGTCTACAACGGTGCCATCCGCTTTCCGCTGCGCGGCGAAGACCCCGCCGACTACGCCGAGAACATGGCGCAGATGAAGGCCGCCAAGGAGGGCTTCACGATCATCAAGCAGGGCATCGCCTTCCACAGCAACATGAAGCGCAACGTCGCCGACTACGCCTATGGCGACATCAGCCCGGTGCATGTCCATGGCGGCATCGCCGACCGGGCCTTGCTGACCGAGCGCGGGCTCAAGCACACCATCGCCTGCGTCGAGGCGATGAAGGAGGTGCTCGGCGACGCGGTCGGTCTGGCGCTCGACTGCGGGCCCGGCTGGACGGTGCCCGACGCCATCAGGTTCGCCCGCGCGGTCGAGCCGCTCAACCTGATGTGGCTCGAGGACCTCATCACCGGCGACTACACCCCCTACGTCAACGCCGACGTCTATCGCGAGGTCACCATGGCCACCTCGACGCCGATCCATACCGGCGAGCAGATCTACCTGCGCCAGAACTTCAAGGCGCTGATCGAGGGCAAGGCGGTCAACATCATCGGCCCCGACCCCTGCGACGTGGGCGGCATCGCCGAACTGAAGTGGATCGCCGAATATGCCGACCTGCACGGCATCATGATGGCGCCGCACGGGACGGCCAATGGCGTCCTCGGCCTGGCCGCGCTGGTGCAGGTCGCGGCAACGCTGCCCGACAATTTCATTGCCTTCGAATACCCGACGGGCGATCCGGCCTGGTGGTACGACATCGTCGACGGCCTGCCCGACCCCATCGTCAAGAACGGCATGATCGACGTGTGGGACCGGCCGGGGATGGGCATCGACATCAACCCGGAGAAGGCAAAGCCCTATCTCAAAGAAGAGGACAGGGCCTTCTTCGACTGACGCTCATGATGCGGCGATCGACGCCGGCTGGCTCAATGGGACGTGGCCGGCTCGATGCGCCGGTCGGTTTTCGCGTCGAAGAGGCGCATTGCATCCGGCCGGATCGAAATGCCGATCGTGTCGCCGCGATCGGCCTGCACCCGCTCGCGGAACACACCGAGCAGGTCGTGCCCGCCCAGCCGCATGAATACCTGCGTCTCCGAGCCGGTCGGCTCGATCAGCACGACCTCGGCCGCAAGACCCTCTTCGGACAGCACGAAATGCTCCGGCCGGATGCCGTAATGGACCTCCTGGCCGAGGGGCAGCGAAACGCCCGGCGGCAGCGGCAGGCCGATATCGGCCGACAGGCCGAAGGCCGGCCCGGCGGCGGTCCCGATGATGGTGCCGCGCACGATGTTCATGGCCGGCGATCCGATGAACCCGGCGACGAACAGGTTGGCCGGGCGGTCGTAGAGGTCGAGCGGCCGGCCGATCTGCTCGACCACCCCGTCGCGCAGCACGACGATCTTGTCGGCCATCGTCATGGCCTCGATCTGGTCGTGGGTGACGTAGATGACCGTGGTGTTGAGGCGCAGATGCAGGTCCTTGATCTCGGTGCGCATTTGCACGCGCAGCTTGGCGTCGAGGTTGGAGAGCGGCTCGTCGAACAGGAAGACCTGGGGATCGCGGACGATCGAGCGCCCCATGGCGACGCGCTGGCGCTGGCCGCCGGAGAGCTGGCGCGGGTAGCGGTCGAGATAGGGCTCGAGGCCGAGGATGGCGGCTGCCTGCCTGACCTTGCGGTCGATGACGTCCTTGCGCTCGCCGCGCAGCATGAGCGAGAAGCCCATGTTCTTGGCGACGTTCATGTGCGGATAGAGGGCGTAGTTCTGGAAGACCATGGCAATGTCGCGGTCCTTGGGCCTGAGCCGGTTGACCACCTTGCCGGCGATCGAGATCTCGCCGCCGCTGATCTCCTCCAGCCCGGCGATCATGCGCAGCAAAGTCGACTTGCCGCAGCCGGATGGCCCGACCAGGACGACGAACTCGCCGTCCTCGATGCCGACGCTGACGCCGTGAACCACCTCGACGGCGCCGAACGACTTGCGCACATCCCTGATTTCCATGGAGGCCATCGTTCGCTCTCTCCTCTCCGGTGGACCGCGTCAGCCCTTGACGGCGCCAGCAGTCAGGCCACCGACGAACATCTTCTGCATCACCATGAACAGGATGGCGATCGGCAGGGTCATGATCACCGACGCCGCCATGACCGCTCCCCAATCGGTGTTGAACTCGGTGGTGAACTCGGCGATGCCGATGGGCAGCGTCTTGACCCGGTAGTCCTGCGCCAGCACCAGGGCGAAGAGAAACTCGTTCCAGGTGGTGACGAAGGCGTAGACGACGATGGCGACCAGGCCGGGCAGCGATAGCGGCAGGGTGATGCGGAAGAGGATGCCGATCCGCGTCGCCCCGTCGATGATCGCCGCCTCCTCCAGCTCGACCGGAATCGCCTTGAAGTAGCTGGTCAGCATCCACACGCTGAGCGGCAGGGTGATGATCGTGTAGACGAGGATCAGGCCGAGGTAGGAATTGACCAGGCCGAGAGACGCGCAGCGTGATGAACAGCGGCACGATGATCGCCGCCGTCGGCAGCAGCTGGCCGACCAGGACGAAGGCCTGGGCCAGGCCCTTGCCGCGGAAATTGAAGCGGGCGAAGCCATAGGAGGCGAAGATGGCGAGGAGCAGCGCCACCGTCGTCGACCCGATCGAGATCACCGTCGAGTTGATGAAGTAGCGCGGGATGTTCGATTTGAACAGGACGTTCATGTAGTTCTCGAACGTCAGCGCCTCGGGGAACCAGGACGGCGGCGCATGATAGAGCTCACCCAGCGGCTTGAGCGACGACGACGCCATCCAGAAGAAGGGAAACAGGCAGACGGCGATGAGCAGCGCCACGCTGACGGCGATCGCCGTGCCCTTGATCCAGCTCGTCTTCATGTGCCGCGCTCCTCGTGCGGCGTGGCGAAGAGGCGGATGTAGACGATGACGAAGACGATGGTGAAGGCGAAGAACATCACCGACAGCGCCGCCGCCTGATTGAGCTGGAAGGCCTCGAAGGCGATGCGGAAGATCTGGATCGGGATGATCAGCGTGTGGTTGGCCGGCCCGCCCTTGGTGATGGCGTAGATGATGGTGATCGCGTTCAGGCCCCAGATGAGCAGGAGCAGGGTGATCGCCACCAGCACCGGGCGAATCTGCGGCAGCATGACGTGCCACACTTCCTGCCAGAAGGTGGCGCCGTCGACGCGGGCCGATTCATAGAGCTCGTCGGGCACGGTTTGCAGGCCGGCCAGCACCATCACCGCCACGAACGGAAACAGCTTCCACACGTTGATGGCGATGAGCGCCGGCATCACGGTGTCGCGGTCGGTCAGCCAGCCGATCGGCTTGTCGACCAGGCCGCTCGAGGTCAGCATGTAGTTGATGATCCCGAACTCGGTGTGGAACATCCACGCCCAGGTGGTCGCCGCGACGATGCCCGGGATCACCCACGGGATCAGGGCGAAGGAGCGGACCAGCCCGCGCCCGGGAAATTTCTGGTTGAGCAGGATGCCGGTCAGCGTGCCGAGCAGGATCTGAAACACGATCGAGGCGAAGACGTAGTAGGCGGTGTTCCACACCGCGGTCATGGTGGTGCGCGAGCGCAGGACGATCTGGAAGTTTTTCAGCCCGACATAGTGGCCGGTGGCATCGCTGACGCTGAGCAGGCCGGTATAGGCGATCGGATAGACGATCAGCATGCCCAGCACGATGATCGCAGGGAGAACGAACCACAGCCCGGTATGGTGTTGGCGCACGTCGCCCGCCTTCCGCTCGTCGGCCAGGGCGGCCCCCCGGGGGTCCCCCGGGAGGCCGCGGCTTCATTTGTGGCAGCCGTTACTGCTGAAGCAACCCGTTGATGTCGTCGGCTGCCTGGTCCATGGCGGCCTGCGGCTCGGCGTCGCCGGTCAAGACCGACTGCACGCCGTTGAAATAGGCCTGGGTGATCTGAATCCAGTTCTTCTGCGCCGGCAGCGTCCGGGCGTAGGGCAGCATGTCCTTGAACACCTTCAGTTCCGGATCCTGGAACTGCGGCATGCTCATCGCCGATTTGCGCGCCGGGAAGGTGTAGGTCAGCTCGGCCATGTTGTCGGGCTGGCTGAGGAACTTGACCAGCTTCTTAGCCCCCGCTGCATTCGGGGCGTCCTTGGGGATGACCAGGCTCCAGCCACCGAGGATGGAGGCCGGGTCCTTGCCCTCGGGATGCACCATCATCATGACGCCGATGTTGATCTTCGGATTCTCCTGCTTGACGGCAGGAAGATCGAACTGGCCGGCCTCGTACATGGCGGCCTTGCCGGACGCGAACAGGTGGCGGTTGGCGGTGCCGTCGTTCTGCAGCGTCGAGGGCGGCGACACGTGATAGGTGACCAGCATGTCGGTGTAGAACTTCACCGCCGCGACCGCCGCCGGCTCGTTGACCGTCGCCTTGGTCATGTCTTCGCTGATGATCGAGCCGCCGTTCTCCCAGATGAAGGGCAGCGAGCGGAACACCGTGTTGCCGAACTCGCCGCCGCCGGTGATGGCGAAGCCGTACTGGTCGTCGTGGGTCAGCTTCTTGGCGGCGTCGATGAGCTGGTCCCAGGTCTGCGGCGGGTTCTCCGGGTCGAGCCCGGCCGCCTTGAACATGTCCTTGTTGTAAAGCATCGCGATCGATTCGATGCGGTAGGGGACGCCCCACAGCTTGCTGTCCCAGGTGTCGTACTGGATCGCCGCCGGGTAGAAGTCGTCCTTGTTGTCGATGGCGTCGTCGACCGGCTGGATCAGACCCTGCTGGGCGTAGGGCACCACCCAGCCGTGCTGGGCGTTGATCAGATCGGGCGGCGAGCCCGAGTGCAGCGCGGTCAGGATCTTGGTCGGCAGGCCGTCGGCGACGGTGACCTCGATCTTGACGGTCGTGCCCGGATTGGCGGCTTCGAACTTCTTGGCGAGATCGCGGCCGGCATCTTCACGCCAGTTGGGAACCCACCAGACGATCTCGTCGGCGAAGGCGCTCCCAGCCTGCAATGCGCCAATCGCGACCGCGGCAGCGGCCCACAGCAGTCCCTTGGTCTTCGGTGTCATCGCTTCCTCCCTTGCGTGCAACCTCTAGCGAGCTGTCATCGCGCGGCGGCCGTTGCACCGAATGCCGCCATTGTTCCTCATGTCCGTGCCCCGTGCCTCGACGCCGGGAGGCTCCCTCTCTCCTCCGCGCGGGCGCCGGCACCTTCAAGCCATGGCTAACCTCTTGATCGCGGCAGCCTGCATGCTGTCCCGGCCCATCTGCATCAGTTCGATGCGATTGCCATCGGGATCCTCGATCCAGGCCTGGAGATTGTTGTCGACGCCCATCTTCCTGGGCCGGTAGAGCGGGATGCCCTTCTCGGCGATCCCGGCAAGCACGACGTCGATGTCGTCGCATTCCAGGCACAGGTGATTGAGCCCGATCGCCTCCGCCGGCGGCGACCGCTCGCCGACCGCATCCGGGAACAGCTCGATGAACTGGCTGTCGGTCACGCGCAGGTAGACGATCCATAGCTTGCCGTCGTGGTCGAGCCGGAACATCTCGGCGAAGCCGAGCTTGCCGACATAGAAGGCGAGCGAGCGCTCGATGTCCTTCACGCGGATGGCAACGTGGCCAATCGATGTGATGCCCTTCATCGCTCCGTCCCTCGAGCCATTTGCGCGGCGATGGGCCGCCGATGGTTACGCCTGCTGCCAAGACTAGGTCGGCGGTATGCGGTTCCTCCGGGCTCCCGACAGCGACGCCGGCTAATCAGGTCACGGAGTGCGCTTTTCAAATATGAACTTTCCAAGTTCTCTTTTGGATGATAGATGGCTTGTATCGGGGGAGTCAATCCGATGACCGGACAATGACGGCCATCGCCGCGCCCAGGGAGGACGCGGCGAGGGTCAAGCGAGGACAACGCCACCCTCGTCCTGGCGACGGCGCCGACGCATCGATCGAGGAGGAGACATGATCACCACGCCCGACATCTCGCGTCCGCCGCAGGCGTGGGTCGATGCTCTCAGGGACATCGGCGCGGCCACGGTGAGCAGCACGCTCGGCCATATGGGCGTGCGCAGCCCCTACATGGTGGGACCGCTCGCCAGGAGCCCCGGCACGGTGGTCGCTGGCCCGGCGCTCACCCTGCAATGCATGCCCAAGCGCGAGGACCTCTACGGCGACGGCGAGTACGAGGATCCGGAAACGCAGCTACACCGTCACGTGCTCTATCACACGCGGCCTGGCGACGTGGTGGTGGTGGATGCCCGCGGCGATCTCAGGAGCGGCATCTTCGGCGACATGATGCTGACCTATTTCCGCGGCCGCGGCGGCGCCGGCGTGGTGATCGACGGCTGCATCCGCGACTATCCCAAGGTGAAGCGCCTCGAGCTCGGCCTGTGGCTCAAGGGGGTGACGCCAAACTACCACGCCCAGACCGATCTGGTGCCCTACGCCGTCAACGTTCCGGTTGCCTGCGGCGGGGTCTTCGTGGTGCCGGGCGACATCATCGTGGCCGACGACGATGGCGTCGTGGTGGTCCCGGTGAAGATGGCGGAGAAGGTCATCGCCGAGGCCAGCAAGCACCAGGAATGGGAGGAGTTCTCGCGCGGCCGGCTGTTCGAGGGCGGCGACCTGCGTCGCTATTACCCGCTGCACCGCGACGCCGAGCCCGAGTTCCAGGAGTGGTTGCGCAAGAGGGGCCGCTTATAGATTCGGCGCGGTCCGTTGCCGCCTGGTCGAGCCGGGCGGCAGCAGGTAGCGTCGGGCAAAGCCCGTGGGAGCAATCGATTGCGATGAAGATTACCGGCCTGAAGACCTTCACGGCGAACGCCTCGCGCACCAACTTCGTCTTCGTCAAGCTCTATACCGACGACGGCATCGAAGGGGTTGGCGAGGGGACGCTCGAATGGCGCACGGAGGCGATCGTCGCGGCGATCTCCGAGTTCGGCCGCGTCGTCGTCGGCCAGGACCCGTTCGCGACCGAGTATCTGACCGAGCGCATGCACCGCGATTCCTACTGGCGCAGCGGGCCGATCCTGCGCACGGCAATCGGCGCGATCGAAGCCGCTCTTCTCGACATCAAGGGCAAGGCGCTCGGCGTGCCGGTCTACGAGCTGCTCGGCGGCCGCCAGCGCGACCGCGTCGCCTGCTACGCCAACCACTGGTTCCAGGGTGCGCGCGGGCCCGACGACTACGCCGCGCGGGCGCGGGCAGCGGTCGGGCTCGGCTTCAAGGCGCTGAAATGGGATCCGTTCGAGACCGCCTATCTCGAGATGGATCGCGGCCAGCGCGGCCGCACCATCGCCATCGTCGAGGCGGTGCGCGCCGCCGTCGGCACCGGTGTCGACCTGATGCTCGACGTCCACGGCCGGCTCAACGTGCCGACCGCCATCGCCATGGCGCGCGAGCTGGCGCGCTTCGACATCACCTGGATCGAAGAGCCGGTGCCGCCGGACAGCATCGACGCGCTCGCCGACGTGCGCGCGGCAAGCCCGGTGGCGATCGCCGCCGGCGAACGCCTCTATGCGCCGGAGCGGTTCGTCGAGCTGATTGCCAAGCGGGCGGCCGACATCCTGCAGCCGGACGTCGCCCATGTCGGTGGCATGCTCGAGGCGAAGAAGGTCGCCGGGCTGGCGCACATGCGCTTCCTGCCGCTCGCCCCGCACAATCCGACCGGGCCGGTGATGAATGCCATGACGCTGCACCTGTCGGCGGCGATCCCCAACTTCAAGACCTTCGAGACGGTCGCCATCGACGTGCCGTGGCGGCGGGAGCTGGTCCAGGAGAACCTGGAATTCGTCGACGGTGCGCTGATGGTGCCGACCAGGCCCGGACTCGGCGTCGAGATCAACGAGGACGCCTGCGGCCGCTATCCCTATACGCCCTACGACCTGCCGATCTTCGATGGTTCGATGAACGACGCCGGCGTTGCCGCCGGGGCGCCGGTGGCGGCGCCGCCGAAGCCCGCGTCCTAGCGTTGCGCGGTGTCGGACGCCAGCGGCGCCGGGATGTCCGAGCCAATCTGGGAGGCGGCGGCGATGACGGCCGCCTTGATCTGCTGGATGTGCGGACGGCTCGATCCCGCCAGGAACGGCACGCTCAGGGCGGCGACCATCTTGCCGGTCGGGTCCATGATCGGCGCCGCCAGGGCATGGATCGAGGGAACATATTCGCCGTGGTCCTCGGCCCAGCCCTGGTGGCGGATGCGCGCCAGCTCGGCGAGCAGCTTCTTGGCGTTGGCCAGCGTGTTCGCCGTGTAGCGGATGAGGCCGGCATCGAGCAGCGCCTCCACCTCCGCCTTGGGCATGTGGGCAAGCAGGGTCTTGCCGGCAGCGCCGGCATGGAGCGGCAGCCGCTGACCGGGGACGACGGTCAGCGCATATTCCTGCTTGCCGGCCGCCGCGCAGATCACCAGCAGGTGGCCGTCATCGACGATCGATACCTTGCACCCCTCCCCCGTCGCGCCGGACAGGCGCTCCAGGTGGGGCTGGGCGATCGCCGGCAGGTCGTGGACCGCCGCTTCCGGCAGGGCGCTCGCCGCCAGCGAGAGCAGCCGCGGCCCGAGACCATAGGCGCCGTTCTGGGATCGCCGGACGATGCCGTGGAACTGGAGCGTGTTGAGGATGCGGTAGACGGTCGTCCGTGGCAGACTGAGCGAATCGACGAGGTCGGTGATGGTCGCCCCCTGCGGGCGCCGCTCGAGAAGCAGGAGAATCTCGACCATCCGGTCGATCACCGGCACTCTGTGGGCCGCCGAGCCGCTTACTGCACGATCCATGAGCTGACGCCGTTCGCCTTCCAAATGTGGATATCGACCGTTCGTATTTGAACGATAAGCGCCGGGCCTTGCGTCTTGTCAATGCGTCGCGCCGAGCCGGTTCGGACGTCGCACGCAAGCTCGCCCTGGTCGCCGCGGGAGGGATGCGTGCGCGCGCCGAAGCCGGGACATGACAGGCTGCTGCGGGCGGTCGAAGCCCACGGCCGAATCCAGTATCATCCCGCGCGTCACCGGCCAGCCGACCCCGGCCGCTGAAGCGCAACTTCAGGGAAAGAGGCGATGACAACCTGGATCGTGCTTGCCCTCGTCGCGGTCGTCGTTGGCTACGGCGTCATCCTTTTCAACCGGCTCGTCAGGGCGCGCCAGATGGCGGCGGAAGGCTGGAGCGGCATCGACGTGCAGTTGAAGCGGCGCGCCGATCTCGTGCCCAATCTGGTCAGCACCGTGCAGGGCTATGCCGCCCATGAACGCACGGTGCTCGAACAGGCGACGGCGCTCCGGGCGGCAGCGGCACAAGTGCCGCAAGGCGACGTCGCCGCCCGCGCTGCGGCCGAGGGCCAGCTCACCGCCGCGATCGGCAAGCTCATGGCGATCGCCGAGGCCTATCCCGACCTCAAGGCAAGCGACAATTTCCTCGACCTGCAGAAGCAACTGGCGGGGATCGAAGACGAGATCCAGATGGCGCGCCGCTATTACAACGGCGCCACGCGCAACCTGAATGTGCTGGTCCAGTCGTTCCCGAGCAATCTCGTCGCCGACGCGCTCGGCTTTCATCAGCGCGACTTCTTCGAGGCCGACGATGGCGACCGGGCGGTGCCCGGTGTCGCCTTCACGGGAGCGTCATCATGAGGCGGCCGGCGCTCGCGCTTGCCCTCGCCGCCGGCCTTCTCGCGGCCCCGGCGCTGGCAGAGGAAACCATCAACAGCTACATGTCGGACGTGGTCGTTCAGCCCGACGGCGTCCTCGACGTGACCGAGACGATCACGGTCGTCGCCGAAGGCGACAAGATCAACCACGGGATCTACCGCGACTTTCCGCTGACCTTCACCGACGCCGACGGCCGCAGCCACCGCGTCAGCTTCACCATTGGCGCGATCACCCGCGACGGCAAGCCGGAACCCTGGCACAAGGCGAGCAACCAGGACGGCATCCGCATCTATATCGGCGACGGAAACGTCGTGCTCGCTCCCGCCACCTACACCTATGCCATCCACTACGAGACCGGCCGCCAGATCCGCTTCTTCCCGGACCACACCGAGCTGTTCTGGAACGTGACCGGCAACGACTGGTCGTTTCCGATCCTCAGGACGACGGCGCTGGTCACGCTGCCCGATCATCAGCCGCCAACACGCTGGACCGCCTATACCGGCAGCTACGGCGAGCGCGGCAAGGCCTATGACGGCACGGTCGACGCGGACAACCGGCTCAGGGTGGCGACGACCGCGACGCTCGCGGCCGGCGAAGGGCTGTCGGTCGTGCTGGAGATTCCCAAGGGGCTGGTTCTGCCGCCGAGCGGCGCGCAGGCATTCTCCTACTGGTTCCTCGACAACCGGCATCTGTTGATCGGCGGCGCCGGCCTCCTCGGCGTGCTGATCTTCTACCTGCTTGCCTGGCACGCGGTCGGCCGCGACCCACCAAAGGGGACGATCATCCCGCTGTTCCACGCCCCGCCGGGCATTTCGCCGACGCTCGCCGGCTACATCCGCGATTACGGCTGGAAGGACGGCTGGCGCAAGTTCACCGCCGCCGCCCTGTCGCTCGCGGTCAGGGGGCTGCTGGTCTTCGACGATTCCAGCGGCGACATCGTTCTCACCAGGACCAAGCAGGCGCGGCCGCAGGAAAAGCTGCCCCCGGGCGAGAACTCGCTGCTCACATGGGTCGAAGACAAGGGCGGCAGGATCACCATCAACAAGGACAGCGGCACGAGCCTGCAGACCGAGTTTGCCGCCTTCAAGTCGAGCGTCGAGAACGAGAGCCGCAACCGCTTCTTCCGCCGCAACCTCGGCTATTTCATCGTCGGCGTCGCCCTGACGGCGATATCGATCGCCGCCGTGCTCATCTGGGGCGGGTTGGGCGAGACGGCGATCGGGCTTCTGTTCGGCTCGATCTTCGTCGGCGTCTGGCTCGGCGCCTTCATAGTCCCGATCGTGCGCGCGCTCACCTCGACCCGCAGCGTCCGGTCGATCGTCAGCGCCGGTCTCACCATCGCGGTCATCGCCTTCATCGGCGTCAACTTCGCCTCGGTGTTCGGCGCGATTGCCCGCTCGCTGCCGACCGGCTTCAGCTGGACCATCATCGACGTCCTCGCCAACAACGGCTTCCCGCTGGCGCTGGTCGGCGGCTTCGCGGTGATGAACGGCCTGTTCTACTATCTGTTGCGTGCGCCGACGGCGGCCGGCCGCGCGGTCATGGACCAGATCGAGGGGCTCGAACTCTATATCCGCACCGCCGAGAGCAGCCGGCTCAATCTCGCCGGCGCGCCCGACCTGAACACCACCCAGTTCGAGCGCATCCTGCCCTATGCGGTGGCGCTCAATGCCGAGAAACCCTGGTCAGAGGCATTTTCCGCCGCGTTCGCCCGCGCCAATCCGGGTCAGGACATGGCGACCGCCTACAGCCCCGCCTGGCACGCCGGCACCGGCTGGGGCGGCGCCAGCTTCGCCCATTCCATCTCGTCAGCCGTGTCGTCGGCCGAAAGCTCGTTTGCGAGCTCGATTCCGGCACCGTCATCCTCCTCGTCCGGCTTCTCCGGCGGCGGCGGCTCGGGCGGCGGCGGTGGCGGCGGTGGTGGTGGTGGCTGGTAAGGGAGACCCGCTGAAGGCCAGGCCCAGCGGCACGGCGGCCGCCGCCACCAGCACCGCCCCGGCAAGAGGCATGTGCGCGCCAGGGCCTGAGGCATGAGGCTGGCAGTCTCAGTGTCCGAGCCGGAGATAAGCCTTTGGGTTTTCGGTCAGGCAGTGCCCCTTGGCAACGATCCAGGTGCCCCGCAAGGAATCACAACCAATTCATCCGACTCAACAACCGTCCGGGACGACTTCAAAGAATTCGGTTGGTTTCAGTTTCAATTTTGTCGAATTATTTCGTCAACAGTTAGTAATTGAGCACATAAACCCGGGATTGTTTGAACGGAACGTTAAGCTCTCCGGCTCAATAGTCAGTCGCACAATTCCAGGCTCTTCGAGATATCCAGGCAAATCTCGAAGGCACCGGTTTGTGAGAGTGATCATGACGATCGCGCGCCAGGAGGTGAGGAAGCGAGCAAGCGTCTACGCCGCTTGGATCGAACGCCTCAGAACCGGCCAATTGGTGCCGAGCCTTGTGCTCGACCCGAGCGATCCGCTGACGGAAATTGGCAAAGAACTCCAACTCCTCTCCGAAACGTTGAGCCGTCGAGAACGTGAGCTTCAGCGATTGTTCGACCTGGTGGAAACGGTTGAACAGGGCGTGCTCGTGGATGACGTCCTCAACCGGATGTTTGACAATTTCGCCGGGTTGATCCCGTACGACCGTATGGGCTGCGCGTTCCTGTCGCCGGACTGCTCGCGCGTGACCGCCTATTGGGCTCGATCGAACCTTGGCAGAGTGCGCATTTCGACGGGGTATACCCAGCCACTGGCGGGAAGCAGCCTGGAACCGATTCTGACAACGGGTCATCCGCGCATTCTGAATGACCTGGAAGCCTACCTGGAAGCAAAGCCCAACTCGGCGTCGACACGACGAATCGTTCAGGAAGGGGGCCGGTCAAGCCTCACGTGCCCGCTGACGGTCGAACACCGCCCGATCGGATTCCTGTTCTTCACGAGCGGGCAAAAGGACGCCTACCAAAAGGCGCACCAGACTATCTTCCGGCAAATCGCAAACCAACTTTCCGCTGTCATCGACAAAGGTCGTGTCTACCAACAGATCACTGAACGTGACCGGCAACTCGTCGACGAAAAGCACGTGCTCGAGGAGGCCGCGAACCGCGATGCATTGACCGGTACGCTGAGCCGGAGCGGCATCGTGCGCGTGGCGGAGGAGGCACTGAAGCGAGCTGCCGACACGCGCAATCCGGTCGGACTGGTCATGGTCGACATCGATCACTTCAAACAGATCAATGACAGCCTTGGACACGGCGCGGGCGACGTGGCCTTGAAGGAATTCTCCGCGCGTCTGGCGGCCGCCCTCCGTCAGACCGATCAGCTTGGCCGATATGGCGGCGAGGAATTCCTTGTCGTCGTCAGTGTCTCCACGCCTGAATCGCTCAACATGACCATGGAGAGATTGTGCCAGGCGATCTTTGCCTCTCCTTTTGTCCTTGGCTCCGAACAGAGAACGATATCCGCGAGTTTCGGCGGGGTCCTCTCGAACGGCGCGGAAGTGTCCGTGGAGGAGCTGATTGCTGCCGCAGACAGTGCGCTCTACGAAGCGAAGAACGGCGGCCGGAATCGCGCCGTCGTCGCTCCATGCCCCGTGGTTGCTCCGGGCACCGATCGTCCGGCGTAACGGGGCGAATCGATCGTGGCGCCGTCCTGGATGCAGCCTCCAAGATGATTTGTCGTTGGCCGCGGGGAACCCGCGTGCCCGGTCTGTGACCATTGGCACGTCTGGAATCCCGCTACGCTCAGGATCACGCCAATGGCGACGGTGGCGCCCGAACTCTGAACTAAGGAACGATTTGAGGATCGAGATCGGCGGCGGAGACCATTGGTTGTTCCTGCTCAGCCGGACCGCTGCTGGTCGCGACTACGACGTAGCCGACAGGCCGCTGGTACGCCTAGGATCGAGGAAAGCCCCGAGACGAAGACACGGAAGGCGGTACCCAACCCGCGGATGAGAGTCTGATCAACTGTCGTCTCTGCGCTCCATCCCCAGCCCTGTGCAACTCCAGCCGATACCACTGCTTCGCTACACGCGCTGCAGCCCATCCCTCTTACCCACGGCCCTTGACTGGGAACATGAGAGACTAGCCGTTCGCAGTTGCGACTAGCTGCGTCAACGCCCGTAACCTTGGCTGAGGCCTCGTATAAACTGACGCGAGAAGACGGTGTAGAGCAGGATCAAAGGCACTGCGCCGAGGGTGAGTGCAGCGAGCAGCGCCGGATAGTCGTTGAGAAACTGGCCGACGAACTGCTGGACGCCGAGCGTCACCGTCTGGTTCACCTTGCTCGGCGCGAGGATGAGTGGGAACCACAGGTCGTTCCAGATCGGCAGCATGGTGACGGTGGCAACGGCGGCGAAGCCGGGCCTGACCAGCGGCGCAACGATCAGGAAGGTGCGGAACTCGTTGCAGCCGTCGACGCGCGCCGCTTCCTTGAGGTCCGGCGGCACTGTGCGGAAGTAGGTCGCCATCAGCGTCACGCCGAGCGGGATGCTCATCGCGGTGTAGACGAGGATCAGCGCGACCAGCGTGTCCATCAGATGCAGACCGATCATCATCTGGATGATCGGGATGGTGCCGAGGCGGATCGGCAGCATGACACCGACGACGAACAGCCCGGCGACCCACGCCGCGATTTTCACGCGGTATTCCGTCAGGCCATAGGCCGCCAGCGACGACAGGATCACGGTGAGGACGACCGAGACCACGGTGACGACAAGGCTGTTGCGGTAGTTGGCGACGAAGTTGCCGCGCGCGAAGACGCGCCCGTAGCCGGCGAGGCTGAAGGTTTCCGCCGTCGGCGGCCTAAACGGTCCGCCGAAGATTGCCGGGGTCGTCTTCAGCGAATTGATGATGACGATGAAGATCGGCCCGAGCGCCAGGGCAACGAAGAGCAGGAGGACGACGTGCACGATGACGCGCTCCGTCGTCCACGGCATGCGCGCCCTGGGGGCGATGTTGGCGGCGCTAGACGACATGGGCGCGCAACCGGCGCTGCACCAGCCAGAAATAGGTGGCGGTGACGAGCAGCATGATGGTGAAGATGATAGTGGCGACGGTGGCGCCGAGATCGAGGTCGGCGACCTGGCCGCTAGAGCCGAAGAAGGTGCGGTAGAAGAAGGTACCGAGGATGTCGGTGCTGTAGTTCGGCCCCGGCGCAGAGCCGTTCAGCGCGAAGACTAGGTCGAAACCATTGAACGTCCAGATGAAGGTGAGGATCACGATCAGGCCGAACTGCGGCACGATTAGCGGAAACTTGATGCTCCAGAAGATCTGCCAGGCGGAGGCGCCGTCGATGCGCGCGGCCTCCACCACGGTGATCGGGATGGCGATCAGCGCGCTGTACAGGAAAACCATCGGAATGCCGTAGTATTCCCACACACCCATCAGCGAGATCGTCGGCAGCGCGGTCGCTGTGTTGCCGAGCAACGGGTAGCCGACCAGCCCCCACAGCGGGTTGATGATCAGGCGCCAGATGAAGCCGACGATGACGACCGACAGCGTGGCGGGGATGAACAGCAGGGTGCGGTAGATGCCCTCGCTGCGGCGCAGAGCGCCGGAGGTCAGCATGGCGGCAAGCAAAAGGCCGATCGGCACCTCGACGGTAACGTGGATGGCGAAGTATTTGGCGTTGTTGAGGAGCGCGTTCCAGAAGCGCGCGCTCACAATCGGCTGGGTGAACAGGTAGACGTAGTTGCCGAGGCCAATGAAGGTGGCGCCGGCGCCCTTGCCGGTGTCGAAGAAGCTCATGACCACCGAGCTGACCAGCGGCGCCACCGCGAAGACAAGATAAATCGCCAGCGCCGGAAGCGCGAAAAGGAGGACGTTCCTGCGGGCTTTGGCGTCGGTGATCATGATGCGACCTTGCCCCCGTCAGGCCTCGGAAGACAGGGAAAGCCCGCGTGCCGGGAGAGAACGGTCGGCACGCGGGCGATGGCGATGCGGACTAGTTGCCCATCTGCGGCTTGTACCAGGACGACAGACCCTTCTGCAGCTCAGCTGCAACCTGTTCAGGCGTGGTGTCGCCATTGAACATCACTTGCAGCATGCGCCAGGTCTCGTCATCGAGCGGCGGCGTGCCGGCGCTCAGCCGATCGAGCGCCAGGCGCGGCGTCAGCTTGGCGCCGTTCTTGAGATCGGCAAAGGCCTGGGCCAGCGCATTCGCGTAGGTGACCGGTTGATCGCTCATCGCGAAGAAGCCCGGCGCCGTGTCGACGTAGACCTGCTGGAATTCCTTGCCGGCCATCCAGGTGAGGAACGTCTTGGCGGCGTCCTGATTGGCGCTCTTGGCGTTGATGCCGATACCCATGTCCGGCATCTCCTGTAGGTAGCGCTGGTCGCCTGCCTTGGGCACCGGCGGTCCGAACACGCCGACGTTGAGTCCGGTCGCGGTCACCTGGTTGATGTCCCATGAGCCGTCGGGGAGGATCGCCGCCCGGCCGAGCGTGAACAGCTGGGTCATGTCCGGGTAGGTCAGGCTCTCGTATCCGGCGGGCAGGAACGGCTTCCATGCGTCGAGGGCAGCGATGGCTGCGACGAACTCCGGATCGGTCAGCTTCTTGGTGCCGTCAATCAGGCCGAGCCGGCCCTCCTCGCCCTTCCAGTAGGCCGGTCCGATGCTGTAGAGCCCGTTATAGGCAAGCTGCCAAGCCTCGGCGGAGCCAAGGGCGAGCGGCGCATACTTGCCGTTGTCCTTGATCTTCTGGAGCGCGTCGATGAACTCGGCCTGGGTGGCCGGCACCGCAAGGCCCAGCTCCGCGAAGATGTCCTTGTTGTAGTAGAAGCCGGCGAGCACGGCGGCGGCCGGTACGCAATAGGTCGAGCCGTCCTTGCTCCAGGCCGCCTTCGCCGTCTCGGTGAAATTCTCGAGACCCGGCAGCCCGTCGAGCTTGGTGAAGTAGCCGCGACTGATCCACGCGTTGTTGACGTCGAACGGACGGCAGGTGACCAGATCGGCTCCAGCGCCGCCTTCGATCTGCGACTGCATCGCGGCGTTGTATTCGTTGGTGTTGACCGGCGCGAACTCGATGTGGATGCCTGGGTGGCTGGCCTCGAACACCGGCAGGATCTTGTCCTGCCAGACGGCGAGGTCCTCCGTGCGCCAGCTCGCCAACGTCAACGTGACGGTATCGGCGGCAAGCGCCGTCCCCATGGCGGCTCCCAAGGATGCGCCCAGAATGGCGACGGTCATCGCCCTGCGTACTGACGTGATACCCATTCCCTCTCTCCCTTTTCTCCCTATGCGGCGCCGCGCCCGCGCTCCATCCGACCTTGACGATACGGCCAGATCACTGATACCCCATAATACCACCTGATACAAGAATGTTGATTTTTTTGGATTTTGCGGGCATTTTAGCTTGAGTGGTCCTAGGAGGACCTCTTCAGGCGGGCGCGTTCCCACGTCCGCCTACACGGGAGGAAACCGCATGATCGGGGTCGGCTTGCTCGGTTCGGGGTTCATCGCAGACGCCTATGCGGACGCGCTCCTCGACGTGCGCAATGCCGCGCTCGTCGCCTGCTTCTCCCGCAACCCGGCGCGCGCCGAACGTTTCGCCGCCAAGTGGAAGATCAGGACTGCCGCGACGACGGAGGCGCTGTGCGCCGATCCGGCGGTTGCCGTCGTCGTGGTCGCGGTGCCGAACGAGGCCCACCGGCAAGCGGTCGAGATCGCCGCGGCCAACGGCAAGGCCGTGATCTGCACCAAACCGCTGGCGCGCACGGAAGAAGAAGCTCAGGCGATCCTCGACGCGGTGACCAAGGCCGGCGTCTGGCATGGCTATGCCGAAAGCTCGGTCTTCTCGCCCAACGTCGCCAAGGCTTACGAGATGGTGAGGGCCGGCGGCATCGGCGACCTCCTCACCATGCGCGCCCGCGAGGGCCACTCCGGACCGCATGCGCCCCACTTCTGGGACGCCGAGACGGCCGGCGGCGGCGCCCTCCTCGACATGGGCTGCCATACGATCGAATCGGCGCGCCACTTCTTCGGCAAGGACAATCCGGTGACCGAGGTGCTCGCCTGGGGCGCCACCATGGCGCATGGCGACAAGACCACAGGCGAGGACACCGCGGTCGCCCTGCTCAAATTCGCCGGCGGGCAGCTTGCCACCATCGAGTCGTCATGGATCGAGCGTGGCGGCATGCAACTCCGTCATGAATTCGTCGGCTCGGCGGGACGCATCGTCACCGATTCCTCGCGCGGGCCGGTCTGGGGCTTCATCGAGCATCCGGCCGGCTACACGGTGGAAAAGGCCGACCACGACACCGGCTGGGTCTACCCCGTGCCGGAGGAAACCCGGGCCTACGGCTTCTCGCAGCAGATGCGCCATTTCATCGATTGCTTCACCGCCGGTATCCCGCCGTCCGAGACCTTCGCGGACGGCGTCGTCGTTAATCGAATCATCGACGCCTGCTATCGCTCGATACGCTCGCATCAATGGGAAGAGGTGGCGCAGCCAACATGATCAACACGGAAGCCTTCGTTCTCGACGCGTCCTCGCCAGCGCCCCTGTGGCGGCAGGCGGCCGACCGCATTCGCCACCAGATCGAGAGCGGCAAGCTCGCCGCCGGCGGGAGAATCCCCCCCGAACGCGACCTGCTGGAGCGCCTGTCGATCAGCCGCGTGACGCTGCGCCGCGCTCTGCAGACGCTGGTCGAGGAAGGCGTGCTGACGGCGTCACACGGACGCGGCTGGTACGTCTCGGCAGAAGCTCCGCGAGAATTCCCCAACACGCTGGAATCGTTCAGCGAAACCGCCGCGCGCCTGGGGCTGACGCCATCGTCCGACGTGCTGCGTGCAGAGGATGCGCCGGCTAGCCTCGACGAGGCCGAGGAACTAGGGATCGCTGCCGGTACGCCGGTCTTCCACTTCGACCGTATCCGCCGCCTCGACGGCGTCGCAGTTGCCGTCGATGACTCGTATTTCGCCGCGCACCTCAAGCCAGACCTCGGCGGTGTCGACTTCCGCACCGTATCTCTGTTCCGCCTGTTGCTGGACAACGGGGTCGACCTCGCGCGCGCCGAAACCACGATCGAAGCGCGAGCGGCCGATCCGCTCATCGCCCGCGATCTCGGCATCGATGCGGGCAAGCCGATCCTCGCCATGCGTCAACTCATCGTCGATACGTCGGGACGGCCGGTGCTGTCCTCGACCGTCCAATATGTCGGAGACCGCTACCGGCTGCGCACGGCCTTCGTGCGCTCGGCGAAACCGGTGGGGCGCACCTGACGATGACGAGGACCGGCGCGACCGCTTCACCGATCCTCCGGAGCGGAGAACCGCTGCAGCAAGGAGAAGCGTAGTTTGGTTGACGGGTACGTTCCTTTTGCCGCCGCGCGTGCCTCGCAGGTCGATCTGCTTGAGCGATCGGTCGACGTCATCGCCACACAGGTGCTTGCTGCCCGGGCGAACAGCGCCCTCGCCGGATCCGGCCCGATCTTCCTCGGCATCGGTGCAAGCTTCGCCGCCGCCGCCGCTCCAGTGTGGACGCTGCGTGCGCGCGGCATTCATTCCTGGCGCCTCAATGCCGGCGAGTATCCGCTCCCCTACCCCGCCTCCAATCACACGATCATTGGCGTGTCACAGAGTGGCCGCAGCGCGGAGACGCTCGCCGTCATGCGCGCGATCGACCGCGCGCTGCAGATCGCGGTCGTCAACGTCTCGCCCTCGCCGCTCGGCGCATTGGCAAAGATTTCGATCGGGCTGGGGAATCTCCCCGACAGCTACGCTTCGACAATCGGCTACACCGCGACCGTCATGGCGCTGGGGATGATTGCCGACGCGTGGGACGGCGGTGCCGTCGACCGGTCATGGTCGGCCATCGGCGCCGCCTTGCGTGACGTCGAAACGCGTCTTCTGGAGCAAGCGCCGAGGCTTGCCGCGCCGTTGGCCGATGCGCGCAGCGTCGACTTTGCGGCCGCCTCACCTTCGGCCGGGACGGCAGAAGCCGGCTCCCTCCTGCTGCGTGAGGTAGCGCGCGTGCCGGCAACCGGCATATCGACGCGCCAATATCTTCATGGCGCGATGGAATCGGCCAGCGGCGGGACGGCCCATGTGCTCATCGGCGAGGAGCGGGAGGCGCAGGTGGCGCTTATGCTCGCCCGCGCGCACTGCCCGGTGATTCTGGTCACACCCGTTGGAGCGCAAGAGGAGGAGAACCTCAGCGTCTTCGCCATTCCTGCGATGCCCCCGGCGCCGCGCGCGATCCTCGAAGCACTGGTGATGCAAAGCCTGGCGCTGGAGACCGCGCGAGCGCGTGGCATCGATCCGGATGCGTTCGTCTTCCATCACGACGACACCAAGGTGGCGTGACGGCAACCATGGCCAACCTCATCGCCGCCCTCGACATCGGCGCCACCAAGGCACACCTCGTCATCGAATCCCGCGACGGCCGCCGGCTGGTGGATGTGGCCCGGCCGAGCCTCGGCTGGGAAGCAGAGCCGGCGAGCGAAGCGGCCGCATGGATCGCTCGCCGCATCGCGGCGCACGCGCCGCACGGCGCGGCGGTCGACGCACTGGCGGTCGGCGCCCAGGGCATCAACCGGGCCGAGACCGCCCATGCGCTGGAAGCTGCGCTTGCTGCGCTCGGCTACCGGCCGACCGCATCCAACGATGCGATGCTGATCGTGCCAGCGGCTGGTCTGTCCGAAGGCATCGGGGTCATCGCCGGCACCGGTGCGATCGTGGTGGGGACGGACGCGGCTGGCACCTTCCTCACCGCCGGGGGCTGGGGCTGGGTCATCGGCGACGAGGGCAGCGCTTCGGGGCTCGTCCGTGATGCCACCCGCACGGCACTCCGCGCCAATGATGCGGGCAGGCCCGACGACGGCCTTCTCGGTGCTCTCATCCGCGATTTCGGAGTCGCCGACGCGGAGCGGCTGACGCGGGCCGTCAACGACAATCCGACCATCCAGAACTGGGCACCCCACGCCGCCGCGGTCTTTGCCGCGGCCGAAGCCGGCTCGGCGCTTGCCGCCGCGGTGATCGCCGAGGGTGCGGACGCCCTGGCCGACCTCGTGACCCGCCTTCGCACTCGCGGCGCGGTTGGCAAGGACGTCGTCGTCGCAGGCAGCGTCATCGTCAACCAGCAGCGCCTGCTCGATGCGTTTTGCGACCACCTCACGGAGACCAATCCCGACCTCGAGGTCCACGTTCTGACCGCCGCACCGGTCGAAGGCGCAGTGCTGCTTGCTCACAGACTTGCAACCCAGCTTTGGTAATTGTGTTGTCGGGACTCTGAGTGAGACTCCAAGCGCTGACGCTCGAAGTCGATCAGCACCTGTGCCGGAGGTCCGCCGGCTGAGGCCAAGGCATGGAGGACATCAATCCAACCGAATTTCGCGCCTATAGAAGGCTGACCGCCGAAAGAGATTGCGGACGTTGGAGACGTGCCAGCGCTCGCCGCGAGCCGTGCGAACGCCGCGGTCATTGAGGGCACCGGCTAGTCCACGCAAATCGGTCACGCCGGCTGCTCGCAACGAATTGACGATCGGAAGGACATTGGCTGCGAACGCTTCCGCCTCTTCCGTGATCGCCCGACGCCCCGCTGCGGCGGCCTCGGCCGCATTGCGGCGGTTGCCCAGCCTCGCACCATGAGCCTTCCTCGCCGCCAGCGCTGCCTTGGTGCGCTCCGAGATCAGACGGCGCTCCTTCTCCGCCAGTGCAGCGTAGAGGTGCAGCATGAAGGGATCGGCATCTCTGCCCAGTTCCGCGACGATGAATGGCACACGTTGGGCCATCAGGCCCGATATGAACGCTACGTCGCGGGAAAGCCGATCGAGCTTGGCCACTAATGACCGGGCATTTCTTCTGCCGCCCTGTGGCCAACGCTGCCGCCAGCTTGGGCCTTCGGTCGAGGGCATCACTTCCCTTGCCGGGCTCGACCTCGATGAACTCGGCGGGTCAGCTCGAAGCCTTCGGCGGCGGCAAAGCGGGTCACGGTATCCCGCTGAGCCTATGCCGAGCCCGGATCGGCCCTGGCGGGCGGTGGAGACGCGGTAATAGGCAATGGCTTGTTGCATCGCGACAAACTCAGTGGCCGTTTGTACAAAACGCATACCACCGTTTGCGTCTTGTACGTAGCCAAGTATCTGGCAAGAAATGGGAATTTTGTTCCAACCGGTGGGGCAGCTGAATTGCGCTCCGGAGGCCATGGGCTGTGGGACCAGCCAAATCAACGGGCGGGCCTCATGCGCCTCAGAACCCCATGCGTACAGGAGCGATTTCTCACGACGGCGAAGTCACACCGGTGTGGGGATGCCACCCGAGCGACACGACCTAAAGACGCGCGTGCCCACAGGGCGTTTCGATCAGCCCGACCGTTGGCAGGTTAGGTCCGAAATTTGGGCCAAAGCGGAAGTCCACTCCGACGGCTCAGATGTCAGCGATGCACCAATCTGAGATGTGAAGTTCCATGGCGGCCACGTCCGGTTTCGGCGGGACCTCGGACATCACCTGTCTTAGCTTCCTCGATCCAGCCTCGGTGGACCGGCTGCAGAGTCAACGTCTTGCTGCGGACGGGACGACATCGGTCTGAGTGCAGCCAACAATCCGAGAGGCTCGGGTGCCGGACGGGGCGCCGCCGCCAAAATACGCTTTGTATAGACGGGCGATTTTTGGGACCACGGAGCAAATGACCATCATCGCCGATCGAGCCGCGCCTCGGCGCGAACCGGCTCGAACAATTCGACCGGATTGCCGGACGGATCTTCCGCTATGATCTGCTTTCCGCCGACGCCGGTGACGATCTCATTCCGAAAGCGAACTCCGCTCGCGCGAAGTCGTTCAACGATCGCTTCAAGGTCGGCAACCTCGATCGCAAAGCGATTCCAGCCACCCGGTTTTTGCGCCGTCCCGTCCGGCATCGGTTGACCGCCTCCACCAGACGGATTTGGCGCGCTGAGGACCAGACGAAGATCACCTCGCGAAAGCATCGCAAAGGGCGGGGCGGGGTGCATTTCGAGCGTGAACCCAAGCTGTCCCGAATAGAAGGCAATGGCAGCATCGATATCATCGACGATATAGCGGATCTGGACCGTAGCCATTGGCACCTCCCAAGCTTCGACGTGGGATAATGGCGGCTGGATGGGGCCGCGGCAACAACCGGGGACGCGACAGCTTGGCCGATTCCCGCCTGTGGGTCGGTCATGAATGGCATCAAACCGCACTTAACGCGGCCGGCCGAGCGCGCCGAAATTCACCGTCGACTGCCGGATGATCCGCCCGGCCTCATCGATGATGACGCGGAAGCGGCGGGTGCCGTGATAAAACGTCAGCCGGTGGAAACCGGCGTCAGCACCGACGCCATGTTCGCTCGTCGAGGTGATCTCGCCCGAGCGAAGCAACCCCAGCACGCGATCGGCTTGGACTTCCAGGCCAGCTGCAATGACCGCGGCTTCGACGTGGAACGTCCCATCGGTTATCTCGATATCGTGCGGAGACGTCACTCGGGCCCCTCGAAACAGCGCCGAGTCGCGATATGGCAAGCGCCAGCCAAGTATCAAGGGAGAAGACACACCGCCGAGTTGCGAAACGTTGGCGACAACGCGATCGCAACTCGTAGGCTGCGACCAGCTACACCAGACCGTGACGTTACTCACCGCTCCGCCCCGTCACACGATGACGGGATCGGAACCAATTCGTGGTCGACGTGTTCGATGCCTATTCCCGAGCTATCGTCACCATGCTCGATCGCGTCGGGCCCGCGGTCGTCCGTGAGGATCACAGCGCGGAGTAGGGTCCGGTGTTGTCATGTGACGGCCTCGCGCTGGGCCCTAGTAGAATCGCGGGCGGAGCGGACCGACCACGAACTCGCACTTGGTCAAACCAATGGGTGTCGCGGGCTTTTGCGCGAAATGTGCCAATTAATCGTCGTGAAAGGCAGCGCGTTTAGGGTCAGCGGCTGATGCCGCCGCTCGGCGAGTGCGGCCGGGACGGCTAGCGAGGCGAAAGGAATGGTTAAGCATCGGCCGAAACGACCGGACAAAGCCCCTGTCGACGAAGTCGGCATCCAGTTGGGCCGCCTCGTCTCGGCCAATGCGCAAGTGCAGGCAGACATCGGAGCGCGGTTGGCCTCGGGGCCGGACCGGCAAGTCGAGCGCTTCATGCTCCGCGCCATTATCAACCAGTTCCCCGAACTGATCTACGCCAAGGACACCACGGGGCGGTTCCTCACAGCCAATGATGCGGTCGCGCGAGACATCGGCGTGGAGCGGTCGGAGGACCTGATCGGCAAGACCGACTTCGATCTGTTTCCGCCGGACGTAGCGCAGGGGTTCCGTGACATCGAGCAGAAGGTCATCGCATCCGGAACGCCGATGATCGACATGGAAGTGAACCGGATAGACGAGGCCGGCGCGCCCAAGTGGCTGCGGACGACAAAGCTGCCGATGAGAGACGATCACGGCGAGATCATCGGGCTGATCGGCGTGGCGCGGGACATCACCGAGCGCAAACGTGCTGAACTGGCCTGGAAAGCCGAGCGTGCCTTGTTCCGGTCCATGATCGACCAGGTGCCGGATTACCTGTTCGTCAAGGATACCGCCAGTCGCTTCATCGTCGTCAATCGGGCCGTAGCCGCGGACCTCGGTCTGCAGCCGGAAGATCTGATCGGCAAGACAGACTTCGAACTCCACTGGGCGGAACTTGCCCAAAAGTTCTTCGACGACGAGCAGAAAGTGATCAGCTCCGGCGAACCGCTCCTCGACATTGAAGAATACGTCGTCGACGTCTCTGGCAACAAGAAGTGGCTATCGACGTCGAAGGTGCCATTGCGCAACGAGCAGAACGAGGTCATCGGCATCGTCGGCGTCAGCCGCAACATAAGCGAACGAAGGCGCGTCGAGGCTGCTCTTGCCGAGAGCGAGAGCCGCTGGAACTTCGCGCTCGAAGGCGCCGGCCAAGGTGTCTGGGACCACGACCTGAAGCACGGCAAAGCCTTCTACTCGCGCATGTGGCGGCAGATGCGCGGCTTCGGTCTGGATGAGACCATCGATGCGTCGCGCGATGCGTGGCTGGCGCGCGTTCACCCAGACGATCGTGCGCGCATTGTCGACCAGGCAAATCGGCAGAATTCCGGCGAATTAGCCCAGAATTCATTCGAGTATCGCGAGCGGCACCGGGATGGGCATTACATCTGGATTCTGAGCCGAGGCAAGGCGGTCGAATGGAATCCCGACGGCAGCGTCGCGCGGATCATCGGCACGGACACCGACATTACCAGCCTCAAGGAGGCCGAAGCGCAAGCGGCTGAGGAAAAGGAGCAGACCTATCGAAAGCATGTTGCCGCGCTTGAAAAGGCGCATGAGGCGGCTGAGGCCGCCCAAAATCTCGCGCTGTCGCTGGCCCGGCACGACGCCCTTACCGGGTTGCCCAACCGACGCGTTTTTGCCGAAGTGCTCGAAGCCGCGAGACAGCAGGCCGGTCGCGGTGGCGCGAAGTTTGCGGTTCTGGGCCTCGACCTCGATCGGTTCAAGCCGGTCAACGATGTCTACGGTCATCAGGCCGGCGATGATGTCCTGCGCGAAGTCGCGACCCGGATTGGCGCGGTGGTCAGGGCGGGGGACATGGTGGCGCGCCTGGGAGGCGACGAATTCGCCCTGATCATGCACTGCAATGAGGGTGAAGAACCCACCGCCGCTGCAGCTTTGCTGGCAGATCGGATCATTGCGGGTGTCGGGCGCCCGATCAGCATTGGTCCACGATTTGTCGATGTCGGCACCAGCATCGGGATCGCTATCTGTCCCATGGACGGGACTGATCCGGAAACGCTGCTTCGCGCCGCCGACATGGCGATGTACCGCGCCAAAGAAAGAGGCCGAGGCACGTATAGTTTCTTCCAGCGAAGCATGGAGGACACTCTGCGAGCCCGTCTGGCACTGGAGGAAGACGTTCGCTCGGCAGTCGCGAACGAGGACATCCAACCGCACTATCAGCCCCTGATGCTATTGGCCGAAAAGCGCCTGGTTGGTTTTGAGATCCTGGCGCGCTGGCATCATCCGACGCGAGGCGACATCCAGCCAGAACTCTTCATCCCGGTTGTGGAGAAGCTCGGCCTGATCGCGGAGATGACCTATTCGCTCCTGCGGCGGGCCTGTCTCGACGCGCGGACCTGGTCACCGGAGATCACGATCGCCCTCAATGTCTCGCCAAAGCACCTTGGCGATCCTCTCTTGACCGCAAAGATACTTGCCATCTTGTCGGAAACGGCGTTTCCGCCAGAACGCCTCGAAGTCGAGATTACCGAGTCGGCCCTGGTGGGCGATCTTCCCTCAGCGCGGGCTGCCCTCGTCGGCCTTCAGGAGCTCGGCATCAAAATATCGCTCGACGACTTCGGTACGGGCTATTCCAATCTCTACAATCTCCGCGAGCTTCGTTTCGACAAGATCAAGATCGACCGCTCGTTCGTGATGTCGATGGAAACCGATGTCGAGAGCGCCAAGATTGTGCGTTCGGTGATCGACTTGGCGAAGAGCCTTGGATTGCCGACGATCGCCGAGGGCATCGAGCACGTCCAAACAATGAATCAGATCGTGCAGAGCGGTGGCGAATATGGTCAGGGATATTACTTTTCGAAGGCGCTGCCTGCGGCCGAAGCGGCCGAGCTTGCTGGCCTAAAAACGCGCAGGCAGACCTAAATTCGGGCCACAAGGTGTCCTTCGGGCCAATCTGATACGAAGATCGGAGTTTTGCGGACTTCGGCTTTTGCCTCGGGTCGGCGATTTGACCATGACGCCGAACTTCTGGATGGCCATGACGGCTTCGGCCCAGAGGGCATAGGCGCTGCAATAGGTGGCCAGCGCCCCGCGGCCGAGGTTGGTGAGGACGCGCAGCTTGCCGAATTCGCCGGCCAAGCGTTGCCATTCAGTCTGGGCAGCGGGGCTCAGTTCCGGCGGACAATCGGGGACCGCGGGCTCAGGTGTCGGCTCGTCGAGGTTCAGCGGCCTCTTGCCGGGATTGCCGGTAATCACCTTGAGACGCGTCGGCTTGGGTTTGCCCGCGTCGACCTGTGCACAGCACTCGGAAGGCCCGACTTGGATCCCGCCATATCGCCAATTCTTGCGATCGCTGAGCGCAAGCGTCGGGAAGGCGAGGAGGCCCGACATCGCCCGCCGGCGGGCGCAATGGACGACCTATCAGGACCGCATCGATCCCGCCCGCCTGGTCTTCATCGACGAGACGTGGACCAAGACCAAGATGGCACCACTGAGAGGCCGGGCACCGCGCGGCCAGCGCCTCAAGGCCAAGGTGCCGCACCAGGGGCGGAGTGTATCAAGTCAGCAAGATCAATCACTTGCTAGACGTTCTCGCGCGACACCCCGCCCGCGCCCTGCATGATGCCAGGAATGCGGTAGTTCTTGCGCGGGAATTCCTCCCAGTACTGACGCAGCCCTTTGGCCGGATACTCCCGATAGGGCGACCTGCGCATCCGTTCGACGTCGATGTCGATGCCCAGCCCAGGCTCCTGCGGCAGCTCCGCCCAGCCTGCCTCGACCTTGATCGACGAAAGGGCGATGTCGTCACAGGCGCTCAGCCGGTTGATGAAGCACTCCGCAATGGTGAAGTTGGGGATCACGGCGCACACGTGCACGGTCGCGGCAAGGCCTGCCAGTGTGCTGTTGTTGTTGTGCGGTGAGATGGCCACCGCATGGGGTTGCGCCATGGTGGCGATATCCATCAGCGCGGTGATGCCGCCGATCGCGCAAATATCCGGGTTCAGAATGTCGGCTGCGCGCTTCTCAAAGACCTGCACATAGGATTCCTTGGAATAGATCGTCTCTCCGATGACCACCGGAATGGGCTGGCGCTGGCGCACTTCGGCAACGAGCTCGATATTGTCCGACAGGCACGGCTCCTCGAACCAGCCGATGTCGAATTCGGCCAGACGGCGTCCCAAGCGAATGGCATGCTGCGGAGCGAGGCGCCGGTGGACCTCTATGAGGATCTCCATCTCCGGCCCCAGCGCGTCGCGCATCCGGCGCACATAGTCGACGGCGAAATCCTCGTCCTGACGGTGGATGAAGGTCCTCCACGGCCCCGGCAAGGGATCGAACTTGAGCGCGGTATAGCCGAGTTCCTTGACCTTCAAGGCCCGCTCGATGTTCTGGTCCAGCGTTCCTGGCTCGTCGGCCCAGCCGTTGGCATAGACGCGCACGCGTTCGCGCGAGGCACCACCGAGCAGGACATGCAAGGGCAGACCTGCCTTCTTGCCGACGATGTCCCACAGCGCCATCTCGACGGCACTCCATGCCGAGAAGAAGCCAAGCGACGAGCGGCGGATGACGAAGTCGTCGAAGAAGACCTGACCAGTATGGCGAATCTGATAGGGCGAGCGTCCAATCAGATGCGGCGCCATGGCACGCAGATATTCATCTACCGCCTTTTCCTTTTCAGCGGTGACATAGGCCTCGCCCCAGCCATAGAGGCCAGAGTCAGTCTCGATGCGGCAGAAAAGCAGGTTTCGGGTGCTTCCGGGATTGAACAGGAAGCTCTCGACACGCGCGATCTTCATGGAACCCTCCGGTAGAAGCGACCCGATCGCGCTCGCGGCCGCATGGAAAAGCAACCAGCCGCTGGGCCGGCGAAAGAGCGCGTCTCTCGCCGGCCCAGCGTTATGTTCAGGCGTCTACTGCTGCAGGGCCGCGTCGATCTGCTGAGCGGCGCTGTCCATGGCCGCTTGCGGCGTCGCTTGACCCAGCATGATTGACTGGACCGAGGAGTAGACGATCTGCGTCGTGCGGATCCAGGCCGGCGAGGCCGGCAGCGGACGCGCATATTTCAAAGCCTCCTTGAAAGGCTGAAGCAGCGGGTCCTGGAACCGAGGCATGCTCATCGCACTTTGCGCTGCGGGGAACGTATCGGTGTAGAATCCCTGGTTCTCCGGCTTCATCAGGAAGGCAACGAACTTCAACGTTGCGTCCTGATGCGCCGAATCCGCCGGCACGATGAAATCCCAGCCACTGAGAATGCCCGCCGTCTCCTTGCCCTTCGGATGCGGGAACATGGCAACGCCGATATCGATATCGGGCGCCTCTTTCTTGATGGCAGGAAGATCGTACTGCCCCGAGAGATACTGAGCGATCGTGCCAGTATCGAAAAGACGGCGCAGCGCCAAACCGTCGTTCTGGAGCGTCGACGGCGGGGCAATCTTATACTTGGTCAGCGGGTCGGTGTAGAACGTGACCGCCTCGACCGCTGCCGGTTGGTTGATCGTGGCCTTGGTCATGCCCTCATTGAGCACGTCGCCGCCATTCATCCAGATGAAGGGCACCATGCGCGTGATCATATTCTGCTGCTCGCCGCCGCCCGCGACGCCGAGCCCGTACTGGTCCTTGCCTTCGGCATTCTTCTTGGTCAGCTTCTTCGACATCTCGATCAGTTCGTCCCAGGTCTGGGGCGGATGGTCAGGATTGAGGCCAGCTTCTCGGTAGAGTCCCTTGTTGTAGATCATGCCGAGAGTCTGCGCCCGATATGGCAGACCATAGAGCTTGCCTTGGTAGGTCGCCGCCTTCACGGGCTCGGGCAGGAGATCCTGCATATCAACGTTCTTCTTGGCAAAGTCGTCCAAAGCCAACAGCTTGCCGGTAGCCGCATAAGGCGTCATCCATGACGTGCTGGTGTCGATCAGGTCCGGCGGATTGCCACTGCGCAGAGCCACCATGATGCGGTTCTGCAGACCGTTGGCGACCGTTATCTCCATCTTGATCTGGATATCGGGATTGGCCTTCTCGAAGTCGGCCGCCAGCTTGGCCGCCCGCTCCTGCCCCCAATTCGGCGTCCACCAGGTGACCGTTTCCGCATGCGCTACCAAGGTCGGCAGCGCGAGGCCTGCGGCCATGATACTCGTGCCTAGAAGGCGTGAAATCACACTCACTTCTCTCTCCCTCGTTGTTATGCAAGCGGTCAACCGGACGCAAATCCACTTTGCGTCAGGCGTCGCCTGCTATGACCGTCCCCATGCCGGTGCGGCGGGCCGGGGACGAATGCGCGCCGGGTTACGGGGTCGCCGTTCCCGGCCTGATATCTTCGAGGGCTTCAAGCAGCCCCGCGATATAGCCGTAGCAAAAGGCAAAGGCAGTGGTTGTGCCGTCGTGCCCGTCGACCTGGGGCACGTGGTCAGGCATCACCATGTGGCGATAGCCAACCTCGGCATAGGTCCGCAGGCTGCGCCACATGCTCATGTCACCCTCATCGGGGAAGGTTTCCATGAACGAAAGGCGGCGGCCGCGAATGTTGCGGAAATGAACGTTGAAGATCTTCCCGCGGCTACCGAACCAGCGGACCACGTCATCGATCTCCGCGCGCGGATTCTCGAGCATTGCGGCCACTGTTCCCTGACAGAAATTCAGCCCGTGATAAGCGCTCTCGCGCATCCCGACGAAGCGCTTCAGCCCCTCGACCGTGCCCAGAACACGCGTGACCCCACGATACCCGGGCGGGGTATAAGGATCATGCGGATGGCAGGCCAGTCGGATCCGATTCTGCGTGGCGACCGGGACCACCCGCTCAAGGAAGTAGTCGATCCGCTCCCAACTGCCGTCCTCCGACAGAACGCCCGCGAGCGTCGCTGGCGCATCGTGATTCATCCTGTCCCAGCGAAAGGCGGCATTCGACGAGCCGCCGCGGCCCGCCTCGCGCTCTGAACGGGGAACGCCAAGGATGTTGAGGTTATACTTTGCCGTCGGGATTCCCACGCGGGCCAGCCTCTCTATGAGCCGGCAGATGGAGTTGATCTCGCGGTCGCGTGTCGGCCCGGCGGTGAGGATGCCTGGGCTGTCCTGCTCTTCGATCGGACGTGCGCTCAAAGGCAGCTGCACCATGTCGAGAGTCAGGCCGAACGACTCGATCCGCTCGCGGTGGCGCCAGAGCTGATCCTCGCTCCATTCATGCGGATTGCCCGCCGGGTCGGCGCACACGTGACGCACGCCGAGCTGTGCCAGCACGCGAAAGTCCTCGTCCCGTGTGATGTTCTGCGTTCCCAAATGCACGCCCGGACCCTCTGCCAGCGCCTCCTCGCACCCGGAACAGCTTAGATGATGTATGACATATTTCAACTCTTAGCATTCATCATACTAATTATCAGGTGCCCGTTTGGCGATGCGGTTCTCGCTTTTTTGGGATGCGGGCGGTCGCGGGCCTTGTTGCGGGGGCACGGCTTCCCGTGGCCGCGCGAGCCTAGGAGGCCGGGCGTGACGCCGAACCACAATTCATTCGAAGTTCATGGCCCCCGAGCCCAGCAGGGTCCGATACCGCCGATAGCTGCTCGAAAGATGGTGCCGCATCTCTTCGCGCGCCTTTGCGGGATCCTGAGCTTCGATCGCGCGCACAATTTCGCGGTGTTCGGCATGAACCGTATCGAGATATTCGCGCGTGTCGTTGCCCAGCCGGGAAATGAGCTGGCTACGCGGAATGGTCCGTTGGCCAAGCTGCCGCAGGGCCTCTACGAAGAACCGGTTATTGGTCGCCTCGACGATGGCGATGTGCAGATCGAAGTCAGGCTTCGTCGTGTCTTCGCCGCGGATCATTTGGGCATTGAACCGCTCCAGAGCCATTTCCATGGCGATCTCCTGGGCCGGCGAACGCCGAACCGCTGCGAGGCCAGCCGCTTCGGTTTCGATGGGCATGCGCAGCTCCAGAATCTCCAGCACGGCGGCAACGGCAAGCGGCTCCTGGGTCAAGGCTGGCAGCGGCTCATCGTCGCTGCCGCCCCTGACGAACACGCCCCGGCCCTGACGCGGGTCGACCAGACCGTTGGCGCGCAGCACCGAAATCGCTTCCCGTACGACCGTGCGGCTTACGTTGAAGGTCGAGATCAACTGCTGTTCGGTGGGAAGCTGATCGCCCGGAGCCAGCACTCCACTCAGAATGCGGCGTCTCAGCTCATCGATCATCACCTGTGAGAGCCGAGTCCGTCCGGCACGCTCGCCTGCTGCGCGGCCGGCCATCAGATGCCTCTCAGTCCCTGTATCACGGGGAAAATCACCACAAGCGTTGACACTCTCCATCGGCCATATATCATCATATGTCATACAATGCTAGGTGTACCTAGGTGTACCATCGCACGGCGGGGAGCGAAGATGGGCAAGCGTCGGTTCCGGCAGTGTGAGAGAGGACGAGCCTTGCAGCGGCCAATGTCCCGCACATGGCAATGTAAGGTTGATGCTTTCCATGCCTGGATTCTTCGGAAGCCTGAAGCCTTGATCCGAAACCGACCTTCGCTCGTCCTGCGGAGCCAAGCTGCCGTTTCGATCGGAGGCAGACAGCCATGCGCCTGCGTCATGGGCCAACGCCGTTGAACAAGAGGAAATCCGCGGCAAGCACAAGTGCATCGGCACCCGGAGGGCCGGGCAAGACGGCCACGCTGGCCGCGGGAGGACATGAATGAAAGGACAAAGGCTGAGTGCCGGCTATTTCTTCGTCATGCCGGCAATACTCGTGCTCGGCGTCATGGTCGCCTATCCGCTCGTCAACACGGCATTCCTGGCTTTCACCAACGACGCCGGTCACTTTGTCGGTCTGAACAACTTCAGGATCATCGTCGGGTCGCCGGTTACGGCGCAGGCGACATACAATTCGATCTTCTATGTCGGCGGTTCGATCGTCCTGGAGCTGTTTCTGGGCGTTGTCGCCGGGATCCTTCTCGACCGGCGTTTTGTCGGCCGTGGCGTGGTTCGCAGCATTTTGCTGATCCCCTGGGTGGTACCCGGCATCGTGGCCGCCACGACGTGGGCGTGGATGTACCATTATGAATTCGGCATCATCAACTATGGCCTGGAGGCGCTGCATATCATCGACAAACCGGTCGGCTGGCTGACCGACGCCACGCTGGTCAAGCCCAGCCTGATAGCCGTGAACGTGTGGAAGATGTTTCCCTTTGTGGCGCTGATGGTGCTGGCGTCGCTGCAAGGCATTCCCGAAGATCTCTACGAAGCCGCGCGTATCGACGGCGCCAGCTTCTATCACGAGGTCCGCTTCATCATGCTGCCGCATCTGGCGGGGGTTCTGACGTCGGTTACCCTTCTGCTCCTGATCTGGGGAATGAACGCGATCACCATCATCTATGCGATGACCACGGGCGGCCCCGCCAATCAGTCGTTGATCCTGCCGATCCAGATTTTCAAGGAGGCCTTCGAGAACTTCAGTTTCAATACGGCAGCGGCGCTGTCTTTGATCCTGTTCACCGTCCTGTTCATCGTGATCGCCGGTCAGGTCGCCATCTCGCAGCGCCGCGAAAAGTCAGGGGGCCGCGAATGAACAGCAAGCGCAGTTCCCCCTTCAGCTACTTTCTGGCGTCGATCTTCTCGGCCGCGGCGCTGTTTCCCTTCTGCTGGATGATCGTCTCTTCGGTCAAGCCGCTGCAGGAGCTCTATACGGTGCCGCCGACCTGGATTCCCCAGCACCTCACACTCCAGAACTATGCCAACGTGCTCTTCAGTTCCAACATTCCCCGCTACTTCCTGAACAGCGTGGTGATCTCGGTCGGCTCGACGGGCATCTCGCTCATCCTTGCCTCGCTGGCGGCTTACGGTTTTGCACGCTTCCGATTCCGCGGCGCCGGCATCCTGCAAGCGTCCATTCTGGTCAGCCAGCTTCTGCCGACGGCTACCGTTATCGTGCCGCTTTACATCATTCTGGGCCACCTGCACCTGATCAACACGTATCTGGGCCTCATTCTGGTCTACCTCATCCACACCCTGCCGCTGTGCGTGTGGATGCTGATCGGCTATTTTCGCTCCATCCCCTACGAGATCGAGGAAGCCGCGCTGGTGGATGGGGCTTCGCGGATGACGATCCTCGTGCGGATCGTCCTGCCGCTGGCGGTTCCGGGAATCGTATCGACCGTCGTCTACTGCTTCGTGACGACCTGGAACGAGTTCATCTTCGCGCTCGTCTTCGCCACCGACAGCAGCGTCAAGACGCTGCCCATCGGGCTGGCGGAGTTCAGTTCGGAATTCAACGTCGACTGGGGCGCCGTCATGGCGGCCTCGGTCATCATGACGCTGCCGATCGTGGTCCTGTTCTTCGGCGTTCAGCGCCTGTTCGTTGGTGGCCTGACCGCCGGTGCGGCCAAGGGCTAGGCCCTCAAGTGCGCCAGCCTGCCGAGCAGCAGATGTTGCAGAAGCCGCCCGCGCGGTGGCGGCCCTCGGGCTGGAGGCATCGATGAGCGAGGACGAGAGCCTGGACGCAGCGACCCTGGAGCTGCTCGGCAAGGTCAGCACCAACACGCTGGCGGGCCTGATGATCAAGACGGCCGGTCTGCGTAGCCGCACGATCAGCCAGGCGCGGCCTTTGAACCCGGCCAATGCGCGCTTCGTCGGCCCCGCCTTCACGCTTCGCAATGTTCCCGTGCGCGAGGATCTGACCGACAGGGCGAGCATCGTCAGCCGCAAGAGCCCGCTGCACGGCACCATTGATCGAATTCCGGCGGGCAGCGTGCTGGTCATCGATATGCGCGGCAACACCACATGCGGCGGCCTTGGCGACGTCATGGTCGCTGCGTTGGTGGCGCGCGGTGTGGCAGCCTTGGTCACAGACGGGTCGATGCGAGACGGCGCGGCGATCGCCCAGATGGCGATCCCCGTTTTCTGCAATGGCGTCGCCCCTGCACCCAGCAATCGCGCCCTTCTGGCGGCCGGCATCCAGGAAGTGATCGGCTGCGGTGACGTGCTGGTGGAGCCGGGCGACATCGTCGTCGGCGATCCCGACGGGGTGGTGGTCGTTCCCCGACATCTGGCAGCGCAGCTTGCGCGGGAGGGGTATGAACTGGAACAGGTGGAGAGCTGGATCCGCGACAAGATCGAGGCTGGCGCGCCGGCAAGCGCGTTCTACCCGCCCGATCCGTCGATCATGGAGCAGTTCCGTGCCGCGCAAGCCCTCGCAGCGTCCGAACCTGACGGCGGAGGAGACGCAAGTGCCGGAGGCTGACCTGCTGCCGAGCGCTCAATCACTCGACAGGGGATAGGTGACATAGGCGAAGCGCCGGCTGTCTGGCGACCATGAGTTGACGTTGATGGTGCCCTGCCCGCCGAAGAAAGCGTCAACATCTCGCGCATTGCCGCCGTCTGGATCCATCATACGGATGACGCAGTCCTTGTCGGCGGGATGACCGCGCGTGCCTGTCGGGAAGCTGATGAAGGCGACCTTCGCACCGTTCGGCGAGCAATGTGGAAACCAGTTCACCCGCTCGTCAAAGGTCAGTTGTTCGAGCCCCGCCCCGTCGGGATGCATGCGAAAGATCTGGGCATGACCCGGTTGTGTCGCAGCGGCCTCGGAATTGAAATAGATCCATTGCCCATCCGGCGAGAACTCGGGCCCGTCCACCGGGCAGGCGCCATCCGTCAATTCGGTGATCGCGCCGCCATCCGCCGGTATGGTGCAGATCCGGGTGATGACGCCACCCGGGCGCCGCTCCAGGCCGACATAAGCCAGTGTCTTGCCGTCGGGCGAAACACCGTGGAGATAATAGGTGTAGTTTCGGCTCGGATCCTGATCGGGTGAAACACGTCGCGGAGCGCCGCCGTCGATCGGGGCGGCATAGAGATGGCGATCGCGCGAGCTGATGAACACCAACTTGCCGTCCGGCGAAAGGCAGTGATCGTTGTTGGCGTCCTCGACCGGAGCGGTGTTGATGCGGTAGGGCCCCTGCTGGCCGTCAGGCGATATCTTGAACAGCCGGCCGTCGGCATTGAAGATCAGCCATTGGCCATCGACGGACCAGTTGGGCGCCTCAATGAGTTCACCCACCTCGTAGATGACTTCGCGCCCGCTGCCGTCAGCGTTGACGACCGTCAGCTCGGACACCTGACCGGGCTGCAGACGCCGCCGCAATGCCGGACGGATGCGCTGGGAAACGGACTTGGGCATGGTGCGACCTACCAATCCAGTGACATGAGTGATGAGCACGTCGAAAACTGCCGACGTGCCGGTATGCGATCGAAGCTTTCAAGGAACGAGGACGAAGCGGATGGACCTCCTCATTCCCGCGAATGTGCCGTCGTTCAGCAAGGGCGGACGAGCTACGACGCCGACTGCTGCTCGTGCCAGCGGCGGATAGCCTGGTACTGAATGCAATCAGGCCGCATCTGCATAAGCTCAATGCGATTGCCGTCGGGATCCGTGATCCAGGCGCCGCGGTTGCCGTCGGCGCCATTCCCCGGGTCCTTGGTCATCACCACACCGTTCCTTTGCAGCTCGGAGGCGAAGGCATCCACGTCGTCGACAGCCAGGCAGATGTGATTCACACCGGTCTGCTCGCGCGGCGGCACGTCGCCCTCGCCCGACGGGAATATCTCGAGGAACTGGTCGTCGGTGATGCGAACATACACCAGCCAGAGCGCGCCGCTGTCGCGGTAAAGCCGATGAACCTCGGCCAGCCCGACGCCCTTACAGTAGAAGTCGACGCTCGCTTCGACGTCCTTCACGCGAAGAGCGATATGACCAATGCCGGAAATCATTTCTTGACCTCGCTGACGTTGACGGGGGTCGTGCCCATGGATTTCGTGAACCTGTACGACCGTTCGGCGATCCGTCGCCAATCCACCGGCCGGTCGTGCTCGACGATCACGTATTCGGCGGGCGTCTTGTTGAAGAGCGGCCAGACGTTCGCCCAGTCGACGACGCCGTCGCCGGCCGCGCGCCAGCCGTTCTCGTCGTCGAGCGTGCTCGGCGGCGCAGTGTCCTTGATCTGGATGGCGGTGATGCGCGAGGCGAAGCGCTCGATTTCAGCCTTCGGATCGGCCCAGCCGCGCAGGACCCAGGCAAGATCGATCTCGAAACCGGCGGCGCTGCCTTCGGCGAGCAGATGGTCGATCGGCCGCGTGCCGTCCGGCAACATGCGGAACTCGTATTCGTGATTGTGCCAGGCCACCTTGAGCCCGGCGGCGCCCGCCGCTTCGGCACCGGCGGCGAGTTGCCCGCCGACGCGCTTCCAGCCGTCGACATCCTGCGGACGATCCGCCGGCGCCAGGAAAGGTGGGATCATCAGGGGCTTGTCGCCGAGGATATTGGCGATGTCGATGTAGCGCTGCGGCTTGTTCACCAGCGCGGCAAAGGGCATGTGAAAGCCCAT